>CBHWDN010000001.1:0-357287 GCA_966112585.1 uncultured Gemmatimonadaceae bacterium
CGCCTGCCGCGGCACGACCAGCGGGGCTTCACGGTGTTGTGGGACTTCTTCTTTGGGGGATCGCCGTACAAGCGGCCGAATGCCCCGGTGCCGGTGCATGCGCTGTCGGCCAAGGACCTGGGCGAGCCGATCACCGACGGTTGGCGCATCGTCTGGCTCGGGCATTCCACGCTGCTGCTCGAAATCGATGGCATTCGCGTGCTGATCGATCCGGTGTTCGGCCCGCGCGTTTCGCCGGTTACGTGGTTTGGCGAAAAGCGATTCTACGAATCGCCGCTGCCACTCCATGACCTGCCGAAGCTCGATGCGATTCTCTATTCGCACGATCACTACGATCATCTCGACAAGCCCACCGTGCGCGCGCTGGCGCATCTCGATGTGCAGTGGATCATGCCGCTCGGTGTTGGCAAGCACTTGCAGAAGTGGGGTGTACCGGCGTCGCGGATTCACGAGCATGACTGGTGGGAAACACACACCATCAAGAACGTCACGCTGACGTCGACACCGTCGCGACATTTCTCCGGGCGCGGCCCCATTCGCGACCGCACCCTCTGGTGCGGGTGGGCGTTCACCGGTCGCAATCATCGCGTGTACTACGCGGGCGACTCGGCGATGCAACATGAATTCGCCGAGATCGGCGAAAAGCTCGGGCCCTTTGATGTGACGATGATCGAGATCGGCGCCTACAGTCAGTATTGGCCCGATGTGCACATCGGCCCGGAGCAAGCGGTCGAGGCGCACGTTCAGTCGCGCGGCACCTACTTCCTCCCGGTGCATTGGGGGCTGTGGAATCTGGCCCTGCATGGCTGGACCGAGCCGATCGAGCGCGTGGTGGTCGCGGCCAGCGAACGTGGCGTGCCGCTGCTGACCCCCAAGCCGGGCGAGCCTGTCACGTCGTTAGAGGTCGAGCGGGATGGTGCCACCGGGAGTATGCGCTGGTGGCCGTCACTGCCTTGGCAGAACGCCACTGAATCCCCAGTGCGATCGACCGGCTTCTGACCCCGTCGCAACCCTGAAACCGCTCCAGTTGTCGAATCGTACGCCCCATTGGGCGTTTCCTGCCTGCCCGTCGTCTCGCGCGTTCTCCTCATAGCCGCTGAGCCCGCCCCATGCCGTTCCAGTCTGCAGATGCCGCACCACGTGCGCAGATCGCCTACGACGCGCAGCAGAACCAGCTCCATGTGCTGCAACAGCGCCGGGACATCATCTCCGAGCAGTATCAAACGGCGATGCAGGAACGCGGACGAATCGGCCAGGAGCGACTGAATGCGCAGGCGCGCGGCGACGCGTCGATGGTCAAGGAGTACGACGCCTCGATCAATCGCCTTGGCGATCGCCTGCAGAATCTCGAAAAGCTGCTCCGCAGTGCCGATCAGCAGCTCGACGAAGCGGTGAAGGGGCAGCTGGTTGCTCCGCCAGGCGAAGACGCACCGCCGCCAGCAGAGGCACCGCCGGCCGTTGGACCGCTCACCTTTTCGGTTGCGGCGCCACCTGATCCGGTCTTGCTGGATCAGTTCAACGCACAGCGCCGCGAATTTCAGCGCATGATGGCGTTCGAAGCGTTCGGCTTCGTCGCACTCGGCGTTCTCCTGTGGCGGTTCGGCATGGCACGCGGCAAACGTGCGGCCGTTCAAGAAGCACAGATTTCGGCGCGTAACCCCGAGCACGAAGACCGCCTCATTCAGGCCGTCGATGCGATCGCGATTGAAGTGGAGCGGCTTTCAGAAGGCCAGCGCTTCCTGAGCAATCTCATGGCGACCCGTCGTCCTGAGCGCGATGCGCTTCCCGTGTCACCGCGTGTCGCATCCACGCCCAGCGACGAGATGCGCATTACGCCGCATTGACGGCTCGCTGGGATTCACACGGATAACCAACACAGCATACGCGGATCTCGCGGATTGAGCGGATCATCGCGGATTGATTTACGCGGATCAATTCAAAAAGACTTTCCATCCGTGTAATCGATCAGCGAAAATCCGCATGATCCGCGAAATCCGCGAATGCTGTGTCAGTTATCCGCGTCGATCCGCAGCGAAAATCCGCCTCGATCAACGGCAGCTCAGCAGCAAGGCGAGCGCAACGGCCGGGTCCGGCAACGGATCATCACAGTCCCCACGAACATATATCAATGGACCGGCGGCTTGCGGCAAGGCCCCGGGGGGCATTCATACTGTGCGCCTCATTCTGAACAGGAGAGGCACCGATGCACCAGCCGATGCAGTGTGACGTAGTGATCGCGGGCGGCGGACCGACAGGACTCATGCTTGCTGGTGAACTCAAACTGGCCGGCGTCAACGTTGCACTGATCGAACGTCGCCCGAGTCAGGAGCTGTCTGGTGCGCGCGCGCTGGGGATTTCGTCGCGCACCATTGAAGTGCTCGATCAACGTGGCATCGCCGAGCGTTTCCTGTCCGCTGGTCAGACCGCGCAGGTCACCGGCTTTGCCGTTACGCGTCTCGACATCAGCGACTTTCCGACGCGCCACAACTACGGACTTGCGCTCAGGCAGAAGTTCATCGAACGCATTCTTGCCGATTGGATCACCGAGCTTGGCGTGACCATCGGCTACGATCGCGAGATCATTGGCTTTTCCGAAGACGACGACATCATCGAAGTAGCACTTAACAACGGCGATCGCATTCGTGCGCAGTATCTGGTGGGATGCGACGGCGGCCGAAGCTTCGTGCGCAAGACCGCCGGCATCGACTTCCCCGGATGGGATGCGACTACCAGCAACATCCTGGCGGAAGTCGAGATGACCACGCTGCCACCGTATGGCGTCCATCGATCGCCGAATGGCACGTATGCTTTTGGTCGCTCCGAATACGAGATCAAGGGGACAGAGGTCATCTACAAGGACGTTGGCCCCATCACGGTGATGGTCACTGAACCGAACGCCAACAACACCAGCGAGCCGACACTCGACGATCTCAAGCAGTTGCTCGTCGCGACCTGCGGCACCGACTACGGCGCGCATAGCCCAACGTGGATTTCCCGGTTCACCGACATGTCACGCCAGGCCGCGGAGTATCGTCGCAAACGTGTGCTGCTCGCTGGCGACGCCGCGCACATTCACTCACCGATTGGCGGCATGGGACTCGGCACCGGTGTGCAGGACGCGGTCAACCTGGGCTGGAAGCTCGCACTGGTGGTGAAAGGCTGTGCACCTGACTCACTGCTCGACACGTACCACAGCGAGCGCCATCCGATCGGTGCAACGGTGCTCAAGGCCACCATGGCGCAGGTCGCATTGCATCGCGAAGACGCACGCAGTGTTGCCGCGCGTGAAATCATCGGCGATCTGCTCAAAGTGCCTGAGTCACGCAAATGCATCGCCGGCATGATGTCGGGGCTCGACATACGCTACGACCTCGGTGACTCGCATCCGCTGGTTGGGCGGCGCATGCCGGATGTGTTTGTTGAAACGTCGATCGGAACGCGTCGCGTGTTCACGTATCTGCATCATGGTCAGCCGTTGTTGCTCAACCTTGGCGAACCGGGCGCCCTCACGGTGGTGGGATGGTCCGATCGTGTGCAACTCGTCGACGGCAAGTTCACGGGCACCTGGGAGTTGCCGGTCATTGGGGGAATCGAAGCGCCAACGGCAGTGCTCGTTCGCCCTGATGGGTACGTCGCGTGGGTGGGCGATGGCACATCCGTTGGATTGGTCGATGCGCTCACGCGTTGGTTCGGTCCGCGAAAGAACGCCGCATAGCGCGCGCGCCGGTACTCGCAGATACATTGCGATATGACGTTGCCTGTCATGTCGAACACGCATTCTCATTCTCACGATCATTCGCATGCCCACGGCCATTCGCACGGCCGTGGCGCGAGCAAGCGTCGACTGACGCTCACGCTATTGCTGGTCCTCGGCTATATGGTTGCCGAGGTGCTGGGTGGCTATTTCACCAACTCGCTGGCGCTGCTCGCTGATGCCGGCCATATGGCGTCAGACGCGGCAGCGCTCGGGTTGGCCTTGTTCGCGATGTGGCTCGCCGAGCGACCGGCCACCGCGCAGCGATCGTACGGGTTTTATCGCGCGGAGATTCTCGCTGCACTCGCGAATGGTGCGACGCTGATCGCGATTTCCGTTTTCATTCTGTACCAAGCGTGCGAGCGCTTTCATTCGCCGCCCGAAGTGCAAGGCGCGGCCATGATGGCCATCGCGACCGGTGGACTATTCGTCAACCTGCTCAGCCTGTGGTTGCTGAACAGTGGTCGCGATGGCTCACTGAACGAGCGTGGCGCCTGGCTCCACGTGATGACCGATGCACTGGGCAGTGTAGGCGCCATGGCGAGCGGCGGATTGATCTGGGCGTTCGGCTGGCAATGGGCGGATCCACTCGCATCGGCAATCATTGGCGTACTGGTGGTGTTTTCGTCCTGGCACCTGCTGCGAGAAACCGTGGGCGTGCTGATGGAAAGCGCGCCGGCCGGTATCGATGTCGATGTGTTGCGCGAGCGGCTGCTCAAGGTGCCGGGTGTGCTCGACGTGCATGACTTGCACGTTTGGTCGATCACGAGTGGACAAGAGTCGATGTCAGCGCACGTGCGCGTGGCCGAAGGTCGCGGTGGCAATGACATGCTGACTGCGCTGCGCCGATGCACACACGACTGCTGCGGGATCCAACACGCGACCTTTCAGATCGAGACGCCCGGCTTTGAAGAGGGCGAAACGCACCGCTGACCATTTCGCGGTGTGAGGCCTCGCTCGCGTCGACTTACGGCTCGAGCAACCAGTAGATATCGCAGGTCAACTTGGACTCATCGTCGTCCCAGTGGCCGTACACTTCCCAGCTTGGCCCGGCGCGCTTGCGGCCATTCGCGGCAATCCAGGCGAGTACGGCGTCATGCGCGCCGCGAATTCCCATGTAGCTACCGCGCAGCGTCGTGTGAGCGGCCGGACCTGCCGGTAGCACAGTGGGCACGACGTTTCCGGTGGGTTCGAAAGGCGCGCGAATGCCTACACCGAAGTCGACATCGAGGAAGTTGGTACCTGGCACCGGTCGGTAGAGCAGCACGTTGAGCCCATCCAGCTGCACCGCGCCGGCCTTGCCGGCAGCGTAGACCTGATCGAGATACTGCGCGAACACCTGTGGAATCGTACCGAACACGACGCGAGCGTGTACCGCGGCGATCGTGCGCGGCACGGATTCAACGACGGTGATTGGGCCATGGCTCACGATTGCGACTCGCCGCTCGACAACATCTCCACCGCGCGCTCGCTGAGCTCGTTGATCTGCTGCTTCCGGGCGCGCGCCCACGCGGGCATGCGAATGAGATTCGCGAGAAACGAGGCGACCGCGATACCACCGAACATGCCGACCACGGCGAGCGCTTTCTCTGGCTTGCCGCCGGCGGTCACGACGCCGCCCACAATGATCGCAAAGGTGCTCATGATGACCGTGAGCAGATTGAGCACCAGCGCGTCGTCCTTGAGTGTGCTCATGCGGAGCTGCGCACCATCGGCGGTCGGCTCGACCGAAACGTGGAGATTGCCCACACTCCACTGCCGCATGCTCCCTTCGACCGACGTGACCCCCTGATGCCCGAAGGCATTGCGGCACTCCACGACCAGTCGCTCCCACTCGCGATCGTTCGGCGCCCGAGGGAGCGTGACAACACGAGAGAGGCCAATGGGCAGGCCAAAGGAGCGTCGAACCTGTAGCGGCCGCTCGCGTGACTCGAGCCGCTCGACCGCCGCGGCGATTTGCGACGGTTCGATGCCGACTTCCTGCCCGATACGCTGCAGATCGGCGAGCGTCAGTCCCGTCGATTCTCCAGCCAGCGCCTTGTCGCGCGTCTCGCCGGCGGTCGCCAGCGCAAAGATCTCGCGCGCTTCGTCTTCGCCATAGCGGCGTGTGGTCATGAACAGAACGTTAGCTCGCCTGCCGGTCGTCTGTCATCCTCCTGACATGAACCAAGCGCAGAATTGAGAGCCCGCTCCGTCACCCTGCGTCCGGATTCCGCGATGCACCGAGTTTCTCTGTACCGTCACCGCGCCGCGTGGGCAGCCGGTGTCCTCTCCGCCTGCCTGATCGCCAGCGCGCCGATCGAAGCGCAGACCCCGCAGTACCAGCTCGCTCGCAAGATCGCGATTGGCGGCGAAGGGGGATGGGACTACACCGCCATCGAAGGCGACCGCCTCTACCAGTCGCATGGCAACGTGCTGGTCGTCGTCGACCTCTCCAAGGGCGCGGTAGTCGGCACCCTCGCCAACACCAATGGCATTCACGGCGCCGCTATCGCGACCGATCTGGGTCGTGGCTTCACCAGCAACGGCCGCGATACCACGGTCACGATCTTCGATCTCAAGACGCTGGCGGTGATCAATACGGTGAAGGTGACCGGCGCGAATCCCGATGCGATTCACTACGACACCTTCAGCAAGCGCGTCTTCACCTTCAATGGACGTGGGCTCAACGCCACGGCGATCAACGCGGCGACTGGCGCGGTGGAAGGCACCATCCCGCTCGGGGTAAAGCCGGAATTCGCTCAGACCGATGGCAAAGGCCATCTGTTTGTGAATCTCGAAAGCGATACGGGACAGATCGCCGTCATCGACACGAAGACGCTCAGGGAAGTGAAGCGCTACTGGCTGCCGAACTGCGAAGGCCCGTCGGGTCTCGCACTCGATCGCGTGCATAATCGCCTCTTCTCCGTCTGCGGCAACAAGCAGATGGCGGTGAGCGATCCGAGCACCGGCAAAGTCGTCGCGATGGTGCCGATCGGCGCTGGCGTCGATGCCGCCGCGTACGATGCCGACCGCAAGCTGGTCTTCGCCTCGAACGGTGGCGATGGCACACTCACCGTCGTGAAGCAGAGCAGCGCCGACAGCTACGCCGTGGAAGCGACGGTCCCCACGCACCGCGGTTCGCGCACGATGGCGCTCGACCCCAAGACGCATCGCATCTACCTCGCGAGCGTGGAGTACGGCCCAATCCCCGAGCCGCCACCAGGACAGAAGCCGGGCCGCGCGCCGGTCGTTCCGAACTCGTTCGCCCTTCTCGTCGTGGAGTCGAAGTAGTTGATCCGTTCAACCCGCTATGCATTGCTGACCTTGGGACTGTCACTCGGCGCGCTTTTCACGGGCGCCGAGGCACAGTCGGCACTGACACCGATCAGTCGAGCGGATGCGATCAGCAGTGCCCTGTCGAGCGGCGCGCGCTTTCGCATCGCGCGCGCCGATTCGAGTGCCGCCGGAGCAACACTCTCGCTCGCACGACAGTTCGAAAATCCTTCCCTCGGCTACCAGCACACCGGAAGCACACCGACTGAGCACTTCTCGTTCGATGTGCCGGTGGACCTGCCGTGGATTCGCAGCGCGCGCATTGGCGTCGCGCAGGCCGCGCTGATTGCCGCCGACAAGCGTTTCGCCTTCGAACGTGAAGCGGTGCGCTACGACGTCGATACGCTGTACACGCGAGCGCAGGTCTCCGTCGCGCGTCGAGGCCTCTCGACCCAGTCGGCGCGCGATGCCGATTCGCTGCTGACGCTCGCCAGGCTTCGTCGCGACGCCGGCGATGCCAGCGAGTTCGATGTGCAGCTCGCCACCGTGACTGCGGGGCAGCTCGCGAACGCGGCGAGTATCGACTCGCTCGATGCGACGAGCCTGATCCTCACGCTGCAGTCATTGATGGGACGTACAGCGAACGACGTCTCCATTTCGCTGTCGGACTCGCTGACGTTCGAAGGCGCGTCGGCGCAGGTCGGTGCCGGCTCACCGCTGCTCATTCGCGCGGCGCAGGAAGATCTGCGTTCGGCGCAGCTGGCCGTGACGTTCGAGCAGCGCAGTCTCTTCGCCGGCACGTCGCTGCAGTTCGGCTATGAAACGCGTGATCCTGGTGGTACGGGGAACAACGTGCTGCCGTCGTTTGGTCTTGCGTTGCCATTACCACTCTTCAATCGCAACAAGGCGTCAGTGGCCATCGCTGAGTCGCAGCGTCGTCGTGCCGATGCGACGCTCAAGCTCGCCGAAAGTGAGCTTGCGGCGGCAACCGCGCGAGCCGTGCGTGCGCTGGCCGTCGCTTCGTCGCGCGCGTCGCGCAGTCAGGCGCTTCAGGGCAGCGCGCAACGGGTCGCCGCGCTCTCGTTGCTCGCCTATCAGGAAGGCGCCGCCACACTTCCGGCGGTGCTCGAAGCACAGCGCACCGCTCGTGAAGCACGCAGTCAGTACCTCGATGATGTCGCCACGGCGCGTATCGCCGCCGGGCTCGTGCAATTGCTCACCTTTAGCGGTCCCACGCAACCGTGATGTCTTTCACTGCTCCTCTTCGCTCGCGCACGTTGCGAGCGGTCGTTGGTGGCTGCCTGCTGAGTGTAACCGCCTGCGGCAAGGGCGAAGTGGCGAAGGACGCCGACGACGCACCGCCAGCTGACGAAGCCAAGACGCAAGCGGTTGTCGCGGCCACCGTCGTTCCGGTGGAGGTCACTCGCTTTGACGAAACCATCGAGGCCGTTGGCGTAGTGGCGGGTCGTCCCGGTCGCGTCGCGCAGTTGGCCGCTCCGGCGCCGACGCGCGTCGCGAGAGTGAACGCGGCGGTCGGACAATCCGTGGCAGCTGGCGCGGTACTCGTGGAGTTCGAAGTCGCGCCATTCGAGGCGGCGAAGGTGGGCGCGGAGCGTGCGCTTGATGTGGCTGAAAAGGCGGCGGCGCGTGCGAGTCGACTGGCGGAGGCTGGCGTCTCACCGCGCAAGGACGCAGAGCTCGCGCAGGCCGATCTCGCAGTCGCGCAGTCGAACGCGATCACGGCGCGTCGTGCTCGCGAACTTGCGGTGCTGCGCGCCCCGTTCGCCGGCGTGATCACCAGGCAGATTGCGTTGCTGGGTGCGAGCGTCGATGCGACGCAACCGCTCATCGAAGTGTCCGATCCGTCTCAGCAGGATGTGTTGCTGACGCTTGCGCCGCCCGACGCCGCACGCGTTCGGGTCGGCAATGAAGTGTTGCTATCGGCGGGTACGACGGCGGGCATGACAACGGGTGCGATGGCCGCACACGGTCGCGTGGCCGATATCGCCGCGGCAGTCGATAGCGCCTCGGGCGGTGTTGCGGTGCGCGTCGCCATCACGTCGCGCGAGCGCACGGTGCGATTTGGCGAGTCGCTGGTGGGACGCATTGCGGTGTCGTCGCATGCCAACGCGCTGGTAGTGCCGGCAGCGTCACTGGTGCCGAACGGTGAAGGCTATCGCGTGTTCGTGGTGGATAGCGCCGGTGTGGCACACGCGACCGATGTGCAGGTCGGCGGCCGCTCGGCGAACGGTGTATGGATTCGCCAAGGGCTCGAAGCCGGTCAGCGTGTCGTGAGCGGCGGCGCCTATGGCATGGATGAAGGCGCGAAGGTCAAGCCGTGAGCGAGCCGCAAGAAGCTCGTCGTCGCTTTGCGCTCTTCGATGTCCTCGCGGCGCAACGCCGCGTGGTGTACCTCGTGGTCACACTCCTGAGCCTTGCCGGCGTGTGGGCGGCGACCACGCTGCCGAGCGCGATCTATCCGGAACTCACCTTCCCGCGCATCACGATCGTCGCGGAAGGATCGAGCCTCGGTGCGCGACAGGTGATCTTCGCCATCACCCGTCCCATCGAGGAGGCGGTCAGCATCGTGCCCGGTGTGCTACGGGTCAAGAGTCGCAGCATTCGCGGATCGAGCGAAGTGAACATCACGTTCACCGAGCAGACGAATATGAACGAGGCGCTGCAGCTCGTCCGCACGCGTGTCGAGCAGATTCGCGGCGACCTGCCCGCTGGTGTGCAGCTCGAGATCGAACGGCTCACACCAAGTCTCTTCCCCATCCTCAACTACAATCTCGAGGGTGGCGACGCGGCCACGTTGTACGACATCGCGCGCTATCAGATCAAGCCTGTTTTGTCGCGCATTCCCGGCGTGGGGCGTGTCGATGTTCAGGGCACCGATGTGCGCGAGATCGAGGTCATTGCCGACCCCGCCCGACTTGCCGCGGCGGGGCTGACGTACGAATCACTCGCCTCGTCCATCAAGGCCGGCATCAATGTCGACGCCGTTGGCCGCGTCACGCGTGACTACAAGCAGTATCTCGTGGTCACCGCGCAGGAGGCGCACTCCATCGACGACATCGCCAACGTCGCCATTCGCGGAACGCTCCGCGTGCGCGATGTCGCCACGGTTGTTCCGGGCACGGAAGATCATGTGCGATTGGTCGCCGGCGACGGCAAACCGGCCGCGCTGATCAACGTCACGCGGCAGATCGGCGGCAACGCAGTGGCGGTGGCCGATTCGGTTGCCGCCGCGGTCAAGCTGCTTGCGCCAACGCTGCCGGCAGGTGTGCATCTCACGCCCGTGTACGACCAGGCGCAGCTGGTGCGCGATGCCGTCACATCGGTGCGCGAAGCCATGCTGATCGGTGCCGGACTCGCGGTGCTGATTCTGCTGCTCTTCCTGCGTCATGTGCGCATCACAGCGATCAGCGCAGCGGCGATTCCGCTCACGCTCGCCGTCAGTGTATTCGTCATGCGCGTCGCCGGGCAAACGTTCAATCTGATGACGCTCGGCGCAATGGCGATCGCGATTGGCCTCGTCATAGACGATGCGGTGGTGATCACCGAGAATGTCGTGCGCCATCTCCATCTCACCGCCGACCGCACCGAGGCGGTGCGTGAAGCGCTGCGTGAGATTCTGTGGCCAGTCACGACGAGCACGCTCACCACAGTCGTGGTGTTCCTGCCCCTGGGATTGCTCGATGGCGTGGCCGGTCAGTTCTTTGCGGCGCTGTCGCTTACGCTCACCATCTGTGTGCTGGTGTCGCTGGTGCTCGCGGTCACGATCATCCCCTTGCTCGCGGCGCAGTTTCTTACCGCGCACGATGCGGAGTTCGAGAGTGCCGGCGAACGGCCCGCACCCGGGCTGCTCGCGCGGCTTGGTCGCGGCATCGACGCGATTTCAGAGCGCTATGCCGCGTCGCTCGCGACTATGCTGCACCGCCCGTGGATCATGATCGTGGCCGCGATGCTGCTGATGGCCGGTGGTGCGTTCGCCTACACGCGTGTGAGCACCGGCTTTCTCCCTGAGATGGACGAAGGAAGCTTCATTCTCGACTACTGGATGCCCGGAGGCACCGCGCTCACCGAGACGGATCGCCAGCTGCATGTTGTCGAGGGTATCCTGGGTGCCACACCGGAAGTCGAAGGCGTCGCGCGTCGCACCGGTGCCGAGCTTGGCCTCTTCGCCACCGAGCAGAATCGCGGCGATGTGAGTGTACGTCTCAAACTTCGTGGACAGCGCGAGCGTGGCATCACCGAAGTGATCGACGAAGTGCGCGGCAAAGTGGAAGCCGCGGTCCCGCGCATGCGCGTGGAGTTTGTGCAGATCCTGAGCGATGTGCTCGACGACCTCTCCGGCAATTCGCGACCGATGGAGATCAAGCTCTTTGGCTCCGATCTCACGGCGCTCGAGAGCTACGCGGGTGTGATCGGCCCGAAGGTTCAGAAGGTCGATGGGCTCGAAGACTTCTACTCTGGCATTCCGGAGACGAGCGCCGAGCTGTCGATGGCGGTGCGTGGTGCCGAGGCGGCGCGAGTGGGGATGACACCGCAGGAGGTCGGCACATCCGTCGGTGCGGCGTTGCTGGGCGTCGAGGCCGGTGAAGTGCGACTCGACGACCGATCGATTGGTGTGCGTGTTCGCGCGCCCGATGCGATTCGCCTGGACGCCGAGCGACTCGGTGCGCTTCCCGTGGTGTCGCCAACCACGAAGCAGGCCACACCGCTCTCGGCGCTTGCCACCTTCACTCCCGGCGATGTGCGAAGCGAGTTCCTGCGTGAGAATCAGCAGCAGCTGGTCGCGATTACCGCCGGGGTTGAGGGGCGATCGCTGAGCGCCGTCATGGACGATGTGCATGCGATTCTCGCCACCAATCCGGCACCGGCTGGCATTCGCGTGGAAGTTGGCGGCCGTTATGCGAGTCAGCAGGCGGCATTTCGCGCGCTGCTCCTCGTGCTCGGCCTTGCCGTGATCAGCGTGATGGCAGTGATGCTGGTGCAGTTCCGGTCGTTCGTGGAGCCGCTCGTGGTGCTGTTGGCCGCGCCGCTGAGTTTCGTGGGTGCGTTGGTGCTGCTCCTTGCGAGCGGTACCGCGCTCAACGTGTCGAGCTTCATGGGGCTCATCCTGCTGGTGGGGCTCATCGTGAAGAACGGCATCATCCTGCTCGACTTCACACGCCATCGCATGCTCGAAGGGCGGGTCGACCTCGAAACTGGCATCCGTGATGCGGCACGCGTGCGGCTGCGCCCCATTCTCATGACGACGTTGTGCACGCTCTTTGGCCTGCTCCCGCTCGCGCTGGGCCTTGGCGCGGGCAGCGAGCTGCAGAAGCCGCTCGCGATGGCGGTCATTGGCGGTTTGGCGCTGTCCACACCAATCACGCTCTTTGTCGTCCCGGTCTTGCTGGTCGCGGTGCGCGGACGCGGGTGGCGGCTGGCCGATTGATTCCGCGGGTGTCATGCTTCTGTCATGACACCCGCCAATCATTCGGCTCCCCCAGTCCCGGAGAACGAATCATGATGCGTACGATCGCGGCGATGGCGACGGTGCTTGTATCAGCCGCGTTGCAGGCGCAGGCCGCGCCGCTCGTGGTGAAGGAAGAGAAGGCCGGACAGCTCAAGATGGCCACGGTGAAGCCCGAAGTCGCGCTCGCGACCGCGAAGGCGAAGGTGCCGAACGGCACGCTCAAGTCCGCCGAGATCGAGCAGGAAGACGGCAAGCTGGTGTACGCGTTCGCGTTCACGGTGGCCAAGAAGACGGGCGAAGACGAAGTGCTGGTCGATGCGAAGACGGGCAAGGTCGTGTCGGTCGAACACGAAACGCCGGCGCAGGAAGCGAAGGAAGAAGCTGCGGAAAAGAAGGGCGCTGCCAAGGCACTCGCGAAGCCTCCCGCCAAGCCCAAGGGCGTGTGAGTGCGCCTGCTCGTCGTCGAGGATGATCCAGAGATCGCCGCGTTCCTGCAGCGTGTGCTGCAGGACGCGACCTGGGCGGCGGATACCGTAGCCACCGCGGCAGCTGCGCTCACTGAAGCCGCGGTGACCACGTACGACCTGATGATCGTCGACGTGGGCTTGCCTGACATGGATGGCTTTGCGCTGTGCCGGTCGCTGCGCGCAGCCGGCAATCGCGTGCCCGTACTGATGCTCACGGCGCGTCAGTCGGTGAATGATCGCGTGCGTGGACTCGACGCCGGCGCCGATGACTATCTGGCCAAGCCGTTCGCCGTGTCCGAACTGTTGGCGCGCTTGCGGGCACTGTCGCGGCGGCCGGTGCAACTGGTGGAAGCGGTGCTCCACTGTGATGATCTCACGCTCGACCCCGCGACGCGTCATGTCGCGCGAAGCGATGTGCCGATCACTCTCACGTCGCGCGAATTCGCACTGCTCGAGTTCTTCATGCGGAATCAGGGACGCGTCTACACCCGTGCACAGATTCTCGAGCATGTCTGGGATGACAACTTTGATCCCGTTGCCAACGCGGTGGACGTGCTGGTCGGCCGCTTGCGTCGCAAGATCGATCGTGCCGGTATGCCGGCCATCCTGCGCACGGTGCGCGGCGCAGGCTACGTGCTGTCGGGCGCCGACCCATCGGCCGTGAAGCCGCGGTCGTGATGCCTTCGCTGAGTCGACTTCGGCTGCGGCTCGCCGGTGCGTTTGCGATCACCTTCGCGGTCGCATTGGTGCTGGTGTCCACGGCGCTGTTGGGTTGGCTCTGGCTCGAAAGCACGGGGCGAATGGAGAATCGCCTCGAGAACCTCATGCGCGGCGTCGAGGTCGCGGTCGGTCGTGAAGGTGCCGAGACGCCGGATTCCTCGTTCGCGTATGTGCTCGAGGAGGTGCGACGAGACTGGGTCATGGGCCCCGACGGCTGGATTGTGCTCGACGCCAACAGCGCGGTGCTGACATCGCACGCCGATTCGTCGATCACGGCCGCCGTCGCGGAGGCTGCACGCACGCACAACGATGGCTCACTCGAGGTGCCGTGGCGCGGACAGGACCTGGTGGTACGTTCGCGGCTCGTTCCGGCGCATGCGCCGTGGCCAGCGTATCGCGTGCTCGGTGTCGCCAACACCGAGGGCATCGAGCGTGACATCGAGAATCTCGCGCTCACACTTGCCGTGGCGGCCCCACTCATCCTGCTGGCGTCGCTCGCGGGCGGATACGTGATGGCCCGTCGGGCACTGCAGCCGATTGAATCGCTCGGGGCATCGATCGACGCGCTCGATCCGCATCGCGGACTCACGCGTGTTGCCGTTTCAGAGCCGATCGATGAACTGGGTCATCTCGCCACGCGCTTCAACGCGTTGCTCGACCGACTCGATGCCGCGTTCTCGCAGAACCGACAGTTCGTACGTGAGGCCGCGCATCAGATTCGTACTCCACTCACACTGGTACGTGGCGAAGCGGAGCATGCGCTCGCGGCGCCAAACGATCGTGATGCGGAATCGCTGGCGGTCCTCCGGCGGATTCGCACCGCTTCCGAGCAGATGGATCGGCGCGTGCACGATCTTTTTCTGCTCGCCGAGGCCGAAGCCGGCGCGGTGATCGATCGTCGCGAACAGGTGGAGCTCGACGGACTCGCAATTGAAGCGGTAGATCTCTTCCGTCAGCGCGCGTCGCAGTTGGGGCGCACTTTAGCCTTCGGCCAGATTGATCCGGTGGCGGTGCGCGGCAACGCGGGGCTGTTGCGCGAAGCGCTGCTCGAGCTGCTCGAGAACGGCTGCCGCTACAGTGCCGAAGGCAGCGCCGTGTGCGTGTCGGTGGCGATGGACAGCGACGCCGGCGTGGGTGTGCTCGTCGTAGAAAGCGAAGTCGCCACGCCAAGCGATGTGCGCATGCCCGCACGTGAGCAGCTCGGCCAGCGCATCGTGCGCTGGATTGCCGAGGGGCACGGCGGGCGATTCACCGCGGGGACCTCGACGCACGCCGAGAGCATCTCGCGCTACCGCGCGACCATGGTGCTGCCTACTTGACCTTCACGTTCTTCGCGAGCGTCTTGAACCGATCACCGTTGGCTTGTACCACCGTGATCGTGACCGCGCCGGTTTTGCTCGTGTTGATGTCCGTGACTTTGCCGGACTTTCCCTTGTGCGTTCCGCCGATCACGTCGCACTGATCGCCGTCGGTCACGCTTCCTTCAGAGGCAGGCTTGGCAGCGGTTTTTTTGGCTGGGGTCATTTGGGTCTCGCGGTGAGGGGTCGCCAGAGCTTACCAACAGGAAATCGAACACGCTGGCGAGGTAGCATAAATGTGCTGCTTTTGTAGCATATCTGTGCTACGGAGCTTTATGGTACGCGAACTGACATTGCTCCAGGATGGCGGCTCAATCGGCGCGACAATCCCACGAGACATGGCGGATCGGCTTCACCTGGAAGCAGGCGACCGCGTATTGGCAATCGAGACGGATCGGGGAATTTTGCTTACGCCCTTTGGCAGGCTCGCTCTCCGAATCTGCGCTCGCGACGTGGATGCGTACCCGATTGATCTCGCTCGCTCCCTAGCCACTCTGTCCGCGCCGCCGCACATTCAATACAGTGCGCGCTGGGGCGCCTCCTGTCCGCGGCAAGACTCCGTCACCCAGAGTAGGCTGGTTCGACTTTCGCACGAACCTTCTTCCAGCCTGACACTCAGCGGACTGCAGGCGATTCGGAAGGAGGCAACATGTCCGGGCGTAACACGCCTGCGGAAACGCTCGAGCGTCTCCGCAAAGAGGCCAAGCGCAAGCTCGCGCAGATCAAGAGCGGCGACCACCAGGCCATGCAGTGGTATCGACGCGCCGTGTCCAATCCGGTGGCGGTTCCCACTCTGCGCGATGTGCAGCTCGCGCTCGCGCGGGTGCTCGACTTCCCCGGATGGACCGCGCTCAAACGCGCGATCGACACGCCGCTCCCCGATCCACATTCGCCAGACGGGCTCGCGAATCGATTCCTCGATAACGCCTGCCCCGATCATCACGTGCGCGGCAAGCAGGATCATCGTCGGGCGGAAGCAACCGCGATGCGCTTGCTCGACCAGCATCCGGAGATTGCGCACTACAATCTCGCGACGACGGTGGTCTGCGGAGATGTTGATGCGGTGCGCGCAGCGATTGCTCGCGATCCCGCGGTGGCCAATGCACCGATCGGCACGCCGAGCGCGACACGCGCCATGGCGGGCGGCGAGAACGACCTGTACAGACAGCTCGGCCCCAAAGGGCGGCCACCCCTCCTGTACCTGGCGTTCACTCGTCTGCCGCTCGCGGCGTCGAACGATAACGCGGTGGCGATCGCGCGATTGCTGGTCGAAGCGGGGGCCGATGCGAATGCCTACTATCACGCTGGCGACAGTCACTATACACCCATGACTGGCGTCGTTGGTGAGGGTGAAGAGGATCGCCCGGCGCACCCGCATCGCGATTCGCTCACTCAGCTCTTTCTCGATTTCGGCGCGGATCCTTTCGACAATCAGGTCGTCTACAACCTGGGCTTCCACTCCGAGTACATGTGGTGGCTGCCGATGATCTACGCGCACTGCGAGAAGATCGGGCGTACGAGGGAGTGGGATGATCCCGCGTGGCCCATGCTGGATATGGGCGGCTATGGCAACGGCGCCCGCTGGTTCCTCGAACACGCCATTCGGCATAACAAGTTGGAGCTCGCCGCGTGGTGCCTGGAGCATGGAGCGAGTGCCGTGGCGCCGCCGCCTGCGAGCCCGCACTTCTCTCAACAATCGTTGATCGACGCTGCGCTGGCAGCGGGGCGCACGGAGATCGCTACGCTGCTCGCGAAGTATGGCGCGACGCCGACTGCCGCATCGCTGGCGCCGGCAGAAGCGGTAGCAAGTGCGGCGCTCCGGCTCGATCGCGCGAAAGTCGATTCGTTGCTCAGCGCCCAGCCGGAGCTTCTTGCCAACCCCAAACCGATGTTCATCGCTGCCGAGCAGAACAGGCCCGATGCGTTGGCGCTCCTGCTCGATGCTGGCTACTCAGCGAACGTCGCCGACGAACAGAATACTCGGCCGCTCAACTACGCCGCGTGGTCGAATTCACTCGACGCCGTGAAGTTGCTGATCGAACGTGGCGCCGAGATCGATTCCGTCGAGCAGAACTACGGTGGCACCGCGTTTGGTAACGCGTCGCATTTCCTGCATCGCGACGTGATGGAGTATCTCGTGCCGCGCACGCGCGATGTCTGGAACCTCACCTACAACGGCTATGCCGAGCGATTGCAGGTCGTGCTCGATGAGAATCCCGCCCGGGCACGCGTCGATTGGGATACGTGGTCTCCACTGCTTTGGCTTCCGCCGTTCGATGAATCGCTCGCGCTGCGAATCGCGCAGATGCTGGTCGCCCATGGGGCGGATCCGCATCGCCGTGATTCCAACGGCGCGACGCCTGCAAGTCGCGCGGAGGCGATTGGGATGATGCGCGTGGCCGCATGGCTGAGGCAGGCAACGGCGGGGATGATGTCGTAGCCGTGGGGTTGCGCTTATATAAGTGACCACTAATATAAGCTTGACCTTACCCTTTGCGGCGCTCGGCCACGCGTTCGAGCGCGCTTTGGAGTCTGACCCCAAGCCTCCTCTTGGGGTCAGACTCCAAGAACTTTCCCAAGAACTTCCCGCTTGGAGTCTGACCCTATGGCCATTGATGTTCACCGTCACCTTGGCGCGGTGGATCGGTCCGTCGAATCGTTCGATCGGGACGGCAAGCCCGTGCGCGCCGTTGTCCTCCGTCGCAGCTACGACGCCGATATCGACGACCTGTGGAACGCGCTCACGAGCGCCGAGCGCATTCCGCGATGGTTCATGCCAGTGGAAGGTGATCTGACACTTGGCGGACGCTTTCAGCTGATCGGCAACGCCGGCGGTACAATCACCACCTGCAATGCGCCCGCGGAACTCGGACTCACCTGGGAGATGCGCGGTCAGGTGAGTTGGGTCGAGGTGCATCTCGCGAGTGAATCGCAACACCGCACGCGGCTCACGCTCCGCCACATCGCCGAAGTCACGCCAGAGGGCGCGCAGTTCTGGGAGCAGTTCGGTCCCGGCGCGGTTGGTGTGGGTTGGGAGGGTGGCTTGATGGGGATGGATCTCTATCTCGTCAATCCGACCGTACCCAAGATCGACGCGAACGCGTTCGGGACATCGCAAGAAGGCTTGGCGCTGTTTCGGGGAAGCGCCGAGCGTTGGGGCGATGCGGCGGTTGCGGCCGGCGATTCGGAAGCGGCGGCGCGCGAAGCAGCGCGGAACACCGCCTCGTTCTACACTGGTCAACCACCGGTCTGACCCGGAGCGACATGCACGCACTCGACGTACTCGGCGATCCAGTCAGACGACGTATTCTCGAACTGCTCGCACGCGGCGAGCAATCGTCGGGTGAGATCGTCGAGGTGGTTGGCGGCGAGTTTGGGATCACGCAGGCCGCCGTGTCGCAGCATCTCAAGGTGCTGCGTGAGTCCGGGTTTGCCGCAGTGCGTCCCGAGGGCACACGACGCATTTATGCGGTCGACACTACGGCATTGCGAGAGGTCGATCGTTGGCTCGAGCGATTCCGACATTTTTGGGAGCCAGCGCTCGACGCGTTGGCCACCGAGGTTGCGAGAGGCAAACGGGCGCGAAAACAGTCCGGAAACTGACAACGGAGGTCTGCCGGCATCGCCAGCAGACCTCCGTATTTCACCGCGCCAATCAGACCGTGGCCGGGGCCACGCTCTCCGAGAACTTCACCGAACCGCTTTCGACGTCGTACATCGCGGTCACCAGTCCGATCTCACCATTTTCGATCATCCCGGCGAGCAGCGGGCTTCCCTCGAGAATCTCGCGCTGCACGTTGACGAGGTTGAGCGTCGCCACACGTTCGACGAAGACCGAGTTCTTCGAGCTGCGATCGTCGGTCGTCATCGTTTCCATCGCGACGGCCTTCTGGATCTTCTGAAGCAACCCCGTGAGGTTGCCCAGTTCGACACCGTCGCACGCGCCCTTTACGGCGCCGCACTTGGTGTGACCGAGCACCACTACGACCTTGGCGCCGGCAACTTTGCAGGCGAACTCCATGGAGCCCAGGATGTCTTCGTTGAGCACATTGCCGGCAATGCGCACACTGAAGATGTCACCAAGGCCCTGGTCGAAGATCAATTCGGCGCTGGTGCGCGAATCGATGCAGCTGAGCACGATGGCCATGGGATGCTGGCCATCGCTCGTTTCGTTGACCTGCTGCAGCAGGTTGCGATTCGCTTTCAGGTTGTTCTGAAATCGCTCGTTGCCCTTGCGCAGGACTTCGATGACTTCAGCGGGCGAAAGCGCATCGCGGAGGTCGCGGGTGAGAGTTCTCATGGGGGCGGGACCATGGGGAAGCCGTGGGGACCCACGGCGGGTGTGATTGCAGTCGCGGCAATCCGGTCCCGAAAAATGGCGAGAGAAGTGCTCGGTGTAATCGCGTAGAAGTACGAAACGACACGCGACTCGTCCCGAGACGAACGGCTTGTCACGCGGACTTTTTCGAAGCCTTCTCCGCCACCTTCTTCTTTGGCTGCCGCTTCCCGCCACTCGTACGAATCAGCAACTCACCCTTCCCTGATTTCGGCATCGGCGTCTTCACCGACTTGACCGCTTGCTTGATCAATGCCTCGACATCGGGATCAGCGACCTGTTTCGCCGACTCGAGCGGGATGTAGCGAACACCTTTCGCGGTGCCTTTGAGCAGCCGCTTGGGATCGACAAGCTTTGCGCCGTTGGCGAGATAGAGCCACACCCCCTCCGGTCGCACCGAGAGCGTCACGACGCCATCCATTGGTCCGTCTGACGCGGAATACGCCAGCACGAAGAAGGTGCCGTAGTCGTAAAACAGTTCGTTCGCGGTCGGGAAACGTTTGCGAACGGCGGTGCGAACCGACTTGAACAGCGACTGCGTCTTCGCGTCGAAGCGTTCAACGAAGTCCCTGAGGATCGCCTGCGGCGTCGGTACACTGTCTGCCGTGCTCATACGCCAACAAGGCTTGAGGGTGGTGCCGTGAGTTCGAGCGCCGGCACCGGCAACTGACTCGCGGCGTTGCGCGCTGTGCGGACGAAGTCCAGTACACAATCCTGACGCTGGCCGTGCTTCCAAAGCGCAGTCGCCCACACGGGAATCGGCTCGTCGACGAACGGTCGATAAACCACCGCATTCGATGCGTCCATGACCATCCGCCCCGTGGGCAGATCGGACAGCGCCCACGCCTCGCCCGCTGTGATGAGCGGCAAGTACGAAAGTCCAGTCGGACGCGTCAATCGACGCTTCGCAATGCATCCGCGTTCACGCAGTGCAGCGTTGAGTACGGGGAACACACCGAGCGTTGCATCAGGAGGCAAGTGCAACCACGTCAATGACTGGAGCTCGGCCAGTCGTACCGTACGGGACTTCGCGAGCTTGTGGTCACTGGGAATGAGCACGCCAGTGAGTGTCGCGTCGACCAGCGGCAGCGTCTCGAGGCCTTTCACTGGCATCTTGGCGGCGGCAATGATTGCGACATCCGTTCGCTCTTCGAGAATTGCCGACCGCACATCGGTGCCCCGAATCGGCTCGGCCACGATGCGTCGGCTGGCGTCGGCTACGCGAAACTGATGCAGCATCTCGCAGAATACGCCCCAGTGGCCGAGCATTTCGCCGTAGCCCAGATGCAGCGACGGCACCGTGCGGGCGGTCTTGCTCTTCGCCCGACGTGCAGCCTCCTTGGTCGCGGCGACAATGCGGCGCGCATCCGTCGCAAACGACATCCCGGCCGCGGTAAGAGACACGCCGTGTGGACGACGCGCGAATAAGGCCACGCCTAGCTCGCGCTCGAGCGCTTGGATCTGCCGAGTGAGCGCTGGCTGCGCCACGTTCAGCAGATGCGCGGCATTGATGAAGGTGCCGGCGTCCGCGATCGCGAGAAAGTACTGCAGCTGTCGCAGTTCCATGGCGTGGCGAGGGAGGGGTCCGGCGAAAGTCGCACTCTCCCGGAGTGGCCGCAAGCCAAACCACCGCCCCTCGACGCATAGCGGTATGCCGAAGAGGTATTGGCTTTGCGATTTTGGCGTGCGTAGCCTCCCTGTGCCCCCATACCCGGCGGCAAGGAGAACTACCATGAAACCAGCACGACAAACCGTACCGACTCCAGCGCGCACGCAGGACGAGATCGCGCAGCTGGTGGACCATATCGATATCGTGGCGTGGGAGCTCGATCCCACGTCGCTGGCCTTCACCTACGTCTCACAGGGCGCCGAGCGACTGTTCGGCTATCCGGTGAGCGCCTGGCTCGGCGACCGTGAATTCTGGGTGCAACGCATTCATCCCGAGGATCGCGCCGCTGCCATCGCCTTCTCCGCCGCCGCCATTCGCGACGGACGCGATCACGAATTTGACTATCGGTTCGGGACCGCCGATGGCTGCTATCGCTGGGTGCGCGACGTGGTTCGCGTCACTCGTGACAACGACGACGCGGTGGTCGCCATTCGGGGTGTGTTATTCGACGAATCGTCACGCCGTCAGGCGGTCAACGCGCTGGCCGACAGTGAGCAGCGATTTCGCAGTCTCGAGTCACGACTGCAACAGTCGAACAAGCTCGAGGCGCTGGGACATCTTGCCGGCAGTGTCGCGCACGACTTCAACAACATCCTCGCGATCATCGTCGGTGCGGCCGAGCTTGCGCAACTTGGGTTCGAGTCCGAGCCCGACGCCATTCGTGAGGATCTGCAGGCAATCGCTGCCGCGGCGCAGCGTGGCAAGGCGCTGACCGCGCAACTGCTCGAGTTTGCACGTCGCAGGCCAGCGATCGGTACGGTGGTGACGCCTAGCGTCGTAATCGCCGAGCTACAGCACTTGCTCGTACGACTCGCCGGTCCGCGGATCACGCTGTCGGTGTCATCGCACAGCACCGCGCGAGTGCAGATCGACGAGACACGATTCGAACAGATCGTGGTGAATCTCGTCGTCAACGCCCGCGATGCGATTGACGGTCGTGGTACCGTGCGGATCGAAACACACGACGAGCACGTGGCCGCCGTCGAGTCGGTGGACGGCACCACGCTTCCCCACGGACGCTATGTGCGTGTGCGCGTAGCCGACTCAGGCCGAGGTATCGCGCCAGAGGTGGTTGATCGGATCTTCGAGCAATTCTTCACCACGAAGTCACACCGCGAGGGGACCGGACTCGGGCTCGCTACGGTTCTTGCGGCAGTGAAGCACGCGAACGGTGGGATCACGCTCGAGAGCGGCGCGCAGACGGGGACACGCTTTGATGTGTGGTTGCCGGCGGCGTAGGCCGAGTCGCCGACTCGCTTTACCAGCGAGTCGGCTACACCCGCTGCACGAGCCACACGATCGCCATCGCGACGTTCGCGCTCATCGTGAGCAGTCGGACGCGGTGATGCTGGCCAGTGCAGTGGTCCGGAGAAAAGGCCGCGGCTCGCGAGACTGGCCAACATTGGCATCGCCCGCGACCACCGCGTCCTTTAGCTGCGCCTAGCGCGGGAGTCGTGGGCAAAATGACGCAGAGCAGAGCGGCTGGCGCTTTCATGTATGACCTCAGGGCCGTCTGGAGTACCTCGGCTGTCAGAACGTTCCTGCCCTGTCCGAATCGCGTTGGGTTGCGAGTTCAATCGTGGCCCAATCGACGTTTGGGTATGCGCTCGTATCTTCCTCACAAGTGCTATCCTGCCGAATCGAGCGAGTCCCCAGCTAAATGGCCTTGTGTCGAGCTCTACACCGCTGACTCTTCGCTGCAGCCGCCAGCAGAAGGGCACCGCCGCAGATGAGTGCTGCGGTTGATGGTTCTGGCACGGTAGTAGGGTCAGAGAAATTCGCGGTCAACGCGAGATCCAGCTCGCCAAAGTCTGTGCCGGTCCATGTGCTCGCCGGATTGGACGAAGCGGAGTAGACGAATCTTCCATCCTTATAGCTGTTGCTTGGATCCTGACCAATCGATCGGCCGCCCCCACCTCCCTCGTAGGACAGGAAGGCGACGTATGAGGCTCCATTGATGAGTGTCAGTCCCTGAGTGTCGAACGTGTATGACTGAAACGTTGTGGGCATTCCGGAGAGCCGGTCGGGATTCGACATGGTTCCGCTCGTCCAGAGAACGCTACCAACAGCTGTTCCGTTCCAGGTGCCAATTCCGGCCTTGAACTGAAATGTCCCGGCATTGAACGCGACGGCGCCCAACCACATTGTGAAGTTGTCCATGCGTCCGTTAAGCGCCTTGAATGTCTGACCATACAACGGCGAAGATGCGCTGAGATTGCTGACCAATGAGACGGAAGGAATGTTGATCTGCTGCGCAAAGCTGGGCGTGGGAGCCGCAAGCGCGATTGCCGCTAGCAGCACGCGAAGTGTCCGGTGAGTCACGTTGATCTCGTATAGGGGCCGTGCGGAATTCGGGAGAGAATTGCGTCCGCGCAACGACGAGGCCATCAGCACAGTATGCCGTCAGAAGCGAGTCAACCGCCTGCGCGCCAACCTTCATCAAATGGCTGACTGGCACATTAGCCCACTCGACTTTTCCGTCCTGTCGCGCTGCTCATACAATGCTGTAGCGCGCCTGCAGCACCAACTCACGATCTTTCCAGATCGTCGTCTGAATGATTGCCGAATCCAGCTGCTCAACTGAGAAGCCTGAGCCAGTTCGCGACCGACCTACTCGGCGTTTGACGAAAAACTGACGCTCCGGCCACACCATGATCACTTACCAAATGCTCTTGGTGGTGGATTTCACTCCGTCTACTGCTGATCGAGGTATCCCCGCCATTCGTCCAGCTAATCGAGGTTGCGACATGCGAAACCGAGCCATCGTCCTGATCGCGGCTGCGCTCGCGATACCCTCAACGGTCGTGCGTGCACAAACGATCGCGTATTCGACATTCGGCCCGGGCGACAGCTACAACACGTCGTTCAATTGGGCAGTCGGCAACATCCTGCCGGGTGCATCTCCGTTCCAACCAGCCGGATTCAAAGAATGGTTGGCGTCATCGTTCACGTATCAGGGGCCGATCGGCGGAATCCTCACCAGCGTTCGCGTTGCAGCCGGCAAGTCGAAGGGAGCCTTGCCCTTTACTTCTGGAAACGCTACGGTCGACCTGCTGCGCGGGCCGTCGATTCAGTCGGCGAGTCTCATAGAATCGTGGACCCTATCGAGTGCGACAAACGATGTCGTCTCGATCTACTCACTGACGTCTATCGCGCCTTTCGTCTTCGACGTCGGTCAGGTGTACTGGATTCGCATGAGACCTGCTGACGTGAATACGCTCTGGGGATGGGCTCCCAACTCACAAGGTGTTCAAGGTCTGTGGGCGTCGACCGATGAGGGCGGGACGTGGTTTCCGCCGGGCACAGAGGCGACGGGCACGTTTGACGTTCGTGTGAAAACGTTGACTGCGGTGCCGGAGCCAGAATCAGTTGTGTTGTTTGGCTCGGGACTGTTGCTGCTGATGCTTCACAAGCGCGGGCGCCGGAAGCGCTCGTCAGACTAGCTCCTGCCCCACCCGAATCAAATTCCCCGCCGGATCGCGCATCGGAAACTCACGCATCCCCCACGGCTCGTCGAAGGGCGGAGACAGTGACGGTGCGCCTTCAGCGGGCAAACCGAGCTTCGAGAACTCGGCGTACAACGCGTCGGCATCTTCAACACGCCAGTAGCAGCTGAAATGGTTCTCGGCGGGATTCAGCTTCTCGTGACGCTCGAGATGCACGACGAGCGTACCGCGCCGCAGAATCTCGTAGTGATCGTCGAAGAACCACGCCGTGAATCCGAGCGACTCGTAGAACGCGCGCGTACCCGCCACGTCTGGCGTGGGCAGAATCGGCTCCGAGCCTGGTCGAGGCATCACGCCCTCAGCGTTTGATCGGTTCGCGCGCCACACCCTGCTTCGTAATCACCACCGGCAGAATGTTGCCCTTGTCGTCGAATCGCAGCTCGTCGATGCTCACCACACGATGATTGCGATCGGTTTCGCCGATCGGGCGACGATGATAGACGATGTAGTAGTTCTTGGAGCCCGGCGGATGCAGCACCGAATGATGCCCTGCACCGGTAGCGATGGTTGAGTCCTGCTTGAGGATCGTACCGACCCGTTCGAACGGGCCGAACGGCGAATTCCCCACCGCATAGGCCACCGCATAGTTCGGGCCGGTCCAGCCGCCCTCGGACCACATGAAATAGTACTTGCCATCCTTCATCAGCATGTACGGCCCTTCGACGTACCCGCTCGGCGTGATTTCCTTGAACGTCGAGCCATCGGGGAACGGTACGAAGCCGGTGAAGTCCTTGTTCAGCTTCGCAATGTTGCAGTGCTTCCAGCCGCCATAAATGATGTAGTACGCGCCGTCCTTGTCCTGAAATACCATCTGATCGATCGGCTGCGCACCGTTGTGAAAGCGATCGATGAGCGGCTTGCCGAGGTGGTCAACGAATGGACCCTCTGGCGACTTCGAGCGTGCAACACCGATTCCGCCATGCTGCTCGTCGTTCTGAATGTCGTTCGCACCAAAGAACAGGTAGTACCATCCGTCCTTCTGGATGATCGAGGGCGCCCACACGGCGCGCTTGGCCCACTTCACATTCAGCGTGTCCAGCACATGCTCGTGTTTCGTCCACGTCACCAGATCGGTCGACGAGAACGCGTCGAGAAAGGTCTGCTGGTTGTACGGCGCCGAGTAGGTCGGGAAGATCCAGTAGCGATTGCCGAAGACGTGCACTTCGGGATCGGCGTACCAACCAGGCAGAATCGGATTGCCTGATGTGGCTGGCGGCGCGCTTTGAGAATGTGCGAGCCATGGCGCCGCCAGCAGCAGCGAGCAGCTAAGGACGGCGAGTCGGCGAAGGAGCTGTGGCATGCGGCCTAACGTACTTCGCCGGCTGCTTCTCCGCCCGCTCCTCCTTCTCCTCACGGTCGTCGTCGTCCACATCGACCGCGAGTGGGAAGAAGAGCGACTGCTTCACGGTGGGATATGGCGTCTTCCACCCCTTCACAGCGCCCCACAAAATGCGGTTGAGCTTTTCGGTCGGCGCCGCATCGGGCTCGCGGAAGTTCATCCGCGCACTTGCGACCGCCGCCGCCTTGCGCGCCGCCGCATCAGGGCCGGTGATCTCACTCGTGCGCACATTCGTTTCGAAGAGCGACTGCTTGGGCGTGATCGCGCTGTACGGCGTGAAGTCGGGCTTTTCGTTCGGCCCGATGAAGCTGTTGCGCATATCGGTCGCGACGAGATCGAAGATGCTCATCGCCGGCAGACCCAACATCAGCTCGATCGTCTTCACCATGCTCGGCTGACTGTAGAAGGTGCTGTCGATGACACCGCGCTTCGCGTACGGACTCGCGACCAGCGCGACGGTGCGATGTCCGTCGATGTGATCGACGCCGTTCTGCGCGTCATCTTCGACGACGAGAATCGCCATCTTCTTCCAGAACGACGAGTGACTGAGACCGTCGACCAGTTTGCCGAGTCCCAGGTCATTGTCAGCGACACACGCCGCCGGTGTGCACCAGCCGGCGCTGGTGCCTTCGGTGTGATCGTTCGGCAGAATGATCAGCGTGAGATGCGGCATCGCTTTCGCCGCCTCCCATTCCTTGAGATGCTCGAGCACGACATCGGCCTTCATCACATCCGGCACATCCTGTGTCCAGCCGGGATACTCGCGCACCAAGATGCGATCGAGACTGGGGATCTCGCTGCGCGTGTTGTACATCGACTTGAGCGTCGCGCGCGTCCACGGCGCGTTGTACACGGCGGGATCGCGATAGCTCGCCATGAGACGCGTACGCGTGGACGGTCCCTTGTCCGGCGGCGCCGGTGCGTACTCGCCAAAGCTTACAACACGTTTGGCCTTCGCGGCTGCGGATTCCCAGATGAATCCCCCCGCTGAATACGTGAGCGGATCGTTGCCTTCGCTCGGGTAACTGCGGCCAGTGTAGAGTGGCCACATCGGATACGCTGTCTCATTGGCCTGCGTGAGCCAGTTGTGTCCGTCGGCCGAATTGCCACCCGAGGCAAAGAAGTGATCGAGCAGTACGAACTGATCGCTCAATGCATGCGCGTTCGGCGTGACGTCTTTACCGAACATCGTGAGACTGGGATCGCTCGCGCCCCTCCCCATATCGCCAAGCACCTGATCGTACGTGCGGTTCTCACGAATGATGTAGACGACGTGCTCGATCGGACTCGGCTCGCCGGGACGCTCTGGCACGGCACGCGCCACGACGTTTGCCCTCGGGACAAGGCTTGGCGCGGCCGGTCCACTCGCGAGATGCAATCGGTTGTTCTCGGCAACACTGGTCGTATACGCCGAGAGCGTCGCATCGTCAGGCATGTCGATGACATTGACCGATCCACGCTCGGCGAAGACATAGCGCGCGGTCTTGCCCATCGTGCGGCCAGTGCCCGCACCCACTCCAAAGAGCGTGCCTACGGCGAGCGTCTTTCCGTCAGCACTGATATCGGCGCTACTGGGATACCATCCGGTGGGAATCAGGCCGCGCAAGACGGCACTCGCTGGCGCCGCGCCACGCACATCGTAGAGTGCGGCGGCATTCACACCGCCAAGCGTCACGACCAGCGTATTGCCGTCGGGTGTCAGTGCGACTGCAGTCGGCGCGAGACCGATGCGCCGTTCGCGAAACGGTGTGACCGCGATGTGGCCGGCGAGCGTGTTACTGCGCGTATCGATGGCCGACACTGAGTCGCTGTTGCCGTTTGCGACATACAAGCGCTGACGGGAGATGTCCCACGCGAGCCCAGTGGGATGCGCACCGACCGTGATGCGATGCGTCACCTTGCCAGTGGCAACCTCAATGCGCTCCACGGTACCGGGCAGCGCAATACCGCGCGTGTTCACACGCACGGGCTCAGCGGCCGGATCACAGCACTGCGTCGCACTTCGCGCACCAGGTTCGGGTCGCTGACCACCGAATACTGTTACCCAGGCGGTTTCACCATCGGGCGAAATCACCGAGGCGACCGGCAGCACGCCGAGTGGCACGGTGCGCACACGCTGCTTGGTGTCGGCGTCGATGATCATCAACTTGTCGTCGGCCGGCATGGGGAGCACGGCATAGCGATGACCATCGGCGCTGGCGCGCGACGCAATGGCGGGACCGCCAGCGAGGAAATCGCCCAGCGCGCCAGACTCCTTCACGATCGTTCCACTGCTGTCGTTGTTGTAGCCAACGAATTGCACCACCGATTTGGATCGCGACAACGGTGGACCGCCTGGCAAGCGACTCGCTGCCACGTCGGCAGGAAGTCGGCCAACCGATGACATGGCCATCTGTTTGGTGATGGGATCAACGACCAGGCCATGCACACCAGGGCGCCCATTGAACGTCACCTCAGTGAGCACCCGGTTGTCGCGCCACGCCATGCGGAAGGCGTTGCCTGGCACCGCCACCCAGAGCTCACCAGTACCCGGGCCAAATCGCACTCCGTGCACGCGCCCCGTGAACACACTCTGCACACCGGCGGGTGTGACACGCTGACCGACCGCATAGGCGCCCGGATCGGGAACCGTGCGTTTGGGTGTTTGCGCGCCGGCGACTTGGAGGAGGACAGACAGAAGCGAAATCACGGGAGACGGGTTGGAGTCGTGAAGACGCTAGCGTCTCAGCCCGTCATGACACAAGCAACAATCGCGTGACTAGTAGTGGATGGCCATTGGCAGGCCAGTGGGGTCGAGCGGTGGGTCAGCCGGAAGGCGAAGCGCAACCCCTTCGCACAACCGCCGCGCGGTCCACAGCACAGCGAGAGCGTCGAGCACGTCGTCCGCCACCGCCTCACTTCGCCGAATCTCAGCGAGCAGCCGCTCCGGCTCATCACCGAAGTGCTTTCGCAGCAGCGCCAGCCGCGCCGCGCGACCGCCGGATGACTTCTTCGAATGCTCGAGCGGCACGCCCGCATTCATCTGCGCAAACGAGATCTCCGGATGCACTTCGTGTACTCGCCGGGGTGCCGCCGCGCTTCTGAGCGCGTCGTCAACCTCGCGAACTTTCGGGAGAATGTTGTACGCCTGAATCGACATCCGCTTCCCCTCACGCGCGAAGCGCCGATCGGACGCCTCCGCGTGCGTCGTTGCATCAAGCACACAGCGCAGTGGTGCGGAGAAGATCGAGGCGGCGCGAAATGGCTTGAGGAACTGTCGCGCCATGGCGTCGCATTCGCGCTCGCCAGATTCCGCCAATCCAATGGGGATGTCGATGCCGATAACAGCACTCGGCGGGAGCGCGGTGAGCACGTTCGCGATGGTCGCGTACACTCGCCCGTGTATCGCGCCGTCGGACATGCGCTGAGTGACGACGAACCATCCGGCGCGGCAGCCATCGATGCCAGCGATGACCTCGGGCGAATGTAGGCGAGGTGGTGTCACGGTTGTTTGGACATCATGGCCGCATGAGAACAGACCATCGCGTGAAGCTGAACATGGCGCGCGACGTTGCCATCAATCGACATCGCAGCGATTGGCCCTTCGCTGCGCCTCGAAACGTTCCAGCAGTGCCTGCACGCCCATCGCAAAACCGTCCCTGGGGCCACTGTCACCGAACAGATTGGCCATCTCGAGCGCGGCGAAGCCGTGCAAGAAGCTCCACGCGGCAACGGCCGCACTGGTGTCGTCGGCGTTGCCGGAGAGTTTGCCCACGACGTCGAGCAGCAGGTTCCACAGTGCCTTGCGCCGAGCACCAGGCTGCTCGGTCCAGCTGGACTTCGACGTGTCCGTTGTCATGGCCGCGTAGAGCGCGGGTTGCTGACGGGCGAACTGTCGATAGGACGACGCGAGCGCTGCGAAGGCCGCCCGCTCGTGCGTTTCCACCCGCGCCGCGCTCCGCATGGCACGAACGACTTTGTCATGCAGCGACTCCGCCGCATGCTCGGCGACCAGTCCAACCAGCCCCAATCCGTCGCCGCAGTAGCGATAGAGCGCCGACGGGCGCACGCCGAGCCGCTCAGCGACCGGACGCACGCCCAGGGCATCGATTCCCGACTCGTGAATGACCGCCGCGGCGGCCTCGGTGATGACCTCCACCGAGAGTTTTGCTGGATACGCCATGATGAACAATGTACATCTTGACGCCAGGTCCGGCAAACACTAACGTGTACGGTGTACATCTTCACCTTAGAGGACGTCACTATGTCGCCCACTCGCTTCCTGCGCCTGGAAGGGCTTACCCTCCTCGCCATCGCGGTCGTCGTGTACCGCTGGCTCCATCTGCACGACGCGTCCGCACTCGGCTGGGGCTGGTTCTTCGCCCTCTTCCTCGCACCCGACATCGCGATGGTGGGCTACCTGCGCTCGACAACGCTGGGCGCAAATCTCTACAACGTCGCCCACACCGAAACGGCGGCGGCCGTGCTACTCGGCGTGGGCTGGTTTGGCTCGTCAGCCATCACTGCGAGCATCGCGCTCATTTGGTTTGCGCACATCGGATTCGATCGAGCCGCCGGCTACGGTCTCAAGTTCGTCACGGCCTTCAACGACACGCATCTCGGACGAGTGGGCCGAGGCGCAGACGCCGGCTCCGCGGTTCAACGCGTCCATTCATAGATGTGGCGCTCGAAGTACTCACCACCCTCGTAGCGCACGAACTTCTGAATCGACGCCGAGTGCTCGCCAACGAGATACACCAGGCGGATACGCGCCGGCTTCTCATTGTCCTTGCCGTCGGACTCGGTCACAATGCGCACGTCACCGTTGGGCAGCGTCATTCGCTCGGTCACCGTGGCATTGCGGAACTGGCGCCCGTCCTTCGACAGCGAGATGGTATCGCCGCTGTTCGCATGGGGCTCATCGGCATAGGCGATACGCATGTCCCAGCGAGTGTCGGCCGCGGCGGCCGCTGAAAGCTTCTGAAGCAAGAGCGCCGACTTGATCGTTGTACGCGCGTCAGACGTGTAATCGCGATAGGTCAACGTGCCACGCCAACCGGGGCCGACCAATCGATCGATGTCCTTCGGAGTGGCAGCCGCCTGCGCACTCAGTACGGCAGCGTGAAGCGCCAGTGCTGCGGCAAGGCAGGTAACGCGAGTGACGAGCATATCGGACCTCTGGAAATGAGCGTGGTTGGCGGCGTCGCTCAGGTCAGATAGGGCCGGACGGTCAAACGTTTGAATGATTCTTGCTCGTGCACGATTCAGGAACGATTGACTGACGAGACCACCGTTTCGAACTGGCTTCAGAAGGCTCTGCCATTCCACCCTGGGAGAAGCGCGACAAGAATCAAAATCAGCCGCTGACGCGGATGGGTCATGAGTGGCTCATTGCAAGAGCAAGACAGTGACTTTTTGCTAGCAAGACCAGCGAAGGAACTCCGGAGGGGTGGTATCCCGGCGACGTATCTGATCGAGCCGTGCTCGGGCAAAGCACATCATTGAAGCAGCGGGTTCACGGCGAGACTTCTCGATGTTGGCAGCCCCCCAGGTCACGACGTCTTCCCATGATCTCCAAGCGATGTCAGATGACGCATCACGTTCCGGAACCAGCACAAAGAGCGACCAGTACTCGGCAACCGAAAGCGGGCTTGATGTCGTCGTTTCTCGCCGCGAGCGCGAGGGGATGTACTGGTAGTCGCCAAACATGTCAAACGTGGGGATGCTGTCGATCCAATCTGCTCGGGGTCGAAGGCGCGGAACGATCAATCCCTCGCCCGACGCGAGCGGAGTCCATGAGGTCGCGCGGATACGTCGACAGTCTGATGTAAGTCCCCACCACACCACCACAATCTGTTGACCGTCGTTCACCGCCACCTTGTTCGGACCATCCACCTTGACGGCGGTATACAGCTGACCAAGCTCGCGACCCACGAACGTTGAGTCTCTCGCGGTCTTGATCCAGAGTGTGGTCGCCCCTCGCGGCTTGTCATACGGTCGGATAACCGGCGAGCAACGACTGTCTGCGAAGCTCGACAGCAGCGACGCGGACAACATGAGTGACGCAAGCGACATCATGCGCCCAACTGCTCCGCCAACGCCACAACAATCCCCTCCGGTCCACGGATATACGCCAGCTTGTACGTATCGCCGTAGTTCATCTCGCCGATCAACTCAGCGCCCTTCGCGACCATGTTCGTCACCAGCGTGTCGATCCCCTCGACGGCGAACATCACGCGACGCACACCGTACGCGTTGATCGGCATCTGCTCCGGACCGATCCGAACTGCATCGGGCGTGTGAAATTTGTCGAGCTCAATGCCGAAGCCGTCTGGTGTGCGCATCATCGCGAGCGTTGCGCGTACATGTCCCAGTCCGATCAACTTCCCGACTTCGGGTCCTTCGACGGTCGCTTCACCTTCGAGCCGCAGGCCCAGATCGAGGAAGAAAGTCTTCGTTGCCTCCAGATCGTCGACAACGATGAGAACGTTGTCCATCCGTTTGATCGTCACGATTTCCTCGCCGGATCACTCATCGGCAATGCGTCATTCGCCCACTCCGCATTCTTCCACCCTGGTGTAGGCGAATTGCCATGCGAATCGGGAACGAATGGCGATTGCTCGACGCGCTCCATTTTGTGGATATAGCGACCACAGTTCGGGTAGACGTGATCGATGTGGATGTAGAGCATGAACTTCGACGCCGGGAAATTCGCCTGCCGAGGATCGTCGTGACGGAGCTCGGCGCGCCCTTCCACTCGCATGCGCTTCGGCTGCACAAAATTGATGAAGAGCAGGCCGATACGGTGCGTTTCGCTGGCGTTGCCCATCGTGAGAAACATGCCGTTACCGTCGTACACGGGCATCGCCAGCGTGCGATCGTCGATCGCGTGCACGAATCCGGGATTGCCGCCCTTGTACGAACAGGTCGGCTGACCATCAGCGCTGACAGTGGCCAGGAAACACATGTCCTGCGCTTCGATGAACGCGCGATCGTCTGGCGTGAGCGCGTCGTGGATGATGACCTCTTCCATGCGATCAGCAAGTCGACGCGAATCGAACTGGTCCTGCAAGGCGCGCGCGGCGGGCGAGTAGAACGTCACGAGGTCACTCTCCGAAGGGGACTGTCTGAACAATGTCCCCGATGAACGTCGCGAGTAAGACCCCGACCTTAGCAGCGACTGTTTGTAGCTGAGAACGCGCGCTCAAAGAATGGCAGCACAGCCGTTTCGAAACGCTCGCGGGTGCGGTCGACATGCCCGCCATTGAACTCGTCATAGGAATTCGCGATGCCGACACGCGTGAGCTCGCGTGAGAACGCCGCTGCGCCCGCCGGTACGTTGGTGATCGCATCCTGACGACCGGCCTCGAGCCCAATTGAACAGAGGCGGCGATAGCCCGAGGGGTCGCGCTTCAGGCGATCGAGCGGCAAGAACGAACGCCAATGTTTCGCGACCGCCACGTTCTCCTGAATGCCCCCATCCACCTGGCGCGCGAATGGCAGCGGTGGCATCGAGTCGATCACGGTCGACGTTGCAGCGGGAGCCAATGCCATCGCAATCGCGCGCGACCAGCCACGCGGCTCGGCTCGCCAGCGCTCGCCGTCAGCCGCGATGTCTCCGACAAATCCGGTGCAGCATGGACTCATCGCGTAGACATGTCCAAACACATCAGGGTGACGCCCGCCCAGGTACAACGCACCGAATCCGCCCATCGACTGGCCGGCGAGCACACGATCGGCGCGCGCCGGTTTGGTTCTGAAGTGCGCGTCGACAAAACGTACCAGTTCCGTCGACACAAAATCCTCCCATCGTCCAAACGCCGCTGAGTTCACATAGAATGAACCGCCAAAATGATTGTCGGCGAAGGGCATGACGACGAGATACTCCGCGCGATCGGCGCGCTGATCGAGCGCAACCTTGAGATTGAGCCCCTGATACGTACCGTCGAGCCACTCCTTTGGATCAGACGTCGCACCGTGCAAGAGGTACACAACCGGGAATCGCCGTTTCGCGTCACGCTCGTAGCTCGGCGGGAGATAGATCGTGACGCTGCGATTCGGTGTATCGCCAATCAGATTGTTCGTGAGCGCGACCGAGCGGACGGTATCTATGACAACCCGACCTTGTGCCGCGATGCCCGACGTCAGTGGCAATGCCGCGCTCAGCGCGCCAGCAAACAGTCGGACAAAGACCCATCGGCACGTCACCGATCGAGAGCCCCCGCCCACGCCTTCTCGTTGAATCCGAAGAGCAGTTTCGACCCTGTATCCAGCACTGGCCGCTTGATGTAGTTCGTCTGCTCCATGATCATCGCCAGTGCGCGGTGTTCATCCACCGCATTGCGCTCCGCCTCCGGAAGCGCCTTGAACGTCGTCGCATTCCGATTGAACACCGACTCCCAGCCGGCCCGCGTGAACCAATCCTTCACCACCGCCTCGTCGAGCGATTCCTTGCGGTAATCCACGAACGTGTGGGCGATCTGATTCGCGTCCATCCATTTCAAAGCGGCGCGAACGAGGTCGCAGCTCTTGAAGCCATAGATCCGGGGCGTCTTCGACATGCCTCAATCTTACGAGGCTAGCGCGCGGCCAGCGACTCCTTGAGCCGAGTCAGCTGTCGCTGATGCGTCCCCATGTGCGCGTACATCAATCGCAAGGCCTGCTCGGTGTGCATGGGCCCCGCGATCGGATGCCGAAAGATGCGACGTTCCAATGCAGAACCATTCAGGCTGCTTGCAAAGGCGCGCAACTGCTCGTGCTTCGCATCCCACCGCTGACGCAGTTCATCAAAGGTCGCGCCACCTACCGGCTTCATCGCGCGCGCCGGAACGCGGGCTCGAATGCCAAAGCGCAGCACCACCCACACAATCACCGATTTCACGCGCTCGGGCACCGTAGGCGACTCCCCTGCCCGCTCGGCCGCCGTGCTCAAGTCGCCCAGAACGTACTGCTCGGCCAACACCAGATGCTCCAGAATGTCGAGCGCGGACCACGACGTTGGCTGCTCGCGCCACTGCTGAAGCTCTGGAGACAGCAGCGCGATCTCACGCACAAGCGCCGAGCGTCGCGCTTCGATCTGCTGCAGCAGTGTTTCGATCGCGTCGTTCATGATGCCCCTGCGCGCAATGCGAGCCTACGAAAGTGCCGATTGATACGCATATTCGAGTGGTAGACCTGGCCCACACCTTCGCTCTCCCCGCCATGAACATGCGTCGAACCTTTGCATTTGTCGCGGCTTCCGCGATCGCGATTCCGGCCGCCCTGTATGCGCAGGCCGCGCCGGCTGCCCCCGCCGCCGTTTCCCTCGCCCGGCTCGAGTGCGGCACCAACGCGCCGCCCACCGAGGTCGGTCTCCGCTTCTCCGACACGTACGCCTACAACGGACTCAAGGTGCAGCTGGTGTACAGCTGCTATGTGATCCGTCACGGCGATGATGTGCTCATTTGGGATACCGGCTTTCCCAAGGGCCCGGCGGCGACCGCGCCCAAACAGAGTCTCACCGAGCAGATTCCCGCGCTCGGCATTACTGCGGCCCAGGTGAAGTATGTCGGACTCAGTCACTCGCATGGGGATCACATCGGTCAGGCGAGTCTCTTCCCGCAGGCCACGTTGCTCGTGGGCAAAGCCGATTGGGAGGTGCTTTCCGATGCCAAGCTCACGCCGAATCAGGCGCCGATCGCGCCATGGGCAACGGGCAGCAGCAAGGTCGAGCCGCTTACCGGTGACAAGGATGTCTTTGGCGATGGTTCGGTGATGATCCTGAACACGCCGGGTCACACGCCCGGACATCGCAGCCTGCTCGTGCGTCTCAAGCAGACGGGCAACGTGCTGCTCACCGGCGACCTCGCGCACTTCCACGAGAACTACGACTCGAATGGCGTGCCGACCTTCAACACCGATCGCGCCGCCACGCTCGCGTCACTCGATCGTTTCAAGGCGATGGCGAAGAATCTCAAGGCGACCGTGATCATTCAGCACGATCAGCGCGATATCGCCAAGCTGCCGATCTACCCGGCAATGGCCAAGTAGCATGCGTCGCCTACTGCTTGCCGCTGCCTGCGCGCTGCTTGGCGCGACGTCCGTGAGTGCGCAAACGCGGCCAACGCGCCCGCTCAAGGTGTTTATCTCCATCGATATGGAGGGACTCGCCGGCGTCGTGACGTCCAGCGACGTAGGCGGAACCACTGGCGACTACCAGTATTTCCGCAAGATCATGGCGCAGGAAGCGAACGCCGCGATCGAAGGCGCCTATCGTGCTGGCGCGACGGAAGTGTGGGTGCGCGACTCACACGGCAGCAAGCAGAACATCCTCCCCGGTGATCTCGATCCGCGCGCGCGGCTGCTGCGCGGATTGAGCGCGGGGCCGAAGAACATGATGGAAGGGATCGATAGCACGTTTGCGGCTGTTGTATTCGTGGGCTACCACGCCAAGGCCGGCACTCCGGACGCGATTCTTGAGCACACGTCCACCGGCAACGTCGTGGATTTCTCGATCAATGGCGTCTCGCTTCCTGAGGGAGGCTACAATGCGCTGGTCGCCGGCCTGTACAACGTACCGGTGGTGTTCGCCGCCGGTGATCGGGCCCTCGTCAACCAGCTGCGTGGCTTGCTGGGCGATATCGAAGCCGTCGCGGTGAAAGAGGAGATCGGCGACGCCATCAACGGTATGTCACCAGTCGCCGCGCAGAACGCCATTCGCGCCGGAGTGGAGCGCGCTGTGCGCGCACGCGCGAGCTACAAGCCGTTCATCATGACCGGCCCCTATGCCATGGTGCTCAAAGTGAAGACCGGCGGAAAGAAGTTTGACGGTGTGACGTACACGTCGGCCACCGAGTACGCCTTCAACAGTCCCGATCTGCTGCGCGTTCTGGCTGCATTCAACGCGCTCAAGTAGATCCGCCGCACTGAACACCTGCTCGAATGACCGATAGCACGTGGCAACGCGAGAAGGCGCTCTTTCTCGCGGCTCTGGATGTTGCCCCGTCCGAGCGCGACGCATGGCTCGATGCGAGCACCCGCGACTCGACACTGCGTGGCGCCGTGCGCAGCCTGCTCGCCGCGCACGAGGCGAACGAAGCGAGTGAGGAATTTCTCGAGACGCCGGCGATCTCGCTGCAGGATGACGCGCTGAGCGATCTGCCGCGTGGCATGAGTCGGATTGGCTCGTACGCACTGCAGCGCGAGATCGGTCGCGGTGGCATGGGCGCCGTCTATCTCGCCTCACGAACCGATGGCGAGTTCCGGCGCGATGTCGCCATCAAGCTGGTCAAACGCGGCATGGATACCGATGCGATTGTCGCCCGGTTCAGGCATGAGCGGCAGATTCTCGCCGGACTCGAGCATCCGAACATTGCGCGATTGATCGACGGCGGCACCACGAGCGACGGCCGACCGTACTTTGTCATGGAGTACGTGCCCGGCATGCCGGTTCGGGAGTTCGTCGAATCGAGGAAGCTGTCGCTCGAAGATCGGCTGACACTCTTTCGCACGATCTGCGACGCAGTCGAGCACGCGCATCGCAACCTGGTGGTGCACCGAGATCTCAAAAGCAGCAACATCCTCGTCACCGCGGACGGCGTCCCCAAACTGCTTGACTTTGGGATCGCCAAATTGCTCAGCAGCTCAGCGAATGGTGACACGGCCACGGTCGCGACCATCGCCGCGCTCACACCCGAGTACGCGAGCCCCGAGCAGCTTCGCGGAGAATCGGTCACTACCGCGACGGATGTCTACTCGCTCGGCGTCCTGCTCTACGAACTGCTCACCGGCCAACGTCCGTACGAGACGTCGTCAAAGCGGATCGACGAGGTGGCGCAGCTTGTCAGCGATTCAACGCCAACGCTGCCGAGTGAGCTTGTCCGTGCGAAGAATCCAAAGCTGGCGCAACGGCTACGTGGCGATCTCGACACGATCGTGCGCATGGCCATGCACGCCGATGTCGCCCGACGCTACGCATCCGTCTCGCAATTCGCCGACGACATCGAGCGCTTTCAAACGGGCTTTGCCGTTCAGGCCCGAGGCGATTCCTTCCGCTATCGCGCCACGACCTTTGCGCGTCGTCATCGCCCTGGTGTTGCGGCTGTCGTCATCCTCGTACTTACGATTGCCGGCGGCGTCGCAACGACGCTCTATCAATCGCAGCGCGCCAACACCGAGCGGGCTCGCGCGGAGCGACGGTTCGCCGAGGTCCGCTCGCTTGCAACCAGCTTCCTGTTCGATGTGCACGACGCTATTCGTACGCTGCCGGGCTCGACGCCCGCGAGAGCGATGCTCGTCAAACGCGGACTTGATGCACTGAACGGTTTGGCGCGCGATGCCGATGGCGATCCGGCGCTGCAGCGCGAGCTCGCGATCGCGTACCAACGCGTCGGCGATGTGCAGGGCAACTCCTACGGTGCGAACCTCGGCGACACTCCTGGTGCGCTCGAGAGCTATCGCAAGGCCGTCGCACTCCTCGAGGGATTGCCCCCAGAATATCTGAACGAACGCGCCACTCGCACGGCGCTCGTCGAGAGCTATCGCGGGCTCGCGACCATGCGCAGCATCACCGGTGAGCTCAGGGAGTCGGTCGCGCTGTACGAACGTGCGCTGCGCATTCAGCGCGACGTCGTGAAGGGCGATTCCGCGGCGCCAGCGCCCCGAGCGCTCCTTGCCAGCCTGCTGCAGGAACTCGCCGATGTGCGTGGTGGCGCCGGCGTCTCCAACATTGGCGACACACCGGGCGCCCTCGCTGGCTATCGCGAAGCACGCGCGATTCGTGAATCGTTGTTGCGAGCGGCTCCTGCCGATGTCGACGCGCGGGCCGGGCTTGCGGTGCTGCTGCTCAACCTCGGGTCGCTCGAATGGTATCAGCAGGAACCGACTGGTGAGGAGAACCTGCGCGAGGGCGTGCGCATGCTGGAAGCGATTGTCGCCGAACGTCCCGACGACGCGGTTCGCCAAAATGAACTGCTGTCTGGGTATGGTCGACTGCGCGTGCCGCTGGTCGATGCCGGAGAGTACGATGCGGCCATCGCCATCGATCGCCGCGTGATTGCGTCGCTCGAGCGCCTGTCGGCGGCGGATCCGCAGAACACGCTGCTGCAGCGCAATCTCAGTGTGTCATACAACAGTCTCGCGCGTGATTTTCGCGCGACCGGACAATCGCTGCCGGCGGTACAGATGCACGAGCGCGCGCTGGCGATCACTACGAAGCTGCATCTCGCAGACACGAGTAGTGTCGAGCATCTGCGCGACCTGGCATTTACGGAAGACGTGCTCGCCGAGGCGCTCTCTGACGCGCAACGGTGGCCATCGGCGCTCTCGATGTACGCGAATGCCATTGCGCACAAGGAGGCGCTGCAACGTGCGGAGCCATCGAATCCGGAACATGCGGACGATCAGGCGTTTCTGTACGCTGGTCTTGGCGCCGCCCGATTGGCTACCGGTGCGCTCGAGTCGTCACTGGAGGCGTATAACCAGGCGATACCGCTCGGCCAGGCATTCGTGGCCCGGCGACCGGACATGCCCCGTTCACGATCCACCCTCGCCACTGTCTACGCAGGAATGGCCAACTGGCACGCTCGTCACGCCAGCTGCGGCGACGCGGAAGCGTGGTTTGCAAAGGCCGAAGCGCAGTGGGACACCTTGGCACGGAAGGACGCCCTCACGTCGGCAGCGGCCGCTGAGCGCGCACGAACTGCCAGGAGCCGACAGGCATGCCGCGGGTGATGGCGGTTTGCGGGAACAGCGAGTAGCCGGGGCTCCTACACGCTACATTCGGAAGGCCCCCGCCCTGCCGACCTTTCGCCGCCCTCGTGCTTCTCCGTTCGCTTATTTGCGCGCTCTCGGGCGCGACGCTGATTCTTGGACCGGCTATTCCGGCCGACCGCCGCATCGTCGATACGGTCATCGCCGGTGACGCCGAGAGCGAGCAGGCGCATGGCTACGCCGGTCACGACGACTCGGCGGGCATCGCGAGCGATTCGACGTATCGTGAAGCGCGTGGATGGATGCGCTACGCGCTCACAACCTTTGACGACACCGAAGTCACACTCGCCTGCGCGTTTCTCGCGTCGCCAACCACGCAGTACGACGTGGTCGTGGAAGACAGTGTCATCGCGCGCTCAACGCTCAAGGGCCCTGGCATCGTTGAAGTACGGGTGCCTTTCGCGGTGACCAGGGGCCGCACCAACATCGCGGTCACGTTGCGCGGTCGTGATGGCGCAACGCCGCGGTTGCATTCGATTCGCGTTTTGCAGGACCATCACGAGTTGTACTCACCCTCCGCTGTACATCACCTGCTGGGAGTTGCCCGATGAGGTTGTCTTTTCCCCTCCGTTCACTGGGCGCCGCAACGGCCCTGATGCTCCCACTCGCGCTGTCAGCGCAGACCAAGGCAGCCGCCAGCGCGAAGTTCCCGCAGACGCGTCCGGAGCGTACCGACTACGTCGAAACGAGCCGCTACGACGAAGTGGTCGCGTACATGCGGCAGATGGCCGCGGCCGATCCGCGCATCCATCTCACGACCTACGGATACACATACGAAGGGCGCCCGCTGCCACTCGCCGTGATCGGTGCGCCGGGTGCGACGGCCAGGGAAGTGATTGCCACCGGCAAGACCCGCGTCTACATCCAGGGCAACATCCACGCCGGCGAAGTGGAAGGAAAGGAGGCGCTCCTCTGGTTGCTCCGCTCCATCGCGAAGGGTGAGCGCAACGCGTGGTTCAGCAACACGGTGCTGATGATCAATCCGATCTACAACGCCGATGGCAACGAGCGAGTCAACGTCACGAATCGTGGTAGCCAGGCCGGCCCCGTTGGCGGCATGGGCACGCGTGAGAATGCGCTTGGCCTCGATCTCAATCGCGACGGCACCAAGATGGAAACCGCCGAAGCGCGTTCGATGGCGCGTCTGCTCACCGAGTATCAGCCGCATGTCGCGCTCGACCTGCACACGACCGACGGCAGCTCGAACAGCGGCTTCAATATGACGTACGAAACGTCGCTCAATCCGAATAACTCGAAAGCGGAGATGAGTCTGCTCCGCGACGAGCTGCTGCCGGAAATCACGAAGGCCGTCAAGGCGAAGCACGGCTCCGACTGGTTCTACTACGGTGGCGTGTCGGGCAACGGCGCTGATCGCGCCTGGCGCTCGGATGCGGAACTCGCGAAGCCGCGCTACACCTCCACGTACTACGGTGTGCGCAACATCCTCGGCCTGCTCACCGAGACGTACTCGTATGCGTCGTTCAAGACGCGCATCACCGAGACGTACTGGTTCCTCGAAGAGGCACTCGGCTTCGTGTCAAAGCACGGCACGCGCATTCGCAGCATTGTCGACGCGGCCAACAAGGAATCGATCGTTGGGCAGCAGCTCGCCGTGCGTCAGGAGCTCATCAAGGCGCCCGATCTCAGGGAGATTGTATTTGCGCCGACCAACTCGGTGCGCAATCCGTATGTCGCCGATCGTCCGTACCGTCTCCGCCCGGATGGCAACACGAATCGCACGACGGAGATGCTGCCGTTCTTTGGTACGACGCAGCCTACGGAAACGAGCCAGGCGCCGCGTGTCTACGTGATTCCAAACGCCTCTCAGGAGCCGGCCGCACCGGCGGCGGCCGCGCCCGCAGCGGGTGCACCGGGTGCCGGTCGTGGTGGGCGTGGCGGTGGCGGCTTCGGCGGTCCGGCCGGAACGCCCACGCAGCGCATGATTGCGAGTGTGGTCGATCGACTCGAAGCGCACGGCATTACCTACACGGTGACCGACAGGGAAATGCCGTTCACTGGTGAGCGCTTCAAGATCGCGAACAACACGATGGTCGATCAGACCTATCAGGGTCAGCACAAGGCACGCACGCTCACTGGCGCATGGGAAGCGAACACGCAGACGCTCCCGGTTGGCTCCGTGATCATCTCCATGGAGCAGCCGCTCGCGCGACTCGCGTTCATCCTGTTCGACCCGCGCTCCGACGACGGCTTCATGTGGTGGAACATCCTTGATCCGGTGCTCGGTCAGTCGCCGGCGCCGCAGAACTATCCGGTACTCCGCTCCATGACGGCGCCCAAGTAGTCGATCGGCAAACGAAAGCGCCCCGCGAATCACTTCGCGGGGCGCTTTTGCTTTGTGTGCTCACGTCTTGAACAGCGAATCGACCAGTATGTCCGCGATGGTGTGACTCATCCATGCCGGCCAGAGACTCTTGTACTTCACCGTGAGCCAGGCCCACACCACGCCGGCCACGAACACGGTACTGAGCAAAATGGGCGGATACTGCAAATGCCCTTGGCAGAAGAGCAGTGCAGATATGATTGACGCCGTCCACGCGCGCTCGCGTCCCATCGCGGTGAGCAGCAGCCCCAGTATGACCCCGCGAAAAATGAACTCTTCGTAGAAGTTGCTCACGAAGTTTGCGAGCATCACCGGATAGTTCGGATGCACCTCGAAGACCAGCGCGTGCATCGCAGCGAGCGCGGCAATCACCAGCGCCGTGAGACCAAGTCCGGATATCGCACCGGCGGTCCACGCCTTGCCGCGCTCTGTCGGTAGCCCCAGCGACAATCCGCGCGCGCCAAGTACGAGGAAGCCAATCAGCCCCCACACGACGACCATCAACGTGAGCATGAAGAACAGATGGTCGAGCCAGAACGGCACGCCCTTCACGACTTCATCGCGCAGCCAGATGCGGAACAGACGGTTGAGCGGGTTGATCGCGACCGAGAGCGCGACAATGGCTACGACAAGCCCCGCACGGACGCGGGGCTTGAGGTCGAGCGCAGGCAGTTCGAAGGCGTTCAATGTGGCGTTACCCACTTCGCCGTACCGCGACTGGGGGACTCAGCGTGTGTGGGCCGCTCGGACATCACGCGAATCAGAAACTGCTGTTGCTGCGTGAGTCGCTCGATAGCGTTCGCGAGTGATTCCAACGTCGGTGTGGCGACTGTCGCGGCCGACGGCGCGAGCTCGGGTCCCTGCCGATCCAGCATCATCCGGTCGATGTACTTCTCGGTGCGCTTGCGAGCGCGACGTCGCGAAACAGCCAGATAGACGGTGCTCAGCGCGAACACCCCCGTCATGAGGAACCAAAAGCTCGTGGCGTCGTTCATCGCTCCGTTCTCCGTCGGTGGGAAAGAGTGCTCCTGTTCCCACCTACGGAGTGGTCGGGTCGTGGTTTCGGTGGCCGAGCCTCGGTGTCGTGCCCCCGCTCAGCTCACCCGACGGCGACGCGCGGCGACGCCAAGTCCAAGGAGGCCAGCTGCCATCAACGCCACGGTGCTCGGTTCAGGGACAACGGTGGGTGCATAACCTGAGATGTTCGCCGAGTATGACTGCAGCACGCCCGGCAACAACGAATAGCCACTCGTGAGCGTGGCGGCTCCACCGCCGGTCGAAAACACACAGTTTGTGGTCGTGCCGATCGGACACTGGATGGAACCGCCGTACGGATCCGCATCCGAAAAGCGGAAGTACACGTCGAACTGCAGGCCAGTCGCGTTCTGCGTGACGCTGTAGTCGTTGTCGGTGCCCGTGAGCAACATGTAGCGACCGTTTGCCAACTGCGGACCCACCGCGAATCCTTCCATCTTCTCAGGCGCCTTGTTGCCAAGCGCTGCGAGCGTGTTGACATCGAGGTCAATCACCTTCGCGCTCTTGGTGACCGGGTTGCAACCCGCCGGAAGCGCGCCAGTCGCCGGCAGATTGATGTTTGTCACATCACACGCGCCCGCGAGATTGATCTCGTAGATGGCCTTGTCGGCAGTCGCAAACGTGGCACCGACGCCGACTCCTCGGTTGTTGCGCTCGAGCACGAGAAATCGGTCGTCATCGAGTGCGACAATCGAAGAGATCCCCTGTCCCTGGTTGGCGCGATCCAGAAAGTAGGCGTACTGCGCCACGGCCTCGCCGGTTTCCACGTCGAACTTCACGATGCGCGTGTAGCGGCCTCGGTCGCTGGTGCTCCATCCATCGGTGATGGTACCGTTCTGCAGCATTGCGTACGCGTACTTGCCGTTCGGGCTGATCGCCAACCCCTCGAAGCCACGATTGGGCTCGCGACCTGACGTCAGCGCCGATGCGTCGGTGGGCAACGCCACGTAGTCGACGCCTGCACCGACGCGCGGCACGAGATTGTTGGGCACCGTAAAGCGCCGCACGAGATCGCCATTCCGGTTGAACTCCAACAGCGATGGGCCATACTCGTCCGACACGAGAAAATTCCCCGTGCCCGGAATTACGACGAGCCCTTCCGGATCGAACGAATTCCCGATGCTGTTCACCGGGTTCGGTGCCAATCCATTGAGCGGCACACCCTGCGACTTGAACAGCACGGTCTGCGCGACCTGGAAGTTGCTGATCGCGCCCGTGTTGCCATCGATGTCGATGGTGAAGCGCTCGAGGCGGGTGTCGTACGAAAGCGTACCACCACCCGGACCGCGGTCGGCCAATCCCCACCACTCGTTGCGATTGCGATCGTAGTACAGATCGGAGAACATGCCGAGGCGATTGAACGGCGTCGCGCCTCCAGCCAGATCCTGCGTCGAGCCCGGCACGGTGATTCCGCCCACGTACTGCACATTGGTGACCGACTGTGCGCTGACGTTCGCCGCCGACACGAGCAGGGTGAAACCAATCAGCGTACGCCGCAGCGCCGCGTTCGGGTACGAGACTGCATCAGTGACCACTGGCATGCCACACCTCTGCAAATGCGGAGTTCGAACACGTCACGAAAAATCGTGACGTCGGGAACAGGCAGAATGCTTCGGGCGATCAATGAGCAGCCAGCAATGGTCACGCGAAATCGTCAGCTGTGACGCGCTCGCGACTCGCGGTGGCAGAATTGTGGCACAACTGTCACGGACGGTGCTGATCAGCGCGCGCTGTGCCGTGCCGCCTCGCGCTCGAGGGCGCCCGCCACCGCGTCCAAGAGCGACGCCGATGTAAACGGCTTCTCGATGAACCGGAAGCCGGCGCTGTCCGTGGGGTCGAGGATCTCGGTATCGGAGTATCCTGACATGAGCAGCACGGGAATCTCTGGCCAGCGAGACATCACCAACCGAGCGAACTCGATGCCGTTCATTCCTGGCATCATCACATCCGACAGAACCAGTTGAATGCCAAGCGCATCGGCTTCGAGCAGCTCGATCGCATCGGCGGCGTTGGTGGACGCGATCACGCCATAGCCATGGCGCGCCAGCAAACGCTTCGTGACCTCTCGCGTACCCTGATCATCCTCGACGATCAGCACCGTGCCGGCACCGCGCGGAATGGCCGCTCGCCGGCGTTCACGATCGAGCGGCGTCGCGGCTCCTTCCACCGCTGGCAGATAGAGCTTGAACGTCGTCCCGCGACCGAGCTCGCTGTAGACCCACACGCGGCCACCCAACTGCGAGATGATACCGTGCACCGTGGAGAGCCCAAGTCCGGTGCCTTTGCCCATCGGCTTGGTGGTGAAGAACGGTTCGAAAACATGCTGCACCGTTTCGCGATCCATGCCCATGCCGGTGTCCTTCACGGTCAGGCACACGTGTGAGCGAGCATAACTGTCGCCCACCGGTTCGATGTCGTCGAGCGCCGACATGGTGGTGCGAAAGGTGAGTCTGCCACCGTCAGGCATCGCATCCGACGCATTCACCGCGAGATTGAGCAGCACTTGCTCGATCTGGAGTGGATCAGCGAAGACGGCGCTCAGGCCCGGGTCGAGTTCGAGCGCAATGGACACGCGCGAGGGGATCAACCGCTCGAGCAATCGATGCGAACCGCGCACGACTTCATTGATATCGAGCTGAACGGGCTGCAACATCTGCCGTCGACTGAAGGCAAGCAGCTGGCGAGTGAGGCGTGACGCGCGATTGGCGGCTTGCAGGATCTGATCGAGATCGCGCGCGGTGGCGCTGTTTGGTTCGAGATCGGCCTGAATGATCTCACCAAAATTCGTGACCACCGTGAGCACGTTGTTGAAGTCGTGCGCGATACCGCCGGCCAGTCGTCCCACCGCCTCGAGCTTCTGGGACTGCTGAAGCTGTGCTTCGAGTTGCTGCTGCGTTTTCGCGCGCTCCGACATCATCTGATACGCATTCTCGAGCCGATCGATCTCGTCGCCGGCGTCGGTCGTCGCGGTTCGCCCCGCCGCCGTCGCGACCGCCACCTGGTCCACGCGCGCCGTGAGCCGAACGATGCGACCCGTGACCCGGCGGCTCAGCCACCACGCCGCGGTCGCGCCAAGGAGTGCGGCGATCAGCATCACTGGCGTCATCCGCAACAGGAACGCGTTCACCGGCTCGAGCACCTGCTCGTCGGAGATTTGCAACCAGACGACCCATGGCGTGCCGCGAATCGATTTCGCGACACCAACGCCCGGCCCGCGCGGCGATTCGCGGAACACCAGAATTGAGTCGAGTGCAGTGATGGCGGGTGGTCCGTCCACTACGGACTCGAGATCACTCCACACACCGGCGCCAGGTTGACCGAAGAGCATGGTGCCAGTGCCGATCAACCGACGCACCGCATCGACTCCGCGCCCGTGAACCGCGCGTGTTTCGACGAGATAGCCGATATGGCTTTCCCCTTCGTCGCGCAGGTGAACAGGTATCACGTACTCGATCTGCGCCATCCCTCGCATCTCGAGAATCGGGCTGAAGCTCATTTTGGATTTCGAGAGCTCGTGCCTGACGGCGGCCGACACGGCCCAGCTCTCGGCAAGCGGCTCATAATTCAGCGAGGTGACCTGCCGAACTCGCCCGGCCGAATCGATGAGCTGAATGCGCAGCAACGTCGAATCGGCGCTCGGCGGGAGCGACTCACGAATGGCGTTGCCGACGCGCGTCGAGTCTTCGCCGTCAGTCAGCGCATGCCGTACCTCGGGAAGCGCGGCCAGCTTCACACCACTGGCACGTACGGCAGGAAGCCCTTCGCCGATCATTCCGGCTACCAGTGTCGCACTCGATGCGAGTCTGGCGCCGGCCGTTTCGCGAAGAATGCCGCCAAACTGACGATGCGCCGACCACAAAAAGACGGCGCTGATCACCAGTATGATACCGGTCATCAACGCTGGAAACTTCACATCGAGGGAATACCTCGAACGACGCACTCGCCTCCATAGCCTGCGCCCACTGCGCAGTTCAAGTCATTGGGTATGTCGCCATCGACGATCGACTGCGTCGGCGCTTCGTCGCGCTGCTCCGCTCCAATTTTGTTTCCGCATTCGCGAATGCAAGACCGCCGCGAAAATGTTGAGGGACGAGCGGATCACGGCATTGGCGTGACGGTCGGCTTCGGGTGGCGTGTGATCACGTGCTCGTCATCGGCGTTCTTGCCGAACAGATAGACATAGCGTTTCCCGATCGCGAGCACCTGGTGTGCACCGGGCAGCTCAACCTCCATGGCGGTTTTGCCAGTGGCAGTGCGCACAGCGTAGCGCTCGGTGGTGTATCCTGCCGGTTGATTGAGCCAGAACCACAGCTGATCATCGGCTGCCGCGCGAACATCCTGAAATGGTGCTTTTTCAGGAGCGAGCTCGCGCAGTTTCGCTGTGTCGATGAGCGGAATCGCCGGCAACCCATTCCACAGGTGAATGTCTTCCTTCACAGTGGCAATGCGCTCAAACGGATGCGGTGTGCCGCGCGTGAACTTGCCATTCGCATCGACCACATCAATCCGGTTGTCCGCGCCGCGCGCGATCCATACGCGACCATCGCGGAACCGACCGAACCGGTCGGTGGCCGCGTACTCGGGTGCCAGACGCATCGCGATCGCACCCATTGGCACGAACTTTCGGCGCGGACGCGAAATCCAGGTGAGTGTCTGCGCTTGCGATCCGACAGCGCGCACGCGAAGCAGTGGCAGCGAATCCTCTGATTCAGAGTTGTTGGCGACCACCCAACTTCCATCTGCGCCAAGACTGACGGCGTCATCCCGGACGAGCGGCGGGGTCTTGAACAGCGAATCGAAGGAACCGTCCGGCTTCAAGATGGTCGCGCGCAACAAGCTGAGGTCGTGCACCATGAACCGACCGTTCGTCCACGGCCAGATCGACGCCAGGAGACGAAACTCTCCGGGACCGTCGCCGTCACGACCAATCGTATCGACCTTGCTCGTGGCGAAGTCGTACAGCAGCAGGCTGTGAAAGCCCATCGCGGCGATGGCGACGCGCTCGTCGTCGAGTTCATAGATGGACGATACGCCGTGTTCGGCGATGAAACTGCCGTTGGCGGCGGCGAGGGTTACGCGTGGGGGTGCAGTCGGCTCTGGTGAGTTCGAGCAGCCAGCGATAGCTGCGAATAGGGCTGCGCGCGCGATGCGGCGACGATTGATGATTTGCAATGGAGATACCAGAGGGGGATGATCGCGACTACTGCGCGCGTGCACGCAACATCGAATTGAACTGCGATACATCGTAAAGTACGACGTGAACGTCACGACAGAGCTTCAGTCCGATGAGTTCGCCGAGCGGGCTTGGAATGTAGTCAGCAAAGCTCTTCACGTTCGTGATCGATCCTTTTTTGGCACTCGGTGCGTATACTCGCAGTGCGGCTTGCCTCCACGCGCCGAGCACTGCGGTGTCTTGCGTGCACGCTCCGGCGCGATCTCGATCACGCCGAACGAACCTATCACCCGCGATCCGAATGACTAACGTCGAATCGTTGCTCCATTCGATTGCATCAATCGACAACCGGCGCTCAGCTTGCAGCGAATCGACCACTCGTCGAACGGAGGCCGTATCTGGTGTTCTCTCAGAACGCACCCGAAAAACAGGGGAGCCCTTCTCAATCACTCCGCCGCCCAGTACGAAGGTGACCAACAGCAACGACGCGACGAGAAACAACACTTTTCTTTTCAATGTCAGCCGCCTTGAAAGATTGCGCGGAATCTCGCTACCAACGCACCTTGAGCAACTCCGACTTCGTGCTCGCCGACGAATCGGCCAGCAGTCGATGCGGGACCTCGGCCGAGATCCAATGCGTTACCGAAACTCCAGCGGTAATCGCGAACAGCCGAATTGCGTCGAGCTCCTTTCCGGCGATGGTTCGGCGCTCGCGCGCGACCGCGGTGATTGTTTGCTCTGAGATCTCACCGGTCCTCGCATCGAACAACTTGATGCTGGCTTGCTCGCCAACCGTCCAGTAGCGCGAGAGGAGGAACGGAAAGTAGACGCTGCCATCGATCATACCTGCCGGCATTTCCCGGTCCACGATCATGGTGATGGTATCCTTGCCGCTCCAGGTCAAGATCTTGCCTTCAACGTGGCCATTGGAGAACTGCAGGTCGCGAAGGGTGGTCTGTTGGCCGACTGTGCGAGCCGTTCGAACGCGGCGAACAACGAATGGCCTATCTACTTCAACCAGCGTTGCCTCGGAGAAGCCCATGCCGGGTGGCCGCACCAATCCCCATTCGCGAACGTAGCTGATGCGATCACCATCACGAGTAACGAGCGTGCGCTCCTCGCCATAGATGCCGTTGAACACCATTGACCGAAACTGCGATGTCGGCAGCACGCGATCGATGGAGGCGTCCTGAGCGCCGACGAGCCGGGCGCTCGCAAGAAGTACGGCCCCGACCACGATCGCTCGTAGCGTTGGCGTCATTTTACAAACAGACCTGGCAACCAGATCATCACAAGCCTTCCGACTACGAGACTTACACAAACGACACCGGCGATGCGCCGTAGTTCGGGGATCGAGAACATTCGTGCGACGACAAAAGGAGCGAGAAGCCAAAGCGCCGAGTAGTCGATCGGAAGTGTCAAGTTTGGGAGCGCTCGGATTAGCATCGACACCAGCCAGAGGGCCACCAGAAGATCGAGCACAACACGACGCCACCCCTTGGGCGCGTGGATTTGCTCCATCAGTTGATCTGACTGTGCACTGATTGGTCTGTGTTTTGAATTGCTGCCCAATCTTTGACCGTCTCCCGTCGCACCGCCAGAGCGTCCTCGGCTAAGTGGTACGCTCGTGATCTCCGAGGTGGGGCGGCTCGTCCATCGACCGCAACTCGGCCAACAATCGCATCACTTCCGGATCAGTCGTGCCGAAATTGGCACCGCGGCGAGTACTAAGTGCGTCGCCGAGAATCGCGGCAATGTCGGCTGGCAGCCGCGAGCAGATGTTCTGAATTAGCAGTTCGCGCGCGTTGAGATTGCTGTCCGACTCGTCCACAAATCCTCAAAAGCCCGTTGGGGGTCCGACCAGCGGAAGCTACGTGTCCCAACTCCACTCAATAGCGCCCGACGTGCGGTACAGCACGAATCCATATCGAACATATCCGCCAGCACTCAAATAGTAGCTCTTGCCGCCATCGTTGGTACGGTATGACCAGCCGCCGTAGCCGCGATCGTCCCACCTGAACGAGTCTTCTATCTGCCGGAGCGAACGGGGATATCGTCCGACTCTCGAGCGATAGCGCTCGAGAGTCGCGCGCAGTTCATCACCTCGTGCGACGATCTTCTCCTTACCCGCTTCGGTGTACACGTCAGGCGCCGGGGGACGGCTGCACTCGTTGCCAAGATACAGGAATGCGGCGAACGCCAATCCCCAGCCGAGCGACCTTACCACCCGCCGCGGATACCCGACGTCTTCGGCGACTGAAAGATCGTGATTACCGGCGCCGTGGCAGAGACACTTACCACTCCGCTGCCGGGTGCGCCAGGCGCCTCGACGTTCAGCCGATTCATCGAGAGCGTCACCAAGTGCAGTTCGCCCCGAGCAATGCGCGCGGGAATGACCCGCGCATTGTCACCACTCGTGCCCTTCGGCGGAATGCGCAACACCTGCACACCCACCTCAGCGCCGTAGGCCAACACGATACCGCTCTTGGCGCTGTTCGTACTCACCTGTACCTGCCATGCCGGTGCGTTTGGCGCGTTGACAGGTTCGAGCGGCTCCGCCAACACACCGGCCAAGACACGAAGCACCAACAACACACCTGCGACCGTCGCAACGCCAAACGTCAGTCGACGTCCAAACCGAGCAAGACGCGCGAGCGGCGACTGAGTGTCGGGCAGAACGAGCGGCGCACGAACGTGGCCGTCAAGCTGACGAGTGAAGTCCGGTGACGCCGCGCGCAGACTGGGATCGGATACCAAGCTCATATGATGTCAGTGCAATAGCGGTGACGAGAACGACATATGCCAATGAATCGTACGATCACGCTCTACGGAAGATTCGCGCGCAGTCCCTTACTGCTTGAGCTTCTGGCGCAGCTCCTGAAGGAACCCCTGAACCGCCACCAGCGTCGGCGTGCCCGCCATCTCGCTCCAATTGTTGTCCAACACCATCAGAAAGCGCTGATCGTCTGGCGAAATGGTGAACGTCCCCGACCGCACCGAGCCGGCGCGAATGCTGTCGCCGAGTGCGAAGAGTACGCGCGGCGGATCAGCCGCAAAGGGTGACGTCGATGCGATGCGTACGACATGCATCTTGCCGTTGACGAAATAGAACAACTCGCGCCCGCTGTGCGACCAGATCGGTGCGGTACCACCGCCCTTCGACACCTGCCACTTGGGCCCGTTTACATCGGGAAACGGACGCACAAAGACTTCGTTCGAACCTTGCTCGCTGGACACGTACGCTATCCAGCGTGAATCGGGCGACAACGTCGCGCCGCCAGCGTTCACACCGGCAGCACTCACGGGAAGTGAAGCACTGTCGATGCCCGGTCGCGCCACGCGAAGCTCCAGCGACGACGGCGATGCATTCGCGCCCATCAACAGATACTTCCCGTCGGGGCTGCGAAACGCGTTGATCACCGCGTCCTTGCTCCAGAGCAATCGCGGCTCGCCCGTACCATCGACCGCCTGCTCCCACACACTGAAGCCGTGGCTCTTCTGACCAGCCACAGTGGGCCGATCCGACAGGAACGTCACACTTCGCCCATCAGGTGTAAATGCGGGAACGCGATCGATCCCGTCGTACATCGTCAACCGCGTCGCCGGTCCGCTTGGCAGTTGCTTGATCCACACATCGGTGCCGACATCGGTGAGCATCGACAGGGCAATGCGCTTCCCATCGGGCGAGAGCGCGACACCCCAGTCGTAGCCCATCGCGCCGTTGTCGGTACCACCAGTGTTCACCTGCCACGTGGTATCCACCGGCTCGATGCGACCCGTGCGATCCACCCACACGACTCGGGCATTGGGCACCGGACCAGGCGCAAACTCCGGACGTCCCACCGTGTAGATCGCCGTACCGTCATTGGCGATCTGAAACCCCGGTGCCTGAATGCCATCGAGTACGGCGACGGCCTTTCCGGTTGGCGCCAATGCGTCGTTGTCCCATGGCGCTGCCATGAGCAGACCGGCGCTGGTGAGATACAACACATGGCCGGTTGGTACGTACCACGCACCAATCGCATCGTCGAACACCGCGCGAATGGAATCTTTTCGTGCGTCGTACACATACACCTTGCTCGGCCGGCAACTCACCGGCCCCACACACAGCGTTTGGTGCGCCGTGAACAGCACACCGCGCGAGTTTGGCAACGGCGATGGCAGCCACGGATATCGCCCGCTCAACATTGCCGGCGATACGATCACCTTCGACTTTGCATCGCCTTCCCTGAACTGACGCAGTGCATGCAGTTCAAAGTCGTAGTACACAATCGAACCGTCTTCCAACCACGCGCCACGATTGAACGTCGCATTCACCGAGTCGGCAATCTTGATGGACGCGCCGCCGCCGCTCGGCACACGTCGCATCTGTCCGTTCGCGACAAAGCCAATCCACGCGCCATCGTGCGAAAAGAATGGCCCTGAACCGTCTTCAGTGCCGGTCAGAGGCCGAGCTTCAACTTCATCGCGACGCTTGATGTAGAGCTGTCCCGGCCCGAACAGCGGGCTCCGGAAGACGAGCGACGCGCCGTCGGGTGAGAGCGCCACCTGCGTGGCGAGCGCCATGCCATCGAGCTTGCCGACGGTGCCGAGCGAGGTTTGATAGCGCGCTACCGTGGCCGCGCTGGAGCCGCGCGTCCACGCCCACGCGGCAACCGCTGTCATCAGCACCAAGGCGGAGCTCAGTGCGTAGAGCGGGCGACGCGACGCCGGCGCAGTGGCCGGCAATGTAGCGGCAGCCACCACCGAACCCGAGTACGACGGATTGTGCAGCGCATCGTTGAATGCCTTCGCGTTGTCGAAGCGATCAGCAGGCAACTTCTCGAGCGCCGTGGCTACCGCTGCGGCCACGTTCGCCGGAACCGTTTTGCGGAGCTCCCGCACCGGACGCGCGACGTCCGAAACGATCTTCATGATGATCATCGGCGTCGACGGCCCGCTGTGCGGTGGCTCACCCGTCAACAGCTCGTACAGCACTGCGCCCAACGCGTAGATGTCCGAGCGGCCAGTGATGTGCGTGTCCGCCGTCGCCTGTTCAGGCGACATGTAGTGCGGCGTTCCCATCGAGAGGCCGGTTTCCGTCATGCGGCCACCAGCTGCCGTACTCACGGCGAGTGCGATGCCGAAATCGGCGACGTACGCGCGGCCGTCTCGAAGCAGGATGTTCTCGGGTTTGATATCCCGGTGGATCACGCCCTGTTCGTGCGCGTAGTGCAATGCATCTGCCACTTCACTCGTGATTCGCACCGCGTCGTCGATGCTGAGCTGCTGTTCGCGTTCGAGCTTCTGCCGCAACGTTTCGCCGTCGATGTATGGCATCACGTAGTACAGGAACTCCGGTCCACCTGGCGCCGCCGCCACGCGACCACTGTCGTAGAGCGGCAGGATGTGCGGATGCTGCAATCGCGCAGTGGTCTTGATCTCCTGCAGGAATCGATCGGCGCCAATCACCACCGCCAGCTCCGGGCGCAGCACTTTGAGCGCCACGCGACGGTCGTGCTTCACATCGTCGGCGAGATACACCGTGGCCATGCCGCCTTCGCCGAGTTTGCGCTCGATACGATAGCGGTCGGCGAGGGCGGTGGAGAGGTGGGCGATGAGGTCAGTCATCGGCGCATGAGCCAAGCATTCTGAGTGCCGTGAGCGGTGGTCATCGAGGCTGGTGTGACGGGTCCTGATTCGCCGCAGAAAATAGCGCGTGGTCACGGCGTTCGACTGCGATCGTCACTGCTCTTCCTGCAACGCCTCCAGTTCGGCGATGACTTCGAGATCCTTGGGACGCCCGGCGGCACGCTTGACACGGATGAGCCACGGCAGATCAAGCAGCTTCACGTCCCGGCCAAAGATCGTGATCGTGAGCGCATGCGGCAGCAGGTCTTCATAGCGACCGCCTCCGACAATCTCGCCCAGTAAATCGATCGCGCCTGCGCGCGTGGTCAACGTGAAGTTGAGTCCGGCGCGCAGCGTCGTTGTCGACCAGGAAAAGGGCAAGTCTGGCGGCGCTCCCCGAAGGTATGGACGAAGCGAATCCAGCGCGTGCACCACGCGCTCTAGGTTCGCGGACGATCGCGCGTACGAGATATCGAGATCGTCCGTGAGACGCGATGAGCCATGCGCGCGCGCAGCAACGCCGCCCACGATGATGAACTCGACCTCGGCATCGCCAAGGGCGGCGAGCAGCTGCTCGAGCTGCGTCACGAACGATGACTCCTGGCGCGTTTGGCGATTGATGTGGCCTGCTGCAAGGCGCGACCGGCCTCCTGCCAGTCGGCGAGTGCGCGAAGACGCTCATCGACCGTCTTGCGCAAGTTCTCTCGCAGCAGCGAGCGATCGACGTCGCGTTTGTAGCGTTCGACAACCGGATCGCTGGCTGGAGCTGGCTGCAGCGTCAGACCGAGTTCGAAACCCGCCGCTTCCGCGCACCGCGCCAGCGTTTCCACGGTCGGATTCGCGTCGCCGCGCTCCAGGCTGGCAATCGCAGACTGCGACGTGCCCACGCGTTCGGCCAACTCCCGTTGGGAGAGGGACGCCGCATGGCGCGCCTCTGCGATGAGGTGAGCGAACTGCCTGATACTTTGCATCATATAATCATATCACAAAACATATCGCAAACAAGCGAACTGGGGCGCGTTCCGTGTCCGGCTTTGACCCATCGCGCTACCGCATTTGACTCGCCGTCAGCGGAACGAGCTCAACACCACCACGCCGCTCGCGATGCCCACCCAGAGGAAGATGCACACGCGTTGCAGTACGATTGATTGCGAAAAGCGTCCAACAATGAGTGGGGCAAACATCGCCAGCAGCGCCGGCTCGCGGAATGATGCGCGACCCGCCAACACCAGCAGCACCGCCATAGCGACAGCAAACGTCAGCGCCATGTCGAACGCGTCGTTGCGTCGAGTCCGGACCTCAATGCGCTGGATCATCACGTGCGTGGTCGCTCCGGGAGAGGACGGTTGTCTGCTCGCTCCGGGAAATTAACGCGAACGTGCTTGCTTGGGCGTTTCGTGTCGAACACGGGGGCGCCGGTAGCAGCGCCCCCGTGCCACGTCTCACTTACAATGCAGATCCACCGCCGCAATCACCGGCAAATGGTCCGACGGAAACCGTCCATTCCAGCGGTCCGTCAGGATCCCGTGCTTCAGCACTTCGACGCCCGGAGAGACCATGACGTAGTCGATGCGGGTATCACCGATTTCCCTGAAACTGTTGAAGCTCGCCGACGGACCGTAGTTCCCCTCGCGGCTCGTCACGTAGCCGTCCTCGAGTGGCACCATGCCACCCTCGACGGTTCCGGTGGTGAGCGTCGTGTAAGCGATCGATGTCGGGCCGGAGTTGAGGTCGCCCGTCACGATGACTGGCAGTTTTCCGGCCACTGTGCCAAGCCGCTGGCGAATGAGCTTCGCGCTGTTTTGCCGCGCAACTTCACCGACATGATCGAAGTGCGTGTTGAGATGCACATACGTGCACCCCGTCGCGCGATCACGGAACCGCCCCCAGGTCGCGATGCGCTCGAGCGCCGCATCCCACGCCTTGACGCCCACTTCCTCGGGATTGGTCGACAGCCAGAACGTGTGATTCTCGAGCATGTCCACGCGAGCCTTCTTGTAGAGGATGGCGCTGTACTCCCCCGCCTCTTTGCCATCCTTGCGCCCCACGCCAACACGCGAATACTCCGGCAGCAGCGTGTCGAGATCGACCAGCATCCCCGACAGCGCCTCCTGCACGCCAATCACATCGGCGTCGTGGAAGCGAATCAGCTTCGCGACCCATGCCTTGCGGTTGGGCCACGCGTTGACGCCGTCTCCCGGATTGTTGTAGCGCAGGTTGAACGTCATGACGCGGAGCGGCGCCTTGCTGCTCACGCGCGACGGCGTCGGCGTGTTGGACGGTCCCGACTGCGCGGCGCACGCGCCCAGCGTCACCGCGATCAGGGGGATCATGAATGCGCGCACGGTTACCATCCTGGATTCTGCCCGAGCTTGGGGTTCACAACGAGATCCGATGCCGCGATCGGGCGAAGATACATCTTGTCGTTCCACACGCGAACGATGTTCGCCTGCCACTGCAGCAAGCCGTTCGTTCCGTTCGACAGCGAACGCTGGCTGCTGTTGCCGGCAGTGATGTTGTGGTAGTTCACACCCGCGATCGTCGGCGAAGGCAACGTGCCGGTGTGGAAGTACACATCCTGCACACCGTCTTCGTTGAGGTCGTAGTACTGATTGGCGTTGACATACATACCACGCCACGGACGCGCCATCAGCTCGCCGCGCTTCCAGCGCATCAGGTCATCCCAGCGAAGACCTTCGAGTGCCAACTCGATGCCACGCTCGCGACGAATCTCGAGCAGCGAAGCATCCGAGATGCCGGGGAAGTACACCTGCTGGAGATACGGATCGGCACGCGTCGGACGCGCACTGAGGCCACCGGTGATTCCCGCACGTGAACGCAACGCGCCGATCGTCTTCTGCCAATCGCCATCGGTGAACGTCCCGAGCTCCGCCTTCGCTTCGGCGAGATTGAGCAGCACTTCACCATAGCGAATGATCGGGATGTCGTTCGTGTTGTTCGCACCGGCATCGAGTCCGATATCGTCGATCGTCCACTTGATCGGCTGATATCCGCTGAGCGACACGCTGAACGACGGTGGCGACGCGACCGGCACACCCGCGTTGAGTCGCTTGAAATCACCCAGTCGGATCGTCTGCTTGAGACGCGGATCGCGATTGCGCACCTCGTTCATGAACGAAAGCGTGTCGTAGCCCGCCCGATCGGTGAACGGCGTGCCGTCGGCCATCAGATACGTATTGATGAAGTCGCGCGTGAAGCTGGCACCAACGCCCGTCGTCGCCGACGTGTAACGCCAATTCGCCTCGTGGCGCACGGCAAGGTTCACGTCCATCACGTAGACGAGCATTGTTTCGTTCGCTGGCGCCGTTTCGCTGCTGAAGATCGACCGATACGCGCCCAGGCTGCCGGCCGACGTGTTGAGCGAGAAGCGACCACCATCCATGACCGACTGCGCCGCCGTGGCGGCCTCGGTGAGCCACTGATTCGCACTCGGGCCAAGTCCGTTTGCCAATCCGCTCGCGTGGTACTTGCGAAACGTACCTTCGAAGAGGGCGATGCGTGACGTGAAGGCGCGCACGACATCGGGCGTAACTTCAGTACGCGACGCACTCGAAACGGTGCGAATGTTGGCCGCCGCGAACTTGAGGTCGTCCAGCACATGCGTCATGACCACGTCACGCGAGTCGCGGCCAGCGAATAGCGCCGTGGAGTCGGTGATGTCGATCGGCTTGTCAATCCACGGTACCGCGCCGTAGGTCTTGACCTTGTCGTAGTAGAAGAGCGCCCGGGCGAAACGCGCCAGACCGTTGTAGTGATTCCGTGTCGCCTCGGGAATCGCCGGATCGTTGTTGCTCGCCAGGAAGTAGTTGACGTTCCGCAACGCCGACCACGACCAGCCGCCCTGATTGTTCGCCGTGAAGCTCGGCAGCAGATAGCTGCTCACACCACGCACCGCGAGATAGTCTGACACGTCGTCGCCAACGTACACGCTGTTGACCGACGGCCACGTGTTCGTGAACGAATTGACGTAGAGCTGAAGCCCGGCTTCACTGCCGAACACCGAACGCTGATCTGTTGCTGACACCGGCGACTGTTCCAGGTCGCACGCCGCCGTGACCAGCGAGAGGCCGCACAGTGCGGCCAGACGAAGGAAGGAATGCTTGGTCATGGCTGATCAGAAGGTGAGGGAGATGCCGGTGACGAACGTGCGCATCATCGGATAGTTGAGACCGTCGCCGTTTCCGCCGCCCGTGAGAATGCGATCGGAACCGTTGCTGATGTTCTCGACGTCGACGTTCTTCACGATCTTGTAGAGCGGTGAGTAGGTCCACAGGTTCTCGCCCGTCACATACACTTTCGCGCGGCGCGCGCCAACGCGTGACAACCATCCCTTCGGCAGATCGTAGCCCACCTGCACATTCTTGAGACGGATGTACGCGACATTCATCATGTACTTCGTCTGCGGGCGCGACATCTGCCGCTCACCGCTCTGTGCCGCGTACCCGTTGAGACGCGGGAAGAACGCGTTCGGATTCGGATTTGCGGGATCGTAAATGACACCCGGTGCGAGATGCCAGCTCGGGATGTTGTTGTACGGGCGGTTGTACTGACCCCAGAAGTAGTCGGCCTCCGGATTCGGATGCCAGTTTTGCTTGCCGACGCCCTGGAAGAACGCACCAAGGCTCACGCTCTTCCACGCGCTGTTGAGATTGATGCCATACGCGTAGCGCGGCGTGCTGTTGCCAATCACCGACAGGTCGCCCGGATTGCCCTGCGTCTGATTGCCCACGTCGATCTTTCCGTCGCCGTTCAGGTCCTTGAACTTGAGATCGCCCGGCAACCACACGCGTGAATTGCGCGACTGAATGAAGCTCTGATCAGCGTGATTCTTGATATCGGCCGAATCGGCAAAGAAGCCCTCGGTGGTGTAGCCCCAGATCTCGCCGATCTTCTGCCCGACACGGTAATCGCTGAGCAGTCCGTTCGGATTGTTGTACTTGAGAATCGTGGACGAGTTGTCGGAGAGCGAGAGACGCACACCATAGGTCGCGCGGCTGCCGGCCAGCTTGAATCCATCCTGCCAGTTTGCCGAGATCTCCCAGCCGTTCGTCTTGAGATCGGCGTAGTTTCCACGCGGAGCGGCCGCACCGAACACCGCTGGCGGCGTCAGCGCCGACGTGAACATGTCGGTCGTCTTTCGCGTGTAGACATCGACGCTCAGGTTGAGCCGATTGTCGATCATGTCGGCGTCGAGACCGAAATTGGTCGTCGTGGCCGTTTCCCAGGTGAGACCATCAGGGAGCACCGCCGGTACGCTGGTCTGCTGCGGACGCACGCCGTTCACGATCACGCCCGATTGCGCGATGTTGAACGTCTGCTGGAACTGGTACGCGCCGCCGTTGCCGTTACCCATCGATCCGCGCGACACACTGAGTCGCAGGTCGTTCACCAGGCGCTTCGGCACCTTCCAGAATGGCTCCTGAGAAATGCGCCACGACGCCGAGGCCGACGGGAAGAATGCGAAACGCTGATCGACCGGAAACTTCGACGAGCCGTCGTAGCGACCGGTGAACTCGAGCAGGTACTTGTCGGCGTAGCCGTAGTTGAGACGTGTGAACCCACCAAGAATGTTCCACTTCTCGTAGCCACCGTTGATGACCGTGGCCGTGCCAAGCGCGAGGTTGAGGTCCGACGCATCCGGAAAGATCAGGCCGTTGCGCTCGGCGATGAGCTGGTTCCATGTACGCTCTTCGTAGTTCACGCCACCCATCATGCGCAGCGAATGACGACCGATCGTGTTGCTGAACTCGCCGTAGGTATTCGTGGCGATATAGTCGGTGTTCGCGTGCGTTTCGTTGAGCGTATTCGTTGCGGCGCCGACGTACTCGATCACACCCGGGCGACGGCTGTATGGCACCGGCACACGACGACGCTCCTGATCCTGCGTTGTGCGCTGATACGTGAAGTCGCTCGTGAGCTTGAGCCGGTCGTCGAGGAAGCGGGCCGCACCTTCGACGTTCGTGCGATAGATGTCGTTGGTGAAGTCGATGCCGTTCTTGCCGTACGCGAAGTCGCCCACCGTGTACGCCGCCGACTGCGTGAGCGTCCCGTCGGGATTGCGCAGCGCCGAAAGTACGTGCCCTTCGTCCTGCAGATTGCGCCAGATCGCGCCGCCTTCACCCACATTCTCCGGATTGTGGTACGTACGATTCGAGTACATGAAGCCGCTGCGCACATTGAGCCAGTCGGCGGCCTTGATCGATCCGTCCGCGCGCAGGTTGCGCTGCGCGAAGTTGTCGGAGTTGTAGCGGAACATGCCGTCCTGCCCGAGCGTGCGCCCGGAGATCATGAACTGGGCGTTCTCGGTGCCACGTGAGATGGAGAGGTTGTGCTCCATCGTTGGCGAGGACGGGCGATAGAGGTAGTCGTACCAGTTGGTGCTGTTGAAGTACTGGTAGGCACCATCGGGCCCAACGATTGTTTCCGGCGCGCGGTTCGATTGCGAGCGTGCCTTGAGCGAGTCGAGGTAGGCCGCCGAGAAGACGAGTGTCTTGTTGACGTTCTGTGGTGCGAAGCCCTGCCAGCTCTGAAAGGCCTGGTCGAACATGCGCGCGAAGGTGTAGCCGTCGGTCACCATCTGCGTCTTTTCGACCGGAGTGCGATTGCCGAAGGACGCGCCGTAGTTGATCTGGAACTGATCCTTCGTCGGTCGCTTGGTCGTGATGAGCATGACGCCGAATGCGCCGCGCGCGCCGTACACGGCGGCGGCGGATGCGTCCTTGAGCACCGTGACCGACGCGACATCGTCCGGATTGAGCATCGAGGGGTCGCCTTCAACGCCATCGATGAGCACAAGCGCACTGCCGCCGGTACCAATCGATGTCGCACCGCGCACATTGATGGCGGGCGCCTGAATGGGCTTGCCATCGAGCGGGCGAATGTTGACGCCCGGAAGCATGCCCTGAAGACCGAGCGTAAGGTTCGGTACCGGACGTTCGGCGAGCTGTTCGGCGTTCACCTGTTCAACCGCGCCCATGACGTTGCGACGATCGGCAGTGCCGTAGCCGATCGAGACCACCTCGTCGAGTTGCACGGCCGACTTGGCCAGCGAGAATGCCGCAGTGGCTGCGCTGCCAGCAGTGACCGTGACACGCGTCTGGCTCATCACAAAGCCAAGGCGACGCGCCACTACTATATGAGTGCCGACCGGGACTCGGCCGATCGTGTAACGCCCTTGTGCATCGGTCGTGGCACCGATGTTGAGCCCTTGTACTACGACAGAGGTTTGAGGGATCGCCGCAGCTGTGACTTGTTCAGTAACAGTGCCGGAGATCGAACCAGTTTGCGCGTGAAGCGCGCGAGTCGAGATCGCGACGAGGGTCGCGAGTCGTATGATCGAAGGGCGAAGCGATCGCATGGATGGAAGAGCGAGGGAAGGGATCGGTGTGACGACACACGATGCCCGCGCTTCGCGTCTTCTCCATGTTCATTGGGTCACGATCGACGGTCGTGAGGTAACAAGCGGGTTGCACGGTCGAGGTATTGACGCTCCACCTCAGCTGCCGCACGCATCCAATTCATACGTACTGTTATACAGATATCCCAAGTCCGCAAACTTCACGCGAAACTGGTTACGCCTCTTCACCTTCGGAGTGGTTGACGCATTCTCCAGCTTGATGCCCGGATCGAGGTAGACCCGACCGGCAGCCATGGCATTCAGCAGGCGAGTGTAGTCCGTACCCTCGGCACATGTGATTCGGGTGCCGTAACGAAAGCTGGGTTCATCGTCGATGCGCTTCTCGGCGGGGACATACGCGGCCTTCGCGTGTTTGCGCGTCCAGTGTGTGAGAAGGCCCTCAAAGCTCCACGAGGCTGCGATGTGGTCGTCATCGCTCATCAGCGCGAGAAATCCGGAACTGTCCGTCAGCTTGCCGCTCGCGATGTCGAAGCCGGAGAGTTCGAGTCGCAGCCCGGTGATTGCTGTCGTCGCTCCGACCTTGTGGATACCCCCGAAATTGAATCGATCCTCGCGACCGGCACGATCCGCATAGCCGAAGCGGCGAACGAATGCTTCGACGCCGTGGTCCGTGTAGAAACCGCCATTCGGCTCCGGCGTGAGTAACGTCAGCACGCCCGAGTACGGTCGATGAAAGTTCGGCACTGTGTGCGCCTTTATCTCCCATCCTTCGAAGTCCGGATCGGAACGTCCATTCGCGAGAATTCCCAACTCGGATTCGAGCGTGACGCCGACGCAGTTCACTCCCCGGCATACGTCGCGCGCGCCATCGCGCTTGAGTCGCCACGGAGCAATCCAGTCCTTCCGGGAGATCCGGCAAAGCTCCTGTAACAGATGCGACCTGGAATCCGCGGCCTCGTTCTGCAGGGGAACGCGACGCAGCACTCCTACCGATTCGAATTCAACGTGTGCCGCGAGTTCGCGCGCTACCGGGTGCTCTGCAAACACCGCGTAGCAGTATGCCCAACCGGCCGGCGTCACTCCGAACAACATGACGCGTCCCGGAGCACGTGAGCGCATCACCTCGGACGGCGCCCACGCGGCCGATTTGAGAAAGCCCGACAGGCGGACTTCGGGATACTGCGGATAGAGAATCAGCTGCGCTCGCGGCGCCCGATGCGGGACGCCCTGTTCATCCAGCCACCACATCTCCAGCTGCGCGGTGAAGATGGGCGTGTCGTGCGACCCACTCGTGGTCGCGCGAGGCGCTTTTGCCGGGAGCACGTTCAATACGCTGAAGTCACCACCGAGATAGACCTGATTCTTGCTGTTGTCATTGGGGCTCAGCGCCTTGGCGTACAGCCGAGTCACGCCGAGCTCTGCCATTCGCGCTTTGATGGATTCTAGCTGCATGCTGGAATGCACTGGTGGGCTTGACGGCGGGAGTTTTCGGGGACAATCTGTCCTCTATGGCTCCCACCGAAGAAAATCCGGCAATCGTCGCGATCGAGCATGCGCTTCGTTACTGGACGCAGCAGGAACTCGCCGAGCGAATTGATTGCACGCCGAGAACAGTACGTCGATATCTGGCCGGCGAGACTGCGCCACCGGCGTATCTGGCTGGCGTGATCGCCGGTGAGCTGGAACGGGACTCCAGGCCGCGCTTTCCCGACTTCACGTTCATCGACCTTTTTGCCGGAATTGGCGGAATCCGCCGCGGCTTCGAGCAGATGAACGGTCGCTGCGTGTTCACCTCCGAGTGGGATACGTTCGCGCAGCGCACGTACAAGGCCAACTATCCCGACGCCGAAGATATCGCCGGCGACATCACCAAGATATCCGCGAGCGACGTTCCGGCGCACGATCTGCTACTGGCCGGGTTTCCCTGTCAGCCGTTCAGTCTTGCCGGCGTATCAAAGAAGAACAGTCTTGGTCGCAAGCACGGCTTCCTCGATGAAACGCAGGGGACGTTGTTCTTCGATGTTGTGCGCATTCTTCGCGAGCACAAGCCACGTGCATTTGTACTCGAGAACGTCAAGAATCTGACGAGTCACGACAAGGGGCGCACGTTCCAGGTGATCATGGGTGCACTGCGTGAGCTTGGCTATCAGATACACACCAGGATCATCGACGCGAGCGCATGGGTCCCACAGCGCCGCGAGCGGATCTTTCTCGTGGGACTGCGTGAGCCCGCGGATCTCGATCTCCGCACGATAGTGACGCCTGAGCGTCGTCCCCGGCTTGGCGATGTGCTGCATTCGTCGGACGAAGAGCCCGAGGAGCCGTTCACGCTCCGCCAGAAGGGGCGCACGGTGGTGAATCCCAAGTACACCCTGAGCGATCATTTGTGGGAGTACCTGCAAGCGTACGCCGCGAAGCATCGCGAGAAGGGCAATGGCTTCGGCTGTTCAGTATTCGGCCCTGACGATATCACCCGCACACTTTCTGCGCGCTACCACAAAGACGGCAGCGAGATTCTGATCAGTCAGGGTCGCAAGGCAAATCCAAGACGACTCACACCACGAGAGTGCGCGCGACTCATGGGCTTTGATGCACCGGGTCGCACGCCCATGATCATTCCCGTGTCGGACACGCAGGCATACCGGCAGTTCGGCAATTCGGTTGCCGTTCCCGTTGTGAGTGCGGTCGCGCAGTTGCTGGTGCCACGCATGCTGAATCCTGCTGCGTATCCTGTGCAGCATGAGCCGCAGGTGCAGACGAATCTCACGTTTGAGGATGCCGCGGCCTGAGCCTGCGGTTTCGGAATCCCGCAGCCGCAACATGGCTGCGATCAAGCGTCGCGATACGAAGCCAGAAATTGCGGTGCGACGTTGGCTTCACGCTGCGGGATTTCGCTTTCGGCTGGACGCTCGCGATTTACCGGGGCGACCGGACATTGTGCTGCCGAAGTACCGAACGGTCGTCTTCGTTCACGGTTGTTTCTGGCATCGGCATGAATGCAGTGCTTTCAAATGGCCGAAGGCGCGGGCTGCGTTCTGGAAGCGGAAGCTTGAGGGGAATGTTGAGCGAGATCGGAGCAGATATCGCGAGCTGAAATCGCTCGGGTGGCGGGTGGTGGTTGTTTGGGAGTGCGATGTGCGGAGGGAGCGGTTCGGGGCGCTTTGGCCGTTGATTCGTTGCCGACCGGCGAAGGAGCATTATTCGCGATGAAAGCGGCTATTGTCTGACGCTGGATCGCGTACTGCGTGCGATCGGGCCGTTCGGATTGCCGATGTTAAATCAATGGTCAAAGTCGGAAGGATGCCGGCTCGTGATCCCTCTAGAAACGCTGTCAGTTGCGTAGCGAGGTTAGAGGGTCCGCACTAGGCCAATGCGAGCACTGAATTCTCCAGCTCCTGCCACTTTGCGGCGACAGGGCGAATAAGGTCCCGAAAGTGCGATCCGGTCTTGCTTTGCGGACTCCTCAGCCGCGCCACTAAGGAGTCAGCATTCGGATCGATGATCCAGATTCGCCTGAGAGAGGCATTCTCCGACAGCGCTCGGGCTAAGAAGTACATCATTTCAGTGTCCGACGGCGGAAAAGAGTATCCCACGAACGCAATGATGGAGGCTTCGGACAGCGCTCGCGCGGCGCCGCTCCAGATTGTCCGTAGCACCGACGACATCTCTGGCTTCAGAAAGGATGGCGGGACAATCAGAGGCGTCGACGGAGATTCGTAGTCCCCCGCGCAGCAGTAGGGCAGTCGCCCTCCACCGGCCATGTTCACAATGCGATCCTCAACTACCACTCCGCTCGCAGCAGAAGAATCGAGATACCAATTCACCGATCCATGCAGCTTGAAGAGTGGAATGCCCTGATCGTGGTATAGAGACCCGCTTATAGACACTCTGTCTAGCTCGCTGCGATGAAGCTCGAAGCCGGGGTTTGAATACCAGCCCGCGTGTTGGCACGCGGCCTCGATGTTCAAGTCGTAGTTGGTTGTGATGAACGTGACGTCGGGTCGAGGTCCGTGCTGCCTTGAGCCAAGAAGCTTCGGCACTCGCTCGTATTGGGCCCAAAAAGACGCTGCAGATTTTGCACTCGTGAAAACGCGCTGTACAATCCTCCGCAATCGCTCGCCACGATTCTCTTCCGGTTTGCCGAGCGAAAGCCGCTCGCCCATCACAGAAAAAGATAGAATGTCCTCAAGATTCGTCGGCGAACTTTCCAAAAAGCTGTTCGCTCGACGCGCCTCAAGAATCAGCTGACTGAGCAGACTCTTGTCATCACCTTCGAGGCGCGTACTGGCGTCGGCGAAGTCGAGGAAGCCGTCCATGGTGGGCAGACCAAATGGCACCGAAAACCCTGCGCCCAAGAACAGTACAAGACTCATAGATCTCTCCTTGAAGCACATCAACGAAAAAGCTTCGACCTTGCCGCACCATACGACATGTTAGAATAGCGAATTAGTCGCAAGCTGCAGCTTCGCCTTGTCCGCAGCAGCCATCAGTTAGTCTAGACGTTCGCCAGTATTCTCAAGCCATGCCAGCAGTCCAGTCCAATGAGACTCAACGGCGTCGCTTTGATCCGAGAAGGTTGAGAGAGCTTGGGCGCACATGCGTATCGTCTGGACCAGCGCGATCTCTCCAAGCAAGCCTCTGCCGGTGGCCTCGAGTTATTCGATTTCGCCATGGCACGCTCTTGCCGACGTGTCATTCGCAATGAAAGGCGTCGAGATCTGGGGGCGCAGTCCCGCAAGATTTCTCCGCGAACGAACCCTGGCGATGGCTGAGCGCACTCAACTGGCTGGAGTGCGCGGACAAACCGTCTGCACTATCACTCGGTCGCTTTGAACTGGCGATGCCTAAAGCGTCTTTCCGCGAGGTTTTCTCTTCGCTGGTCGAGCTTCTGCCTCGACTGATGTGTCAGTAGGTGCGGCCTCGATCTTGGCCGTGTCCCCGGCGCCGACGCGCGCCATGCGTAAAATCGACGGCACGCTCAAAGGAGGAAGCAGGAAGGTGGAAAACGCGCTTGCACTTGTGATACTAGACAATCGCTCGCGCACGAATGGGACGAGGTAGGCTATCCCGTTGGACCAAGCAAATTTCTCAAGCGGCATTACGGCGTGTTCGTGTTCGACAAAGTGTCCAACAAACGTGACTCGCGCGCTCCAAGATGGCTGCTCGACAGGTTTGGCATAGATGGTGAGCTCGACGAGCGCACCTTTCGCGCTCTCGTTAAAGAAAACCTGAACGTTTGCGTTGAGATCCACGCCACTTTCCTCTTCAGAATCAGACCCGGCTGACGGATTTGACTCGCCAACTACGAACGACTCATAGATATGATCATGAAACTCGCACGCCTGCAGCGTGATCATCTCGACAGTGATTCCCGTTGACGCTTCCGAAGGCTTTTTCATAAGTTTTGAAGTCGCAATCACGCTGCTAGGGCCATGTCACGATTGCACGTAGGATCCTCGGTGAGAGGGGGCAGTCCCACTGCGGACGCTTCCACACCACTCGATACTGTCGACGTACGAGCAGCAACCTCACGACGCGGCGAGTAGACGGTCGCGGGATATAGCGACGCGTCCTCTGAGTCGGGTAAGGGGCTCGCTTCTCGTGGTGGAAAGCCCATGCGCCACTCGGCGGCGTGCTCTAAGGGAACGACGGCTACTCCCAACTTATCGAGCTCCAAGTCACGAACCTCCAAGCCGCAGACCCAAAGCACGTCACCAATCGTTCGCAAGGTGAGGTTTCGACCGGCGAACAACTGAGATACGTGACTCTTGCTTACTCCCAGCGCCTGCGCCAGCTGCGTGCGATTTACTCCGGCACGCTCCATCGCCTCACCGAGGGCCTCAGTGACGGCGACGATGCACCGCTCTTGGGCATACTCCCGCTGATCCTTGGGGTCAGGCAGCTCGCGCTGCAACCAATGAATCTCTTCGACTGATGGCGAAACAAGCGCCGAGCTGTAGCTCAAGAAGTGAACCTGTGAGGTCATGCGAAGTCTCCAGTAATTCTAGAAGTGCGGTGATAACTGCTATCTGATCCGAGGTCGGAGCTCACCTATTACGAATGCGCGGACGTTCATCGCGAATCGGTAGTCAGGCTCCTGATTGCGCTTCTTCGCAGCGCCGTTCGTCAGGTAGAAGTCCACGCCCTGACGAAATCCCATGAAGCGCCAGTCGCCCGGCTTCAGCTCGTAGAGATCGTTGAAGTCTCCTTGAAGCCGATGTCCGTTTTCAGGCTGCTTGCCCACGACTCCTTTTATCGAGATTTGTCTGGCAAGCGCGAGCAGGGACACTCGGCACCCGCGCTCCTGCTCATAGACTTCCCTCGCATGGCAGATGCCGTCGCTGTGGAGAGCCCAGCGAATTGCAAGAGTGCCGCCGTTAGGAAGCCAAAGAGGATTATCGGCCAAGGCAAAGTTTACTTAAAAGTTCACCAAGAACATACGATTTACTATAATTTTTCCGCAGAAGTTGTCAATTGACAAGTTAAGTTATATATTAACACACTCACGCCATGCCTTGCTCACGACAGAGTGTCGGAGGCTATGTGGCGATGCATGCACTTGTGAAAACATTCACAAGTTGTTTTCTGACAACGGTTTGGCACTCTCTTGACGAGAGTGCTAAAAATTGCTTACGTAAAAGTGGCCGAACGAAAAACGAAATCCCTTCAGTCGGCTGCAACCGACTGAAGGGATCTCGAGGCCTTACCTCGGAGCTCATCTGAATGCTCCGAATCAACACTCACCCGTCCGTTGGCGACGATACGCGTAGGTGCGGAGGAAAGAGTAGACCTGAGGGCGGACCTCGGTCAAGCAGGTAAATCCACTTAGTCGACTTGGTTCTACTCAACGCGGGAAACGCACCCATGAACTCGTACTCGATCAACTACGACCTACGCCAGCCAGGCCGGGACTACAAGAAGCTTCACGCCGCAATCGAGAGTTACGGCACCTACTACCACTACCTCGACTCGGCTTGGATGATTCGCACCAGTTCCTCCGCAGCCAAGGTTCGCGATCACCTTATCCAGTTCATCGACGCGAACGACAAGCTCGTCGTTATGAAGCTGAGCGGTGAAGCTGCGTGGTTTGGCATTCCAGCGAACGGTGCAGACTGGTTCGTGAAGCAGCTCGCCGCTTAGCCGCGGAAGTCGTTAAGTCGAGGCGGACGGCTCTTCACTTCTCGTGAAGAGCCGTTCTGCGGTTTGTGGTCGTGGTGATCTAGCGCAACTTACGCTGCGAGCGCCGCCATCCTCTGACTCTGCGGTAGCTGATCGCGCCTAGGGTATCTCACTACGGTTCATGCTTCATCCGCGTAAACGGCCGCCGATTGCATCCCACCCGCGGCACCCCTCGATCCACAACCAGCGTCGCCCGCGCCGAATCCACCGTCGGCGCCTTCCACGCCGAGTGACAATACCCCCAGGTGTACGCGCCCTGGTCCGGTAACATCACCCAATCAACTCGTGAGAACTTCCCGCCGTCGGTGCGATTGGAATCCGCATTGCGCGCGAGAAAGTACTGCTCCTTCGGGCGCCACTCGATCACCTGATAGACGCTTCGCCCTTCGACGAACTCCGTCGCGGAGATGCGGTAGCGTGTGTCGTAGTCGTCGACAAACGCGCCGAGGATAGCGGCCGGCGACGCAGCGCCAACCGCGACGGGTGCGGAACGTCGGCATGCGGCGACAGCAACCAACGCTGCGAACATTACAAATCGGCGCATGTTATCTGGCAACGACCGTGAAGCGTGCGGTCGCGTGAGCGCCATTCGACGCGGTGATCTTGATGTCCGTGATACCGGGGACCAGCCCAACCGCAGTACAACCGGTGGCGGTGAGTGTGATCGCCGCGGTTGATGTCGACGACTGATTGCAGCTGGTCAGCGAAAAAGGGCCTCCGGCTACCTGGCTGAAGAAGCGTACGCTGTCGCCGACCGTCACCGTCGCCTGCGTTGGCGTGATGGCCATGACGACAATCGGGCTCGAGTCGGTCGGCGGAGGGCTATCCTCACCGCACGCACTCACGACGAGTCCCGTCGCTGCTGCCGCAATCATCAGACACGCCCGACCGATCGCGCCTCGGCGAAACGATCCCATTCAGTGCTCCCGGCGCCGTCGATGGCGCCATTCGCCCGTACTCCGTCAGCCGCAGCCAATCCGCGCCTGAACCACGCTTCATCAATGTACGCGCCGAGCCCGCCGGCGCATCGCGTCCTGTCCCAGCCTACCCCTGCGCCGACGCATTCGCAGCCCGCGCCAGCACGAACGCCACCACAGCCACCATCGCACCAGCCAGCATCGACAATCCCGTCACCGTACCACGCGCATCACCAAACCCGCTCAACGCACCCACAGCTAGCAGCTGACACCCTACCTGCACCAACACAAATCGCTTGGCCGGCCCCACAAATACCGCCACCTCAACGCGCCCGCTCCACGGCATCATCTTCGCCAGCGCGCCGAGCACAAACAGCGGATGTACTCCCGCGAGCAGCAGGTAGAACGTCCATTCGCTCGCTAGCGGCGCACGCCACAGCTGATGCGCACCCAGCAGCAACACCATCCACCACCGCGGCACGACATGCGGCGCAAGCGTCGCCGTCATGGCAACGAGTAGCCCCATCCCGCGCCAGAACGGCTGCTCGATCGTCGTCGCACACAACAACACGGCCAGCACGAGCCAGCTAACGTGAACCACAGCAGTGGGCACCCACGCGTCGATCTCGGGCGCCGACGCTCCTACCCGCGTAACCGAGCGAGCGCTCATCGCCGCCGCTGCCCCGCTCGCGCCAGCGTGCGCAACGCCACCGCACGACTGGGATTCGCCGCGTCCTCCTGCCACCGGAAGATTTCCGCGCCATTCGCACGCGCATCGGCCATGCGCCGCATGCGCTCGGCCATCAACAGCCGATGCGCCAATCGCGTTTGCGGCGCGCTTCCTTCGAATAGCGGCGCGGGCAACACATCCACCGCAATGATGCGATGCCCGGCAGCACTCCAGAGCTGCGCGATCGATGTCGCATCGTCATCGAGAAACGCCGAAAGCAGATAGACAATTGAGCCTGCCGGCACCACCGGCGCACGTCGACGCGTAAGTCGCACACCGCTCGGCCCACTTACCGCGATACGGCGCAGCAACCGATCGAGATGTCGCTTCCCCGCGCCCGCAGTCACCACCCCGTTCTGCGAGGCGAGATCGATCAGGCCAACACGATCACCCTGGCCAATGGCGGCAACTGCGATGGATGTCGCGGCCTCTCGCGCAATGTCCATTGAGGTAAGCCCCGGCGCGCCACCCTGCTCCACCGACCAGCTCTGCACGCGCTCGCCCGCATCTTCTCGGCTATCCATCACCAGAATGAGCGTCGCATCCGAGGTCGCATCGGTACGACGTACATAGAGATCACCAAACCCCTGCGACCGGCGCGCGGTAGCCTTCCAGTCAATGCGCCGCAACCGATCGCCGGCGGCGTACGGATGCAAATCGCGAAACTCTCCGCCATCACCCGGTCGCGCCGATGCATGCATTCCAGTGAGACCAGTGAGGCGCCTCGGCAGCGGAACCCACGCGACCGGAACGATCTCGGGGTTCACCACGCGCTCAGCAACCAGCGTGGGCAGGGGCGCCGACAGCCAGCTGCTGTCTACACCAAGAAGTCGATAACTCACTTCAACCACACGCTGCTTCCCGGAATGCACGACCGGAACGCGCCCGCTCACGCGCGCACCATTGCGAGGCGCAAGAAACAACTCACTCATGCGCGATCCCTGCGGCGTGACGCGCACATGTACGATGTCGACGTGCGGCGGCGCGTTGATCTCCACGCGGTAGGCGAACTCGCTCTGACTATCAGCTCCCGTGCCTCGCGCGACATCAATGCGAACGCCGCTCGGCGCATCAGTCAACGGACGTCGGTCAAAGCCAAGCGCTGCAGTCGCCAGCAGCGGAAGCGCAATGAGTACGACATCCACGCGACTGGTCAACATCCCAAGCGCTGCAATCACCAACCCTATGACAACGGCCGCTTCAATGTTGCTCGTCTTGCGCCATGCTGGTCGCGCTTCATGTTGCACGACTGACGCAGGGACGGCGAGCCCTCTGGAATCGTGATTCACGCGCGCGCTGCGCCCGCGACTTGCGGCCCCGGCACCCGCTCCACGATCTCCGCCACAATCTCTGCCGCGTTCACTCCAGCGGCCCATGCCTGCGTGGTGAGCGAGAGCCGATGTGCAAGCACCGCTACCGCGACCCGCTTCACATCCTCGGGCAGAATGAAACTGCGACCGGCAATCACGGCAATCGATCGCGCCATGAGCAGCAACGCCTGCGAACCGCGCGGCGACGCACCGACCGAAACCGCCGAGTGGCTGCGTGTGGCGTCGGCAAGATCCACGCAGTAGCGCACCACGTCGGCGTCGACAGTCACTGTTTCCACACCAGCTTGCATACTGGCAAGCATCTGCGCGTTCACCACGGCACGCACATCGGCGCGCTCACGCCGTCGCGCCACGCGATTGAGCAGCACCTGTTGTTCGCCCGCCTTGCCAGGATAGCCAACTGCCAGTCGCACCATGAATCGATCGAGCTGCGCCTCTGGCAATGCATATGTGCCTTCGTACTCGATCGGATTCGCCGTCGCGATCACATGAAATGGACGTGGCAACGGAAAGCTCTGCCCCTCCACCGTCACCTGCCCCTCGGCCATCGCTTCGAGCAGCGCCGACTGTGTCTTGGGCGCGGTGCGATTGATTTCGTCGGCCAGAAAGAGACCGGTGAACACCGGGCCAGGGCGAAACTCGAATGACGTGGTTGCCGGGGCATATACAAACGAGCCAGTGATGTCAGCTGGCAACAGATCAGGCGTGCACTGCAAACGCCGGAAGTCGAGGCCAATCGCCGTCGCAATACTGCGCGCCGCGAGCGTCTTCCCGAGCCCGGGCACGTCTTCGAAGAGGGTGTGTCCACCGGCAAGAATGGCGGCGAGCGCGAGCTCGATCGCGTTGTCCATCCCCACCACCGCCGTTCCCACTTCGGCGCGAATGCGCGCCACGAGCTCGGTGATTTCGGCGATGGGCAACGGTTCTGCGGCAACGTGCCCGGAGATCACCTCGGTTGCAGTCATTTGGAGATTGGCGTAGTGGAAGCGAGTCGCTCGATCGCATCGAGGCATCGTGCGATGGTTGCGGAAGAAACTGGACTGTTGGGGTGCGGCTCGAGCATCGCGCGCGCGTCGGCGCCGAACATCGCTACGGCATCCTCGTACGGTTCGGAAGCGTCGAGACCACGTGCGTACAGCTCGGCTACCATCAGCGCGCGCATCTGACGCACCAATGCGAGTCGGGACATGCGGTCGTCGCGCTCGCGCGATAGCATAGCGCCCATCCACTGAAAGGCTGATGGACGGGCGAGACGATCGCACGCGGCCAGCGATTGCTCGATGTTGGCAACGGTGAGTCGACTGCCGCGAGGCGTTTCACGCGCTGGCCGCCCCCATGGTGGCATGTCGTCGAATGCCAGCGACACGATGAGTCCACCGGCCGGACCAATCGCCAGTGCTGCTGCGCACGCCCACATCACTTCGAACCCGGCGAACCACACTATGAATGCGACACTCAGTGTGGCTGCGACACCAATCATGAGTCCCGTCGACCCAGCGCGAGTCATACGCGCACCGCTTTGGACTTGCGACGCTCTGGGAAGTCGGCGCGCCAGAGCTCTATCAGAAGCGCGAGCGATTCGCGCGCCACACGAATATCGTGTACGCTCGGCTCGTATTCACCAAAGCGTACGCGCTGGTAGAGCGACAGCAGCGCATTGATTGGCTCCGCCGAGCGCTGCGATCGATAGAGCAAGCGCACGGTAAACTCGGTCGTCGTTTCGGCGGGGCGACGATGCACGCCAGCCGTTGCGGCGGCGTCCTGCAACCCCTGCCACGCTTGCACGACGGCATTGCCCAAGTCGCGCTCGGTAGACAGAATCTCGATCGCCGCCACCAGCCCCGATTGCACAATGCGCGCAGCGGCTTCGCTCGGCACGCCAGTGTCGCCTCCAGTTCCCGCGACATGCGCAGCCGGAACACGCTGAGTGACACGGTGAATAAGGCGAGCGAGCGCGAAGAGCAGCGCAATCACCGCCATCACGATCAGCAGCACCGTCAGCCACGCCGGCCAACCATCGCCCGCACGCAGGCTGAAGCTGATCGGGATACGTCCACCAGGGTCGAACGGCGGCAGCCTCGACGTGAGCACGCGCGGCCCGGGCGTCCATCGGAAGCCGGTGGAGGCAGCGGGGGCCTGCAGACCAACCAGCACCACAAGCGTGACGCTGGCAATGGCGCACACGAGGAGCGTAGACAGCGACTGTCGTTCGCGTGTGGAGATGGAATCGTTCCTTTGCGGTAAGCCAGTTGAATGTCGGTTGGCCCAAAGGCCCGGTCACAATGCGCAGGAGGGGAGGCTCCTTACATTTCGGCATGGTGCCGCGCCGCAAATGATTCCGTTCACTCCAGCCCCCAACCGCTCCGACTGGCCGGATCGCTTTCCCACGCCGTTCGACCGCAAGGCCGTGCACCCACTTGCACAGCGCGCTGCGTTGGAGCTTCAACGCACGCTCGACTCGCCCAAGGTCAGCGCGTGGCGCCTGCACGAGCCGGGCAACGGCAAGATGTTCGGCGTGCTCGTTGTCGCCGACGTCAACGGAGCCATCGGCTATCTGCGCGGCTTCTCCGGGATGATCAACGGCCAGTGGCACATTGATGGCTGGGCGCCACCGACATTCGATTCGAGCGCGCGAGACATCGTATGGGTGTCGGGCGAAGCGGAGATGCTCGCCTTCGCTGATCGACGCGCCGCATTGCTCGCCAGCATGCCGGCCGATCTCACGAGCTACGACGCGCGTCACACGGCCAAAGCGATCCGTGCGCTCGACACAACGCGAACTGAACGGTCGCGAGTGCTCATGCGGCAGATTCAGGACAGCTACCACTTCACCAACGCTCGCGGCGAAGTGCGCGCATTGCGCGACCTGTTCGCACCCGGCGAACCGCCGGCCGGCGCTGGCGACTGTGCAGCGCCCAAGTTGCTCGCGCTCGCGTATCGACTGAACCTCACACCTCTCGCATTGGCGGAGTTCTGGTGGGGCGCGCCCGCAGTGACCGGCGATCGTCGCGAAGGCGTGTTCTATGCCGCGTGCCGCGGCAAGTGCTTGCCGATTCTCACGCATATGCTCGACGGGTTGCCGGCCGACGCGCCACCGCTGTTTGGCAGCGCCGCACTCGATCCCGCTGAGCCACGCGTGCTCTACGAAGACGCACACGTACTGGTCGTGCACAAGCCGAGCGGCATGCTCACCGTGCCTGGGCGTAGTGGCGCGTTGCAGGAATGCGTCGTGTCTCGATTGCGCGAGCGGTATCCCGACGCCGTCGGCCAACTCGTGGTGCATCGGCTCGACATGGACACATCGGGGCTGCTGCTCGCCGCGAAGGACGTCACCACCGCGTCGGCGTTGCAGCGCCTCTTCTCATTGCGGCAGGTGAACAAGCGGTATGTGGCGTGGCTTGATGGTGATGTGAAGGGCGAACACGGACACATCAACCTGCCGCTTCGCCCCGATATCGACGATCGTCCGCGCAACATTCATGACCCGGTACACGGCAAGCCAGCGCACACCGAGTGGCGCGTGCTTGCACGTCAAGCGGGACGCACGCGCGTGGAGTTCATCCCGCACACTGGCCGCTCGCATCAGTTGCGCGTACACGCTGCGCATCCCGATGGCCTCGATGCACCGATCCTCGGCGATCGTCTCTACGGACGCACGGCGCCCGATGACGACGAGCGTTTGCAACTGCATGCGACGCACCTGTCGTTCGTTCACCCGGTATCGGGTGAGATTGTGAGCGTCAGCGATCCGGCACCGTTCTGAGATGTCGCAGCTGACTACCACTGACTGGCAGGCTCGTGCCGACGCACATCGCGTCCGCGTGCAGCAGTGGACCACGCCTCGCCGCGAGCGACGCTCGCGCGGCGAATCGCATCCGGTGTACGATTTCCTCTTCCAGTACTACCACTACTCGGCTGGGAAGCTCGAAACGTGGCATCCGAACCCGGGCGAACAGCTGGAGAACAGCGACGCAGCACGGGCGCTGTTTGGGGCTCCAGAGTATCACGTGACCGGTGACATCATTCAGCGCAATGCGCGTGCGATGACCGACAGCCAACGCACGCTGATTCAGCATGCGCGTCAGCTTCTGCGCGCCACGCAGGAGCGTCCGGCCAACTTTGGCTGCTTTGGCATGCACGAGTGGGCCATGGTGTACGGCGGGCATGAGGTGCGGCACGCTGAAATTGCGCCGCTTCGATTGCCGCAGGCGGAACTGGATGCATTCGTGGAGAGTCGTCCGGTGGCCTGCAGTCACTTCGATGCCTTCCGATTCTTTACGCCGGCGGCCAAGCCCATGAATCGCCTGCCGATCACCTGGCCCACGCGCGACGATCACGAGCAGCCGGGTTGCATTCACGCCAATATGGACCTGTATCGCTGGGCGTACAGTGCGATGCCGTGGGTTGGCAGTGACTTGCTGTGGGACTGCTTTTCCCTGGCGGTTGATTTGCGAGTGCTCGACATGCAGGCCGGCCCCTACGATCTGCGCGCGATGGGTTTCGAGCCGGTCTGCATCGAGACCTCTAACGGTCGCGAGGAGTATCAGCGGCGGCAGCGGGCGTTGAGTGAGCGCGCCGGAGTGCTGCGGCATATACTGATCGACATGCTCGACTCATTCGAACGCCGACCGGAGCGCAGTGCATGACCGTCCCCGCTATCGTGCTCCTCCTCAAGGAAGAAGAACTTGTTGAGCTCTTCCGGCAGAGCGGCGCGGTGTCTGTGAACACGGCCAAGAGCCTGAGCGCGCTTTCCGTTTCCGAGGATATGACGTTTCGCCGCATGCTCGATCGCGCTGTCCTGCGTGAGGGCGCACCCGGCATGTTCTACCTGGATGAGGCGAAGTACGAGGAGCGTCGCAATGCGAGGCGACGGCTTCGCCCCGTCCTGTTGGTATTGGTCGTTGTTCTGGCCGTAGTTGCGCTGGTCATGACGCTGCGGAGCGGCGCTGGCGCGCTCTAAGGCTCCGTCATGTCATACGCCAGGTCGTAGAGCATCACGTCGACCAAGGCGATAAATACTTGAAGAAAGAGCGCCGCCGTGAAGCCGAGGCCGCCGACCACGACAAAGAGCGGCGGCGCATTGGACGCGTCGATGTGTAACACCGATGTGATTCCAGCCGTCGCCAGCAGTGCGACTCCAGGCAACAACAGCAAGGCACCGCTCTGTGCGACAGCCATCGTCGCAAAGGCGCGCGCCGGCAACAGCACGCTCATCTGCTCCAGTCGCTCTGGCGCGCTCGCCACGCCGCCATGCCGAAACGGGTCGACGAAGGTGAGCAGATTGCGCACACCGTTGCCCTTGGTCGCACGGCTGGTCGCGAGATAGCGACTCACCGCCGTTCGCACCCAGGCTACATAGAGCGCGACGTCATCGAGGGGACGTTGGTCTCCAGCTTGGCTGATCACCGCTCGCGCCACACCGCGCCAGGTGATGGCAGCAAAGGGTCGGTTGCGCAAATCGCCGAAGATGGCCGCAATGCCCGCCATCGCGACGGGTGTCGCCATCAACATTGCCGAAACAAGCGACAGCAAGAGGACGAACACGTGTGCTGGCCTCGGGAGCGGCGTCGCAAGCACGCCAATCACCGTCGCCACCAGTCCCGGGAGTGCAAAGAAGCCGCCGAGCACTGTGAGTTCCGGCAATCGCTCGGCGAAGATCACCAGGGCACGGCGCATGCTTTCGCCAAAGCCTGATGCGTGCGCCCGCAAGGCCGACGAGAAGGCGAGTGCGGTGGCGAAGCGTTCTGCCGGTTCCTTGGCCAGCGCGCGTCGCAGTACGGCCTCGACTGCCGCTGTCACATGCGCATCGGATGGAAGCGGAGGAATCTCCGCGACAAAGTGTTGCCGAAGGAGCGCCACTGTGTCGCCGCGAAATGGCAGCGTGCCGGCAAGCATCTGGTACACCACGACACCCAGGCTGTAGAGATCGCTGCGTCTATCCACCTCATCACCCACGCACTGCTCTGGCGACATGTAGGCCGGAGTTCCGACTGATTCGCCCAGTTGGGTTGCGTGCGTCTGATTGATGCGCGGGTCAGCGACAGCGGACTGCGCGCCCTCGCGACGAGCGAACGACTCGTCGCGCAGCTTGGCGATACCGAAGTCCAGCAGTGTCACATGAAATCCGCCGCGCGCATCAGGCGTCAGCCAGATGTTTGCCGGTTTGAGATCCCGATGTACCACGCCGCGCGCATGCGCAGCCCCAAGCGCCGCAGCAACCTGCTCCACGATGTCCAGCACCTGCGGTAACGGAAGGCGATGCTGCCGCTCGAGCACTGCTTCCAGCGTTTCGCCATGCAGCTGCTCCATGACCAGGTACGCCACGTCGTGTCCAGCCAACCGATCGACACCGAAATCGGTCACGTTCACGACGTGTCGATGCTGGATACCGCCGGCGGCCCGGGCTTCGCGCACAAATCGTTCGGCGGCCGTCGCATCGCTCAGCAGATCCGGACGTACCACCTTGAGCGCGACTTCGCGCCCGATCCCCACATGCTCGGCCAGATACACCGCGCCCATACCGCCTTCACCGAGCTGACGGCCAATGCGATACTTGCCGTGCAGCACGGCGCCGGTGAGGGAGGCGAATTCGAAGGCCTCTTCGGACATCACCTCGGCCGCTTAAGCATGATCAACAGCGATCCCGTCCTGCCTTCATGTCGATTGATGTCAAAGGCACTCACGATTTCCCAACCCTCCATGCCATGATGGTTGAGCACCTCATCGAGTGAGTCGGTGTCGATCTTGGGGCCGATCCAACCGGTGACGTTAATGAGAAGGCTTTTGTATTCCCAGCGTTGCTCTGGCATTTGTGTGTGGAGTTCAGGATTGACTTCGCAACTCGTCCAACTGCGCCACCAGTTTCTTCGGCGCCGCCTGGCGATACCCGTCTTCAAGCAGTGCCGCAATTGCGCCCCAGGGCGGACGCTTGTCGAGATACACGCCAATCCATCCTGACGGCCCCACGTATGGCGGCTTGAAATAGCGATCGGGATCGCTGCGTATCGCCATCTCCTGGTTGAGCGGCATGGCCTTAATCCACACCGCGGGACGCCCTCGCCCGTGATGGGTGGCGGCGCTGGCATACATCGCAAAAATCTTTGGCGCGCGAAACATCGGCTCGCCCCACGCCTCCTTTTCCGTCGCGCCGGGAAATCCCAGACAGAGCTGCCGAAGTCGGTCGATTGGAGTGAGCGCCATGGTGTCTTCGCGAATGCGGCGAGCTCAATGTCAGGTCGGCTTGGAGTCTGACCCCAAGCGTGGATTTTACTTGAAGATCTCTCCATCCATCGGCACGCGCATTTCGAGCGTCAACGGAATGCGATGCTCACGCTGCACGAAGCATTCAGGCGCCAACGATGCGTCGGTCGGCGCACCGCAATGCTCGCGATTACTCTGCCCGTATAACGCATACAGCGGAGTGTTCACTGCAAACAGCACGCTTCGGCTCGCCGCCTCCAGAATGTCGATGCCACTGGCGATCGACGACGCAGGCGTCATCACGCGAAAACTCCAGTGCGGAATATCGATCCCGTGCGGAAGCTCCTCGAGCACAACCAACCGCAGTGCCTCGCGCATCGCCAAGATGCCCTGTGGTGCACCCTTCGAGCAATCAAAGTACGCAGTGCGCCGCGTTCCCTTCGCCTGCACTCGGAGTGCAACGCGACCAGAGGGCGGATTCGTGCTGCAGGCTGCCGACCACGACTCGCGTCGAGGCGCGTCATTACCTGAAACCTGCACCGTCCAACCGTTCGGGTGGGCATTCACCCAACGCTCGGTTTCCGCGAGCGCTTGCATATGCTCCTCACCAGGCGAAGTCGGCGCTTCGCAACCGGCGATCAAACTCAAGCCAACGATTGCCCCAACGGCCACAGATGTTCGCGTACGCATTGGCATCCAAGTGAAAGGGTTCGCCACGACGCTACCGCCACTCGACCTGCGGTGACGCGAAATAGTTGATCCCCAGCAATCGCCACCGCGGCGCGTGCTCCGCAAGGCGCATGCGGAATCCATCCCAACTCCGCTGCGACTGCGCACTCCACGCCACCTCGGCCAATGCCGGCAATCGCGGCACGAGCAGATACTGCGCCGCATTCAGATTCTTGATCGTCTCACTCCAGAGCGGCGCCTCCACGCCAAGGACGGATTGCTCGGTGAGCCCGGAGGCATACGTGGCTGGGTCCCAATCGTACGCGGTTCGCACATCTATGAACCCCGCCCAACGCAGCCCGACCTCTGTCGTGGGCGTGTACTTCATGTCGAGATAGGTGCGTGGCCCCGGCGACATGATGAGCTGATTGCCTTGCTTGACTGCCAACAGCGCCGTGTCGCTGCGCCAGAGCTGCGCGATGCTCCCCTTCTGCAACCTGGCCTTCCCGACTTCTTCCCAACCCACCATCGTCTTGCCGTTCTTGCGCACGATGGCCTGAGCGCGCTCCACAAAGCGCGTGTACTGCGCGTGGTTGAGCACCTCGACCTCATCACCACCAATGTGCACGTACGGGCCCGGCGTCATCGCCGCCAGCTCGCGTACGACATCGTTCACGAAACGCCAGGTGATGGCCTTGTCGGGGCACAGCGCGCTCCACCCCACTCGAATGCCGGTGTACACACCAGCGGGCTGCGTCCCCGTGCCAAAGATGCTGGGAGTCGGTCGACTGCATCCCAGCTTGGGATACGCCGCAATGGCCGCGTTGGTGTGTCCTGGCATGTCGATCTCGGGCACCACCACGATCTGGCGCGCCGCGGCGTAGCGCACGATCTGCGCGTAGTCCGCCTTGGTGTAAAAGCCGCCGTCGGCGCCACCCACTTCGCTGCTCCCACCCACCGCCGTGAGCTTGGGCCACGACGCGATGGCAATGCGCCATCCCTGATCGTCGGCGAGATGCAAATGCAATCGATTGAACTTGTACAGCGCCATCAGGTCGATGTGCTGCTTCACCTCGTCCACGGTGAAGAAATGCCGAGCCACATCGAGCATGGAGCCACGCCAGGCGAAGCGTGGCGTGTCCACGATACGTCCAGCCGGCACCGTCAATGCGCTGAACAGCTTGTACGCGCTGTGCTCCGCTTCGATTCCGTACGGGAGCAACTGCCGCAGCGTAGCCACTCCATAGAACACACCGGCCGCCGTGCGGGCGGTGATGCGAATGCTGTCGCTGGTGATGTCGAGCGTATAGCTCTCATCGCGCACGGCGCCGGAAACATCCGCGAGCGCAGTCGTGTCCATACGCAGCACGACCACATTGCCCGTCGTGCCAACCGCTCGCGTTGCGCGAGTGACCGGCAACCGGAGCGCGGCAGACTTGCGAAGAATTCGTGCCAAGAATTCTCCGGCTGCCGTGAGTGACGCCGGTCCATCAGTGACGATGGCGGTGTTCGCTGAGAACACGAACGGTGCGCCAGCATCCGCTGTGACACTCGTGGGCACGGGCACCACGCGGTGCGCGTCGAGCGACGCGAGTGGTGCCGTCAACTGCGCTGCTGGTGCCGCGGACTGCGCGAATACGCTGCCGACCACCACAAAAGTGGCACCAGCGGTCAGGGCGGCAGCAAAACGACGAACGCTACTCATCGAGATTGTCGAGACGTCGATTCCGATGCGCTTGCCACCGATCGCGAATGAAATACGCCACCACGATACCCACCACGATGCCCAGTACAGACGATGTAGTCATTTGACTCGCTGCTGAATGGTTGACCATGGAGCGCAGCCGGCCCGCACCAATCGCACGAGCCGGCCACGCTACAACCTCGACGCAAACTACCGCACCAACTTCTTGTACTTGATCCGATGCGGCTGATCCGCATCCGGACCCTTCCGCTTCTTCAAGTCCTCGATGTACGCGCCGTAGTTCCCTTCGAACCACACGGTCTCGGAGTCGCCTTCGAACGCCAGAATGTGCGTCGCCACGCGATCGAGGAACCAACGATCGTGTGAAATCACGACCGCGCAGCCGGAGAAGTCGAGCACGGCCTCTTCAAGCGCACGCAACGTATCGACATCGAGGTCGTTCGTCGGTTCGTCGAGGAGGAGCAGATTGCCGCCCTGCATCACGGTCTTGGCGAGATGCAATCGGTTGCGCTCACCACCGCTCATGTTCGCCACCAGCTTCTGCTGATCGGCGCCCTTGAAGTTGAAGCTCGCGGCGTACGCGCGTGAGTTGAGCTCACGCTTTCCGAACAGGATGCTCTCCTTGCCACCGGAGATTTCTTCCCAGAGCGTGCGCTTCCCTTCGAGCGTGCGGTGCTGGTCCTGATACGAAATGCTGACCGTGGGGCCAACGAACAGCTCACCTTCATCGGGCTTCTCGAGCCCGTTGATCATGCGGAACAGCGTCGTCTTACCAGCGCCATTGGGGCCGATGATACCCACGATGCCAGCGCGCGGCAGATCGAAGTTCAGGTTGTCGAATAACAGCTTGTCGCCGTACGACTTCTTGAGCCCGGTCGCGCGCACGACATCGTTACCAAGACGCGGCGCGGGCGGAATGATGATTTCGTTCTGCATCACGCGATCGTTCTGCGCTTCGCTCGCCAAATCCTCGTACGCCTGCAAACGGGCCTTGTTCTTGGCCTGACGCGCGCGCGGTGCCATGCGCACCCACTCGAGTTCGCGCTGCAGTGTTTTCTGACGCGCGCTCGCTTGCTTCTCTTCGAGCGCCATGCGCTGCTGCTTCTGATCGAGCCAGCCGCTGTAGTTCCCCTCGTACGGCACACCCTTGCCGCGATCGAGCTCGAGGATCCACTTGGCGACATTGTCCAGGAAGTAGCGATCGTGCGTGATCGCCACGACCGTTCCCGGGAAACGCTCGAGGTGATGCTCGAGCCACGCCACACTTTCGGCGTCCAGGTGATTCGTGGGCTCGTCGAGCAACAGCATGTCCGGCTCTTCCAGCAGAATCTTGCACAGCGCGACACGACGCTTTTCACCACCGGAGAGATTGTCGACACTCCAGTCGCCCGGCGGCAAACGCAATGCGTCCATCGCCACGTCGATCTTGTTGTCGAGATTCCACAGGTCGTGCTGATCGATGTACTCCTGCAGCTTCCCCTGTCGGTCCATCAGCGCATCGAAATCCGCATCGGGCTCGGCGAACTTCATCGAGATGTCGTTGAACTCGGTCAGCGCGTCACGCTGCGCCTTGACCGCGAGTTCGACGTTGCCGCGCACATCGAGCGTCGGATCGAGTTCGGGCTCCTGCGGCAGATAGCCGATGCGCGTGCCCTTGTGCGCCCAGGCCTCGCCCTGAAACTCGGTATCGATACCGGCCATGATGCGCAGCAGCGACGACTTACCGGCGCCGTTCGGGCCGAGTACGCCGATCTTGGCGCCGGGGTAAAAGGAGAGCCAGATATCGTCGAGGATGATGCGGGAAGGCGGGACAACCTTCCTCAAACCCTTCATCACGTAAATGAACTGCGGAGCCATGGGCCTTCGGCGAGGACGCGGAGGTGAATGAGAAACTTCTTGTTTCTATCGCGGACAGCGCGGAGGGGGCGCTTTTCGCGTTCGGGGCGTAATCTAGCTGCCGGGTCCCGCCCGATGCCCTCTTGCTGCGAGTGATTTCTGATGCTGCTGCCGATGCTGGCCGCGATCACCCTGTCGGCGTCTGCTGCCTCCAGCAGCGCCGTCTCCCTGACTTGGACCGGCGCCACGGGCGCGGTCACGATCGAGCGTAAGGCGGCTGGCACGCCCTGGCCGACCACGCCCGCAGCTCCGCTCGCCTCGCCTTCCGGCGCGACGTACACCGATCAGGCGATCGAGGCGTTTTCGACCTACACCTATCGCGTGAAGGCCGGGACGGTGGTGTCGAATGAAATCACGGTCGGGCCGCCGCCGGTGGGCATGAGCCAGGTCCTCAAGATGCCGGCCGCGCTCACGACATCGAATACCGGGAGTTTCGCGGCGATCACGCGCATGACCTTCGACAGCAATGGCGACCCGTTGCTGGCGTACATCACGACCGATCCAAACGGCGACGGCGACAACGCCGATGGGCAGCTGTTCACCATTTCGTGGAATCGCGCGCGCTACAAATGGAATGACGCGGTGAAGGTCGACGATGTGGGTGCGGTACCAAACGCCGGCAGCAACATCGCCATAAGCCTCGCGCGCGACGCGCAAACCGGGACCTTCGGGATGCTGTATCTCATGGGCGGGTCGCATGAGCTGCGCTTCGCGACATCACCCGACGGCGCCTCGTGGTCGCATGTCACCGCGCGCAAGTCGAGCGACGATGCTGCGGGCTTTTCGTCGCCCGCGCTCGCAATGGCCGGTGGACGCGTACACGTGGCATATGCGAACGGCGAAGACTCACTCGCCTATCGCACCGGCGCGGTGACCGACGCACCCAGCGCGTGGACGTCCACACTCGTGCCACATCCGGCGGGCACGAAACGCTTCACGCAAAGCTGTGTGTCGCTCGTGCTGGATGCCGCGAACAAGCCGGCGGTGGGCTTCTGCGCACCGCCCGAGGAGGCCTACAACACGACCGTGTGGACCTGGCGTGTTGGCAGCGGTGCACCGGTCAAGCTGATGGATACCAACAATCATCAGACCGACGATCCGTCACTCGCCCTCGCCCAGCGTGGCGCCACCATCGCCGCAATTTTCGCTGGCGCGCGCGACGACAAGTTTTTCAACGATCATCACTTCTGGGCGAGCGTTTCGCGCGACGGTGGCGCCACGTGGAGTGCACCCGCCGTGGTCGCTGACGACGGCGCGCATTCGATGTCCGTTCCACTGACCGTAGGCGTACACGCGAGCAACAGATTCAGCGCCGCGGCGCATGTTGGCGGTGGCTCCGAAGGCGCCAATAAGTGTGGTCAGCCGAAGTTGATGCGCAGCGAAACCGGCGCCACCTGGACCACCTGCGCGCCCGACACCAAGGGACTCGGCGACACCTCCAACGCCAGCAGCACCGTACTGGGTGTCGCCGGGAACGACAAGTTGTACATCGCGTTTCGCATGGGAGGTACAGGTGCTGGCCTCACCCAAGGCCTCATACTCTGGCGCGAACGCTAGTCCCCTCGCTTGGAGTCTGACCCCAACCGCGGGATGGGGGGAGACTCCAAGGGGGGTGGTTGTTTGTGCAGTAGTGGCGCGATATGTTTTGGTTTGTGGGGGCTAAAAGGCGGCACTCAGCTCGTTCGAAGGCGCGATTCGAAGCTGCCGACTGGGTCGGCTCATGCGGTACGGCTTGAGGGGCGGCTCAGATTTTGCCAAGTTCATTTTGGCGCAGGCGGCCAAGTGTCCGATTTTTCATTGACCATGATCCGTGGGAGAGGAAACCCCACCGTGCCACGTGAAGAACAGCTAGCTGGCAGTACCGAGCCAGCATCCGAGAGTCGCTCTCTTGGCGGCCAAACGATCTTGCTGATCGAAGACAGCGTCGATGTGATCGCCTGGACCAGCCGCGTCCTCGAGGAGATGGGCGCCAAGGTATGCGTCGCGACCTCACTCGCACTCGCGCGCGCGATGCTCACCACCGAATCCTTCGCGCTGGCGATCGTCGACGTGGAGCTTCCCGACGGTCGCGGCACCGCGCTGGTTCGCGAGATTCGCGACGCCGGCCGTGTGCCCATGGTCATCGTCTTTTCGGCGCACGCCTTTGACGACGACGTTGTGGAAGGGCTGGTCGCCGGCGCCGACGACTACATCGGCAAACCGGTCGCCGCACGGGTCCTGAGCGCGCGAATTGAAGCGGTGCAGAGGCGACTTCGCCTTCCCTCACCGGTCGCGCATCAGCGGCTTTCGCTGCACCTGAATTCCGGGCAGCTCGAGGGGCCGGACGGCTCCGCGTCGCTCACCCGCAAGGAGTCGGACCTCATGATGGCGCTCCTCGCCGTTGCACCGGCGCTCGTGCCACGGGAGTCGATCCTGAAGGACGTGTGGGGCTACGATTTTGACCCAGGGACTTCGGTGCTCGACGTAACACTGACGCGCCTGCGCGCCAAACTGGAGCGCGTGGACCGCAGCGCACGCATTGTCTCGCAGCGCGACCGCGGGGTGCAGCTGGCTACAGAGTAGCGCCCGCTGCGTTGAGGTCAACGCGTTGTGTGCGGCACACCGTGCTCGACGCAGAACCGCGCAGTGCGGGAAGTTCGACGCGTTGCGATCCCAACACATCGCCGCTCGCGTTCACGAGCGACAGTTCCACTGAACCTGTTGGGACAGACAACAGCTGATACGAGCCGTCGCTCATCACCGGTGCCGAAGCCACCACACCACGTGTCGCGTGACGCGCACGCACAACGAGCACGCCCGTGGTGCTCTGTGCACGGGCTACGGCACCCTCAATGACCACGCCTTCGTCGAGCGCAACCGACAGCGTGACAGTGCTGGCCGCCACGATCTGCACGGGCCATTCGGCGCGCGACGGCATCCAGCAGGGCAGCGGTACTGACGTGGTATCGAGCTGCACACGTACGGGATCGATCGCGCTCAGCGCGCCCAGTACGGCCAGGCCGCGCGCATCCGATACCGCGGTGCGATTTCCCGCCACGACCCGCACACCGTTCACCAAGGGCTCATCGGCCTCCTGGCGACCGTTGCCGTTCCGATCCAACCACAGCTGCACGTCCAGGCGACCACGATCGGCCTGCGCTTCGCCCCCGACGCGAACACGCCCTCGTGCGAGGTCGAGTAGTACCGAGCCGCTGGCGCGATGCATCGTTCCGCTGGTGGAGACATCGCCCGACGACGCCAAGTTGCGTACCACGCTGCTTGAAATGCGCGCCGCTCGAAACGACGGTGACACGGTGAGGATCCACCGGGAGGTCGCACCGAATCCGTTGGTCGACGCGCGCAATGGCCGCTGCATCACGCGCGCCACCTCGACGTCCGCACCAAGGAACCGTCCGTTCAGGCGCAGGTCGGCGCGCCATGGTGCCGCCCGGGCGGATTGCACGCGGCTCATGCTGCCGCGGAACCACCATCGCGTATCGGCGACACGCATCCAACCCGGCGTCAGCGCCAGATCCACACCGGTGCTTCGCTCAAAGAAACCGGCCCCCACGCGAAGCTGCTGGGCGAACAGCTCGGCGCGCGCGCCACGCGTGTTGGCTACCAGTGATGTTCGCGACAGCGACTGCGTCGCATTCCGATTCACGCGCACGCTCTCGAGCGGCCGTTCAACGAGCCGCGCCATGCGTGTCATGGTGTGTTCGATGGCCAGCGCGTCGCCGAACGCTGGCAGTCCAAGCCGGATACGCATCGCCGCCGTGCGCGTGTCGTGCAGCTGACGCCCCGACAGCGAAATGAATGTGGATGGCGCGGGATTCCAGGTCAGTTGCGCGCTGCCATTCGCCGTGACCCGCGCCGGTGATCCACGAAGCGAGCTGCGCACGACGCCACCCCACAGATCGAACACGGTGTGACTCCACAAGGTCGTGGTGGCGCCAACGAACGGTGCCTGCCACGCATCCGACAGTTGCATACCGCTTCGCACCGATGCCGTGCGCGTCAGTCCATATCGCCATTCAGTACCACCGCGCCACCGGCACGTGTTGCTCCCGGTCGTCGCGGCACCCCAGTAACTCGCAAACGCGCCGCGCATGAGGGCGTCTGGACACACGCCGACACTCGACTGCTGCGTCCGCTGTCCGCGCTCGAGCAGCTCCACTGGCGACTGGACCAGCAGCGCATGGCGCTGTCGGTCGCCGTCTTCACTCCAACCATACAGTTCGTATCGCGCGAGATCGCCACGCACGGGGATGTCCATCACCACTCGGCCGTCTCGCACGGTAACCGGCAACCATTCGCCATTGGCCATCGCGGCGTACGACCACCGCGCCTCGGCCAATCGCGTCAACGACACGGTTCGCTGGCGATTGCCATCGAGCGGAGGACTGCCAAGTCCGATGCCGAACAGCGTGCCACTCAATGGTCCCACGTCGGCCGTCGCGCCAAGCTGCATCACACCGCGCCATGCGTGCTGTTCATCGCGCCGAATCCAGCGAGTGGACTGCAGGCTGCGTCGCCAGATGTGTGGATCAGGGTCGCCGATGGCCGTAAATGTGCCCGAGAGTACACCGCCGCCAAGCCGCGTCGCGGCAACGATCACCGCCTCGCGTCCCCACCCCGCTGATTCGCGCCACGAGGCTGAACCAGCAGCGCCGCGGCGTTGCAGCAAGACGCTGTAGTCGAGGCTGACCTGGCCGCGTGAAATGGTTTGTGCAGCACGTCGATCACTGTCGCGGTTGCGCACTGTTGCCGGACGTTCGGCCTGATGTGCCGCCAGCTGCGCGGCGGCCAGGCGCTGCACGTGTCGTCGCTCGACACCCGGCAGGTGCTCGACTTGATGCACCGAGAGCACGGCGTCCGCGATGTTGACATTCATTTGCACACCAAGCCATTGCGCCAGCCTCGGCACGGTGACCCAGGTGGTGTCGGCATCCTGCACCACGTCTGCCGGACGCGGAGCATTTCCATCGGACGCGCGAACGGAAGCGGTCTTCACCAGTGTGCCATGTGCCTGTGCACCCCGCACCGATGCGCTGCGTGCCACGCGTGTGTTCAGCGACGCTCGCACACCAGCCAGCTGCGCGATGATGCGCAGTGGAAGCCAGGTCGTTCCGTCGCCTCGCATACGTGCAACCACGGTGGCGCTGGTGTCGTCGTCGATCCGCAGCTCGAGCGCCACGGGCTCCGTGCCCAGGCGCCATGCAACGCGGCCCTGCGCACGAAGCGGCAACGCGGCGACACCAGCGCTGATCAACGCTACCCCCAACATTCGCCGACGCGACGCGCTCGCCCGCCGTACACGTTCGCCGGCGCCGTGCATCGCACTCACAGAATGGGCGCGAGCGTGATCACGACCGTACCCGTGTACGAGCCGGCTGGCTGGTTCAGCGGCGGAGAGACGGTCCCGCCAATCCACACGTAGATCGTGCTCGACACCACGATCACCAATCCACTGACGCCGGTTGCCGGATTGAACACGGTACCGCCGGTCGGACTATTGGTGCCGACACGATAGATGCCGCAGCTGCTGCACACCGACAGCGGCAGCGAGCCACCGCCGCCCACGCGGGTCAGCGTTGTGGGAAAGGCAATCGAAAATCCACCGGCTGCGCCAAGCACACCGGTAATCCGGAACTGCATGGCCTGAGACGATGTTGCCGCCACGCTACTCGGCGCACCGGAAATGATCGTCCCGAAATCGAGCGGCGCAAGCGTTGCGACGTTGGCGCCAACCTGCGCGCGCAACGGCGCCGTGATGCCCGCCACACTCAGTGCATGCGCGGCGACCAACGCGACGCGCCGACGACCGCGCACACCCGTGAACATCAGCGTACCTGCAGCTGGTGTGTGCTGCGCACGGGTCGAGCGAACACGAGGGCATTCGATGGCACATCCGGTCGATGCGTCACCGCCTCGAGTTCGAGCTCATACGTACCCGCCGCCAGTGGTCCGCCGACGTCAAACCGAAGCGCTGGATTCATGGCGACGTAGACACCGAGCGGCAGTTGTGTCTGCGCGCGCACGAGTCCGCGTTCGTCGCGCAGTGTAGCACGCACCGACCCGACGAAGGCCGCCGTGCCAATCCGTTGCAATTGCATCCGGCACTCGATCACATTTCCCACCTGCTGCACGCGCACATCCGACAACGTGACCGCCGTTGTGACGCCGGCCGGACGCCAGAACACCGCGAGCACCGATCGCACCACGAGATCGAGGGCGATCGACGCGTCGCCCGATGCCACGGCACCATCGGCTGCAACGGACGCCGCCGAACGACTCGTCACCACCAAGCGCGCCCAGTGCTCGCGGCTGGGCAGGCCGACCGGCGCATCCGCCACCACACGTACCACGCGGCGCTCGCCAGGCGCGAGCACCAGTCGCGACGGATACACCTTGATGAACGACACCGCCGACGGTAGCGAGTCAAAGCTTGCGCTGTCTATTGCCAGTCGCATTGCACCGACGCTGTCGGTCACCGGTACACCAAACGTGGTCGACAGCATCACCTCGGCGGGACGATCGCCGGTGTTGACCAGGGTCACCGGTGTCGATGGTGATCGTGCGTCGATGACAATGGCCGTCGGTGCAACGAGCACCGATTGCGCGGTCAGTTGCTGCGTGCTGAGCACGAGCAGCGCGCCTGGCGCGAGCATCACGAAGCGCGCGCGCGTGAGAAGCGAACGCATGGCGTTAGCGCGCATCAGAAGTACACCACGGTGAGCGTGAGCGTCCCGGCGTATGAACCAGCCGCCTGATTCGCCGACGGGGCCGCGGTCGCGCCCACGAACACATATAGGGCGCCCGATCCACTCAATGACATCGTGCTGGCCGACGCCGACGGTGTGAAGTCGACGCCAGACGCCGCACTGTTCGATGTGTTGTGGCGCGCGGTCCAGCTGTTGATGGCGAGCGTGTTGCCGCCCGATGCGATCGTGGACGGCAGTGTGAAGGTGAGCGACACCGGCGCGCTTGCACTGCCGGAGATGGAGAATGCGGCCGCACTCGCGTCGGTCACCGCCACCGTCTTTGACGATCCGGGCACCAAGGTGCCGAAGGCCAGCGCATTCGTGGCCGATACCGCGAGCGGCTGATTCACGGTGGCGGTGACGTTCGCGCTGGCCGACGTCTGCGCCTCGAGTCGGGGCACGACAACGATCGCAACAGCAATGGCGGCGCCGACCTTGACCAGCGCGCGCATTCCGAAAGACCACACTATGGAATTGGACATAGAGAACTCAGAGAAGGAGGTCGCACTCAGGACCGCATGACTGGGTTTGAGTTTCGCGACCTTCATGTCCGAGTTGAGCGCACTCGTCCCGTTTCCAGCTTACAGTTGCCTTACAAACAATCTGTACAACGCGTCGGAAAACTTAACGTGACGCGCCTACGCCATCGCGAGTCTCGCCGCCACCGCCGCGAGCAGTTCGCTCGATGTGAACGGTTTGGCGAGGAGCTGATGCTGATCGCTCCTGGTCGTGAGTGCGTTGTGCGCTTCGGGCACGTATCCGGACACGAACAGGAAGGGCACGCGTCGACCGTCAGCGGCAACCTGTCGCTCGAGCTCTGCGCCGCCCACTCCCGGCATGACGAGGTCGGAGACCACCAGATCGGGAACGATCGCAGCGCGACGCAGATGGGCCAGCGCATCGGCACCGTTGCTGAACGTTACCACGCTGTGCCCCGCTTCGGTCAGCACGTACTCCATGAGATGACGGACATCACGATCATCGTCCACGACCACCACCGATGCGTGACGCGACGTGATCTGGACCGGTGCCGATGCCGCCGCGGTTTCGGCGGGTCCTTCGACGAACGGGAAGACGACCGTGAAGCGCGTACCGCGCCCATCGGCGCTTTCCACCGCAATGGTGGCGCCACTCTGATGTGCAATGCTCTGCACCGTGGCGAGCCCCAGTCCGGTGCCCTGACCCGGCCCCTTGGTGGTGAAGTACGGTTCGAAGATGCGCGCGCGATTGGCTTCGGGAATTCCCTCGCCGCTGTCACGCACGGTCAGTGCAACGTACCGGTGCCCGTCGTCCCGCTGCACATTGTGCGTGGTAATCACCAAGTCGCCGCCGTTCATCATCGCGTCGCGCGCATTGAGCGCAAGATTCACGACGATCTGCTCCAGCTGACCACGATCGGCGCGGATCGACCAGAGCGGCTGGTCGGACTCTACATGCACCTTGATATGTGAGCCGATCAAGCGGCGCAGCATGGGTTCGATGGCGCGCACGACCTCGCTGGCATCCAGCACGGCGGGGTTCACCACCTGTTGACGGCTGAATGCCAGCAGCTGACGCGTGAGCACCGACGCCCGCTCGGCAGCTCGTGTCACCTGCGTGAGATCGTCGCGCGCGCGGCTTTTCGCCGGCACGCCGTTTCCCACCATTTCGGCAAATCCCAGAATCGCCGTGAGAATATTGTTGAAGTCGTGCGCCACGCCACCGGCGAGTCGACCAATCGACTCGAGGCGCTGACTGTGCCGGAGTCGCGCCTCGAGCGCGCGATGTTGCGACACTTCGACCAGCACCATGCCGACGAGGTCATGATCCACACGCCCGGCACTTTCGAGCGGATACGCGGTCGCCGTCCAGACCGCCGAATCGCCGTGATCGCTGGGAATCGTGAACTCGTCGATCTCGAGGGCATTGCTGGAGCGCACCGTGGCTTGCAATGACGACAGGGCCCGTGCAACAGGATGCGTCGAGGCGTTCGGCACCAACGATTCGTTGCCGACCAGCTGTTGCCAGAGCGGATTGCTCACCTCCGCGCTGCCGTCGGGGCGAACGATGGCTACGGCGAAAGGCGCCCGCTGCAAGACAAACGCGAGCCGTTCTTCGAGCAAATCCAGGTGCGCGCGCGCTTCCGCCGCGTCTTCAGCCTCCGACATCACCGTGCGCTGAAACCGTTGGAGCGCTACGGCAAGCAGTCCAAGCCCGACCATCACGACGCCGTACATGACAAAGCGCCAGAATTTCATCGACGCGTTCCGCTCATCGTACAGGCGCTGTTCGACATCACGCGCGGCGTTCACCGCGTCGGCGAGCTTGCGACGTTCGGGGAAATCGAGTCGCGCGCTCGGCTGACGCACCCGCACCGCGGAGGCCGCGTCGATGCGCGCGGCGGCCGCCGCCCGAGCGGCAACGATCCGTGCCACTTGCTCGGGATTGTCAGCGGTCAGCGTCGCCACCGAGTCGAAGAGCGCAAGCGCATGGTCACCGCCAATCAGTCGACCATCAACGAGATCACCCTCGTAGACCACATGTTCGACTTCACGTTCCGCGCTATTGAGCACACGAAGCACATTGCGCGTGTGGAGCAGCCATTGCTGCTTGCCGGATACCAGGCCCACGCCGATGCTGGCAACCACCGCGACGATAGCCAGGGCAATCATCGCCGCGCGATGGAGTTGACGCACTTGCCGCACAAGCGCGGCATTGATGATGGCAGCGTTCATACTGGCAATGTCCCTGAATCCAGTTGGCGTTTCAGAGCAAATCCGCGCGCATTGGCGCGCGTACCTCGTCGCGAATTTGGACAATCACACGCGACTGCTCAAGCGGCGAGACGCGGGAAGGAACGTTCTGCCGGGGCCGCGCATATCTTCCCGCAGCGACCGTGCGTTGCCTTCGCGTCACCCCTCCCCGTTGCGCACTACATGCAGCTCGACGTCACCGCTCAGCTCTCCAGCAGTCCGGCCGCCGCTCTCCCCCTGCTCTTCGGGGCCGGCGTGCTCACCAGCCTGACGCCCTGCGTCTACCCGATGATCCCGATCACCGCCGCAATCGTTGGCGGACAGTCGCAATCATCGAATCAGGATGGCGCCACCATGCCGTCACGGTGGCGTCCGCTCGGCCTCTCGCTGGTCTACGTGCTTGGGCTGTCATCGGTCTACGCGGGTCTCGGACTCCTTGCCGGCCTCACCGGCACGATGTTCGGCACGGTGTCGGCGAACCCGTGGGCCTTCTTCACCATGGCCAACCTGCTACTGATCGCGGCGCTGGCCATGCTCGACGTCCTCCCGGTCCGCGTCCCTGCGTCGATCATGCAGCGCGCCGCGAACGCCGGCACCGGTGGTCGCGCAGTGGGCGCCTTCGTGATGGGCGCCGCCTCCGGACTGGTGGCCGCCCCCTGCTCGGCACCGGTCATGGCCGCGGTGCTGACCTGGGTCTCCACGACCCATTCGGCGCTTCTGGGGTTCCTCTACCTGTTCGTCTTTTCGCTCGGCATGTGCACGCTGCTCGTCATCGTCGGACTCTCGGCGGGTTCGATCGGCCGATTGCCACGGGCCGGTGCGTGGATGCTCACGGTCAAGAAGGTCTTCGCGTTCGTGATGCTCGCGATGGCCGAGTACTACCTGGTGAAGATGGGTCAGGTGTACTTCTGAGCAGCCAGCGAGGAGCAACCCGCCGGCACACCCAGGACGCACGACCCAGTACGGACGACCATAAACACAATCCAAAAGCCACATGCCTCAGTTGTTCAAGCGCCTCCGCCACGCCATCGCACTCCTCGCACTCTCCGCTGCCCCAGCAGCGGCGCAGGACCTCGGCATCGCCGTAGGCGAAAAAGCCCCCGGCGGTCCGCTCGAAACACTCGCCGGCCAGACCGTCGATCTGTCGTCGTACCTCGGCAAGGGTCCGGTGGTCCTCGAGTTCTGGGCCACCTGGTGCGGCAACTGCAAAGCGCTCGAGCCCACAATGCGCGCTGTGATGACCAAGTACACGGGCAAGGTCCACTTCGTGACCGTTGCCGTGAGCATCAACCAGTCGCTCGAGCGCGTGAAAGCCTGGCAGGCACAGAACAAGCTCGCCGGCGACATCCTGTATGATCGCAAGGGAGCCGTGAGCGGCGCCTACGATGCGCCCGCGACCAGCTATGTCGTCGTCGTCGACAAGACCGGCAAGGTCGTCTACACAGGCCTCGGCGGCACCCAGAACCTCGAGGCCGCGATCAGAAAGGCCCTCTAGCCCCTTTCAATGACTCTGAGTCATTGAAAACTGGAGCCGATTCGACTCTGACCCCGTGAAACGGACCGCCGTTACACGGGGTCAGAGTCGTTTGGGGGTTCCTGTAACAGGCGTACCCTTGCGGCGGTAAACGATTTCAGGGAGAATGTAACGGAAGTGTCTGTTTCACCGGCTTCCGAGCATTTTGATGCCTCCTGTCAGCCGTCCTTCCTCGGTTACCATCCGCGACGTTGCCAGGGCCGCGGGCGTTTCCATTGCCACGGTTTCGCGCGTACTCAACGACGCGGCCCGCGTAACGGATGAAACGCGCGATCGCGTTCGTTCGGTCGTCGACAAGCTCGGATACTCCCCGCACGGCGGCGCGCGCAGCCTCATCACGCGACGCACGCGCACGCTCGGCGTGCTCCTCCCCGAGCTGAGCGGCGAGTTCTTCTCGGAATTCCTTCGCGGCATCGACGAAACGGCGAAGCGACAGGGCTTCCTCACCCTCGTCACCAGCGCGCGCCGCGAAGCGAACGAAATCGCCGCGGCGGTGAGCAACATGCGCGGACGAGTGGACGGCTTCCTCGCCGTGTCGCCCAGTGTGGCCGCACGCGCGACCCTGGCGGAAGTCGCCGAGCGATATCCCACGGTGCTCGTGGGCGCGGGCAGCGACGTGGGCGAGTTCGCGGCGCTGTCGGTGAACAACTTCCAGGGCGCCGCGTCGATGATGAAACACCTGCTCCAGGTGGGTCATCGCAAGATCGCATTCATTCGCGGTCCGGTTGGTCAGGTCGACGCCGGCGAACGCCTTCATGCGGTGCGCGAAGTTGCGAACTTCTACGAACAGTGCGAGCTGATTGAGCTCATGGGCGAGTTCCGCTTCGACACCGCCTACGATGTCGTCGCCGAACTGCTCAGGACCACGAACGCTGAGACGCGCCCCGACGCGATCTTCTGCGCGAACGACACGATGGCGATCGGTGCACTCGCCGCCATCCGCGACGCGGGACTTCGCGTTCCCGACGACATCGCATTGGCGGGCTTCGACGAGCTGCCGGTCACGCGCTTTCTCTCACCGCCGCTCACCACGGTGCGGATGCCGATCTTCCAACTCGGCGAGCGCGCGGCGATGCGCCTCATCGACACGCTGCGCAGCGGTGAAACGCAAGTGGTGCCGGTGCAACATGAGATCCTGCCCGCCGAAGTCGTTATCCGCGGCTCGTGCGGCGATACCGCCGTGCACTCGAAGGGGCGAGAAAACTAGGGCTTCGTCCCCACGCGCTTCTCGATTTCATCGAGGAGCCGCTGCTCCATCTTTCCTGAGCTGCCACACGGAATGCGATCGGAGCTCGCACCGCTCGCGAGGTCCTTGCCCGTCGCCAGCAACTGCACGCTCACTTCCGACTGGCCATTCGGCGCGTCTTTGACCTTGGTGATGAGGCTCATGTAGATGCGATACGTGAGCGCGTTCGGGCCGGTGATGCCGCCGCCGCAGTCGAGAAGTTCGACCATGCGCTTGCCCATGAACTGACGACTGCGCTGGAAGTCGGGGTTACCGATGCGGCGCGTCGGCCGATCGTCGAGCGTGATCGGAATCATGAACCCGTCGTAGGCCTGACGTATCGCATTCATCACGAACTCAGGCTTCGCCGCAATCACGCGCGACTGATCGAGCGGCGCGTCGCTGTACATGATGCCCGTGTTGTCCGACACGATGGCGCGCCGGATGTTCGGGTTCTCGGTGACCGGTTGCCTGGGTGTCGGCGCCTTGGGAGCCGCCGACGGTGCTTCGCCGGGCTTGGCCGCGGTCGATGAAGTAGAGCTGGCGCACGCGCTCATCGCCACGGCGGCCACGGCAACACTCAGCATCACACGCATCATCGATCGATTCCCTGTAGTGAATGAGACAGTCACTCGAACAGACAGGCGCACTCTCCGAAGTGTTGCCGAGTCTAGCCGTGATGCTTGAGCACCCACTCCGCCTCGCGCTCGAGGCCGTGCAATAGCGCTTCGATGTGCTGCACATCGGTCCGCGCATTCATCACGGTAATCCGGAGCACCCGGCGACCATCGAGTGTGGTGATCGTGATCCACCCCCGCCCGCTTCGATTGTACCGCTCGCGGAGCGCGTCCGTGAGAGCGTCCTTCTCGCTCGCGCTCGCTCCCGGTGGGTTCCAGGCGAAGCAGAGAATGTTGGACTCCGGCTCATGAAGCGCCGTGAACTGCGCGTGCCCTTCGAGCCGGCGGTGCATCTCATGCGCCATGCGGCACAGTCGGTCATAGAGCTGGGCCATCGCGTCGGCGCCGTAGCGCTGGAACGCGACCCACGCCTTGAGCACATCGGCACGACGTGAACACTGGAAGCTGCGCGGCCCCATATCCCAGGCGCGCGCGTCTCCGCCGGGGGTGAACAGGTACGGCGCGCTCTGCGAGAACGCCCGCTCGAGGCCATGCTCATCGCGCATGAGCAGCATGCCTGCCGCGAGTGGCAGCAACAGCGACTTGTGTGGATCGAATGCCATCGAGTCCGCACGATCGATTCCGGCCAGCCGATGCTTGTGCTGCTCGCTGAGCAGCGCACCACCACCATGCGCCGCGTCGACATGCAACCAGAGCGGTCCGTGTTCATCCGCATGCTCGGCGCACAGATCGGCAATGGCGTTGAGATCATCAAACGCCCCAGTCGCCGTACACCCCGCCGTAGCCACTATGGCCATGATCTTCTGCTTCGCCCCGCGCAGCTTGTGCAGCTGCTCGCGCAGATGCGGCACGCTCATGCGATGATGGTGACTGGGAATCGTGACCACCCGATTGAGACCGAGCCCCATCTCCCCCGCCGCACGGGACACGGCGTAGTGCGCGTGCTCACCACAAATGAGCACTGGCGGATGCGCGCCCACTCCGTGCGCCCACACATTCGGAATCGCGCGCGAACGCGCGGCCAGCAGTGCCGTGAGCGTCGCTTCAGTGCCGCCACTCGTGAAAGTGCCTCCCGCCTTGTTGTCGTCCCAGCCGATCAGATCCGTCATCCACTCGATCACCTGATGCTCGAGTGGCGTGAAGCTCGGCGACATCTCACGCACCGCCATCGACTGATTGATCGCGCTGATCAACGCGTCGGTCCAGACCGCCGCCGGCAGCGGCGCCGAGACCTGATGGCCGATGTACATCGGATGCGCGAGACGATTCACATCATCGAGCAGCGCGGTTTGCAAACGCCGCGCGACATCGGCCAGGGGGCGCGGTCCACGCGGTAGTGGTTCAACGAGTCGATCGGCAATCACCTCCGCGCTGTGCCATGTGCTGACCGGGCCCTCACCCGTGCGCGTCGCCGCGAAGTACTCGGCGACCAGGTCGAGAATCGGTCGTGCGGCATCGACGGTGGTGTCGGCTTCGAGCATCCCCAGCACGTCGAGCTCGCCAATGGCGGCGCTCGAGCGGGGCGTTCCATCTACACGCATCGGTTCTCCCTCAGACCGTGTCCGTCTTCGTGACGATCGATCAGATTTTCATGGCTTGGAGTATGTTGTTCGATGCCGAACGCGAGCGCCACCCTTTATCAGTTGCGAGGTGCCAGAGGTCGATGCGTGAGCCCCGCGTAGTGAGTCCGAATGCGCCGACGTCGGTGACGCTCGATCCGGACACCGCCGAAATGACCGCCGAGGAGTTCGAGCTCGATCCGCTGCTCGAAACGGGCACGTCGATGTGGGCGGTGATCTTTGCCGGCGGTATCGGCACGCGTTTCTGGCCGCTGAGCACTCCAAAACGCCCAAAGCAGCTGTTGGCGCTGGTGAACGAGCGCCCGCTGATTGCCGATACCGTGATGCGACTCGCGCCGCTGGTCCCCGCCGACCGGGTGTTGGTGGTGACGAGCGCCGACATCGCCGATGCGCTCCACGAAGCGATTCCTGAAGTGCCGCGTGCGAACATGCTCATCGAGCCGCGCCCCTTGGGAACGGCGGCGGCGCTGGCGTGGGGCGCTCATGAAGTCGCGCGTCGCGCTGGACCAGACGCCGTGTTCTGCGCGCTCCATGCCGATCTGAGTGTAGGCTTCCCTGATGTGCTCCGCGAAACGGTGCGTCGCGCTGGTTCGGTTGCCGCCGCCGAGCAGCTGCTGGTGGTGCTCGGCGCCACACCAAGTCGCACCGAGACGGGCTTTGGATATCTGCAGCCTGGCACGCCGCTCGATCCGCTCAGCCCCAAGGCGCATGGCGGTGCCTGTCATGTCGAACACTTTGTCGAAAAGCCGAATGCCGCACTGGCCGATGTGCTGATCGACAAGGGCGCGATGTGGAACACCGGAATTTTCGTCTGTCGCGCGCGCGTGGTGCTCGACGAGTTGCATGCGAACACGAGTGAATTGCACGCTGGGCTTCCCAAGCTCGCGATCGGCGAGATGTCGGAGTTTGCGGAGCTGGTGACGAGCGTGTCGATCGATCGCGGTTTACTCGAGCGCAGCCGCAAGGTCGCGGTGCTCCCGTGCGACTGTGAGTGGGATGACGTGGGCACGTGGGCGTCGCTTCGACGCGTGCGCGAACTCGACGACACCGGCAACGGCATCATGGGGCATGTGCACTGCGTCGACTCGAGCGGCAATGTCATTCACGCCGACGGTGGCTGCGTGGTGGTGTACGGCATCAGCGGCATGATCGTCGTGTCGATCGACGGCCTGACCTTCGTTACGACGCTCGACAAGGCGACCGATCTTGGTGGACTGATGAATGCGTTACCAGGCAGCTTGCGCTTCAATCCGGGGAAGCCGACATGACCGATTTCGCTCACCTGCAGATTGCGACCACCCACGGTGTTCGCACGATCACACTCAATCGCCCCGAGCGGTTGAATGCGGTGAATCCGCGTCTCGCCGACGAACTACCCATCGCCGTCAACGAAGCCGCTGCGGACGATGCGGTGCGCGTGGTGGTCATCACCGGTGCGGGTCGCGGCTTCTGCGCCGGACTCGATCTGGCTGAACCAGTGAACCTGGGCGACTCACGTCATGCGAAGCTCGATCCCTATCATTGGGTCGGTCGATGGGTGCAGAGCATCACGCAGTGCGAGAAACCCGTGATCGCGGCGATCAACGGACCCGCTGCCGGTGCCGGCTTTGGTCTCGCACTCGCGTGCGATTTGCGCGTGATCAGCGCGAGTGCGACATGCACCGCCGGCTATGTGCGTCGCGGTCTGTCACCCGATGCGGGAGTGAGCTGGCTCCTGCCGCGCTTGATCGGTCATGCGCGCGCCGCGGACATCATTCTCACCGGTCGCGATATCAAAGCCGACGAGGCCGAGCGTATTGGCCTGGTGAGCGCGATGCACGCAGATGATGTGTTCGCCGAGCGTGTCGGTGCGTACGCGATGGCGCTGGCTGGTGGACCTCCGCTGGCCTTTGCGCTGACCAAGCGACTGCTGCTGTCGAGTCACGACGCGAGCCTCGATACACAGCTCAAGGACGAACTGACGTATATCAAGCAGTGCTTCGTGAGTGCCGATGTGCGCGAAGCGATGGTGGCGTTCAGGGAGAAGCGTCCGCCAGTGTTCCGCGGGGAATGACTCACGAGTGAGACGCGACTTGTTCGGATTCACGAACCGACGTAAGCGGTAGAGCTACCGAGATGAGCGGCCAGTCACTAAGCATCCATGGTGGCGGCCGGTTGGTTGGGTCGTCAACTGCCGGTGAAGAGTTCAGAGTGAGCAGTGAGGTGTACAGAGCAACCGCGGTTGCTCTGTACTGCTCACCCCACACTCCGCTCTCTGCACTGGCCGTTAGCAAGGTCAGCCCCCTCCCTCAGCATCTCCCGTATGCCCCGCTCTTCCGCCGCCGTGCGTCTCCCTGACGAACCCATGCCTGAAACGAGCCCCCTCGCCTGCTGCGATGCGCTCGGCCGCACGTCGGCTGAGACGTGCCGGCAGCATGAGCGACTGTCGCGGCTCACGGCACTTGGCGTGAGCGCCAACGAACTCGGTGCCGCGCACGCGATGGTCGACACGATCGATCTCGCACTCGCCGAGTCGGTGAAGGAATTCGAAAAGAGCTGCGCCAAGGTTCACGAAGCCGAAATCGGCGACATTCGCAGTGGCGCCAACGCGATGTGGCTCGCCGCGCGTGAATACCTCCGTCGCGCGAGCATTGCCGAGAAGGCCTCGCGACAGCTGCAGACGCATGACGCCGATGTACTCGGCGATTTGCACTTCGAGTATGAGCTCGAGGCGTCGGCACTTCTTGGATTGAAGCAGGCGACGGCGAACTATCAGAAGTTGAGACCAGAGAGCAAGTAAGGCTGGTTAGGCGCAGACCAGCAGTGAGGAGTAAAGAGTAAGGGGTGCGGAGCAACTGCTCTCGCACCCCACTCTATTTGCGGTCCTCTCAGCTCTTCACTCTGTACTCTACACTCTTCACTGGTCGTTAACAGTCTGGCCAAGCGGCAAATCGAAGAGCAGCTTCGAGGGCTGCGGATCCCTCGTCAGGTACACCTGCAATCGTTCAATCACTGCCGGTGCGTCCACCCGCAACGCCAGCAGCTCTCGCTCCCGTGACGGCGTCAGCGTCGGATAGAAACTGAGCGTACAATGCGGCGAGAACTGAAATCGTGCGCGCTTGAATGGCAGTCCACTGCGCGCGATGCGCTCGTGCAGTGCGCGCAGTGGTCCGTTGGGATCGAGCGGCAGCGACACGATGTCGGTTTGCATGAACCGATGCGGTGCGCTGAACTTGAGTGACAGTGGTTCGGTGTTCGCGGCGATGGGTTCCAGTGCGGCGCGAATGCGCTCGACTGGGGTATCGGTGGGAATCGAGCCAACTCCGGATGATCCAACGAGTGTCACATGCGGCGGCGTAAGACGCGCAAGCTTGGGATCGTATTGCTGCTGGATCGCTCGCACTTGCGCACCGGCTTCACCGGGCAATTCGGCCAACACAAAGATGCCAAAGGAGGCGGGCATCTTCGCAATCTAGCGGGGGGACGATCGTGGAGTATTTTCGCGAGATGGGTGAAGCGATGGTGGTGATCCGCGACTATGTGAACGAGATGGAAGCGCTCGTTGCGCGGAGCGTGCTCGAAGCCCACGAAATCCCGGCCGTCGTGCTACGTGATGATGCCGGCGGCATGTTGCCGGCGATGCACCTGCTCTTCCCCGTGCGACTCGCCGTACGACAGGTTGATGCAACGCAGGCGCTGCGCATACTCGACGCGCCGTTCGAGGATGACGGCACGATGGGGGATGGGACGGTGCTGAGCATGGGGCCGTAGGAACCACCCAAAACCCGACACCCAAACTCCGAACCCAGAAACTGATCAGTTTCTGGGTTCGGAGTTCGAGTTTCGGGTCTCGAGTTTTTATTGTTCGGCATGTCCGTCGTCCCCATCGATCCCGTCTCCCCCGATCCCGCCATCATCGCCGACGCCGCGCATCGCATTCGTGAAGGCGAGCTCGTCGCGTTTCCCACGGAGACCGTCTACGGACTCGGCGCGAACGGATTCGACGCGACTTCGCTGAGTGATCTGTATGCGGCGAAAGGTCGGCCGGCCTGGAATCCGGTGATCTTGCATGTGCCCGATGTGGCGTCGGCGAAGCTGCTCACGCGCACGTGGCCGGAAAGTGCGCGCCGACTGTCGAACGCCTTTTGGCCGGGCCCGCTCACGATCGTGTTGCCGAAGTCGAACCTGGTGCCCGATGAAGCGACGGCTGGTTTGGATGCGGTGGGTGTGCGTGTACCCGAGCACCCGGTGGCGCTTGCGCTGATTCGGGCGGCGGAGGTGCCGATTGCCGCGCCGAGCGCGAACCGGTTCACGCAGGTGAGTCCAACCACCGCGCAGCATGTCGTCGATTCACTTGGCGATCGCGTCGCGCTGGTGCTCGACGGCGGACCGTGCAAGGTCGGTATCGAAAGCACCGTCGTCGACTGCACAGGTGATACGGTCGTCATACTGCGACCGGGTATCATCGGCCGGGATCTGCTTGAGGCGGCACTGCGGAAGGCCGGAATTGCGGTCGAAGTCGCGAAGCGACGGGCGGTCGACCACGACGCCGTCGCGCAGGCCGACGCGCCGCGCTCGCCGGGAATGTCCGATCGCCACTATGCGCCTCGAGCAGAAGTCTGGTTGTTCTCGCCGGAATCGACAGGCGAAATCATCGAGGCGCTTGCCGAACGAAAGAAGACCGCGCCCGAGACCAGCGGCCGTGTGGTTGGTCTGTTACGCAGCGTGACGCTTCCCGACAGCGCCTGCGAGGTCATCCATATGCCGGAAGATCATCGGAACTACGCGCGTGAGATGTATGCCGCCTTACACGAGTCGGATGCGCGCAAGGCGAGCCTGGTGGTGATCGAGTTGCCGCCCCTCGATCCGGAATGGGATGGCGTACGCGACCGTCTCACGCGGGCGTCTCGCTAGAGTATCTTTGGGGATGCTTCCCATCGACCTGACCGGTAAGCGCGCCCTTGTGGCGGGCGTTGCCGATGACAACGGATTTGGCTGGGCGATTGCCAAAGCGTTTGCCGAGGCCGGCGCCTCGGTGTGCGTGGCCACGTGGCCCCCAGCGCTCAACATCTTCCTGAACCTCCTCGAGCGCGGCAAGCTCGACGAATCGCGGAAGATGCCCGACGGCTCCATGCTGACGTTCGAGAAGATCTATCCACTCGACGCCGTGTTCGATTCGCTCGCCGAAACGCCCGCCGATGTGCGCGAGAACAAGCGCTACAAGGAGCTCGGCGATTTCACGATCGATGGCCTGGCCGCGCAGCTCGTGGCTGACTTCGGTGAGCAGCCGATCGACATCGTCTTCCACTCGCTCGCCAACGGCCCCGAAGTCAAGAAGCCGCTGCTCGAGGTGAGCCGCAACGGATATCTCGCCGCGTCGAGCGCGAGTGCGTATTCGGCGGTGTCGATGATTCAGCGACTTGGTCCGCTGATGCGAAAGGGCGGCGCGTTTGCATCGCTCACGTACATGGCAAGCGAGCGCGCGATTCCCGGTTACGGCGGCGGTATGTCGTCGGCCAAGGCGCAGCTTGAAAGCGACACCAAGACGCTCGCGTACGAAGCGGGTCGCAAGTGGGGACTTCGTGTGAACACGATCTCGGCTGGCCCGTATGCATCACGCGCGGCGAGTGCGATCGGCATCATTCAAACGATGGTGCAGTACTGCAAGGAAAACTCGCCGCTTGCGGAAGAACTCGAAGCACGCGAAGTCGGCACCACCGCCGCGTTCCTCTGCAGCCCGCTCGCGAGTGGTATTACGGGCACGACGATTTACGTAGACAAGGGCTATCACTCCATGGGTATGGCCGTTTCCGGTGTGAACCTGCCCGGCTGAGTCTCGCCTCGTGGCTACTCGCCTTACGCCTCCGGAGCCTGCTCCGCCACCGATTCCCGAGGTGCGCGGTGTCGGGCTCCGTGTGCGTTTGGCGGTCACGGTGTTCGCCGCGATGGTCCCGCCGGTCGTCGTGGCGATGGCGATCGACCCCAGTGATGTCAGCATTCGTGGACTGTTGATATTTCTGGCCGCCCTGATCGCGTCGGCGGTGTTCGTGGGTTACATGTCGCGCAAGATTGTCGAGCCCGTGCAGACGCTCACCAACGACGCGCATGCACTGGCGGCGGGTGTCGCGGGTCATCGTTCAACGATTCATTCGAACGATGAGATCGGTGCGCTCGCCGCCGCGCTGAATCGCATGGCCGAAACGGTGGAGAAGCGCAACGCCGCGCTGGCCGACAATGAGCGTCGCTATCGCTTTCTCTTCGATTCGAATCCGCTTCCCATGTGGGCGTGGGACGCGGATACGATGAATATTCTCGCCGTGAACGAAGCGGCGGTGGAGAAGTACGGGTACGATCGCGAGCAGTTCCTGTCACTGCGCATCACCGACCTGCTCGAGCCGGGTGAGCTGACGCGCTTCGGTGGCGCGCGATTGCCGTTCTCGGAGTCGCGACAGAGCGCAGGCACGTGGATTCATCGCACGGCGCACGGTCGTCGTATGGAGATGGACGTCGTCACCACCAGCTCACGCCGGCTGGGTCGCGCGAGCTGGTTGAGTGTGGGTATCGACGTCACCGCGCGTCGCGAAGCCGAACGCGCACTCGCGCGCAGTGAAGAGCAGCTGCGTCAGGCGCAGAAGATGGAAGCGATCGGCACGTTTGCCGGCGGCATCTCGCACGACTTCAGCAACTTGCTCACCGGCATGCTCGGGTACTGCGACTTGTTGCTGTCGTCGCTGCCCGGCGATTCAGCGCATCGCGAGGATGTGCAGGAGATTCGCGCGCTCGCTGTACGCGGCACCGAGCTATCGCGACAGGTGCTCGCGATCAGCCGGCGTCAGGTGCTGCAGCCCGTGCTCTGCGAGCCGAATGCCGTGGTGCGCGGCGTTGATCGTCTGCTTCGTCGACTGATTGGCGAGAACATCGAACTGACAACGCGCCTTGGCGCCGATGTGCGCAGCACGCGTGCAGATGTCGCACAGCTCGAACAGGTGCTGCTCAACCTCGTGAGCAACGCGAAGGATGCGATGCCCAACGGCGGTCGACTCGTTCTCGAGACGGCGCGATTGACGGATGCCGAGCGTGAGAAGCTCGGGCTTGATGCCAGTCGACAGTGGATGGCGCTTCGCGTGCGCGACAATGGCACGGGGATGAAGCCGGAGATTCTGAAGCACGTCTTTGAACCGTTCTTCACCACGAAGGAGAAGGGCAAAGGCACCGGACTGGGTCTCGCGCTCGCATCGAGCATGATTGACCAGGTGGGCGGTGAGATCCGCGTGGACTCTGCGGTCGATGTGGGCACCACCATCCATTTGCTCCTGCCGCATCTCGATCAAGGCGCCGAGCCACAGGCGCAGGTGCAAGAGCCGGCGCCCGCGTTGGGCGGCACCGAAACCATTCTGTTGGCGGAAGACGAAGACGCGGTACGTTCGGTGACCACCGCCGCGCTCGAACGCCGCGGCTATCGCGTCCTCGCTGCGCCAGACGGCGAAACGGCGCTCGCGATTTCGAGCGCGTTTGCGGGGGCAATCGACCTGTTGATCACCGATGTCGTGATGCCGGGCATGAGTGGTCGCGAACTGGCGAAGCGGTTGGAGCGTTCGCGTCCGGCGATGCCCGTGCTCTTCGTTTCGGGCTACAGCGACGGCGAAGTGCTGCAGATGGGTGTGTCGCCGGATGCAACGACGCTGCTCCCCAAGCCGTTTACCGCGTACGAAGTGGCGCAGCGTGTTCGCAGCGCGATCGATCGTTCGACCTCTCGCGTGGGCGCATGAACTGGATTCTGCTGGTGATGGGCGCGATCGTGTCGGTCGTCGCGGCGGTGTTGGTTGGTGGGTCGATGCTTCCGGCGGCGTACGAAGCCAAGCTCGTTCTCGGGCTGCGAGCGTCGACGAGTGATGTGCAAGCGGCGCTGCGTGGTGTCGCTGAGTGGCCGGTGTGGATGGAGCTCACACGGACCCCGCAGATCGAACGCGATGAGCCATCGTCGATTGTGGTCGGCATGACGAACGACGATCAGCAACGCGTCGGTACGCTGCAATTCGCACTCGCGTCGCGCGATGGCGGTACCGTGGTCACCGCGACCGACAAGGGAACGGTGTCGAATCCCGTGTCGCGACTGCTGCGGCACTATGCGCTTGGTCAGCATGCGACGGTGGATGCGGTGTTGCGCGCGCTGGCGTCGGAGCTCGGTGAGTCGGCAGAGTTTGTCGACGGATGAGCGGTACCGCGCCAACAGTTCCGACTGGGAGTGATGCGGTCACGCTGCCGCTGACGGATACACATCCTGATCGGTGGCGCATGTTGGGATTGCTCGCGCTCGCCGAACTACTCGGCATGAGCGTGTGGTTCGCGGGGAGTGCGGTCGCGCCGCAGCTGCAGGCGCAGTGGCAGCTCTCCACCTCGCAGATCGGTTGGCTCACGACCGCGGTGCAGCTTGGCTTCGTGCTTGGTACGGCGATGTCGGCGCTGCTGAACCTCGCCGATCTCGTTCCCGGTCGCACGCTGTTCACGAGTGCCGCGGTGTTGGGTGCCGCGTGCAACGCCGCGTTGGCGTTCTCGCCGAATTATGCATGGGCGCTCTTCTCGCGCGTACTCACCGGCTGTTGCATGGCGGGTGTGTATCCGCCGGCGATGAAGATGGCCGCGACCTGGTTCCGCGCGCGACGCGGACTCGCGGTGGGTACCGTGGTAGGTGCGCTCACCGTTGGCAAAGCGGGGCCGTATCTCGCACAAGCGTTGCCGAGTGTCACGGTTTTTGGTGTCGTGGCCGCGTCATCGGGTGCAACGCTGATTGCGGCCTTGATCATCTGGCTTGGCTATCGCGACGGCCCGTACGCCTTTCCGCCGCGTCGCTTTTCGTGGCAGCTGGTGAGTTCAGTGGTCGAGGGTCGACCGTGGCGTCTCGCGATGGGCGGTTATCTCGGTCACATGGCTGAGCTGTATTCGTATTGGACGTGGATCCCCGCGTTTCTCATGGCGAGTGCGGCCGCGCACGGTGAAGGCACGGGGCATCATGGTTACATCGGCGCGCTGAGTTTTGGTGTGATCGCTGTCGGCGGTATCGGCTGCGTATGGGGCGGCCTGGTGGCCGATCGCATTGGCCGAGAGGTGCTGGTCATTCGTGCAATGGCCATCAGCGGCAGTTGCGCCGCGCTGATTGGCTTCGCCTTCGGACGATCATGGTGGATTCTCGCACCACTCGCGCTCGTGTGGGGCTTCTTCGTCATTGCCGACAGCGCGCAGTTCTCGGTGCTCGTGACGGAGAGCGTGTCGCCCGATGCGGTTGGCACCGCGCTGACGATTCAGACGTCGCTTGGATTTCTGCTCACCACCATCACGATCCAGCTGGTACCGATCGTGGTGAAGTACGTGGGGTGGGCGTTTGGGTTCGCGTTTCTGGCGATTGGACCTGTTTTGGGGATTGTCGCGATACGGCGGCTGCAGCGCCTTTCCAAACATCCTTAACAGCCTCACGCAGTGGACGCAGAGACACGGCACACGCAGAGGTCGCCGAGTTAAAGTGGTTCTTGCCGATGTTCCTCGGCGACCTCTGCGCGTGCAGTACCTCTGCGTGCTCTGCGTGCGGCCGTTGGAACTCCTTGGGGTCAGACTCCAAGCCACGCTCGACGAGGTCTCGCGGAGTTGCTCTACTTGCCCCAGTTCAGCACTGGCAGCACGCGTCGCCCCGAAGGATTCGACCGCACGATATTGACCACACCGAGCTGCATCCCATGCAGCGACCGCGCGTAGTTCACGATGCCGATCGTGAGTCCGCGCTGACGACCGCGTATGTCGTTGAAGGCGCTGACGCCAACGCCGTGTAGTTCGCCGTCGCCTTTGCTGTCCTTGAACTCGTCGACGACACGCACCGTGTAGCCGGCGACCATGAGCCCAGTGAGCTTGTGCCCGCCGATTCCCAGGCCGGCCGTGGCGATGCCGCGGATTTCGCTCGCGCCTACGCCAACGCCGCTCATGGCGAGACCGTGCAGGACACCGCCGGTGCCGCTGCCGATACCCGCGAGGGCGATGCCGGTGAAGTTGCCGCCGCTACCGGTGCCGATGCCGGCGATGGACAGACCGCGGAAGTTGCCGCCCACGCCACTGCCGATGCCGCCAACGGCGATGCCCTCGAAGTTGCCGCCCACGCCGGCGCCAATGCCGCCGACCAGCAGGCCGCGTCCATTGCCGCCGCTACCGACGCCGATGCCGCCCACCGCAATGCCGCTGATGTCGCCACCGGTGCCAGCGCCAACGCCGGCGACGGTGATGCCGTGCATCCCGCCACCGCTGCCGAAGCCCACACCGGCCAGGTGAATCCCCGAGATGTCGCCCCCCGAGCCGCCGCCCACGAGTGACACGCTGGCCCCGCGCATCGAGCCATTCGCCCCGAAGCCACCGCCCACGGCGATCCCTTCGAAGCGCTCCGCGCCACCAAACGGCGCGCCAATCGCAATGCCGCGCACCACACCATGACTGTTCTTGCGGGGCGACCACACCGTGATGTTCACGCCATCCATCTTCTCGAGGCGTGAGTCCACGACGTTGAGCCGAAGTCCAGTCCAGCGCTTCGAATCGCCAATGGAAATACCGGTGTTGTTCGCCCCGATATCGAGCGAGCGACGGGCGTCCTGGGCACTGAGGAGCGCGGGCGTTGCCAGGGCAACAGCAAGGAGGGAGCGACGCATGTCCATTCGGGTGAGGGGTGTACCCCGTAAGACGTAGTGACCCTCCAGCCCGGTTTCAGCAGTGCGCGATCGTATCGCGTCCTTAACCCACCCGCCCGCCCATCCAGCGACTCTCCCCCGACGACTCCCCCTTCGACTCTGACCCTGTGAAACGCACTCCCGTTTCACGGGGTCAGTGTCGTTCGGGAGGTCGCTTGGTTTCAGCGGGTCAGAGTCAACAAAGTCACCCATCTCAAATCTCTGCGCTCAGTCCGTAGCCGTTCTTGAGGTAGGCGTGATTACGGGGACCGCTAACTGCGTGGGCGCACCTGCGGTGCGCGAATAGAGCAGGACTATCTGGAAAGCAGCAGGAGCACAGCAACAACAGTCTGTTTTGCCGCGACAACGTCGGTCGAATGCCGATCGATTGATCGTCCTGCGGTTTTCACCCAAGTCCTGCCTTTTTCGCGCGGCGAAGTCGCGCCCGAGCAGTTCAAACTTTCAAAGATTTCAACGAGTCCAGCGACTCTGGTCCAGCGACTCTGGCCGGAGTCGTGGCCGAGCTGTTGCACTTGCGAACTTTGCACTCGGACCAAATTATAGATAATCTATGAAAATGACCCCAAGCGACGACCGGTCGCTCGCTACGCGCATCTGTGAGCGGCTCGCCGAGCGAATTGTGAGTGGCGAGCTCGCGCCCGGCACGCGGTTGATGCAGGACCACCTGGCCGCGGAGTTCGGCGCGAGTCACGTGCCCGTGCGTGAGGCTTTTCGGAAGCTCGAGGCGCAGGGGCTTGTCATCAGCAAGCCGCGGTGCGGCGTGAGCGTGACACCGCTTGATCCCGCGCTCGTGACTGAGGTGACCGAGATGCGCGCTACGCTGGAAAGCCTCGCGCTGCAGCACGCGATGATACGCATGAGCGCCGCGGATATCGAGCAAGCGCGCCAGGCGCTCAGCGACGGTGAAGCGAGCGAGCAGATTGCCGATTGGGAACGCGCGAATCGCGCCTTTCATCTCGCGCTGACATCGCCGTGCGGCATGCCGCGGCTGATGAGTGCCATACTGGACCTGCATCAGAGCGACGCGCGCTTTCTCCACGCGACGTGGAAGCACCTCGACTGGAGGCCGCGCTCGGACAAGGAGCATCGCGCGATTCTGAGCGCGGTCAAACGCCGCGACACGGAACGCGCCTGCTCGCTGCTGCAGACACACATCCGCGCGGCCGGCAAGGCGCTCGTGTCGCGTCTGATCGATTCGAACTGACTCCCCTACCTCAACCGAGAAACGCCATGTCGCCGCACAAGCTTCTGCACGGAACCGCGACGCTCGCCGCGCTCCTCCTGGCGCTTCCCGCACACGCGCAGCAGCGCCGGGAGATTGCGACCCCGGCGGGTCTCAACTTGCCCAATGGCACATCGGCCGGTGTCTGGGCGGGCAACCTGCTCTATGTGAGCGGTAGCCTCGATCCCGACATCAAGCTGCACCATGACACCGAGTCGCAGACCGTCGGCGTCATCAAGTTTCTGCAGCGCGTACTCGAGCAGGAGAAGCTCACCTTGGGCGACGTTATCATGATGCATGTGTACCTGCACGCCGATTCCGCCAAGGGCAACACGATGGACTTCAACGGCATGATGGCCGGCTGGACGCAATTTTTTGGCACCAGGGAACAGCCGAACAAGCCGGCGCGCACTACCGTGCAAGTCACACTGCCTGCGGGCGCGCGTGGTGGGTTGATCGAAATCGATCTCGTCGCCATGAAGCGCGAGAAAGACTGACCCCTACCCGGCAGCAACGCCCAGCACGCGCTGCACGGCACTCACGAGTGTCTCCATCGTGAACGGCTTCTCCACAAACGCCGTGTGCGCGTCGGTCGCGCTGGGAAGCGACTGCTCCGAATAGCCCGACACAAACACCATCGGCAGCGACGGACGCTCGGCGCGGAGCTGCTCGGCGAGCTCGCGACCACCCATCTCCGGCATGCGAAGGTCAGTGATAACGCAGTCCACTTCATCGCGCCGATCGCGCCAGAGATGGAGCGCGTCGCTGCCATGTCGCGCTTCGAGAATCGTGAAGCCCTGACGCTCGAGCATCCGACGGGCCGCCGCGCGGACCGCGCTTTCGTCTTCGACGAGCAAAATCGTTGCATGCCTGCGCTCTCGCGTTGCCGGTGTGGGCGCGACCTTGTCGGGCACCGCCGTGTCCGGCGCGATCGGGAAGTAGAGCGAGAACAATGTCCCCGTACCGGGAATGCTCTCGAGACGTATCGCGCCGCCGAACTGACGCACAATGCCGAACACCGTGGCGAGCCCCAGTCCGGTGCCCGATCCGATCGCCTTCGTGGTGTAGAACGGCTCGAACGCGCGCGCCCGCGTGGTTGCGTCCATACCGTGCCCCGAATCGCGCACACGTAGCCGCACCGCCTGTCCCGGCTGCATGCCCGACAGGCGCATTGCTTCGTCGGCGGTGATGTACACCGGCGCCGTATCGATCTGCAGCGTACCACCACGCCCCTGCGTGCCATGCGCTGGCGTGAGCATCGCATCGCGCGCATTCACCGCGAGATTCATCAGCACCTGCTCGAGCTGACTTCGATCAGCACGCACCGCCGGCAAGTTCGACGCGAGATGCACATCGAGCAGAATCTCCTCGCCAATCACGCGGCGCAACAATGACTCGGCGCCCTTCACGACATCCGACAGATCGATCGGTTGCAGCACCACCGTCTGCTTGCGACTGAACGCCAACAGTTGCCGCACCAGATCACGTGCGCGTTGCGCGGCGCGACTGATCTCGTCGAGATCGCGGCGCACCGGTGAGTCGTTCGGCAGGTCCGCTTGCGCGAACTCGAGATTGCCGGTGATAACGGTGAGCAGGTTGTTGAAGTCGTGCGCGACTCCACCAGCCAGCTGACCCACCGCTTCCATCTTCTGCGCCTGACGCAGCCGTTCCGCGAGCTGCTCGCGTTCGGTTTCGTCTTCCATCGCGCCAATCATGCGCGTCACGCGTCCCTGCGCATCACGCGCGACATATCCGCGGTCGACGACGTGTGCGTACTGATCGTTCGCGCGACGGAATCGATAGGCGTCGTGCCACGCGTTGCCGAGCATCGGGTCGTTGAGCATCGCGCGAAGGCCCTTCTCGACGCGATCGCGATCGTCGGGGTGAACGCGCTCGAGCCACCACCCGTGCGGGCGCGGTGAGCTGCCGGCGACGTAGCCAAAGACGCGATCCAAACCGTCGCTCCAGACGATGGCATCGTTTGGCAGATCCCAATCCCAGATCACGCTATCGGTGGCACGCGCGGCGAGTGCGTAGCGCTGCTCACTGCGCCGGAGCGCGGTGAGCATCTGTTCGCGCTCCTGATCCAGTCGGCGTCGTTCGCTGTTGTCGAGTACGGTACCGACCAGGCGAATCGCCTTGCGTCCACCGGGCTCATCCGCGAACAGTGCGCGCCCCCGTGACGCCACCACGCGGCGTTCGCCGGCCGGCGTGATCACGTGGTATTCAAGATCGAAGACGCCATTGCCGAACGGGTCCAGCGCTTCGGATACTTTGCGACGCACATGATCGCGCTCGGTGGGTTCGAGCAGTTCGACGAAGTAGTCGTAGCTGACCGGCGCCTGCGGCGGCACCCCGAAGATGCTTCGTGTGCGTTCGTCCCACGCAAGGGTCTCTGCGCGCAGATCCCAATCCCACATACCCACGCCCGATGCATCGAGCGCGAGTTCGTAGCGCGCGCGCTGGTCGGCGCGACGATCGCCGCCGCGCCGCTGTTCAGCATAGTTCGGAACGACAACGTCCCCGGTCGAGGCTGGATGCACGACCGGGGACGTTGCAAGAATCGTACGCCTGAGCGGGACCGTCTTTCGTCCCGCGCGACCTACATCACCAGCACCCGTTACGGGGTGATCACGGTGTTCGGCTTCACCTCGATCGCCGGCAGGTTGTGCTTCTTGCGCAACTCATCGATTGCCGGGAGCAGGTCCTTGTACGCCTTTCGCAGCTCCACGAGATAGCCCTCGAGCTCCTTCGTGAGCATGTCGTACACCGCCTGCGACTGACGCGTCGGACGCGCTTCGGTGCCGCCGACCACACCAGCCAGCGCGGCGATCTGGTTGTTCACCTTGATCGGGTAGTTGAGCGGGTCCTGTCCCGACTGATTCTTGACCTGATAGATCTCCGCTTCCTGCTTGCTGATCGCGCTGTTGAGCGAGTCGACGAGTTTTTCGTACTGCGCTTCGTCGTCGGCCATCTTGCCCTTGCCGCTCATCGCCTGACCACGAACGTTGCGCACCGTGCGCACGGCGTCGTTTGCATCGGTCGTACGATCGCGAATCGCCATGAGCAGCTTGTACTGCGTCACGAGATCAGCCGCCGTCGCATCGCTGCGCGGATCCTTCTTCACGAGCAGCTTGGAATCCGCGGCCGTCTGACCGTCAACGATGAGACGCACTGAGTAGTTGCCCGGCAGAATGAGCGGACCGGTCGTGACCCCCGCCCACATGATCATGCCGGGGAACGTGGTCGCATCGCTCTCGCGCAAGTTCCACGAGAAGGTGTTGAGACCAACCTTGGCCGTCGGTGCCGCATCGGCGGCGACGGCACGACGACCACCGGCTGGCGCACCCGCCGCGGCAGTCCCACTCCCGGTGTCGCTCGCGAATGAACGCACGGTGCGACCGGTCGAATCGCGGAACTCGATCGTCACACGCTTCGCGCCATCCTTGAGCCAGTAGTACACGATCGCGCCGTTCGGCGGATTCTGACCAACCGGCGACGTCGGCGCACCAATCTGGAAGCCACCGCCCCAGTTGATGCGATACGCCGCGCGCGGCGTGAAGAGATGCGCCTTCGCATCGATGACCGACGGTGTGAGCTGACGCAGCACATTGATGTCGTCGATCACATAGAACGAACGACCATGCGTGGCCGCGATCAGGTCACCTTCCTTGATCGCGATGTCGTGCACCGGCACGATCGGCAAGTTCTTGCGAAGCGATGTCCACGACGCGCCATCATCGAGCGACACAAAGATGCCGCGTTCGGTACCGGCGAAGAGCAGCCCCTGACGCACTTCGTCTTCACGAATGACACGCGTGAACTCAGTCGACGGAATGCCGTGCGCGGCGCCGCTCTGATCGATGCGCGTCCACGTCTTGCCAAAGTCCGTCGTCTTGAAGAGATACGGCTGGTTGTCGTCCATCTGGAAGCGATTCGCCGCGACATACGCCGTACCGGCATTGAAGTGCGAAGCTTCGATGATCGAGATGCGCGCCCACTCACGTTCCTTGAGCATTGGCGGCGTCACGTTCGTCCACGTCGCACCACCATTGCGCGTGATGTGTACGAGACCGTCGTCGGTACCAGCCCAGATGGTGCCCTTGAGGACCGGCGATTCGGCAATCGCGAACACCGTTCCGTACGTCTCGACACCTGTCTGGTCCTTCGTGATCGGACCACCCGATGCGCCGAGCGTGCGCGGATCGTTGCGCGTCAGGTCGCCCGAGATCGCCGTGTAGCTGTCACCCTCGTTCGTCGTCTTGAAGACCACGCTCGAGCCAACATAGATCACCTTGGGATCATGTGGGCTCACGACGATCGGGAAGGTCCACTGCATGCGGTACTTCGCATCACGTGCGTCGTGACCCATCGGATTGAGCGGCCACGGATTCACGTCACGCGACAATCCCGTGCGCATATCCTTGCGCGTCAACAAGCCACCGTAGCTGCCGGCGAAGACGACATCGGGATTGTTCGGCAGCGCCGTGACGAAACCCGACTCACCACCGCCCGCTTCCTGCCACATGTCCACCGTGATGCCGCCCGGCGCACGCGACGGACCGCAGAGCGTGCTGTTGTCCTGCTGCGCGCCGCAGATCTTGTACGGGAAGTGGTTCGTCGTGGAGATGTGATAGAACTGCGCCGTCGCGAAATCCTGCTGCGTCCAATTACGGCCCGCGTCTGTCGACACCGCGACACCACCGTCGTCCGCTTCGATCATGCGATCGCCATTGTCCGGCGCGATCCACAGGTCGTGCGAGTCGCCATGCGGCGGATTCAAATTGCTCCACGTCTTCCCACCATCGCGCGACACCTGGAAGTTCACGTTGCTCGCGTAGACGAGATCCGCGTTCTTCGGGTCGGCGTAGATCTTGGAGTAGTACCACGCACGCTGACGCAGTTTGCGCTCGTCATTCACGCGCGCCCAGGTCGCGCCGGCATCTTCCGAGCGATACACACCACCTTCATCGGCTTCGATGAGGGCGTACACGCGACGCGGATTCGCGCCGCTCACCGTGATACCGATGTTGCCCCACAATCCCTTCGGCAAACCGGTGTTCTTCGTGATGTCGGTCCACGTATCGCCGCCGTCGGTGCTCTTGAACATCCCCGAGCCCTTGCCGCCCGAGACCAGCATCCACGGCTTGCGGTGCGCCTGCCAGAATCCGGCGTAGAGCACATTCGGATTCGACGGATCCATCACCAGATCGGCGGCGCCGGTCGAGTCATCGCGGAAGAGAATCCGCTGCCAGTTCTTGCCGCCGTCTTTCGAGCGGTAAATGCCGCGTTCGTTGTTCGGGCCCCACACATGTCCGAACGCCGCCACATACACGAGGTCCGGATTGGTGGGATGCACACGCACTTTGCTGATCTGACGCGAATCGTTGAGCCCGATATTCGCCCAGGTGCGACCGCCATCCGTCGTCTTCCACATGCCATCGCCATGCGACACGTTGCCGCGAATGGCGAACTCACCGCCGCCGACATACACGATGTCGGGGTTGCTCGGCGCCACGGCAATCGCGCCAATCGTACCGCCGAAATAGCGGTCGCTCATGGGCGTCCACGAATCGCCACCATCGGTGCTCTTGAAGACGCCGCCGCCAACGGTGCCCATCCAGTACTCCTTTGGACGGGCGACCGAGCCAGCCGCGCTCACCGAGCGACCACCACGATAGGGGCCGATTTCACGCCACCGCATGGCTGACAGCGCGTTGGTATCGAAGGGCGCCGCGAGCGGACCAGGCGCCGCGGGACGAGCCGCCGCCGGACGGGCGGCGGGCTTCGCCGCCTGCGCGGCGAGACCGGCCGGAACGAGGGCTCCGGACACAAGCGCAGTCGCTTGCAGGAGCCTGAAAAGACGAGGGGACGACACGGGCAGCTCTCCTTCGGGGCGGGGTGCAGTTAAGGCTGCGGTAAGGAACTACGGAGAATACGCACGAACCCGGAAACAACCCAGAACCCCAAACCCGAACCCAGATACCCATGAACTGATCAGTTTTTGGGTGGTGGGTTCGGGTCTTGGGTCTGGGGTGAAACTGCCGGCCGGGACTGGCGTACGTGATGTCGAAGTGATATCACTTCAATACCACCCTCTACCATTGGATTCCCCTCATGCTTCGCGAACAGGCGGTTAAGCCGGCTCCGGGCGTTGCTGTTGCCCTGGTCCTTTTTGCCGGGATGCTTGCCGGCTTCTACGGTTTCTACCTCGGCGCGCGCGCGGACAACTTCGCGCTGGCGCTGCCGAGCATCCTCATTGGCTCGTCGCTCGGCCTGCTGATGCCGGGGCTCTTCACGGTCGACCCCAACGAAGGCAAAGTGCTGACGCTGTTCGGTAACTACCGCGGCACGGTGCGCGAACCTGGGCTCTGGTGGGTCAATCCGTTCATGCAGAAGAAGTCGGTGTCACTGCGTGTGCGAAACTTCGAAACGAACAAGCTCAAGGTGAACGACGCGCGTTCGAATCCGGTGGAGATCGGCGCGATCGTGGTATGGAAGGTGATCGACACGGCCGAAGCGTTGTTCGAAGTGAACGACTACGTGCAGTACGTCGCGGTGCAGAGTGAGTCGGCGATTCGTGCGCTGGCGTCGACGCATCCGTACGACGCGCATGGCGCGGACGAAGTCGCGCTCTCCACAAACCAGACCGAAGTGAATGCTGGGCTCGCGCAGGCGCTGCACGAGCGACTGGGCAAGGCCGGTGTCGAAGTGATCGAGGCGCGTATCAGTCACCTCGCCTACGCGCCGGAGATCGCGGCGGCGATGCTGCAGCGTCAGCAGGCGAGTGCGATTGTCGCGGCGCGTCAGACGATCGTTGAAGGCGCCGTGGGGATGGTCGAACAGGCGCTCGCGTCGCTCAAGGAACGCGACATCGTGGAGCTCGATGGTGAGCGCAAGGCCGCGATGGTGAGCAATCTGCTCGTCGTGTTGTGCTCTGAACGCTCGGCGCAGCCGATCGTGAACGCTGGTACGCTCCACACCTGATCGCGCCCGACCGTGGCTGAACGGAAGTCTTTTCTGCTCCGCGTGGATCGCGAAGTGCTGGACGCTGTCCAGCGCTGGGCGAATGACGACCTGCGCAGTCTGAATGGTCAGATCGAGTATCTGCTGCGGCACGCGCTCCGAGACGCGGGGCGCGCGCCAAAGCGGAGCAATGTTGACACTCCTGAACCCGTTTCCGAGGAAACGGAGGATATATGATGCACATGTGGTTTCGTGGTCGCCGTCCGTCGCCGTTGATCGTCGTTGCGGTGGTGCTCGGGTTATTGGGCGGTGTCGTCATGAGCGTGTTCGCGCGTCGCGTCGAAGCGCAGCAGGGTCCGGTGAGTTTTGTGTATCTCAAAGGCACCGACACTCTGGCCGTCGAGACCGTGACGCCGGGCAACGGCGTCGTGAAGGGTGTGTTGTCGAATCGTGGGCAACCGCGGATCGAGTGGACGCAGGAGCGGTCGCCGGTGAAGCTCACGATGAACGTGTTTGCTGCGAGCGCTGATGCCTCGGCCGCGCCCGTCCAAGTCGCGATCTTCACGCCGAAAGGCGACTCGATCTTCGCCGAGATCGGCACGCCAGGTGCGATGCGCGCGCAGATGTTTGCGTCGCGCGCGGGTGCGTTGCCGCTTATCAATGCCTCCGTGCTGCACTCGGTGCTGTTGTCGCAGATGGCGCGCAGTCAGAGCATGACCACATTGCCGGTGTTTCTCACGAGCGGCGCGCGCACACTGGATGCGACGATCGCGTTTCGTGGTGATACCGCGAGCACGTTCACACTCGCCGGTCAGCCGATGACTCTCGTGTGGGAGGGTGGCATTCCCCGCGAGATGACGCTGGCAGCGCAAAATCTTCGCGTCGTGCGTGTCGCGGGTTCGGTGAAGGTGCCAGCGGCACTCAGGATCGATTACAGCGCGCCAGCTGGTGCGCCGTACGCCGCCGAGAACGTCGTGATTCCGACGTCGCGCGGCTATACGCTGGCCGGCACGATCACCAAGCCGAATGGCGTCGCCAAGATGCCGGTCGTTGTCACAGTCAGTGGCAGCGGTCCGCAAGAGCGCGACGAGCGACTTGAAAGTGTGTTGCCCGGCTACGCGCTCTTCCGCGAAATCGCCGACACGCTCGGCCGCCGCGGTGTGGCCGTGCTGCGCTATGACGACCGTGGTGTTGGCGAAAGCGGTGGCGCCGAATCGCGTGCCAAGTCCACGAGCGCCGATTTCGCCGACGATGTGCAGAGTGTCATTGCGTACCTCCGCACGCGACCCGACGTGGACGCGTCACGCATCGTGGTGCTCGGTCACAGCGAGGGCGGCCTGATTGGTCCGATCGTGGCGGCGCGTGAGCCCAGCCTACGTGCGTTGGTGATGATGGCCGGTCCGGCGTACGACGGTCGTCGCGTGCTGAACTTCCAGATCGGCAATCAGTTCAAGGCGCTGGTCGCTGCGAAGAGCAACGCAGATCCTGGCGTAGCCGAGGCCATGAAGCGCGGCGAGAACATGGACGACTATCTCCGCACGCGCACGACGCAGATGATCGACTCGATGCGCAACGATCCGTGGACGAAGTACTTCGTCGACACTGACCCCAAGGTCACGCTGCGTCAGGTGAAGCAGCCGGTGCTCGTGCTGCAGGGCGGCACGGATATGCAGGTAACGCCGGAACAGGCGGATACGGTGGTCGCCGTCTTGAAAGGGGCCGGCAATACGCGCGTGACGGCGAAGACGTTCAGGGAGACCAATCACCTCTTCGTACCGGACCCCTCGGGCGTACCGACCAACTACAGCAAGCTCAAGGACTATCACGTGCGGCGCGAAGTGCTCGGCACTCTCGCTGACTGGATCGTACAGTCGGTTCGCTGAGATCTCTAAAAAGCTGTACGGGGACACGGAGAAACGGGGTTCACGGAAAAGATCAATTCTCCGTGAACCCCGTTTCTCCGTGCCTCCCCGCAGCAGTTGCTTGTCGTCGCCTGAAGGAGCAACTACTTCCCGCGTCCACGAGTCAACTCGAGCTGCAGAATGAACGAGTCGATGTGATTCTCGTTCGACGTGTTGGCGTGGGTGGTCGTGGACGTCAGCCCGCGATGCCAGCGCAGCGACAGGTCGGCGGTCGCGCGCTTGGACGAGCGCTGAACGCCGCCGCCGATCACCACACTGAAGGCGCTGCTCTTGGTTTTGAACGTCCTTTCGGTCTCGTCGCAGTCGAGCTTCGAACTCGAAGCACCGGAAATGTGCGCGCCGCATCCCACGCGAAGGGCATACTCGCCGCCGCCGACAAACAACGGCTTCCACGCCGAGCTTCCTGGCGTGACGCGCAAAAGCGCCGGAATGGCAAGCCAGTTCGACGTATACACATAGGACTGCGTGTTCCCCTTCGATTCGAAGCCGCGAATACTGTAACGCACGCCCGTTTCGAGACTCCCCTCCGTGTCTCCGGAGAAGCGCAGCATCGCGCCCACAGTCGGACGCATGATCCACTTAAGATCGTCGGCGGCGTCGTTGCCATTGAATCGGCTGCGTTCGACGCCAACGAGCAGTGTGGGCTCCAGTCGCGAGTACGACTGCGCCGTCGCGGTCGCCGCTGAGAGTCCAAGCATCGTTGCCACGGCGAGATGTGTCATTGCACGCATCGAAATGTCCTGAGTTGAGGGGGGATTGTTACTGCACATCGAGTCGGCGTGAGCCGACACGGGCAATGGAACCAAAGACGCCAACTCCGCCGGTCATGTGCACGATCGCGCCGGCGCCCGTGAACACATCGCTCGAGGCGCGATAGTAGTCGAAGTAGTTGCGGTCGACGGCGTTGATGACGGCGTCGTGCATGTACCCCGACGTAAAGGCGCGCACACCATTCACAGTGCTCGCCGTTCCCGGAATCACGGCGGCGCGTTGTGCGAAGGTCGAGTACCAATTGCCGAATGCCGACTGAACACCCACTTCGTACATCACCACGTCATTTGCGGGAGTCCACTCGAGTCGAAGCGTGTCGAGCATCCGTCGAAACGGCTGCGCGGCGGGCAGAACATTGCCGATCGGCGTGATGTTTGGCGTTATCGTGCTCGCTCGCACGGTGTCCGCTGCACCGACCAACACCTGCAAGTCGTACTGGGTGTTTGGTCGAATCCAGGTGCCGTACTTTTGTCCGGCGATGCGATAGACCGTGCGTACACGAGGCATTCCGTACGACACGCGATAGTGCGTCGAGTCGACAACCGCGTCGGCTCGATACTCGTGCCCATCAGCGTCGGTTATGGAAACGCGGGCATTCGGCTCACCGGCCTGTGCGCGCGAGAACCCGGAGGTTCTTTGCACGACCACATACTGATCGATCGACGACGGATCGAGCACAGCGTGGACGATCAGCGCGTCGTCGGGCATCGGACTGACGCGATCTTGCACAACACACCCGGCGAGTCCGGAGAGCACAGACGCCAGCAGCGCACGCGAAAGCTGATCAATAGCCAATGGTCACCCCGACCGAGGGAATGAACGGAAGATTGGGAATCGATCCGCGATTCCTCACGCCTTGAAACGAGTAGGTGTACGCCGCGGCATTCTTGGTGTTCATCACGTTCATGACGCTGCCGATACCGGTGATATCGAAGCGGCGCGGATGCCAGACACGGGATAGGCTCATGTCGACCCGGTGGTACCACGGCAATCGCGCAGACAGGCGCGGACCAAGCAGCAGCTGGTCGTCGGGGAGCGGCACGAAGCCGGCGTTGCCCGCGCTCGCGTACCCGTCGCGCGCATAGCCACCAACGGCCGGTGTGTACGGCGCCCCGCTGGTGAGGAGTGCGCGCATCGCGAACGTGCGTGCGCCGTGGCGCCATTGCCCGACCGCGTTCAGCGTGTGACGTCGATCCATCACCGTGGGGAAACGCTGACCGGTGCTATCCGCACGCCAGCTGTGCAGCCAACTGTAGGCGACCCAGCCCGAGAAGCGCTCGCCCTCGATTTGCCGGACGAGCAGGTCGAGGCCGTGCGCGCGGCCAGTGACACGCAATAGTTCATCACCCGAGGCGAGCGGATTTGACAGCGTGTTCGGGACGTCCAACCGCTCGTACCGTTTGATGAATGTCATTGCCCTGAAGAAGCGCGTGGCGCTCCACCAATGCTCAACGCTCACGAGCGCATCGAGAGCGACCGACGGACGCTGTTGCCTGCTGTCGGCGATCCAGAACTGAAACGGCTGAATCGGTGACTCTTCGCGCCCAAGCGAATGCTGCCACTGCACGTAACGTCCAACGGCAGCGCGCGCGGTAGTGAAGTCGCTCACGCGATAGCTCGCCGAGAATCGCGGCGAAAGTTCAGGACGAGCGAGGCCGGTGGCCGACTCCACACGAACGCCTGCATCGAGCGAAAGGCTCGCGGTGGGTCGTAGTACCTGATTGGCGTGCACCGCCCATGACGATGTGCGGCCGTCGACCGAATCCGACGGAAGCACATCGTTCAACGAGCTCATGGCCGTGTTCGAGTAGTGCGCGAATCGTTGCGCCGAGACGTCGAAGCCGACCTGCGAAGTGAGGCCGCCACTTCGGAAACGGGTGAGCGTACCTGCCGCGCGATTGTCGGCCATATCGTTCCACACCACCGCCGCATCGCCAGATGGACGCAAGCCCGAGAGAAATTGCGTGCGCGAGAGTCGTTGCTCGGCGACGGTGCTATCGCCGTTCGCGAGGTTCGATTGCCCCACCAGACGCGACAGCGTGAGGCCGGCGAGCACATTCTTCCAGCCGGCGCGTTTGAAATCGCCGGCCTCGTCCGTCAGGCGATCTTCACTCGCGTACAGCGTGCTTGCCCCACGCACGTCGAGCGGCAGCTGACCGGCGATGCGCAACTGCGCGTCCTGCAGATGGTACGGGAAGGTGCCCTGATGCAGCAGCTTGATCACCGCATCGGCGTAGCTGCGACGCGCACCAATCATCCAGCTCCCGCGGCCATTCGCGAACCGTCGCCCGAGCGAGGTCGTCGCGGAGAGCATCGAGATTGAAGTCGACCCTTCGAGCGAATCGGAGACGGGAGTTCGCGATCGTACATCGAGCACGCCGGAGAGACGTCCCCCATAGCGTGCGGGGAGCCCACCGGTGTGAAACTCGACATCGCCCACCAGCGGATCGATAAAGGCACTGAACGCACCGCCCAGATGGTACGGGTTGTACACCGGATAGCCGTCGAGCAGCGTCAGCGTTTGATCGGCCTCACCACCGTGCACATTGAAGCCGGCCGTCCAATCGCTGCGCGAGGACACGCCGGGCATCGCTTGCAGCGCGCGCATTACGTCCGGCTCAACGAAACTCGGCACGCCGCGCACGGCGTCCATGCTGATTGTCGTTTGTGTGATGCCGACCGCGCCAGTCAGTCCGGCCCGCTCGCGTGAGTTGTCGATCTTCCGTTGATTGACGCGCACGGCGGGAAGCGTCTGTGCTCCGGTGCTCGTCGGGCGTGGTGCCTGGGACAGGAGCTCTTTCGGCTTCGCATCGACCAGCAGCGAGCCGCGAATGTCTACAAGAATTCGCAGCGACGCCGCGTCTGCGATTTCGATCAGAACTGCTGCGACCGACCGCGCATGCGCCGCGATTCGAACGGGCCTGGCGAGTCCGGGTTGATTGCTGGCGAACGTGATGTTGAGGGAGGCACTCGCCGCGATGTCGAGCAGCGCGTTATCCGTGCGTTTGGCGTTGACGGCATCTCGATGCACCACAGCGAGCGCGCGAATACCATTGCCGTCGGCCTTGAGCGGCTCATAACCGGCCGGCGCGGACTGTGCCCGCAGCGGACGGTCGGTACAGGACGAACCCAACACCACGACGATTGCGGTGACGATCGCCGAGACGGCGTGCCACCTCACTGACGCGAGCCCAGGAACTTCACGGTGTCGCCCGTGCGAGTGTATCGGAGATGCGTCGCCGCGGAGATCGCGTCGAGCACCGCGGTGATCTCGGGCGTCGCGTAATTCGCTGTGATGCGCGGTGCTGTTGTCGAAGCCGGCACGCGAATCTCGATGCCAAACCAGCGCGAGAGATCACGGGCCACGTCGCCAAGCGCGGCATTCCTGAAGGTCAGCGAGCCATTGATCCAACCAGCCGAGGCCTTCGCCACGCCAGTGGTCTCGAGCCGCGGCGTATTGTCGGCCCCAACGATCGCCGCCGCTCCGGCATCGAGCTGCAACGGCGCTTTCGCTGCGGTGGACACATCGACGCGACCTTCTGCAACCGCCACCTGCACTGCGGAATCGGTCGGGTAGGCGCGGATGTGAAAGACCGTCCCGATGTCTTCGGTGATGGTATTGCGCGCGCGAACACGAAATGGACGCTCGGCGTTGTGCGTGACGGTGAACTGCGCGAGCCCCTCCAGCTCGACATCGCGCGCGGTGCGCGTCAGCCGATACCGCACCGTGGTTGCAGGTGCCAGATCGATGCGCGTACCATCTGCGAGGGTGACCGCGCGACGTTCACCGGGCTTGGTCGATGCGACCTCGAACGGCGCGTCGGCTGCCGAGCGGTTGTCGCGCGGCGCGAGCTTGGCGACGACGAGCAAGGCGGCCGCCGCACTCAGCGCGATGCCGACACCGCGCACCGTGCGCCGTCGGCGCTCGGCCCGCGCGATTCTCGTCGATAGCGAGCGCCACGCCGTGTCGGTGTTCCAGTCGGGTGCCTTTGGATGCTCATCGGTCATACCGATACGATCCACGACGCCGCGAAATCCCTACCCCGATCTATTTGGAATCGTCGGAGGCCAAGGGCGGCCTACTATATAGATCTCGCAGCAGGCGCTTGCCCGTCGCGAGCAACTTCTCGACGCCCTTGGTGGAGATCCCCATCTCACCGGCGATATCGGCATGCGACCGTTGCTCGACCCAGCGGAGTCGCATCGCCTGCTGCGCGCGCGGCGGAAGCTGCGCGAGTGCCTCGTGCAGCTGTTCGGCGCGCTCGATGTGAACGAGCGCATCGTCTGCCTGAGGCGGAGCCTCTGCGACGCCGGCGAGCGCCGGACCGAATCCGAAGGCTCGTGCGAGCCGCTCCCGCAACGACTCATGACGGCGCTGCTGCAAGCACGCGTTTTTGACGCTCGCGAACAGATACGCGCGCAGCTGCAGCACCGGCGTGTCGCGCTGCTGCCACAAACGGAAGAACACGTCCTGCACGATCTCCTCGGCGACGGCTTCGGACCGAACGTAACCGTACGCGAAGTCGCAGAGGGGAGCATGCAGCTCACGGAACAGCGACTCCAGCGCGCGGACGTCGCCTCGCTTGAGACGCGAGGAGAGATGTGAGTCGGGAGATGGCGAAGGGGCCATGGAGGGTGGCCAATTGTACTCCCCTCGTCTCGGTTTGATCAGGCGTTGACGCGTGGCGCTTTGGAATGTCCGGTGTCCGAACCCGGCCTACTTGATCAACCGCGCTCCCGCCAGCTTCCCTGCCCCTCTGTCCAGCGTAGTGAAGGCAAGCCCCGCCCCCTCGCACGCTGCGTGAATCAGGCGATCCACAAACCCCGCGCCGCCCCGACCATCCACAACGGCCGTGAGCGCCTGTCGCGCGGCCGCACTTACGACGATGACCGGATCATCGGCCAACGCCAGCAGCGCACGCGCCACTTCAACGTCGGGCACGCGGTAGTGCGTGCGCAATGCGAACCACGCTTCGGCGATCACGAGATCGAGCACAGCGCAGCGTCCGCCATTCTCCGCGGTGTCGCTCAGAAGTTCGCGCGCGCGCGCAGCGTCGGCCGCCGGCTCACCAACCAGCAGGCGAACGACGATCGACGTGTCGAGTCCGATGTTCACTTCGACTCGTCGCGCGCGCGTGATTGGACGATGCTTTCTCGAATGCTCGCCAGATCGTGTGCAGAGACGTTTGCGGCGTACGCGTGCAGCGACCCGGCGTATGCCGGAGATGACTCACGCACCTCTCGCGTGCGGGGGGTGCCGAGTACGTGTCGCACGCCCTCGTCGACAAGATCGCGGACGGTTCGCCGCCTGAGCGCCGCCTCGGCTTTGAGCTGCCGATAGAGCTCAGGGTCGAAGTCGATAGTGGCTTTCATGCTAGCAAGCTAGCTGGTTTGCTGGGTTCAGCCAACATCGCGCAGCGCAGAGAAGTGGCGTGGCGTTAATTGATGCCGTGCCCAAGTGGGCGCCCTCCTCTTTCCCGCCTGTCGATATGCGATCACCGATACGACCATTCTTCGCGCTTGTGGCCAGCGGACTTGCCGCCAGTTGCGCCAAGCCCAAGCCCGCCCCGACTCCTGCGCCAACCGCCACCAGCACCGCCCCCGCTAACCCCGCCGGCCGCGGTGGAGGCGCTGGCGGTGGTGTCGGCGGCGCCGCACAGCCTCCCGCTGGCGGTGGAGCTGGTGGTGGCGGTCCCGCCGCCGCTCAGGATCCCCAGCCGCGCGCCTACGCCGCCGTGATCACGCCTCGCGCGACCACCAAGAACGGCGTGTTCAAGGTCCACTCGATCGGCTCGCGTCTCTACTTCGAGATCCCACGCGCGGAGCTCGGCAAGGACTACGTCGTCGTCACGACGCTGGCTGGTACGCCTGATGAAATCGGCATTCGCGGTACGCAGGGCGGCAACAACCTCGTGCGCTTCGAGCGTCGCGACAATCGCATCTTCGTGCGCGAAGCCGACTATCGCGACGTGATTGCCGATACGGCGCGCTCGCAACAGCTCGCGGCCGAGCTCATTGGCGTGACCAAGATTCTCGCCGCGTTCAACATCGAAGCGTACGGCCCCGATTCATCAGCGGTCATCGAAGTCACACGCATGTTCACCGGCGGTGTGCCGGAATACACCGCGCTTGGCCGTCGCGCACAGGTCGACGCGACGCGCAGCTACATCGAGCGCTTTGCCGCATACTCGCGCAACGTGAACGTCACCGCCGTGCAGAGCTTCACGCCGCAGGGCGGCGCGCCGGGTGGCGGCGGCGCTGGTGGTGCAGCTGCAGCAGCCGCTACGGCGCCCACGACGGAGAAGTACACCTTCTCCATCGCGAAGCTGCCTGATGTGCCGATGCAGCCGCGTTTGTACGACGAGCGTGTGGGCTACTTCCCCACCACACAGCGCGATTTCTCGGGTGCAACGCAGCGCGTCGAAACAAAGCGCTACATCTCGCGGTGGCGCTTGGAGTGCAGCGATCGCAAGGTGGGCAATCTGTGCGTGCCGAAGAAGCCGATCACGTACTATCTCGATCCGGCGACGCCGGCCTGGCTCAAGCCGTGGATCAGGAAGGGTATTGAAGATTGGCAGCCGGCATTCGAAGCGGCCGGTTTCTCGAAGGGCATCGTGGCCATGGATGCGCCGGCGAACGATCCCGACTTCTCGGGTGAAGACGCCACGGTGAGCATGGTGCGTTGGCTGCCGAGCGCAACCGAAAACGCGGTGGGTCCGAGCCTCAAGGATCCGCGCACCGGTGAAATCATCGACGCCGATGTGCAGACGTACCTGAACGTCATGAACCTCACGCGTTCGTGGTACTTCACGCAGGTCGGTCCGCTCGACAAGCGCGCGCAGAAGCTCCCCTTCCCCGACTCACTCACGGGGCGGTTGCTCGAGTACGTGACCGCGCACGAAGTCGGTCACACCCTCGGCTTCCCGCACAACTTCAAGGCGAGCTCGATGTATCCGACCGACTCGGTGCGTTCGCGCACCTTCGTCAAGAAGATGAGCCACACGCCGACGTTGATGGACTACTCGCGCTACAACTATGTCGCACAGCCGGAAGACAACATCGATCTCGAGGATCTGATTCCGAAGGTCGGTCCGTACGACAAGTACGCCGTGATGTGGGGGTACTCGCCCATTCCGAGCGCGCGTTCGCCGGAAGCCGAGAAGGCGACGCTCGACAAGTGGTCGAAGATGCAGGACACGATTCCGTGGTATCGCTTTGCGAGTGACGCCGGTGCGGGTGGCGCCGATCCGGGTGAGCAGAGCGAAGCGGTGGGTGATGCCGATGCCGTGAAGGCGACGACGCTTGGTGTGAAGAATCTCAAGCGCGTGATGGGCTTCATCGAAAGCGCAACGGCCTGGAAGGAAGGCGATACGTTCGACGATCTCGAAGAGATCTACGGCCGCACGGTGAATCAGTGGGCGACGGAGATGGGTCACGTCGCGCGCATCATCGGCAGCGAATACAAACAGGAAAAGATGGTCGGCCAGAAGGGTGTCGTGTATCGCCCGGTCGAACCGTCACGTCAGAAGGACGCGCTCAAGTTCCTGCAGGAGAATGCGTGGACGACACCGACGTGGCTGCTCGATGAAAGCATCCTCCGCAAGCTCGAGCCGAATGGTTCGCTCGCGCGTGTTGGTGGTGCGCAGGCGCGTTCGCTCACCGCGGTGCTCAACAACGATCGGTTGTTGCGTATGATCGAGATGGAAGCGCTCGCGAACAGCAAGAGCGAGGTCTATCCAGTGTCCGATCTGCTCGCCGATGTGCGCAAGGGATTGTGGAAGGAGATCGATACCGGCGCGCCGATCGATGCCTTCCGTCGCCGCCTGCAGCGCAGCTACCTCGAAACGATCGCGGCCAAGATCAATCCGCCGGCCGCTCCGGCTGGTGCCGCGCAGCAGCAGGGCGCGGGTCGTGGCGGTGCGGCGCCGGCCAATCCGGCCGAGTTCCGCGCCATCCTCAAGAGCGAGATGCGCACACTCGACGCCGAGCTGGCCGCGGCCGTCGGCAAGACGAGCGACAAGATGTCCAAGGCGCACCTCGAAGACGCCCGCGACATCATCAAGAAGATGCTTGACCCGAAAGACTGAACGGGCAGGATGACGTGAGGGACGGGGGGCAATGCGCACATCACGCATTGCCCCCTTTTCATGCGCTCTCCCCTCGGCGCCCCGGACCGTCTAGACTCAAGCAAGCCCGACGTCCGGGCGTTTCCCCTTCCTTCATTCATCAGGCCCAATGCGTTTTCGCACCCTCCCGCTCGCCGCGGGACTGGCCTTGGCCGCGTGCCACCCAGCCAAGAAGCCGGCCACATCGCCGGCGCCGGCTCGCCCAAATGGCAACGCCGCCGCTCCAACCACTTCGCCAACCAATCCGGGAACGCCCGCTCCGGGTGGTCCGGCCACGCCGGGCACCGGGCAGCCGCCTGCCAACCCGCTCGCGAATCTCAACCTCCCGGGCCTCGGTGGCGCCGGTGAGCCGAACCCGCGTCCGTATGCGCAGGTCATCACGCCGCGTGCCAAGAGCAAGACTGGCGTGTTCGGCGTGCATCAGGTGGGATCGCGTCTCTACTTCGAGATCCCGAACAATCAGCTCAATCAGGACTTCCTGATCACGCAGGTCCTCGCGGGCACCAATTCACCGATCGGCGGCAGCACCTACGGCCCCGAAAAGACGGTGAAGTTCGAGCGTCGCGAGAATCGCATTCTGGTGCGCGACATGTCGTACACCAACATCGCGAGTGATTCGACGCAGCAGTCGGCGCGCGCGATGGCGCTGATCGGCTTGTCGCCGATTCTCGCTTCGTTCAACGTCGAAGCGTACGGCAAGGACAGCGCGGCGGTGATCGAAGTGACGCGCATGTTCACCGGCGGTGTGGTGGAATTCACCGCCCGCGGTCGCCGCGCCACGGTGGACGCGTCGCGTTCATTCGTTGAGAAGTTCGCCGCGTTCACGCGCAACGTGAACGTCACGGCGGTGCAGACGTACACTCCCATCGCGGGCGGCGCGCCGGCGATTCCGGGGCTCATCATCGGTGGCGGTACTCCGGGTGCGGTTACTGAAGCGTACACCTACTCGATCGTGCGCTTGCCCGACAATCCGATGATGCCGCGCTTCTTCGACCGCCGTGTTGGCTACTTCGTGACGGCGAAGAACGATTACGGTTCGAAGGAACAGCGCGTCGTTCAGACCGACTACATCAAGCGCTGGCGCCTCGAGTGCAGTGACGCGAAGGTCGGCAATCTGTGCGTGCCGAAGAAGCCGATCACGTACTACGTCGATCCGGCGACGCCGTCGTGGCTCAAGCCGTACATTCGCCGCGCGATCGAAGAGTGGCAGCCGGCGTTCGAAGCGGCCGGCTTCTCGAAGGGCATCGTGGCGGCCGATGCGCCGGCGAACGATCCGGATTTCTCGGGTGAAGATGCCAGCGTGACGATGGTGCGTTGGTTGCCGAGTCCGGTCGCGAACGCGCAGGGTCCGAGCCTCGTCGATCCGCGCACGGGCGAGATTCTCGACGCCGACGTGCAGATGTATCACAACATTCTCGACCTGCAGCGTGACTGGTACTTCTCGCAGGTGGGTCACCTGGATGCGCGCGCGCAGAAGTTCCCGTTCCCTGATTCGCTCATGGGACGCCTGGTGGAGTTCGTGGTGGCGCACGAAGTCGGACACACGCTTGGCTTCCGTCACAACTTCAAGGGCAGCTCGATGTACCCACTCGACTCCATCCGGAGCGCGTCGTGGGTCACGAAGATGGGCCACTCGCCGTCGATCATGGACTACGCGCGCTTCAACTACGTCGCGCAGCCGGAAGACAAGCTCCCGCTCGAAACGCTGGTGCCGAAGGTCGGTCCGTACGACAAGTTCGCGACGATGTGGGGCTACTCGGTGATTCCGGGCGCGCGCACGCCGGAAGCGGAGAAGCAGCAGCTCGATCGCTGGGCGCGCATGCAGGACACGATTCCGTGGTATCGCTGGTCGGATGACCAGAGCGCTGGTCAGGCCGATCCCGGCGAGCAGACGGAAGCGGTGGGCGATGCCGACGCGGTTCGTGCGTCGACACTCGGCTTCAAGAACCTCGCGCGCACGATGAAGCTCGTGGAGAACGCCGCAACGGTGGACAAGACGAGCGACTACTCGCTGCTCCGCGACACCTACGATGGTGTCATCGGTCAGTGGACGCTTGAAGCGAACCACGTCGTGAAGATCCTTGGCGGCGAAAACCGCCAGGAGAAGTACCCGAGCCAGGGCGGTGCGATCTGGTCACCCGTCACCAAGGCGCGTCAGAAGGCGGCGATGAATTTCCTGAACGATCAGGTGTTCATGACGCCGATGTACCTCATCGACCAGCCGATCCTGCGCAAGCTCGAGTCGGATGGCAACATCGCTCGCATCGCCGGCGCGCAGAGTCGTGTGCTCAACAGCGTGTTGAGCAACGCCCGTCTGCAGCGCATGGTCGAAATCGAAGCGATGTCGAAGCCAGGCGACGCGTACACGCCGGGCGAAATGCTCACCGATGTACGGAAGGGTCTCTGGCGCGAACTCGCGAGCGGCAAGTCGATCGACGCCTACCGTCGTCGCTTGCAGAACGCGTATCTCGAAAACATCGCGACCAAGATCAAGCCGGCGCCGACGTCGGGTGCCGATGCGCAGCTCGCTGCGCTCCTCGGCATTTCGATTGCGCAGCCGCGTGACTTCCGTGGCTTGCTCAAGGACGAAATGCGTTTACTCGATCGCGACCTCGCCTCGGCGATTGGACGCACGTCGGATCGCACGACGCGAGCGCATCTCGCCGATGCTCGGGATCAGATCAAGGCGATGCTTGACCCCACCAAGTGAGTTTGGGGTAAGCTCTCGAATGGGCTGAGTGAGAGCTGAGAACTCAGCCTTGAGCACTCAGAATTGAGCGTTGAGCAGTGAGATCATATAAAACCGCCGCTGAGAACACTTCGTTCTCAGCGGCGGTTTCCCGTTCAGTCCTGCTGTAGTCGTGCTTTTTTCGCGTGAGCGAAGCGAACGCCCAGGCGGTTGCAGTTTTCCCAACTGAGCCTGTGTGCTAGCGGGGCTTCCCCGTGTAGTGCCAACTCACCCAGAGCGTGTGATTGATTTCGTTGGCACGCCGTGCCGCGAACGCGTTGTAGAGATTCATGTAGCCGACTTCCGCACGCATGGTCGACGAGAAGGGCAGACCCAAGCCCACTGATGCTCGGTTCTGGCCGATGGTTAGCGTTTGCGTCGGTCCGCCGAGCGGCATCAGCAGCTCGTCCCAGCCGTAGGCGAAGACCGGTCGCGAATTCAATCGCACGCCGGGCACGTCGATCTGGCCTCGTCCCATGTACCGAAAGCGGTTCTGGTAGGTCGCGGCGCCGCGGACCATATCGCCTTCGCCATCCGTGCCGATGGCGCCGGGAATCAGCGGATGGAGCCAGCGCTGCTCGAGGCGATAGCGCTGCGTGATCCCCACCTTGCCGAGGCGATTCGTGAGCAGGAGCTGCTGCCAGAGACGCTCCTCACGGCTGGGGTTGGCTGCTGGCAGATTGCCGTAGGGCGAGGTGGCGATCCACGCGCCGCCAACGGCCACGCGAACACCCGGCGTAACGGTCCACTGGAGACCCGGACGTAAAAGCAGCTGCTGCGGTGACGACCCCATCTCCATTCGACGCCATGAGCCGTCGAACCAGAGAGCGGTGCGCTTGGTGAGAGGTTGATCGATGAACGTCCCCGCCCAGAGGGCGTCTTGGTGGCGGGTGACCCATGGCTGGGCGTACGCCGGGACGTGCGGACTGACGGTGGCCGAAAGTGCAGCCACCAGGAGGCGGGATTTCCTGATAAGCATCCCGGAGTATAGCCGCACACCACGGCTGATCATCGATCGTGACACGCGAAGGACGTCACGAGCGGAATGCAGTTGCCCGGCGTAGTATCGGAGAGAGGTCGGGCGAAGAGTCGCCCGCGGTGCGGCGTCACTCCGAAAGCCCATGTGGATCGTACAACTGGCCCTGCGGCGTCCCTACACGTTCATCGTAGGGGCCCTGCTGGTCGTCATTATCGGCGTGCTGTCCGCTTTGCGGATGCCGACCGACATCTTGCCGGAGCTCGACATCCCCGTGGTGTCGGTCATCTGGAACTACACCGGACTGCCGCCTGAGGAGATGGAGCGGCGGTTTGCCACGCCGTACGAGCGCGCGATCACGACGACCGTCAACGACGTCGAGCATATCGAGTCGCAATCGCTCGCTGGCGTCGTGGTCATCAAGGTGTACTTCCAGCCCGGCGCGCGTATCGAAAGCGCCGTCGCGCAGTTGGCTGCGGTCGCGCAGTCCATTTTGCGCATCATGCCGCCCGGTGCGAGTGCGCCGTTCATCGTGCGCTACAACGCCGCGAATGTGCCGGTGCTGCAGCTCGCGCTTGGTGGCGACTCGCTGTCTGAACAACAGCTCGCGGACCTTGGCACGAACGGCATTCGTACGCGACTCGCCACCGTGCGTGGTGCGTCGGTGCCGAGCCCGTATGGTGGACGTTCGCGACTCATCAATGTCGACCTGGATCCGGATCAGCTCCTCGCCTATGGCTTGTCGCCGTCGGACGTCAGCGACGCGATCTCGGCGCAGAACCTCGTGCTCCCCAGCGGAACGACCAAGATTGGCGAGCGCGAGTACACCGTCCGCCTCAATGGCAGCACGGAAGCCGTTGAATCGCTGAACGACCTCCCGATCAAGAATGTGAATGGTGCGCTCATTCGCATTCGCGATGTGGCGCAGGTCCGCGACGGCTACTCGGTACAGAGCAACATCGTCCATCGCGATGGTGTGCGCGGGGCCCTGATCACCGTACTCAAGAGCGGTGGCGCCAGTACGATCGACGTGGTGACCCGTGTTCGCGACGCAATGCCGCAGCTGTTGTCGACGCTGCCGAGCGCGCTCAAGGTGGACATGCTCGCCGACCAGTCGCTGTTCGTGAAGGCGGCGCTCAAGGGTGTGGTGGTCGAAGCGCTCATCGCGGCCTGTCTGACGGCCATGATGATCCTGCTGTTTCTGGGCAGCTGGCGTTCGACGCTCATCGTGGCGCTATCGATCCCACTCTCGATTCTCTGCTCAGTCACGGCGCTCGCCATTCTTGGCCAGACGCTCAACGTGATGACGCTCGGTGGCCTGGCACTCGCCGTTGGTGTGCTGGTCGACGACGCGACGGTAGGTATCGAGAATATCCATCGCGTGCAGGAGTACGAGCCGGATATCGAGCAGGCCATCATGGAAGGCGCCGGACAGATCGCCGTGCCGACGCTCGTGTCGACGCTTGCCATCTGCATTGTGTTCGTGCCGATCTTCTTCCTCCAGGGCGCAGCTGGTTCGTTGTTCAAGCCGCTGGCGATGGCGGTTGTGTTCGCGATGCTCGCATCGTACGTGATTTCGCGTACGCTGGTGCCGACGCTCGTGAAGTACGCGATGCAGCATGAGCGCGCGATTGAAGCCAAGCGCACCGGTCGCCCACACAAGCCCGGCCCCTTCTCGCAGATCCATCACCGCTTCGAGGCGTTCTTCGAGCGCGCCCGTGTGCGCTATCGCTTGGGGCTTGCTGCACTGCTCGAGCACCCGTCGCGCATTGTGCTTCCAGCGCTGCTGGTGATGCTCTCAGCGGGCGCCCTGGTGCCTTTTCTGGGTCGCGACTTCTTCCCGCCGGTGGACGCGGGACAGATTCGCCTCCATCTGCGTGCGCCGGTGGGCACACGCGTCGAGGAAACGGCTCGCATTGTGTCGGAGATTGAAGGCGCCATCAAAGAGACGATCCGCCCCGGTGAGTTGGCGTCGATCATCGACAACATCGGTCTCAACACCTCAAACTCCACCAACCTCGCGTACAGCGACAATCCCACGATCGGTGTCACCGACGCCGACCTGTTGATAGCGCTTTCACCGGAGCGTACGGTGGAGACCGCGGAGTACGTGCGCCTGCTCCGTCGTATGCTGCGTCAGCGCTATCCCGACGTGCTCGCGTTCTTTCAGTCGGCTGACATTGTCGGGCAGATCCTGAACGCCGGTCTCCCGGCTCCGGTGAACGTGCAGGTCGTGGGCCCCAACAAGCAGGAAAACGCGAAGGTGGCGCGCGTGCTCGAGCATCGCGTGAAGCAGATTTCCGGCGCCGTCGATGTGTATCTGCAGCAGCGACTGGAGGCACCGCAGCTCGATATCACGGTGGATCGCGTGCGCGCGGCCGCGGTGCAGATGTCGCAGCGTGATGTCGCGAACGACCTGCTCGTGTCGTTGGCGTCGAGCGGTCAGGCGCAGCCGAACGTGTGGCTCAACCCGCAAAACGGCGTGCAGTACAACGTATCGGTGATGACGCCGCAGTACCGCATGGCAAGTGTGGAAGATCTTGGCCGTACGCCGGTGATGGGCAGCAACAACACCGCGCCGCAGCTCTTCTCGAATCTCGCGACGATCAAGCGCGGTTCCACGATGGCGGTGGTCAGCCACTACGATGTGGCGCCCGTGTTCGACGTGTACGCCAATGTGCAGGATCGCGACCTGGGTGCAGTCGCCAGGGATGTCGATGTCGTGCTCGACTCCCTGCGCGCCGATTTGCCCAAGGGTACGACGCTCGTGATGCGCGGTCAGGTGGCCAGCATGCGCACCGCGTACACCGGACTGGCTGCCGGTCTCGCCTTCGCGATTGTGCTCGTGTACCTCGTGATGGTGATCAACTTCCAGTCGTGGCTGGATCCGCTGATCATCAGCTTCGCACTGCCGGTGGCGCTGGCGGGTGTGTTGTGGGCGCTCTTTGCCTGCGGCAACACCATCAGCGTCCCCGCATTCATGGGCGCGATCATGGCCATGGGTGTTGCGACGGCCAATGGCATTCTGGTCGTGGCCTTTGCCAACGAGCAGATGTCGCTTGGCATGACCAGTCTCGAGGCGGCGCTCGAGGCGGCAGCAACTCGTTTGCGCCCCGTGATCATGACGGCGCTTGCGATGATCGTGGGCATGATTCCGATGGCGCTGGGTCTTGGCGAAGGTGGTGAGCAGAACGCACCACTGGGCCGCGCCGTGATTGGCGGCCTCACCTTCGCGACCTTTGCGACCCTTACCGTGCTTCCGCTCGTCTACACGCGTTTGCGCGCTTCGCGCACCGTCCCCCGTCCTGCGATCGTGACTCCGCTGGAGATGGCCTCGTGACTACCCGACCTGTTCGCACGCACGTTCGCACCCGCGATGGCCGAGTGCTTCCCATCGTGCTGGTGCTGGCGTTTATCGCCATGCTCGCGGCCGGTGTGATTCCGCGACTCGCGCGTTCAAAGGACCGTGAGGAAGAGCGCGCACTTGCGACCGCCATTCCCACGGTGTTCACGGAAACGGTGCACCCCGACACCGGCGGTCTCGGTGTGGATCTGCCGGGCTCCGTGCAAGGCCTGCATGAAACGAGCATCTGGGCGCGCACGAATGGATTCGTGACGTCGTTGCGCGTCGATATCGGGTCGGTGGTGCGTCGCGGTGATGTACTGCTGACGATCGACATGCCGGAGGTGAAGGAACAGGCGCAGCAGTCGGCGGCCGTGTTGGAGCAGACCGAAGCGAGTGCCGCGCTCGCCCGCACCACGCTCGCGCGCTGGAAACAGCTCGCCGACAAAGGGGTGGTGACACCGCAGGAACTCGAGGAGAAGCAGGCCTCGGCGAATGTGACCGAGGCGACCGCGCGGGCGGCTCGCGCGAATCTCGCGAACCTGCGCGAAGTGCTGCGCTTTGGTGTCGTCACCGCGCCGTTCAATGGTATCGTCTCAGCGCGCGGCGTGGATATCGGATCGTTGGTGTCGGCTGGCACGACGGCCACCGCGCGTCCGCTGCTCACCGTGACGCAGACCGATACGATCCGCGTCATGGTGCAGGTGCCGCAAAGCGCCGCGACACGCGTGACGCGCGGGCTCAAGACAAACGTGAGTATTCGGGAGTTGGGTGACAGCGCGTTTGTGGGCACGGTGGTGCGCACCGCGGGTGCACTCGATGTCACCACGCGCTCGTTGCTGACCGAGATTCACATTCCGAATCCGCAGCGTCGTATTCTGCCGGGCATGTTCAGCGCCGTGAAGCTGCGTTTCCCGGGCAAGAGCGCGACGCTTCGTGTGCCGGCAATCGCGCTCATTGTGCGCGCCGATGGTCCGCAGGTCGCGAAGGTCATGCACGATACGGTGCGCATGACGCCCGTCACGCTCGGTCGCGACTTCGGGACATCGCTCGAAGTGCTCAAGGGATTGAGCGATGGCGATGCGGTGGTGGTGAATCCCGCCGAGAACCTCACGAACGGCATGGCCATCAAGGCGGTCGCGCGTGGTACACGACCGTCGGCGACGCCCGATGTTAAGGCGCCGGCGAAAGCGACTTCAAACAAGAGCTAACAGCAATCGATCGACGTAGGTGCGCGTGCTCGGTGACGTGTCCATGGGGCAACCTTCACCGGAGACACCATCATGCGACGCACGTTGCGAAGCAGCACACTGCGATCCATTGCAGCATACACGATCTACGCGGGCATCGCGGTGCTCGCCGCCTGCTCTGATACCAAGACCACGTCGCCAACCGACACACCGTCGCGCGCGGTCGCGATTGCCGGACAGGACAGTTACGTCACCGTTGGCGGATCGGTGGATTCCATCGCCATCGTGGTCTTCGGTACATCGGGTGAGCCGCTACCCAATGCGACCGTCACCTGGACCGCGAGCACTGGCACACTGAGCAGTGCGTCGAGCGTGACCGACGAGCAGGGAATTGCTCGCACGGTGTTCACGAGTGGTACCGCGTCAGGGGTCGTGACGTTCACCGCCGGGATCGAAGGCATCACACCGCTCACCTTCACGGCGACGCAGCTCCCCGACGTGCCGGCGCAGCTGGTGGCGTTGAGCAGTGCCACCGACACGATCACCGCTGGCCAGGCGCTGAGCTTCGCGGCGGTGCGGGTTGAAGATCGCTTCAGTAATCCCGTGCCGAACGTGACGCTGACGGCCGTACTGCAGAATGCGAGCAGCGATGATGGCCTGGTGAGTCCGTCGCTCACGTCGAACAGCGATGGCATTGTGTATCAGGAGTTCGTCGCGGGTGTCGAGCCGGGAGAGCGCCTGCTGCGCTTCTCCACTTCCGATGGCTTGCTGACGGTGTCGTACACATTCGAAGTGATTGCTGCGCCATCGCCGCAAGCGTCAGCACGCGCCGGCGGGGGATGAACCGCGGGTTCGATTGGTATGAACGACTCATCCCGATAAGGGCCTGTTAACAGAATCAAACATGCGCCGCGTGTCCGCTAACGGACGGGCGGCGCATTCGTTTGCCCCAGTGTCACCATCAATCCAACCGTACCGAGAGAGGATGTCAGCATCATGCCACGCATGACGAAGGGCCTGACCAATCTGCCGACGCCGTTCGGCGCGCGCGTCATCCGCATCGTGACCATCGTGAGCATGGCGGTTGGTTCGCTGGCCGCATGCGTCAGCCAGGTCTCTGAACCGGGCACGCCGATCATTGCCGCGAACATCATTGCGATCACGGGGAACGATTCGCAGATGAAAGCCGGCGGCTCGACGGACACCATTGGGGTGTACGTGAGCACCGCCAGCGGCGATCCGATTCACGGCGCCGTGGTGACCTGGTCGGTGATGAGCGGCAACGCCACCGTGCATTCGATTGCCGCGGTCACCGATAGCACCGGCAATGCGATCACCAGTAACACGGATGTGAACGGAATCGCGCGCATCGTGGTGACGAGTGGCCCCGACGCCGGCACCGCCGTGGTGCAGGCGGCAACGGGTCAGATCGCACCCATTCAGATCGACCTCAACATGGTGCTCGACGGCGGAGGCAGTGCGCAGTAGCATTGCGCATGACTCGTCTTCCTTTCGCTCGTCGATGCGCCGCAGGTGTTGTTGCGACCGCCCTGATTTCGCCAGTCGTGTCATCGTTGCCAGCGCAGCGATCGGCGCAGGAGGCCGCGCTGGCCTCATGGATTGGGCTCGATGCACCCACGGGCGAGGAAGCGCGCTTCGTTACCGCACTGGTTGGCCCGCTGACCACCGCCACCGGCGGTACGGTATCGGTGGACAGCTGGGGCAATGTGCGAATTCGCAAAGGGACGGGTGCGATCACTCGCATTGTGGCCTGTGCGATCGACAAGCCGGGTTTCGCCGTCACACAGATCACCGCCGACGGAATGCTGCGATTGCATCGCGTCGGCAATGCGTCGCATGCACTCTGGGATCAATCGCATGAGGGGCAGCAACTCGAGATCCTCACCGACAAAGGCGCCGTGCCCGCCGTGTCGGCGATCGCGAACGGACATTTCGCGCAGCAACACCGACGCGACACGCTCATCACAACCGCCGATGAGTTGTGGGTCGATGTCGGCGCGCGATCGGCCGCTGAAGTCGCGTCGCTCGGCGTGCGCTTGCTCGATCCGGTACAGCGACGCATTCCAGCGTGGAACTACGCGGGCCATGTGGCGGGTGCGAACGCTGGTGGTCGCGCCGGTTGCGCGGCGGTAGCCGCCGCGGCGCGACAGACACCGAGCAGTGGCGCGACGCTTTTCCTGATGAGCGCACAGGGCGTTCTCGGCTGGCCCGGACTGGGCGCGGTGTTGGCGCGCGAACCCGGCGCGAGCCGCGCGGTGCTCACCGTTGTGGCGAGCAGTCGCGGCGATCGGAGCGATCGCTGGGTGCGCTCCACCGCGAACGGCGCACTCAACGCCGGTGTCTTTCGTGCCGCGCGTGCCGATTCCATTCATGTGATCACGCCAGCCGTGCGCGCGGCGGGTACTCTCGTTGAAAGTGTCGCGCTCACCGAGGCCGATTGGCTCCTCGCGCGCGTGGCGGAGGCCGCCGGTGTGAGCGGCGTGGGGAGTGAGTCATGGATTGTGGTGCCCACGCGCACCCGAACGGTCGGCTCGCGAGCCAACGACGCGCACGCGTCGATGCAGCGGCTGTTGCAAACACTTGCTGATCTACCGGGGGTTCCCACCATGGAGTGGCGTGTGCGCGACGCGATCGCGGCGCAGCTGCCCGCGTGGGCAAAAGCGGCAAGCAGCGTCGATGACGCGGGCAACCTGATCGTGAGTGTGGGTCCCGAACGCGACACCGTGGTGTTCATGGCGCACATGGACGAAGTGAGCTACGACGTCAGCGCCATCAGCCGCGACGGCACGGTCTCGCTTCGAGCACGCGGTGGCGCCGTGAACAGCGCATGGGAGGGACAGCCCGCCATTCTGCACTTGCCGCGCACTTCGAGCGGTGCACCGGATACGATCACGGGCATCTTCGTCCCGCGCGATAGTGCACGCGTCAAGAATTCTCGCACGATGTCGGCGTGGTTCGGGCTCGATTCTTCGGCGCTCGCTGCGCACGGTGTGCGCCTTGGTGCTGGTGTCACGATGCCCAAAACGAGTGTGCGTCTCGCTGGCGCGCGCTTCACTGGCCGCAGCATGGATGATCGCGCTGGGAGCAGCGCGCTGTTGACCGCCGTGCAGGCACTCGACCCCAGGACACTCGACCATCATGTGCTCTTTGTCTGGTCCACTCAGGAAGAAAGTGGGCTGCTTGGCGCGCAGGCGGTCGCCAATCGACATGCGACGGCGGCGAAGCGGATCTACAGCATCGACACCTTTGTGAGTTCGGAATCACCACTCGAGTCGCCGCACTTTGCCTTCGTGACGCTCGGGGGTGGTCCGGTGCTGCGTGCGATCGAGAATGGCAGCTTCTCGCCGCGATTCGTTCGCGCGCAGGTCGAAGCCGCCGCCAGGGCCGCTGCGATTCCGTTGCAAACAGGACTCACGCAGGGTGGAACGGACGGCACGACCTTCACCTTCTTTGGCGCCCCGAACACGGGGCTCTCTTGGCCTGGCCGCTACAGCCACACGCCGGCAGAGGTACTCGACCTGGCCGATGTCGAGCGCTTGGCCAAACTCATTGGTGCCCTGGCGCGGGTGCGGCCGCGCTGACCCTTCTCAGAATCGTCCTGTCCCCGCCCCCCTGCAACCAGACGGCGCCGCCGCCGTAGTTTGTTGCAACGATGAGCATCCCCGCCCCTTCCAGTAGCAGTGAGCTGGCCGCATTCCGGGCGGCGCTCGCTGGTCAGTACGATGTGCAACGAGAGCTTGGCCGCGGTGGCATGGGCATCGTGCTCCTCGCGCGCGACGAGCGTCTTGATCGACCGGTTGCCCTCAAGGTGCTGCCGCCGCAGCTCGCCGACGCTGGCGACACGCGCGAACGCTTTCTCCGCGAAGCGCGAATGGCCGCGCAGCTGTCGCACCCGAATATCGTGCCGGTGTACCGCGCCGACGAGATGGGTGGATTTGCCTTCTTCGCGATGGGGTATGTGGACGGCGAAACACTCGCCGACCGCATCCGGGATCGCGGCACCTTGGCACCGGCCGAGGTCGTGCGCGTGCTGCGCGAGGTCGCGTGGGCGCTCGCCTATGCACATGCGCGCGGCATTGTGCATCGCGACATCAAGCCGGAGAATATCCTGCTCGAGCGCGGCAGCGGTCGCGCCATCGTCACGGACTTTGGTATCGCGCGCGCCGACTTCAATCCGTCGCTGACACAGGACGGGCTCGTACTCGGCACCGTGTATTACATGAGCCCCGAGCAGGCGAGCGGCGAGGCGCTTGATGGCCGGAGCGATCTGTACGCACTCGGCTGCATCGGCTTCTTTGCGCTCAGTGGTCGCCTGCCATTCGATGGCACCAACCCGCAAGGCATTCTTGTCGCGCATGCGACCAAGGAACCGCCGCAACTGCGATCCGTGTCGCCCGACGTCTCGCCGTCGTTGGCAGCGGTCATCGATCGACTGTTGCGGAAGCGTGCCGACGATCGGTTTGCGAATGGCGAAGCGTTGGCCGATGCGCTTGGGAAAGCGCTCCAGTCGATGGAGACTGAGTCCGCAGACGCGGCTGGTGCTCAGGTGCTCTCGAGCGATGATGCTGCGGCCGTGTGGCGTCGCGCCGCGGAATTGCAGGCCGAAGCCGCGGCTCGTCTCGAGCAGCGTGTGCGCGTTGGCAATGACACGCGCGCGCTTGCGGTCGCGACAACCGGCGCGAGTGGCGACTCCGGCGGAGCGCACACGCCAAGCGATGCCTATCGCTTGCGTGATGTCGAAGCGGCGGCGGTGGAAGCCGGTATCAGTCAGCGTTACGTCGCGCTCGCGATCGACGAGCTTCGCGCAAAGCCGTCCGGCGTGGCGCTCGCCCCAGCCATGTCGCCCTTTCGCGAACGCCTGGCGACACGCGTGCTGGGGAGCACGCAGCGCACGTTGTCGGTTACGCGTCGCTATCGCCTGGCGCCGCGCACCGTGCTGCAGGCACTGGGTCGCACCTGGCAAGCGTTTCCGTGGTCACTCACGCTGCGCGATACACTCGGCGGTCATCCGCTCGACGGCGGCGTGCTGCTGTTCGATCTGCCCGGCATGGGCTCGAACATGGAGTACAAGTGGACCTGGACACGTTACGGCATCTACGTGCCGCAGATGCGTGTCTCGCTGGCTCCGGTTCCGGGAGATTCGCGCGCTTGCGAAGTCACGATCACGGTGGATTTGCGTGCGGGCTTCACGCCAAATCTGTGGGGGTACGGCGTGCTCGCTGGCGGCGGCGCGTCCGTTGGCGGTCTGGTTGGCGCGGTTGTGGCCAAGAAGGCACTGGCCATGGTCGGCGCCGCACTGCTGGGGCCGGCCGGCGGCGTCGCGGTCGTGGCCGCGGCGGCAGTGATTGCCGCCGGCGGCCCGCTGTATCGCTGGGAAGTGCGCAAAGCGACGGCCGAGTTGGAAGCCGCGCTCGCGGCGATCGATGTTGGCTTGCGCGCGCTCGACATCTTTGGCGAGACACCGCCGGCTGCGCTTCCTCCGCGCAGCGATGGCATGTCGTCTTCGATGGGCTACTAAGGGGCGCTTCGCGCGAGGACGCGGAGGCGTTCCTACGCGGAGGACGCGGAGCGCGGAGGACTGCTTTAGCTTACGGCGCGAACGCTGGTGGTCATCGCGGGAATCACTTGTCCCGCAAGCCGCGATACGAGCGCGGCGCGATCGCGTTGTGCGGCGGCGACCATCTCCTCGCGCATGGGCTCGCGAATTGGTGCGGCAAGACAGGCAACGCCGGTCATCGCACCGAGGAGTGACGCGACTTCACCGAGTGTGGCGGTGTCGTCACCGCGACGCCACGGCGAAAGGGCACGACCGAGCACACCTTCGTCAGCGATCGCGAGGCGAATGACGTGACGCAGCGCGCGACTGCCACCGGCGAGTTCACGCGCCATGAGTTGAATCGCGCCCGATGCACCGTGTTCGTCGAACAGCAAGTCGCGCAACACGCTCGTGCACATGTCCTGACGTTGCTCGGGCGTGCGTGCGCGTGCGACATCGCGTTCGAGCGGCGACAACAGTCGCAGCAGCGCCTGCGCGATCACCGCGACGTAGAGTTCTTCCTTGCCGCGAAAGTGGTAACTGACAGCGGCGAGGTTCGCGCCGGCGCGATCGGTGATTTCGCGAACCGTTCCTGCTTCAAAGCCGCGAGCCGCGAACACATCGAACGCCGCGTGCAGCAACCGCTGCCGCGTGATCTCGCCGGTGGATGATTCGGCCATGGGAGCGAAACGGGGGCGCATGTCGGGAACTACCGACGTGGAGGTGCGCATGTTGGGATCACTGTTTGAAATCGCTTCGACAGACGCCGCGAGTTCTCGTGGGTCTGTGAGTAAACGCGCGAACGCGGCCATACCCTGCGTGCGCGGAGCGCAGCACGGCGCTTTCTATTGGATAGTCAGCGGGGCTTGCATTAGCTCACCACTGAGATATCTTACGGTCACACCTTTGAGGAGTCACCCATGTCCATTCGTCCAGTCAAGCGTATCGTCTCAGCCCAGCCGACCATGGAAGGCGCCGGAGTGCACCTGCACCGCGCCTTTGGCTTCGGCAATACGAGCGAGACGGACCCGTTCCTGCTGTTCGACGATTTCCGGAACGATGTCCCGTCACGCTACGAGGCTGGCTTTCCCTGGCATCCGCATCGCGGGATCGAAACGATCACCTACGTGCTCGCCGGAAACGTCGAGCATGCCGATTCGCTCGGCAATCGCGGGCTCCTGGGCGCCGGTGACGTGCAGTGGATGACGGCGGGGAGTGGCATCGTGCACCACGAAATGCCACAGGGCGATGCGAAGGGGCAGATGCACGGCTTTCAGCTCTGGGCCAATCTGCCGTCCTCGCTCAAGATGACGGCGCCGCGCTATCAGGACGTGCGCGGAAAGGATGTCGCCGAGATCATCGATGATGATGGGACCAAGGTGCGCGTGGTCGTCGGCGAGTTCTGGGGAAAGCGTGGACCGGTGGATGGTATCGCTGCCGATCCCGTGTATCTCGATGTAACCGTTCCCGCTGGGGTCAAAAAGTCGTTGCCGGTAGACGCTTATCGGAGCACGTTCGCCTACATTTTTGAGGGCAGCGGCACATTCCGGCACGCTTCAGACCCCATGGGTGTACTGACGGAGCGAACGGCCGGAAACGATGACGATCTCGTGCGCGACTTCTCGGGCAATCGGTCGCTGGTGCTGTTCGATAGCGGGGATGAGGTGGTCGTGCGCGCTGGCGATGAAGGGATTCGCTTCCTTCTCGTGAGCGGTGCGCCGATCAAGGAACCCGTGGCGTGGTATGGTCCGATCGTGATGAACACCCAGGCCGAGCTCAATCAGGCCATGCGCGATTTGCGCGAGGGGACGTTCATCCGGAACTGAACCGAACTTCTGCTGACGACATGATGGCGCGTTTTTCCCTGATTTCCGTAGCGAGCAGCGTCGTGCTGATGCCGATGCTGCTCGTTGCGCAGTCCACGACCGCTCCGGCATCGGCTGCGACCACCAGTGCCGCGGGTACCGTGGCGCCCAAACCGGTCACGCCGAAGAAAAAGAAGGTTGTGGACTTCACCGGCTCGCTCGGTTTTTCGCAGGCGAGTGGCAATGCGAACGCATTGACGACCAACGTCACGAACAAGATGAAGTATCAGGGCACCGACTGGACGGTGCAGGAAGACTTGTCGTTCTACTACGGCGAGGCGAATGAAAAGGTCAACACGAATTTCTGGAACGGCGGTCTTCGCGCGGAGCGTACGGTCGCGAAGCGCGTCGGCGCATTCGTCGCTTCGCGCTATGATCGCAACCTGCTGCAAGGCGTACAGAACCGCTTCCAGCAGGGCTTCGGCGTGAACGTGGCGGCGGTGGACGACAAGCGAAACAAGCTGAGCGTCGCGGTTGGCGGCTCGTTCTTTCAGCAGCAGCTCACGCCGGGTTCGGTTGCCAAGGTCTCGCGCGCCTTTCCGGCCGCGCGCGCGGCCTTCGACTATCGCCACAAGTTCACGGATGCCGCATACCTGCAGCAGAGCGCTGAATACCTGCCGGCCGTTGGCGACACGGCTTCCTCGTACTTCGTGAACACCGAAAGCGCGGTCGTCGCGCCGATCTCGCGCAATGTGGGGCTCAAGGTGGGCTACGTGATTCGCTACAACTCCGAGCCACCCATTCGGAACCTGATGCAGTTGCGTACCACTGATACGTTCTTCTCGTCTGGCGTCACGCTGACCTTCTGATCATGCGCTGCTTTCCCCTCGTTCTTTCCGCACTGTTCGCTGCTTCGTCATTGAGCGCACAATCCCCGGCTCCGGTTCCGGCGCCAGCTCCAAAGCCCAAGCTGTTCGAGTTTTCCGGAACGGCCGGATTCGCGCAAACGAACGGCAACGCGAACACACTGTCGACCAACTTTGGCGACAAGGTGAAGTACACCGCGAAGGGATGGATCCTCTCGCAGGACCTGGCCTTCTTCTACGGTGAAGCCGACGACAAGGTCAACGCGAACTTCTGGAACGGCGGCCTGCGCGCCGAGCGCGTGATCATGAAGCGGCTGGGCGTGTTTGCGATGGGGCGCTTCGATCGCAACGTGCTGCAGGGTGTGGCGCGTCGCTTTGAGGAAGGCGTCGGCCTCGACGCCAAGATCGTCGTGGCGCCAAAGGACAAACTGTCCGCACAACTCGGTGCCTCGGCGTTTCAGTTCACGGCCACACCTGGTTCAACGGCGACCGGCAAGGCGAACTATCCGGCGCTGCGTCTTGGCGCGGACTATAAGCACAACTTCTCAGAGCTCGCGTACTTCCAGCAGACGGGCGAGTACCTGCCGAATCTGTCGGACGCGAATGCCTATCTGTTCAATACCGAGAGCTCGCTGGTGGCGCCGTTGTCGAAGCGACTGGCGTTGAAGTTTGGCTACCTCGTTCGCTACAACTCTGCGCCACCTGTGAAAAGCGGCGTGCAGTTGAAGACCACGGATACCTTCTTCTCGTCGGGAATTACCTTCAGTTATTGACGCTAACTCGACGGCGCTAACTGAGCGTACGCTAACTTTGCGACGCTAACTCTGACGCGGGCTGGCGAGAGGGATCACCTCGTCGCCGGCGATGACATAGAGCCGGTCTTGTGGATCGCGCTCATACATACCGGTTCCGGTGAAACTCGAGAACGCGGGAAGCACGCCGACATTCGGGCCGAAGACAAATGCCGGCAATCGGGCACTCTGCTTGCCGCGCCCGTACATGCTGACGCACGGATGCAGATGTCCGCTCAGCACGTAGCCGTCAGGCCAGGGCTCGGGCTCGTGCACGCCGACAAATGGACCAAAGCGTAGCGGCGCGTTCACGCAGGTAATGCCGAGCTCCGCTGGCGGATCACCGGCGTGGGCATCGTGATTGCCGCGAACGAGTGTGATCGACATGTTCGAGTGTTTATCCCGCCATTCGGCGATCGTACGAAAGGTCTCGTCGTGGCGGCCGGCCCTGGCGTGCAGCAAGTCGCCGAGCACGATGAGTGACTGCGCACTCGTGGCTTGGAGCGCGCTCGAAAGCCTCGCGAGGTCACTCGATGTCGTGCCCATCGGCACCGGCACATGCGCGGCACGAAAGGCGGCGGCTTTGCCCCAGTGCAGATCAGCGACCACCAGCGCGTTGAGCGACGGAATCGAGAGCGCGCGCTCGGGAAGCATCACCACGCGCTCCCCGGCAATCTGGGTGGCGTAGCCACCGGCAAGCTTCGGCGTGGTCATCGCCTTGATCGAGGCGTCTTGCTGGTCGTGCTCATGATGCGTTCCACGGTTTCACCAATACGAAAGACGCTCGTCTGACCGCTGCGCGTCGGCTTCTCGGCCGCCACCGTCATGCGGCGCACGCGATCGGCGAGCTTTTCGGTACTCAACTTGGCGCGTGTGATATCCACCATCAATGGGAAGGCGAGTGGCGTGGGTCGTTCAACATCCACGACACGCACCGTGCTCACCGACAATCGCTCGAGCACACGCCCCAAACGACTCGCCTCGAGCTGTCGTTCCAAAACTTCCCGCTGCGCCTGCTGAATGAGCAGGTTGCCTTCGTCGTACTTGGCGAACACATCGTACAGCAGACTGCTCGAGGCCTGCACCTGCTTCATGCTCTTGTTCTGCCCCGGATAACCCTGAAAGATCAGCCCCGCCACGCGGGCAATCTCGCGAAACTGTCGACGCGCGAGTTCGGCGGCGTTCAGGCTTTGCGTGATGTCGTGCAGCAAATGCGTGGTAGAGAACAGCCCGGCTTCGAGCGCCTCTTCAAGCGGCGCCGCATCGGGGCTCAATAGCTCAAAGCCGTAGTCGTTCGCCGCGAACGAAAAGCTGATTGGCGCCAGCTGCGCGATGCGGTACGCACAGAGCGCCGCGAGTCCCTCGTGTACGAGTCGACCTTCGAATGGATAGACGAAACAGTGATATCCATCGCGTGTTTCCGTGCGCTCGATGAGCAGTTCGTCGGGTCGAGGAATCACGCTGCGTTCGGCCTGCGTTTCGAGCACCGGTTGCACGGCCTGCATCTCCGGACTTGGGTAACGACCCTGTCGCGCCTTTTCGAGCGTGTCGCGCACGGCGGCCGCGAGCTCTGTGGAGAGCGGCATTCGCGCGCCCTGCCAGCGTGGAATAGCCCCGCTCATTCCCTTGGCCTTCCGCACCCACGCGACCAGGTCGCGAAGTCGCACAAACTCGAGTGGCTGACCGGCAAAGATGAATTTGTCACCCTCAGTCAGTCGCGACACGAACGATTCTTCAACGGTGCCGAGCTTGCGGCCAGACAAGTACTTCACGGCAATCGCCGCATCGCTCACAATGGTGCCGATGTTGAGCACGTGCCGTAGCGCCACCCGACGATCTACCACTCGAAAGACACCTTCTTCCTCATGCACCTTGGCGTACTCCGGATACGCGCGCAACGCATCACCACCATGCGTGACGAACGCGATCACCCAGTCGAGCTCCGCGATGGTGAGCAATCGATAGGCCCGTGTCGTACGCAGCTCGGCCAGTACGCCCTCTCGCGTGAAGCCGCCGCCAAGCGCCAGCGTGACGAGATGCTGCGCGAGCAGATCAAGCGGACGATCGAGTGGATCACGACTCTCGATACGCTGCGCGGCAATCGCATCGCGCGCCGCTGACACCTCGATCAGCTCGAAGGCGTGGGTGGGCACACAGACGATGCGCGATACGCGACCGGGATTGTGTCCCGAGCGACCAGCGCGCTGCAGCAGGCGCGCGACCCCCTTGGGGCTCCCCACTTGCATCACCAGGTCGACGGGCGTGAAGTCGACACCCAAGTCGAGTGAGCTCGTGGCAACCACGATACGATAGCGACCTGTCTTGAGTCCGTCTTCGACATCTTCGCGCTGCCGGCGAGACAGCGAACCATGATGGATGGCCGTGAACTCGAACCAGGTCGGATTCGCGGCGATGATGCTTTGGAACCAGATCTCGCACTGCGAGCGCGTATTCGTGAAGATGATTGCACTTTGCGCCTCCTCGAGCCGGCGCATCACTTCGGGCAACAGCTTGGTGTTGAGATGGCCGGCCCAGGGGAAGCGATCCATCTCCTCCGGCACCAACGATTCGATCTCGACCGCTTTGGGCACCACACCACGCACCATGCGCGCAGGCATCGGCGCGTTCAGCGCATCGTAGCCGAGCAGCGTTTCGGCAGCAACATCGAGATTGCCCAGAGTTGCAGACACGCCCCAGGTACGGAGCTGCGGGCACAACGCGCGCAGACGCGCGAGACAGAGTTCGACCTGCGCGCCGCGCTTGGTCGACATCAGTTCGTGCCACTCGTCGACTACCACACATCGCAGGTCGGCAAAGATCGCCGCGTGATCCTTGCGGCAAAGCAGCAACGACAGTGACTCCGGTGTGGTGACGAGCGCCGTGGGAAGTCGCTCGCGCTGACGTGCTCGGCGCGCCTGACTCGTGTCGCCAGTGCGCGACTCGACGGTCCATGGCAATCCGAGCTCCTGCACTGGCCGCGCCAGCGCCTGTTCTGTATCGGCCGCCAGCGCACGAAGCGGCGTAATCCAGAGTACACGAAGCGGCGTGGCATCGGCGCGTCGACGAAGCTTCTTTGGCGCGCCGCGTTCAGCGAGTGCTTCCAGTACCGGGCCCATCCACGCCGCATACGTCTTGCCAGTGCCAGTCGCGGCGTGAATCAGCCCCGACTCGCCGCGGGCATACGCCTCCCACACCTCACGTTGGAATGCGAAGGGCTCCCAGCCGCGCGCCGCAAACCAACGCTCCAGCGCTGCGCGAGCGGCCGACTCGGTATCGGTCATTCGACTGCGAACGTGTGCACGAGCGTCTGCATCATCAGGAAAATATGCGTTCGCGCTGTGGTTCCTCGACAGCGCACGAGCGCGGGATCACATTGGCCGTATGAGGCTCTGGGCTGTTCTGCTGCTTTCGTTGTTGTCGTTGGCCCGCGCCACGGCACAGGGTGCGCCCAGTCGCTCCACACCCGGTGAGCTCGTGCGCCAGTACACCCTGGCGTACGATCTGCAGCGGGAGCGCGCGTGGCGGGATTCGATCGATCGCGTCGTGCGGCCCGATGCACCGACACGCGCACTGCTGGATGGGACGTTGGCACGGTTGTCGTTTCGATTCACGGACGCGGAGGCCGCGTATCGGAAAGTGCTGACGACGCCTTCGCATGCCGCTGAAGTACAGGCGCGAGTAGGGCTGGCGGCCATCTCTGCGGCGCGCGGCGAGTACGCACGTGCACGAGCCAGTCTCGACTCGCAGGTCACACGATCGCTCCGCGCCAATGATTCATCGATGGCCGCCGAGCAGCAGCTGGGTGTGGCGCTCCTGTCGGTACGCACAACGTCCATTGATACTGCACGAGGACGCCTGGCGCTCGCGAAGCGTCTCGCGTCGCCGAACGACCGATTTTTGCAGGCGCGGTTCGCATGCGCCGATCTCACCTTGGCGGTGCGCGCCGGTACGCCCATCAGCGACAGTAGCTGGCGCCGCATGCTGACCAATGCGCGCAGCATTGGGCCTCGCATCGAGGCCGATTGTCGCTATGCCTACGCCTCGCACCTGAGCGTGAGCGGTGGTGCGACGCTCGTGACACCGATGCTCGATACGTTGGCCGTGTTGCAGCAGCAGATGCGCCTCTGGAATGGCCTTTCGGCGACGCGACAGCGACAGGGATTCGAGCTCACGCAGCGCGGTTACTACGCGGCGGCGACGACGCGTTTGCAGCAAGCCGCCGAGCTGGCCGAGCGCAGCAGCAGTCTCAATGGCAAAGCGTGGGCGCTCAACGACCTCTCCCGCCTCACGCTGTTCGCCGGCGCCGCAGGAGATGCGGCGGACTACGCCCGATCCGCTCGACGGCTCTTCATGGAAACCGGCGATCGCAATGGTGTGCTTGGCGCCGACTACAGCCTGGCAGAGGCGGCGCTTCGCAATGGCGATCTCGCGGGCGCCGACTCGTTGTTCACGCGACTGACTGATGACCTGGCGGATATCATGCCCGGCTTCGTGGCGGGCACCTTGGCGGCTCGTGCGTGGATTGCGGGGCGGGGCGACAGCGCGCGCGCCTACGCGCTGCTTGATTCGCTCGAACGCGTCATGCGTTCGCGCAATCAGAATGTGTGGAGCACCGAACTCCGATACCAGCGGGCGCTGGTGGCGCTTCGTCATGGACAGGCCGCTGCGGCCAAGACGCGTCTCGATTCACTCGCCACGCTGCGCCTGTTCGGTCCCATTCGTGTTGAGATTTTGGAACGGCGTGCCGAGGCGCAGGCAGCGATCGGCGCGCTCGATAGCGCCGTCGCCGGATTCGGGCTCGCGATGCGCACGCTCGAGACGTGGCGGAACGGCCAGCCGCGACGCGAGCTCGCGTTGTCGACCTTGCAAGACCGGGCGATGGATTGGGATCGAGATCTCGACATGGCCACGCTCATCGCACGGATTGCCGCCGCTGGCCGGACCGATGATGCGCTGGCGATGGCCGAGGCGCGCCGCGTGCGTGGCATGGAGCAGGCCGCGTTGCAGCGCGCGGGATTGGGGCTCGATCTCTCGCGACCCAGCAAGCCGGGCGATGAACCGCGCAGCGCGCCGGTGGTGGTGCGTGCGCAGGAGAGCGCCGCGCTCGATCCGCGTCGACTGCCCGCGTTGGCCACGGCGCGACTCACAGCGACAGATGCGGTATTGAGCTATGTCGTGGGCAACGGGTTTGAACCGACCACGGTGTTTGTCATCACGCGTGGAAGCGTCAAGTCGGTGCGCCTCGCGCCAATCGATTCCGTGCGCACGTCCATCGAAACCTTCAATGGCCTCTTGGCGAGTGGGCAGCAGGGCGTAGCGCTGGCCGGCTCGATTGCCAACGCGACGGTACGGCCAGCGCTCGCGCTGCTTTCACCGGCGGTGACACGACTCACGATCGTTGCCGATGGCGAACTGCATCGACTACCATTTGCGGCGTTGACGAACAACAATGGAGAGTATCTGGCCAATCGCTACGCGATCGCTTTTGCGCTGTCGGTCGAGGATGCGTTGGGTGGCGTGCGTCGCGCCGCGCGTGCGCCAGGCGAGCGCGTGCTCGCTGTCGGTGCACCGTCGCGAATGCCGATCGTGGACGGTCATCAGATGGTCGCATTGCCGGGAGCGAATCGTGAAGCGCAAGGTGTCGCCGATCGATTTGCACATAGCGACGTGTTGCGCGGCGAGCGAGCGACACGAGAGGCTGTGCTTGATCAGGCCGAACGTGGCGGCACGTTGCTGCATGTGGCGACGCATGCCATCGCCGATCAGCACTCGTTTGCGCGAACAGCGATGGCGCTCCAACCAACCGATTCGCACAACGGTTTGCTGCACACCGGCGACTTCGAGCGGCGTCTCATTCCGTTCGATCTCGTCGTGCTCTCGGCGTGCGCGAGCGGCGATGGCGTGCTGCTCGCCGGCCAGGGTGTCCACGGCTTTGTTGGCGCCATGCTCGACGCTGGCGCCGGCGGTGTGATCGCGACGCGCTGGCCGGTGAACGATGCGGCAATCGTGCCGTGGATGTCCCGCTTCTACGATGAGCTGATCACGGATGGCGATCCGGTGCGCGCCGTACAGGCCACGCAGCGCGCGGCAATCGCTGCCGGTGCGTCACCGGCGATTTGGGCGACGCTGCACTACGTGGGTGATCCGGGCCTTCGCGTATCGCTCACGGCACGGACGCCTTCGGCGTGGGAGCGATTCACCGGCACGGTGCGTCGGTGGCTGCGTTTGGATTGAACTACGTTGAACTTCGTTGAACAGCGTTGAACAGCGCTTAACTGCTTGGGCGCCTGCGGCGCCGACAACTCACGAAGTAGGGGACAACGAACGAGGATCTGTGATTCGGCCAGGTCAATAAATGACTGGCCCTGCGCGGATCCTCGTGTGTTGTCCCCTTCCTCGTTTGTTGTCGGCGCCGAAGGCGCCCAACAAAGGCCGATCACACTGTACTAGCGGCGACGAACGGGTTGTATAGCGCTCTTGATACGACGGCCATCGAGCGTGATTGCCTCGACCTGCCACGCATTGATTCGCGCGCGATCCGTCAACCCCGCCGAGCTCAGCGTCGACTGGGTCGCTTTTACCGACTGCGAGCTGACCACCGTGCCGGTCGAATCAAACCATGAAATGGTGTACGACAGTGCATCTGGTACTGGCTGCCAGATGAATTGCGTGCTGTCGCCTACCACCTCGCCAGCGAGCGGCGCCTGTAGCGCAACGGCAGTTTCGCTTCCGCGCGTTGTCTGATCGTCGACGTTCGTCGACGGAAGACTGCGGACGGTAATGACCAGCGCCGCCGCGGCGGCAATGAATGCGCTCGAGCTCAGCACCGGTCGTTTCCATCGAGCCCACACGCCGGGCGTCTCGACCGGTGTCACGTCACGGTGCGTGGCTTCACGCGCCGCTTCACGCATCACGTGGGCCAACGCGAGCGCATCGCTCTGCCCACCATCGAGCGCCTTGAGCAAGGCCGCTTCGCGTTCGGCCTCCGGACGTGTCTCGTCGAATGCAGCGTCCACCGTACTCGCCGAGTCGACGGCGTTCGCCGCGTCCCGCGCGCGCACGGATCGCAGCGCATTCCACGCATCAACGAGTGCCGGATCGGGCGCTGCATCGTCGCGCATCTGTTCGTCGCTCAACGGGCGCTCGTTACGCATCGGCGTGGTCTCCGTCGCGGAGCGCACCACGCAGATCATCGAGACCACGATACAACAAGTTGCGCACCTTGGCCTCCGTCCATCCGGTGAGCTGCGCGATGTCGTCGCGCGTGTAGCCATCGAGATGTAGCTGCACTGCGAGCCGTCGATTGTCGGGGAGCGTCGCAAGGGCGCTGGCGAGTCGAGCCGCAATCGCTTCACGGTCGCTGCCGTCATCCGGAGCAACACGCATGGCTTCGGGTACGGCGGCGTTCTCGCTCACCTCCGACAGCGTCACCGTACGCGAACGCTGACGCCGCCGGATGTGATCGATGACCGCGGTGGTGACCACCCGCATGAGATAGGACGTGCCGAGGGCGTCGGGATTCTCATCTGTCCCACGTGCTTTCCACACACGTATCCGAACGTCCTGCAGCACTTCGTCCACATCATCGCCCTTGAGGCCACGACGCTGCGCCATCCGTCGCGCCAATCCCTCGAAACGGGCCAGCAACCGCTCGAGCGGATTGCCGGCAACGCGATGTCCTACGGCTTCCTGATCGGGACGCGGGGCGGGTTCGGTCACGTCGGAACGATAGCACCAGAAAGGTGAGAATCCAGAAGGCGAGTGCGCGTGTGTTCATCGACCCGCATCATCGTATTCCGCGTACCGCCCATCGAGTATCGCGTATCGCGTATCGCGTTGGTGCCCTCCGGACGCCTTCTGCCGGGATATCGCCATGTCACACCCGTCCACATCGCATCGCGCCACCGTCGCGCTCGCCGTTGCGCTCGTTGCGAGCGCCGCCACCGCCAGCGCGCAGGCCGTCAGCTACCTGCAACAAGACTTTCCCAACACGGGCAATTGGGTGAGTCAGCAGATCGCCACCTCCGGAACGCACACGTCGAACACGGTTGACGCCACGTCGCTGGGCGGTAACGGTGGCAGCTACCTTCAGCACCGCTACGTCGGCACGATCACCAATCCAGGCGAATCGCTGCAGCTGCGCACGTCGTACTTCAATACGCTGTTCACCTACGACCCAACCGTCGCGGGTGCCCTCGATCGCGTCGAGTACAAGTTCGACCTACGCGTGGTCGCGTCGAGTATCGGGGCCGGCGCCGTGGGATTCATCCGCCCGGTGATCCGACAGAACGGCAAGAGCTATTCGATGCTCGGACCGGCCGCCGCAAGCATCGCCGGCGCCGAATGGTCTACCGTGAGCTACACCTTGCTGGGTTCCGGGCAATGGCTCACCGTCGAGCAGCCGCAAACCAGCTCGGATCTCACATCAGCCGGCGGTTTGATCGAGTTCGGCTATCGAGTGGACTACAACTTTGTCTGCTCGGCCGCGCAGTCGCTCCGCTGCCGTGCCCCAGACGTATCGTGGGGTCTCGACAACTTCAGCGTGCAGGCGTTCGCGGTGAATACCACCGTGCCCGAGCCGTCCACGTGGGTCTTGATGATGACCGGGCTCGCTGGCGTACTGTTTATCCGTCGCCGCGTGCGGCAGTAAGCAACGCCCGCACCGTTTCGATCGTATCCGCCTCGCGCGCTGGCTTGTCCACTCGCCAGCGCGCGATTCGCGGGAAGCGCACCGCGATGCCGCTCTTGTGTCGCGTACTGCGTTGAATGCCTTCAAATGCCAGTTCGAACACGAGTTCCGGCTTGACCGTGCGCACCGGGCCGAACTTTTCGAGCGTGTTCGCCTTCACAAAGCGATCGACCTCGCGGATCTCGGCGTCGGTCAGTCCGCTGTAGGCTTTCGCAAACGGCACCAGCGCATCGCCATCCCAAATGGCGAACGTATAGTCGGTGAAGAGACCCGCTCGACGTCCATGCCCTGCCTGTGCATACACCAGCACGGCATCGACGGTGAGTGGATTCACCTTCCACTTCCACCAATCGCCGACCTTGCGGCCAACACCGTAGGGCGCTGATCGGCGCTTGAGCATCAACCCTTCGCTCTCCTGCTCGCGTGCACTCGCGCGCGAGGAACGCACGACATTCCAGTCGTCCGCGCGAACAATCGGCGACAACCCTATCGTGGCACCAGTCGGCAGCGCCTGCACGATTTGCGCTGCGCGCGCACGACGCTCCGTCATTGGCTCACCTCGCACATCAACACCAGCGGACTCGAGGCAGTCGTACACGAGCAGATGACAGGGCACATCGGTCAAGAGCTTCTTGCCGACAGTCTTTCGATTGATGCGCTTTTGCAGCTCGGTAAATGGCAGTGGACGATTGTCGCGCCACGCGAGCAGTTCGCCATCGAGCACCGTGCCATCCGGCAACCACTCTGCGCACGACTCCACCTCGGGGAATCGACCGGCGAGCAACTCCTCGCCGCGACTCCACAGGAACGTGCGACCGCGGCGACGCACCAACTGACAGCGAATACCGTCCCACTTCCACTCGATCTGCCACTCGCTCACATCGCCCAGCGTTTCGGGCTCGGCCTCGAGTGGATACGCGAGGTAGAACGGATACGGCTGACTCCAATCGGCGTCGGTCGTTTCGCTGCTGAGCAATCGCTCGTACCACGCAGCGCTGGGCTCCCACTGCCCCATCAGGCGATGGGCGATCGTATCCGTCGAGAGCCCGCTCACCTGGGCCAGTGCGCGCACTACGAGACCGTCCGATACGCCGACGCGAAACGAACCGGTGAGCAGCTTGTTGAACAGAAACCGCGCCGTACCACCAAGTCGTGTCCACGCATCCAGCAGCATCTGTTGCTGTGAGTCCGGTGCGGCGCCGGCCAACGGAAGCAGTCGCTCCTCCACCCACCACGTCAGCGATCCATCGTCGCTCTGCTCAGCGTCGGGAACGAGGAGCGTGATCGCCTCGGCCAGGTCGCCGGCCTGCGCGTAGCACTCCTCAAACATCCAATCCGGAACGTTTGCTGCGGTCGCGGCCCACTTTCTCAGATCCGGTGCTTTGACCAACCGCTTCGGACGTCGCCCCAACAGAAACGCGGCACTCCACGCGGCATCGGCCGTCTGTGCCTCACGAAAGTACGACACCAACGCGGCGACCTTGTCGTTGGTTGCCGTGCTCGCGTCGATGGCATCGAACAGCGCCGCAAACTCACGCATCGTCGCGCTCGCTCTCGCTCTCGCGCTCGCTGTCGTTATCGCCGCTGCCTTCGTCTTCGCTCACCGGACGTGAGCGACCTTCGAGTACGCGGGCATCACGACCGTGCTCGTTCAACCAGCGCACCACTTGTGTGGTAAAGCCGTGCGTGACCCACACCTGCTCGGCGCCAGTTGCTTCAATCGCCGACAGGAGCTGCGGCCAGTCGACATGATCGGAAAGCGTAAATCCGGCATCGACACCGCGCCGACGGCGTGCACCGCGAACGCGCATCCAGCCACTTGCAAAGGCGGTGCGGAAGTCGCCGAAGCGACGTACCCAGCTCGACCCAATCACGCTCGGCGGCGCGATGATCATCGCACCCGATACCTTCTCTCCGCGCGCGAGATCGCCAGCATAGCGCGTGGTCGGCATGACAACTCCGCCGTCGCGATATAGCTCCGTCATGCGCTCAACGGCGCCGTGCGTCAGAATGGGGCCGATTGAGGGATCGAGCATGGCGAGCAATCGCTGTGCCTTGCCAAGTGCGTAGCCGCACAACAGCGACGCACGACCCGCGGCGGCGTTCGCCGCCCACCACGCGTTGATCTCCGCTGCTACCTGCGCCGGCGATGACCATTGGTAGATCGGCAGCCCGAAGGTGCTTTCAGTAATGAAAGTGTGGCAGCGCACCGGCTCCCATGGCGTGCACGTCGGATCGGGGTCGGTCTTGTAGTCACCAGACACGACGCACACCTGCCCTGCATGCTCGACGCGGACCTGCGCGGAGCCGAGGATATGTCCGGCAGGGTGCAAAGAAAAACGCACGCCATTGATGACGCGCGTTTCGCCGTAGGCAACCGATTCGACTCCCGACGCCCAATTGCCCAACCGAACGCGAGACACCGCCGCACCCGCATCGCTCACCAGGTAGCGGTCGCATCCCCAGGTGAGATGATCGCCGTGGGCATGGGTCACTACTGCGCGCGAAACCGGTGCCCAGGGGTCGATGTAGACATCGGCGAGCTCGCAGTAGAGGCCGCGATCGGTTTCCCGCAGCAGTGGCGTCGTCACGGAAGCCACTGCTTATCGCGCACGCTCAGGGCGTGATCGATCCCAGCATCCTCTGCACAAACCCATCGATCGACTGATTCGTATCGATCCACCGCACGACCGCGACGATGTCATTGACCGGATCGACATAGATGATGTTGTTGCCGTTACCCACGTGAACAAACGCCTGCGGCGGCGCGCTCGGCAGATACTTCTTGTCAGTGTTCACGAACCAGTTCATGAACCCATAGGTCGGCTGCGCCCTGGTGGGCGTCAGCGCTTGCGTGACCCATGCATCGCTCAGCAGCTGCTTCTCGCCCCACTTGCCACGACGCAGTGTGAGCAGGCCGTAGCGCGCCATGTCCCAAGCGTTGATGAACATGCCGCCACCCCAGTGGCCGCCGCCGCTCACGCTCTGCACCTGGCGACCGTCGATGATGACCCACGAGTTGTCGTAGCCGTACCAGCGCCACGTATTCGATGCGCCAATCGGATCCATGATGCGCTCTTTGAGCACTTCCGGGAGCGGCTTGCGCCACACCATCAGCGTCGCCAACGCGAGCGCATTCACACGGACATCGTTGTACTCGTACACCGCACCGGGCTCCTGACGCGGACGCGTGAGCCATGTCTTGGAGTCCTGCGCCGGACGATCAGCCCACTCCGGCTTCCCCCACAACGTGCCTTCCCAATCGCTCACCTGACGCAGCATCACATCCCACGTGAGCTTGCGATTGTGTGGCGAATCGAACGGCTTGCTCCACCGCGCGTCACCTGGCCAGTCCGCAGCAAAGCCGGTGCCATTTGGCTGGGCACGGAGGATCGGCGGAACCGCCTTGTACACGGTATCCTGCGTGCTCCTGATGAGCCCCGCATCGAACGCGAGCCCAACCACCGTGCTCAGGAAGCTCTTGGTCACGCTGTGCGTCATCTCGATCGCATCGGGATTGCCCCACTGCGCTACCACGTAGCCTTTGCGAATGATCACGCCCGTTTCGTCGCCACGATCGATGATCGGGCCAATGAGCTGACCCAGTGGCTCACGACCAAACGTCTGATAGTGATTGAGCTCCCAGCTGCGCGGCGTCGTGCTTTCTTTTGTCTTCGCAAAGGCGATCGCCTCGGCCAGCTTCACACTGTCCAGCCCCACCGCACTCGGCGACTTTCGCTCCCACGCGCCCATCGGCGGCACGTAGACCGCCGGTGCGGCGGCGGGCTTCTTCTGCGCCGACGCGAACGTTGGCGCGAGCATCATCAGTACCAGTCCAACGCGCTTCATGCGATCGGTCCCTTCTTCTTGGCCGAGACGACACCCGGCACGCCCTTGGATTCCAGCAGCTTGTTGAACGCCGGCACATCAACGAGCTCGATCTGATCCACTTCAGCGCGCAGCGCGGCCCAGATCTTTTCGAGCTCCGCCAGTCGGTCCTTTACGGGCTGCGTAAGTTGCGCGTTGCCTTCGACCTGACCGAGCAGGAAGCCATACTGGCCATTGATGCCGTTGGCATAGTTGATGATGTCCTGTCCGTTCGCCGCCTTGGTGGTGAGGCGCGGGTCCATCTTGTCGAGTTTTCCGGTCAGCGCCTTGCCGGCGGCGGCGATGGTATCGGGCGCGCTCGTTTCCTTCGCGCGGGTGACAAAGCCCTGTACCTGCGACTTCACATCGCGCAACCGCAGCACGCTTTCATGGATGTCGTTGATGCGCGTCGAGAGCAGATTCGCCACCGAGTCGCGTTCGGCAACCAGCGCGACCGGTGTCGTGATACGCGGATCCATCCGCACTTCGAGCGGCTGCGTCATGACCGTGTTCTTGCCGGATTGGGTCATCGTGAGACGCACCGAGTACATCCCCGGCGTGACGCGCGCGCCACCGTCGCCCGGTGCGCCAAAGAGCAACACGGTGCCCAGTCGCGCCGGCGCAGCACGACGCAGGTTCCAGTAGAGACTATTGAGACCCGCCTTTGCGGTGAGCTTGCTCGTGGTGTCCTTCGTGCCGAACGTGCGAACGACCACGCCTTTGCTGTCGAGGAAGTCGAGCGTGAGCGATGTGGTGCTGTCGGGTGCCGATGCCAATCGGAAGTTCACGGTTGCGCCGAACGCTGGGTTGGCGCCAGCGCCCTTGCCGGCACCACTCGTTCCGCTCGCGAGCAAGACTGCAGCGCGGGGCGCATAGAGATGCGCCGCGGCCTTCGCGATGGTATCCGCACGCTGACGCAGCACCGACAGATCATCGAGAATCCACAAGGCGCGTCCCTCGGTTGCCGCGATGAGGTCGTTGTGCTTGACAGCGAGATCGGTCACCGGTGTCACCGGGAAGCCCGTGAACGGCATCCAAGCGCCGCCGTCGTACGACACGTACACGCCGGTCTCCGTACCTGCGTACAGCAAGCCTTTGCGCGCCGGATCTTCACGCACTACGCGCACCGGCTCGTTCGCACGAAGGCCGTTCACCATTTCCGTGAAGTTCGCGCCGTAGTCGCGTGACACGTAGATGTGCGGCGTGTAGTCGCCGAGTCGATCCTTGCGGAACGACACGTAGATGGTGCCGGCATCGAACGGCGAGATGGCGATCTCGTTGACGAGACCATCACCCCACGCATTCGGCGTGATGTTCGTCCAGCTCTTCCCACCATCGCGTGTACGCTGAATGAGACCGTCGTCGGTGCCGACATAGAGCGTGTTCGCGTCGTGCGGCGACTCCTCGATCACCACGATGGCCGCGTACACTTCTCCACCGGCGCCTTCGTTCGTGATCGGACCACCGCCCCACCCCTGACGGCTTTTGTCGTTCTTCGTGAGATCACCGGAGATTGGCGTCCAGTGCTGACCGCGATCGGTCGTCTTGAAGAGCACGTTGCCGCCATGGTACACCACCTGATCGTTGTGCTGCGACACTTCGATCGGCGCCGTCCAGTTGTAGCGATACTTCGTTTTGTCGGTGGGTTCGGTGAGGTTCATCTCCGGCCACGGCATGATCGCGCGGACGAGACCCGTCTGCGCATCCTGCTCCTCGATGATTCCCTGATAGCAGCCGCCGTACACATAGCGCGGATTCTTTGCGCTCACACCCATGTTCGCGCTTTCGCACCCCGGGCCCGACTTCCAGTCACGGATATCGACGCGACCACCGTCGCCGAACGACTGAATGATCACGCTCGAGTTGTCCTGCTGACCGCCGTACAACTTGTACGGAAACCCGTCGTCGACGGCGACATGATAGAATTGAGCGGTCGGCTGATTGTCCTGCGTGCTCCAGCTCTTGCCACCGTCGAGCGAGACACTGCCGCCGCCGTCGTTCGCATTCGCGATGTAGCGCGAGTCGCGTGGGTTGATCCACAGCTGGTGATTGTCGCCGTGCATCGCGGCAACCGTCTGGAACGTGCGACCGCCATCGATGCTGCGCACGATCGGCGCATTCATCACCCAGACCACGTTTTCGTTCTTCGGGTCGGCGGTGATGTTCATGTAGTACCACGAACGCGTCTGAATGAGGCGATCGCCCGTCATCAGGCGCCACGACTTGCCGGCATCATCACTGCGATAGAGTCCGCCCGCTTCGGCTTCGACAATCGCGAACACGCGCTCAGGATTGGCCGGCGATACCGCCACACCAATCTTGCCCATCAACTTGGGCAGCCCGTCGCTCAGACGCGTCCACGTGTCACCCGCATCCGTGCTTTTCCAGATGGCACTCCCCGCACCACCTGAGCGCACCATCCAGGGCTGGCGCTGATGATCCCACATGGCCGCGTAGAGAATGCGCGGGTTGGTCGCATCCATCGACAGGTCGCTCGCACCACTCGTCGCGTTGTCGCCCTTGAGGACGAGCTTCCAGGTCACGCCGCCGTCCATGCTGCGATAGACACCACGATCAGCGGTGCCCTTCCAGCGATCACCCTGCACCGCGACATACACAATCTCGGGGTTGGTGGGGTGCACACGCACCGCCGAGATCTGCTTGCTCATGTCGAGACCGATCTTCTTCCAGGTGCGCCCCTGATCGGTGCTCTTGTACATACCGTCGCCGTACGTCGACGACTGACCGCGCACTGCGTGCTCACCGGTGCCGACGTAGATGACGTTCTCGTCGCTTGGCGCAATCGCAATCGCGCCGATCGTGCTCGACGTGAACTGGCCGTCGGAGATGTTCTTCCATGACAGGCCCGCATCATCCGTGCGCCACAGTCCACCGCCAGTGTAGCCCACGAAGTAGACCATCGGATTCGACGGCACACCGGCAATCGCATTGGCGCGACCGCCACGCGAGGGACCCACGTTGCGCCACGAAAGGCCAGCGAAGGTGGAGGAGTCGAACGCCGATGTCGTCGCGGCGGGTTTGGCAGCCGTGGAAGCGGCCGGGCGCTGGGCAAGGAGCGGCGCGCCGAGCGGCGCGGCAAGCGGCGCCAGTACGATCGCGGTCGCGTACGCGGCCAGAGATGCGGGTCGGATCACAGGTCGGGGGCTGTGGGCGTTAACGGAGGCGAAAGGCAAAAGGTAGCATCGCCGGGCTCGTCTGCGCCCACAACCGACCGTCAGAATCACGCCCTACACACGCTTACGGCGCCGCACCAGCGCCAGCATGCCGAGCGCCGTCCCCACGAGCGCGTAAGTCGAGGGCTCGGGAACGACCGTCGCGGCCGGCGGAAGCGCGGCGAGCCGGAGGTTGTTCGCGGTCGGCCAGAACAGGGCGTCATCGTCGGGCGTCAGATCACGCACCGAAAGGCTGGTGAGCGAGCCGTTGGCGACCAAACCGAAGAACGTGGACGTCGACGGGTTTACGAGATCGAGAAAGCCGTTTCCTGCGCTCGTGCTCCACGAGACGCGCAAGGTGCCCGTTGAGACCACAGCGCCGTCGATATCCGTTCCGAAGAAGAACCCGCCAATGCCGCGCACCGTCGACGTGAAGCTGTCGAGTTGCAGGGCATCGCTCGCCGTGTTGGTCGATAGCCACGAATCGCCTGCAGGCCCAACGACAAACAACCCTTCGGTCGCGCGCGCGGCGTATGTGTATGTGGCGGCACTGCGCGACAGACTGGGGGGTGGATTGTTGGGATCTCTCGACAGGTCGTTGAATGTGTCGAGGCCCGGGCTCGACACTGCCGCCAGCCAGGCGGACAGTGAGCTGTAGCTGCTCACCTGCGCCTTCAACGCGGCACCCGGCGTAATCAGCAGCAACAACGCAGCGCCAGTCGTGACCAGACCGTGTCGAAATTGACTGCACGTTCGAGGGGCGTGGTGAAACATGAGGGCTCCAATGCGAATGGAATTGTTGCCAGCGGGCGTTAAGTCGCCTTCTGACAACACACGTCATCCGCGAGGACCGGGCCGCAGCTGCCGATACTTTTGTAACACATGACGCCGTCGTCTGAACCCACCTTTCGTTTTCGTCGCGCCGCCGATTTCACCGCGTTGCGACTCGGCCGCGCCGTGCTCGGCTATCTCGCGTTGACCACGGGCGTCATCACGCTCGCACCATTTCGCTTTCAGCTGATGCCGGCTCACGGTCTCACCGACATCTGGAACTGGTCGGACCTGGTGATGAACGTACTGATGTTCGTGCCCTTCGGTTTTGTGCATCAACTCACACGACCGCGCGGAGCACCGGCAGATTGGCGACGCGTAATATTGCTGGGCGCCGGACTGAGCACGACGATCGAAACCGCGCAGCTGTTTGCGCCCGATCGATTTTCGTCACCACTCGACGTGCTGACAAACACCATTGGTGCGCTCGTCGGCGCGTTACTCTTCGCCGGTCTCAGCAAGAAAGTCGAGAGCACGGATACCGTACACTCGCTCGCGCTCGAGCTCCCACTGATGGGGCTCATCTATCTGCTGGTGCCACTGGCGTGGTTGTTGGGTCTCGGCAGCGAAGGCGACGAACGACGGGTTCTACTGTTGCTGCTCGCCTTGATTGCCGGTGCAATTCTTGGCACAGTGCACGCGGCTTACGTAGCGCCGTCGGGTGCCATCGCGAACTCGCGCTGGCGGCGTTGGCTGCTCGCCTTTCCGGCGGTGTGGGTGTTGGTGTCAATCGTACCCGGCGCGCGTGGTGCCTGGGATATCGTTGGCGCGTCACTTGGCGTGATCGTTCCCGCCGCTCTGCTTCGAAGTGTCGCGACGCGACGAACTGTCTCGAAGGCGCCGCAGCGATTTGAATTGCCGACGTTGCGACTGATTCTGCCAATCTTTGCCGCCTATCTCGCGCTGTCGTCGCTCTGGCCGCTCACCGATGCCTCACTCGAGTGGCGCGGCACCTTGGCACTGACGCTGCCGGGTATCTCCCTGAGTCAGCCCATGGTGTATCGCGCGCTCGAACACATCGCTGCGTTTACACTGGTGGGCTACATCGGCGCAGAATTTCACGGACGAGACAGCCGCCTGATGCGTCATGTGCTGCCGCGGGTGCTCGCATTCACGGTGAGCGCCTCCGCGCTGCTGGAACTCGCGCGCGGATTTCATGAGGCGTACGGTTCGAGCGTGCTGCTCTTCCTGTTCACGCAGCTTGCGGCAGTCTTCGGCGCATATGTGTACATCCTGCAGCGTGCGCACGTTCGCGCGTTGGTGGAACGACGTGCGCTGATCGCGGAGCTGGCCGCGCGCGGAGTCGTTACCGCTTCCTGACGTGGAGATCGCGCGCCAGGATCATCTTGAGCGTGAACTTGTCGGCGCTGTTGGTGAGGCCGTAGCCTGCTCCCACTTCGACGTCCCACACCTTTCCGCCATGATCGATCGCGCCCCACAGCTCGTGTGAGGCCTGGCTTCCGGCAACGATATGCTTGAGGGGGCCAAGGTCCGCATACTCCTCGCCCGCAACCGCCCACGTCTTGTTGATGTTGTAGGCGACGCGCGCTGACGGTGCGAAATCGAGATTGCGGAGGCCGCCCTTGTAGTCGGTGTCGACAATCGGATTCACCACCAGATCCCACTGGCTCAGATGCCACGCGAGAATGGGGCGAAACTCCGAGGCGACGCGATTCTGATCCCAGCGCTTCGAATTGAAGCCGAGTTCGTAGCCGAGTCCAAAGGCGAAGGTGTGTTGATCGCCGTTCGGCCGAACGAACAGTGTCCGCAGCTTGAAGCCGTCGAGCCCAAAGCCGTCGTGCGCATCAAGCGTGTAGAGCGGCATGTAGAGCCCGACCTCCCACCACGGCGCGACTCCGTACGCCCATTCCGGCACGCCGTTCCACGAATGATGCGCGACAACCGCGCCAGGGAATCCCGCCTGCTTCAAGCCGTTCGGTGTCAGGTTGTTGTGGATTGTGAGGTTGAATGTCCCCACCGCGGCCACACCGCCCGTATAGACCTGAATTTCATCGGTCTGCGCAGCCGCGCTGGCTAATGGCAGCAGCAGAGCAGCACACACCAACCGAAGCGCAGCGATGGATCGCGGCGAGCGCATGGGGCGGGACCTGTCGAGACGGGGCGGGATCCGTCGGTGGCCGGACGGCCTGCCATAAACTACGCTTCTGCATGGCCACCAGTTTGCTTGCCCTGCTCGATGACATCACGTCGTTGCTCGACGATGTGTCCGCCTTAACCAAAACGGCGGCGACCAAGACATCGGGGATCATGGGCGACGACTTGGCGCTGAACGCGCAGCAGGTCGCTGGTTTTGCGGCCGAACGCGAGCTCCCCGTGGTGTGGGGTGTGGCGAAGGGGTCGCTCGTCAACAAGGTGATTCTGGTGCCCGTGGCGCTGCTGCTCAGCGCATTCGCACCGTCGCTGATCCAACCGGTGTTGATGATCGGCGGCCTCTTTCTCTGCTTCGAAGGCGTCGAGAAGCTCGCCCACAAGTGGCTGCCGCACGACGAGGACGAGTCCACCGCTCTTGCCGTCGCGCATGAGCACGAGCCCGAGGTCGACCTCGCGACCTTCGAAAAAGAGAAGATCCGCGGCGCCGTTCGCACCGACTTTGTACTGTCGGCCGAGATCGTGGTCATCGCCCTCGGTACGCTTGAAGGGCGTACGCTCACTGAGCAGGCCACGGTGTTGGCGATCATCGGGCTCGCCGCAACGGTGTTTGTCTATGGACTTGTCGCCGGCATCGTGAAGCTCGACGACCTCGGGCTCCGCATGACGCGCAGTGATGGAGCCGCGACGGTACGCACGGGTCGACTCATTCTGGCGGCGGCACCGAAGATGATGCGGACGCTGAGTGTCGTGGGCACCGCGGCGATGTTCACCGTGGGTGGCGGCATTCTGGTGCACGGCGTGCATGCCGTCGCTGTGGTGTTCGAGCGCATCATCGAATCGGTCCACGACGTGAGCGCCATCCTGGCCACGTTGACCAGTATGACGCTCGATGGTGTCTTCGGTATCGTTGCCGGCGCCGCATGTGTGGCGCTGTTCGAAGTTGGCAAGAAGCTGCGCAAGCCGAAGAAGGCTACGGCTTCATAAGTCGCGCGAGTGCATCGTCGGTCTTCTCCCTGGTGACACGCTTGGGCGTGTGCTTGTCGACGAAATCGGGCGTGGTGTACTCGATGTTCCTGACCGCACCGGCTTTGTCGATCGATACGATGGCTTCAACGACGCCGTAGCTGCCATTCGGGCCTTGCTCGACGCCAAGTACCACCACCCACGGTGAGCTGGCGTCCCAGGTTCGCGGCACGGTGTAATGTGCTGAATCGGTCTTGGTCAGGGTGAGCTTCTGTTCGACACGGGCGCCGTTGCGCTGCGTGATCGCGCGCCCCGTGACGGCGACGGCCGTGTGATGATGCTCGAGTTCCACCGTAAGCGCCGGCGCGTTCATGGCCGGTGCTCCGGGAACGGGCGTGACACGCATATGCGGCGGGCCAAACAGCGGGGCGACAAGCGTGGTCGCGAATGCGGTCGCATAGGCGAGCGCGGAGACGCGCGCAAACGGCATCTGAACCTCCGAAACGCTGGTGGTGTGAGTGGTGCGGGGTGAGCAACACCACTCCGATGCCGCGCGCGAGTTACGCGTTTACCGGAACTCCTCTTTTGCGATCACTTTGAGCGCGCGCTGCACGGTGATCGCGCCTTTGAATGAGCGTACCACGATGCGACCGTTGTCGGCCGCGCCGCTCGCTTTCGCACCCGCCACGGCGCCAGTTCGCGAAGATAGGTCGAGCTGCGGTGTGTTGATTGGATCGAGCGTCAGCGTGATCGCACCGTTGTGTGTCTGCACATCCAGCAGCGCGCCAGGAAGCGCACCACCCGCGTAGCTCACCTCGCCACCGATCGTTTCCACGCGCGCATCTGCTCGAAATCGCGTGAGCGCAACCGGCCCACTGATCGTACCAACGCTCACTGTGCCGCTGACGTCATCGAGTCGCACACCGCCCTTGCTGCCGCGCACGCGAAGGTCGCCCTTCGCGCCAAAGACTTCGACCGGTGCATCGATCGACTCGATCGAAGTCACGCCGGCCACATCGCGCACGGTGATGCGACCAGTAACAGCGTAGGCCTCGAGCTCCGTCGTGGTGCCAGTCACCGAGAGCTCACCGTCGATCATCTTGACCCACAAGCGCGCGCCGCGTGGCACGGTCACTTCAAACTCGGCCGATGGCAGCGTCGGGTCGTTCACACGCAGTGGTTCGATACCCAACTTCACATGGGCGCGATCACCGCCACCAAAGAATGACGCGTTCTTGCCCATCGTACCAGAAATCGCGATCGAGTCGCGGGTCCAGGTGCGAATGCTGACTTTGCCCTTGGGTACATAGACGCGCATCACGACATCAGCGGTCGCGGGAAAGCCGCGCGGTTGCTGCTGCGCTTTCAGGCGCAGCGCGAACGCAGCCAATGCGAACGCCGAAAGTGCCGAGAGGCGTCGAGTAGACATCACGACGCGGCCTCCGCGACCTTGTCGGCAAGCTCCGCCCGACGCGCCTTCACGGCATCGAGATACGCCTGCACATCCGGATCGCTCGGCGTGGCCTTGAGCGCCGCTTCCAGCTCCTGTGCGGCGGCATCGAGCGACTGGAACTCGCTGGCCGCCTGCTCACGCGCCATCGTGCGCGCACCGGTTGTCACGGCGTCGTTGTTGATCGCGTTCGACGGCGTGCCGATGCTGATGCTCGCCAGCGAATCGGCGGGCGCTTCACTGGGCCTTTCTCGCGAGGTGTCCAGGTACACCAGGGCAACAGCCGCGATCGCTGCGACTCCCGCCGCACGACGCCACCACGTGGCCACGTGCGTTGTCGCGGCTGGCGCCACCCGGGTGGCATCGGCCACGGCAGCCAATGTGCGCTCGCGCACGACTGTCGGCAGCGGCGGCGCAAACGACGTGGTGTCGAGACGCGTCGCGGCCTCCAGACGTACCTCACACCGCGCGCAGCTGCTGACATGATGCTCGATCGCTTCGGAAATCGCGTTTGCGCTTTCACTGTCGAGCGCATTCGCGAGATACGCGTCGAGCTGCGCATCAACCTCGTCGCAGTGCATCAACTTTTCAGGCGTCATCGATCCAACATCCCCCGCAACAATCGGCGGGCGCGAAACAGGTGAGCTTTGCAGGTGCCTTCAGCAATACCGAGCTCGGTGGCGATCTCCGCATGTTGATACCCGGCGATGTCATGCAGTACGAACACACGGCGGCAGCCATCGGGAAGCCGGGCGATGGCCTGCTCTAGGTCCATCGCGCCGTCCACGTCGGCAGGCGCGACAGCGGCATCAAGTGGTGCATCAGGCGCCAGCGGCAAGTCGCCTTCGCTCGCCACTCGCAACGTGCGACGACGGCGTGACCGTTCCTGCTCGAGCATCACATTCACCGCGACTCGATGCAGCCAGGTGCCGAACTGCGACTCACCGCGAAACGTCGTGAGCCGTTCCCACGCGCGCACAAAGGTGTCCTGCACCAACGCGGCGGCCGCTTCGCGTGTGCCGGTGAGACCCACGCACACCGCGAACAGTTTGGCGGCATGCTGATCGTACAAGCGCGCAAACGCCTCCGAATCGCCCGCCTGGGCAGCACGAACTACGCTCTCGACCAGGGCGGTCGGCAGCGCAGCAGTCGTTACAGCCGAAACAGGCGGGGGTTCGATCGTCAGGGATCCCGCACGCGGAAAGGACAACACCGTGGTGGCCACCCGAATGCGATGCCGGCCGGGGCCGGAAGGTTTACCGGCTCGGCTCCGGCTCGGTGGCGAGACGGGCGCCGTACAGAAATCGGACCATCCCGAGCTCAGCGGCACTCTTGGTGAGCTCAGTGTTGGCCCAGGCAAAGAGGTCACCCATGGAGCGGTCGTGGAAGGGCCAGCGAACTTGCTCGGAGCGCGCGAGGTCGTCGTCGTTGCTGGCCTCGAGTTTCGCACGCCACTGGTCGTGTAGTTCTTTCAGCTCCTGTCGCGCTGCCGCCGGTGAACCGGGCCAGCGGATCGACTCGCGCGTGCGTGTCGCGGCGCCCCACGTCTGATCGATTGCCATGCGCCACCAAAACAGCCAGTGCCACTCAATCCACGCCGCACTCGATGCGCCGAGGTCGTATCCCTCGTGCGTCGGCCAGTCGGCGATCCACTGTCCGTTCTGGTGATGCACATGCAAACCGCGCGCAGCCGGGCGCCAGAGGCACTCGTCGTCAGTCAGCGTTTCAAGATGGTACCAGGCGAGCTGCCACGCGACATCGAACTGTCGGAGCAACAGATCTCGACTCTGCGTGCGCGCGCTAGCCATCACGCAATTCGATTACCGGTGCATGCGTTCCAGCCGTACGCGGCAATTCGCCAGTGAGGCGCGGATCCGGCGCAATCTCCACCTCGCGCCTGTACGGCACGAACCCCGATCGCACATAGAACGCAACCGCCGACGGATGATCGAGCGTACAGGTATGCACATGAAAGCGGGTGATGCCGTGCGCCCAGGCTCTCCGCGTGGCCTCGTGCATCAACCAGCGGCCGGCGCCCTGCCCTGTGTGCGTCGCCGCGAGACCAAAGAAGGCGAGCTCGCATGCACCCGCGTCGCGAAAATCGAGCTCGACCAGGCCGATCGCTTCCGGTCCATCGCACACCGCGTAGGCTTCGACTGCCTCATTGGCGAGAATCGCGGCGAGTTCGTCGTCGGTCAGTCGCAGGCGTGAGAACCACAGCCACTCCTCGCCCACTTTGCGGAAGAGTCGGCGATAGGCATCGACATCACTCGACGCGATACGCACGAGTCCAAGTGGCCGATCGAGCGGCGGCAGTTCGCGCGGTTCTGGCGGCGCCAACATCTCGAGATGCGTGACGACGGCGGCGAGATGTCCGACCGGAACTGGCGAATAGCCGACAGGAAGTTCGGGGAGAGCAGTCACCCCGCGAATCTACTGCGATTACGCGGTGGTTCTACACCGCGACGCGAGGAGCCCCGTTGCCTGCGTCAAATCGCAATCCACCAGCAACAGCCCGGATTCACCATAGGGCTGCCAGGCCACGATCGTCCCATCGGGTGCGGACACGGCGCTGGTAGTCGGCGAGCCTTCACCCGCGCAATTCACCGACGCGAACCAGATCGTGTTCTCCGCCGCACGCGCGCGTACGGCAGCTTCGTGAAACGTGTTGCGTGGATCGGCGAAGCTCGTGGGGCGATAGCTCCCAGGCTCGGCTTCACCATAGTGCGGATGAACAACAAGCCTGGCGCCCCGCCGTGCGGCCCAGCGCACTGTTTCCGGATAGCGCCACCCTTCGTGGCAAATCACGATGCCGAAGGGCACGCCCGCGGCGTCGAACAATCGACGATCCGCAGCCGGCACATAACCGTTCTCTTCGGATGGATCCAGCTGCACCTTGTCCTGAAAGCCCACGCGCTGGCCGTGTTCATCAATGACCAGCGCGGTGAGCATGACACCCGCATCGGTGATGCGCTCGGTGCCGAGTACGACGGTGATGTTCGCTGAGGCGGCGGCTTCGGCGACAGCATCCCACGCGCTTTCGAGATACTGCGCGTTCGGCGGCGGCACCTGTCGCGTGGGCCAGCGATACCCCGGGATGTAGCACTCGGGAAAGACCACCAACTGCGCCCCGCGTTCCGCGGCTTCGTATACCGCGGCCACCGCACGTGCGATGGCCGCGTCGGGTGACTCGGGATACGGAATGTTGGCCAGCGCAACGCGAAGCATCGTCATGCTGAACTCAGTGTCCGACGGCGGCCTGCATCTGCGCCAAGCCCTTTTCGAAATCGGGGCCGATCATCTTGTCCATGCTCGTGAAGACGCTCATCACCTTCGACATGAACGAATGGTCGCCGCGCATCGTCCAGATCACTTCCGTTCCGCCATCCTTCGGCTCGAGCTGAAAGGTGGTGACGCTCTTGCTGTCAATCGGCGAAATAAAATGCAGGTCGATGGTGACCTTGCTCGGTGCCATCGATTCCTTGATTTCCATCTTGCCTTCGCCGACATCACTGTTGCCTTTCCACTCATACGTCGCGCCGTTCCCGACACCCGGATCGCTGATCTTGAGCGCCATGGCCGTATCGAGACGCGCCCAGGGTGACCACGCCTTCCAATTGTGGAAGTCATTCACCTGCGCGAAGACGGAGTCGACCGGCGCCTTCACGACGGCGCGGCGTTCCACGGTGTAGGTGTCGGGCTGTCGCATGGCGAGTACCACAACGCAGAGCACGGCGACCACCAGCACCATCAAAATTTTCTTGATCACGACACACCTCTGGAGGAGTGAGGGGAGTGCCTCGCCAGCGGCGAGGTGGAGTCGGGAGACTTCGATGCTCGCACCGGGGATCGTACGGCGCCAGTAGCGCGTCGGTGTCAGCGCGCCTCACGGCATGCTGTCAACTGGAATTGTCAGCTTGCGTTTGACGCGACAACACGTGCTGTGACAATGACCTGACCCATATGGCGCATGCCATGCTCGGCGCCGTGCATCAGGCAGCCGATCACGGTGCTGGGCAGCGCGGCGCGACCGATGCCCCGCACTTCACCGAGCGTGGAGGCGTCAGTGGCGCGGTACTGCGCGAGTGTGGCGTCGATCTGCGCATCAAGTCGCGCCAACAGTTCAGCGCGTGTGTCACTCGTCAACAGCTCGCCCTCGGCCTTCATCGCCGACTTCTGTGTGTCATCGAGCAACTCGCCGCGTGCATAGGTGCCCATGCGATCGAGCACACCGGCGATGTGTCGCACGTGATAGGCGATCGACGCGACGCCACCCGGTCGTGCGTTCCACAAGTCGACCGAAAGCTCACGCACATGCGGCGGCAACTCGTCGCGCAGCTGCAGGATCATGTGCGCCGCCGGTTGCAGCGCCATCGGGACACCATCAACGGGGCCACGGAGCCACCATTCGGGTTGATCAGCCATCGCGTTTGCGTTGTTCGAGTGGACTAGCGCTTGCCGGGCAGCCTGGAGAGATCGATCAGCTGCACGGTGGATGAATTGAAGTTGGTAAGCACGGCGGTGCGACCGTTCGGCATCAGCCGGAGTTCGCGCGGAAAGGCGCCGGCAGGAATTTCGCCGACAATCGCCTGCGCGCCCTCGGCAATGCGGGTCGCGGCGATCACGGTGACCGACTGTCTGTCGTCGGCGTTGCCGGCGAAGCGATTGGAGTTGGTGACGAGCACACGGCTTCCATCGGGCGTGACGGCGATACCAACCGGCGCCGTGCCCACGGGAATGCGACCGATCAGTGCATTCGCCGTATCTCCCTCTGCACCCATCTTGCGCATGTCGAACACCAGCAGCGCGTTCTCCGCGCGTGCACTCACGTAGGCGCGATCGCCCTTGGGCGACATGACGAAGCGCACCGGATTGCATCCCGCACGCACGATGCGCGCGACACTCTTTGCCGGTTCCGTGCGCACCTTGCGCATGTCGATTACCAGCACCGCGCCTTCGACCTGCTCCGGCGGATCACGCGGGTCGAGTGATCCCTGACGCCGACACATGATCGGCCACCGCTCGGTGTTCGGCACGCGCTGGCTGGTGGTGTAGAGCCATTTGCCATCGGGCGAGAAGGTGAGCGCGATCGGCAAGTCGCCGGTGGGAATTTCCCCGATCACGCTCGAAGCGATCTCGCCACGCGCGCGCGCTTTCGTGAAGTCCACGACCGTGATGCTCTGCGTGCGCTCGTCGGCCAGAAAGAGTGTTTTGTCATCGGGTGAAACGCCGGCGTAGACACGCCCCGCACCGGCCTTCTCGGGAATGAGTCCGATGCGCGCATTCTTTCCCGCGATCATCGCGTCAACATCGAAGACGGATGCGCTTTCGTTGTGCGTCGCGACCAGAATCTTTCCGTCGCGCGACAGCGCAAGCCCCGACGGCGGCTGCGGTGTCGGCACGACGCGCCGCAGCGTGAGCGTGCCGTGTTCGTATCGCATGACGGCCACGCCGCGCTGGTCGGTGGGCGATGCGGGATTGAGCGACACGAACACATGGCAGCCGTCGGCGCTGGGCAGCGCCAGGAATGGTCGGCCCGGCACGGTGATCGTGACGACTGAGTCGGCGAGTGGGGCGTTGCAGCGGGATTGGGCGTGCGCGCGGTGCACCGCTGTGAATGACAGCAGCGCGCTCGCTAAAACCAGTCCGACTCGACTAGGGAACACGGCGATTCATGTCTCGCGTGAGATTCTCCAGTGCGTCGATCTTGTTGTGCAAGCGTTCGACATCCATCTGGATGGACGTGATCGATCGAAACAGCCACAGCATGAACAGAATGGGGATGGCGATCGACATGAGCGTCGTCAGCAGCGCTACGATTCCCACACTTCCGGCCACCAGGTCCACTGAGCACTCTCGTTGTTCAATGAGTTAATCTCGTACGCCCAACCACCCGCGAATTATACGCGACAGCTGCTCCGCCATTGGCGGGTCGACGTTGGTGAGAATCACCAGATCGCGATCACCCGGCAGCGCGCCTTCCACGACGCCGTTCACACCCGGGCTGCCGCCAGCAATACCAACACCGGGTGGCGGCCCCTGGGGAATGCGCTTGTCGCGCAGCGCTTGCACGAAGAGCAACAGATCCTGCGCCGACGCGTAGCCGCCGCCGGCCGACGAACCACGCCCCGGGAGGGCGCCGGTGTTGAGGCGTGGCGCCTTGAGGGCCTCGCCCATCGCGTTGCGCTGCGTGGTGCCAACCGCGGCAAAATTTGGGAGTGAGTCCCTCGCAAAGTATCCGGCACTCGTCATGCCGGAGAAGCGATAGATCCGCTCCTCGACGAGCGAGTAGTACGATCGCTTCGTGCGCTCCTCAAGCAGCAAGCCAAGCAGCACGTAGCCCGCGTTCGAGTACGACTCGCGCGATCCGGGTTTGAACTGCAGCGGCTGATCGACAAAGAGCGGAAGGAAGTCTTTGAGTGCCCTCAGCTTGCCGCGCGTTGCCGAATCGCCGGCAAAGATGTTTCCCTGCACACCGCTCCGATGATTGAGCAGCTGCCGAATGGTGATCGAATCAGCGATCGCTCTGTTGGGATACGACGGCCAGAGCGCGCTGAGCGTGGTATCGAGCGACCACCCCTGCTCGGTCGCGATCTGACGCACCAGGATCTGGGTGAAGATCTTGTTGATCGAACCCAGATTGAACGCCGTGGTACTCGTTGGCTTTGCGCCGCCGGGCTTCGTAAGTCCAGCGCTCGCGAGATAGACAATCGCGCCACCCTTCCCCACCGCCACCACACCCGAAAAGGCGGGCGTGGCGGCGACCAATGAATCGATCCGCTTGAAGAGCACGGCATCCGGTACCGGCGGAGCGGCTGACGGTGTGGCCGGTTGCTGTGCGGTGGCAACTGATGCAAGCGTCGTCGTGAGGAGTGCGACGAGGGAGCGACTTACGAGCGGTCGATTCACAGGGAAATTCGAGGGTTACGCTGTCGCCATCCGTGAGGCCGACGCATTCGACTTGCGACTCACCAGCCACGCCGAAACGAAGGAAAAGATCAGGCCCACCGGGAGCGGTTCGAGCATGGTCATACCGACAAAAAACAGCGGATTCTTGTACGCCGTCGCAAAGCTGTTCATCTGCGTCGTGATCTCGGCGATCTCAGCGGCGCTCTTTCCTTCCGCGCGCGCCTGGCTCAACGCGAACTCCGAGTACTTCTGCACGAAGTCCGGGTAGATCGTGTTCGAGATGATCGCCCAGCACGCTACGTAGATGACGCAACCGATCAGCATAATGAGCAGGCCAATCACAAGCGCCTGACCATAGGTCACCTGGCCGCCGCCAATGGTGTCCCGGTAGCTCTTCATGCCGGCGTGGATCATGAGGAAGGCGACGACCATCCCCGTGTAACCGACCACCATGCCAATCGGACCGAACCCGATCTGATCATGGAAGGGGATCGTTCCGAACATGAAGGCAGCCAGAATGGCGCCGGCGATCAACCCGTACTTGAGCACGATGCTCCGCATCAACAACTCCTGGTGTGTGAGGTGGGCGGAGTCTCACCCCGCGGGGCGCCCGTTCGCGTCACCCAAACGGGTGATTTTGCGTGTACGACCAGCAAATCATGCCTTTGGGTGAGGCTGTTGGCGAGCCAGTCGGTCCAAATGCCCGATTTTCCATATTTTCAAAGACTCAGAGTCATTGAAAATCGAGTGGTCATGGCGCTTCGCTGAGTCTGAGTCGACGAGATTTTCCATATTTCAATGACTCAGAGTCATTGAAAGGCGCGTCCTATGGAATGAGGCGGAGCTCGCGGGCGCGCTGTGCGGCTTGGGTTCGACGCTGGACGCCAAGCTTCTCGAACACTCGGCTGGAGTGCGTCTTCACCGTGTTTTCGCTGACGAACGCCTTTTCAGCGATCTCGCGGTTGCTGAGTCCGGCTGCGATCAACTCCAGGATCTCCAGCTCGCGCGGTGTGAGGCCCAGCGCGGACACCTGGGCTTCGTCGCGCACAAAGGGCCCGGATGTCTGTGGCACCTCGCGCACGGTTTCGACAACGGTTTCGACAATGCGGACCTTCGGACGAACGAGGCGCTGGCCGAGCCATATCCCCAGGGCGGCAAAGAACACCGCCACCAGCGTCGCGTACGTCTCCGACGAGTGCGAAAGGATTAGCCATCTGTACTGAATCAGTTGCAGCACCGTGATCGCCAGCCCACCAACAAGTCCGTAGAGGAGGATGTGCTTACGCACCCGCGTCACACACTCTAGCGGAGAATCCAGTAGCTCGCGGCGAGCAGCAAAGCGACGGCGACCGTCGCGATCGCCAGTCGTGGGCCAGTGCGTTCCCACCACGTCACCTGCTCGGGCATGACGATGTGATGGCGATGCCCAGCGTGCCGCTCGACCTCCACAATGCGCGGCGTATCAATCCGGCGCGTTCCATCGGCGTCACTGATGATCGGTCGCATCACGCGCCTCCGGGCAGGATGTACGTAAGCGCGTACGCGTGGACACCGTTCGCGATCTCGAGCGTCATCGCGCCCGTGAGTCCAACCAGCTCGTCGGTTCCCGAGTCGGGGACGACAGATATGGTCAGCTGTTGCACACCGGCGTTCATCGTGCCGCTGTGCTGCAGGATGAAAGAGCCGTGTCGACCGTCGATTGAACCGGTGACACGCTCAATCGCGACGTAGCCGGCCGACCCTTTCACCGCGGTCATACCGGTGAGCATCTGCCCTTTGCTCGTGCCGGCGATGCCGCCACGGAAAGTCTTGTCGATCGTCAAACGCCCCAAGAGCACTCCGTCGGCAAAGTCGTCGCCGGGGAGCGGAGTGATTTTGACTTCGAACGTACCGGTCGCGCGCTGAGCCATGACGGAGTGGAGGGGACTGAGACATTACTGACCCCTCATTCCAGTGGCTAGTCTTATAGTCGCGCTCGCTTAGCAAGTTGCCATGCTGCGAGCACGCCGAGCGCATAGCTCGCGAGGTCGCGGGGGTCGAAGCCGGTGCCGAGGACAAGCGGGCCCAGGCGGGTGGCTCTGGCCGACTCGAGCCACGCGGCGTGCGAGAGTTGACTGAATTCGACGAGCCAACTGACCGCGAGCGCGCTGAGCGCACGTCGGTTCGCAGACCAGGTGGGCACGAGGACGGTGATCCACCAGAACATCATGAACGCCCAGATCGCGTCGCCCGCAATGTCCCGCGCGTCGGATGCAGGCGCGAGTCGGTGTACGGCCAGACCAACGGCGATGCTGGCGACTGCGATCAGTGCCGCTCGAACTCTCATCGCCCGAAGTTAGCGCTTTTTCTCACTGATCAGCGTGTCGACATAGCCAGGCGGTCGCGCGCAACCCGACGTTTCGGTGTACAGCGTGCCGTGTCCATCGCGTTTCGCCGAGAGGGTGAACACCGCCGAACTGCTCGCATCGAGCCGGTGAATCGCACCGCGAAACAGTTCCGCACCGCCGTGCGTGGCGGTCAGTGTGAACGTGCCGGTGTCGATTTCCATGCGAAACTGTCCGTTGCGATTGGTAACGGCCGAGAAGCGACGTGTGGAATCCGACAGCGTCACGCGCACACCCGCGTCGCGCTCGAACGGCTCAAAGAACGCCACCTGCCCTACGGCTACGCGACAGTGCGGATACGGCAGCGTCATGCGCCACGTGCGCAACGAATCCATTTCCTGGTCGCGCGACAGTCGCGTTCCGAACCGAGTGGAGCCGTCGGGCGAGGTGAAGCACGCCGCGAACGCGATGCTTGCCACGCTGGCAATTGCGGCTGCGGCACGTCGCACGCTTTGCCGTTTACTCATGGTGCGGCTCGCTCGCTTGCGTGTGCGTGGTTGAGTGGCCACAGCTTCGAACACGGCGTCCCCTCCACTTGCAGAAACGAGCGGTTCCGAGTCGCCGTGAGGTGAACTTGCACGAGCGATGCGTTATCCGCGCTCGAGAGCCAGAACATCGCGCCGCGCATTCCGCTACCTCGTCGCTCAACGAACAGCCTCCAATCATCGCCGGGCTCGATCGCTGCACTGAACAATCCATCCCTATCGGTCTTGGTGGTGACGACCTGGCCGTTCCGTTCAAGCTTGATGCGAACGCCGGCCACTTTTCTCATCGGCTCGCGAGCGACCACGATTCCAACCACGCTTCCGCAAATCGGTTTCGGAATCTTCGCCATCCATGCGTTCAGTGAGTCGTATTCCGCCTTCATCTCGCTTGCCGTTTGTTTCGGTCGGCTCGCCGTTCGACACCCGGAGGTCATCGTGGCAAACACCGCCAGCGCAATCGTAGTCATCACGCGAGCCACATCGTTCGACATACGTCTCCAGGAATTCAGAGCCGACATATTCAGAACAGCGAACAACAATGAATCAGTCAGCGCCTCGGCTCGCTGATCAGCGAGTCGACATAGCCAGGCTGCTTGAGGCATGGGCTCGCCTCCGAGATCAGCGACCAACGCCCGTCGCGCGTCGTGGTCAGGCTGAAGATTCTGGATGCATTGTTCTCGTTCATTGGTGGATGAACCGAGTCACGCATCAGCGTCACACCGCGGTGCTCGATTGTCATCGCGAGTCGACCGGTATCAACCGCGACGCGAAACTGACCGTTGCGATTGGTGTGAGTCAGAAAGGTCTTCTTCCCTTTCTGAAAGGTGACGGTAGCGCCGACTGCGCGTTCAAGCGGCGATACGTAGAGCACTTGTCCCACAACATACGGACAGCTGGGGTACATCAGTGTCTGTCGCCATGTCATCACGGAGTCATTCTGCTGCGCGTCAGTCAGTGCCAGCACCGGTGATGTCGGGCCCTCATAGCCACTGAAGCAGGACACCCCCAGCACCGCACCTGCGATCACGACAGCAACAGCGACCAGCGTTCTCGTTCTGGCACGAATTGTCATCCAGTCGATCTCCAAAGAGCAGTCCATTCGCAATTCCAACACAGGACGATCCAACGACACGGAACGCTCACATTCGTTGGGACGAGAACACGAGCCGAAACCGCGCGAGCTGGCACCACCCGACGCAAAGCGCTCTGACAGCACCGCCGACCTGAGAGGCGAGAACACCCAGTCTCGCATCTCAAGCCAGCAGTAGTCTCAGAGCGCCGTCGAGTTAGCGTCGTACCAGTTAGCGCAGTTCAGTTAGCGCAGTTCAACTGCACCAGCCTCACTTGGCGGCAAGATCTCTCATAGCCTGCGCCATCAGCTTGACACGCGCCGAATCACGCGCGCCCGCCACGTCGCCATCCACCTGCTTCGCCAGCAGCTGCAGCGCCGACTTCCGCGCCGCACCGGATGCCTTCTCCGCCGCCGAAAGTGCCTTGTCGATAGCCGACGTGCGCGCGGCAGCCAGACCGCCGTCACGCACCAACTGATCGAGATACGAACGCACCACCGGAAACGCGGCCGGCCACACAATCTTTGGCTGCGACTGCGGGTTGTACTCGCTGAACGTCACGAGCTTCGCCGCCGCGATTTCGTTCGCACTCAGCTTCTCGCTCGGCACGAGTTCGAGCACGTCGAGACCGCGCGCCATTTCTGACGAGTAGATGTAGCCGTTCCAGTAGTACGCGCCCCACGCGCCACCGATCGTGCCCCGTGAGCGGCTGTTCTGCGTGGTGTCACCAGCAGCAGGTGGTGCGTCGACCGGACCGCGATCGAAGAAGCCAATCTCGTACGGCTTCATCGGGTCAGTGAAATCGACGATGTCGATGCCACCCTGATACCACCCCTGCACCATGATGTCGCGACCTGGCACCGGAATGAGGCCACCGTTGTGCGACACGCAGTTTTCCTGCGCGCTCTGCGCCGTGGGAATCTTGAAGTACGCTCCCTGCTTGAACTTTCGGTCGGCGGTGATGGTGAGCGTCGTGTTGCCACCCATCTCCATCATGCTGGTCTTCTGACACATCGGGCTCGTGCCGCCGCCCCATTCATCGGTAAAGACCACTCGCTTGCCGTCGTTGCTGAAGACGGCGGTGTGCCAGAGCGAGAAGTTCGTATCGGCTGCCGCGTCGAGACGAATCGGCTTCTCGGGATTCGAGATGTCGACGAGCAAGCCATAGCTGCCGCACGAGCCGGCGAGCAATCCCATCGCCGGATACGCCGTGACGTCATGACAATTGCGCGGACCAACCGCGGCCGGTCCGGCCGTCGGCGCCGACTGTGCACCGCGCACGCGTATACGCGTGGGCGCAGCACCAAGGCCGGTGAAGATGCGCGCGCCCGTGACCACTGCCGCCGCTTCCGGATTGTTGAGCGGCACCTTGATCACGTCGAGACGGAAGAGCGAGTTGTTTTCGTCGGCCGGATCGGTGCCGTTGTTGCACCCTGCGAGTTCTTCAGCCGGACGCGCGCCCGATGAACCGGACACGTAAATCCAGATGATGTTCTTGTCCTTCGGATCAGGAATGACCGTGTGCGTGTGCGAGCCTTTGCACGTCTCGACATTCTTGATCAGCTTCGGCGCTTTCGGATTCGATACATCGTAAATGCGAACGCCGGCCATGTGTTCGGTGACGCCGTTCTGCACACCACCCTTCGCACAATCCTTGCGATTACCACCGCCTTCAGCGGAAACGAAGAGCAGGTGGCCGATGATCGACGGATCGCCCTGCGACGTGATACAGGAAACCACACTCTCGAGCATTGGCTTCGCGGGATTCGACACGTTCCACACCGAGAAGCCGGCGAAGTTGCCCTGATAGACGTAGTAATCCTTGAAGGCGAGATCGGAGTTCACGAAGGTGAGGCCGCGCGCGGTATCGAACGCCGCCGGCTTCGGTGTGAACGACACGACCTTCATCCCCTTGATGGCGGTGCCGGCGTCGAGCAGTCCCGACTTGAGACCATCCCGCGGATCATTGCCAGCGGGAAAGCTCTGCGCGGAAAGCGCCGACGCGGAAAGCGCGAGCGCGAGAGTCGGCGCGACGACTCGCGTCCAACGGGCGACGGTCATTAGCTGCAGCTCCATCGATTGTGCGTGGGTGGGGCAAACGGGCGGGAAGACAACCTTGGAGCGTACCCGGCTCCCATGCCTCGCGCCAGTCGTTCGGTCGCTACCGCCGATTCAATCGCGTGGGAACGGCGACCAGCCGAGCCATCTCGGCGTTCGTGCGCGGTAAACATCCCATGCATCACCAAAGGTCACGGCCGCCCACGGTTCCTCGCTGACGCGAATACGCACGTTGAACGCAACGAGCAGGAGCAGCGTGTACCAAGCCAATGTGGCTGACGAAAACACCACCGACCATCCGCTCACAATCGTCAGGACCGCGATGTACATCGGATTGCGCGACCAACGATACGGTCCGTTGGTGACGAGATGTTGTGGCGGATCCCATGGCGCCAGTGTGCCACGCCCCTGTGTGAAGAATGCGTGCACACACAACGCGAGCAGCACGGCGCCAACCGCGACCAACAGCGCGCCAGGCACGCTCGGCGCCACACCCGATGGCGCAAGACTCAGTGGCACGATGAACGCCACGATCCCGGGTAGCAGCAGTACACTGAGCAGAGCGCGAATGAAAAGCGGCACTCGGGAAATGACAGTCCCAAGTGCCGCTCGGTCAAGCGGCTCGAAGTCTTGGGGTCCGTCTACCAGGAGCGCGTGGTGGGGTACCCCCAAACCACTCGCGACTCCCACCAACGGCGACGACGGGGCGCGCATGCCGAGGTGATCGCCGCTCTTGAGCTGGATCAGCTGCGTCGCCAGATCGAGTCCGCCGGCAGGACGCACAAACACCCGAATCGTGTTCTCGCGCGACACGAGCGCCTTGGGGAAGCGCAGCGTCGCCTGCTCACCTGACTTCACTTCACCCAGGCGCACGGAGTACGTGCCCTGCTCTGCGAAGACGGTGACCGCACGATTGCGATCATTGTTCACGGTGATCGTCGTGGCAGCGAGTTCCTCGCCATTCAGCTTGACGACCATGCTGTCGTTCACCGCGAGCCCACCGCGCGGCGGCACCAGCAGTCCGAGACGCTTTGCGCCGCGCAGCGCAAACGACTGCGTCACGAGATCGAAGTCCTCGCCGTCCGCGCGCGCAAACACCTTGAGCGTACGTTCGCCGGCGATCGCCCACGAAGGAATCGCCAACGTGCTGATTTGTCCTGCCCCGACGATACCAAGGCGACGGTCGAACGCGCCGACACGCGCGTATACGGTGACCGACGTGCCGCGATCATTCTGCACCGCCAGCAGATTCGCGGTATCAGCGGTGACCTTGGCGGCCGGAAGACGGACAGGCGGTTGAGTCTGAGCAGCGGCGACCGACGAAAGCGTCGCGAGGCCAAGCAGGAGTGTGTTGAGGTGACGCATTTCGGATCCTCCGATGTGAGAACTCGTTCCGAGTGGGACATCAAGAAGATCGGCGTCCGAATTTTGCGCGAAGTCGGGGAAAGCCGCATACCGGCGCGGACTTTCCCTACCGCACCGTTCAGACTGTTTTGGACGTCACGAATGCTTCGCCTTCATCTCGTCGTACGACGCCTTGACCATCTGTTCAAGGACATCCATGTCCACATCAGCGGTGGACTTGATGTAGAGACAGGCTTTGGACTCCTTGTGCTTGCCAAGCTTGGCCAACAGCGCATCGCGCTTCGGAATCGTGGTGCTCAGATAGAGCGCAATTTCACTCGCGCGCGACGCGAAGCCCACGATGCACATGTCGCCTTCGTGACCGCTCGCATACTTGTAGTGATACGAGCCGAAGCCAATGATCGTCGGTCCCCACATTGTGGCCTTTTCGCCCGTGGCGTTCGACATGAGCTTGGCGATCTGCTCGCACTCCTTGCGACGCTTCTCGTTGGTGATGGTTTTCAGGTAGCTCGCGACACTCACCTTCGTCGCTTTGGTCTTGTTCTCGGCCATCGGCGGGACCCGTGGTTGGGGATGGCCAGAAAGTAGCGCGACTTCGTGCCGCCGGCCCAATTTGTGACGAGAATCGCGCCGCCACGGTTCTTCGTGCGCCCGCCCCACCCTCCTCACCCTTCCCAACATGTCCGACGCTGCTGCCCTCGATCGGGGTGGTTGGACTCGCGCGGTCCTCACGACCGGCCTCATCGCCGGCACCTGCGACGCCATTGGCGCGACGGTTCACTACCTCGCGAACGGCGGCAAAACGCCCCTGAAAATCTGGACGTATGTCGCGAGCGCTGTGTTCGGAGCTGACGCGTCTACAGGTGGCGTTCCGATGATTCTGAGCGGCCTCGCCTTTCACTACGTCATCGCGACCTGCTGGACGACGCTCTACTTCATCCTTGCTGCCCGCGTGAACATTCTGCGCACGCAAGTCATTCCGAGCTCGATTCTCTATGGTTCGTTCGTCTGGACGATGATGAACCTGGTAGTGGTGCCGAACACGAAGATTCCAGCCCGACCGTTCAACCCGACGCAGGCAGCAATTGCCGCGTTTGTGCTCATGGTGTGCATCGGGTTGCCATGCGCGCTCGGCGCGAGGCGTTACTTCGGCGCTACGGTTCGATCGTGAGCCAGGTCACTTCGTAAGAACCGCACAGAACGTGCGGTGTACGAGGTCCGACTCTCAAACGGACTACTAAACGATGCGTCGCACCCTCTTGAGCCTGGCAATCCTCGCCACCGTCAGCACCACCAGCGGTTGCTTTCTCGTAGCCGCTGGTGTCGGCGCGGGTGGCGCTATCGCGTACACGAATCGCGGCGCGAGCGCCAAGGTCCCCGCCACGGTTGACGTCGCCTTCGATCACGCCGTCGCGACGTTCAGCGCCATGTCGATAAGCGAAACGGGCCGCACCACCGAAAACAGTGGTGCGACCCGTCGCCTGATTGGCAAACTCAGCGATCAGGAAATCACCGTCGAGATCACCCGCTCGTCAGATGACGTCTCGAACGTGGAAGTGATCGCCAAGCGAAACGTCGTGGACTACGACAAGGACCGCGCGAAGGAAGTGCTCGACAAGATCGTCGCGCAGAAGTAGCCCTATCGCGAGAGCGCATCGCGCCACGGCGCGAACTCGTTGTAGAGCCGCTTCACCATCGACTCACTGAGCGTTGTCTTCGATACGGCACCACGCGTCGCGTCCTTCACCACGAGTTCGAACTTCGGAGTGGTGCCGTCGTCGCGTGGCGCGAATGCGGTGGGCGGCAGAATTGCTGCGAAACCATTGAAGACAGGCTTCTTGCCGTTCTGCTGCGCTTCTGGCAAGGCCACCGCGGGAAAGTTCATCCCCGATTCGAACGACACCGGTTGACCATCGCGCAGCAGCTCGACGCTCGTGACATCACCCTTCTTGAAGTCGATCACCGCTTCGGGATCGAGCTTGGGCCACGGAGTCTTGTCCGGCATCACCTCGAGCACATAGACCGCGCGATGCGACTGCACGATGCGACTCCACGCACTCCACCGCTCGATCGGATCGGCCAGATCGTACGCGCTGCCGTCCTGACGTTTGAAGTCACTCTTCCACGCCGCGGCCTGCTCTCCACGCCACACCACCATGGGCGTTGGCATCACGGTCACGCGCATATCGTCGAAGCGCGCCTGATGCGCCTTCACGTCGATGCCGCGCGAGATCATCGCACGAAGTGGTGACTCCGGGTAACGCGCACGCGCCGCCGCGACATTCGCGAGACTGTCCGCCGTGGCCTTCCCGCGCTTGGCCGCATTCAGCTTCGCCGTGTCGTCTTTGGTTTTGCGCGACGTGTCGGCGACAGCACCCTTGGAGCTCTTTGCCCCAGTCGTGGATGCCGCTGCGGCAACAGTCGTTGCGGTTGGTGCGACGACCGCTGGTGCGGGCACCGGCGATTGTCCCGCTGCCAACGCCGCCGAATCTCCAGGCACGGCGACCGCGGCGAGCGTATCGCCCGTCGACACTGGCGCGGTGCGATTGCGATTCACCATCCACAGCGTCGCCGCTACCGACACGGTGACCACACCACCAATGACAAACGGCCAACGTGCCTTGGGCGGCTTCGCGGGGATCGCTGGTGCGGCGCCCGAATACGCCGGCACACTGCCACTGCGCGACACCACCGAACGCTCGCCCGACCCCAACGCACCTGGAGTACGCGCCACGACACTTGCCGCACGTGTTTCAAGGGCGCGACGATACAACTCGGACGTTTGCGTCGGCGTCATGCTGTTGATCGCCTGCGAAAATCCTTCCGCAAACTCGAGCACTGTGGCATATCGATCGACCGGCTCCGGCGACAGCGCGCGATTGAACACCTCCTGCAACACATCCGGCCACTCGATGTCCACGCGCGCATCCTGCAGCGACTGCGGACGACTGGTGAGACGCTGAATGAGCGACTCCTTCGTGGACTCGGCGGCGAACGCCTGTTTGCCAGTGAGCGCGAAGAACGCAACCAGTGCGAGCGAATACTGATCGCTTCGTGCGTCGAGATTCTCACCGGCCAACTGCTCGGGCGACATGTACTGCGGCGTACCGACCGCGAAACCGGTTCGCGTGACCTTCTGATCGCCCGTTCCGTACGTGCGCGCGATACCGAAGTCCACGAGTTTGACGAGGTACGTGCCATCCGCGCGCCGGCCAAGCATCATGTTGTCCGGCTTGATATCGCGGTGCAGCATGTTCATGTCATGCGCCGCCTGCAGACCATCGGCTGCCTGCCCGATGATGTCGGCCGCCACTTCGGGATGGAGACCCTCCTTCGAAAGCAGATCGGCAAGCGACCCGCCGTCGATGTACTCCATCGCGAGATAGACGACCCCGTCGCTCGTTTCGCCGAAGTCGAAAATCGACGCGATGTTCGAGTGCGACAGTTGACTGGCGTTCTCGGCTTCGCGCGTGAAGCGCTGCAGCGCTTCCGGTTCGTGCAGCAGTGCCGGGCGCATGATCTTGATCGCGCTCTTGCGACGCATGCGCACATGCTCGCCGAGGTACACCTGCCCCATGCCGCCTTCGCCAATGCGCTCCACGATGCGATAGCGATCGGCGATGACGGTGCCGATGAGATCCGTGGCCTGACCGGCGCGTACGAGACGAGTGCCGTCCTTCGCACAGAAGTCGACGTCATCGTCGTACGTGTCGCCACAACGCGGGCAGATCTTGGGCTGAGTCACGCGGTGATACGGGTCAGGGCAACGATCATTTCGGAATCCCGGAAATGTACCCCACGGGCCCGCTTTCGACGTGCCGATGTTTGCGCCGGACTGCCTGCCAATAGTTTGGCGAGGTCAGCGGTCGAGCAGTGTCCCGGTGTAGCGCATTTCATTCGTCGCCACGAAGCCGAGCCGATCATAGAGCGGTCGTCCCTCATCGGAGGCGTGCAGCACCAGTCGCTGGACCGGCATTGCCCGGACGTCGTCGATCAGGCGTGCCATGACGGCCCGCGCCACACCGCGTCGGCGCCATGCCGGCTCGGTGTAGACATTGATCACAATCGCCTCTCGGCCGTCCATTACCTGCACGCCGATTGGCGTGCTGACAGCGCGCGGCAGGATGCGACGATGCTGAATGCCGGCGCCGGCGACCACCGTGCTCGGATCGTCCGAGGGGCAGGCCATCCATCCGACGTAGTCACCCGCCGGGATTGCAGAGCTCAAGTAGCGCATTGTGGCATCGGTCATGGGCAACCGCTGCGCTTCGTCGAGCGTCCCCATGTCGATGAACATCTGCGCCCGATGATGGGCGATGGACGGAATGTCGACCACGGTGGCCAGGCGAACGACGACGTCGGTCATCTCGGTGCCTCCATCTGGTTCGCTATCGACGCACTCGTGCCAGGTCTTGTTCGACCTGCGCGAGGTACTGCTGCGCCGTCATATTGTTGGGATCGAGTACCAGCGCGCGCCGAAAGTGATCGGCCGCGTCGGCGAGCGCGCCACGCTGAGCGAGTGCGACGCCCCAGTTGAGATGCGCATCCGCGTTGTCAGGTCGAATAGCGACCGCGCGCTGATAGTGCGCGATGGCACCTTCGATATTGCCGCGGCGCACGAGCGCATTTCCCCAGTTCACTTCGGCATCGGCGTTCTGCGGATTGATCCGAATCGCGCGCGCAAAGTGCACAAGTGCCTGCTCCTGCTGATTCGCGCGCATGAGCGCGGCACCCAGGTTGGCCTCCGCATCATCACGCATCGAGTCCGCGGCAACGGCGCGGGTGAGCATCGTCACGGCTTCATCGGTGCGACCAACTTGATTGAGCGCGACACCGAGGTTCGCCAATGCCGGTGCAAAGGTCGGACGGATGGAGACCGCACTCGCGTACCGCTCGATTGCCTCTTCGGTGCGTCCGTCGGCCATCAATACATTGCCGTAGTTGTTGTGACCATGCGGATTGTCCGGCTCGACCTCGAGCACCCGCAACCATAGCGCTTCAGAGTTCAGCCAGTAGCGCTGTTGCTGCCACGTGACGGCGGCGATCACCGCGACACACACCGCTGCGATCGCAGGCGCCAAAGCGCGTACGCGCGCCCATGCGGCGAGCACCAAACCGCCGACAAGCAGCGCGAGTGCGAACGATGCGTTGTACGTGTTGCGATCGGCGGCGATTTGTGGGCCGCCTTGATGGAGCCCGAGCAGCGGAAAGACGATGACCGAAAATCCAAGCAGTGCCATGACCGGCGCTGGAAGTCGCTTGTGCATGCGCCAGCCGACGAGCGCCGCCACCGCGATGATGCCCGCCGCCACGAGATACCGCAGCGCCGTCGGATCGAGCGGCTCCGGCAACTGATAGAGCGGTGACAGTCCACTCGGCCACACCGACTTGGCGAGATAAAAGCACCAGCTGTACGCACTCACCGCGAGCTTGCCTGCGAGCGGGAGTTGCTGTGGATAGTCGAGGCCGCGCAGCACAACGACAGCAAACACCACTGCGATCACACCAAACGGCGCGATCACGCGCACTGCGTGCATGATGCGTTCGCGTGTCCAACCGCCAGCGCCGCCAATGCGTCCGAGCGGATACCACCAGAGCAGCGCGAGTGCACCGGGCACCGTCACGGCCGTTCCCTTCGAGAGCAGCGCGAGCAGGAAAAGAACGTTGCTGCTGACATACCAGCGACGTTTTCCGGTGTCGGCAAAGCGCACGAACGCGAGCAGCGTCGCGAGATAGAACATCCCCGACAGCACATCGCGTCGCTCGGTAATCCACGTGACCGATTCGACACGCAATGGATGCAGCGCGAAGAACAGCGCTCCAATCGCCGCCGCAATCCACAGTGTCCATGGCGATCGCGCCGCGACTTCCGCGCGCACGGAGCCAACGGGCCGAGCCAAGACATCAACGCCTAACTGCGTGAGCAACACCGCATTGATCGCATGCAGCGCGATATTCGTAGCGTGATATCCGGCGGGTTCCATACCGAACATCAGATAGTTCGCGCCGAGCGTCATCCAAGACAGCGGAATCCAGATACCGAGGTGGAAGGCCGTCCACATCCACCGCAGCTGCTCGGGACCAAGTCCGCGAAAGTTTGGATTCGCGAGGAAGTTCTTGTCGTCATCCCACGCCACCCACCCGGCGGAGAGTGATGGCGCGAACACCGCGACCACCACTCCCGCCACCAGCAGGAAGATCAGCGCCTTGCGTGCGCGATCAGCGCCCATTCATCCAGCGATCTTCGAGGACCTGCACCGCCGTGACGAACGTCTTGCCGCCAACAGTGAGCGTCGCCGTATACGCCCCCGGTGCTGCGCTCGATCCACCGCCACCACGACCACCAGCCGCCGCACCCGTGCAGCTGCGCTCCGGAGCGGGTGCCGCCGGCTGCGGAGCCGGAGCCGCCGCTGCAGTTCCCGTAGTACGGGCTCCCGTAGTTTGGGCTTCCGTAGTTCTGGCTTCCGCTGTCGGAGCTCCACCGCGTCCCCCCACGGGCGCCGCCGTCAGCATCGGCGCCACCAACGTCCACTGCACCCGATTGATGCCGGCTACACCCTTCACCGTCTGCTCACACACCGCGCGCCCCGTCGCATCGGCAATGCGCAGCGTCGCTTCTGCTGGCGACTTGAGCCAGAAATGCACCGCCGTGCCACGCGCTGGGTTCTCGCCTTCGAATTCCTTTTCGCCGCCGGTGTAGATGTCGAGTCGCGAATCGTTGAGATACGCCACCGCCGGACGAACATCGAACAGATGCGCATCGCTCGCACGCACCGCCGGTGTGAGTTGTTGCAGCGGCGTGATGTCGTCGGCAATCCAGATGCTTCGGCCATGCGACGCGACGATGAGATCGCCATCGCGCGGATGCACGAGAATCTCGTCGGTACGTACCGTGGGGTAGCCGGTCATGAACTTCTCCCACGTCGCGCCGGCATCAAGACTTACGTAGATGCCGAACTCCGTGCCCGCATAGAGCAGGTCCGGGTTCTTCGGATCCTCACGAATCGTTTGCACATTGCCTGACTTGGGCAGCCCGTTCCCCACTGCCTTCCACGTCGCACCGTAGTCCCTGGTGACGAACACGTACGGCGTGAGATCATCGCTGCGATGTCCGTCGATCGCGACATACGCCGTGGCTACATCGAAGTGACTCGCTTCGATCCGCGAGATCCAATACGGGTTGTCACCCGTCAACGCGCGCGCCGGTAATCCGGTGATGTTTTTCCCCACCTCGGTGAAGCTCACCCCATTGTCTCGGCTCACCTGCAGGTTGCCGTCATCGGTGCCCGCCCACACCACGCCCGCTAGCACCGGCGATTCGTTCACAGCGATGATCGTGCTGAAGCTCGTCATGCCATCGTTCTTGCTCGCCTGCGGCTTCGTACCGGCCAGACCCATCACGGTGATGTTGCAGCGGTCGACCTGCTTGGTGAGATCCTCGCTCGCGTACCACATCTCACCCTGATTGTTCGAACGGAACACGCGATTGCCTCCAAGCCACACCACGTTCGGGTCGTGCGGCGACAGCATATATGGTGTGTTCCAGTGGAATCGATACGTCTCGCCGGCCTTGCCGTTCACCACATTCGAGGCGCCGCCACCGCGCCCGCCGAATCCGCCGCCTGGTGCGGCGTTGGCACCCGGTGTCGGCGGCGGAATGATGCGACCATCGACGCACGAATTCGCTGCTGGCGCGGCTGGAGCTGCTCCACCCGCGCCGGCGCCGCGACCACCGGCCGCGGGCGCTACCGGTCGGATGTTCTTTACCGTGCCCGTCGCGAGATCGGTGCGAATCGTGTTCCCGTCCTGCGACTCGGTGAAGATCATTTTGGGGTTGGTGGGATCGACAGCTGTCTGAAAGCCGTCACCACCACCAAAGCGATGCCACGCAAAGTTGCGAATGCCGTTGCGACTCCGCTGCGCGCTCGGTCCGCCCCAGCTGTCGTTGTCCTGCAGTCCGAAGTAGACGTTGTATGGACGCTCCATGTCGGCCGACACCCAGTACGCGAGACTCGTTGCCATCGTCTTCACGTACTCCCACGTCTCACCCTGATCCCAGCTCACCGCGAAACCCGCATCGCTTCCGCGCAGGATGTGATCGGCATTCGCCGGATCAATCCAGAAGGCATGCTGGTCAACCGTCTCGTTGCCGAAACCCATACCGGAGTCGATCGGCGCGAACGTGCGACCGCCATCGACACTCTTCGCAGCACGCACATTCGCGAGATACAATCGCTGCGCGTTGGTGGGATCGATGCGGATGTTGCTGAAGTACATCGGGCGACCGTTGCAATTGCTGACCAGCGTCCACGTGCGCCCCTTGTTCTCGGAGCGATAGAGACCCGGGCGATAGCTCGACAGCGCCGGCACTTTCTTGAGACTGTCGGGCGTGTTCGCGCCAAAGCCCTTCGTTGCGCCGGCGTTGCTGCACCAGTCGTAGCCGCCACGTCCGCCACCGCCACCGCCGTTCACCACCACTGCCGAGTCGGCACCGTCGGTTTCGATCTGTGCATACACGATGTTCGGATTCGAGCGCGCGACATCAACGGCAATGCGCCCCAGTTGACCCGGCGGCAGTCCACCAGTCGTGAGTTTGTTCCACGTGCGGCCGCCGTTGTCGGACTTGTACAATCCGCTGCCCGGCCCTGCACCGTTGAAGCAGCAGCCCGTGCGACGACGCTGATACATCGCGGCGTACAACGTGTTCGGGTTCGACGGATCGATCGCCAAATCGGTCGCGCCGGTGTTGTCGTCGACAAACAGCACCTTGCTCCACGACTTGCCTGCGTCGGTGCTCTTGAACACGCCACGCTCGGCGTTCGGCCCAAACAAATGACCGGTGGCCGCAACATAGATCGTATTCGAGTTGCGTGGGTCGATCACGACGCGCGCGATCGTTTGCGTTTCGCGAAGCCCGATGTGCGTGAATGTTTTGCCACCGTCGGTGCTTTTGTACATGCCGTCGCCGAACGTCGCGCTCTGGCGATTGTTCGGCTCACCGGTTCCGACGTACAGAATGTTTGGATCACGCTGGTCGAGCGCGAGATCACCAATGCTCGCCGAGCCGTACTGTTCGAAGATGGGCACAGACGTCGTACCGGCATTGGTGCTCTTGTACACACCACCGGTCGCATAGCCGATGTAGATGATGCGCGGATCTTTTTCGTAGACCGCGATGTCATCGATGCGGCCACCCATGCTGGCGGGCCCGATCGATCGGAAGCGAAACGGCGCGAGCGCCGAGTTCGTGGCGCGATTGATGTACGCGGTATCGCGACGCTGAATGTTCGCCTGCGCCAGCACGGCGGAAAGCGGCGCGCACAACGCCGCCGCGAGTACTACACGAGAGAAACGCACGACGATGCTCCGAGGAGGAGGGCGGGGATTCGCCAAATGTGTCACGTGCGCGACCAGACCGGCAGCGCTCACGGAAGCCATCTGGCAGTCCTGACCCCTTCGCCCTGGCGTCCTCCTCCCTCAGCTCTCGGGGGTTTCGCTGTTCCAGCGGCTGCCGATCCTCTTGCGGCCCGCCCCAATCCCGCCGAGCATTGAGTACCGGCGCGCAGGGCGCCCCCAGTCCGCGGAAAGGGTCACCCACCTGCTGCAGTACGGAGTTTGTCGCTCGACTACGAACTCCTGAGCCCCACTGTGCGGACATGGGGCGTACCGGAGATCGTAGCATGTCCGAAGAAGCCACACCCGCCGCGGGCGATTCGCAGGGCGATACGCACGCCCTCGACCAGCTTCGCCAGCAGGCGAAGCAGCTCCTCAAGCAGGCTCGCGCCGCCGATACCGTGGTAATCGGCAAGTTGCGTGAGCTGCTCCCCCGTCTCGCGTCGCAGAGCGACGGCGAAGTCGCCGAGTCGATCCAGCTCGCCGATGTGCAGCATGCGATCGCGCGAAAGCTCAATCACGAAAGTTGGGCAACACTCAAGGCGTTCTTTGAGACGCTCGATCCGATTCATGCGGAAGCGGCACGTTTCCTCAAGGCGCTCCGCGAAGACGACGGGAACACGGCGCGCAAAGTGCTCGAGCGCACGCCCAAAGTCGCGCGCTACAGTCTGCACACCGCCGCCGCCACCGGCGAAGCCGATCTGGTGGTCGCGCTGTTGGCGAAAGACCCCAAGCTTGCGGTGTCGCTGAGTCCCGGCGACACGGTGCTGCCGATCATTTATGCGGTGAGTGAGGATGTGAAGCGCGATCGTGACAGTTGGGTCGATGCACAGCTGACGATTGTTCGCGCACTGCTCGACGCTGGGGCGGATCCAAACAGCACCGTGACCATCCCCGACGTAAGTGACGGCATTCCGGCGCTGTACTTTCCGTGCAACAGCAACAACGTGCCGTTGGCGCGCCTGCTGCTCGAGCGCGGTGCCAATCCCACCGATGGCGAGTCGCTCTATCACGCGGCGCAGAATGGCAACATAGAGTGCCTCGAGCTGTTACTCGAGTTTGGCGCCAACGTGAACTTTGGCCCGTCAGAGTACGGCAACACGCCGTTGCACTTCCTCGCAACGCACACACCGGACAATCAGATCAGCGCGAAGGCAATGCGTGGCTTGCACTGGCTCCTCGCACATGGTGCCGATCCGAGCGTGCCAAGCCGGGGCAAGTGGACAGCCGAGTCGCAGAGTGGCGAGACGCCGCTGCATCGCGTTGCCGCCGTGGGGCACGAGGTCGCAGTGCTGCGCGATCTGGTGGAGCACGGCGCACCCGTCAATGCGAAGCGTGACGATGGACTGACGGCGTATCAGCTCGCAGTGCGCGGTGGCTATGTGGAAGCGGCCACGTATCTCGCGAGCGTGGGAGCAGACACCTCACTGACCGCCGTCGACAAACTGTTGGCTGCCTGTATGAGCGGTCGCGCCGCCGATGCGCAGCGCGTGGCGAGCGCGAATCCAGGCATCATCGAACAACTCGGTCCGAGTGAGCGCGAGGCGATTTCCGTTGCGGTGTCGCGCAACGACTTCGACACCGTGCGGCTTATGGCGCAACTCGGCTGGCCACTCACGCAGGAAGGACAGTGGGGCGGAACGCCATTGCACTGGGCGGCGTGGAACGGTCGCACGGAAATGGTGAAGCTCCTGCTCAGCGTCGGCGCACCGGTGAATGTGCGCGACAGCCGCTACGGCAGCTCACCGCTCGCCTGGTGTTGCCACGGTTCGCAGTACTGCGACAACGCGAACGATGTGGACTATCCGGCGATCGCCGGTCTGCTCGTCGACGCCGGAGCGACTCGCGCCGAGTCGTACAACCAGTGGAACGAAAGTCCCGAAAGCATGGCGCGTCCGAGCGTGGCGGCCGTGCTCAAGGCGAAGGGATTCGCCGTGTAGTGTGAGCGGGAAGCGTTCAGCGCACCGGCATCATCAGGTCGGTGCGCAACTCTTCCTTGGGCGTCGTGCGCATGTCGCTGCGATAGATCTCGAGCGCCGGACCTGGACGGTTTCGGTAGCCACTCGCGGGGAGCGCGACATCGGTGACCTCGGTCCACACGTCGCCGAGATTCTCGAATCCACCGATGTGCGTGTGCGTGAAATACGATCCCGCTTCGACGCGCATCTCCTCGAGACCTTCGGGAATTGGCGTGCCCTCGGGGATGGAGATCGCCGCGCGCGCACCAGGCGTTCCCGGAGGCGCGTCGGGCTCGCCACCGTACGTCGCGAGCATCATCGCGCCGGGGAGCGTGAACAGTCCGGCGCGCGCAACGACGGGTGAGAGTTGCTCGAACGTCTTGCCGATCTGATTGTAGGGACCGACGTGGCGAAGCGTCGCCAGGCGGAGCGCGGGAAGTTGTTCGATCCGGGTTTCCATATATGTGCTCCTGCTCCGAGGGTTGAGCCGTACTGCGATTCGCCTGCACGAGCGTCGAATCGCAGTCGACGATGCGACGCACATCTGTCGCCGCCACGCCGGTGTTTCCCGATGCGATCGCCACGTTCGTTCCGGCGATGACCGTGCTGACGAGGAACGTAGCCAGCGCCGCCGGTCGGTGCGCAGTCGCCGCAATCAGTCCACTGATACCACCGACGACATCGGCATGAGTCAGCGATACGGAAGGTCCGAAGAGTTGAGCGCGCCAACCGCCCCACTCGACGACGTCAGCAGGCGCCGGTGGTAGTCGATCTGTCCGAGATGATAGCCCAGATGCATGACGAGATGGGTCATGTAGTCTGGCGCCTCGTAGATGCGGCCATTCTGGGGCTCCGGGAAATCGCCACTGAGCTGCTCGTCGGTGAGCGAAGCGAGCGCAGGATGCACTTCTCGTTCCGTGTCGTCGATCAACGCGAGCAGTGGGTCGCGCGAAATCGGCGGCGCCTGAAATTCCGCATCGCGCTTGCGAATGTAGCCGCTCTGTCCCAGCACGGCACCCACGTAGTGCCGCAGGTTGCCGCAGAGATGCCTCACGAGCACACCGGTGGAGTTCGACACGCCTGGCGGAGTCAGCCACAGCTCGTCGTCCGTGGGATAGGCTTCCACTTCGCGGCGAATCGACGCAAGGTCTCGGCGAATCAGCCGATCAAAAGTCGCAGCGCGCATCACTACCTCAGTTTCTGAAGATCTATGCCAATGGAGCGAACGCTTTCAGTGCTTCCTGCAGCTCCTCGTGCGTTTCCGCGTATTCCGCGAGAGGAAGACCCATCGAGATCGCATCCCATGCCTGCCGCACGCTGCGTGCGCCAGCCGTCGGTCCGCCCGGATGTCCGAACACGCCGCGACCGGGGACAAAGCCAAAATCCACCGAGCCGATCCGTGAATACACCTCCGACAGAGTAGCCGCCGAATCGCTTCCACCTGGCACCGGCAATGACGGCGCAATCGACCCCATCGGTTCGACACACGCCCGCACATTCGCCAGCACTTCCTGGGGCGGCGTGAACATGCGCGCACCAAATCCCGGCATGATGATCACATCGGCGCCGGCCAGGCGCTGCAGCTTGGTGAACACCCGCGAATGCACACCGTAGCCAACGACGCGAGACATCGGCGCAATGAACGGAAAGTGCGTCACGATGGGAACACGTGCATGCTTCCGCAGCGCGCGAATCGCGCTCATCCCCACCGGCATCGCGTTCACCATCACCATTGTCGCGCCGGCAGCAACCGCGATGTCATGATTGACCGCGAGCTGATCGACTTCGTCGGTGATGTTGGCGAGATAGCCCTTCGGTTCACCCGTCTCTGTCGCCGCACGAGCGCGCAGGGCGCCAAGCAACTTCGCGCGCTCGGCGAGCGGCGAATACGATGCGTCGGCGAGCATTTCGTCGTCCTTCGCCACATCGAGACCGCCCAGCCACGCTTCGTAACCCAGCTGCGCGAACGGCTCGGGCGCCATGCCGATGTTCGGCTTGATCACGCCAAAGAAAATCGGTCTGTCGTGTACGCCAAGGTGTGCGCGCACGCCGGCAGTTCCAAACTGCGGCCCCTCGAACGCGGCCAGATATGCATCAGGAAAGCGAACGTCCTCGACACGCACGACCGGAATGCCCGGCGCAAAAAACACACCTTCGCCGAGTATCGCCGACAGGAGATTCGGCAACCGCGCACCGAAGTTGCCATGCGGATGCGCTACGGTGACCCGACACCGATGCACCTCACCGAGCGGCGCGTCGGCGATCGGCACCGAAAAGCCTTCGGGAATCGGCTCTGCCGAAAGTGCCAGAACCTTCGCCGCAAACTGTGATCGAAAATCTTCCTGAACGCCGACCCGATGCCACTGCGCCGTCGACTGCTCGCTCGCCAGATGTGCCGCTGCAACGCGCGGGTCGCCAACACACTCGAACGTCATGTCGATCTCGAGATACGCACGCATGTCAAGCGACGAACGCGCCGCAAAAAACGCCTGGATCTCCGACGACTGCATCAATCAGCCATGAGATGCAAAATCACTTCGCGCTTCTCCCGCGGTCCATCGAGCTCCACGAAGAAGAGCGACTGCCACGAGCCGATCTCGAGCACGTCGTCACTCAACGGAATCGATTCACTCGCGGTCATGAACAATCCGAGCAGATGCGCATGAGCATTGAGTCGATCGTCTACCGTGTCCAGATTGTGCCCGTATGGCGCATCGACCGGCGCAATCCGCTCGAGGAATGCCACCATATCCTTCTGAAGCTCCACTTCGCGCTCATTGAGCGTGATGCGCGCCGTCGTGTGCGGTGACATGACGGTGAGCAGGCCATCGCGAACTCCGGTGCTCGCGACCCATGCACGAACCGCGTCCGTGATATCCACGATTTCGATCGGCTTCGACGTGTGTAGCGCCAGGCGATGACGATGTACCATCAGCGGGTTTCCTTCACTTTCGACGACGCTCGCGCACGAGCAGCGCGTTCCCCACTTCTCTTTCGCCGGTGGGATCCGTGGGCTTGTTGATCAGCTTTCCGTCGATCACCATCGTCGTGCTGCCGCCGCCATCGAAATTGAGCGCGTCCCATGCGCCGAGCGCTTTGAGCGCGTCGGCCAGTTCGGGTGTGGTCATACCCACGCTTTCGGCCGTCCGACCATCAACGACGTAGAGCCAAACCGTGCGCCGATCTTTCGACACGCCGATCGCGGTGCGCGGATGTCGTGCTTCAGCGTTGCGGGAAATCGTGCCTTCACGAATGGCGGCTTCACGCGCGACGTTGACACCACTCTCGAGCAGGCGCGGCCACCCGCCAAGCAGTAGCTGCGGTGGACGCGAATCGGGCTGCCTGGGGAGCGTAGCGAGCAGCACGCTGATCGTGTCACCGACTTGCGCCTTCTGCCACGCGGTCACGCGATCACCGTAGGCAGCGAGCACCGCACCATCGGCCGGAATGGCACTGCCCGCGCTGGAGACCGCCGCTGCGGCTACCACATACCGGAGTGAGTCACCCCGCACGCCGATCGAACGCACCACCAGCTCGCTCACCCGTCGCGTGGTGTCTTTGGGTGCGATATCGCGCGGCGCGTTCCTTCCATATCGCGGTGTGTACATCGCCGTGTTCTCGTACGGACCCATCGGCAGTGCGTTGACCGCCAGCACCGGTACGAGCGCACCACGCACGTATGCGCGGCCATCGAGCACGAATCGCTCGATACTCGCGCGTCCATCACGCGACAGCGCGACCTGTGAGTGCACATTGTCGTATGTGTCGTAAGGAGACTCGGTGACCATGAGTCCCTTCCACCACTCGCCGGCGGTGACCTGATTGTTTTCGCTCGCGCCGGTCCTGATATCGAAGAAGTCGGCGTTGACCGCGACTCGTACGCGCGCGGTGCTGTCGGAATGTCGCGCCGCCATGCTCATGGGGCTTTCGCGCCCCTTCAGCGAATCGCGCGCATGCACGCCGAGCAGTTCGAGCTCGCGGGCTCGCAGGTCGATGCGCACCACGTAGCTATTCCATGGGCCTCGCGAATCCGTCATGCGCCACCAACTGAGCCCCGGCGCCAATTTCTCGGGCGATTTCGCGGTTTGCGCCAGCAGAATCGGCGCACTCAGCAGGGCAAGCGCAATCAGTGCGACGCGACGCGAAGCAGGCAGGAACGTAGACATGCGCAAAGAATATCCGTCGCCGCGATATCGCGCTGACAGCGCAGGGTCAGACGCGACCGCGCACCGCGTTCGCCCAGCCGTCCACCATCACCTGCCCGGTCTCATCGGTGGCGAGTACGCCCTGCACTTCGTCGCGAAGTCCTGTCAACACGCTGGCGTCCATCTGCCGCAGACTCTGTCCGGCACTTGGCCCGCTTTGGACCGTCTGCCAGAAGTCGTCGAAGCTCTCCCACGTGCGCGACACACGAATCGTAGCCACGTCGATGTCGCGAAGCCCCGCGTCTTGCCACAGCCCTTCCATGACTTCCAGTCGTGAAGCGGCCGGCACCGGCGGCAACGGAACGTCGAACCCGCGGCTTCGAATGCGCTCGTGCAGCAGCGCGTACGGGAACCCGCCGCCGTCCATGTCCCACATGTAGGCGGCAACCTGACCGCCCGGCCGCACAACGCGGGCCATCTCGGATACGCCAACCGCGGGTTCCGGCACGAAGCTGATCACGAGCGGCATCACCGCCACGTCAACGCTGTCGTTCGCCAGCGAGAGCGACATCGCCCCACCTTGCTCGAAGCGGACGGGATGCGCAGCGAAACGCTCGCGCGCGTACTTGAGCTGCGCCTCCGATGGATCGACTCCAAGCACGGACGTGGGCGCGCACCGTTCCAAAATGAGTGTGGTGAACGCCCCGTTGCCGCAGCCGACATCGACCCAATCCAAACCACTCCGCGGAGCGAGCCAATCGAGGAACTGCGTACCGACCATCTGACTCCAGCGTCCCATGAACTTCTCGTACGCTGCGCCGTCCTCGAAACGAATTGGCTCGCTCATCCGCGTTCTCCTTTACGTGCTTATCGACCCATCCGGTCGCGACGGACCTGCACCTTCTTGCCCTTGATCTTGCCACGCTTGATCGCGGCAATCACTTCATCGGCCATCGCTTCAGGCACTTCCACCGTCGAATACCCGTCAGCGATTTGAATGGCACCGATGTGGCTCGAGTCGACACCCGCTTCGTTCGCAATCGCGCCGACGAGATCGCCCGGGCGAATGTTGAGCTTGCGGCCCGCGCCAATCCACAACGTTGCCGCCTTCCACGGCACCTCGCGACGCGGCTTCTTTCCGCCCGCCTTCGCACCCTTGGCGCCCTCACCGCGCGCTCCGTCGCCCTTGCCGGCGAGACGCGCTTCATGGCGCGACGGCACACGCTCACGATTGCCGAACTCACGCGGAGCACGCGGCGTCACCGCCGGGATCTCCTGTTCTTCCTGCCCATCGTTCGAGGCAACCAACTTCACCGCCGCAGCCGCGAGATCCATCACGTCGATCTCGGTCGCCAGGCTTTCCACGATGCCGCGCCACGACTCGAGATTCCCCTCGAGGACCGCTTCACGAAGCGTCGCCTTCACCAACTCCCGGCGATGCGCGCGCAAGTCGGCGACCGTCGGCACCTGCGCGATTTCGATCGACTGGCTCGTCTGTCGTTCGATGTTGCGCAGCAGGCGATGCTCTCGCGGTTCTGCGAGCGTGATCGCCACACCTTCGCGACCCGCACGACCGGTGCGGCCGATGCGATGGACATACGTCTCAGCGTCGGCCGGCACATCGAAGTTCACCACATGGCTGACATGCTTCACATCGAGACCGCGCGCCGCGACGTCGGTCGCGATGAGCAGGTCCACCTTCTTGCCACGGAACTTCTGCATTACGCGGTCGCGCTGATCCTGCGACAGACCACCATGCAGCGACTCGGCGCGCAACCCACGCGCGGTGAGCGTTTCGCTCAACTCGTCTACTTCTGTGCGGGTACGGCAGAAAACGATCGCACTCGTGGGCTGCTCGATATCGAGCACTCGTGCGAGCGCCGGCATCTTGTGCGCGCGCGAGACGATGTATGCAATCTGCTTGACGCGCGCCGCTTCGCCTTCGGGCACGACTTCGCGTTCAACGGTGACATGCACCGGCTTGTTCAGGTGTTTCTGCGCGATCCCGGCGATACGCGGCGGCAACGTCGCGCTGAAGAGCGCCGTCTGACGCGAATCGGGCGTCGCATCGAGAATCGCTTCCAGTTCATCGGCGAAACCCATGTCCAGCATTTCGTCGGCTTCGTCGAGCACCACACAGCGCAGCGTGGCCAGTCGCAGCGTGTTGCGCTTGATATGATCGAGTGCGCGGCCCGGCGTCGCAATCACGACATCGACACCACGACGCAGCGCACGCACCTGCAGCTCCATGCTCGCACCACCGTACACGGCGAGCGCCTGAATGCCGAGTGGCTTGCCGTAGCGATGCACCGCCTCGGCGACCTGCATGGCGAGTTCGCGCGTCGGCACGAGAATGACGACACTCGGTCCGTCGGCGTTGCGATCGCCGTTCGCAATGCGCGTCAGCAGCGGCAGCGAAAACGCCGCCGTCTTGCCGGTACCGGTCGCGGCCTGCGCGAGCACATCGCGCCCTTCCAGCAGCGGCGGAATGGACGCGCGCTGAACGGGGGTGGGTTCTTCGTAACCGAGCGCACTCAATGCGTCGGCAATGCGGGTATCGATACCCAGGGCGGCAAAGCCCTGGTGAGTGGTCTCGAGCTCTATAGAAGACACGTCGGTTGTTTCTGGGGGATTGGTACGGGGTCCCATAGCCGACGCCTCACGCCGCTCGAGTCACTCCGAAAACCTTGGTCGCCGCATTTGGGGCGAGCCTGAACAATCTAACTGATTGTGGCCGTGCGAGTTCAGCTGCTTCGCCTTGACCGGCTTGGGCGCGTCCGTCTGGCTTTGGACCTCACGCGGAGCACGCGGAGGTACTGCACGCGCGGAGTTCGCAGAGAACATCGAACCGCTTTTCTCAGCGAACTCTGCGCGTGCGGTATCTCTGCGTGCTCTGCGCGAGGCTTTTTCGGTTTTTATGACCGATTATTTGCGCCCGCGCACCGACAGATAGTGGTGCCAGAACAACCGAGCCGCGACAGCCCGCCAGGGAGCCCATCGGACGGACATGGCGGTGAGATCATCCTGAGCCGGGCGCCCCTCGAGCCCCAGGACCTGATGCGCCGCGTCGGCCAAAGCCACGTCGCCGTGAGGCCAGACATCGGCGTGGCGCAGCGCGACGAGCCGATAGACGTCAGCGGTCCAGGGTCCGATGCCGCGAATGGACAGCAGGACGGCGCGCGACTCGTCGGCCGGCATGTTCGCCAGCGCCCCGAGCTTTAGACGCCGAGAGACGATCGACTCGGCCAGGTCGACTGTGTAACCCGCCTTCTGACGAGTGAAACCGACCGTCTTCAGCCTGTCGACTCCCGCATCGACGACTGCACGCGCCGTCACCTCGCCGATCTCGCTTCGCAGCCGTCGATACACCGCCGCCGCCGATGCGAGACTCACTTGCTGCTCGAGTATGAGTTTCGTGAGTGTCGCAAACCCGGGAGCGCGCACCCAAAGCGGCGGTTCGCCATGCGTCATCACGATGCGCCCGAACGCCGGCTCCATTTTGCCGAGTGCGCGTGTGCCCTCTAGCAGGGTCTGCGCATCGATTCGCACCACGTTGGTTCTCCGCGAATGCCGTGCGTTGCGCGCTCCGCGTGAGGATTTCCCGAGAGCGCTTGCGACACCTCAATCCAAGCCGGATTCTAACGAGTCACGCCGCCGCCGCACTTCTCCGCGCTCCGCGCCCTCCGCGATAGAAATGAAGACGCCCATCAACAGCCTCCGCGACCTCGCGCCGCCCACGCGGCGCCAATTTCTATCGAGCGCCGCCACCGCCGCTACTGCAGTCGCTCTCTCGCCACTCGCGGAGCAGAGCGCGCAGGCCATGGAGGCGATGGCCGCGCCGGCCAATCCGGTGCTCGAACACGAGAAGCGCATGTTGCGCGCGCATCCGGTGCCACTCGATCGAGTGCGACTCACCGGTGGTCCGCTCAAGCGCGCGCAGGATGTCACGATTGGCTATCTGCTCGCGCTCGATCCCGATCGCATGCTCGCGGCGTATCGCACGCAGGCCGGATTGTCGACAACCGCGAAGCCGCTCACCGGATGGGATGGCACCGGCCGCAATCTGACGGGACATATCGCCGGTCATCACCTCTCGGCGGTGTCGCTCATGTACAAGGCGACTGGCGATGTGCGCTTCAAGACGCGCGCCGATTATCTCGTGAGCGGTCTCGCAGAAGTGCAGCGCAAGAATGGCGATGGCTACTGCGGTGCGCTCGAGGGATTGCGTGAGGCGTTCGCGCGCGTGAGCAAGGGTGACATCAAGAGCGGCGCGTTCGACTTGAACGGCTTGTGGTCTCCGTGGTACACGCTGCACAAGACGTACGCTGGTCTGCGTGATGCCTATCGCTACACCGGCAACATGCAGGCGCTCACCGTTGAAAAGGGATTCGCCGCGTGGGCTGAAGGCGTACTTAAGCCGCTGAGCGACGAGCAGGTACAGAAGATGTTGCTCACCGAGTTCGGTGGCATGAACGAAGTGCTCGCGGACTTGTACGCCGACACCAACGACCCGCGGTGGCTCAACCTGTCACTGCGCTTCGAGCATCACGCGGTGACCGAGCCGCTCAAGCGGCATCAGGACAACCTGTCGGGGAAGCATGGCAACTGTCAGATCCCCAAGCTGATCGGCTCCGCCGCACGTTATGGTTACACCGCCGATCCGCAGGACATCATGGCCGCAAGCTTTTTCTGGGATCGCGTGGTGCGTCATCACAGCTACGCAACCGGCGGACATGGACTCGCGGAGTACTTCGGGCCGCCCGATCAGCTGGCGCCGCGTGTTGATGGTCGCGCGGCGGAGACGTGCAACGTCTACAACATGATCAAGTTGTCGCGTCGGTTGTTTTCATTCCGCCCCGACGCGGCCTACGCCGACTTCCACGAGCGCGCGCTCTTCAATCACATCCTGGGCTCGATTGAACCGGAAGAAGGACGCACCAGCTACATGGTGCCGGTGGGTCGTCGTGAGCAGCAAGAGTATCAGGATATGCAGCGCGACTTCACCTGCTGCGTAGGCAGCGGCATGGAGAGTCACGCGCTACACGGCTTGGGCGTGTGGTATGAAAGCAAGGACACCGTGTGGCTCAACCTGTTCGTGCCGAGTACGGCGACGACGACGATGGTGCCCGCGCAGTTCGCGCTCGACACTGGCTTCCCCGATGGAGAGAACGCCACGGTGAAGGTCACACTCGCGAAACCCACCGCGTTCACGCTGGCAGTGCGTCGTCCGCTCTGGGCTGGCGATGGATTCCGCATCGCGGTGAATGGTGAGAACCTGCCGCAACCCCCGGTCGCATCGCTCAACGATGCTGTTGCCGGTGGTCGCGCCGGCGGCATTGGCAACGAAGCCGAGCACGGCACGAGCAGCTACGTGCGCATCAATCGCACCTGGAAGAGTGGCGACACCGTGACCGTGCAGATTCCCAAGTCAGTTGTGCTCGAAGCCACACCCGATGACCCAACCGTCGCCGCCTTCATGTGGGGCCCATTGGTGCTCGCCGCTGATCACGGCCCGCGTCGTACTGGTCGCGAGAACAACGAAGCCAACGAGAACGCCGCACAGGAATTCGGCAGTGTAGGCGCCGTGATGGTAAGCGAGTCCCGCGCACCGTCTGATTTGCTCGCGAGCACCGCAGCGGGCGAATTCAAGACGAAAGGCCAGATGCGCGTCCCCGGCGCCAGCAGCAAGGATGCCGACGTCACCTTCCGTCCGTTCTATCGCACGCACAAGCGCACGTACGGCATCTATCAGGACGTGCTCACGCCGGCGGAGTTTGAATCACGCGTGGCGATGCTCGCGCGTACCAAGGCCGCCGCCGAGGCACTCGAGAAAGCGACGGTGAGCAAGGTCGTGCTTGGCGACACGACGTCCGAGCAGGCCATGAGGTACCGCAGCGAACCCGCCGATCGCCCCGTCAGCCGTGCCAATCGCCGCACCGGTCGCGGTGGCGCTGGCTTCTTCGAGTACACGCTGCCGTCAGACGCGGCCGCACCACTGTCGCTCGTGGTGACGTACTTCAACGATCCCGGCCTGCCGGCGCCAATCGGCGATTTCTCGATTGTCGTCGATGGCGCGAAGCTCGTGTCGCCGAAGCCGAACTTCAACGTGTCGGGATTCTACGACGCGACGTACGAGCTGCCCGCATCGACCAACGCCAAGTCCGCGCTCACGGTGCGATTTGAGGGCGCGCGCATTGTGCCCATTTACGGAGTTAAGCTTGTGCGGAGGTAGGGCGCAGTCATCGCAACCCAAGGATTTTGTAGAGGCGCACCTCATCGGTGCCGTCGCTGCGCTCGACTTTGATCAGCGCGCTTGAACCTCGCACATCTAGCAGGCTCCAAGAGGAAGGTATCGATAAGGACCAACGCGATTGAGCGCTAGAGCCGTAGACGAACCAGGATTGACCGTTCTTCCCGGCACGAGAGTTCGCCCTTACCCAGAGTTGCTCCCGATCGTCGAGGAACAATTGATCAGCACTTGGAAGTGGCTTCGAAAAATCGAAGGTAGAGTAGGCGGTGCGAATGCTTGCGCTGATGCTCCCATTCCCCTCATCCTCCATCGCCGCTTCGATATCCGCCGATGACGGAGTAGACCGGACGAAAGGAAGTCGGATAGCTTCTGCGCTGTCACCAGTTGGCGTGCGCCGTACTACAACTTGACGCTCCGTGTCAAGTGTCCAAACAGAGGTCGTCCCAAGTGCTGCTTTTAGATCAAACCCGAGAGGCTGCGGCCTGACGCCACGTGGCTTGCCGTCTACTAACAGCAGCACGCCCTCGTCACCGGGAAACTGCCCGACCAGCTTTTCGACCCGCGGAAGTGACGACGTAATCCAGACTGGAACTGTGCCGCGAAATCGACCCGGCCTTGCGTCGCGCGGAGAGCTCCACCCGATGTGCAGATACTGGTTCCTGCTATTGCATGTTGAGCGTCGTGGCGGGGTGCCTGTTGGATGCGCGGCGAAGCGAAATCGTCGAACAAAACCACCATCGAGTCGAAACAGCGAAGCCTGGCCGCCATCAACTACAGCGATTGTATCGCCGCATCGCATCAGCTCTCCAATCGACTCAAGTTCGCCGGGACCGGAGCCGGTTCTTCCGACATCTTTGATGTGAACACCCCGACCGTCGAAGATATGAAGTCGGTACTTTCCGCGATCGGCGATGAGGAAGTTACCGCGATCGAGAATGCGTCCTCCGACTACGTCACTAAACTCTTCTGCTGGCGGGCCAAGCGTTTGAGCGGCAGCCTCAGCGCTTAGTTTCAGCACACGCACGCTAGCCTGAGCACTCGCCGACGTATTCATCGCGAAAATCAGAACCAACGTCCAGCGACAGGAACAACACACAGAAATCATCGCTTGTCCCGCTTCGAAGTTGCATGTACCGTGTAGCGCCTAAGCACGCTGACAGTACCGGTCGAGTCAATCAGAACTTCCCCACTTGCGCAATGAATCCGAATGTCTGACCTCACTGCGGTGGCAAGGCCAACAAACACTGAACCTGACTTTCGCGTAAAGGTCGTGACCTTAACCGGAAATTCGATCTTGGATCCCCGTTGAAGTATCTTCGTTGCGACAGCGATCGCTGAAGTCGAATCCATTGGCCATGCCGAGCCTTCGTGACGCTCGGTGCCGATCATCGAAGAACAGAGACTGTCGGAAGAGAAACTCGCGATCAAGCGCGTTGGTTCAACGGGTGGTTCGAGAATTGAAAGCGATCCTGCTGTCATCAAAAGAAGCGATAGATGCATTGTTCGTCGAAGTGATGGGGTGCCGTCGATCAAGCTACTTCAGCTCAGTCTTGCTTAGCGCGATTTCTCGCTGCAGCGCTTCAGGGATTTCTTCGCCTGGGCCGAAGCCTAAAACACAGTCCGCACCATCCTCCTTGAATTCCGATCCTCCCGTCTTTGGCTTACAATCAAAGTTGATATCCCAACCAGTGGATGAAGCAACCCAGCATTGCCATCCGGCCGCGGAAACGCACTCGGAATTGGCGCATGCCTCGACCGCAACGGGTCGACGTGACACCTGCGTCGACGCGATCGCAGAACTCGCTGACACTGCCAGCCCACTGGCGCAGAGGGTGGCCAAGCCAAGCCAGAAACCCTTACTCTGATGCATAGTATTCTCCGTGAATTGGATTAACTCTCTTTGACGTGAATCGTCAAAGTTGTTGCGGACGCGGCACCCCACCGCTTCCTTGCAATACCTTCTAGGGAATCATCCATTCGACAATTCTTTGGTTGCCTTTCGGGCCGACTGCACCGATAAGCGTTCTTCCATCCGCCGACAGCGCGATCGCTACAGGTCGGCCTGAAATCCGAAGGGATTCCAGGTTTTCATTGGAGAAATGGCCAAGTATTACTTTGGACTCGGTCATCTCTGGAGTTGAGGGACTGCAATTGCAGTCGAGAATCGCGAATGCGTCAGCGGCGGACGCCAACGCTGTCGCTCTTAGAAGCGTCTCACTACTCCAGTGAAGCCTCCACGAACTGTCGGCCCCTCGCTTGATTCCAAGGTTGCTCCTCGATCCCAGCCCCCATCGATCAACACGAATGGGCGCAACTGGCTCCTCCATCCTCCAGATGAGTGGGACGTAGTTCCCCGTTGCGATGACTCTTCCTGATGTTACATCGCCGACGACTCTTGTCCCTTCGATGATCCGCGGAAGAAATGAACTTCCGTCGCTCTTGGCAGACGAGGATTCCCGTCCAACGGAACTCCAAACGGAATCGTTGCTCGACCAAAGGAAGCGGGCGCCGGATTCAAACACCCCTCCGAGAGCAATCCCGGTGGTCGTCGTAGCGACCGACATTGGCTGATCTGAGGCGGCGAGGATTCGAGACAGATCGATGACTCGTACCTCATTGGAGAATCCACGGCCTTCGGCAAAGGCGAGATTGATAATTCGGCGTGCGTGCCGATCAAGTACGCTTATTTGCACTCCATTTTGCGTTTCTCGGCATGCGAGCGCGTCGCCTTGCACGACGCCTAGCGCGGACGACGTGTGCGGCAGCGTTCTCCACACATGAGAACCTCTCGACGTATAGAGCGACACATGAGGATCCATCCCGGCGTCTAACACCGCAACAAGCGAGCCGGCTACACAGATTCCTCTGACAACCCCGAACGTGTCCGCTACGAAAGAAACTCTCGGCTTCTCTACTACTGGGCCTGCGCTCTGCGTTCCCACACCGAGCCGCGATACCGTATCTCGACCGAGACTGTCAACTCGAGTATTATCGAGATGGGCCTCGATCCGATTTGCGTGCACCTCTGATCCCACGCAAGCTATAGCCGTTAGGAACAGTGAGAGGAGTATCTTTAATGCGTGTTCGTTGACTGGACCGCGTCGCGAAACCGGCAATGGTCTACTTCGCATATCACATGAATAGGATTGATAGTGCCTCAGCGCTCTCGCCAATGCTTGAGAATGCAGCCGCGTGTTGGAAACACGATGAGCTTTCGAATGCAATCGCGATCAAAACCGGCCATCTCAAGCGATGGCAATGCTCACACCAGACTGTCGAACTGTCAAGGGCTAGTCGGATTGCTGTTCCCGCTGGCGGCGCGAAGCAGTTGGCGGTACTGGCGACGCAACAAAGCGATGAGATCGCTCACGGACGTCAAGCTTGGGTGAGCTTGTCTACTGGAGGGTCGAGTCGGCTCGTCTGTAGCCGACCGGATCGCGGCTCGAGCAACTCACAAATTTGAGGTTGCCAAACAGGCGCTGGGATCTGATGAGAACTGAGAAGATCTTGATAGATAATGGCAATCGGAGGTAAGGGCGTCGCCCCTCATCACCGTGCTGTTATCGGAAAGACGCCCAAGCGCCATCTCGACCACGGCAGCCGCAAGCGCCCGCGCCGGAATCGAGCGGCAGCGGCAGGAGACGCCGCGCTGGACTATCAGTTGACATCGCTGGAGATCGCACGGGCGAAGCGAGTGCAGAGCTTTTTGGCGATTCTCGGACAGCGCGCTCAGTCGCGAGAGAACTCGTCGTCCCAAGTCGTTTCAACCAGACGTAGCACTGGACTCTGCCTCAGCTGCTCGAACAGCAACGTGGAACAGCCAATGAATGAGCACGGCCAATAGACTGGCGTTGCAATACACCATGTACGCTTGTCGTCGAACCAGAGCGTGGGCGAAATCCACCCTCGCGAGTAGCGATCACTACGCGAGCTCACATCGAGAAGCTCTTCGATGGAAGTGTTGTAGACTTCGCACAGCGTGCTGAGATAGAGTGCATAGCGACCCTCGAACGCTCGCAACGGGTCGCGGTCGTAGCCTTCCCAGAACAACGCCCATGCCCCGCCGGTGAACTCCTCATCGCGCCCCACGAGATCGCACAACGCGCGAAACTGGTCGTCCTGCAGGAAATATGTGGGATCGTCGCTCCAGGAATCGCGGTGCTCTAGCCGCAGATACCGCTCAAACCCACTCGGGACATACGACCCGACGCAATGCGTCCCCCAACTCAACCCATCAGCAAGCCACTCCGGCCAATTGTCGTTCATACACCCTCCTGCTGAGCTTTACGCCAACCCCGTCATCAATCGCAGCACCGCATCCTGCGTCGCCACCTCGCGCGAGAGCTCACCGCGCAACGCACCTTCGCGCAACACCAACACACGCGAGGCAAGGCCGAGGAGCTCGGGCAGCTCACTGGAGATCAACAAGATCGCCGCACCAGCAGCCGCGCGCTGCGCTATCCACGCATGTAGCTCCGCCTTGGCGCCGACATCCACGCCGCGCGTTGGCTCGTCGAGAATGAGGATCTCGCTCTCCGCCGTGAGCCACTTCGCCAGCACCACCTTCTGCTGATTCCCGCCCGACAAACTCGCGACGGGAATCTCGCAATCACGGCGGAACGCCACGCGACCAAAGCTCGTGTTTACCGCACCCCTTTCGGCGGCGCGATTCACCATCCCCCCGCGCGCAAAGCGCGGCAGAGTCGGCAGCGTCGCGTTCTCGCGCGCCCGCATCCCCAGCACGAGCCCCTGCTTCTTGCGGTCCTCAGGCACAAAGCCAATGCCCAGCGCCACGGCATCGAGCGGCGCGCGAATACGTGAAGGCTTGCCGTCCACGAACACGTCGCCCGTCGCCTTGCGATCAAGCCCAAAGATCGCGCGTGCCACCTCCGATCGACCGGCACCAACCAGCCCCGCGAGCCCAACGATCTCGCCAGCATGCACATTGAAGCTCACGTCGCGAAATGCGCCACCACTCGTCAGCCGGTCTACACGGAGTCGCTCAGCCCCCAGGGCATGCTGCGCCGGTGGCGCCACATAGGCCTGCAGCTCGCGGCCAATCATCTGCCGAACCAGCGCCGCTTCATCGAGCGATGTCGTAGCCTGCGTGGCCACATGCTGCCCATCGCGCAACACCGTGATCGTATCGCACAGCGCAAAGATCTCGGGCATGCGATGCGACACAAACAGCTGCGTGACCCCGCGATCGCGCAGTGAGCGAATAAGCGCATAGAGCGCCTCAGCTTCGGTCTCACCGAGACTGCTTGTGGGTTCGTCAAAGATGATCACCTTTGCGCCCGCGCCCACCGCCGCGGCGATCTGCACCACCTGCTGCTCGGCGACACTCAGACTCGACATTGCGCGCGAGGGATCGATCGTCGCGCCGATCGCATTGAGCAACGCTCGTGCGCGAGCGCGCAAGGCCGCGGTATCAACGAATCCCCATCGCGTCGGCAGCACGCCAAGCGACAGGTTGTCGGCCACGGTGAGGTTCTCGCAGAACGCGAGCTCCTGATGCACCATCGCCACGCCCGCGGCCAGTGCGGCACGCGGCGTGGCGAAGTTCACGACTTCTCCGTCGAGCTCGATCGCGCCCTCATCGGCGTGATGAATGCCGGCGAGAATGCGACCAAGTGTACTCTTCCCCGCGCCGTTTTCTCCGCAGATCGCGTGACAGCTGCCGACGCCGACCTCAAAGCTCACATCGCGCAACGCGACGTTTCCGGGAAAGCGCTTGGTGATGTTGCGAAATCGGACGCGCGGGGTGCTCACGGACAATCCGGCTTACTTGGGCAACGCGAGATACTTGGGATCCACGTCGGTGAAGCCCCATTCCTTGAGCTGCTTCGCCCACGTGCCCAGGTTCTCCTTCGACACCTTGACCAGATCCATCTGCACGCGCTCACCAACCGGCTGCTTCTTGTAGACGTGATCGAAGATTGTCTTGACCGACACATAGCCCCAGCTGAACACCGGCTGTGCAAAGAGCACCGGCGCCAATCCCGATTCGATGTACGGCAGTTCAGCGGGGAGCGCGTCGACCGCGACAATCTTCACCTTCTTCGGATCGAGATCGGTGAGCAGCGTGCGCGTGAAGAGCGGCCAACCACCGATCATCGCATAGCCTGAGATATCGGGATAGGCATTCTTCACACGCAGCACTTCGGCCGCGGCGTCCTGCGGGGTTTCGGCGTGATAGAAGGCATCCACGATGGTGATACCCGGATACTTCTTGGCTGCTTCACGCACGCCCTTCACACGCGCCTGCAAATTGAGTGCGTTCTGGTTGCCGGCAAAGATCGCGACCTTGCCCTTGCCACCCATCTGCGCCGCCAGTTCGTCCATGATCTGCGCGCCCATTTGTACGTCGTCGCCGCCGTAGAAGGAAAAGCGCTTCGAGTCGGGCACATCGCTGTCGAAGGTCATGACCGGCACGCCGCGATCGACGGCTTCGTTCACCGCGCCGCGCACTTTTCCGGCGTCGCTCGCCGATAGCAGAATGGCATTTGCTCCGGAGTTGGCCGCTTCGGCGATGCGCTGCGCCTGTACCGAGCCGTCTTCGTTTGGCGGCGTAAGCCAATCGATCTTCACCGTCACACCTTCGCTCTTGCTGAGTTCAGCGGCCGCCGCTTCGGCGCCCTGACGACCCGAAAGAAACACCGGGTTGGTGGAGCTCTTGGCGATCATGGCAATCGTGAACGTCTTGCCCGTACCGCCAGCGGCCGCCGATCCGCCGGCATCACCCGCCTTGCCACCGCAGGCCGCAAACGCAGCGAGCGCTCCAAGAGCGACGAGCGGACGGACACGCGAGAAAAGTCCTGCAGTTGCAACTGCCATGACACGCTCCAGTGAAAGTCGCGACACTCACGCCGCGCGGGACAAACGATTCTGCAACGCTTTCATGCCACGCTGATCGAGTACCACCGCCACGATCATCGCGACACCGATGATGATCCATTCGTAGTTCTGATCGAGATGCAACGTGCGAATGGCTTGCCGCATCGTCACGATCAGAATCGCGCCCAGCATGGCGCTGAGTGCGCTTCCCTTGCCACCACTGAGCGACGCGCCACCAACCACCGCGCTCGCGACGACATACAACTCGTATCCGTTCGCGTCGCTCGAGGTAGCCGATCCGTAAAACGCCGCGCCAAGAAAGGCAGCCGCGCCCGCGGCAAGACTCGACAACACGAACACACCCAGCGTGATGCGAGAAACGCTGAGCCCTGAAAAGCGACTCGCCTCCGGATTCCCGCCAACCGCCAGAATGTGCCGACCAGCAACGGTTCGCGAGAGATAGATGCCGCCAGCAATCGTGACTGCAAGCATGGCCAGCAGTGGCACCGGATAGAGCGCCGTCCCCAATCCGAGTGGCGCCTTGGCGACGGCGGTGAGTGCCTGGGGCACCAGAATGCTTTCTGCCCGACTGATCACGAAGGCAATGCCGCGGACGATCCACATGGTGCCCAGCGTGATGATGAATGGATGCACGCCCAATCCAATCACCATGAAACCGTTTGCAAGACCACAGATGAGACCGACGACCAGGCAGGTGCTCAAACCGATGAACACCGTCGCCACCGGCGCCATGGGGCCGAGAGCGCGCAGAATCATCGCCATCGCGACACCGGCCAAGGCGTAGACCGCACCCACCGAGAGGTCGATACCACCGGCAATGATCACCAGCGTCGCCCCAACGCCCATAATGGCAAACGCGCTCGCGTCGGTCGCCATCTGAATGAGCGTGTAACGATTCAGGAAGTTGTTGACCGTCTCGCCCGTGCGCGGATCGGGGTGCGATCCCGCCGCCAGCGTGAGCGCCGTCGCCAGCAGCACCAGTACGACGACCAACCCGAACTGCGGCGAGCGCACGATGGCCTGCAACAGAGCGGGAGACGACGTCGTCGCGGATTGGGAATCAGACACGATGCGGCGGGTGAGAGCGGGCGGCAGGAGGGCGCGTCAAACATATGGTTGTGCCATGGCGCGTCAACGCGGCCTACGGTAATCTCTGCCCCAACTCCTTCCTCTCGCCATGCGCCTCACGAAACTCGCGTCAAATATCGGTGGCAAAGCCGCCTCGCAGACTTCCACAAAGCGCAACGCGCAAGCACGTCCGGCAGCGCCGCGTGTCACACTTGGCGTCATTGTAGGCAATCGTGGCTTCTTCCCGGGCCATCTCGCCGCCAAGGGGCGCACCGAGATGCTGCGGGCGCTGGAAGAGGAAGGGATCGATGCGGTGATCATCGACGCCGCGAGCACCAATCACGGTGCAATTGAAAGCCGCGATGAAGCCAAGGCCTGCGCCGCGCTTTTCAAGGCGAATGGCGCACGCATCGATGGGATTGTGGTGACGCTGCCAAACTTTGGCGATGAGCGCGCGATTGCGGACACCATTCGCCTGTCTGGCCTCAACGTGCCGGTGCTCATTCACGCCACCGCCGATGATCCGGGCAAGATGCTCATCGACAATCGCCGCGACGCTTTCTGCGGCAAGATGTCGGCGTGCAACGTGCTGTCGCAGTACGGCATTGCCTACACGCTCACGTCACAGCACACGCAGCGCCCCGATTCCGACGGCTTCCGTGCCGATCTTCGTCGGTTTGCGTCGACCTGTCGCGTCGTGAAGGGGCTGCGTGGCGCGCGCGTCGGCGCGATCGGCGCACGCCCGGCGGCGTTCAAAACGGTGCGATACAGCGAAAAGTTGCTGGAGGCGCACGGCATCTCGGTCGAGCCGATCGACCTATCGGAGATCATGGGGCGCATTGGACGCCTCAAGAACTCTGACGGCGCAGTGAAAGCGAAGCTCGCCGAGATCGAGGCGTATGTCGACACGGGCGACGTCGAGCAGGCGGCGCTCATCAAGATGGCCAAGCTGGGTCTCGTGATGGATCGCTGGATGAAGGAGGTCGACGTGTCGATCAGCGCCATTCAGTGCTGGACCTCCATGGAAGAGTTCTTCGGCGTGGTGCCCTGCACGGTGATGTCGATGTTGAGCAACGCGAACCTGCCGAGTGCCTGTGAAGTGGATGTGATGGGCACACTCAGCATGCATGCGCTGACGCTCGCATCCACCACGCCGGCCGCACTGCTTGATTGGAACAACAACTACGGCGACGACCCGAACAAGGCGGTCTGCTTCCACTGCAGCAACCTGCCGCTCGATTTCTTCGAGAAAGCGAAGATGGACTACCAAGAGATCATCGCCGGCACCGTGGGTCGCGATAATACCTGGGGCACGGTGGTCGGCAAAGTGAAGGCCGGCCCGATGAGCTTTGCGCGCTTCTCCACCGACGAACGTGCCGGTGTGATCAAGGGGTATGTCGGTCAGGGCGAATTCACCAAGGACAAGTTGCGGACCTTCGGCGGCGCCGGTGTGGTGGAGATCCCGCAGCTACAGCAGCTGTTGCATCACATCTGCCGCAACGGCTTTGAGCACCATGTAGCCGCCACCTTCTCGCATGTGGCGGATGCGGTGCATGAAGCCACCGTGCGCTACATGGGGTGGGACGTCGTGCGTCACGGCTGAGCGAGACTACACCGATGGGCATCGTAGCCGGCGTAGACTTTGGCACCTTGAGTGTGCGCGTATCCATTGTAAATGCAGAGCGCGGCGTGATCGGGCATGGGACGGGCGACTATCCGCTGCATCGCCGCGCGGACGATCCGGACTACGCCACGCAGTCTCATTCCGATCACATGCGCGCGCTCAGCGAGGCGATGCAGCGCGCGCTGGCGAATGCTGGGGTCGCGGGAAGCGATGTACGGGCCCTCGCGCTCGATACCACCGGTTCGAGCGTCATCATGGTGGGCGAGCATCTCGAGCCGCTCGGGGAGTACTACCTCTGGTGCGATCATCGGTCACACGCCGAGGCTGAGCGCATTACGCAGGTCGCGCATGAGATGGCTATACCTGCCATCGACTGGTGCGGCGGCACGTACTCGTCGGAGTGGGGCTTTGCGAAGTTGCTTCACTGGCTGCGCAACAATCCCGGTCAGCGCGACCAGTTGGTGACGGCGTTCGAACACTGCGACTATGTCGCCGCCGCGCTCTGTGGTGTACGCGAGCCAAAGCTCGCCGCGCGCAGCGTCTGCGCGATGGGACACAAATGGCTCTGGAATCCGTCGCTCGGCGGATACCCGCCAGAGGAATTCTTCGTCGCGGTGGATCCGCTCCTCGCTGGCATTCGCGACAAACTCGACGGTCCGTATCACACGTCCGATCACCTCGCCGGCCATCTCTCCGCTGAATGGGCGGAAAAGCTGGGTCTTCGCGCCGGCATTCCCATCCCGGTGGGCGCATTTGACGCGCATTGGGATGCGGTTGGCGCCGGTGTCGCCGAAGGCGACGTGGTGAATGTGATCGGCACCAGCACCTGCATGATCGGCATCGCCCGCGACGCCGCGCTCGTGCCCGGTGTGTGCGGTGTCGTCGACGGCTCGGTGCATCCCACGCAGCGCGGTATCGAAGCAGGTCTCTCTGCGGTCGGCGACATCTTCGACGCCATCGCGCGACGCGCCGGACGTTCCGTAGGCGAACTCACCGACGGCATCGCGCACCATCGCGGCGGCCAAACAGGATTGATGCGCCTCACCTGGGACAACGGCGATCGCACCGTCCTCGTGAACCCCAACCTCGGCGGCGTCACACTCGGCTGGAACCTGCATCACACCGCCGAAGACGAACTGTTCGCCGCGATCGAAGGCACGGCGTTCCATACGCGCATCATTCTGGATCGCATGGCCGAATATGGCGTGCCAGTGCGCCGCGTCATTCATGGCGGCGGCATCCCGCAGAAGAACGCGGTGCTCAATCAGGTCTACGCGAACATCCTCGGCGTGCCGGTGCTTGTGCCGGAGACGCCGATCACGAGTCTTGGCTCGGCGATCTTCGCGTTTCTGGCGTGCGGCGAGTTCGATTCCATCGAAGCTGCACAGGCAGCGCTTTGCCCCAAGTACCGTGTCGTCGAGCCGGATGCGAGCGCGGCATCGACGTACGAAGAGCTCTATCCGTTATATCGGGATGTGTACTTTGGCCTCGGGACTGCGGAGGCGGCGGCGGTGCCGCTGGGTGCAGTGTTGCCTACGCTGCGTTCGGTTTCGGCGCGCGTCCGGGCATCGGCGTAGGTGAAAGTCATTTGAACTGATCACACAGAGTCACGGAGGCACAGAGAAAAGTTTGGCGCATCGGACCCTGGGAAGCGCGAATGATCTTTCAAAGTTGTTCCTCTGTGCCTCCGTGACTCTGTGTGATCAGTTCAACCCAACTTTCTGCCACGCAAGGCCAATAGATCAGCGCCGGTCCTGTCCGTAGTACGCCGACCGTCCATGCTTGCGCAGATAGTGCTTGTCCATCAACACTTGCCCCGTACCAGCGGCGCGCGGGTCAAGCGCGAGCGTGTGATGCGCCATCGTCGCAATCTCTTCGAGATAGCTCGCGTACTCCGTCGCCTTACCAACTGAACGACCCCACGTGAACGGCGCATGATTCGCGACCAAAACCGCCGGCATTGTCAGCGGATCGATGCCCTTGAACGCGCGAACGATCGCGCGACCCGTTTCGAGCTCGTACTCGCCATTCACCTGTGCCTTGGTGAGCGGCTTCGTGCACGGGATCGCACCGTAGAAATAGTCCGCGTGCGTAGTACCGAGACACGGAATGGCGCGACGCGCCTGCGCGAATACGGTGGCGTACATCGAGTGCGTGTGCACAATGCCGCCGATACCGCTCCACGCGCGAAACAGCGCTGCATGCGTTGGCAGGTCGGAGCTCGGTCGCAGCGAGCCTTCCACCACCGTGCCCTGCATGTCGGTGACAACGAGCATGGCCGGCGTGAGTACGTCATAGGACACACCGCTCGGCTTGATCACTATTAAACCCTGTTCGCGATCCACCGCGCTGGCATTGCCGAAGGTAAACTTTGCCAGCCCGCGCTCGAACAGGGCGATGTTCGCCGCGCACACTTCCTCGCGCAGCGATTTTGATGCTTTGCCGCGTGCTGCTCGCGCCATCAACCCAACCCCGCGCGCTGTTTAGCGGCGGCGATCACGCGCGCCATGATATCCTTGTGCTTCACAAAGGTGTCGTCGACGATCTGCAGTGTGGGGATCGCGGTGGGCGAAAGGCCCAGTGTTTCCGTGTTGAAGCGCTGGAAGCCCGCTTCGTGCACACCGCTCGAGCCGCGGCCAGGTGCGGGTGCGCTCAGATGCGAGTAGAAGCGCGAGTACTTCCGCCAGCGGTCGCCGCCACCGGCGTGATAGAGCGGAATGAACGCATGCAGCGCGTCATACGGCATTTCACCGACGCCGATCACGTTGGGATACTTGTCGCGCAGGTTCTTGATCATGAGGCGCGTGCCTTCGTGCATGTCGCCGCTGGTGCTGTTCACATGCCCACCCACGATATCAAGGAAGTACGCGTCGACTTTGAAGCGCTCGATCCCCTCGCTGATGCGCCCTTCCATGTGTTTGCGCCAGGCGTCGTCACCAAGGTTCATGTAGGTGAGCCAGCCGTCCTGATGGCGATCGTTGTTCCAATCGACCCAGTTCAGGTTGTACAAGTCGCCGTCGATCTTGTAGGTCGCGCCGCTCTTGATCTTCTCCCAACCCGGTTGCTTGCGATTCGCCGAGTTGGTGCCGTACATCGGCATCATCTTGAAGCCCAGCTTCTGCGCTTCGCTGATCAGCGTGCGGAAGCCCGCCTCGCCGCCCATGCGCGCTGGCACTTTGTAGTTGGGATAGTCCCAGTAGTAACGGCCATCCCAACTTGCCAGAAACACCAGCACACGTTCAGCGGGGATCTGTGTCGCGACCCAGCGCAGTATCGCAAGCTGCTGCGCGTAGTCGTTGAAGATGAACCCCGTGTAGTGCATGCCGTGCATCGTGAGCACGAGCGACAAGTTGCGCATCCACGCGGGAACGTCTGTTCGTGAATCCCACGTCGGGAGGCCGAACGCCTTCTCCATGTACCCCATGTGGATGTCCATCGCGGCATCGAGCGTCGCCGCGTGGCCAATTTCCCATTTGGGCACCGTCACACGCGTATCGTTCCGCCACGCGTCGTGCTCGTAGATCATCTCGGTGCGATACATCTGCTCGCCGGCCTGGAAGTAGTAGCGCTTCGGCCTGACCTTGGTGTCGTGCGTGGAGAAGTAGAACACATCGGTGTCCGATGCTTTCACGACCGCGACTGGCGTAGACATGCTCTGCGGCGTGCCGGCGCCGTGCAGGTCACCCGCACTGAACGCGTAGCCGCCCAGGAAGTCGCCGTCGCGACCGTCCATCAGCTGCGATCCACCCAGCGACACCTGGCCGCGCGGGATATCGCGTACGACTGTGGTGATCGTCTTGATGGGCTTCTCGCACTCCGCCGTGATGTCCCAGGTGATCGTGCGGCCGGTGCGCTGAAAGGTGACCGTGATTTTCCCCGGCGCCTTCTCCTGACCGCCCGCCCACGTAAGTCCGTCGCAGGTGAGCACCAGCTGATCGTCATTGCCACTCGCCTTCATGCGCGCCTTATCCATCGCGTACATGTTCTCTTCAGTAAAGAGCAGCACGCTGAAGCGATGCGGCCCGAACACCACAGCGGGTTCCGGCGAGTCGAATGAGAAGCGCATCCATGAGCGTCCCTTCGCCGGCGTGAACACATCACTCGTGTTCATCAATTCCACGATATCGCCGCTGGCGTAGCGCCTGCGGATGTCGGCGAGCGGCGGCACCGCCGGCTCGGTGACCCGCGCATCAGTCAGCGCGCTCAGCGATGGAACGGGGATCAGCGCGCCCGCGCCAACGGCGCCGAGCGTTTTGAGAGCATCGCGACGGGAGTACGGATCAGCCATGGGATGAGGGGCAAGAGTGCGACGAATGTCGCTCCCACCGGTCGCAGTGTCGAGCGCGGCTAAATCTTTGTTGTCACCGAGCTCGTCATTCAACCAAATAGTTGACAATGCCGTCGATTGCCGCATATTCAACCATATGGTTGAGGAAAAGAGCATCGATAAGCATCTCCGGATGGATCTGGTCTTCCGGGCCTTGGGCGACCAGACGCGGCGGGCGATGCTGGAACAGCTCGCTGGCGGCGAGCAGACCGTCACGGCGCTCGCCGAGCCGTTCGACATGTCACTCGCTGCGGCGTCCAAGCATATCCAGACCCTCGAACGTGCTGGACTGGTACGCCGCACCGTGCGCGGCCGCATTCACTACTGTCGCATCGATCCGCGACCGCTCGCGCGCGCCGACTCCTGGCTCCGCGGCTACGAAAAGCTATGGGACACGCGCATCGAGCGTCTCGCCGAGCTCCTGCGTCACCCCGACAATCATCCACCTGAAGCCGAGTAACTCATGACTACAGTCGATTCCACGGTGACGCCCGATCGCATCGAGAAGATCGTCACGCTTGAAGCCCCGCGCTCGCGGGTTTGGCGCGCGCTCACCGATGTACAGCAGTTCAACGAATGGTTCGGTGTGTCGCTTAGCTCACCATTTGTGGAAGGTGCGGAGGTGAGCGGACAGATTGTGTCGAAGACGTACGGCGAGGTGACGATGTCGATCTGGATCGAGACGCTCACACCGGAGAGCTACTTCGCCTTCCGCTGGCATCCATTCGCGATCGAGCAGGGGATCGACTATGCCGCCGAGCCCACGACGCTGGTGGCGTTCACCCTGGCCGACATTCCCGAGGGTACGCAGCTCACGATTGTTGAGTCCGGATTCGACAAGATCCCCGAGTCACGTCGTGCGCGTGCGTTCAGCGCGAACAGCGGCGGCTGGACGGCGCAGTCCAAGCGCATTGCCGACTACCTCTCGCGCTGACTCGCTCAGAGCTCGAGCGTCATGAACACACTGTGGCGGTCCGCTCGGTATTCGCCGAACGGACCGCACCGTATGAATCCCTCGCTTTCGTAGAGGCGATGCGCCGGGTCGAACGCGGGTAGGCTGCCGGTTTCGAGATTGATTCGCGTGTAGCCCCGCGACCGCGCTTCGGCGACGATGTGCTGCAGAATCGCGCGCCCGGCTCCGCGCCCACGCGCTGCTGTGGGCGTGCGCATTGACTTGATCTCGCCCTCAGCGGCGCCGAGCGCCTTGAGAGCGCCGCACCCCAAGAGCTGATCGCCTTCCCACGCGGTCCAGAAGGTGATGCTCGGATCGCGCAGCTTCTCCAGATCGAGCGCGTGCACACTCTCGCGTGGCGACAGTGTGTGCATCTCGTCGAGATGTTCCTGCAGCAGCGCGTGCACTGCCTGTCTTGTGAGGTCGTCTCGCTCTATGCGCATGGTGCTGTGCGTGCGGCCTTTTTTGGGGCGCCTGCGGCGCCCGACAACTCACGAAGAAGGGGACAACGAACGAGGATCCTCGCAGGGCAAGTTCCAATTTTACTTGCCCTGCGGCGATCATCGTGAGTTGTCCCCTTCCTGGTTAGTTGTCGGCGCCAAAGGCGCCCAAGTTGTTTGTCTCATATCTCCCGTCTCTTAACGGAGAAGTCTCACTGCTTGATTATATGATGCATATCATATAATATTCGGACGTGTCCCGATACGCCCCCGACCACAAGCAGCAGACGCGTGACCGCGTGCTGAGCGTCGCCGCCGTGCAGATGCGCGAGCGCGGGCCGCAGGGCGTGGCCGTCGCCAGCGTCATGGCTGATGCAGGGCTGACGCATGGGGGCTTCTACGCGCACTTCGCGTCGCGCGACGCGTTCGTGGAAGCGGTGCTCGAGCGGATGTTCGAGGAAAGCCCAGCCGACGTGTTGCGGCCCACCGAGCCCGCCGATCCGCGAGACGTACTCCGGGCTTTTGTGGACGTCTATGTATCGCGCGCCCATCGCGACACGCGCACCGCGGGATGTCCGCTCCCGTTTCTCTCCGGTGATGCCAATCGGTTACCTGTCGGTGCGCATGAGCGCCTTGCAAACGGCATCAGCGGCATGCGCGCGCTGGTAGCCAGGCAACTCGCACGGCTGCATCACGCCGATGCCGATGCACTCGCATCGAGCTGTGTCGCCGAGGTAGTCGGCGCCATCACGCTCGCACGTGCCATGACCGATCGCACCGCATCTGATCAATTACTTCGTCACTGCCGTGAGTCGCTGTACGCGCGACTCGGACTCACGCTGAACTCGAGAACGACTGATGAATCTTGTTGAGCAACTCGCGCCCGGACTGTCGGGACTCGACACACTTCGCGCGCTCATGGCGAACGGTGGTCGTCCGCCAATCGGCGAAACACTCGATTTCACCCTCACCGATGTCGGGGAAGGATTCGCCGTGTTCGAGGCACAGCCCGATCTGCGCGTCTACAACCCCATCGGCACCGCGCATGGCGGATATGCTGCCGCCCTTCTCGATTCAGCGTGCGGCTGTGCGGCGCATTCAACACTGAGCGCTGATCAAGCCTACACGACGCTCGAGCTCAAGGTCGCGTATCATCGCCCGATCACGATCAAAACCGGCAAGCTGCGCGCTGAAGGTCGAGTGATTTCGGGCGGCCGTCGCGCCGCGTTCACCGAAGCGACATTGAAGGATGCTGACGGCAAACTTTACGCCTCGGCAACCTCCACCTTGCTCATCATGTCGCGGAACACGCCATGACCAAGCACACCGAACGTGCCGATGACAAACGCATCGTCGTCACCGGCATGGGGCTCGTGTCGCCGCTTGGCGTTGGCGTCGATGTCTCGTGGAGGCGACTGCTCAACGGCGAGTCGGGGCTGCGTGCGCTCCCCGAGGAGATTGCCAGGGAGGTGGTGAGTCATGTCGCCGGTGTCGTGCCCAACGCCAGTGAGCCCCACGGCTTTGACCCACTCACGGTCACCACGCAGAAGGATCTGAAGAAGATGGACCGCTTCATTCAGCTCGCGTTGGCCGCGACTGCTGAGGCGGTGGCGCAATCCGGCTGGAAAGCGGAGACAGAGCGACAGCAGCGTCGCACCGCGACCGTCATCGGCTCGTGCATCGGCGGCTTCCTCAACATCACCGAGGCCGTTCGCATCACGCACACGGTGGGCACGCGTCGCTTGTCGCCGTTCACGGTACCCAGCTTCCTGTCGAACATGGCGGCGGGGTGGGTCTCCATCGCGCACGGATTCAGGGGACCGCTTGGTGCGCCAGCCACCGCATGCGCGGCGAGTGTGCAAGCGATTGGTGATGCCGCGCGACTCATTTTGAGCGGAGAAGCGGATATCGCGGTGTGTGGTGGCGCCGAAGCCGCGACCAACAGCGTTACCGTTGGTTCATTTGCCGCCGCACGCGCACTCTCGACCGGCTTCAACGATCGCCCCACCGAAGCGTCACGCCCCTTTGATTCGGCGCGCGACGGCTTTGTCATTGCCGAAGGCGCGGGCATGCTGGTCATCGAAACGCTCGCGCATGCGAAGGCACGTGGAGCGACGCCCCTCGCTGAACTGGTGGGCTATGGCACCGCCGCCGACGCGTATCACATCACCTCCGGTCCCGATGACGGGAACGGCGCCGCATACGCCATGCAGATGGCGCTCGAGCAAGCGGGCGTCCACGCCAGCGACATCGGGCACCTCAACGCGCACGCCACCTCAACGCCAGTCGGCGACCGCGCCGAGCTCGCGGCCATTCGTGCCGTGTTCGGCGATCGCCCGCAGCTCGCGATCAGCGCAACCAAATCCGCGACGGGGCACACCTTGGGTGCAGCCGGGGGAGTGGAAACCGTGTTCACGGTCCTCGCGCTGCGTGATCAGATGTTGCCGCCCACGCTCAACCTCACGAATCCTGACCCCGCCGCCGACGGCTTCGATATCGTGGGTCCAACGGCGCGCGCTGGCGAGTTCGAGTATGCTCTCTCCAACGGCTTCGGCTTCGGTGGGGTAAACGCCAGTGTGCTCGTCCGTCGTTGGTCGGGTAGTTAGCTTGCGCCGAGCTTAGGTTTGGCCCCGACTTTTCTTCTGGATATCACGTGAACGTTTCTGTTGCCATCGCCGCGCGTCGCTCCATTCGTTCGTTCACGCCGAACGCGCCCACGCGCGAGCAGCTTGAAGGACTCTTCAGCGACGCCAACTTTGCGCCGAATCATCGGCTGACGCAGCCCTGGCGTTTCTATGTCTGCGGCCCCGAAACGCGTGCCGCCTATGGACTCGCTTTGGGCAACCGCAAGGCGAAGAAGGCGACCGACGAAGCGCACGCTGAACAGATTCGCAGGGAAACGAGCGACTCACATCGCGCATGGCCGTCGATGGTCATCGTCGCGCAGGTGCTCAACGAGAACGCCGAGATCCGCGAGGAAGACTACGCAGCCACGATGATGGCAATTCAGACGCTCTGTCTGTCGGCCGTTGCGCACGGTCTGGGTACGCACATTCGCTCCGGCGCCATCATGGATGACCCGGCCGCGCGCACGGCCGTTGGAGTGGCCGATGGCGAACGCATCGTCGCCGTGCTGACGATCGGCGAGCCGCTCGAAGTACCGCCGCCCAAGACGCGTCGCTCGGTGAACGAACTGACGGTCTGGCGCGACTAAGTCCTCAGTTTTTACTGACCACATCCAAGGCGTACAAGAAATCCAAGGCATCCAAGTAACTGCGGTTTTTTCCGCTGTTACCTCGGATGCCTTGGATTTCTCTTTTTGCCTTGGATGTGGTCAGTTCCTTTTCGGCACCGAGCAACTGGCCTGCTGCGCCTCGGCCGCATCGATCGCCGACTTCACCCGCGTGATCTGATCCGCGGTAGCCTTCACGTGCAGCAGGCGCGGCTCGTTCGCGTTGTACTGAAGCTCATTCTCGCGAAGATTCATCTGACCGCGCGCCAGCTCCGCAGCGGCCGCGCCGTCGAGGCAGCGTAGTGTGATCGTCTCCGAGACGAGCGGAACGGCTACCGTTTCGACGAGTGTCGGCGGGAAGATGACGGGAATGATGAATACACCCACCACCATCACCGCTGCGAGCACGATTGAGACGAGGCGCCATGGCCGGCGCGGCGCCGACTTCACCGACAGCGCACCACGGCGCTCTTCAGCAAGCGCCGCTTCGAACGCGGCCGGTGAAATACCCGCCTCGCGCGCGGCCTGACGCAACGCATCGACCGGTACGCTGCTCGCCTGCGCCAACTCGATGGCACTCGCGCGATCCAGCACGCGCTTCACCGACGTGTCCGGCAATCGTTCGTCGTTCACAGCGAGTACCTCCGTTTGCGTTCGGCAGTGTAGTCCCACCAGGCGCGCGGTGCTTCACCATCAAGGAAGCGCGTCACCGACATGAAGACGTCGAGCACACACGGATCCTGCCGCGTCTTCGTGTGATCGCAAAGTCGTACGTACAAGTCGTACGGATCGACGCCGACAAGTTGTTGCGGCGTTGTATAGCCCAGCGCAACAAAATCGCCGGCCATCGCTTTACCGATGTTCGGCAGATCCGTGAATGTGCGCAGCCTGGTGCGATCGACTTTGGCGGGATTCATGGAAGGAAACTACGCGTTTTTCATCGCATCACGCACCGTTTCGACAAACGAGCGCGCACTGCTCGACAAGCCACCCTCGCGTCGCCACACCGCCACGATTTCGCGCTGCAGCGTGTGACCATCGAGCGGTACGTACACGCACTGCGGCGTATTGTGTCGCGCAGCCGCCAAGGCAGGGACGATCGACACACCTACCCCAGCACCCACCAACTCGAGCACCGTCGCCAGCTGCGCACTTCTGCATACCACGCTCGGCAGCACCTGCCTGCTCGAGCAAAATCCAGCCACTTGCTCACCAAGGCAGTGCATTGGATCAAGTGTGATGGCCGGTGAATCGTGGAGCTGTGGCAACGTGATGCGGCCCGCGCGCGCGGCGCTGTGCGTGTTGGGCACCGCGACCAGCAGTCGATCCACGCCGAGGACTTCGGTCGCGAGTCCATCGAACGCATACGGCAATGCGGCAACGGCAACGTCGAGCGACCCATCGTGCAATGCGCGCGCGAGTACAGCGCTGTAGTCCTCGCGTAGCTCAACGCGCGTGGTCGTGTCACGCAATCGCCAGCGCGTGAGCGCCGCCGGCATCAGATACGGCGCAACGGTGGGAATCGCGCCAACACGGAGCGTCGAGGCCGCCATCGCCCCTTCGCGGCGCACCGCGTCTTCGGCGGCGCGCATCTCCTCGAGCAGCCGGCGCGCCCGCGGATAGAGCGCCTGCCCCGCCTCCGTCAGTCGCACCCCGCGGCCATGTCGCTCGAAGAGCTCGGCACCAAGCGATTGCTCGAGCCGCTGCACCTGGCCCGTGAGTGACGGTTGCGACAGGCCAAGCTGGCGGGCCGCCCGGCTCAGCGACCCCGCGTCGGCCGTTTCGATGAAGCTCCGTAACAGCACTGCGTCCATTTCGTATAATGCACGCCTATATCTCGTATAGCCATAGACCCATTGTTGGCTATGGGTGGAAATTCTATTGTTATGTGATTCCGGCTCACCTCGGTGTCCCGGTTGATCTCGTCATTTTTCCTCCCGCAGGAGTAGGCGCATATGGAAGGACACCACGGCAGCAGCGGCGGCAAGTGCCCCGTCGTGCACGGCGATGTGCACACCAATGCCAGCAGCGTAGGCAAAGCCGAGGCGGCGCTGTCTGCGCGCGGCCGTAGCAATCGCGACTGGTGGCCGAATGCGCTCAACATCGGGATGCTGCATCAGAACCCGCTGGCGGGAAATCCGATGGACAGCGGCTACAGCTATCGCGAAGCGCTCAAGTCGCTTGATGTTGCGGCGCTCAAGGCCGATCTCGCTGAGCTGATGACGCGCTCCGAGCCGTGGTGGCCGGCCGACTACGGTCACTACGGTCCGTTCTTTGTGCGCATGGCGTGGCACAGTGCGGGCACGTATCGCACGGCCGATGGTCGTGGCGGTTCATCCAGCGGCACGCAGCGTTTTGCGCCGCTCAACAGCTGGCCCGACAACGGCAATCTCGACAAGGCGCGCCGTCTGTTATGGCCGATCAAGCAGAAGTACGGCAACACGATTTCGTGGGCCGACCTCATGATCTTCGCCGCTGATGTTGGCATGGAGACGATGGGCTTCACGCCGTTCGGCTTCAGCTTTGGTCGCGAAGATGTGTGGGAGCCCGAGCAGGACATTTATTGGGGCAAGGAGGCCGAGTGGCTCGCGACGAGCGACAAGGCGAATAGCCGCTACTCCGGCGATCGTGAGCTCGAAAATCCGCTCGCGGCCGTGCAGATGGGTCTCATCTATGTGAACCCCGAAGGCCCGGACGGGCAGCCCGATCCCATGGCGAGCGCGCGCGACATTCGCGAAACGTTTGCGCGCATGGCAATGAACGACGAAGAAACCGTCGCGCTGGTTGCCGGTGGCCACACCTTCGGCAAGATGCATGGCGCGGGCGATCCGGCACTCGTTGGTCCGGAGCCGGAAGCGGCGCCGATGGAAACGATGGGCTTCGGGTGGATCAACACGCACGAAAGCGGCAAGGCGCAGCACACGACCACGTCGGGTCTTGAAGGCGCGTGGACGCCGAATCCGATCAAGTGGGACAACGGCTACTTCGACACGCTGTTTGGCTTCGAGTGGGAGAAGGTGAAGAGCCCCGCAGGTGCGTGGATCTGGGAACCGACCGACAAGCAGGCGTCGCTGGTGGTGCCCGATGCGCATGATGCGAGCAAGAAGGTGCGACCGGCGATGTCCACCGCCGACATCGCGCTGCGCACCGACCCCAAGTATCTCGAAATCTCGAAGCGCTTCCACGAAAACCCGCAGCAGTTCCACGACGCGTTTGCGCGCGCGTGGTTCAAGCTCACGCATCGTGACCTGGGCCCGCGCACGCGTTACGTCGGCCCGCTCGTTCCGCAGGAAACGTTGTTGTGGCAGGATCCGATTCCGGCTTCAACCGGCGCCACGATCGATGCGAACGACGTTGCATCGCTCAAGCAGACGATCCTGTCTTCGGGGCTCACGATCTCGCAGCTCGTGACGACGGCGTGGGCGTCGGCGAGCACCTTCCGCGGCAGCGATCGTCGTGGCGGAGCGAACGGTGCGCGCATTCGTCTCGCGCCGGCCAAGTCATGGGAAGTGAATCAGCCCGCGAAGCTGCAGAAGGCGCTTGAAGTCTACGAAACGATTCAGGCGAACTTCAACAAGGCGTCTGGGAAGCAGGTTTCGCTGGCGGACCTCATCGTGCTCGGCGGTTGTGCCGCCGTTGAAGCCGCTGCGAAGAAAGCGGGCGTGGAGATCAGCGTGCCGTTCACACCTGGTCGTGCCGACGCCACCGCGGAGAACACCGATGCGCATGCGTACGGTGTGCTCGAGCCCGTGGCCGATGGCTTCCGCAACTACCAGAAGACGCAGTATTCCGTGGCACCGGAAGAGATGTTGCTCGATAAGGCGCAGCTGCTCACGCTCACCGCACCGGAAATGACGGTGCTGCTTGGTGGCCTACGCGTGCTGGGCGCCAATCATGGTGCAACCAAGCACGGTGTGTTTACCGACCGTCCGGAGACGCTTACGAACGACTTCTTCGTGAACGTGCTCGATATGAGCACCGCGTGGAAGCCGGTGGCGGAGGGCGCCACGGTCTACGAGGGACGTGATCGCGCAACAGGCGACGTGAAGTGGACCGCGACGCGCGTGGACCTGGTGTTTGGCTCCAACTCGCAACTGCGCGCGCTGAGCGAAGTCTACGCGCAGCAGGACAATGCGCAGAAGTTCGTGCGAGACTTCGTGAAGGCGTGGGACAAGGTAATGATGCTCGACAGGTTTGACGTGCAGGGCTGAGACTGGCTCTAGCCGTCAGAAGTGAGAAACCCCTAAGGCGTCGAGGGGGAAGGACTTGAAGGGGGGAGATGTCGAGGCGGCTGTCCTCGAAATCTTCCCCCGTTCAAGTCCTCGCCCCGCGCTGCCATAGGGGTTAACCCAAGTAGAACAAGAGATCCAGAGAGGGCGGCCTCACTCCCGCATTCCGCAACAGCAGCACTATCTGCGCCGTATGCCGCACCTCGTGGATCATGACATGCCACAACAGCCCGTCCACCGTGAGATGCTTGTCGGGCCAATCTTCGACGTTCACTCGACGGTGCAATTCGTCGGGCGAAAGTGTTTCGAGATAGCGATGCGTGCTGTCTTCCACCGCCTGCCAGTAGGCGAGCAGCAGCGGAAGTGACTCACCCGAGAACGCCGCGCCGCCCGGGCTGTTGCGCAACGTGGGAAATGCTTCCTGCACCATGGCCACACCACGGATGTCGCCTTGAATCCATCCGTCTTCCACTTCAGCGATGTGGAAGAGCATGTCCTTGATGCAGCGAAAGCGATCGGCGAGCATGAGCGGCTGCGACACCACATCGTCCGGCGCCGCGACCAGTACTTCACGCAGATCTCGGCGCGCCTTCACGACGTAGTCGTACATCGCCTGCACGTTCATGCGCGTGCTCCGTCGCGTTCTCCGTGAATGCGCGTCATTTCACGCCGGATCCGGATTTGAACTGCGCGATGGCCGCGTTGACCTTGAAATCGATCGCGATCTTGCCGATCTCCGGTGTGGCCTTCGTGGGATCGCCATTCACGCCGGAGTCCGGGCTGCCGCCACTCGGCGCGAGCTTGTCTTTGCGAATGCCTTGCGCGTAGACCCAGAGCAGCTGTGACGTGTCACTCGTGCCAGCGTGCGAGCCCACGACCTGTTCGCTCCAGCCAAAGGTCTTCTGCAAGTAGTCGCGAATCTGGATGCGTCCCTGCTGGTAGTAGTCGGTAAGCGCGTGCACACGCACACCACTGCCAGCCCATTCTGCGTTGAGTGTCTTCGCGACATTGTTGAGCCCCGACTGATTGCCACCGCTATCACCGATCAGAAGAATGTCGGTGAAGCCATGCACCTTGAGTGAGCGCACTGCGGCATCGAGCACCTTCTCATACGCCGCCTGCGGCAACGAAATCACACCGGGCTTCTCGCCAAAGTTCGGGCGATTGTAGTCGCCTTCGGGCACGTACTGCAACGTGGGTGCAACGAGCGCGTTCCCCAATCGCTTGGCCAGCACACCGGCACTGAAGGTGACGATGTAGTTGTGCTTGCCGAGGATCATGTGCGGTCCGTTCTGCTCGGTGCCGCCGGTGGGCAGGATGGCGACCTTCGCTCCGCCGGCCATGGCGTCGCGGATTTCGGTCCACGTCATGGCCTCCATGTACGGAGAGGACAACAAGTCCGGACGATCCTGCGCGAGGAGAGCGGGCGCTGACATCGTTACTGCAGAAATCAGGAGGCAGCGGATAGGGAGGAGCTTGTTCAGCGACATTACTTGGTTCCTCCGCTACGCAGCGTTTTTATCTGCGCGAGCGCGTTGTCGATCTTCATGCTGAGCAGCTCCTTCCCGATCTCGGCGCTCGCCTTGGTGGGATCACCACTCACGCCGCTATCGGCACTGCCGCCGTTGGGGGCGAACTTGCTGGGGCGCACGAGCTTCGGATTGATGTACATCAACTCCGAGGTGTCGAGCATGCCGGCGTGTGATCCGATATCGGCAGTGGTGTAGCCCTTCGATTGCAACCACTTTCGCTGATCGTCACCGGTCTTGGTGTAGTAGTCGCCGATGAACAGCGCGCGTGCACCCGTGCCCGCCCACTCGGTGTTCAGCTGCTCGGCGGCCTTCTGCATGCCGTTCTGATTGCCGCCGCTGTCACCGATATAAATGATCTGCGTGAAACCGCCCGCCTTGAGCGAACGCGCGGCGTGCAACAGCAGTTCAATGAATCGATCCTCGGGAAGCGTGACTGTTCCCGGCTTCGCCATGTGTCCGCGCGGCTGTTCGTAGCTGCCTTCAGGCACGAACGTGATGATCGGCGCAACGAGTGCATCGCCCAGTGTCTTGGCGATGCGCGGCAGTGTGTACTCGAGCGCGTATTTGTGCTCCGCATCCACCATGTGCGGCCCTTTCTGTTCCTGGCCGGCGGTGCCGATGATGATGGACTTGGCGCCGGCCTTCTGCCGATCACGCACTTCAGTCCACGTGAGGTCCTCGAGGAACATCGGCGGACCGTCGAGCTTTGCGGCCTGTGCATGAGCGGCAGCGGGCGCCGCGAGCGACCCAATGAGGGCCGCGGCGAGGAGTCGCGATGGGGCGGGAATCATGGCGGACTGGGGCGGGGACGGACGGTGGGGACTGCGGCGACGAGGTCGCTCCGGGCTCGCCGCCACGTTACCGCACGGTGGCGGGCGTGGCTAGCTTGAGAGATGCGCCCGAGCGCTCATGCAGTTACGAAGACGGGATGGCAATTCGCTGTGGCGATGCTGTCCCTGGCCGGTAGCGCGCGTAGCGCGACTGCGCAGCGTGCGCCGCTTGTTGGCACGGTCGCGCCCGGCGCCGTTGGAGCGCCAGCGACTCAACCCGCGCCCATTGGCGGGCTACGAACGACTCCGATGACTGGTTCACGTCCGCTCGGCACCGGCGTCGGTGTCAACGGATGGACCGGGCTCCGAGTGATTGATGCACCGATAGCACGCGGCGGGGTCGTTGTGGACGAACCGCAATTCGCGCCGTCCAGCCCGGCGTGGATGCCAAGCTACGACAAGCCGACATGGACGCGCGACAGTGTAGCCGAACCGTCGACGATGTGGCGATCGCTCATCGTGCGCGATGTCGTGTGCAATCCACTCGGACGATGCGTGCCGCGCACATCGCGTGTACAGGCGCGCTGGATTGCGCGCTGCGATTGCTACGCGTTCGCGGATGGGTGGGGGCGTGTTTGGCGGGTAGAGAGCCGGCTCACGCCGGCGAGCTCGCGGAGTACAGCGCACTCGTCACGCTGAAAAAAGTGCAGACCTGCTCTCGCGGTGGGCGCGGAGACCCACAGGTAAACCCGGGGGTATACGCGGCCGCCCCCCGTGCCCGTCTGCACCAAAAACACCCACCCACGAGTGCGCCGTTCTCCGCACCCTCGCGTGTAAGCGCCTAAGAGATCGGCGTTGGCACACAAGCCGACTTGGACAGCGCCTGAATCGCGCGCGCCACCAACTCCACACGACCCTTGTCAGCGGCGCCATTCACATCCGCCTGCACCAGCGGCACCATCGCCGCGAGCGCGGTGTTGCGATTGCCGCAGCCACCCGACTCGGCGGCCTTGAGCGAATTGCGAATGTCGTTGATGCGATTCGCCGACAAGCCGTTGTTGCGTTCGAGCTGGTCGAGATACGCACGCGCCAATGCGAAGCTCGGCGGCCACACGGTGTGCGGCTGTTCCTGCGCGTTGAACTGCTCGTACTTCACCGTCTTGGCCGCGTCGATCTCGTTCTGCGACAGATACGCGCTCGGCGTCAGCTCGTGCACGTCGAGACCACGCTGTTCGTCGCTCGAGATGATGTGGCCGTTGTACCAGTACGTGCTCCAATAGCCGCCGCCCGGACCACGATCGAAGAAGCCGATTTCGATGGGGTGCGCCGGATCGGTGAAGTCGAACACCGTCGAACCGCCCATGTAGAACGCCTGCACCATGATGTCGCGACCTGGTACCGGAATCAGCGAACCGTTGTGCGCGGTGCAGATCTCATCGTTCGCCTGCGGCGCGGGCATCTTGTAGTAGCTCTGGAACTTGAGCTCGCCCTTCTCAACGGTGAAGATCGCGTTGCCGCCCCACTCGAGCTTGTCCGTCGAACGGCAACGCGGCGCGCTGCCACCGCCCCACTCGTCGGAGAAGAGCAACTTGCTGCCGTCGTTGCTGAACGTGGCCGAATGCCAGAAGGACATGTTGGAGTCCGCGACTGACTTGAGGCGCTTCGGATTCTTCGGATCGCGCACATCGAACAACAAGCCGTAACCGGCGCAGGCGCCACCGGCGAGTCCTGAACCCGGATACGCGGTGATGTCGTGGCAACCACTCTGACCAATCGCCGGACCCGACGGTGCCGGGCCACGACCTGGCGCAGCACCCGGTGCACCCGGTGCGCCACCACGACCCGCGCCCGCCGGGCCACCACGACCGCCGCGCCCGCCCGTATCCGTTGCCGGCGGCGCGTGCACGGTGCGACCCGACAGATCGGCAAGCAGGTGCGGCGAATTCACGACCGCCGCCTTCTCTGGGTTCTTGAGTGGGACCTTGATGACTTCGATGCGGAAACGCGCACTCGCCGAGTCACCCGCGGGCGCGTCCTGACAGCCGGCGAGCTCCTTTGAAGAACGCACCGACGAATAGCCCGAGACATAGACGTAGATGTTGTTCTTGTCGTTCGGATCCTGCACCAGCGAATTGGTGTGCGAACCGCGGCACGTCTGCACGTTGGTCACAAGACGCGGCTTGGCCTTGTCGCTGATGTCGAAGATGCGCACGCCACGGAAGCGCTCCATGCTCACCGTGTCAGTGATCGGCGTGCTGCCACAGTCGTTGCGTGCGCCCTGCCCTTCACCCGAAATGAAGAGCAGGTTGCCGTACACCGTCGGGTCGCCCTGCTGCGTGGGACACAGGAAGCTGGACACCATTTTGGGCGCGCGCGGATTGCTGCCGTCCCAGATGATGAAGCCGCGATAGTTGCCCTGCACGATGTAGTTGCCGCTGAACGCGAGGTCCGATCCCGTCGCGCCACGGCCGGTGAAGCCTTCGGGTGCCGGCGTGTTCGACAACAGGCGCATGTTGAAGTTCGCAACACCCGCTTCATTCGCGGCCGCACCAGGCTTGAGGCCAATACGCGGATCCGGATTCGGCGCCTTCGCGCTTTCGGGATACTTCATCATCGGCGACTTCGACAGCGATACATCGCCGGTGATGGTCGTGCCGTCAGACGGCGTGGGAGTCGTGCTGGGTGTGGCAGCACGCGAACAGGCGAGAACCGCGACTGAGAAAATCGCGGGCACCAGCAGTGGTCGACGCATCAGCGGTCCGATGGAAGGGGAGGAACGGTTTCGAGCATGCGCAACATCATCGTGATCTCGGCTGACTGATCCGACACCACATCGTTCGCAAAGCGAAACACGGTTTCATCGTGTCCCGCATTGCCGTGCTTGAGCAGATCGTCGACCATCGCGATCGCGCCGCGATGATGCCCGATCATGCCGGTAAGAAAGAGCCGATCGAATACCGATCCGCGTGCCTTGTCGAGTGCCGCCATCTGCTCGTCGGTGAGCATGCCGGGCATCATCATCTCGTGCACCATGTCGCCCATCTTCATGACATGGCGCGTCGCGTTTGAATCGGGCACGTCCTGTTTCCGCTCACGAAGCCAGCGACGCATCATCGCGATCTCGTCGCTTTGCGCGGCCATGATGCGCAAACAGAGGCGCTGCACATCCGCGCGCGCGCCGTGATTGGCCGCCCAGCCGGCCATGATCACCGCCTGCGCATGATGCGGCACCATGCCTTGCATGAACTCGACATCGGCCGGCGCGAACGCACGCGCGGCGCTGTCGGCGGTGGCAAAGGCGGTGGCCGTGGCAGTCGATCCGGGAACGACAACGCCGGCGCCGGCGGCGAGAGCTACGGGCCGAGCCGCCGGCGCCGAGGCGCAGCCGGCGAGCGAAGCGGTGGAGGCAGCCAGCAGCAGAAACCGGCGCGTAGCCGGCCGCGGAGAGGAAATCATGCCCGAGTATACGCGGCGACCCTCGCGGACGCTCTCCAGCCGCTCGCCATTGACCACGCCGACCGCCAAGTTTGGCACGTTCCAAACCCGTTGCCGGACCTGCTCGACGCCCCCCGCCCCCGCCTCTGTCAGAGTAACCATGCGCCGAATCCCATGGTCCCCCGCCCTAACGACGCTGCTGCCCTGCGCGCTTCTGGCGACTTCGGCGGCGCCCCTTCGAGCCCAGAGCCCCGTCGAGCGCCCCTGGCTCAACGAAGCACTTTCTCCCGAGTCGCGCGCGAGAGCGGTCGTCCAGCGCATGACGCTCGAGGAAAAGGTGCAGCAAATGAAGGACGTGGCGCCGGCCATCCCTCGACTTGCCGTGCCGGCTTACAACTGGTGGAATGAAGCGCTCCACGGCGTAGCGCGCAGTGGGCTCGCCACCGTCTTTCCGCAGGCGATCGGCGTGGCGGCGACCTGGAACGATTCGCTCGTTTACCGCATGGCGACGGTGATTTCGGATGAGGCGCGCGCCAAGCATCACGAGTACCTGCGTCGCGACTCGCATGCGCGCTATCAGGGACTCACCTTCTGGTCGCCCAACATCAACATCTTCCGCGATCCGCGGTGGGGGCGTGGACAGGAAACATTTGGCGAGGACCCATTCCTGACCGGTCGACTGGCGGTCCCATTCATCAAGGGACTGCAGGGCAACGACCCCAAGTATTTCAAAACAGTGGCCACGGTGAAGCACTTCGCCGTACACAGCGGTCCGGAGTCCGATCGGCACACGTTCGATGCCGTGGTGAGCGAGCGCGATTTGCGTGAGACCTATCTGCCGCAGTTCGAAATGGGCATCAAGGAGGGGCGCGCCTATTCGCTCATGTGCGCGTACAATCGACTGGACGGCAAAGCGGCCTGCGCGAGCGACCCATTGCTCAAGGACATACTGCGCGGCGAGTGGCGCTTCCGCGGATTCATCGTGAGCGACTGCGGCGCGATTGACGACATCTTCTTGCGGCACAAAGTCGCTCCCGACGCGGCCACGGCCGCCTCGCTGGCGGTGAAAAGCGGCACCGATCTCGATTGCGGGCGCATTTATCCAAGCCTTGCCGACGCTGTCCAACGCAAGCTCATCACCGAAGCCGAGATCGACACGAGTCTGGTGCGACTGTTCGTAGCGCGCGTTCGCCTCGGCATGTTCGACAATCCGGCACACGTGAAATTCGCGCAAACGCCCTACAGCGTGCTCGATCAGCCGGCGCACCGCGTGCTCGCCCGCGACGTGGCGCGACAGAGCATGGTGTTGCTCAAGAACAGTGGCGTACTGCCACTCAGCAAGTCCCTGCGATCGCTCGCGGTGATCGGACCGAACGCCAACGAGCCGCGCATGCTGCTGGGCAACTACAACGGCGAGCCGTCCGATCCGATCACACCGCTCCGCGGCATTCGCGAAGCGGCGCGCGCCATGCGCGTCACGTACGCGCGCGGCTCGGATCTGGTAGATGGATTTCCCGTCCTCGACAGCGACGCTCGTGAGTGGCTAACCACCGCGAGCGGCGAACGCGGGATGCGCGCCGAGTTCTTCGGCAATCGCGCGCTGAGTGGTGCACCAGTATTCGTGCGTACCGACAGCAGCGTGAACGCCCGGTGGCAAGACGGCGCACCGCGAGTCGACATGAACGGCGATGACTTCAGCGTACGATGGAGCGGTGTGCTCAAGGTGCCAGTGAGCGGCAGCTATCGGCTTGGGCTTATTGGAACGATGAAGTATCGACTGTTTGTCGACGATTCACTGCGCGCGCGTTCGACGTATCCGCAGCGCAATGACGAATACCCCGATCCACGTCTGCAGCAGACGTCAGCGCTGTCGCTGGTGGCCGGCACCGCGTACCGCGTGGTGGTCGAAGCCGAAGAGAGCGATGGCGACGCGCAACTGCAGCTGGTGATGTCGGTGCCATCATCGCAACTCGAGGCGGAAGCCGTTTCGGCGGCCCAGCAAGCCGATGCGGTGGTGATGTTTCTCGGTCTTACTGCGCGTCTGGAAGGCGAAGAGATGCCAGTCACGCTCGACGGTTTCAAAGGCGGTGATCGCACAACGATTGATCTCCCCGCGGTGCAGCAACGCCTACTCGAACGCATCTCGGCAACCGGCAAACCGGTGGTGCTGGTGCTCATGGGCGGCAGCGCGGTCGCGATCAACTGGGCGCAGGAGCGAGTGCCCGGGATTCTGCAGGCGTGGTATCCCGGCCAGGCAGGCGGTCAGGCCATCGCCGATGTGCTGTTCGGCGACTACAACCCCGCCGGCCGATTGCCGGTCACGTTCTATCGCAGTGAAGCGGACCTTCCCGACTTCAGCGACTATGCGATGAAGGGTCGCACCTATCGCTTTTTCACCGGCACGCCGTTGTACGCCTTCGGACATGGCCTGAGCTACACGACGTTCTCGTACAGTGATCTGCGGGTAAGCCGCCCGGCGTTCAGCGCCGGCGATACCGCCGTGGTGAGCGTGCTCGTCAAGAACAGTGGCACCCGCGCCGGCGATGAAGTGGTGCAGCTCTACGCACGTCACGAAGGCTCGCGCGTAGAGCGCGCAGTGCGCGAGCTACGTGGTTTCCGCCGCATTGCTCTCGCCGCCGGCGCACAGCAGCGCGTCACGTTTCGCGTGCCGATCGCTTCGCTACGCTATTGGGATGTCGCCACGCACGCTTGGCGACTAGACGCTGACTCGGTCGCATTCGAAGTCGGCGCGTCATCCAGCGATATCCGCGAGCGCAAAAGCGTACGAGTGCAATCCAACCGCTAACGTCGCGGTTGAGTTAGCGTCGTAGGCGTTAGCGTAGTGCCAGTTAGCGCAGGTCAGTTAGCGCAGTTTCTTTCTGCCCTACATCACCGAACCGCCGTTCCCGTCCACCAAAGTCGGCGAACACCTGGTCCAGCTCTGCGGTGCTGAGATCAGGGAAGAAGCAATCGAGAAACGCCAGCTCCGCATACGCGCTCTCCCAGAGCAGAAAGTCGCTCAACCGACGCTCTCCACCAGTGCGAATGACGAGGTCGACGTTGGGGAGCAGCGGCGCGGCCGGGTGCTCGAGTGCGGCGGCGTCGACATTGGCGAAGGCTTCGCGAATCGCGGCCTTGCTCGAGTAGTCGATCGCCACGCGCAGATGCAATCGCTTGCCATGCGCAGTACGCGCTTCGGCGTCTTCCATGCGCTGAACGAGTGCTTCGGGCAACCGATCGCGTCGTCCAATGATCGACAACCGAATGCCATGCTTGAGCAGCTCGGCAAGCTGACGCTCGAGGTGCGACGCGAACAGCTCCATGAGGAAGCCGACCTCTTCACGTGGACGCTTCCAGTTGTCGCTGGAGAACGCGTACAGCGTGAGATGCTGTACCCCTGCCCTGGCGCAATACGTGACGAGCTCACGCGCCGTCTGCGCCCCACGCGCATGCCCCATCCAGCGCGGACGTCCGCGACGGGCAGCCCAGCGGCCGTTGCCATCCATGATGACCGCCACGTGCGACGGTACACCGGCCTTGTTTGGTGCTGCTCCCATCAATTGCCTCCAACGCGCCGAATGAGCGCTTCCATGTGGGCGAGATATTGCTCGAGGGCAAGACGACCAGCCGGAGCCAGGCGATACTCGGTCCGGGGCACCCGTCCCTCAAAGCCCTTGGTGCAACTGATGTACCCCGCGTCTTCCAGCTTCCGGGCATGCACCGAGACGTTCCCGTCGGACGTGTCGAGCAACGCCTTGAGCTCGTTGAACGACAACGCCTCATGCACCGCCAGCGCACTCACGATCGCGAGTCGCACGCGCTCATGAATAACGCGGTCAAGCGCGAGCGGCATAGTGACGTCTCCATCGATGGAGGACAACGCCGGGCGCGAGGCGCCAGCCGCCGCGCCTCTCGAGTTCGGAGCGTTGTTCCCGTTAGCGTCCGTCGCGTTAGCGTCGTTCGCGTTAGCGTACTTCCTGTTAGCGCTTCTCACCTGTTCAGCCTCCGTGGCGTCGAGCGATGTATACGCCCGTCACGACCTGTAGAGCTCCGAATCCCACCGCCATCATCACGTCGCCGTTCAGCATCGGCACGAAGAGCGTGAGCACGCCGAGTGCGAGAAACCCCATCCCCATGAGTGGCACCGCGCGCACCGAATACGCTCCCGCCGTGGTGATGGCCACGCCGTAAAGCAGGAGCCACAGCCCCGGCAGCACATGCGACACCATTCGAGGCGTCAGCTGATCGGCGAATCCGGCACCACCACCGGTGAACGGGTCGATCAGTGCGAGCGTGAGCAGTGCGCCGGCGACAATCGCCGGCCAGAAGCTCAGCAAGAACTTTCGCGCCGGCACGTTGAGCAGTCGCCCGCCCGAAGCGTTGCCGCTCGCGATCACCCGTCGCCGCATTTTCTGCCACGCGGTAGCGGCGCCGAGTATCGCCGCGATCGCTGCGGTGATGATCCACACCATGAACCAGCGCTCCGGTGTGGATTGGCGACTTGCGATGGGTGCGGCGATGAAGGCCGTCACGCCAACACCCACCAGTCCCCATCCCGGGACATCGGTAAACGACGCGGCGCCCTCCATCGTCCGTCGAATGAACGACAGATCCTGGATGGCCCGGTCATGTAGAGCGGGGGCCTTATCGTGGGCGGCGGATTCCTGTCGGCGTGCGGCCATGGCTTGGAGTCTGACCCCAAGAGCATCTTGCGTCAAGTACTTTTTGCTGTAAAGTACCAGTATGCTTCCCGCCCCTGCCTCCGCTCCCGATACGCGCGCACTCCCGCCCGCCCTTCGCCGCATCCGAGGCGCCCTCGGCATGGGACTCCTCTGGGGACTGACTTGGGGACTCGGCGGTCTGGGAATCGGCATCGCCAGCGTCCTCACCCCGTTCCTTCCCTGGGACGCCTTCTTCAGGGTCTTCGATGCGCCGCTTCCCGCGCTCGCGCTGCCGGGGTTCATCGGCGGGCTGTTCTTCTCCGGCGTGCTCCGAGTGGCCGCCAAGCGGCGCCCACTCGCCCAGCTCTCGACTCGCCTGTTCGCCCTTTGGGGCGCGATTGGCGGTCTTTTGGTGGCCATGATCCCCGATTTGCTGGTCGTACTCGGACTCGGTTCCGTGGCCGAATCAGCGCCACCATTGTGGCAGTTGACGGCGATTATCGCAACACCATTAGTCACTCTAGGCAGTTTTACATCAGCGGTGGCATTTCAGGTGGCAAAGCGAATTCCCGATCCCATCCGCATAGACGGGCACGAGGAGATGCTGGCTTTGGTCGAGGAGCTCAAGCGTCGGCAGTAGCGCGCGCCGCCGCCGGTCAGTTGACGAATCCTTCTGCGTCGGAATGATCCTTCGTTTCCGGCGCGCGATGGTTACGATGCAGCAGCCCATGCACCCCCTGCTGCTGTCGTGACTGCCCTAGCCTCAACCGCAAATCGCCCGACCCCCGAAGACGTCCTCCGCGATGTCTTCGGCTACACTGAGTTTCGCCCCGGTCAGCGCGAGGTCATCGACGCGGTTCTCGCCGGTCGCGACTGCATCGCGCTCATGCCAACCGGCGCCGGCAAGTCGCTCACCTATCAGCTCCCCGCGCGCCTCCTGGGCGGTACGGTTCTCGTCATTTCGCCGCTCATCTCCCTGATGAAGGACCAGGTCGATGCGGTCGCGGAACTGGGATACAAGGTCGCCGCGATCAACTCCACACTCGACCCCGACGAACGTCGCGCGCGTCTCGATGCCTTTCGCCGAGGCGACTACGAGTTGGTCTACCTCGCCCCCGAAGCACTCGATGGATACCTCGGTGACTTCGTCCAGGGCTGCCCCATTTCGCTGCTGGTGGTCGACGAAGCGCACTGCATCAGCCAGTGGGGACATGATTTCCGTCCGTCGTATCGACGGCTGCAGGGACTCAAGCAGCAGCTCGACGTCCCAGTGCTCGCACTGACCGCCACCGCCACCCGCGAAGTCGCGCGCGACATTCTGCGTCAGCTCGGCATGAAGAAGCCGGCCGGATTCAAAGGCTCATTCTTCCGGCCGAATCTGCGCGTTGGGGTGCGCAAGAAGGGTCAGGGCGGCAACACGCGTCAGGAAATCCTTACGTTGGTGCGCAGGCACGCTGGTGAAAGCGGCATCGTGTACTGCCAGAGCCGCAAGAGTGTCGAGCAAACGACCGAGTTTCTTGTCGCGCATGGCGTGAAGGCGCTGCCGTATCACGCCGGTCTCACGCCTGAAGAGCGCGCGAGGAATCAGGAAGCGTTTCAGCTCGATGACATCGATGTGATTGTCGCGACGATCGCGTTCGGCATGGGGATCGACAAGCCGAACGTGCGCTTCGTGATTCATCGCGACATGCCGAAGGACATCGAAAGCTGGTATCAGGAGATCGGTCGCGCGGGGCGCGACGGCCTTCCGAGCGATTGCATCACGTTTTACTCGTGGGCCGATGTCATGCTGCAGGAGCGCTTTCTCGACAAGCTCGAAGACGACGGGCTACGTCAACGCGCACGTGCCGCAACGGTGGCGCTCTTCGACCTGATGGAGCGCAAGACCTGTCGTCATCGTGCACTCGTCGCGCACTTCGATGAAGTGATCGAGCCGTGCGGGACGTCATGCGATCACTGCACCAAGGTCAGCGTCGAAGATCAGATCGCCGAATGGGCTGAGCTAGATCGCGTGGCCGCCGGGCCGTTTCGCAGTGCGCGTGGCGCGAAGGGGCCCAAGGTGCCGAGCAAGACGGCGTTCGAAGCGAACACGCTCGATGCCGATGATCGCGCGCTCTTCGATGCGCTTCGCGCGCGTCGTCGCGAACTCGCCGATGAAGCGGGCGTACCCGCGTACATCGTGTTCGGCGATCGTGTGCTGCTCGAAATGGTCGCGCGGAAACCGTCGACGCGAAATCAACTGCTGCAGGTACCCGGCGTCGGACAGGCCAAGCTCGAACACTACGGCGACGACTTCCTCGAAGTCATCGCGAACTACAGCTAGCGATTACTTGGTGGGCTCGTCGTACGGGAAGTACAACTCGTTCCCGTCCGGATCGGTGATGAGCAGGGTGCGATAACCCCACTGCACTTCCTTCGTCGGAATCGACTTTGCTTCCACCACCGCATCAAGCGCGTCGTGTCCGGCTTTCGAGAGCTCAATGAACAGGCGCGACTGCCCCGCGCGATCCGGCTCGGCGCACAGAATGATCTCGCAGTCGCCGTGATTGACCTGGCAGACGTAGTTGTCCTTGGTATCCCACGCGAGCGTGAACTCGAGCTGGTCGATGTAGAACGCACGCGCGCGCTCGCAGGACGTGACGAACAACACGGGGCGCGAGTACCACTGATGCGGATCGTGTTCAGAGGTCATGCCGAAAAATGAACCGCCCCGACGAGGCGAAGCCAAGTCGGGGCGATTCCGAATTCCAAGCGCAGTCGAGTTAGCGTACGCCAGTTAGCGTAGTGCCAGTTAGCGCAGTTTTAGTTGTGCGCCGGCGGCGCGCCCGCCTTGCGCACACGGTACTCCTTGTGTCCTTCGCGCTGCTCCTTCTTCATCTCATCGATGATCGCAACCGCGTCGGTGTTCTTGCCGGCCTTCACTGCCGCTTCGAGCTTGTCGACCGTCGCCACGAGATCCTTGATCCCCTGCTGGTAGCCGGCGACGAACTTCGCCTGCTCAGCGGCCGGCACCTGCTGCTTCTTTTCCGGCTCGAGCGCCAACGCGGCCTTCGCATTGGTCTTGATGATCGCGATCTGCTCGAGCGTGCTGGCGTTCTTCGACGGATCGTCGATCTGGCGGCCAACGGCCTTAAAGGCGGTGTTGATCGCCGCCATCTTCTTGCCGAGCGGGGTCTTGGGCTCTTCATCCTGCGCGAAGGCCGGGCGAGCAAGCGCGATGGCCAGAACACAGGCCGCGCCAATCTGACGGATACGAAGCTGCATGGTCGGTGGGAACGGGTGGGAATCTTGAGGTGGGGCATCCGGCCGCCTGCGGCGCGGGGATCTGCTCCAAATACGCGGACGGGGAAATGAATGCTGATCTACCTATGTCGACGCCGGTGGGTTCCGGGCGGGGAGGCTGCATGGGCGGGTACGGGTTGGCCCGCTCCAACCCAAGCCCCAGTAGCCCCAGAAACGGCCCCGCCCTTCCGCAAGCAGTACCAGCGAACAACCCATGCCTTGCGTACTATCCCTCACGCCGGGACCGCCTCGAAGGCGGACCGTTTCGACACGCAGCCCCGCCGTCCTCCCCGCCGCATGACTGAGCCAACTCCTGCGCCCGACCGGCGCAATTTCATGACGAAGGCCGCCGCTATCGTGGTGGGAGGCCTCATTTCCGTGGTGGCGCCCGTCGCTGGCGTCTTCACCCTGCTCGATCCGCTCCGTCGCAAAGGCGACACCCGCGGCATGGTGCGCGTGACCTCCTTCGCGGCACTCCCCGAGCACGGCGAGCCCCGCAAGTTCCCGGTTCTGGACACACTGATCGACGCCTGGAATAAGACCGACAACGTCCCGGTCGGCTCGGTCTATGTGCAGCGCACCGGTGACAACTCGGTCCGCGTACTCAACTCGGTCTGCCCGCACCTCGGCTGTTCGGTGGGCTTCAATGCCGCCAACAAGGGCTACTTCTGCCCCTGCCATAAGAGCTCGTTTGCGATCGACGGACAGATCAAGGATCCCAAGAGCCCAAGCCCGCGCGCGATGGATGAACTCGAAGCGGTCGTGAAGGACGGCGAGGTCTGGGTGAAGTTCCAGAACTTCCGGAAGGGCTCCCCCGAGAAGATCCCGGTCTGATGAGCGAGCGTTCCCCCGAAAAGCGTTCGTGGCTCGACGAACGCACCGGTTACAAGTCGCTGCTCCACGAAGCGCTCTTCGAAAACGTCCCCGGTGGTGCACGGTGGCGATATGTGTGGGGCAGCACGCTCACGTTTTTCTTCGCGGTGCAGGTCATCACGGGTGTGTTCCTGTGGATGTCCTATAGCCCGAGTTCGCAGACGGCGTGGGAAAGCGTCTACTTCATCCAGCACCAGATGTGGGGTGGCTGGTTCCTGCGTGGCCTGCATCACTTCGTCGCGCAAACGATGACGGTGTTGCTGGTGCTGCATCTGATGCAGGTCATCATCGACGGTGCGTACAAAGCGCCGCGCGAAGTGAACTACTGGTTTGGTGTTGGGCTGTTGTTGCTCGTGCTCGCGCTGTCACTCACGGGCTATCTGCTGCCGTGGGACCAGAACGGCTATTGGGCCACGGCGGTGTCGACCAACATCGTGGGCATGAGCCCTGGTGTTGGTCAGGCGGCGCAAACGGTGGTGGTTGGTGGTGCGAGTTACGGTCATCACACGCTGACGCGTTTCTTTGCGCTGCACGCTGGACTGATTCCGGGACTCATCATCGTGCTCATTATAGGGCACGTCTACCTGTTCCGTCGTCATGGCCTGACGCCCAAGCAGCCGCTCAAGGGTCCGGACGAAGGCTTCTGGCCGGAGCAGGTACTGCGTGATGCGGTCGCCTGTCTCGCCGTACTCGCGGTGGTGATTTTCTTCGTGGTGCGCGAGCATGGCGCACCGTTGGGCGCACCGGCCGATCCCGCCGAACAGTTCTCGGCGGCGCGCCCGGAGTGGTACTTCCTCTTTCTGTATCAGCTGCTCAAGTACTTCCCGGGGAAGACGGAAATCATTGGCGCGATCATTCTGCCGACGTTGGTCATGGCAGTCCTCGTGGCCATCCCGATCCTCGGCAAGTGGCGCCTTGGACATCGCTTCAACGTGGGCTTTGTGAGCGTGATGCTCGCCGGTGTGGCGTTGCTCTCGTGGCAGGCCGTCGCCGCCGACAAGAACGATCCGGAATATCAGGTCGCGAAGCAGACGGCCGCGCGCGATGCCGAACGCGCCGTGGAACTCGCCGACAACGGTGTGCCCATCACCGGTGCGCTTTCGCTCGTGCGCAACGACGCGTATACGCAGGGGCCGCGTATCTTCTCGCGCAATTGCGCATCGTGCCATCGCTACGCGGGTCACGATGGCTTGGGGAACGCGCTCCCCAAAGACTCGATCTCGGCGTCGGACCTCAAAGGCTTCGGCTCGCGCGCCTGGGTGAAGGGCTTCCTCGACGTCGATACAATCATGTCACGTCGCTACTGGGGCGGCACCATTCATACCGAAGGCGATATGGTCGGCTGGCTGAACGACCATATCCCCGAGAGCGATGCGCAGATCGAAGCGCGACAGAATGTGGTGCTCGCACTGTCGTCGCAGGCGCAGCTCAAGTCACAGGCGGCGCTTGACGTGAAAGACAGCGCCAAGATCGCGGCCGGTATCATCTTCATGCGCAACACGAAGGGCGGCTGCGCCGAGTGCCATGTGTTCCAGGATGTCGGTACCGACAGCCCGGAGCTCACGGGGTGGGGTTCGCGTCAGTGGATGATCGATTTCGTGAGCGATCCGGCGCACAAGCGCTTCTTTGGTCGCGACAACGATCGCATGCCGAGCTACGGCGTGGAGAAGAGCCTGGGCACCCGCGAGATCGAGATGGTGGTGGATTGGTTGCGCGGTGACTGGTTCACGCCGCAAACTGGGAAGAAGAACTAGTCCCGGTGCACTCGCTCCGGGCCCCGACTCCTGGAGCGATTGGTCATGAATCGTCGGACACTCCTTCGCACACTTGCGCACACCGCCGTGGCCGCCTCTGTGGCCCCGGCGGTTTTGCGTGGCCGCTATCTACTCTTCGCGCAATCGACGGCCGAATATTCGGCACGCACGATCGCACTGATGCGCGAAAGTACGGTGATCGACATGCTCTGTCAGTTTGCGTTCGATGATTTCCGACGGAGCGATGGTCCGCAGATGCAGCGGTGGTTGCGCGACCCGCGCACGTTCACCGCGTCAGACTTCGCGACCTTTCGCGATTCCGGAGTGAGTGTGCTCGCGCTGGGTAGTGGGCCGAGCGACTTCGACGCCGCGATGCGTTTCTATGCGCAGTGGAACGGCTTCATAGCGTCGAACGGTCAGTGGTTCACACGCATCGACGATGCGGCTGATCTCAAGTCGGTGAAGTCGTCGGGAAAGGTGGGCGTGATGCTGACCGCGCAGAACTCCGATCACTTTCGCACCGCTGCCGATGTGGATGTCTTCTACGGACTCGGGCAGCGTGTGTCGCAGTTGACGTACAACATGCAAAGCCGGATTGGCGCAGGATTTCTCGAGAATCGTGATGGCGGACTGACGGCGTTCGGGCACGAAATCGTACAACGGATGGAGCGGGTGGGAATGGTGGTGGATCTGTCGCACTGCGCTGACCAGACCACGATGGACGCGCTCGATGCGGCCACGCGCCCGCCCATTTTCTCGCACGCATCGGGACGCGCGTTGCTCCCCAACTGTTCGCGTTGCAAGACCGATGACGCGCTGCGGAAGCTCGCCGCGAAGGGCGGCGTGGTGGGCATCCCCATGATTCGCTTCATGATTCGTTCGGCGCCGCCAGTGACCGTTCAACAGGTGGTCGACGAGGTCGAGCATCTGTTCAAAGTCGTCGGCCCCGATCATGTGGGGATCGGCTCCGATCTCGACATGAATGGCTTGTCGAATGGCATGCCGGCCACGGGACAGCCATCGATCAGCGGCCAGCCCAACTTCGAGCGATACAACGCCTACTATGCTGACAATGGCATGGCGCATGTGGATGGGTTGAATCATCCCAAGCGTGTGTTCGATCTGACAGAGGCGATGGTGCAGCGCAAGCACACCGACGCCGACATCAAGTCTGTGCTCGGTGGAAGTTTCTCCCGCGTCTTGAGCGAGGTGTGGAAGTGAAGGGCTATTCGGTTCGTGCGTTGGTGGGTTCGGTGTTGTGCGTCGCCTCCGCCACGTCGCTTTGGGCGCAGGGTGGTGGACGGCCCGCACCTCGCGTTCGCACCCTTGTTATCGACTCGGTGAGCGTTGTCGATGTCGCTGCCGGCGCTGTTGCCGAGAACCGGCGCATTGTCATTCGTGGCGATTCCATTCTCACGGTGGATGCGCTCACCGCGCCGATGCCATCGCCCGTCGATCAGTACATCAACGGACGCGGCGCCTTCGCAATGCCGGGGCTGACCGATCATCATGTGCATCTTGATGTCGGGATGGATCGCATGCTGATCGCCGCGGCGCGTGGCGGCGTGACGATGGTGCAGAACATGGCCGGCGACAATCGCATCGTGAGCGAGCTCGCGCGTCGCGTGATGACGAAATCGCTTGCGGGCCCCGAGATCGCCTATGTGTCGGTGATGGCCGGTCCCGATTTCTTTGTCGATCCGCGCTTTATTGGCGCTGGTGTTGGGTTCAAACCGGGCACCGCGCCGTGGATGCAGGCAGTTACCGCGGTTACGGATTTTCCTACAGCAGTGGCGGCATCGCGCGGATCGGGCGCCGAGATTCTCAAGCTGTACGCGATGATGGATAGCGCGGTCGCGGCACGAGCGATTGCGGAGGCGCACAAGCAGGGGCTTCGCGTTGTAGCGCATGGCACCGTATTTCCGGCGCGTCCGCTGCAGCTCGTGCAAAGCGGCGCGGACGTGCTCACGCATGCCCCGTATCTGTCATGGCAGGGCGCGCAGACGGTCAGGCCACAAGATGTGTTCGACCGACGCAAGGGGCCGTACGCCACCGTGCCCGCTGACGGGCCCGTGATCACGCAGCTGTTGACGGCGATGAAGCGCGCCGGAACAGCGCTCGAGCCCACGCTCTTTGTCTTCGCGCGCCAGGCGAATGAAACGGATGTCAACGACTGGGCGCGCCTCGTGACGCGACGCGCACGCGATCTGGGTGTGCCGATCATCGCTGGTACCGATGGCCTGATCGGTGGCGACAGCACAGCGCTGCCGAACGTGCATCAGGAGCTCGAGCTGCTTGTGGCGGCGGGCCTCACGCCGCGTGAGGCATTGGCGGCAGCAACGACTGTCGCCGCGCAAGCGATGAAGCGCGCCACAACCCATGGCCGCGTGGCGCCTGGATTCGTCGCTGACGTGCTGTTGCTCGATGCGAATCCGTTGGCCGATGTGCGCAACACCACACGCATTCGTCAGGTCGTCCTGCGCGGCCGTACCGTCCGCCCGTAGTCTAATGGCGCGGATCATCACGCTGCTGATCTGCTCAGCGTTTGCCGTGATGTTTCTGTATGTCGGTGTGCGCGAGTGGTGGCGTCAGCGACAGTCGATGGAACACTCGGAACCGCTCGATGTCGTGATCACCCATGCCGCGGTGGTGCGTTCCACCACGCGCGACACCGATCCGCGCCCGGGTACCAGCACGTCAACCACGTCGTACACCCCGGAAGTGAAGTTCACGTATCAGGTGAACGGCACGCAGTACGAAAGCGATCTGCTGCGCCCCAATCGCATTGTCACCGGTTCGGCGAGTGAGTCCGGCGCCGCCGAGGAAATTGCACCGTTCAAGGTGGGCGCGACGGTGCGTGCGTGGGTGGACCCGTCGCGACCGGACCAGGCGTTCTTGCTGCTCGATCGCGGCAATGGCCCGATCGTCTTCATCATGCTCGGTGTGCTTCTTCCGCCACTCGGCTGGTTCCTCGGTCGCTACGTCTGACCGTGGTTCAGCAGCACTCCATGAAGAGCACCAGCTTCTTCTTTGCCGAATCCCAGACGAAGTACAGCGTGTTCTCGAAGCCAAACGACAGCGCGATCTGATGCGTGGGTTTGGGCGTGATCCGCTTGAGCATCGCGGCGTCGCCCATGTGCTTCACCTGCTCCGCGTTGATCGGCTCACGCTTGGTCTGCGCAAGTGCTGCATCGAGTCGTGAACGCATGTACGCTGAGAGCTTGGCGGTGTTTTCGACTTGAGCGAATCTTGCCCATCGAGTTCATCAACGCTTCCCCATTGCTGCATATGCGCCGGTGTGCCGTTCACATAGAACGTCATCGCGATCTTGAGTTGATCGGCGCGTGGCCCAGTTGCGACCAGCACGATGGAGTCGCGCGGGTTCTTGCCCGTGATGTCGAGCAGACGAGTCTTGCGGTAGAACGGTTGCTGCGCGTACGCCGCTGAACTCGCCGCGACGAAGCACACCAGCGCGACCGATACACACCGGGCGAGACGCATTGGCCTACTTGAGCCGCTCGAGTTTGCCTTTGCGCTTCACGATGTTCTTGTAGTCCCACTGCACATCACGCGACTCCGCCAACCAGGCGTTGAGCGCCTTGGTGTCAATGTCTTTCACGGTGGTGTAGCGCGCTTCAGCGGCCTTGAAGGTGCCTTCCGTGGCGAGACCGGGCGATTCGAAGCTCTGGCCGCTCCAGAAGAGCAGTCGCACACCGCCCTTGAGGATGCTGTAGCCGGTGATGGGATTGCCGTCGAGAAACCACACCGGATGGCGATGCCAGATCTTGCTCTCGGCGTCGGGCAACGCCTTGTCGATGGCCTTGGCGAGCTTCACGCACACGGCGTTGTACTCGTCACTGTGCGTCGTGTTGTAGGCGGCAATATCAGGGTGCATGGATATCAGCTGATGGATGGCATTCAAATGTGCGCGCTGGCGACGAGTGCGGCGACCGCCGTTTGCAGGGCGCGCGATACATCGGCGTCGGCCAGCAACGATTCCACGGTCACTCCGCGGCGTGGGATGTTCACGACCTGGCAGGCGTCCGGCACCAACGAAGCGCTCATGACACCCAGCGTTTCGAGGAGCTGCGGATGGGCGTACTGAGAGGCCGTTGATGCATTGAGCACACCGACCGGCTTTCCCACGAACTCGCCACTCCCCACGACCCAGTCGAGCGCATTCTTGAGGACACCCGGTACGCCGTGAGCGTATTCGGGGCTCGAGATCAGCACCGCGTCGGCGCTCGCGAGCGCCGAACGCCCAGCCATCACGGCGGGCGGGACCGGCGCGGCGCCCATCTAAACGTATGGACGGAAGGCCGGAAGCGCGGCAAGACCGTCGAATGCAGTCACCGTTACGTCGAGTGGGGCGAGCTGCGTCGCGGCGCTCAGCAGGGTGCTATTCGAAGAGCCACTGCGCAAACTTCCGGACAGTGTAAGCAGTCGAGTCGTACCGGTACGCCGCTCCACCACGTCAGGCGTGCGGCGTCGTTCGACCACGTCGAACAGTGCGCCGAACGGGTCTCGCAGATAGTGCTCACCCGGCGCATGCGGACCAACGGGCTCCAACGTGCAGCCGACCGCTTGGAGATGTTCGATCGCTGCATTGCGATCGACGACATCAAACGATGGCACGAGCACTTCATGGGTCGGCGCTGGATCGATCACCAGATAGACACGTAGCGCGCCATTCGAGAGCGTGACCATCTCCATTGTCCGCGCCACCAGCGCACTGCCGAGCGCTTCGATGTAAAAGCGTTCGGCGGCCGCCAGATCGGCGACGTGAATGGCGATTTCGTTATTCGCACGAAACTGCGGTATTCGCTCACTCACGTCGCTGCCGTCATCCCTTGATCGCGCGTTCGATAGTGGCGATGTCGATCTTCTTCATGGGCATCATCGCGTCAAACGCGCGCTTCGCCGCCGCACGATCGGGGTTCGCGACCGCTTCCGTCAACACGCGCGGTGTGATCTGCCAGGATACGCCCCACTTGTCTTTGCACCAGCCACACTGACTTTCCTGGCCACCGTTGTTGACGATCGCATTCCAGTAGCGATCCGTCTCTTCCTGATTCTCGGTGGAGATCTGGAACGAAAACGCTTCGCTCTGCTTGAAGTACGGACCACCGTTCAGCCCGACACACGGCACACCCATCACGGTGAATTGAACCGTGATCACCTGATCCTTCTTCCCCGACGGAAAGTCCGCCGGCGCGAGATGCACCGCATCTACGGTCGTGTTCGGAAACGTCGCCGCGTAGAACTTTGCCGCCTCTTCAGCGTCCTTCTCGTACCAGACACAAATGGTGTTCCTGGCGATCTGCATGGCGTAACTCCGGTATGGGAATCGTTGGCTTTCGATGCATTGGACTGCAGGGTGCCTGCCAAATCATCGGCGCCGTAACGCTCAGCGCATGCGCCACACATCGATGCCGCCGGCCATCTGACCCACGTCGACGCTCGCCACACGTGACTTGGATTGCAGGTCGATCACGTCGACCGTGCCGGGCTCAGATCCAACACCTTCGCAGGTCACAAACAGGAAGCGGTCATCGGGCGAGACCACGAGCCCGCTTGGGATGCGGCGCGACGTCGCGACCGTCGCGAGCACCGCGCCAGTCGTCGCGTCATGAATGCTGACCGACTGACCCCGCTTGTTGGTGCCGATCAGCAGCTTGCCATCGTGCGTGGTCGCGAGGTTGTAGGTGCCGTTGCCAGTCGGAATCCGTCGCTTCATGCTCCACGACGCGACATCGATCTCCACAATCTCCGACGCGCGATTGCACGCTACCCACACCACCCGTCCATCACGCGACGGCTGCGCCCACGTGGGCGAGCAGGACACATCACCCGGCTTGGGCGGCTCCATGCCATGCCCTGAGTGATCGGTCATGGGTGCGCCACGCTGGGGAGGCGCACCCTTCATTCCCATCTCGTTCCCCTTACCGAGCGAGAAGTAGCGCGCGACATCGAACGACGTGGCGTCGATGTCCACCAGCACATCGTCCATCATGCACGCCGACCAGTGATGACGCCCATCGGGTGAGAGACGTGAACCATGCGGCATCGTGCAGGTGGGAATACGCGTGAGCTCCACCATATCGCGTGTGCCAACGACCGACACGCTCGACGGCACCATGTCGCCGTGCAGGTTGAAGTTCACGATCCAGGCATACTCACCATCGCTGCTCACCTGCAACGTGGCCGGAAACGCCCCGAGCTCCGTCTCCCCGAGCACCTTGTCCGATTCGGCGTCGAGCTTCCACAGCGTGCCGTTCGGATTGCCGTGCGCGGTGCTTACATAGTAGAAACGGCCGTCGGGCGACACACCAACACCGTGCGGTCCATCAGGGTCGATGCCGTTCTTGCCAATCACGCGTTCACGAAGCACGCGCGCGCCGTCGGGGCCAAAGCGCACGACTTGCATCTTGTCCACCGCTTCAGCGCCCACAATCACGTCATACGTGCGCGTGGGCGCGGCCGCCGCGGGTGTCTGTGCAGCAGCGTGTGCGACCGCCAGCACGCTTCCGACAAGCACACACGCGGCGTCACGCATCACCGTCACGGCGTGATTCTCCCCGGCTTTGGCTTGATCTTGCCGATGAACAATCCGGCGTACATGTCGTTGATGTAGATCAGGTCGTCCTTCACCACCACGCCCCAAGTCATCGTGGCGTTTGGCAGCTTCGCGTTCGGATCGGACGGGAAGAAGGTCGCGATCGTGCGGTTCTGCGCCTTGAGATCGCCGCGCAACTCGCCGGAGATATCGATCGCGTTGAAGCCGGCGTTGTAGGCGCCGATGTACAGCGTGTCACCACGCGCCCACACGTTGTGCACACCGCCGTGATCGGGCTCCCACCATGCGACCGACCTGGGATGCAGGATGTCCGAGACATCGAGCACCTGGAGACGGCCCCAGGCCTGCGTGAGCTCCGCACCGGCGGCTCCGCCAAAGCCGGCGCCGAACACTTCGTCGCCAATGAACACGTAGTTCTTGTGACGCCAGGCCGTGTGCGTACCGCGAATGAAGCCCGGGCCGCCTTTGAGCTCAACACGCTTGTACAGCTTGTCGAGGTCATACTTGTACTGCGATACGAACTGCGGATTGGACGGCGAACCACCCTTGACGCCGTTGCCGACATCAAGAATCACGAGCCCGTCGTTCCACCACGATCCGTAGAGCAAACCGTCCTGAATGTCGATGTCGTGCAATGAACGACCGGCGTCCGAGCGCGGCGTCTTCCACACCGCGAGCTCTTTCGGCTTCGCTGGATCATCGAGATTGATGACATGCAGTGCGCCCGTGCCGTCGTTCGTGATGAAGACGTTGAGCTGTCCGGTCTTCTTGTCGCGATAAACGAAGCTCGAGTGCACACCGGCGGTCACGGTTTCGGTGTACTCGCTCACTTTCTTCGGATGAAGCGGATCCTCGAGCGTGTACACGATGATGCCGTTCTTTCGGTCCGATGCGCCTTCGCGCGTGTGCACGAGAATCTTGCCTTCAGCGTCGGTCATGAGGTCGTTCACGCGACGCGTGTTGCTGAGCAGCGAGTCAACCACCTTGGGGTCGGCCGGATTGCTCACATCGATCACGTACGCGACATCGCCACCGGAGCCTGAACCCAGATACGCAACCTTCCCGTTCGGATGGATCCACACCTCTTCAGTCGTGAAGCGCGACTTGACGGACTTTCCGACCAGTTCAAACACCTGACCCACATCGCGCTCGGCCACCGCGATTGTGGTGCTGGCCGTCGCCGGTCCGGCCACCGCGGTCACGACGTACGTGCCTTCGGTGTACGCCACGAAGCGGCCGTCGGCATCGATCTGTCCGTTGCCACCGGACATGGTGTACACCGGCGACAAATCCGTGCGCGCCTTGCCACCAACAACGGCGCTGAAGGCGAGTTTCACCACATCGCCCTGCCGTACGCGTGCGCTCGACGGCGTAAGCGTCGCGCGCGCAACTGGTCCGGCCGCAACCGTAACGGGGACCGTGGTGGACACGCCACCAACGGTGGCCGTGAGCGTTGCTGAACCCGCGCCGGCCGCGATTACGACGCCATCGTTGCCAACACGCGCGACGGCAGGATTGCTGCTGCGCCACGACGCCGTCTGCGTGCCCGCATCGCCCTGCTGCGAAATGCCTTTCGCGGTAAGCGGCACCGTTTGACCGGCAACGAGGGTGCTGATCCTGGGCTCGACCGATACGCGCACCGGAGTCGCCGCAACAACGCGGACTTCGACACGCTGCACGACGGGCGCCTTGCCGGCCTGCACCGCCGATACCGTCGCGACGATGGTGCCCGGCGAACCACCGCGCACCCAACCCTCGCGATCAACCGTGCCTTCGAATCGACCAGCGGCCTGCGCGTAGAGAATGCGCGCGTCGGTTGGCTTACCCGATGCATCTAGCGCACTGCCAACCAGCTTGACCGAATCCCCGGCCATGATGGTGGGTTGTCCGGGTGTCACCGCAATGCGGGCAACTGGTGGGCCAGATGGCGCAGGCGGCTGCTGCGCTTGCGTCGGTGGCTGAACGAGGGCGAGCGAAAGAAGAAGGAGGGACATGATTCGAGGGGTGGGCGGGTGGACCTACAAATTACCGCTGGCCGAAGCGCTTGCGACTCCGTTCCTGCAGCTTGGCCTTTTCCACGTCGCGATTGCGCGGCGGCGCATGGCTTTCGAGCGCGTCGATCAACTTGCGCGCAGCGGTCGTGACCTCCTCCACCGCCAGCGCGAACGCGGCCTCATTCGCCTTCGATGGGCGATTGGTGCCACTCAGCTTGCGCACAAACTGCAGCGCCGACGCATGAATTTCGTCAGTCGTTGCCGGCGGCTCGAAGTTCGCCAGCACTTTGATGTTGCGACACATAGGTGCGGTTTGGTCAGTCTACGATGAACAGCGTGGCGCCGGTGGGAGCGCGCGAGCGATGGGGTTCGGCACCGTCGGCGACCTGATAGCTCATCCCCGGCGTGAGGATGTGGGTGCGACCGTCGGCGAGTTCGGTATGCAACTCCCCCTCGAGGCACAGAATGATGTAGCCCTTGCTACACCAATGATCGGCGAGATATCCGGGCGAGTAGTCCACCATACGCACGCGAATCTCACCGAACGTGCGGGTGCGCCACGTCGCCAGGCCGATCTCGCCAGCGTGTTCGGTACGTTCCACGGTGGACCAGTCAATCGTACCGAAGGGGATGTCGTTCATCTGCATGAAATCATTCCCGCGTCGCGGTCGCTATTCAGAGCCCTGCTCGCGCGCACGTGCGCGCTCGCGTTCAAGTGTCGCGACATCGTGAAAGATGCGAACGCGGTTCTGGTCGCGATCTAGCAACTCGAACTCGTACAAACCCCACGGCTTGCGCTCAGGACTCGATGTCAGATCCGCGCCAGCGACGTGCCATTCGCGATACAGTGCATCGACGTCGTCCACGTTGTCGACGTTGAGCCACATCACGATCGGTGGCACGTTGCCCCGCCCCTCACGAAAGCCAGGTCCAGCGAGAAACAGTCGGCACGCGCCGCGTGAAATACCGGCGAGCGCACTCTCCCGCTCAACCCAATCCACATGAAATCCAAGGAGATCACGATAGTACGTGATCGCCGCGTCGAGATCCTGTACCGGAATCTCGGGAACGGGAGCGGGCATGTGCAGCATGCGTGCTATCCCTCGTAGTGGCGTCCAATACGACGGCCAACATAAATGCCCACACCGGTCCCCACGATGCTCAGCACGAAGGCAGTGAACATGCCGAACGGCTCACCCAGAAACCAACCGGCGTAGCCCACAACCATGGAACCAATGAAGGCGAACATCTTGCTCATGCGGCGACCTCCGACAGCTCAAGTGCGGCGCGCGAGGCGGGAATGCGAACTAACATACGGATATGTTGAACGAACCGTCACTCATTGAAGCACGTCTCGCCGCGAAGAATGTGGATCGGTCACGATTTCCGTTCTCGGTGCCGAGCATTGCGTCGATGTCGTCGCTCGATCTCGATCGGCCGGTGACCTGTTTCGTGGGCGAGAACGGTTCGGGGAAATCCACACTGCTCGAGGCGCTGGCGCTCGCCGCGGCGCTTCCGGCGGCCGGTGCGGTCGCGCACCTCGCGAACGACCCCACGTTGGACGCGCAGCGATGGCTGTCGCGCGCGCTCAAGCTCGCCTGGCGGGTACGCAACAATCGCGGCCTGTTCCTTCGTGCCGAGGATTTCTTCGCCTACCAGCAGCGCCTCAAACAGGAGCGCGCGGAGTTCACGGACAACCTCGCGCGTATGGAAGTGGAGTACGCCGATCGCTCCGAGTATGCAAAGCGCCTCGCGATGGGGCCGGCGAAGTCGAGTCTCGCCGACATGGAACGTCGCTACGGCTCGGACCCCGATGCGAAATCTCACGGCGAAGCGTTCCTCAACTTCTTCCAGGATCGCCTTGTTCCGAAAGGGTTGTATCTGCTCGACGAGCCTGAAGCGGCGCTCTCTCCGCAGCGGCAACTCACGCTGCTCGCGATGATGTTCGACCTCGTCGCCGAGGGCGCGCAGTTCATCATCGCGACGCACTCACCAATTCTGCTCGCCTTTCCGAACGCGCGTATCTACTCGTTCGATGATGGCGCGATCGAAAGCATTGCCTGGGAGCAAACGGAACACGTGCGACTGACGCGCGACTTCCTGGCCGACCCGGAGCGCTATCTGCGCAACCTGCGCGGCTGACAGCCACGCGTCACATCGATCGGTACGTCACCGGAAAGCGCATGTGGGTGACGCCGACGCCGTTGATCACACTTGGCGCGCCGAGTCGCATCGGCGCCGTCACGACGTTGTCGAACAACCGAATGCCGTCGCCGAGCAGGACGGCCGCGACATCGATGCTGAGTTCGTCGAGGAGTTCGGCGGCGATCAGCTGCTTGATGGTGTCTGACCCGTGCACACCAACATCCTTGCCGTTGGCAGCCGCCTTGGCCTGCTTCACGGCGCTTTCAACGCCATCGGACACGAAGTGCACCGTGGAGTTGGGACGCGGCCAACCTGGCGGCACCTGATGCGTCAGCACAAACGCTGGACCGATGCCGTGATTGCCGTTCCATCCTTCGGCGACATCGAAGGTGCGGCGACCGGTGATCATGGCGCCCATGTTCGACGTGAGCTCGTGCCAGTGCTTTGCACTCGGCTCCGAGACGTGGAACGTCATCGGATCGCTACCGCCAGTTTTGATCTCGACCGTGCCCGAATGCATGTACCAATCGAACACCTCGCCCACGCCATCATGTCGATCCGCGACAAATCCATCGAGGGACATGGACATGATGGCAATGATTTTCGACACCTTCGATCTCCGTATTCGTTTCGCCTGACTTCTGTGTGTCCCGCGCCAGCTTCAATTGTAGCGCTTGTCGTCGGCGGATGGGCCGTAGGTGGCCGCAACATCGGCGCCAAGCAGACGGAGATAGACGGTAACCTGACCGCGGTGGTGCGCCAGGTGTCCGAACGTATCGATGATCATGTCGGCCCGCGGCATTACGACGACATTCTCGCCGCGCGCCTGCAGTGTCCACGGTGTTTCCAGGTGCGCGTCGCTGGTCTTCTCAAACGCCTCGCGGGCACTTCGAGCACTGGCGTCGAGCGCGGCGAGCCACGCATGCTGCGTGGACATCGGCTCCGGCTTGTGTCGTGGCGTGACCGGATTGATGTCGAGCGCATCCTGCGTGAGAATCAACGTGAACCATGATGGAATCGACACCATCATCCCCACGAGTTGACCAAGGGGCATCGACTTTTCGTGTGGCTTGAAGTCGTCATGTCTCTCTGGGATGTTCTGCACGACGCGGCGGGTACGCTCGACTTCGCGATCGAGCATGCGACAGTAGCGGGCGGTGAGTTCCATACGTGCCTCCGTTCAGGAACGACGTCGAACAATCAGGAGCAGCCTTCGACGTACTCGACTTGCGGGCGCTGACCCGCGCGATAGCGGGTCACCTTGCCGGCGTTCGTTTCAAAGACGAAGGCGAACGTCGTGTCCTTCGCGTCGCGTACGGAGAGATAGTTGCCGTCTTCATATTTGTGCGGCGTCACCGCTGCGCGAGTGCCGTACAACTGCTTGACTGCCGATTCGGCGTCGCCTACCTGCGCACCTTCCGCGGTTTTGATGCCGGCGCTGTCGACATCGAGTCGCACGATGTGGCCGTTTTCGACCATGACGCGAACACCCGGCGGTCCATCGCGCCACACCGCGTAACTGCATCCCGTTGGATCGGCACCGCTTGGCAGACTCAGTGCGCCATTGAGCGCGCCGTTCGCGTCGGCCAGCGTCGCGCCGGCGCGAAGAGATGGCAGTCCGCGTTCGCTCATGGCGGCGGCAGCATCAACTGAAGGCGCGGGCGTAGCTGGCAGGTCAGCCGCCGCTGAGTCCTGCGCGACGTCGCGCGGTGATTCGGTGGCACAGGCCGCAGCGAGCGCGAGCGATGCGAGGAGCGTCGAGTTCCGAAGGAGGCTCATGCGTATTGGATTAAGAGTTTGTTGATGGTAGGTGCAACTCCTTTGCCAGCGCGGCCAGGTGGTTGTAACGCCGGGATTTGCGAACCCGGTGCACGGACTTGCGGTCGCGGGTTGCGAATCTACTTTATGATGCAAAGTGAATTTGTGCGACCGACTTCTCACCCCGAGGCAGCCATGAGCAGCTGGACCCGACGCATCCGTGGCGCACTGGGTATGGGAGTCGTGTGGGGCGTAGCCTTTGGCCTGGTCGGCGGAATTGTCGCGCGATTCCCGGGGATGAACGGCGACCTGCCGCTCCCGCTGCTCTTCGCGCCGTTGGGCTTCGCGACCGGCGTGATTTTCTCCGGCGTGATGGTCGCGATGACGCGCCGCCGAAATCTCGCGCAGCTCACGATGTCGCGATTCGCCGCGTGGGGCGCCACGAGTGGCGTACTGCTCTCGAGCCTGTTCGTGGTCGGCGCGACGTTGCGTGGCGCCAATGTGCTCAGTGAGTTCCTGCTCTTTGGCCCGGGACTGATCGCCGCGGGCACGCTGTCCGCAGCGGGATCGCTGGCGCTCGCGCGACGGGGCAGTGGAGCAGAGCTTGGCGTTGGCGATGACTTGAGAGAGCTAGCTGCCAGTAAATAGTGAAGAGTGGGCAGTGAAGAGTGGGCAGTGAAGAGTGGAGAGCGTTGGTCGCTCTGCGCTCTTCACTGCAAACTCTGCACTCTGCACTGGCCGTTAGCGTAGCCCGCCGCCACTGAGGTAGGCCGCCCTCTGCTTGGCCACCAGCGCCACCAGATTCCCCATCGCGACTTCCGCATCGACGAGATGCAACCCGAAGCCGTCGATCAAGTCTCCCTGAATGTCGCGACTCGCGAGTCGGCGATTTACAGTCACGTCCAGCACCGTCGCGAACGCATTCGTCGCGCAATGCGCGCGCAAGAGTCCAACGACCCGCACAAACGGCGTGGTGATGGGCGCACCGTTCGCTGTCCATGTGTTGGAGGCGTCGAGCGCCAACGCGGTGCGACCGCCCGCATCGAAGTAGCCGTCGAGCGGCGCATCGCCGCCGCCGAGCGCGGCCGGATTCGTGCACGCGGCAACATGCGTCGAATCGGTGGCACGTCCAAAGAAGCTGGTGGCCGACGGCGGTTGAGTTGCCCGAAACGCCGAGTAGCTCACGACACATCCGATCTGCGTGTCACGGCGGCACAACGGCATCTGCTTGAACGTCCCGCCGACGTCCCGCCCCTTCGGCACCTGCATGACGTTTGCGGCACCCAAGAGCAGCGCGGAGATGATGCGCGATTGTACGGGCGCCCCTTCGATGTCGCGGTGCAGCAACTCCGTCAGCACCGCGGTGCCCTGTGAATGACCGATGAGCACCACGCCGCGCCCGTTATTGTCATGCTCGAGATAGTAGCGCCAGGCCGCGCGTATGTCGTCGAGGCCAACGCCAGCGAAATCAGGAGCGGTTTTGGTCGCAATCGCCCGACCCACGGCCGCAGTGGTGACCTGACGGTACATCGGTGCGAACACTCGGCACTGCGTACCAAAGCGCGCGAATTGCAGTCGCACGATGTTGCGTTCAAAGGCGTCGGGCACGAGGTCACTCACCGCCGCCGTGTCCATCGATACCGTCGGATACACGTAGAAGCAGTCGATTGGCGCTTTGGGATCGATTGAGGCGCGTTCGACCGTCGCCGTTCCGTTCGCGTCGATCACGGTGGTCGTGAGATCGACGTCGCATGCACCGGGTCGATCGGGGCGACAGATCCACGCCGCAGGATTCGCATAGTCCGGCGCGCCACCAGCGCCGGGCGCTTGCGCCGGCGCGACGGTTGGCGCGAGCAGGAGTATCGACAACGCGATCGCCAGGTGGCGCATCAGTTCTCCGGCGTCTGCAGACTGTTCGCGAGATTCGGGCTGAGGAACTCCTCGTAAAGCACGTACGCAATCGTTGCCAACGCTGCTCCCGTCATGACGAAGCCAACACCCGGTTGGAGACGGGGTACCACTCCTCGAGCGATCATGATCGAGATAATAAGCCACGAAACACCCATCTGAATCCACTCCGCCGCATCCAGCTGCCCGTCGGGCCGCGATTTGATGGCGGATGCTGTGAACGAAAAGAATGCGCCACCCACAGCTCCAAGGAATACCGGGACAAGGATGGATACGAACCAATGCGAAATGCCGACGGTGTACAGGCCGTAGGCAAGCGTCGTCGCTCCGCTTCCGAGGAGAGCCGCGCTCGCCGCGCGAATCTTCGAGAGCGTTCCTTGCGATGGAGTGAACGTGGTTGGCGCACGCTCGACTGGAATGTCGAGCTCATCGCTCATGAGCCGACCTTCCACGCCGTGCACAGGTCCCGCGCTGCCACGTCCCACGTCGGGAACTGAAAGCCGAATCCACTCTCCAAGAGTCGTGCGGGAGTGACGCGACGGCTCTTGAGCACCAACTCGGTTTCAGATCGCAGCAGATAGGTCCCCACCGCGAGCATCAATTCGTTCGCGGGCAATCCGAGCGGCATCCCCCAGGCGGTGCGCAGATCGCGCATGAACTCGCGATTCGGCAATGGATATGGCGACGACAGGTTTACGGGACCACTGATCTCGTCGCGATCAATCAGCCACCGAACAGCGCGGACAAAATCGTCGCCGTGAATCCATGACATGTACTGCCGGCCGTTCCCCTGTGTGCCACCGAAGCCGAATCGCACGAGGCGCAGCAGCATATCGAAGACGCCACCTCGGTCGGCGCTCATGACCATCGCCGTTCGAAGCATCACCTTCCGCGTCGATGGGGTGTCGAAGGCCGTCGCTGCTGTCTCCCATTGCCCGGCGACCTGAATGCTGAAGCGCCATGATGCCGGCGCGTCGGGTTCGTTGCCACCGATGATGCCGGTGTATTCGTCGTTCGGGGCATCGTAGCGATGCGAATAGATCGTCGCGGTGCTCATCTGCAACCACACACGCGGCGGCGTGGCTGCCGCGCGGATCGCGTCGCCAACGGCGCGCGTGGACTGCACACGAGAGTCGAGGATGGCCCTGCGATTCTCCGCTGTGTATCGGCAATCCACACTGCGTCCTGCGAGATTGATCACCACATCGGCGCCATCGATCTCGCGTGTCCACGGTCCCGCGTTGACCGCATCCCACGCGACCACGCGCCACGGTGCCGGCGCAACATGCCGACTGAGCACGACCACTTCGTGTCCGTCGCGCACGAATGCACGCGCGAGTAGTGCGCCAAGCTGACCACTGCCGCCAGGGATGACGATTCTCATCGTATCAGTTCGTCAGTTGAAATAGTGCCTCTTGATTCTCACCCAACGAGGCTGCTCAGCTACGGCCAGATGGTAAATCGCGGCAACTTGAGCCTCGTGAACTTTCCCCGCATGCCCTGTACCGCCGAGTCCAACGAAACTAACTCGGCGCGCGAGAGCTCGAGCCGATCTTCGTTTGGCTGATCTTTCGTGCCAACGACGTAGTCAACAAATGGCGTCGCCGACTGCTCGACGTGCGTCCCCAAGATGGCATCGATCTTATGCTGCGAGGCAAATGCAGCGAGTCGTGCCACGCTTCGTGCATACGCGGCGGTGTCGCGCACATACAAGCGACCGGGATAAAATGTGTCACCGGTCAGCAGCAAGCGCGTCGCGCGATCGTACACGGCAATGCTGCTCGGCTCGTGTCCCGGAATGGCCATCACATCCAGCACGCGCCCACCGAGATCGAACGTCACGGATGCCGTGGGCCACGAGGTGAATCCGAAGAACGTCCGCACCGCGGTGGTATCCGTACCAATCAGTGTCACGCCTTCACGATTGCGAAACTGCGAATCGCCCGCGCGATGGTCACCGTGCGCATGCGAGTGACCAACGACCAGTTCGCTCGGCGATCCGCCATGCTTGCGCCGCCACGCTTTGAGCGTGCTGTCGATCGGTGTCGCCACGTCGATCCCGCCAGCGCCCGTATCGAGCAGCAGCGCTTTCGACTTCCCAACAATGAGGTAGAGGAACGGCTTCTCGTAGTTGGTGCACGCCGGCTGACGAAACACAAACAGGCCGGGCGCATACTCGCGAATGCGAAACGCTGGCGTACCGGCGCAGGTCGCTGGTCCGGCATACCAGCTCGGTGCGAACGCCGGCGCGTTGAACGCAGCAACCGAAGCGCGTCGGCAGGCACCCGCAATTAACGGAACAGTGAGAAGAAGCAGCGCGCGAAGGTTCAATCGAGACATCGAAAGTACGTTGTGGTACCGGTGCCAGCGGCGCCACCGCTCACTCGTCAGTTCGGGCAAGCGAGAGCGTGTCCACGTCAGGGCTTCACGATAACTCAACGCAGCGCTCGAGCGGAGCAGCAATGCGCAGGACAAATTCAATCGGGGACACGCGTTCAAGTTAGGTTTCAGGCGGCCGCATCGTGAGTCCATCCAACATGTCCGACACCACCCTCCCCTTCGAAGTCCGCCCCTCCGCCATTCAGGGCATGGGCGCGTTCGCCATTCGCGACATCCCGGAGGGGACGCGCATCATCGAATACGCGGGTGAGCGACTCACGCCGGCGGAAGCGGATGCGCGCTACCCTGATGTCGCGGGCGAGCGGTACCACACGTTTCTGTTTGCCATCGACGACGACATCGTCGTGGATGCGTCGGTGAACGGCAACGAAGCGCGATTCCTCAATCATTCGTGCGCGCCGAACTGCGATGTGGTGATCGACGACAAGCGCCTGTGGATCGAAGCGATTCAGGACATCGAGGTGGGCGAAGAGCTGGTGTATGACTATGCGTTCATTCTCCCGGAACGCCACACGCCGGCGGCGAAGCGACGTTACCCCTGCCACTGCGGCGCGATCACCTGTCGCGGGACCATGCTCGCCCGAAAACGCTAGGTCGCGCTCAAACACGCGCGAATTCATCGCACTGTCATCTGACGAGCGTATTCTGCGACGCATAGAATAGCCGCATACCGCCTCGGGGCGTTTCTCGAGCGGGCTGCTTTCCCTCGCCCTGAGCTGAGTTCATGCGTTTGCGCATTTCCCTCGCCCTGCTCGCTGTTTCAGCCTCCGTCGCCTGTGCGCCAAAGTCGGCGCCAACCGCCGCCGCAGTTCCCGTCGCACAAGCGCCCGGTCGCGGTGGCGCTCCGGGTGGTGCGCCCGGCGGCGCTCCGGGCGGAGCTCCACGCGCTCCGCGTCAGCCCCCCAACCCGATGCGACTCGATACGCTGCGCAAGGCGGACCTCGCGGCGGTCCTCGCTTCCATCAAGGGGCGTGAGAACGAACCGGCCGGAAAAGTCTTCAAGAACGTGCAGCTGTTCAAAGACATGCCGGCGAAGGAGTTCCTCACGGTCATGGACGAACAGTACGGCCGCGGTCTGAGCCTGCTTTGCACGGGCTGCCACACCGACGACAAGAAGTGGGAGCTCGATACGCGCAAGGACAAAGTCATCGCGCGTCAGATGGAGAAGATGCAGCGCGATATCGACGTCAAGTACATCGCGAGGAACAAGGAGATCGATGTGCCCGCGCCCAAGATCACCTGCGTGATGTGCCATCGCGGCACGGGACACATGACGAATACCATGGACGTGCCGACGGCGCCGGTGCCGCAGCGGAAACGCGGGTAAGGCCAATGCGACGTCGCCCGGCCGGTCGAGGCGGGCGATGAGGGAGTTTGTCCGAGGTTTGCGCGTGGCAGGGGACCCCTTTTCTTCACGGAGACGTCCCCATGTCCACCCGCCTCGGACTCGCGATCCTCGCCGGCGCGCTGGCGTTCGGCACCGCCACGGCCGCCGCCCAGGTCGTACCTGCCTTTACGCAGACCAACGGCTACCTGATCTATCCCAACGGATTCGATCCGAACCGGGATCTGCACACCGGCGCCTCACCGGCCTCATCTGTCAGCAATCTGTCGGCGAGCGGGGACTGGGGGTCCCTGTCCACCTACAGCTTCGCCGACCTCGCCACTGGCACGCTCAAGTCGCGCACCACGCTGACCAACGCTGATCCGACCAGCAACCTGTACGTGCAGTCCAATGCATACTTCGGCGACGGCTTCCGGACGTTTGCGAATGACAACCCCTTCAACTGGGGTCCCAGTGCCACCGGACGGTTCACGCTCGACCTGAGTGGATCGATCACCTCGTCGACCGCGCTGTCGTCGCTCAACGCCGGCGCATTTGTGGTGCTCTCGGTGCTCAAGCCGGGGACGCTCGACGTCGACGGACGGCTCGCCGGTGTACCAGAGGTGCTCCAGTACTACTACTGGCAGATCGGCAACCCGAATCTGTTTCTGCAGACCTGCGACTACATCGGGAACTGCTCACCGATGACGCCGAGCGCGTACCTCACCTCGTTCCCCACGCGCATCGTGCAGGACGTCACGCCGGGGAGCGATTTCGACTGGATGCTGCTGATTGGATCGTACGGGCAGCCGGGTGACCGACTGGGTTCGTTCGATATCGATTTCTCCCACACGCTCACGGCGAGTTACGAGGGGCCACAAGGCACCACCACCCAGTCGCAGTCAGGTCTCTTCCCGGGCACCGCGCCGCTCAGTACGACCGTGCCGGAGCCGACAACGATCTCGTTGATGGCCGCGGGCCTCGTGCTATTGGCGGTGCAGCAGCGGCGGCGACGGTTGATCAGACCAACGCGCGTCGCATGATCCGATCCCGTTGCGGATCGGTCCCCACCACGAACACGTGCGACCCGACATCCTCAAAGCCCTGCTTCTCGTAGAAGCGGATCGCCTTGGGGTTCTCCTCCCACACACCAAGCCAGAGCGCGTCGCCACCGAACGCGCGCGCCTGGCTTACCGCGTGTGACATGAGCGTCTGCGCGAGTCCGCGGCCGTGCCACGCGTGATCGATGTAAAAGCGCTGCAGCTCCACGGGATGCGCTGCAATCACTTCCGCCTTCGGCGCGTGATCGTTCAGCAGCACATAGCCCGCCAGCACGCCGTTCATTTCGAGCAGCCAGTACTGCCGATGCGGCTCGAGCAACTCGGCGCGCTGCAGCCCCGGCGTAAACGCGGTGTCGAGAAACATCGCGAGGTCGTCGGGATTATTCTGCGCCGCGAATGTGATCACGAACTGCGCGCGCGCGAACGCTGACAGCGTCTCTGCGTCCGCTTCAACGCCGCGGCGGATCACCATGTCGGACTGGGTAGTCATTCCTTACGTTAGCGCCCTGGCACGGCAGTTTTGCCACGGATTTCACGGAAACGCACGGCCCTCTTCGATCGAGCGAAAGATCCGTGCGTTCCGCGTAATCCGTGGCTGGTAGTTAAGAGCCGCGTGGTCGAAACGGCGCGAAGCGCGGCCACAGCGTCGGCAGTGGTTGACGCGGACCATCGCATCGAGTGATCGGCACGTCCTGCTCTTCCTCGACACCCCACCTGTTCCCAACCGTGCGCAGCAAACGGCAGCTGCGCCATGGCCCGGTGAGCGTCTCTGGCTTCTCGCCGAGCAGGATGAGGATGTCGCCGGCGCGCGTGCCGGGCCCGAAGTACCAGTAGCTGCCCGCACCACTCACGGTCGCCGGCAATCCGTATTTCGTGCGGTAGTAGTCGAGCAAACCCGCATGACCGTAGCTGTTGGCCGCCAGCACCGCTACCTCGCGCTCGGCCGGTGTGAGGGCACGCCACTCCTCAGCAACGGCAGCGGCCTGCGCTTCCCATCCGATCATATCGGCGAAGTCCTGCGGCAGCGGGAGCTGCGTGCCGTAGTTCGTGCGCGTCGACTCACCAACGCCAAGTCGCGCGGCGTACGATGCGGTGCCTGCGGGCGACAGCACTGGCAACGCCAGGGGAATCGCCACAACGCCCAGCGCCGCCATGAGCGATGCGGCCGTCGGTACAAGCCAGCGCGTTGTGCGAGGCGTCCACATCGTGAGTGCCGCCGCGCCCGCACCGAAGAGCACCGGGTACACGGGTGCGCCGTAGTAGCCCTTCCCCTTCTGCACGCTGAGCCAGATCCAACTCACGAGCACCGCAATACCGACCGCGCGAAATCGTGCGTTGGCGAGCAGCGACCAGAGACCGAGCATTGCGAGCACGAACGCGATCGGCATGACCATCATCGGTTGCTCAGCGACGAACGCAAGGACGCTCCGACGTTCGAGCTGCCCCGCGGCGAGATCGCGCATCTGCCAGGTGATTGGCCAATCGAGTGCGACCTGTCCGACAATCGACGGCGCGCCCAGTACGAGCGCGAGCAGCAGCGCCAGCCACGGCCAGCGCGTGAGAAGATCTCCGCGCAGCGGCGTGACCAGCACACCAACCACAACGCCGACTCCGATGAACGCGATGCTCAACTTGGTGAGCAGGCCGATGCCGAGCGCCGCACCGATACCAATCCACCATCGCATGTCGTTGGTTGATGCGCGCATCGCCAACGCCAGCAGCGCGAGCGTCCACCACAGTTGGTCGAATACGACCGGCTGAAAGAGCGTCGCCGGCCGGAGCATCACTGGTGCCGCGATTGTAGCCAGCGCCGCCAGCATGGGCGACCAAGCGGGCACGTCCCGGTCTTTCGCGAAGCAGCGCGCCGCGAACGCCGCCATGGCCACGATAACGCCGCCGGCCAGCGCCGGCGCCAGGCGAATGGACCACAACGCATCGCCAAGGAGCGCACGTTGCGCATTCGCCAGCAGCGCGATGAAGGGCGGAAAGTCCATCCGCCACAACCGGAGATGATCACCCATCGCGAGATAGAGAAACTCATCGCGATGCACACCGAACGGTGTGATGAGATTGACGACGATGTGCCCAATGGCCACCAGCGCGGCCAGCAACCACACCGAGCGATTCTTCAATGCACCGTTACCGTAATCGCGCGAATGGCGTTGTTGCCGTAACCCAGCCGATTCCAGACGATACGCTCCGGCTGCTCAGCGCCCGTCGCATCCGCCGCACGCGAGCGCAGCGTGACGGCACCCTGCGGCAGCACGACCGCGCAGGTGAATGGAGTCCATGCCCACTTTGACTCCGGCGCACCCAGTTCGGCGGTGAGCCACACCCCGTCGTTGACCTGCACATCGACCCGCGTGATAGCACCCGCACCACTCCACGCCCATCCCTGCACCACCGTGTCGTGCGCACTCGTGCTACCGTCGCCCGGTGCCGTGATCATCGACTTCACCAGCGCCTGCGTCACCGGGACGATGCCGTCCGGCGTGTCGAAGACGTAGCGCTTGTGCTGAAAGTATCCGGTGAACGGCGTGGTGATGAGCTCGAGCGTCGTGAGCCACTTCACACTCGCCATGCCGTACCAGCCTGGTACGATGAGACGCATCGGTGCGCCATGATCCATCGTCAGCGGTGCGCCGTCCATATGCGTGGCCACGATGGTGTCCGGTGCCATCGCAGCGGCAATCGGCAGCGCGCGCTGAAACTGCACAATGCCAGCTTCGTCCTCTCGTGGACCGCTGTCGGCGCCCGTCGCCAGCACTTCCAGTGCCGAAGCATCAACACCGGCACGCTCGAGCAACGCACCCAATCGCACGCCACTCCAGCGTGTCGTGCTCAACGCGCCGTACTCCCACGGTTCACCGGTTGGCACAGGGTCCATACCCAAGCGCCAGTTGCCCGCGCATTCGAGCGTGACCAGCACCTCGTGCTGCGGCATCGCGGCGAGTTCCTCCAAGCCGATCTCGTACGACGCGCGCACGGCACCACCAACGGAGATGCGATGCGCGCGGTCAAGCTCGGGATTGGGGAAGTTGCTGCGCACGTACACACTTTCCGGTGGCGTTACCGGCTGCGCGAGCACGGTCATCGGCGTTTCCGCACACAACGGATGCGGACGAACGACAACCAGCGGTGCCGCGGTATCGACGGCGTTATCACTCACGGACGCTCCGGTCGAGCATAGGCGCTGGGTGCGACATCCCAGGGTTTGGTAGATCGAGCTTTGGCGAAGCCCGCCGAGTCCAGTCGTGCCATGAACGACGATTCGAACAGCGAATTGGCGCCCGGTGTCATGCTCAACTCGCTCGGCAGCGTCGCCATATGAACTTCGACGCGCAGTCCGGGCACGCCAGCCGTGACCGATCGCGCCAGGTTGGGCAGTGCTTCGAGACTTGTGGCCTGATGCAGATAGAAGAGCAGACCGGTTGAACGACCGCTGATCTTGCCGCGATTCGACGCTGGAATCACTCGGGGCTCGGCGTGCGACCAATTGTTCATCACGCCCCACAGTCGCACCGTGACGGAACCAACTCCTCGCGCGGTCAGCTGCGCTCCAAGACGTTCGAAGTCTTCGAATCCCAACACCGGCGTGATGTTTTCAATGACACCCCCATCGGCGTGCAGATGACCATCGATCATCACCGGCGCAAAGATCCCCGGAATGGCGGTCGCTGCGCGTAGCAGGGTACGCGAGCGCACGAGCCCGTCCACACCGGGCGCTGGATGTTCGAGTTGATCACCCAATGACCAGACGCGTCCAACGCCGAGATCGAAGTCGGTCGTCGTGAAGAGCATCTGGCGATCTTCGGCAAAGGCCGCATGCAGCTGCGTGCGAAAATCGCCGTTGATCGTTTGCTCGAGCGCGCGATCGTAGCGCTCGGTCGTGACCAATCCGCCGGTTCGGCGAAAGAGCACCAGCCAATCGATGCTTGGCGCAATCGTGGTCGCGGCGCGCGCGTACAAGGCGCTGATCGTGTCCAGTGCAGCGCGTGTGCCGAGCAATGCGTACGGCGCCTGCAGGGCACCAGTGCTGACACCGCTCACGAGATCGAAGCGCGGCATCACGCTGTCGGTGCGTGATGCCCACCCACGCAGGAAGCCGGCGCCAAATGCGCCGTTCTGTCCACCGCCCGACAGCATCAGCAGATCGAGCGTTCGATCACCGCGCGCCACGACACGCCGAACGAGCCGTGTCACAATCGAATCGCGCAGGGCACGATCGGCATCACGGAGCGCCGTGCGGCTCGCATAAATGGCGGCCGGCGATGTGGTCGCGCGGCGATTCGCGGCGCATCCGGTCCCTATCGCACTCAGCGCGGCAAGCGCTGCCATGACAACGCGCCGCGGACTGATCATCCCAACACCAGCTGTTCCAGCGAGCCCGTCAGTGTCTCACCGTCGATGTTCACGTAAAGCGTGCCATCGGTGACGCTCAGCTCGCACTTGAATCGCCGATCGAGTCGTTCGACCAGCGCATCGATGAGCTCGCGATCGAGCGCCCACAGCTGCAGCTGATCGGCTTTGTGAATCCTGGCCGCGGCCAATTGCGACAGCCACACGCGCGGTTCCTTGTGCGTGTAGACCGCTACACGCGGCGCAGCCTTACTGGCTTTGTGCAACCGCGCGGCATCGGGCTGACCGATTTCGATCCATGCAGTGATAGTACCGGTGAGGTCGCGAACGCTCAGCGTGGGCTCATCGGGATCCGATACACCGCGCGAAAAGGCGACCCCTTCCGTGTACTCGAGGCAGTAGGCCAGCCATCGCGTCACGAAGTACTCAGGACTTTCCGATGGATGCATCGCCATGCGGAAATCGAGCGACTCGTACACGCCGCGATCGACATGAGCGAGCTCGACCTGACAGGCGTACATGGTGGAGGTCAGCGCCATGCACTATCGAAGTTGGTGATATACGGCACGAACGCGCTGGCGCGTTCGTTGCGCCACTCCGGACCGAACCCAACCTGGAGGACGTGCATGGATATCGTAACCTGGCTCGTCGTAGGACTTGTCGCGGGTGTGCTCGCGTCGCTCGTCGTGGGCGGTGTCGGCCTCGTGGGCGACATCATCTGCGGCATCGTCGGCGCGTTCGTCGGCGGTTGGATTTTCCGCCAACTCGGTGTTGGCAGCCCGATGGGCGGACTCGGTGGGGTGATCTTCACCGCGTTTATCGGGGCGATAGTGGTGCTGTTTGTGATCCATTTACTGGCTGGGCGAAAGCGGCCAGCGATATAGCGCTCGACGGGCACCTGCATCCAGGAGTCAGGGCGCAGCAGTCAGTGGGGAGTGAGAGCGCTCGGCTGGGATCTGCATCCAGGAGTCAGGGCACAGCAGTCAGGATGGAGTCGACTCCCACCTGACTGCTGCAACCTGACTCCTGGATCAAGATCTTGCCCCCACTCTCATCTACAAATCGTCAGCCACCCGTGCCGATCTTCGATCGTCCCCTTCGCTATCCCCAGGTATTCGGTCTGCAACTGCTTCGTGATCGGCCCGACGCGACCCGCGCCAATTGTGATCTTGTCGATGCTGCGCACCGGCGTAAGCTCGGCGGCGGTACCGGTGAAGAACACTTCGTCGGCCATGTAGAGCATTTCGCGCGGGATCGCCATCTCTTTGACCGGAATGTTGGCGTCGGCGGCGAGCTGCATGATGGTGTTGCGCGTGATTCCACCGAGGATGCTGCCATCGAGCGGCGTCGTGATGACGGTACCCTTCGACACCATGAACACGTTCTGACCTGAGCCTTCGCTCACGACACCATCAGGCGCGAGTGCGATGCCTTCGGCGTAGCCGTTGGCGAGCGCTTCCATCTTGATGAGCTGACCGCTCAAGTAATTGCCGGCGATCTTGGCCATGGCCGGAATCGTGTTCGGCTGCACGCGCTGCCAGCTCGAAATGCACGCGTCTACACCCGCGTCGAGCGCCTCATCGCCCAGATACGCGCCCCACGGCCAGCAGGGGAGATACGTCTCGATCGGCGCACCGATCGGCACCATGCCGGCCGTGCCGTAACCGCGCACGACCATTGGACGGATGTAGCAGGAATCGAGTCCGTTGCGCACCACCAGTTCGCGCGTGGCTTCGACCAGCTGATCCATCGTCCACGGTACATCCATCCGATAGATCTTGCACGAATGGAAGAGCCGCTCGAGATGCTCGCGCAAACGAAAGACCGCCGGACCCTTCGGCGTGTTGTAGGCGCGAATGCCTTCGAACGCCGATGATCCGAACTGCACGGAATGCGCGAGGACGTGAATCGTGGCGTCAGCCCATGGGATGAACTGGCCATCGCGCCAGATCCACTGCGTCTCGGAGATGCGACTCATGTGCGTCTATCTGAAAAGGGTGATCAGGACCCGTTACAGCAGGGTCTTCATCGCGCCGCCGTCCACCAGGACGGCCTGGCCGGTTACGAACCCGGCGCGCGCTGAGCACAGGAAAGCTATAACAGCCGCGAGTTCATCGGGGCGTCCGAGGCGATTCACTGCCGCTTCCGCGGCCCAGCCGGCAAAGATCGACTCGCGATCAGCGCCACTGCGCGTGGCGTTCGCGGTCGCGAGCCCTTCAAGGCGTTCCGTGGCGGTGAATCCGGGGAGCACGGTGTTCACCGTGACACCGTTCTTGCCAACGTCATCGGCCAGCGTGCGCAGGTAGCCGGTAACTGCGGCGCGCAGACTGTTGCTGAGAATCAGGTTTCCCTGCGGCTTGCGCACGGCGATCGACGTGATGGCAACGACACGTCCCCAGCCGCGCGATTGCATTCCCGGCACGAACGCGCGCGTCAGTTCGACGACAGAGCGCAGCAGCAGCTCACCCGCTTTGGTCCAGTCGTCCCAACTTTGCGTCATCGGCGCACCGGGCGGCGGACCGCCCGTGTTACACACGAGAATGTCGCATCGACCGTGCACGTCGTTCGTGCGCGCCACCAGCGCATCGATGCCGGCCTGCGTCGAGAGATCCGCCGCAACAGCGGTGACCCTGGCGCCCAACGCTTCGAGCTTGCTCTTCGCCGCGTCGATCGCAGCCGCGTCACGCGAGCAGATCACCAGCTCGCACCCCTCTTTCGCAAAATCTTCCGCCGTGGCGTACGCGATGCCTTTGCTCGCACCACACACCACTGCGACCTTGCCCTTGAGTCCGAGATCCATCGTATCGCCTCAGCGGCTGCCGGTCATCGGAATACCCGTGCGCAAATACGCATCGGTCTTTTCGATCCAGTCCTGACGCGGCGGATTGAAGATGTCCACGTCGAGCGTGTCCTCGAGTGCGATCGCGCGATGACGCACGCTGCTCGGAATCACCAGCACCTCGCCAGCGCGCACATCGGTGTACACATCGCCCGGATTGTCCGCATGTTCACCAATCCAGAAGCGCAGCGCGCCACTGATGATGTACGTGATCTGCTCGTTGATGTGATCATGCGCCGGCACCAGCGCATCCTTCTTGAGATACACATGCGCGAGCATCTGCTTCTCAGTGTAGATCAGGCGACGACCGATCATCGGTGTCATTTCCTCGATCTCCATGTCTTCCCAGGCCAGCTTGCGAACGTCGGGCATGATGGGCGGCGGTAAGGGGACAGTCCGTGCAGCCAGTGCAGCTTTCGCGTCTTCCTGACGCAAATCCCATAGCTGCCAGAGGCAGAACAGTATGCCGGCTCCGAAGGGGAGCATGGCATCGAACCAGAACATCGGATGTGAGAAGGTGCTCATCGCGATGCGATCAGCCCTCGGCGATATACACCGATTGCTGCGGGAATTGCGGCGAGAGCACTTCGCCAACGAGCCCCTTCGCGAGTGCCGCGCGGGAAATCTTGCTGCCGACACCGATGCTCGCCGACGGGCCCATCTTGATCGAACCACCGCCCGGGCCGTCGGTGAACTTGGGCGGTTTGATGATCGTCCATGCGCCAAGGCCGCTCGAGCGCACGACCTTCTCCTGCTCCTCACGATCTTCGAGCATGCCATCATGCGCCGAACGCTTGGTGAGCATGTTCATCAGCTTCGCACCGACGCCAACGTTCCCCGGCAAATCGCCGGTCATCGCATCGGTCACCACGATCAGGCGTGATTGCTCGAGCGCCTTCATCGCCGCCACGATCACCTTGGTCGCCGCCGCGCAATACGGCACACGCGCATCAGCCTTGTGCCCGAACAACACCAACGCGACATCGGTGCCACGCAGCACTTCACGAACCGCCGCCGGATCGGACAGCGAACCCACGACCACGGTCGCCGACGCAGGAAGCTTTTCGGACGGCTTGGCGCGGTAATGGAGACGCATGGACATCCCCGCCGCATCGGTCTGTTCAATGAAGACCTGGCCGAGCCGGGAGGAGGCACCGAAAACGGAAACGATCATCTGGTGGGGTGGACGACTGGAGAGTTGGACGTCACGATAAGGGACGCCGTTCCCGAAAATTGCACCCCGTGCCCACCCGCCGCCATGACGACAGCGCCCCTCCGCGTCCCCAGTGACATTGAGATTGCCCAGCAGGCCACAATGCGCCCGATCACCGCGGTCGCGGCCGAACTTGGGTTGGCGCCGGATGACATCGATCAGTACGGGCGGTACAAGGCCAAGCTCCCGTTGTCCCTCGCCTCTGCGCCACCCAAGGGGCGACTCGTGCTGGTCACGGCGATCAATCCGACGCCGGCAGGTGAAGGAAAAAGCACAGTCAGTGTTGGCCTGTCGCAGGCGCTGCGACGCATTGGGCAGAACGCGATTCTCTGCATGCGCGAACCGAGCCTGGGCCCCGTGTTTGGCGTGAAGGGCGGCGCTGCCGGTGGCGGATTTTCGCAGGTGCTGCCGATGGATGACATCAATCTCCACTTCACCGGCGACTTTCACGCGATCTCGAGTGCACACGCGCTGCTCGCGGCGATGCTCGACAATCAGTTCTATCACGGCAACGCGTTGGGGATCAATCCGAAGGCGATCACCTGGCCGCGCACGATCGACATGAACGATCGCGCCTTGCGCACCGCGATCATCGGTGTGGGTGCGGGTAACGGCACGATGCGCGAAGAGCGGTGGGTGATCATTCCCGCGTCGGAAGTGATGGCCATTTGCGCACTCGCGGCTGACTTGCAGGACCTCGAGCATCGATTGGGCAACATCATTGTGGGCACGACGAGCGGTACGAAGCAGCCGGTGCGTGCGCGAGAGATCGGCGCGACGGGTGCCATGACGCTGCTCCTCAAGGATGCGATTCGACCGAACCTCGTGCAGACGCTCGAGGGCGGACCGGCGATTCTGCACTGCGGTCCGTTCGGCAACATCGCACACGGCTGCAATTCACTGGTCGCGACGCGCGCAGGTCTCGCGCTTGGCGATATCGTCGTGACAGAAGCAGGCTTTGGCAGCGACCTGGGCGCCGAAAAGTTCTTCGACATCAAGTGCCGGTTTGGTGGACTCAACCCGGAGGCGGCAGTACTGGTCGCCACGGTGCGTTCGCTCAAGATGCAGGGTGGCTTGCCCAAGAACATGCTCGACACGGAAGATCTCGCGGCGCTCGAGCGCGGCCTGCCGCATCTCGCTCACCATGTGAACAACGTGCGGCAATTCGGTGTGCCGGCGGTGGTGGCGATCAATCGCCGACTGACCGACACCGAAGCCGAGGTGCAGATGGTGTACGACTACGCCGAGAAGCTTGGCGTACCGGTGCAGATGTGTAACGTGTGGGCCGAAGGCGGTGCGGGCGGCGAAGGGCTCGCGCGCGAAGTGATGAAGCTGCTCGACAGCAAGACGGCGAACTTCAAGCCGCTCTACGATTCACAAAAGCCGATTCGCGAAAAGGTGCGCACGATCGCGGCGAAGGTGTACGGCGCCGATGGCGTGGACTTCAGCCCCGCCGCCGAGAAGAGCATCGATTGGCTCGAGTCGATTGGCATGCACGAAACGCCGGTGTGCATGGCCAAGACGCAGTACTCGCTCACCGACGACGCCACACGGCTTGGCACGCCCAAGGGTTTCCGCATCACGGTCAACGAAGTCTACGGCAGCGCTGGTGCCGGATTCGTAGTTGCGAAGTGCGGCGACATCATGACGATGCCCGGTTTGTCGAAGAAGCCGGCTGCGGAAGGGATGCGCGTACGCGCCGACGGTACGATTGAAGGCCTGAGCTAGCCGGTGCGAGTCAGTTTGCGCCGACTTCGGTGAAGTGTGCAGCGCCGCGCGTCAGGTCCTGAACTGCTGAGGTCAACGCAGCGATCTGTTCGCGCGGTACGCGCACCACGAAGGTGACATCGGCGGCAAAATCCTGTGTGAGCACTTCCGCAGGAATCGTGGGCATGAGTTGCAGCACGGCGCCTACCTGCGCGTAGTTCACATCGAAACGCATGTCGACCGTTTCGACGCGCTCTTCAGTCGGGAGTGCGAGCAGCGCCTCCTGGACCGCACCGCCGTAGGCTTTGACCAAGCCACCGGTGCCCAATTTGATGCCCCCGTACCAGCGCGTCACGACCGCGGCGATCTCTCCGATGTCACTGTGCGCGAGTACGGTGAGCATCGGCCGGCCCGCAGTGCCGTGCGGTTCGCCGTCGTCGCTCATGCCAATGCGATCGGTGCTTCCCGGCGGCCCAACCACGTACGCCCAGCAGTTGTGCGTCGCTTCGGGGTACGTGGCCTGCATCTCCTTGACGAATGCCTGCGCATCGTCGGTGGTGCGCACGCGCTCGATGGTGCAACGAAAGCGACTGCGATCGATGACCTGCTCCACCTCATGGCGGCCCGCTGGCACCATGTAGCGCGTGCTCACGACTTATTGCTTGTATGGACTGTCGCTGCGCGGACCGCCGGGACGTGGGCCACTGGGACGACGACGCCGTCGATTCTGTCCACCACTCTTCGGTGCCTCTTCCTTGCTCGAGCGACGCGCGGCCTCCGACTGCTGCGCCTGCGTTCGACGCGCGACCTTCTCCGCCGCGCGTGCCCGGTCTTCCGCCTTCTTCTTGCGGATCTCGGCGATGCGTTCAGCAAGCGGGACTTCGAGCTTCACTTGCGGCTTCGCGCTGTAGTCGAAGTCCGGCACCGTCACGCGCGGCAAGGTCTTCTTGATCGCGCGCTCGATCGCCTTGAGTTCACCCTCTTCTTCCGGGCTCACAAAGGTGAACGCTTCACCGGTCGCTTCCGCACGGGCCGTGCGGCCCACACGATGGATGTAGTCTTCCGATGCGACCGGCACATCGAAGTTCACAACATGCCCGAGCGCTTCGACATCGATACCGCGCGCGGCGATGTCGGTGGCAACGAGCACCTTGTACGTGCCGTCTTTGAAGCCGGCGAGCGCCTGTGTGCGCTGACTCTGCGAGCGATTGCCGTGAATACGCTCGGCCTTGATCCCCGCCGTGACCAGCTGGCTCGCCAGGCGATTCGCGCGATGCTTCGTGCGCGTGAACACCAGCGCCTGCGGCATATCGCCGCGCTTGAGGAGCGCAACCAGCAGTGCGCTCTTCAAATCCTGCGACACCGGATACACCGCCTGCGTGATCCCCTTCGCCGGGGCTGCCTGACGCTGCAGGTTGAGCGTCACCGGCTTGTGCAGCATCTCATGCGCGAGCGACGCAATCGGTGCCGGCATCGTGGCACTGAAGAACAATGTCTGCCGCTTCTTCGCGGGCAGATGACGGAGCACCTTCTTGATGTCGGGCAGGAAGCCCATGTCGAGCATGCGATCGGCTTCGTCGAGCACCAGGAACTCGAGTGCATCCAGCTTGCCGTACGGCGCGCGGAAGTGATCGAGCAAGCGTCCCGGTGTTGCGATCAATACATCCACGCCCGTGCGAAACGCATGCTCCTGCGGCCCCATTCCCACGCCGCCAAAGACCGCGGCGCCGGTGAGCGGCGTGTGCGTGGCGATATCGTTGAAGCTTTCGAGAATCTGCGCCGCCAGCTCTCGCGTAGGCGTCAACACCAGCGCGCGCGTCTTGCCGCGCGGCTTCGTCATGAGCTGATGCAGGATGGGCAGCAGGAACGCGTACGTCTTGCCACTGCCCGTCATGGCGCAGGCGAGAACGTCCTTGCCTTCCAACGCCGGTGGAATCGCCTCGCCCTGAATTGGCGTGGGGCGAGCGAAGCCGAGGTCCTTCAGGCCGTGAAGGAGACTGGCGTGGAGACTGAGAGTGGCGAACGTGGTCATTGCAACAAGCTAACGACTCCAACGGCCAGAAAAGAGTAAACAGTGTGGGGTACGGAGTACGGAGAGCCACTCCGCCGTCGTTTCGCCTCACTGCTTACTCCACACTCCGCTCTCCGCACTGGTGGTCTGCACCAAACCCACAGCCACAACAACCCCACGGCCGCGCTCACCCCGTCGCCGCGATTTCCTCGCCCGGATTGATGAACTGATCCAGCTCCATCTGATACTGTCGGTTGTACAGATCGCGATAGCGGCCGCCCAGCGCGAGCAGCTGCGCGTGGGTGCCGCGCTCCACGATCTCACCGCGCTCGAGCACCAGGATCTGGTCGCTGCTCGTGATCGTCGACAGACGGTGCGCAATCACGAAGGTGGTGCGACCGGCGCGCAAGCGACGCAACCCTTCCTGAATGAGGTGCTCGCTTTCGGAGTCGAGGCTCGAGGTGGCTTCGTCAAGAATGAGCACGCGCGGATCGGCGAGAATGGCGCGCGCGATGGCGACACGCTGACGCTGACCGCCTGAGAGCTTCACACCGCGCTCGCCAACGATCGTGTCGTAGCCCTGCGGGAACTGTGAGATGAATTCATGCGCGTTGGCGATCTTGGCCACGCGCATGATTTCCTCGTCGGTCGCGCCCGGCTTGGTGAAGGCGATGTTCTCCTTCACGGTACCGTCGAACAGGAAGTTGTCCTGCATCACGACACCCAGGTGACGACGATAGTCGCGCAATTTGAGATCGCTCACCGAATCGCCATCCACGCGAATGCGCCCAACCTGCGGCTGCGCGAAGGCCATGATGAGCGAGATCAGCGTGCTCTTGCCGCTGCCGCTCGAGCCCACAAGCGCTGTCGTCGTACCAGCCGGCGCATCGAACGTGACGTGCTTGAGTACCGGCACATCCTTCTCGTACTCGAAGCTCACGTCGTCGAACGACACGTGTCCAACGACCGCCGGCACATCCTTCTTGCTGGCGTCTTCCTGATCTTCGGTGGCCATATCGCGCAGTTCACGAATGCGATCGAGGCCGGCGAATGCTTCGGTGATCTGCGTGCCGATACTCGCCACCTGCACGAGCGGCGCGGTGACCATGGCGATGAAGAATACGAACGTCAGCAGCGAGCCAAGCGTCATCTTGCCACTGATCACATCGCCGCCGCCGACATACATCGCGATCACGCCAATCACACCAACCACCGCAAACCCCAGCGTGCCGGTCAGCGACGTACCGGTGATGGTCTTGGCGATGTTTTCAAACAGGCGATGTACACCCTTGCCGAACACCGCCTTCTCGCGCTCTTCGGCCGTGTAGACCTTGATCAGTCGAATGCCGCCAAGCGTTTCCGTGAGGCGACCGGTGACTTCGGCCTGAATGATGCTCCGCTCGCGAAAGATCGGACGCAGGCGCTTGAACGCGATGCTCATCCCCACCGCGAAAAACAGCAGGAACACCACGGTCGCCAGCGTGAGGCGCCAGTTGAGATAGATCAGCACGCCCAGGGCGGCCGATGCACTCAGAATGCCACCGGTCAGTTGAATCAGTCCGGTGCCGATCAGATTCCGGATGCCTTCGGGATCGTTCATGACACGATTCACCAGCACACCGCTCTTCGTGCTATCGAAATAGCGCACCGGCAGGCGAATCAGGTGCCCCTGCACCTCCTCGCGCAGCTTGGCGATCGCCTGCTGGGCGGCGACGCGCACCCCCAGCGACAACGCGGAGCCAGTGATGCTTTGCACGATCGTCGCCGCGAGACCCGCGAGCGCGATCATGCCGAGCAGATGGATGTCCTTGTTCGGGATCACGTCATCGAGCACACGCTTCGTGCTGTACGGCAACACGAAGCCCGAGGCGCGGCTGATCACCATCAGCACCAGGCCGATCCCCACGGATCGGCGATGCTCCCACATCAGCGCGCGCGCTTCACCCCACGCGCGCTTGCTGTCGTACTTTGGCTTGCCCTTCGCTGGTGGATTCATGCATGAAAGCTACATCGCCCGTGCGACCAACGCCTCGATCTTCTTCAGGTGATCCTGCGTCGGCAACGCGCCGCGCATCGCCAGCGTGTTGTCCTGCACGTACTTCACCTGCGCCGTGCCGGGAATCACGACCGTCACCGCCGGATTGGCCAGGATGTACTTGAGGAACAGCTGCGCCCACGTCGCCGCTTCGAACTCCTTCGCGAAATCGGGCACCGGCGTATTCAGAACGTTCTGGAAGACGCGCGTCCGGCCGAACGGCAGATTCACCATCACGCCGATGCCCTTGTCCTTCGCCAGCGGAAGAATGCGCTCGGCCGCGTTGCGATTGTCCGCCGCGTAGTCGATCTGGATGAAGTCGAGCTTCTCGCTGTTCATGAGCTGCTCGAGCGCACCGTACTGCTGGTCGCTGCTCGTGGTCACACCCACATAGCGAATCTTCCTGGCCTGCTTCATTTCGCGCAGCACGGGGAGCAGCGTGGCGGTTCCGCCAAGATTCCAGACCTGCATCAGGTCGATGTGGTCGGTCTTGAGCTTGGCGAAACTCTCGTTCATCTGCGCCACACCCGGCGCCGCATCGGTACCGCGCACGCTCACCTTCGTGGCGAGAAACAGCTTGTCGCGAATTCCGAGTTCGCTCACCAACTCGCCGGTGACCCCTTCCGCCGCGCCATAGCTCGGCGCGGTGTCGATCACCTTGCCGCCCAGCGTGGGAAAGAGTCGCAGTGTGTCGCGAATGGGCGCCTTCTCCTCGGCGGTCGTCACGTCGAATCGACGGGCCGTACCAATGCCAACCGCCGGCAGCACCTCGCCGCTCGATGGCACCACGCGGGTGATCAGTTTCCCCTGCCACGCGAGATCCGCGGCCTCGAACGAGGGCAGTGCGTGCCCGAAGCGTGGGGCCAACAGGGCACCGACGCCAAGGCCGAGACCGGCACGGAGGGCGTCGCGGCGGGAGAGTTCCGAACGAAAGTCGGTCATGAAAAGCTCAGGGTGCGGGAGATGTCGTGGATACTGCCACGACTTCCCCCGCACCCACAACCCGATGACGCGATCGGACTAGGCGGCGACCAGCAGTCTCCGCGACCCCGTCACCGGCGCCTTGCCGCTCGTTCCAGCGATCTCGAACTGATCGAGCATCGCCTGCATATGCGCGGCCTGACTTGCCAGTTCCTCCGCCGCCGACGCCGACTCCTCAGAGTTCGCCGCCACCTGCTGCGTGACGACGTTCATCTGCTCGATCGCCGAATTCACCTGCGAGACGCCCGTCTGTTGCTGCTCGCTGGCGGCGGAGATTTCTCCCATGACTGCCGACACCTGTTCCGAACGCCTGGCGATATCATCGAGCGCTTGCACCACGTCGCCAGTGTACGACACACCGTCGGCCGCGTGCTTGCCGGATTCTTCGATCAGCTCGGCCGTCTGTTTGGACGCGTCCGCCGCGCGAATGGCCAGCGAGCGCACCTCTTCGGCGACCACGGCGAAGCCCTTGCCCGCATCGCCAGCACGCGCGGCTTCGACGGCCGCGTTGAGGGCCAAGAGGTTCGTCTGAAACGCGATCTCGTCGATCGTCTTCACGATCTTGGCGGTGCGCTGCGACGAATCCCGAATGCGATCGACCGCGCTCGACAAATGCTGCATCGACTGCACTCCGCGCGTGGTCGCCGTGCGGGCCTCTTCCGCCATGCGACGGGCGTCCTTCGCGTTCTCCGCCGACTGCTGCGCCATCGCCGTCATCTCATGGAGACTCGAGGAGACTTCTTCAATCGTACTCGCCTGCTCCGACGACGCCTGCGCCAGCCCCTGCGAGCCGTTCGAAATCTGCCCCGCGGCGGCGGCGACCTGTTCCGAGGCGAGGGAGACGTCGGCGAGCGCATCCGAAAGATCTGTCACCGCCTTGTTGAGCGCGTCTTTGATGCGCGCATGGTCACCGCGATACTGGCCCGTGACCCGCACCGTGAGATCACGGCTCGCCACTTTCTCGAGCACCGAGGCGGCTTCGTTCACCGGATTGATCACCGCGTCGAGCGTGTCGTTGATGCCCTGCACCAGCTCCTGATACGAACCCTGGAAGGATTCAGCGCGGCCACGCGTCGACAGATGTCCTTCGCGACCCGCGTCGGAGAGCAGTCGCGTTTCATGCACCAGATTCCCGATGACGCCACGCACTTTGGTGTACGAAGCGATCGAACCCTGCGCCTTCGCGATCATGTTGTCGACCGTGCGCGCCACGTCACCCACTTCGTCCTTACGTGCGTACTTGAGCTGCTTGGTCTGTGGTATCACATCCACAGTGGTATCACCGCGCGCCAGCGCATCCAGTCCCGTTTCGAGACTGCTGATACACACCGACTGCAGTTGCTCCGCACGCGCCGCCATTTCGTTGATGGGGATGGTGAGCGAGCGCGTCAGAAATACGCCCAGTCCGATGGCGAGCACGAGCGACACTGCCGAGCACACGACAATGATGGTCGTACCGGTGCTGCCGATTCGGTCCAGGTCGGACGCGCGAGCATCGGACGTCGCCGTTGCGCGCGCGTTGAGCTTGACCAGCGCGTCAGCCGTCGCTTCGTAGGCCGTGCGCGATGCGCCGATTACGTTCTGCGCAGCCGACGCAACATTGTGCTCGGTCAGGAGCTGATGCGTCGACTCAGCGGATGCCAGGAAGACATCGGTCTTCTTTTTTGCATCTTGCCAGAGGAGCTCGGCCTCCGGTGAGCGCGGAATCGTGTCGAAGATCGCGCGATTGCTTTCGACCTGCTCCACGCGCGCGTTCTTGAGATCACTCGCGTACCGTTCGAACAGCGCGTCGTCCTTCAGCTCGCGGGCAACCAGCATGCCGAATTCGAATCGCCGAACGGTCGCGACAGCGACTTGATAGTCACCCAACCGATCGAGCTGCGGTACCGAGATGTCGGTGACGACATCGGCGCTGCTCTTCATGCGCTTCATGGAAACAATGCCGGCCGTGCCGACCATGAGGCAGAGCAGCGCTACCGTGACAAATCCACCAATGAGCTTCGGACCAATTTTTACGTTGACCAACATACGGGCATTCTCCAGGGGGCGGGGACCTGAACCCGGACAGCCACGATTCCGGCTCGACCTCCGACATCGAAGGCACGGTTTCGATCGTGACGCGGAGCAGACTTCTCCGTTCGTCGATTATCGGCGACGGTTCGTCCCTCCACGTAGGGGATTCCCTGTCAAGCCCGCCTGACGCGGTCCCGCGGATGCGATAAGTTCTTCGATTGGTCCCTCCAATCAGACACTGATGCTCGTTCCCGATAACGAAACACTCGCGAAGGTTGAGGTCCTGGGTGACCTCGAGCCAGATGTGCATGAACTCATGGACAGCCATGAGTCGAAGCGCATTCTCTGGTTTCCGTCTGAACTGCTCGCGGCGCCGCCCGACACCGATCCGGACGCGCATGTGAAGGGGCTGCGCGACCGTGCGCGCGGCATCAGCACGCCGGCGCGTGTGGCGATCTGCCTCAATACGCTGACGGAAGAAGGGCTGCCACACTTCCATCGCCTGCTGGCCACGTACCTCGGCGGCGACACGTTCTGGGCGAAGTGGAACAACCTGTGGACGGCGGAAGAAGACCGTCACGGTCAGGTGCTCCATGACTACACACGCGACAGCCAGTTGCTCGACAACCCGCTCTTCGAGCGGATGCAGTTCGAGTATCTCAAGGCCGGATTTGAGCCGAGCTGGGACAAGGATCCGTATCGGGTGTTCGTGTACACCTCGCTGCAGGAGCGAGCGACACAGGTGAGCCACGCGAACACCGGAAAGCTGGCCGGCAACTATGAGCCGCTCATTGGCGACGTGCTTTCGAACGTGGCGAAGGAAGAAGCGCGCCACTACGTCTTCTATCGAGAGATCTTCAAGCGCGTTCTCGATCGTGATCCAAATCGCGCGCTGGTGAGTGCCTCGCTCGTCATGCCGAGCATCGACATGCCGGGCGTGAACATGCCGCACTTCCGCGACATGGCCGATGTCATTCGTCGCGCCGGCATCTACGGGCCGCGCGACTACATCCGCATTGTGGAAGACCTCATCAAGTTCTGGGCGATCGACAAGATCGAAGGATTGAACGAGATGGGGCGGATGGCGCAGGAAAAGATCATGTCGATCACGGCGCGCCTCGAGCGCGTCGCCGATGCGATGGAAAGCCGCACGCGCGCGAAGACCTTCCAGTTCGCGGTCGCGTTCAACAGCGAGTTCGCGATGGAGTAGCAGGATTGAACGGCTACTTCCGGTAGCCGTTCAGCTGCAACCCCCGAACCACCTGGTCGGGGTAGTCACCAAAGATTCCATCGACGCCGAGCGAGGCCAGCTCGCGCACTTCGGCGAGCGGATTGCCGCCATAGCGCTTGGCGAGAAAAGCCGGTTCCGGGCGAAGCGTCCAGACGTGCACCTTGAGACCAACGGCGTGCGCGTCCTTGATGAGCGAATTGGGGACGGCCGAGGAGTCGGCGCCCACGATCATCCGCTGATTCACGCCAATCGCGGTGGCGAATGACGCAATGTCCGCCAACCGCGACGCCGTCAATGCGCCGCCCGAGAGCAGGTACACCAAGGGCACCGTGGTTTCCGTGCGCAGCGTGCGCAGATTCCCATCCTCGAAGCTTTGAATGAAGACGGCGCCGTCGGCGCGATTCCGGTTGTGTGCGATCAGCGCGCGCAGCAGCCCCGGCTCGAGTGGCAGCCCAATCGATCGGAAGTAGGTGGGATGCTTCGTTTCTGGATAGACGCCGACCACCCGACCGCGCGAGCGCCCCATCGAATCCGCGAGCGTCAGCACCTCGTCGAACGTCGGCACCAGGAATTGGTTGTCGTAGGCATGCGACCGGAACGCCAATCGCTCCTTCGCGCGCAGGGTGCGCAATTCGGCGAGCGTGAAGTCCTCGGTGAACCACCCGTTGATCGTGTCGCCGTCGACAATCTTTCGCGTTTTGCGATCGGGAAAACGGGTGGCCACATCAGTCGTACCGCCGATCTCGTTTTCGTGACGCGCGACGAGGACACCGTCCTTCGTGCTCACAAGATCCGGCTCGATGTAATCGGCGCCCATATGCACGGCGAGCGCATAGCCCTCTAGGGTGTGCTCGGGTCGATGACCGCTGGCGCCGCGATGGGCGATGACGATGGGACCGTCGGAAGGCGCGCTTGAACCGAGCGGCCGCGCCGCCCGCGCGCTGCACCCCTCGTCGACCAACGCCAACATCGCCGCTACCGCCATCCACCAGCCGTTTCGCACGCGCATCGCCTCTCCGCCTCAGTCCTCGCAAAATGCCACACCACCTGTCCAATCTGCGCACCGGATCGCGCCGCTGCGCCCGGGGGTGCAGCGTATCGCGTCACAGGCATGTAGAATCTTGCAGCATATGGTGACGACTGCTCCAGAGCCCCTGCTGAACGCCATCCGTGGCCGCGACCAGGTCGCGATCGAACGGATTCTTCGCGATGATCCCACGCTGGCCACATCGCGCGCCGCGACGGGTGAATCGCTGGTCCTTCACGCCTGCTACGTTGGCGCGTCCGATCTTGCGCCAATGTTTCTGCGCGGCCGAGCGCTCGATGCCTGCGAGGCCGCCGCGCTCGGCGACCTGGACGCCTTGCGCATCGCGATCGAGAACGACGACGATGCGCGCGTCCGCCGAAGCAGCGACGGATGGACCCCACTCCATCTCGCTGCGTTCTTCGGTCGCGTTGACGCCGTTGCGCTGTTGATCGACCTGGGCGCGCCACTCGACGCACACAGCACCAACGCGACGCGCAACACCCCGCTGCACGCCGCGCTCGCCGGCGCGACGAACGCCACGATTGTCCGCCGGCTGATTTTTGCCGGCGCCGATATCGAAGCACGCGGCGCGCACAACATCACACCGCTTCATCTCGCCGCGTCGCGTGGTGATTTGGCGCTATGCGAGCTGCTGATTCATCGCGGCGCCGAGATCCACGCGAAGATGGAAGACAACACGACGCCGGCGATGTTGGCGACGGCGCGAGGGCATGCGGAGCTTGGCGAGAAGCTTGCCGGTTTGGCGCAAGGCGAACAGCTGAACAGCGCGAACTGAACAACGTGAACTGAACTACGCGAACTGAGAAACGCTCTGAGACCACTGCTGATGTGAGTAGGTCAGACTACAGGAAAGCGGGCGCGATCGAGAGGTCGTCGCCCGCTTCGTTGTTGTCTCGCCTACTCACATCAGCAGTGGTCTCAGAGCGCGTGTGAGTTAGCGTAGTCGCAGTTAGCGTAGTTCCAGTTAGCGCTGTCTCACTCGCGACGCCTGCCCCTGCACAGTGCCAACCATCGCCTTCCCCGCCCGCCCCGTCAGCATCGTCAGCCCGGGAATCGCGGCGCCGCGGCGATAGTCGTTGGCCAGCGTGACGCCGACCACCGACCAGCTGGTGCCGTTCCATCGCACGAGTCGATCAGGGAGGGTGGTGCTCCCGGACGTTCCCTGCACGACGACAAAGAAGTCGTTGGGGTCCGCGCCGAAGATTGCGACGACACAGTTGGGAAGACCGGCAGCGGTCAGTCCCGCATCAACCCACGCGGTGCCGTTCCATCGCCACAGTCCTCCCGGCGTGAAGCTGTCGCATCCCGGCGCCGCGGCGTAGGCGAGCGTGGGAGAGAACGTGAGAACGCCTTGTACCGTTACCGTGGATGACCCCACGGGAATTGACGGCATGGTAGACCACGTTGAACCGTTCCACTGACGCGCGATGCCACCGAAGCCAACGGCAATCGCATTCGTCGGCGAGCTGCCGTGCACCGCGTACAACGCGCCGCTGGTGGTGGCCGCCACAGACCAGTTGGCGCCGTCGTAGCGCCAGATCTTTCCCGTCCCGTTGAAGTCGCTGCTGGTGGCGAAAACCTGCGAGGATGACGTGCCCCAGATTGAGCGCACGTTTTCATTGACCGCCAACTCCTCGCGTACCCACGAGCTACCGCTCGATCGCAGCAGTTGACCCGACGTGTTGTCGTTGCGCGAAAACGTGCCACCCGCGAACATCGTTCCGTCCGGTGCCAGGTAGGCTTCACTCAACGATTCACCGCTGGTTCGCCGAACCCAGTTCCACTGCGCGCCGTTCCACCGCCACACCGAGCCATTCGAACCAACCGCCATGCCGGCGTCGGTCGATTGCAGCGAAAGTCCTCCCAATCGTGGCGCATAGTGCTCGTCGGTCCAGGCGCCGCCTGAGAAGCGAGTGACCAGGCCCTGCGCACTCCCCACGCGAAGCGTTCCGTCCGGCGCGCATTGCATCGCACCTGATCGTTCGACCGCAGCGAGCCCGGCATCGGCCACGAGCACCAGCGTGGTGCCGCTGGCCCGAAAGATTCGACCGCGTGAAGTCCCCGCGTACAACGTCGAGCCGCACATCGCGAGTTCGTAGAACCACTCGCGTTGATCGAGCGTAGGCGAATACTCGGTGAAAACTCCGCCGCTGTAGCGCGCCACCGACCGATCGAGCGCCACCACAAAATCACCACCAGGGAGCGCAATCGGCGAGCGCGCGCACCCGGTGAAGGTGGGATCGTCACCGATCGTGTTGTTCGGGAGCAGCGTGACCGATCCCGCGCGGAAGATCGCGATGCGCGGATCAGCGGCCGAGGAACGGCATCGAGTGATGATGGCGCTATCGCCGTTCCAGGCGCTCATCCCTGATCCCGACGTCGCGGCGGTCGCTGCCGTCAGCGTTGTCCATGCACCACTTCTATACCGATGTATCGCACCGGTTGACGAAAGCGCGAGCGCTTCGCCCGCGCCGATCGACGCGAGGGCACGCGCGGACGGACTGGTGCCTCCCGTCGGCAGCGGCCAGTTGGTGCTCGTCAATGTGGTGCCGTCCCACCGCGCCACGAGTGTGCTGGTTGGAAGGCCGCTCAGATTGTCGCCGGGCAAACTCCAGAAAACATCGGACGGCGAAGACGCGGCGGCGTCCGAGCCGAAGCGTCGGGAAAAGTTCGTCATGAGGTCGGAGCGCGATTGCCACAGGGGCGCGCCCATCTGCAGCGGCGCTGCGACTCCGGCAATGTTGGGCGCCGACGCATCGGCCAACACGATGCCTTGCGTGGCCGACGACGCGAAAATGTTGGTGATCGTCGCCGTACTCAAACCGCCGCCGCTTCCCACCGACGTTTCGGCAAACACGGACGTCGTGGGCGGCGCACTCACCGTGAGGAGTGCACTGGCCGTCACGGTGCTGAATGCGACACTTCGCAGCGCAATCGTAGTGGTACCAACGCTCAACGCGGTCACACGGCCATTCGCATCCACCGTCGCTACCGCGGGCGTCGTGGAGTTCCATGCAAGACGGGTATCGGCACCAACATCAGCCACCACTGTCGGCACAGCGTCGGCTGATCGACCGGCCTGCAACGTGGCCGGCAATGTGAAGCTCACATTTCGCACCGTGGGAAGACGTACCGTGAGACTCGCCGACGCGCGCATCGTCGTATCAGCGGTTGATACCGCGGTGATCGTCGTCGAGCCCGACGCCAGCGCGGTCGCGCGACCGCTCGCATCGATCGTCGCCACCGCAGACGACGACGACCGCCAACTCACCGTGGTCGCGAGACCGGAATCGGCAGTCACCACCGCCGTGAACGGTCGGACTTGTCCGATGAGCGCCGAGTCTGTCAGGGGTGTGATGGCCACGGCACGAACGCGCGGCGCGGCGTTCACCCGAACCGGTACCGACGCCGTGATCGATGGCGTCGCGAGTGAAGTTGCGCGCACCGTGGTTGTGCCGACCGCGATCGCGGTGACTGCGCCAGCCGTGTCGACCGTGGCAATGGTGGGTTCGTCGCTGCGCCACTGCACCGTTCGCACAGCGCCCGCGTCGGCGGTGATCGTTGCCGTAACGCGCTGCACGGCACCCACCGCAAGCGTGACGCTCGGCTCGGCGATCGTGATCGTTCGCACCGCCGGCGTCACGGTCACAGTCGCGACGGCGGTGGCACTTCGCGAACCACTGGTCGCTGTCGCCGTGATCTGCGCGCTCCCCGCAGCGACGCCGGTAACGCTCGCCGTGGAACCGCTCCCGCTGACGGTCACCACTGCCGAATTGCTGCTGGTCCAGGCGACCGACGCGCTTGACGGAGAGGCTGTGGCGGTGAGCGACGCCGAGGCGCCGAAACCGCTTACGGTCAGCGCGCTTGAACTGAGCGCGATAGTTGGCGTGACACCCTGCTCTGTGGGGCCAGTACCGCCGGAGTCGCCGCCACCGCTACAGGCCGTGGCCAGCAGCGCGATGGGTATGAGAATCGCCGCGGCAAGGGCCGTCGGTCGCGGGGTAGCGTTGGCGCGGAGCAACAGTCGCATGAGGAGGTCTCGAAAGAGTCTGCCTCACACGCGCATCTCAGCGGAGAACTCCCTCACGTGAGGACGGGCGGGACCGAATGGTCGTCGCCCCCTCGTTCGTCTCACCTACTCACATCAGCAGTGGTCTCAAAGCGCAGTCAAGTTAGCGTAGGCTCAGTCAGCGCAGTCCAGTCAGCGCTTTTCACCAACTGAGCGCCGTCCGCAGCGAGCAGCCGGTACATAACCGGCGTCACCAGCCGCGCAATCAACGTGCTCGAAACGAGTCCGCCGATGATCACCCACGCCAGCGGCGAGTAGAGTCCCGACCCCTGCATCGCCAGCGGCAGCAGTCCGCCGATCGCCGTGAAGGTGGTGAGCACAATCGGCATGAAGCGAATCTCGCCCGCCTTCTGAATCGCGTCGTCGAGGCTCATTCCCTCGGCGCGCAGTTGGTCGGTGAAATCGACCAGCAGGATGCTCGTCTTGATTTCGATGCCGACCAGCGCGACAAATCCTATCATCGCCGTAAAGCTCAACGTGTAGCCGCTCGCGAACAGCGCGGCGATACCACCCACGATACCAAGTGGGATCACGCTCGCGACAACCAACGTGGTGCGGAAGTCGCGGAACTCGAGGACGAGAATGGCGAGGATCGCAAACACCGCGACGATCACCGCGCCGCCGATACCGCCAAAGCTCTCCTGGCGACTTTCAATCTCACCGGCGGGGCGAAGGGCGTAGCCATCAGGGAGCGGGATCGAATCGAGGCGCACCATCACACTCTTCGTCACGGCATCCGTGTTGTATCCCGACTGCACTGCACTCGTGACCGTGACCGAGCGCTGGCGATCGCGATGATCGACGAGCGTGGGTGAGCTGGTGAAGCTCGTGGTCGTGATCTGCGACAGCGGCACCATCGCACCGTTCACGCTGCTCACGAAGATGCGTTCGAGATCCGTTGGACTCGGGCGACCATCGTGCGCGATCTGCACATGCAGCGGATACTCCTCGCCGTCATCGGCGCGAATCATGCCGGCGTCGAGACCGGCGATACCCAAGCGCAGTGTGCGCTCGACTTCCGCACTCGGCACACCCAGCAACCCTGCCTTCTGGCGATCGACTGTGAGACGCAGGTCGGAGCGACGCAGACGCACCGGGTTCACGACATATTGCGTCCCCTCGGTACTCTTGAGCACCTCCTCATACTGCGCGGCAATGCGCGCGAGCGTGTCGAGATTGCTTCCTTCGATACGCATGGCGATCGGCGCTTCGATCGGCGGCCCCTGCTCGAACTCCTTGAGCTCGATGCGCGCGCCCGGATAGAGCGCCAACGTCGAACGGAGTGAATCGAGCACCCTCGGTGTCTTGGCATTATCGAACGCGTCGATCATCACGATCAATTGCGCACGATTCGGCGCTTCAGCGCGCTGAAAGACGTTGTAGTACACATCGGGATTGTCCTTGCCGATGTTCGCCAGCACCTGTTGCGTGCTCGGATGCGCGCGCAGCACACGCTCGGTGTATTGCACCGCGCGGTCGGTTTCGGCGAGGCTCGTACCATCGGGCGTGGTGATATCCACGTGATAGACCGGCGTGCCAGCCTTCGGGAAGAGCGAGAAACCCACCAGGGGTACAAGTCCGAAGCTCAACACCACGAGCGCAAACGACGCGACAATGGTCGTGCGCGGATGTGCCAGCGCACGATGCAGCAGCGGTGCGTAGCTACGCTTGATCACGCCATCGAGCCACTGCAGCACGCGATTGCCACCCTCGTGCTCCTCGCGCGGCATCATGCGGCTTGCCAGGAACGGAATGATCGTGAGCGACACCAACAACGACGCGAGCACGGCGAATACCACGGCCGCCGGCAGCGAGCGAATGAACTTGCCGCTCAACCCCGGCAGGAAGAGCAGCGGCACAAAAGCGAAGATCAGGGTGCCGGTGGCACCCAATACAGCCACGCCGATCTGCCTGGTGGCTTCAATCGCGGCTTGAGTGCGTGTGTAGCCGTTGCGCAGAAATCGTGAAATGTTCTCGACAACCACGATGGAATCGTCCACCAGCAGCCCGAGCGCGATCACAAAGCCGACAATCGAAAGTTGATTGATCGAGAAGCCGGCGAGATGAAGCATGACCACACCCATCGCCAGCGACAGCGGAATCGAGATCATCACGATCAGCGATGCGCGCGTGCCGAGTGGCAGCAGTGTCACGAGCACGAGGAGAATCGCGAGTCCGAAGTCTTCGCCCAGACGTTCGAGGCGACGATCGACATTCGCCGACTGATCGAAGCCGCGCTCGAGTCGTACTCCATTGGGCAGTGCCTTCTGGAGTGTGTCGAGCTTCGCATACACGCGCTCTTTCACACGCGAGATATTCTCTCCCTGCTGGACCGCTACCGTGACCCACATGGCGCGTTCACCGTTCCAGCGACCCAGGTGTACCGGATCGCCGTCGCCCCAGGATACGGTTGCGACATCTTCCACGCGCACGGTGGCACCGTTTGCTCCGGCAATCACCGTGTGGCGCACGTCATCGGCGCTCCGATAGCGCCCTTGCGTGGCGATGTTATAGCGGCGTGTGCCGACATCCACCGACCCACCGGGGATCTGCGTGTTGTCGCTCCCTAAGGCGTTGAGCACCTGCCCCGATGTGATACCCAGTCGCGCCATGCGGGCGAGATCGAGCGTCACCTGCATCTGCCGCTGCGGTGTCGCCCACCGCTTGGCCTTCTTCACCCCGGGCACTTTCTCGAGAGCGTCTTCCAGGCGATGCGATGCATCATCGAGCGTGGGATACGGCACGCCATTCCCCACCAGCGCGAGCTGAAAGACCGTGATATCCGAGCCTTCGTTCTTGCGCGTTTCCAGTCGTTGCAGCGCCGCTGGCAAGGTGGGGCGCAAATTGTTGATCTCGCGAACCACCTGGTCGTACTTGCGTTCAACATCCACATCGGCGTTGAACTCGACCTTGATCACACTCAATCCGTCGCTGCTGGTACTCTCGAGCTTCTTGATCTCGGTGAGCCCGTTGATCGCTTTCTCGATGGGTTCTGTAACGAGCAACTCCATGTCTTCCGGCGACGCGCCAGGATAGACAGCGACCGTCGTGAACACCGGCACCGGAAATTGCGGGTCCTCGCTGCGCGGGATGCTGTACCAGCTGCTCACCCCAAGCGCCGCGAACATCAGGAACAGCAACACGGTGAACTGCCACCGTTCAACGGCAAACGCCGTCAGCTTACTGAGTGCGTTCACGGAGCCTTTCCTCCGGTGCGATTTGCGCGACGCGGCGACGCACGGGGACCAGCGACGGAATCGAGGAGCGCCTCGCTCACAATCCGCACGCGGGTACCACTCGTGACGTAGGCGGCACCCTTCGCGATGACGCGCGCATCGGCCGGCAGCCCCTCGATGGCCGCTTCATCACCACTCAACTGCGCAATGCGCACCCGCGTGAGTTGTGCCACCGGCTCCTTCGCATCGCTCACCGTGTAGACGCTCGCCGAATCGCGATCGGCTTCGAGCAGAGCGTCCACCGGAATGCGATTGCCCTTGGCGGCACCCTTCACCGCAATCGACGCCTTCCCCACGAGACCACTCGGCAGCGTTTCCGCCGCCGTCATGGCGATCTCCACGCTGTACGTTCCGGTGCGTGGATCGGCGGAGCGGCTTACCAACACCACCCGTCCACTGAACTGACGATCGGGGAGCGCGTCGAAGTGTACCGTCGAGACGTCTCCCACCTGCACCTTGAGCGCATCGCGATCCGGCAGCGCCACGCGTAGCACACGGCCGCGCCGCGAACCACCGAGCATCACGATCGACGAGCCTGGGCTCACGGTGGAGCCCGGATTCACCAGGCGTTGCAGAATCACCCCGTCTTCAGGCGCGGTGATCAGCGCGTATTCGCGATTCACGTTCGCGCTTTGCAGGTCGGCCTTGGCCGCCTCGAGCGCCGAGGTCGCGTCCTGTAGCTGCACGGCGGTCGCGACACTGTCGGCCACAAGGCGCTGCACGCGGGCCCAATCTCGCTGCGCCTTGTCTACCCCAACGCGCGCCTTCGATACAGCGGCATCGATCTCTCGCAGATCGAGCGCGGCGAGAATCTGTCCGCGATGCACCGTCTGGCCGGCGTCAGTCGTAACGCGCTGCACGACGCCGCCGATCTTGAAGCCGAGCGGAATCTCATCGCGTGAACCGAAGGTGCCGGTTGCCACCACCGGCGCCGCGTGCTGGCCTTCCGTGATCGACGCGACCGTGACCGGTACCGCCGTGGCGCGCACATCGGTGGTTTCTGGCGTGCTGTCGCGGCACGCGGCGAGCAGCAGGAGGGCCGCGGCGGACAGATAGATCGTTGGACGCAGGATGCGGTTCGTCATCGAGGGCATCTGGCTGTAGAGGGGTCAGTTGGGGAGCGCGCGGAGGGCCGCAGCGCGTTCGAGCTCCACTACGCGTGAGGCGAAGGTGAAGCGCGTGATGATTTCATTGAGCGCGGCGCCGGTCGCGGCGCTGCGCGCGCTGAGAAACTCGACCTGCGTGGCCAGTCCTTCCGCGTACCGGCGCTGCACGAGCAAGAACGCCCGCTCGGCGCTCACACGGCGATCGGCCGCGGAGATGAGCGTGGTGCGCGCGGTTTCGACGGCGTCGTAGGCGTTCGCGACTTGCAGACGAATGGCGCGTTCGGCTTCGCGATGGCGGAAGTCGGCTTCGGTACGCGTGGCGTGCGCCTGTTCGCGACGCGCAGCATCCTGACCACCATTGAACAAGTTCCAGCTCATCACGAGTGATGCGAGCCCCACATCGTTCTTCGCGTTGAAGCGATAGCGGTCGCCCTGCACGCCATAGCTTGCAGCCAAGGCGATTGATGGAAGGAATGACGCGCCGGTGATACGCTGTTGCGCATCGGCGAGGCGCTGACCGCTGGTGGCTTGCGCGAGCTCTTCGCGATGCGTGAGTGCGTTTTCGATAAGCGCGTCGCGCGACAGCGTGCCCGTGGCGAGCAGCGTGCTGTCTTCGGCGAGTGTGATCGGCGCGTCGTCGTCGCGATTGCGAAGAAGATTGAGCCCACGACGCGCCGCATCGCGCTGTCGACGCATATCCGCCAGCTGCTGCAGCACGTCGCTGCGCTCGGCACGAGCGCGGAGCAGCACATCGGGTGTCGCCTGGCCAGCGCCGATCAGGCGCTCGCTGACGCGCACGTTTTCATCGAGTACCGGAATGGTCGCTTCGAGCGTTTCGGTAGCCCGGGCGGCTGTGGCGTAGCCGAGCCAGGCGAGCTGCACATCGCTGGCGAGCTGTCGCATCGCCGTCTTGCGACCGCTGCCGATAAGATCGCGCTGTGCGTTCGCCGCCGCCTTCGCGCCAAATAGCGCGTCATTGAAGAGCGGCATGGTGAGTTCGAGCTTCGTTTCCTGACGAAGCGGCAGCGTGGCGTTGATGTCGGTGGGAAATCGGTCCTGTCCGATCAGCTGATTGAGCGCACTGTAGGCCGGGTTGATGAAGTCGCCGATGTTGATCACGCCGCTGAAGGCCGAGTAGCGCGCATTGAGTCCGGCGCTTGGCAGGAACCGCCCGTTGGCTTCGCGAACCATGGCCTGCGCGCGTGTGGCGGCGGCGTTCTGTTGTGCGAGGGCGAGGTTGCTGGCGAGTGCTTCGGCGACGTAGCGGTCGAGGATTGATCGGGCCGACGCCTGATCGCCCCACGATGTCGGCGCCGTCTGCGCTGGCAGGGTCGAGGCAGTGCTGCCACTCACGATGAGCGCCGCCATCGCCGCTCTCGACCGGAGTATTTGGAACACAGATATGGTGCTTTTCATCGGTTTGTGAACTAACACTGTTAAGTGTAGATCGCTTAAGAAGGGCGCCAAGGCGCCCTGGGTTTTCAATGACTCTGAGTCATTGAAAGGTGGAAAATCATGGGGTGCGAGCGGTGCCTCTGATCAGTGCGGTGCACATCGTCCGCACGGTCTCCCGGGGGTTCTTGAGCACGATATTCGGGTCGTCGCAGTGGGTGAACCAAAGCGAGATGACCCCGTGGATGGAGCCCCAGTACATCTGCGCGAGCTCCGGTCCGTCGCTCAGCTCCGGGCGAAACACACCTTTCGCGATCCCTTCTTCGACGGTCGCAAGGAGAAATCCGTAGGCGTCTTCGTCGGGCTTGAAACGGTCCTTTCCGAGCTCTTCAATGGACGGGTGGCTGTGTACTGTCATGAACATGAACCGATACTGGCTGGGATTATCCAGCGCAAAATCGGTGTACGCAGCGCCCATTCGCATGAGACGTTCGGCCGGATCTTCGATGCGGCCGATCTTGAGCATCGCCTGACCGAGCGCTCCAAAGTCCGCGACGCACAGCTCTTCAAGCAGCGCGTCCTTGTCGCGGAAGTGATGGTAGATGGCGGTTGGCGTGTAGCCGATTTTCGCCGCGATCGCGCGCATGGTCGTCGCATCCACCCCATCCGCCACGAACAGCTCGCGCGCGGCATCCAGGATGGCCTGACGGGTCTCGGCTTTTTGCCGCTCCCGTCGGGCCAAGGATGCGGTGCGGATGGCGGAGGTGGTCATACGTTGAACACTACGTCAGTCACTTAACGCTGTCAAGTGAACTACGCTCACTTCGCGCGGAACATGAAATACAGCGCGCCAAGGATACACAGCCCCGCCCACAGGTAATCGAGCGTGATCCGCTGCTTCATATAGAAGACGGCGAAGGGCACGAAGACACTCAGCGCGATCGCCTCCTGAAGGATCTTGAGCTGCCCCAAGGTCAGTGTCGTGTAGCCGATTCGATTGGCCGGCACCTGCAGCGCGTACTCCGCCAGCGCGACGCCCCAGCTCACCAACGCGGCGATGTACCACGGCTTGCCACTCAGGTTCTTGAGGTGCGCATACCAGGCAAACGTCATGAACACGTTCGACGCGGTAAGGAGCATGATGGTCCGAATGATCACCGACATCGTTACGCCGCCGTCTCGTGTTTTTGGAGCTGGGTCTGCTTCCAGCCGAGCCACATGGTGAGGACCAGCCAGACCGCGCTCATTGGCGCGGCAAGCAGTGAGATCTCACTCACCGGCAATCCGCGGGCCGACAACAGCGAATAGCTCCACGCGCCGATCTGATCGCCACTGCGATACACGAACGTGTCGATGAAGTTCTTCGCCTTGTACTTGTCCTCCGGCGACACGACGGTGAACAGCACTTCGCGCCCGGGGCTCCAGAAGCCGTAGTTACCGGCACGACGGAGCACGGTGAACATCACGAAGGCGGTCACGGCACTCGCGGCGGGAATGAATCCCAGCACGCTGAAGCCAATGATGCTCATCACCGGCAGAATGCTCAGCGTGACCGCCACACCCAGCCACTTGATGATGCGACCGGTGATGAACAGCTGCGCGAGCACGGTGAGGAACTGCACGGTGAAGTCAATGCGCGCGAGGAACGCCGTGCGCGCGCCACGATCCGTAAAGGCCGCCTTGACGATTTCGGCCTGCTGGAAGTAGAGCACCGTCGTGCCGATCGTGAACATCAGCATCGCGAAGCAGATGCCAATCATGTACCCGCTCGAGAGCACATGCGTAATGCCACTCCACGCCGTGCCACCCACACTCGCCTGCCGCTCCTCGCGAGCGCGCGTTTCGTCGCGGAAGCTCGCCGGAAACCGTCGAACACATTGAACCGTGGCTTCGAGCATCACCCACGAGATCATCACCAGGACGCCGGTGCCCACGTGCTTCGCGAGCAGCGCCGTCACCGCCGAACCGGCCATCGCGCCAACGGTGCCGCCGACTGATATGAATCCGTACAACCGCTTCGCCTGCTCGGCGGTGAAGTTGTCGGACATGAAGCCCCAGAACACCGACACGACAAACAGGTTGAACACGCTCGTCCAGATCCAGAACACCGGCACCAACCACTTCTCGGTGTGGGGCGCCCACGTCACCGCAGCGCCGAACGCCAACAAACAGGCGCCAAAGCATCGATACACCACCGGGATGAATCGTCGCACTGGCACGCGCGCGACAAAGCCGGCAGAGATGGGCTGCAAGACAAGCGTCGTGATCAGCGTGCCGGTGAAGAGCCACGGCAGCTGTCCAACTCCAGCGGCAACACCCAGCGCGTCGCGGATGGAGCGCAAAATGAAATAGCTCGCCAGCAGGAAGAAGAAGAAAATGAAGGCCAGCAGGGTGGCCCTCCACTCTCCCTCTTCAACGGTGACGAGCTTTTCGATCTGCTTTCGGATCATGCGTGCGGATCCGGTGCATCAACCCCGTGCAGCATGCCACTCCTTGAGGACTTGCACTTCTTTCTCCGGCGCGAGACCGGACTTGAGCGCGGCCTGCCGTTCAGCCGGCTGCGCATGGAAATAGGTGAGCGTATCGCGCGCAGTGTCGGCGAGTGGCCGGAAGGTGAGCCCCGCCGCAAGCGCCTTGCTGATGTTCATGCGAGCCCATCCCGCACTGTCACCACGAGGCGGCATCCACACTGGAAGATCGGCATACGGACGCAACTTGCGTTCGAGCAGGAAGTCGGCATCGACCCATGTGAAACTCGTGCCACTCGTCGTCACGGCCTTGCAGCCATACAACATCTCTGACACCGTCAGTCCCGCGCGCGGACCAACCGTGTTGTATGTCCCCGTCGCATCGGCTTCGCACAACCGCACCATGAACTCGGTGAGGTCGCGCTGATCGATGAACGCCACCGGATCATCCGGAGTCCCCGGCGCGAGCATCTCACCGCCCTGCTCCACGCGAATTGGCCAGTACGAAAAGCGATCGGTGAGATCGCCAGGTCCGACAATGAGCCCCGGACGCACGATCAACGTCTTGGCGTCGCCGAACGCTGCGCGCGCTTCCTGCTCGCACTTCACCTTGAGCGGCCCGTACGCCGCCTTTGGTGGCTCAGCGTCGGCCGCGGCGGGTTCGTGTAGCAAATGTGTGTCCGTTTCGGTGATCCCGATCGGTCCACGGCTCTTGTAGGTGGAGAGCGTGCTCACGAAGACGTACTTCCTGACGTTGGGTGCGAGCACCGCGCCCGCCTCACGCACCCAGCGCGGGATCTGCGTGGGATTGTCGATCACGACATCCCACTGACGTCCCTTGAGCGATGCGTAGCCATCGGGCGCATTGCGATCGCCCAGCAGCTTCTCGACTTTCGGGAACAGCCCCGGATTCGTTTTGCCGCGATTGAACAGTGTGACCGTATGCCCGCGTGACATCGCGTACTCCACCTGATGCGGACCGATGAATCCGGTGCCGCCGAGAATCAGGATGCGCAGCTTCTTCGGGGGCTGAGTCATGGTCACTTCCCGCTCTTCGCGTGCCAGGCGGCGAGTACCGCCTTTTCCTTCTCCGGCGCGATGCCGGCGCGGGCCTTTTCCTGTTCATCCGCCGGACGGCTCTTGTACCAATCGAGCGTCGACTTCGCCGTATCGGCGAGCGGGCGGAACGTGAGTCCGGCGGCGTACGCCTTCTGGCAGTTCACCTGCATGAAGCCAAGTGTTGGACCCATCGCCGGCTGCCACACGGGCATTTCGCTCCACGCGCGCACCTTCTGCTCGGCGAGAAACTCCGCCGGCACCCAAGTGAACTTGGCGTCGCTCGTGGTCACTGACTTGATGCCGTAGAGCATCTCCGACATCGTCGTCGGGCTCTTGGGACCGGTTGCGTTGAACGTGCCGATGACATGATTCTCGCCGTTGCGCACGATCCACTCACTCAGGTCGTGCACATCGATGTACTGCACCGGATCGTTTGGCGTACCCGGTGCCATCAACTCACCACCCTTATCGATGCGCACCGGCCAGTAGCTGAAGCGATCGCTCAAGTCGCCGGGACCCACAATCAAACCGGGGCGCACGATGGTGACCTTGTCTTCGCCGAACTGCGCCTTGGCTTCGATCTCGCTGCGCACTTTGTTGGGGCCGTACGCACTTGCATCGTTGCTCGCCCAGATCGCTTCGGCGCCCGGCGCATTGAGCGGACCGTTCTCGTCCATCCCCGGCTTCAAGTAGTCGCTGAAGACGGAAATGGTCGACACGAAGATGTACTGGCCAACGCGTCCCTTGAGCGCCTGACCGGCATCACGCACCCACGCCGGATTGCGCACGGGGTTGTCGATCACGACGTCCCACGTGCCTTTCTTCAATCCATCGTGACCGCCAGCCACGTTGCGATCGCCAATGATGCGCGGGACCTTCGGAAAGATCCCGGCGTTGGTTTTGCCGCGATTGAAGAGCGTGAGCTTATGCTTGCGATCGAGCGCGTATTGCACCTGCTGCGGACCAATGAAACCCGTGCCACCAAGAATCAGAATACGCAGCGGCTTGGGCTGCGCCTCTCCGGTTTCCGGTCGATAGGCGCGAACGCCATGCGCGGTGAAGGCCTGCGCGGCTTCCGGCAAGCCGAGGCCAATGGCGCCGCCAATGAGCGCCGATGATTTGAGAAACGAACGACGATCGATGGACATGAGCGGGATCAGGTCAGGGTGTGACTTTGCGATCAAGCTGCTGAATGGTCTTCGTTGATGCAGGACGGATTTTCCTGAGACGTGCCGAAACCGCCTCGGCGCGTTCGAGCACGCGCAGCACGTTGCCACCGGCCACGCCAGTGATCTCGGCGTCGGTCCATCCGCGTCTCACGAGTTCGGCGAGCAGGTCGGGATACTTCGAGACATCTTCGAGTCCCTGCACCACTTCGGTGATGCCATCGTAGTCGCCACCTATGCCGATGTTCTCCGGGCCCGCGACCAACTTGATGTGATCCATGTGATCGGCGACATCGGCAATCGTCGCGATCGGCGTGGGGTTCTTCTCACGCCACGCCGCAATTGCCCTGAACTGCGCATCGTTGTCGTTCGGATAGCGCTTGGCGATCGAGTCGCGCACCGCGTTGAGCGCCTTGTCGAAGTTGGCAACTTTCTGCGATACGAAGCCGGGCACGAACGTCATCATCACCACGCCGCCGTTCTTCGGCAGCCGACGCAGAATACTGTCGGGCACATTTCGCGGCACATCGGTGTTCGCGCGCGCTGCTGAATGTGAAAAGATGACCGGCGCTTCGGTGGTGTTGAGCGCAGCACTCATGACACCCGGGCTCACATGCGACAGATCGACCAGCATCCCGAGTCGATTCATCTCACGTACGACTTCCTGGCCGAATGGCGTAAGTCCGCCATGCAGTGGCTTGTCGTTCGCCGCATCGGCCCAGTCGAGCGTGACGTTGTGCGTGAGCGTCATGTAGCGCGCGCCCAGGTCGTAGTACGCGCGCAACGCACCGAGCGAGTTTTCGATGGCGTGTCCGCCTTCCATACCGAGCAGCGAGCCGATCTTTCCGTCGGCATAGGCCTTTCGCACGTCGGCCGCCGTGTAGGCGGGCGCGAAGACATCCGGATACTTCTGGATGATGCGCTTCGCGATATCGATCTGCTCGAGCTGCACGCGGGCAAAGCCAGAGTCGCGAATCTCACCCGGGATGTACACCGACCAGAACTGCCCGCCGACCTGACCTTTGCGGAGACGCGCAATGTCGGTCATGCCCCGCGTCGCACGGCGCAGGTTGTACGCCTCGACATCGCGCGGCGTTTCCTTCTCTTCGCGCAGCGCCCACGGCAGGTCGTTGTGTCCGTCGACGAGCGGCGAGGTGCGCAGCAGCTTGCGCACGTGCATCAGCCGCGCCGCGAGCGACGAATCACGGTAGGATACCAACGGCTTCACCGCCGCACGCGCCGCCGGCTTCTGCGCGCCAGCAGCGTGGGCAAACCCAAAACCCACCACCAAAAACCCAAAACCCAAAACCGATCGGTTCCAAGCCCGCCCTAGCATCCCAACCTCTCGAGATAGTGCGGCAGCATCTTCCGCCACCACGGCCAATCATGATTCACGTCCGGCCCCCACAGGTCGAAGATGTGGCCGATCCCCTTGCGGTCGAGCAGGTCGTGAAACTGTCGTGCGTAGTCCGGGCGCTCGTACGCGCCCTGCCCGCTCACAATCGCGATGCGTGAATGATGGCGCAGCTGATCGAGTGTCCATCCCTCGATGTTGCCGACATACCACATCGGATTGTTGAAATAGCAGTTGTCGTCGGAGTAGCCGTGGAAGTAGCTCACCGACAGATCGAAGAAGCCGCTCATGCCGATCACGCCGCCAAAAAGATCGGGGCGCCGGAAGAATGCGTTCGCGGAATGGAAGCATCCGAAGCTTGCACCCGTGGTGATGGCGCGCGCGCCGGCGTCGCCGCACGCGTGGCGGATGTACGGCACCACTTCGTCTTCGACATAGCGCGAGTAGAGCATCTGGCGGCGCGCGGCTTCGGGCACCGGTAGCGTTTTGTCCATCCACGCCAATCGATTGATGCTGTCGATCGAAAAGACCCGGATGCGTCCCTGCTGCAGCAGGGGCTCGACGGCTTTGATGAGCCAGAAGCGCTCGTTTTCGAGGAAGTCGGCCGCTGCGGTGGGGAAGAGCAGCACCGGCTGGCCTCGCCATCCGTACTGTACGATCGGCATCTCGACACCAAGCGCCGGACTGCGCCAGCGATCGATGCGTTTGGGGAGCTGTGGGTCGACGAAGTGCATCCCCTAACGTGGCGCCAACTCAGCCTGCCGACCAGTGCGGAACGCCGCCGCCGACACACGGCTGTTGCCCGCTGGTGACCGGTTTGTCGCCGCTTGGCCATCGGTTCGTCACACGGCCCCGGGATCCTTCACCGTCCGGAGCAGATGCCCCCGGACCGAACCGGATCCGAACAGGTCATCCGACCAGGAGGCCCCATGCTCGCTCGCGTATACGACGACGGTCTTTCGCCGTTCCTCCGCCATGCGACCAATGACGAGGCTGCAGATGCCGCGCCTGAATCCTCGGCGCCGTACGTCGCCGACGTCTTCCCTCATCATCCGGACTGCATTCCGCCAGGGATCATCTCAGCCGGTTCCTATGACCTGCGCTTCGCCTGGTCGCGCACCGATCTCCACGCCGCGCAGGCGCTGCGTTTCGAGGTCTTCAATCAGGAGCTTGGCGAGGGGTTGAGCAGCTCCGAGGCCACCGGTCGCGATGAGGACCCGCGCGATCCGTACTTCCATCACCTGTTGATCGTGCACCGCGCCACCGAACGTGTGGTGGGCACGTATCGGCTGCAGACCGCCGTGATGGCTGCAACACGCCACGGCTTCTACAGCGCCATGCTCTTCGAACTCGGAGCGATTCCCACAAGCATTCTGGTCGACGCCGTCGAGATCGGTCGGGCCTGCGTGCATCCGGACCATCGTTCGGGACGCGTGCTTCATCTCCTGTGGCGTGGACTCGCACGCTACCTCACCTGGAATCAGAAGCGCTACATGTTTGGCTGCTGCTCGATTCCCGGCGTGGACACCACCGTGGCGCAGGATGCCTGGCGTGCGGTACATGCGCGTTCGGCGCTGCACGATCGGCTGCTCGTGCGCCCGCGTCCGACGGTGAGCGCACTCGCCGATGATGGTCGCTCGCGCCCGCTCATTGACGCCGCCTCTCTCACGCGCGCTCTGCCGCCGCTCTTCGAAGGCTATCTCACGCTGGGCGCGCGCGTCTGCGGCGCACCGGCCTTCGATCGCGAATTCGACACCACCGATTTTCTGGTGATGCTCGACGTGCAGGCGATGCCACCGCGCGCCTACCAAACCTTCTTCGCATGACGCCCGCGAACGCGACCGCGGCCGCGGCCGCGGCCGTCCTTGTTCGCGGGCTGTGCCGGTTCGTGCTGTTGCTGTTCCGAGTGAAAGTGGAAACGCGCGGCGCCTTGCCGCGCGAACCGGCACTGTTGGTCGCCAATCATTTTGGTTGGCTCGATATTGTAGCGGTGCTCGCGTACCACGACTGCGGATTTGTCGCGAAGAAGGAGGTCCGCGCGTGGCCGATCGTTGGTCCACTGGTCGAACGACTCGGGGGCGTGTTCGTCGACCGCTCACGAAAACGCGATCTGCTCTACAGCATTCCGCAGCTTGCCCGAAGGCTTCGCGAAGGACGGCGCGTACTGGTGTTTGCAGAAGGCACGACGAGCGATGGCAGTGCGCTCCTGCCATTCAAGTCCGCGCTGCTGGAGGCCGCGGTGCGCGCGAACGTGCCGGTCGTGCCACTCGCGATCAAGGCGCACGCCGAGTCGGGCGATCTGTCAGCGCTGGCCTGGATTGGTGACGAAACGCTGATGGCGAACATTCCGCGTGTGCGAGCGCTGCGCGGCATCGGTTTCACCATTCACGCGGCGCCCGGCCTCGACGTGGGCGCCAATCGCAAGCAGCTCACCCGTCAGGCGCGTGAGGCCATTGCTCGCCGACTGCCACAGGGCGCGATTCAGCGAAAGTCGGCGTCAGGCAATCGTCCGTCTTCAATCGGACTGGGCATGCTGCTTCGTCCACTCCGAAGCATGGGAATGCCGCTGTTGGCACTGTTCATCGGTGGTGCGTTGCTCTACGCTGCCGTGCCACGCTACCGCTTCGCGCCGGCCGTACGGTTTGAAGGCTCGACCTGGTACAACCCGTACGCCACGGCGCTTCACCCATCGGCGCGCTGGTTTCGGATGAACCTGCACGCGCACAGTCGTGCCTGGGGCGGTGCGACGAATGGCGCCGAGTCACCGGCGCGTGTCGCGCAGCGGTATCGCGCGTTGGGCTATGACATTGTGGGCATCTCGAACTATCACTCGGTCGCGGCCTCGGTCGTGCCGGGGGTGTTTCCGGTCTACGAGCACGGATGGAATGTGAGGAAGTCGCATCATCTCGTGCTCGGCACCCGGAACGTCGAGTGGTTCGACTTGCCATTCGGCGGCGACGCCGATGCTCAGCAATACCTGGTCGATCGATTGCGCGCCGAGGGTTCGCTGGTGGCATTGGTGCATCCCGCATTGCGTGCGGCGCGGCAGGCAGCGACGCTGGAGCAAATCGGTGGGTACGACCTGCTCGAGATTCTGAATCACTTCATGCCGCCAGCGGATTCGCTGTGGGATGCCGTGCTCACCGCTGGTCGACCGGTGTGGCTGCTGGCGGGCGACGATTCGCACGACGCACGAAAGCCGGGCGAGACGGGTTCGAACTTCACGTGGGTGTTGTCAGGCGATACCGCGGTACCGTCGGTCATCGAAGCGCTCGCGCGTGGTGCGAGTACCGGCGTGCGCGTCACGGGTACTGGCGCTCCACCGCAGCTCTTATCGCTGATGGTTTCGGGCGACTCGGTCACTGCGCACTTCTCCGGCGAAGTGCATGCTGTGCGTGCGATCGGCGATTCCGGTCACGTGCTGGCCAGGATCACCGTTGGCGGTGATTCATCGTTGCGCGACGTCACCGTGGCCCTTCCGCGAACATCGTCGTATCTGCGACTGGTGGCGAGCGGCACCGGCGGTGTGCTGTACACCAATCCGGTCGTTCGCTGGAACGGCACCGAGCTCCCGCGCGTTGCGGGGACGATCGATGGTCCAGCCACGGCGCGACGCCGAGGTGCCTGGGCATTGACGGTCGCGTGGGGTCTCGCGTCGTTGGCGGTCCGTCCAGTCGGTGCACGTGCCTCGCGACGACGCGTGCGGCGCCCGGCCTTTGCGCGTGTCTGATTCGGCGTCAACGGACGAACTGCAGCTTCCAGCAGCAGGGTACACGATCGCGCTGAGCGCAGCGATTCGACTCGTGTTCGCCGTGGGACTCGGATACGGCGTCGACGAAGCGTATGCCGTCGCGGTCGCTCGACCGCTGTCGCTCAGCTACTTCGATCATCCGCCGCTGCACTTCTGGTTGGCGGGGTTCATGACCTGGCTCACCGGTGTGAGCACGCCGTGGGTTGTGCGATTGCCATTCCTGCTGGCGTTCGCGATCACGCAGGGTGCAATCGGCGCGTTGACGCGTCTGGCGTTTGGCGAGCGTGCGGCGCGTATCGCCGTGCTGGTCCTCAGCGTGAGTGGCGTGCTCGGCGTGACGTCAGCGAGCTGGGTGTTGCCGGACGGACCACTGCTTGCGGCGGCGTCGCTTGCGGCGGTCGTGCTTGCACCATTGTTCATGACAACTCCCGCCAGCAACGCCGGTGCGCGCGCATGGCGATGGATTGCCGGCGGCGCACTGCTCGGTATCGCACTGCTCGCGAAGTATCACGGCGTGCTCTACCTGCTCGGGGTCGGCGTGCTCACGCTTGCGCGACGCGAAACGCGTAACGATCTGCGTACGCCGTGGCCGTGGATGGCGCTGCTGCTCGTGCTTGCCGGCCTGATTCCCACGCTGTGGTGGAACGCGCAGCATGATTGGGTGTCGTTTCGCTTTCAGGGGGCGCGCGCCGCATCAGCGGTGTGGAGTCCAGCGCCGCTCCTCGAACTGCTCGTGGGACAACTCGCCTGGCTGTTGCCGTGGGTGGCCATTCCCATGGCCGTCGCCGTCGTTCACGCCGTGCGCCGCGCGCGCGAAGATGCGGCTCTGATGTATTGCCTCGCGTGGTGCCTGCCAGCCCTGGCGGTGTTTACCGCGGTCAGCGCGCGCGGCGCCCGCACATTGCCCCATTGGACGACGCCGGGATGTCTCTTCGCCGCGCCACTGGTGGGTTGGTGGTGGACTTCCACCACGCGACTGACTCGGAGTCGCGCGCGCTGGGTGCACGTGGCACCGTGGACCACCGCGACACTCGTTCTCCTGGTGATCGTACAGGCGCGTTCGCATCTGATTGATCGCTTCCTGTCGCCAGCGCAACGCGCCATCGAGCCGACGCGCGACGCGCTGTCGTGGGCGCCTGCGCTGCCAGGTGACAGCAGCCTGCTACTGGTGCGCAGTTGGATTCAAGGTGGTCAGCTTGGCGCATCGACTGGCACGCCGCGGGCGATTGTCTGCCTCTGCACTGACCCGCATCACTTTGCGTTCCGCGCGAATACGCCACGCCTTTGGACGCATGGAGTGCTCGTCGAGCGCGCACAACCCTGGAAGCCCGGGTGGTATCCAGCGTCGCTCACGCTTGCCGGCGACAGCCTGCGCATTGTGGCGCGTGATTCGCTCCGACTTGACGACGCCGTACTCTTGCTGCGCTACGACGTGACGCGTCGCGGCTCGAGCGCCTTCGTAAAGCAGAACTTGCGGCCGATGGAGAGTTCTGATCGCGAGATCGAGCGATAGCGCGCGATTTTTTCGGGATAGATCTCGATGCTCGTGAGCGTGTAACCCACTTTAAGGAAGAGCTGCTCGGCGAGCGAAATCGCAAACAGCTCGTTGTGCCCGCGTTCCCGCGCGAGATGTTCGGCGGCGGCAATCAACACCTGGCCAATGCCCTTGCCCTGCTGATCGGGCGCCACCGCGAGCGACACGAGCTCCACCAGACTCGGTGAGTATTCGTCGAGCGCAACCTGCCCCATGATCGCGCCGTCGTCGTGGCGAATCACCTGATAGTCCTGCAGGTGCGCAGTCACGAAGGCGTCGCTGCGACGGAGCGTGAGCCCGTCGGGCGCATACAGGTTGTTGAGCGCCACAATGGCCGGGATATCGCGCTCCTCAGCGTGGTGCACCAGCACGCCTCCAATAGACAGCGGTGCTGGTGGCGGCGGCTCGGTGACGACTTCGTTTTCCTGGTCGATGACTTCTGTGTCGCTCACCAGCAGCTCAACGCGAAGCGTACACGCGCGTCTTCCCCGACTTATCGAAGAGGATCACGTCATACGGCGGCTGAGGGCCGGGCTGTTGCATACCGGGTGCGCGATTCGGCATCCCCGGCGCCGCGAGGCCGCGCGCGGTTGTGGATTTCTCGTTGAGAAATTTCACGATCAGATCCGCCGGCACATGTCCTTCAATGACATACGTGCCAATGCGTGCCGTGTGGCATGAGGCGAGTGCCGCTGGCACACCGAAGGAGCTCTTCACTGTGTCCATATCGGATGTGTCATGCGACTTCACCGTGAAGCCATTCTTTTCGAGATGCTTCACCCACTCCTTGCAACAACCGCAGCCCGCATCCTTGTAAACGTTCACTTCCGGAAACGCGAATGCGCTCGAGGCGCTTGCGCTCAGCGCAAATGCGCCCGTCGCGGATAACGGACGTGCGAGTGCGATACTGCCAGCGACTAACGTTGCGGCCGTTCCAAAAAACGCGCGACGGCTCTGCATGGGTGCATCGAGTGAAGAGTTTCGCATGCGAGAAGTATATCGCGGGCGGACCCGGTCGGTTCCGGCAAACACCCTACATCAGCCGGACGATTGTGCCGATACTCGTCTGCATGGCTGAAAATACTGTTCTGGGTCGGAGCCGAACGGCTGCCGATCGTCTGCTCGGCATAGTCCTGCTCGGACATTTACCCGTCGCGTTGCTGCTCGCGGCGATCTACAACGCCTGGACCTCCGCACTGCTCGTCGGCGCGCCGCTTTCGCTGGCCGCCTTTGCGCTATCCCGGGTGCGCCCCGGAGCGGCACTCACGCGATACCTCATTGGCGTGGCGTTCATGGCGTTCTCGGCGCTCTTCATTCATCAATCGCGCGGATTGATCGAGCTCCACTTTCATGTCTTCACCTCGCTCGCCTTTCTGCTGGCATACCGGGACTGGAAGGTGCCCGTGGTCGCAGCCGCGGTCATTGCGGTGCACCACGTGCTCTTTCACATCCTCCAGATGTCGGGCGTGGGGGTGTATCTCCTCAATCACAGCGATCACGGTTCAGTGATCGTGCTGGTGCACGCGCTCTTCGTGGTCTTTGAGACGGGCGTGCTCATCTTCCTGGCGCGACAACTCGAATCAGAAGCCCGACAGACACAAGTCGTCTTTGAGTCGCTGGACGCGCTGGGTGAGGGTCGCACGGACATCGTACCGGCTGGAGATGGAGTGGCGGCTGCGCTTCGTACAGTGATCGGCGCCGTGGAATCGCTCGACGCCCACGCCGCCGAGCTCGGAAGGGCGGTGAGCGAACGCCGCGCGATGCGAACGGTGGGAGAGAGCATTCTGAGTGGCACCTTCAGTTCCGTCTCCCGTCAGATGGCCGAAAGCGCGACACTTGTGGAAACGCTTCGCGTCCAGAATGACGCGTCGCAGGCAATGACCGAGCGGTTTCTCTCGGCACTGACACCGGTGGTGCGAGCGATGCGAGAAGGAGACCTGTCTCGTACGGTCGTGGGGAAGTTCGGCGAAGACTATGATCGAACTTCTAGCGACATGAATGAGGCACTATCAAAGCTTCGTAGCGCCATTTATCAGATTCAGTCGGCATCGCAACAGATCGACAGCGCCGCCGGCGAGATCGCGAACGGCTCGGATTCGTTGGCGGCGGTGACATCGGACCAGGCCGCAACACTGGTTGATGTGGCCTCCCGCGTGGTACAGCTGGTCACGCTTGGCCAGACGACCACGGCGAATGTGAAGCACGCCGAGCAGGCCACGGCTTCGGCGAGTCAGTCGGCAAAGGCCGGGGTGGCCGGTATGGAGCGGCTCCTCACCGCGATGGACGAAACCAAGGCAGCGGCGCGCGAGACGGCGAAGATCGTCAAAACGATCGACGAGATCGCCTTCCAGACGAACCTGCTCGCGCTCAATGCCAGTGTTGAGGCGGCGCGAGCCGGTGATGCCGGACGCGGCTTCGCCGTGGTCGCCGACGAGGTTCGCGCGCTTGCCCTCCGGGCTGCGAAAGCGGCCCATAGCACATCGGCGCTCATTGAGGACGCCGTGCAGCGAGTCGAGAGCGGCGCCGTCATTTCAGCGGAAGTCGGCGTACAGCTCGAGGGTGTGGCCAAACAGATCGACAGCGTGCAGTCCGTCATGCATGAGATCGATGCGGCTGCACACTCCCAGCAGGACGGACTTTCGCAGATTCGCGATGCCGTCGATCGACTCAATGGTACGGTGCAGCGAACGGCGGCGAACGCGGAGGAATCGGCGAGCGCCGCCCACGAACTGGCCGCGCAGGCACAGGCGCAGCAGGCGCAGACGGGGCGGTTTGTCGTTGGAACCGCGAGGGCCGCGCTGGCGGCGTAACGGCGGAAGCCTGCAGGTGGAAGCCCGAAGTACGGGAGCCTGAACTACGAGTGCAACGACGGCGGTCACCTCAGTGACCGCCGTCTGGCATTCCTACCCACACATCGGGATTTCCCCGACCGAAGTCCAAGACCCTCCCGACTGGGAAGCGGAGCGCTGCGGCCTACACTCTCCCGCACTGTCCCCCACTCTCCCTTTGCCTGAGGGCAATCGATGACTCCCGCTTCCAGCGCGGCGCCGGATCTGGCCGCGCCGCGTGTGTCAGCTGCCACGCTCGACCGCTTCTCGTACGATGACGACATCGTGCGGAAGTTTCTTTTCGCCACCCTGATCTGGGGCGTGGTGGGAATGGCTGTCGGGCTGCTGATCGCACTGCAGCTCGCCAACCCCTTCTTCAACTTCAATACACAGTATCTGGCGTTCGGACGGCTTCGGCCCCTCCACACCAACGCCGTGATCTTTGCCTTCGCCGGCAACGCGTTCTTCACCGGGTGCTACTACAGCACCCAGCGCCTGCTCAAGGCGCGCATGTACAGCGACGCGCTGAGCCGATTTCACTTCTGGGGGTGGCAGGCCATCATCGTTTCGGCCGCGCTCACGCTCCCCTTCGGCTTCACGCAAGCGAAAGAGTACGCCGAGCTGGAATGGCCCATCGACATCGCCATCGCGGTCGTGTGGGTCGCCTTCGCCGTCAATTTCTTCGGCACGCTGATCAAGCGCCGCGAGCGCCACATCTACGTCGCGCTCTGGTTCTACATCGCATCGATCGTCACCGTCGCGATCCTGCACATCTTCAACAACCTCTCCGTGCCGGCGGGGCTGTTCAAGAGCTACAGCATCTATGCCGGTGTGCAGGATGCGTTCATGCAGTGGTGGTACGGGCACAACGCCGTCGCGTTTTTCCTCACGACGCCGTTCCTCGGGCTGATGTACTACTTCATGCCAAAGGCCGCCGAAGGGCCGGTGTTCAGCTACAAGCTGTCCATCCTGCACTTCTGGTCGCTGGTGTTCATGTACATCTGGGCCGGTCCGCACCATCTGCACTACACCGCGCTCCCTGAGTGGGCGTCGACCGTCGGCATGCTCTTCTCGGTCATGCTCTGGGCCCCCAGCTGGGGCGGCATGATCAACGGCTTGCTCACGCTGCGTGGCGCGTGGCACAAGGTCGCGCAGGATCCCATCCTCAAGTTCTTCGTCGTGGGGATCACCGCGTACGGCATGGCGACGTTCGAAGGTCCGATGCTCTCCATCAAGAGCGTGAACGCGCTGTCGCACTATACCGACTGGATCATCGCCCACGTCCACACGGGTGCGCTTGGCTGGAACGGCTTCATGACGTTCGGCATGGTGTACTGGCTGCTGCCGCGTCTTTTCCAGACGCCGGTGTACAGCAAGCGCGCGATGGAGCTGCACTTCTGGATCGCATCGGTCGGCATCGTGCTGTACGTGGTCGCGATCTACAGCGCCGGCGTGACGCAGGGGCTCATGTGGCGCGCCTTCGACGAAACGGGTCGCCTGCAGTATCCGGATTTCGTCGAGACCGTGCTCAAGCTGATGCCGATGTACTGGATGCGTGTCGTTGGAGGCACCTTCTACATCACCGGCATGGTGATCTTCGGGTGGAACATCTTCAAGACGTGGGCAACGCGTCCCACGGTATACGACGTGCCGGTGATCGAAGCCGCGCCGCTCGCACCCAGGTACGTCGAGCCGCATCCGGTGTCACCGGTGTCCACACTCTGGGGTCGGTTCAATCAGGTGCAGTGGCATCGCGCCTGGGAACGCGCACCGATGCTCTTCACGGCGCTGACGATTCTCGCCGTGATCGTCGCGTCGCTCTTCGAGATTCTGCCGACGTTCCTGATCAAATCGAACGTCCCCACGATCGCGAGCGTCAAGCCGTATACACCGCTCGAACTCGCTGGTCGCGATGTGTACATCGCCGAGGGCTGCTTCAACTGCCACTCGCAGATGGTTCGCCCATTCCGCTACGAGACTGAGCGCTTCGGTGAATACTCGAAGCCGGGTGAGTCGGTGTACGAGCATCCGTTCCTGTGGGGCTCCCGTCGTATCGGTCCTGATCTCGCCCGTGAAGGCGGCAAGTATCCGAACCTCTGGCACGTCCGTCACTTCGAAAATCCGCGTGCGGTGACGGCCAAGTCGATCATGCCCGCTTACGCGCACTTCCTCACCACGCCGATCGACTTCGACGGCATTCAGAAGCGCGTTGACGCGATGGCGATGGTTGGCGTGCCCTACGGCGACGCGATCAACAAGGCGCCGGCGATGGCCCGTGCACAGGCCAGGGAGGTTGCCGCCGCAATTGTCGCGGAAGGTGGCCCGACGGGATTGGAAGACAAGACCATCGTCGCAGTGGTGGCGTACATGCAGCGTTTGGGTCGCGACATCAAGGTGGCGCAAACGGGATCGCCATCGGGAGCGGCCCGCTGATGAAACTCTCCGATATCATGGCGCACGCGGGGCTGTCGTCGTATGCGCAGGTCGCGCTTGTCCTCTTTCTCGTCGTCTTCATCGCGATCGCCATTCGCACCTTCCTTCCGTCGCGGAACGCAGAGCTGGCGCAGGCCGCACTGCTGCCACTCGAGGATGGTGTGATGGCGCGTCCCGTGCCGCAGGAGCGCTGACGTATGTCCAATCCACTGAACGACAACTTCGAAGACAAGATCCTCGAGCACAGCTACGATGGCATTCAGGAGTACGACAATCCGATGCCGCGGTGGTGGCTGCTGACCTTCGCGGGAACGGTGATCTTTTCGATCATCTACTACTTCAACGTCGGTCCGATCGGCAATGGTAAAGGTCGCATTGCCGACTACGAAGCCGACATGAAGGCGTTCGCCGCCGCGCATCCGGCGCCATCCGGCACCATCTCGCCGGAAACGCTCAACGCCCTCATCGCCGACAAGGGCAAGGTGGAAGCCGGCAAGACGGTGTTTGCGACGACGTGCGCGTCCTGTCATCGCGCCGACGGTGGTGGACTGATCGGCCCCAATCTCACCGATGAGTTCTGGTTACACGGCGGCAAGCCCACCGACATCTACAAGACGATTGTCGATGGTGTCCTCGAAAAGGGGATGCCGAACTGGGGCAAGCTTCTCAAGCCGGAGCAGGTACAGGCGGTTACGGCGTACGTCATTTCGATTCAGGGCACCAGCCCGGCCAATCCGAAAGCGCCGCAAGGCGCTGAACTTCCGAAGTAACGCGAAGCACGACCCGAATCATGTCGCAGCACACCGCAGCACCGCCGAGTGCGGGAAGACGCGTTCTTCCCACACTGAACGAAGATGGAAGTCGTCGCTGGATTCGCCCCAAGCCGTCGCACGGCAAGTGGTGGCAGCGCCGTCAGTTCGTCGCGTACCTGTTGATGGCGATCTTCTTCGCGGCGCCACATCTGCGCGTGTTCGGGAAGCCGGTCTTTCTGATGGATCTCCCCCGTCGGCAATTCACGCTCATGGGGTACACGTTTCTGCCGACCGACACGCTGCTGTTCATGTTCACCATGGGCAGCGGCGTCATTGGCATTTTTTTGCTCACGGCACTGTTCGGGCGCGCCTGGTGTGGCTGGGCGTGCCCGCAAACGGTGTATCTCGAATATCTGTTCCGTCCGATCGGCCGCTGGTTCGATGGCGGCTACACGCAGTCGCGCGCGCTCGACAAGCAGGGCGCGTGGTTCACGCCGCGCCGTCTGGGCAAATACGTCACGTTCTTCCTGCTGGCGTTGCTGGTGTCGCACACGTTTCTCGCCTTCTTCGTGGGCACCGATCAGCTCTATTCGTGGGTGCTGCGCTCGCCGTCAGCGCATCCCAGCGCCTTCATGTTCGTGGTGCTCTTCACGGGCATCGTATGGTTCAACTTCACATACTTCCGCGAGCAGACGTGCCTCATCGTCTGCCCGTACGGCCGCTGGCAATCGGCGCTGATTGACCGGCAGTCGCTGATTGTCGCATACGACTACAACCGCGGCGAGCCGCGCGAACTGGGCACCAAGCATCGCGACCCCAACGCCGGCGATTGCATCGATTGCAACGCCTGCGTGCAGACGTGCCCCACCGGCATCGACATCCGCAATGGCTTGCAGATGGAGTGCGTGCACTGCACACAGTGCATCGACGCCTGCGACGCCATCATGACCAGGATCGGCAAACCCACGGGGCTCATTCGCTACTCGTCACAGGACGACATCGCGAAGCAGCCGCGGCACTTTCTGCGACTGCGCACGGTGCTGTACCCCATCGTACTGGCGATTCTCCTGGGTGGCCTGGGGATCTCGATGTGGACCAAGGAGCCGGCCGATCTCACCGTGCTGCGCGGACTGGGAGAGCCCTTCTCGATCGAAACCGACGGGCGCATCGCCAATCAACTGCGTATCAAGCTCACCAATCGTCGCAGTGATCCGATGGCCTATACCATCGTGCTCGACAGCCTGGCGACCGGTGATGTACGCACCAGCGACGTCACCGTGGTGACGCCCGAAAATCCGATGCACGTCGAAGCCGGCGCCAGCAAGACCTCGACCGTATTCGTCCTGCTACCCGCGCGTGCCTTCGCGGCCGGCGAGAAGTGGGTATGGCTGACCGTCTCCGACGAACGCGGCTACCACGAAACCGTGAAATATCGCCTGCTTGGACCAACCGGCAGCGTTTCACCAGGCAAGTGAGGATGACGATGAAACCAGGCATGGCATGGCCACTCGGCGTAGCGGTAATACTCGGTGCCACCGTTGCGGCCAATCTCTGGGTGATGACGATCGCGAACAGCGATCCGTCGTTCTCGGTGGAATCGGACTACTACAAGAAGGCCGTCAACTACGACTCGACGATGGCGCAAGAGCGCGTGAATCTGTCGCTCGGCTGGGCGGTGGCCACGCAGTTCGCACCGATCGGCGATGGTCAGCACACGCTGCTGACGGTCACGCTTCGTGACGCGGCCGCTACACCGCTGTCTGGCGCACGCGTGGCGATCATGACGCGCTTCAATGCGCGCGCGAACGATACGCTGGCGGCTGTGCTGAACGAATCCGCTCCGGGACGCTACATGGCAGCGCTGCCGATCGCCCATGCGGGCGAGTGGGAAGTACGGGTCGATGCCACACGCAATGGCGCACGTTACTCCGCGAGTACGCGCGTGACCGCCGTGCGTGCAGTAGGTCTCACACCGGCCAAGGGAACGGGCTCGCTGCAATGATCGCGACGACCGCCGGCGTGATGATCGCCAGCCTGCTGGGAAGCGTACACTGCGCGGGCATGTGTGGTGGATTCGTGTGCTTTTACACCGGCACGTCGCACGGAGCTGATGCGTCGGCACTGCGCGCGCACTTCATGTACCATGCTGGCCGACTGACATCGTATGTCACATTGGGTGCAATCGCCGGCGCGATCGGCGCGAATGTCGCGCACGCGGGCTCGCTGGTGGGTGTCAGTCGAGCGGCGGCGATTGTCGCTGGTGTCCTCATGATCGGTTGGGCGGTGAGCACGATCGCCGCGCAACGTGGCGTGTCGATTGGACGGTTCAGTGTGGGGTCGCCGGCGGCGCCGGTGGTTTGGCAGAAGGCGCTTGGGCGCATCCTGAGCGTGGTGCGCGATCAGCCGATGTCCGTGCGCGCCGGATTGACCGGACTGCTCACCACTCTGCTTCCGTGTGGTTGGCTGTACGTGTTCGTGGCCGCGGCCGGTGGAACGGGACACGTGACGTCGGCCATGGCCACGATGTTCGTCTTCTGGGTTGGATCGGTTCCGGCGCTGATGGCGGTTGGCGTTGGCGCACAGAAGCTGCTGACGCCGTTCCGCAAGCGACTGCCGGCGTTCAGTGCGGTCGTGGTGCTCGTCATGGGATTGCTGTCGATCTCCGGGCATCTCACGACGGCGATAGCGCACGCCGCGCACATGAGCGACGCGCCGATCAGTGGGCACGACGCCATGGTTTCGGAGGCGACGGCGCATGTCCACTGAGGCAGTCGCGATAAGCCCATCGATCACCGCAGCGACCACGATCGCGGCGCCCGAAGAGAGCTGCGCCCACTGTGGGCTGGTCGTACCATTGGGGCTTGTCGATGATTCCGCCGATCAGCAGTTCTGCTGCACGGGATGCCACACCGCGTTCGCGATTCTGCACGAGCATGGGCTGAGCAGCTACTACGGGTTCGCCGATCGTCGAGAGCGCCCAGTACAGGCGACCGGGCGCTCGTACGAAGAGTTCGATCATCCCGCGTTCACCGAGCTGTACGTGCAGGCAAGCGCCCAATCGGGCGGACTCGCGCGCATCGAGCTCTATCTCGAGGGCGTGCACTGCGCGTCGTGCGTGTGGTTGGTCGAGCGGATTCCATTGCTTACGCACGGCGTGGCGCGCGCCGAGCTCGACGTGCGTCGCTCGCTGGCCGCGGTTGAGTGGGATCCAACGGTGGTGCCGCTCTCGACGATTGCGCACGCGCTCGACACGCTCGGCTATCCGCCGCATCCGTTCCGGGGAGTGGCTCGCACGGCCATGCGCCGTAAGGAAGACCGGGCGATGCTCGTACGCATTGGCGTGGCTGGCGCGATTGCCATCAACGTGATGCTGGCCGCGCTCGCGTTGTATTCGGGCGAAGTGAACAGCATGGATGCGCAATTCACGCACTTCTTTCGCTGGATCAGTTTCGCGTTGATTGTACCGGCCTTCTGGTGGCCGGGTCGCGTGTTCTTCACCGGCGCACTTGCCTCCATGCGCACCAGGTCGTTGCACATGGACTTGCCGATTGCCATTGCGCTCGCGGCGGGGTTTGTGCGCGGTGCCATCAACACGGTGACGGGTACCGGTCCGGTGTATTTCGACGGACTGGCGATCCTCATCTTCGCGTTACTCGTGGGGCGCTTCCTGCAGCAGCGTGGACAGCGCCTTGCCGCCGATGCCGCCGAACTGCTTCACGCCATCGCCCCGACAACGGCGCGGGTGGTGGACCCGAGTGCCGACGTCGACGGACCGAGTCATGAAATTCCCAGCGAAGCACTCTTGCCCGGCATGACGCTCGAGGTGCGCGCCGGTGAGTCGTTCGCCGCAGACGGCGTGGTTGTTCGTGGCTGTTCGACCGTCAACGCGGCGCTGCTCACCGGTGAGTCGCGTCCGTCGCGCGTGCAGGAAGGCGACACCGTGTTCGCTGGTACGCTCAATGTGGAAGCGCCGGTGCGAGTTCGCGTTGAGCAGGCCGGTGAGACCAGTCGTATCGCCAATCTGCTACGTCAGGTCGAAGAAAGTGCGCAGCGTCGCGCACCGATCGTGCAGTTTGCGAATCGACTGGCGGGGATCTTCACGGCAATCGTGCTCGTGTCGGCTGCATTGGTTTTTGTGATCAAGGCACAAATGGCATCTGGCGTCACGTCGCAGGCGCTCGATGATGCCATCGCGTTGCTGATTGTGACCTGTCCATGCGCACTTGCATTGGCGACACCGTTGGCGATCACGGTGGCGGTGGGTCGAGCGGCCGGCAGTGGCATGTTGATCAAAGGCGGCGATGCGCTCGAACTGCTGGCGACACCTGGCACGCTGGTGCTGGACAAAACGGGCACGATTACCGAGGGACGTACCGCGCTGGTGTCGTGGACTGGCGCTGCATGGGTGCAGCCGCTCGTGCTCGCTCTCGAGAGCGGATCGTCACATCCGCTCGCCGATGGATTCCGTCGCGCGTGGAGTGGCATGCACGTACCGCTCGTGGATTCGTCCCGCCATGTCGCGGGTGGTGGACTCGAAGGTGTGATCAACGGTCACCATGTGCGGATTGGATCACCAACGTTTGTGACTGAAACCACCGTCGACGTTGATGCGGCGGTGCAGATGGCATTGTCGTCGTTCGATCGCACACTCACGCCGGTGCATGTCAGCGTTGATGGCGTGCTGGTTGCAATAGCGGGGTTGGGTGATCGCGTGCGTGACGACGCCGCCGCATCACTACAGCAGTTACGGGAACGCGGTTGGCGGACCGTGATGCTGAGTGGGGATTCTCCCGATGTCGTGTCATCGGTGGGTCGGGCGCTCGGATTTGCCGCGCAAGACGCCGTCGGTGCTGCTTCGCCGGAAGACAAACTGGCTTTTGTGGAGAAGCTCAAGGCCACGGGCACCGTAGTGATGGTGGGCGACGGAGTAAACGACGCCGCCGCCATCGCCGCGGCGCACGTTGGCGTTGGTGTGCATGGAGGCGCCGAAGCGTGCCTCGCCACCGCCGACGTCTACCTCACGCGCCCCGGCCTGTCCGCCCTCGTCGAACTCACCGAGGGCTCCCGCCGCACGATGCGCGTCATCCGCCGCAACACTGCATTCTCGATCGCCTACAATCTCCTGGGCGCCGGAATGGCCGTGTTCGGCATCCTCACCCCCCTGATCGCCGCCATCCTGATGCCCACGAGCTCCATCACCGTGGTGCTGGGATCATGGTACGGACACTCCTTCACACGCCGGAGCTCGCTATGAGCGTCGTTTTCATTGTACTGCCACTGGCCCTCCTGATCGTCGGAGGCGCGGTGACGGCGTTTGTGTGGAGTGCACGGACAGGGCAGATGGACGATCTGGAGACGCCGGCTGTTCGGGTGCTGCACGACTCGTGAGCGCTTGACCGCGGAGGGAGGCGGAAGCCTGCACCTCGGAAGCCTGCACTACGGAAGGCTGCACTACGGAAGCCTGCACTACGGGAGCCTCAACGTCGAGAACCGCGGTTGGCTGTTTCCGAAGTTCGGGCTCCCGTAGTCCAGGCTTCCGGAGTGCGGGCTTCCGTCTTTCGTCTAGCCGAGTCGGTCAGGCAGAGTTGTCCCCTCGCCGCCGGCGCTTCAGTTTGGTGTCATGCCTCACTCTCCCCTGCACAACACCCACACCGGCCCCGAGCGTCGCTCGAATCCTCGGCTGCGTGAGTTGGTCGATGAGATGCTGGCGTCGATTCGCGCGGCGGCCAATGTGGACCTCTGGTCGGCCGAGGAACGTGCGCGGTACGACGCCGAGATGGCGCACATCATGGAGAATGTGCGAACCCAGGCGTTCAGCGGCGGCAAACGCGCACGGCTTGACTGACCCGCGCCCCGTGGTCGCGTTGATGGGTGCGGCGTGAACCGACGGAACTACTATCGACTGCTGCACGTGCAACCCGACGCGCCGGCAGAGGTTGTTCGCGCCGCGTATCGAGCACTCATGGCCAAACATCACCCGGATCAGGGGGGTGATCATGAGCATGCGGTCCTGATCAACGAAGCGTGGGCCGTGTTGGGCAATGCGACGCGTCGCGCGGAGTACGACGAACGGCGCGCGAAAGCCGCAAAGGCGCGAACGGGAACGAAGCCCTCGATTCGCTGCCCGTTTTGCGGCAATACCACTCCGCAGGGAGAGCTCTCCTGTTCACGCTGTCTCGCGCCGCTCACCCGCGTCAAACCGCCCGCTGCGGGCAGCACGGCGTCCGCCGACGAGCGTCGCAAACTGCCGCGCGTCTCGCGTGCCGATTGGGCGCGCATGCAGCTGCAGTGGCAGGGCGAACCAATCGACATCCGCTTGCGCAATCTCTCGCTCGAAGGCGTGAGCTTCTACTCCGGCGCGACGCTGGTGCCAGGTGCGCGCGTACGCGTCACGGCCGCCGCGTTCGAAGCGATTGTCGACGTGATTCGCTGTGAAAAGAGCGGCACGATCTACGTCGCACAGGGTTCCTTCGTGACGGTGCGGTTCGCGGGGAAGGGTGGGTTTGTGTACACGACGGCGTAGTCGAACCCGAAACCCCAAACCCAAACTCACCAACTCCAAACTGATCAGTTTGAGGTTGGTGAGTTTTGGTTTTGAGTTCGGAGTTTGCTCACTCCAGCATCACCAGCGCCTCCCCCACCTCGTACGCAATCCGCAGCACGCGGTCGCGCCCCTGTGCATCGGTCACCACGTCGACCTGCGTCACCCGCGGCACCACATGCGACAGGTGTGCGCCCTCGAGTGTCGACGCGCCGAACATCAGTGTGATGGCGCCCGCGGATCGGTCGAACGTGACGCCGACAATCGGCATGTGGTGGCCGAGCGAGCGCACGCCGATCGAGCGTTGACTGACTTCCACCGCACACGCACGGCCCGCATTGCGTTCGGTGAAATCGAAGAGCCGATCGTCGAGTTGGTCGAGTGGTAACACCCGCGTGTGATCACTGACCGTCGTTGCCTGCGCGCGACCCGTCGCCAACGTATGCGCGCTCCCGGGAACGCAGAGGAGTGAGCACGGTGCATTGCGTATCAGCTCAGCAGCGACGCTGCCCAATATCATCCGACGAAGGAAGCCGTAGCCGTGAGTTGCCGTGACGATGAGATCGGCTTCGCACGCCGTGGCGTGTTCAATCAGTCGTGTGGAGGCGTTGCCTTCGAGCAACTGCCACGAGAAGCGCAGCCCCGGGCGGTGCAGTCGTTCGATGACGCGCGCGAAACTCTTTTCGGCTTGCTCACGATACTCGCGCGTGAATTCGCGCAGCACGGGTGCGCTGTCCGCGATGCTCGGCGCAACGTGCACGAGCTGAATCGACGCGTCGTGGGCCACGAGTTCGAGCGCCAACTGCGCCGCGTAGATGCTGAACACGCTGAAGTCGATCGCAATGATCACGTTGCGGGGCAGCCGTTCGAGCGTGCGCTCTACTGCCAGCACCGGAGTATCACCCAGCTGGAGCAGACGCAGCACTGATTCGCCGTTGATCACCCGTTCGACCAGTCCGTGTCGGCCGCGGCCAACCACGATCAGGCGGGCATCGCTCGCGTCCGCCTGCCCCAGAATCTCCCGAACCGGGTCGCCGGTACGAACCGACACGGGCCAAGGCGCCGCCGCAGGCACAAGGCGCTCCATCTGTTGCTTCACCATCGATTCGCGTCCTTCGAGAATCTCTGGCGAGGGCGCGACGGGATACGGTAGTGCATCGAACGCGTAGGTTGGCATCGCGTTCGGACGCAGGGCGCTGATCACCTGAACGGGCGCACCCGTACGCAGCGACAGCGCACGCGCCATCGGAAAGGCCGCGTCGGACGCCGGGCTCGCATCGCTTGCAACAAGCAGCGGACCACTTGGCGCAACCACGGGTTCGAATCGACTGAGCAGGTCGTCGGTCTCTCTCATGGTGCTGGTCATGTGCACCTCGTGCTGGGGGTGCATGCACGATGTGTGCATCAGACCCGCAACGAAATACGGAAACCCCGCACATCGTGTAGGGGAGGACTATCCGGCCGGCTCGTTGCCCTGCACTTTGGTCATTCCTGCCTCATCCGCGGACATGACTGCCTCTCCGTATCCGAATCGTCGCCCGCGCGACGATGAAATGGATGTCTTCGGCCTCTCTCATCCGGGCAAAGTCCGGAAGGAAAATCAGGATCATTTCCTGATGGCCAACATCCAGCAGCGCATGAACGTTGTCAGCTGCAATCTCGAGCAGGCCGATCTGCGTTTGACGGATCGACCGCAGCGCATGGCGTATGTCGCGATGGTCGCCGACGGCGTGGGTGGTGGCGTGGGCGGCGCCGAAGCGAGCGCGATCGCGCTCGAAACCACGCTGCGCTACGTGGAGACCAGTCTTACGGCCTACTACGGGTCGGCCGACGGCAAAGGCGACTTCAACGCGCTGCTGCAGGCGGCCGCGCGCGAAGCGCATGGCGCGGTGCGCGCGCATCGCGACGAACAAGGGCTGACCGGGACAATGGCCACCACCCTCACGATGTATTTCGGGGTGTGGCCATGGTACTACCTGCTGCAGGTTGGCGACTCGCGTTACTACCTCTGGCGCGACGGTGAGCTCCAGCAGGTCACACGCGACCAGACGCTGGCACAGGAGCTCGTGGAGAGCGGCGTGCTGAGCGAAGCCGATGCGGCGCGCACACCGCTCGCGAACGTGCTGTCGAGCGCCATTGGCGCTGACAAGTCGATGCCGGTCATCACCAAGCTCCCGTTCCACTGGGGCAGTCGGCATCTGCTCTGTTCGGACGGGCTGACAAAGCATGTGAGCGATGCGCGCATCGCCGACGTGCTCGCCAACATGACGAGCGCGAAAGACGCGGCCGAGCTATTGCTGCAGGAAGCGCTCGACGATGGCGGATCGGACAACATCACGATCATCATTGGCTTCTCCACGCCACGCGGTCCGTAACCGTCACGCAGCGTGTCCGACTTCCTCTCCCGTCGTTCATTCACTCAAGTCCTTGGCGCCGCCGCGATCAGCGGTGCGCTGCCGCAGGCATTGCAGGCTGAGATATCGCGCATGTCCGAACCGAATCCCGTCGACGCCGATGAACTGACTTCGATGTCGGCGACTGACCTCGCTACACGCATTCGCCGAAAGGAGGTCTCGGCGCGTGAGGTACTCGAGGCGCATCTGTCGCGCATCGAACGCGTGAATCCACAGGTCAACGCGATCGTGACGCTCGTACCTGAAAAGGCGCGTGCGTGGGCGCGCGAGGCTGACGAACGTCAGGCGCGCGGAGAGCCGCTTGGACCACTGCACGGACTTCCGGTCGCGCATAAAGACCTGGTGGACACCGCCGGCATTCGCACCACGAAGGGCTCCAAGCTCTACGCCAGCAATGTGCCCACCGCCGACGCGCTGATCGTGAAGCGCATTCGCGCCGCTGGTGCCATCACGCTCGGCAAGACCAACACGCCGGAATTCGGCGCCGGCTCGAACACCTTCAACGAAGTCTTCGGCCCCACACGCAACGCCTTCAACCGGCAAAAGACGGTTGGCGGATCGAGCGGTGGCGCGGCCTGCGCGCTCAACTGCAACCTCGTACCGATCGCCGACGGGAGCGACACTGGCGGATCGCTGCGAAACCCTGGCGCGTGGAACAACATCGTGGGCTTTCGTCCATCGCCGGGGCGTGTCCCTGATGATGACGGCTCGTGGAGCCCGTTGTCGACCAGTGGACCGATGGCACGGTCGGTACAGGATGTGGCGCTATTCCTGTCGGCAATTGCCGGCAATTACGCGCCCGACCCCACCGCGCTCGCCGATGATCCCGCACGCTTTCGCGCGCCACTTGATGCCCCCATGCGCGGGAAGCGCATTGCCTGGTTCAGCAGCATGGGTGGACTGCCATTTGAGCCGGAGATCACGCGCGTTGTCAACGCCACCCGATCGGCGTTTGCCGATATGGGATGCATTGTGGAGCAGAGCGAGCCCGACTTCACCGGTGTCGACGAGGCATTTCCCACGCTGCGGCACCTGTCGTATCACTCGAGCTACGCCAAGCTGTCGCGCGAGAACCCCACGGTGTTCAAGGACACGGTGAAGTGGGAGATCGCCGAAGCCGAACGACAGAGTGCCGCCGACGTGGCGCGCGCGTTTTCGCGGCAGGCACAGATGTATCGCCATGTCTCGCAGTTCTTCAGCACGTATGACGCCTTCGTCTGTCCCGTCACACAGGTCGAACCGTTCGACATCACGACAGAGTATCCCACCACGATCAATGGTCAGCGCATGCCGACCTACATCGACTGGATGCGGAGCTGCTGGTACGTGACGTTCATGCAATGTCCGGCGATCAGCGTACCGGCGGGCTTCAGTGCGAGTGGATTGCCAGTTGGACTGCAGATCGTTGGCAAGCCGCGTGGCGACTGGGCGCTGCTGCAGCTGGCCCACGCCTTCGAGCAGGCCACCGGGCACGGCAAGCGGCGGCCGACCTTCTAGCGTCGTCAACACCGCGCTGACGATCGCGTGCCCGAAGGTACATTCCGTCATGGAGATCATCGATTTCGGCAATGGACAGCCGTCGCTCTCGCTGCTTCCGATTGCGGCCCTGCGTACGGCCACCGATCACTTCCTCGCCCGTGGCGAGCCGTCGTGGTTGCAGTATGGCGCGGATCAGGGTGAAGCGCATTTTCGCGAGGCGCTCGCGTCCTTTCTTGCGCGCCGCTACGCCAAGCCGATGCATCCACAGCAGCTCATGGTCACATCGGGCAATTCGCAGGCGCTCGATCTGGTGTGCACGCGCTTCACGCACCCCGGTGACACGATCTTTGTCGAAGCGCCGACATACTTCCTGGCACTCGATGTCTTTCGTGATCACGGACTGAACGTCGTTGGCATCCCCATCGACGGGGAAGGCCTGCGCATCGATGCGTTGCGCGATGCACTCGCGGTGCACAAACCGGCGCTGCTCTACACCATTCCGTCGTTTCAGAATCCCACCGGCGTCACGCTGGCAGCGGTGCGCCGCGAGCAGCTGCTCAGCGCGTGCGCAGAGCACGACGTGCTGATCGTGGCCGACGAGGTCTATCAACTTCTCGATTTCGGTGACGCGCCGCCTCCGTCGCTGGCAACGTATAACTCCACCGCGCGTGTCCTGTCGCTTGGATCGTTCTCCAAGATCTGCGCGCCGGGATTGCGCCTTGGATGGATTCACGGCGCGCCGGCCCTGCTCGACACGCTGATGCACTCGGGGCTCGTGCAAAGTGGAGGGGGCCTCAACCCGTTTACCTCGGGTGTCATGCGCAGCCTGTTGCAGCTGGGACTCGCCGATGAAGGACTCGACGGCCTCAAACAGGTGTACGCCGATCGTTCGGCCGCGCTCTGCGAGACACTTCGCGATCAGCTCCCCACCTGCACGTTCATAGAACCGCGCGGCGGTTACTTCGTCTGGGTGGAACTGCCGGCGGAGTTTTCGGCCGCACAGCTCCTTCCGCTCGCGGCTGCTGGCGGCGTCACCTTTCACCCCGGCAAACGCTTCGTGAATCGCGAGGCATTCCTGAGCACGCTGCGACTGAGCTTTGCGCACTACAACGCTCCCGAGTTGGCAGAGGGCGTTCGACGCCTGTCACGGGCAATCGAGAGCTACCGATCGTGAGTGCCACGCGATCGCTCCCCACCGCATAGCTCCGCATAGCTCCGCATAGCTCCGCATAGCTCCGCATAGCTCCGCATGGCTCCGCTTAGGGTCAGACTCCAAGCGGCTTGGGGTCAGACTCCAAGCGGCTTGGGGTCAGACTCCAAGCCCTCGCCCCGGGCTCGGCGGGCCGCCCCTGGTCCGCGCGGTAGCGCCGACGCGCGTCGACCCGACGCCGACAGCGCGCGGCAAAATCCCGCGTCACCCAGCGCCCATGCGTGCTGCGTGGCGTCGCGAATAGACTGAGTGATCGCTGGATCGACCGGTGCTCGAAAGAGCGAGCGATACGCCTCATGTCGATCGCCTGATTCCGTTTCCCAAGCCAGCTGCATCGGATGCGCCGTGACCAGCGCATCGGCGCGCCCCAGGGCGTTCGCGCCATAGCTCGACCAGGGATACTGCCACGGAGATTGGACGATACCGGCGCGGACGGGATTCTCCTCGATGTATCGCGCGCACGCGAGTAGATAGCGCTGCGTCTGCACGACGGTCGCTCGAAATCGGCCCTCCCACAGCGTTCCCGTGCGCGTGTAGCGATCATTGAAATGTCTGACGTATCGTCGCCCGAGTGACTGCATGGCTCGACTGATACCGGTTGGCTCTCGAGACGAGACCAACAGGTGCAGGTGATTCGACATGAAGACGTAGGCGTGCAGTGCGCAGTCATGCTGCTCGAGTGCCTGTCGCAGCAAATTTCGGCACATGTCGTAATCGTCACGCTCTCGGTAGATGAGCATGCGATTGTTGCCACGCTGAATTACGTGCTGCGGCAAGTCTGCGGAATGAAAGCGAGGGAGTCGGGCCATGCTGCATGATTGCCTGACGGCGCTCGATTGGCGTTATCGTTTCGTTGCGGGCTTGATCGATTCGACGCGAGCGACGACTCGGCCACCGTGCACCGTCGCGGATGTCCTGCGTGGCTTGGAGTCTGACCCCAAGCGGGCGTGGCTTGGAGTCTGACCCCAAGCGGGCACCACCGCATAGCTCCGCTTAGGGTCAGACTCCAAGCGGGCGCGCGGGCGGCCGTGACAGGGATTCGCTGACGTGCAGCTCGGCTTCTCTCCGCTTGCCGCGCCCCCCGGAATTCGGTAAATGGCAGGAGGATGTCCGTTGCTCCGTGTCGCGACCGGCCGGGGCGTGTCTTATACAGCAGGGTGAGTTATGCGTCGCGCAGTGGCGTTGGGTCTCGGGCTCGTGTTCATGGTGGGCTGCGAGGAAGCGCAGGAATCCGGAAAGGTGCCGCTGGGCGCCTCGCCGGCGCCGCAGAACACCGGTGCACTGAACGCAGGGGCACCAGCGAGCGCCAATCTCACGGGCACGGTGCTCGAGCAGATTGCCGCCTCGCCGTACGTGTACGTGAAGCTCAAGGCACCGAACGGCGAGGTGTGGGCGGCCGTGAACGAAGCACCGGTCAAGGTCGGGCAGGAGATCACGGTGTACGGCGCGATGCTGATGGAGAACTTCGAATCCAAGACGCTCAAGCGCACGTTCCCGCAGGTCTACTTCGGTTCACTCGAGCCGGTGGAAGGCGCGAACGGCTCACCGGGCGCGGTGGGAACACCGGCGGCCGTAGACGCCAAGGTCGGCAAGGTGGAGCGCGCGACCGGCGCGGATGCCAGATCCATCGACGAACTCTTCGCGCAGCAGAACGCGCTCGACGGCAAGACGGTCACCGTGCGTGGCGTCGTGGTGAAATACAATCCGCAGGTGATGGGCAAGAACTGGATTCACCTGCAAGACGGTACCGGTGATGCGGCCAAGAACACGCACGACATCACTGTGACCACGCTGAACGATGCCACCATGGGTGCGACCATCACCATTCGCGGGACCGTGCGTCGCAACAAGGACTTTGGCGCCGGTTACTCCTACGCGCTGATCATCGAAGACGCGACCGTCGCGAAGTAGAACGACGTCATCGCTACAGCGTCATCGCTACAACGTCATCGCGACGCATCGCGCGTTCACGGCAACAACAATCGGCGGGGCTATCGCTTTGGCGGTGGCCCCGCCGGATGCTTTTCACACACCGGTGGTTGCTCGGCGCTCCACGCCAGCGATGCAATGCGCCACGCCTCGCCCGCCTTCACGAGCGTGAACACATCGACGCCGCAGTGCGACCAGTTGCCGTTCACATAGAGGTCGTACGGCATCCAGACGATTGCCACACCGCCGTTCACACTCGCCTTCGGTGAGAAGCCGCGCTCCACGACGCCGTTCAGCGGCGACGTCCGCTGCGCCTCACGCGTGCGCGCTCGATAGTTGGTCACGCCATCGCGTGTGGAGGTGGGAAACATCACCGCCTCCGGCACCATCAGGTCGGTGAGTGCGATGACGTCACCGCGCGTAATTGCCGCCAGCGCAGAATCGGCCACGGCGATGACCGCCTTCTCGGCCGAAGACTGCGCGGCAGACACGCGCGCCACGCCAATACACAGCGCCAAAGAGCAACCGAGTCGTCTGAGCATGAGCCAGAATCTGGCGCTAGAATCGAGTATGCGTAACCGGAAAACGCCGCCGTTCCTCCGCGCCCTCGGCGCCTGCTTGTCCCTCTGCGCCCTCCGCGTGAGGATCGTATTGGCCGCCGCTACAGCACTAGCCGCAGCCGCACCAATAGAAGCTCAAAGCCCCAAGCCGAACATCGTCCTGATCATCACCGACGACATGGGCTACGCCGACCTGGGCGTCTACGGCGCAAAGGACATCCGAACCCCGAACATCGATCGCCTGGCAAAAGATGGCGTTCGCTTCACCGACTTCTACGCCAACGCGACCACCTGCTCGCCAACGCGCGCCGGCTTGATCAGCGGGCGCTATCAGCAGCGCTACGGCGTGGAGCAACCGCTGTCGGCCGATGGAGCCATTCCCGACGCCGGCGAACATGGACTCGATGCGTCGCCGACCTCACTGCCGCGATTGCTCAAGAATGGTGGATATGCCACCGCGCTCGTTGGTAAATGGCACTTGGGATACGCGCCCACCCAAAGTCCGCTCGCCCATGGCTTCGACTATTTCTTTGGCCTCAAGAGTGGCTACCACGACTACTGGCATCACAACGACAGCCGTGGTGCTCCTGATCTCTGGGAGAATGACGCTCGGGTGGAGGCCACTGGCTACAGCACTGATCTGATCGCGAACAAGGCGATCGCGTTCATCGATCAGCACAAAGCGCAGCCGTTTTTCATTGACGTGGCGTTCAACGCACCACATTGGCCGTTTCAGCGCCCCGATACCCCAAGCAGGGCCGCTGGCAACGCGCGCTTTCTCAAGCCGGCCGACTCGCTCACCAGCACACGCGCCGACTATGTGAGCATGGTGGAGTCACTCGACGCCAATGTTGGCCGCGTGCTTTCGGCGCTCGAACGCGCGGGGGTCGCACAAAACACCATCGTGATCTTCACCAACGACAACGGTGGTGAGTGGCTATCCGACAATTCGCCACTCTTCAATCGCAAGTGGACCACGTGGGAGGGTGGCATTCGCGTGCCTGCCATCGTGCGCTGGCCTGGTCGCATTCGCGCCGGCACCACCACATCACAAGTCGCGATTACGATGGACCTCACCGCATCGGTGCTTGCCGCGAGCGGCGCCAACGTGCCCGCAGACGCGAAGCTCGATGGCATCAATCTCTTCCCCATTCTGACCGGCACGCAGCCAGTCGCTTCACGCACGCTCTTCTGGCGTTCGGTGCAACCGGTTCGCAACATGCGCGCGGTGCGCGATGGCGATAACAAGATCGTCATCGAGGGCAACCACCTGTTCCTCTACGACGTGCGGCGCGATCCGGGGGAGCGAAACGACATGGCGCGCCTCAAGCCCAAGCTCGCGCGCGCCATGAAACTCAAACTCGATGTGTGGGAACGCGACGTCGACGCCGAGTTCGCGAGGCGAAAGTAGCGCGCGCTACTGCTTGAGCTTCCCGCTCGCGAGATAGTCCGTCGCCATATTCGCCATCGCGCGCACGCCCGTTTCGAGCGCACCTTCATCGGCGAAGAACAGCGGTGAATGATTCGGTGCCGCACTCGCGAGATCCTTGTCCTTGGGGGTCACACCAAGGAAGATGAACACGCTCGGGATCTCGGCCGCGAACACCGGGAAGTCTTCGCTGGCCATGATCGGGCCAATCAAGTTGAAGCCGCCGTATCCGGCCGTGCGCTTGAGCGTCGGGATCATCCGCTCGGTGAGCGACGTGTCGTTTGCCTGCACCAGTCCACCCTTGTCCACCGTGACCATCGCCGTCGCACCGGCACTCGCGGCGATCTGTTCGGCCGTGCGCTTGATACGCATCGCGATATCGGCGCGCATGCCATCATCGAACGTCCGCAACGTTCCCACCATCACCACGCTGTCGGGAATGATGTTGCTGCGATTGCCACCGGTGATCTGTCCCACCGTGAGTACACTCGGCAGCACCGATACATTGACCTGACGGCTCTCGATCGTTTGCAGTCCCAGCACGATCTGCGAGGCGACCACGATCGGATCGATGCCGCTCCACGGCTGCGAACCATGCGTCTGCTTGCCGCGCACGATGATCGTGAAGTTGCCACCCGCAGCCATCTGCGGACCGACGCGCACATTGAGTGAACCGGTGCGCTGCGGCCAGACATGCATGCCGAACACTGCACTCGGTTCGGGATTGGTGAGCGCTCCGGCAGCGACCATCGCAGTCGCTCCGCCAAGTCCTTCTTCCGCCGGCTGAAAGAGGAACTTCACCGTGCCGGGCACCTGCGCCTTCATGCCGGCAAGGACTTCGGCGACACCCATCAGGATGGCGACGTGGTTGTCATGACCGCAGGCGTGCATGACACCGACCTCCTGCCCCTGCCACATCGCCTTCGCTTTGCTCTTGAAAGGCAAGTCCACGAGCTCGGTCACCGGTAGCGCGTCCATATCGGCGCGCAGCGCAACGACCGGACCGGGCTTTCCGCCCTTGAGTACTCCAACGACGCCAGTCATTCCCATCTGCTCCTGCACTTCGATGCCAAGCGCTTTGAGATGCGCAGCGACGATCTTCGCGGTGCGAACCTCCTGACCACTCAGCTCCGGATGCTCATGCAAGTCGCGCCGCCAGGCGACGACCTTCGGCATCACGGTCGGCAGCTTGGCTTCGATGAGCTTCGCCAGCTCGGAGTTCGGCGCCTGCTGTGCCGTGGCGATGGACGGGGCGAGCAGCAGCGCGGCAGCGGAAAGAATTCGGCGCATGGATCTCGGAGACGAGGTGGGAGAAGGGCGCCCCCAAAGTAGCACCGACTGAAGCAGCGTGCAGTACGCGTCTACTCCGGCTGCCACGGCGCTTTCAGGCGCACCGTCACGCCACGTGTTCCCCAGTGAATGCGCAGCTCCGCCTCGTCGCGCAGCACCTTCGGGAAGTAGATCGCCATGCTTTCCATCATGGAAAGTGAATCCGGCTGTACATCCACCCGAAGCGCATCACGCGATGGTCCGCTATACGACTTGTGATCCACCAGCGCATCGCGACTCAGGATCACCGTCCACGCGCCCTGCGCACGCGGGACCAGCCAAAGCGAGTACTGTCCCTTGGGCAGCGGCTTTCCCTCGATCGTCACGTCATGTTCGAGCGTGATGCGCGAGGCTGAATCGGCGCCGGGATGCCAGAGACTATCCCATGGCACCAGTGCACCCCACAGCGTCCGTCCGCGCGCCACCGGACGCCCGTACTCGAGCGTCACCGCCGTGTGCGCGACGTTCTGCACGATGGTGGTGCGCTGACTGGGCGGGTACATCTGGGCGTGCGTCTGCGCGGGCCACACTCCAAGGGCCGCGATCAACATCAGAGCGACGGGTTTCGTCATCACGGGCTTCGTAACCACGGGTTTCCTCGAATCGATGATCCAGCGCCAAGATGAGCGCCGACCGGGCGGCCGTCCATCAGGTAGCCAAAGCTATCGAGTCGAGTTCCCTGTGGTCATTCGCCGCAGGTCCTCCGCATGTGTCTCACTGCGTTCATCGGCGGGAATGATCCCCGCATCGTTGAGCATGAGTCCCACCGCGTCGGGGATCATGGACGGCCACAGAAATATCCCTGCTATGCGTGCGAGCCGTCGTGGACGTCGACCTGTACCGGCATACTTCCGGCGCGCCCACAGCTCATATACGAAAGTCAGCGCGCCGCCGAAGACCACAAAGATGATCCACGTGACCAGCGCTTCAGTGAGCGGCAAGTCGATGAGCATCCACACCAGCACACCATAACTGAGGATCAGCCCCATGATCCCCATGCCGCGTCGCAACGCCGCATTGAGCACCACGCAGGCCGTCGTCCAGAGCAGTACGCCAAAGAGCACGATGGCCCACATCAGGCTGATCGAGTAGAACGTCATGCCTCATGCTGTCGCGTTCGATTCCGATGCGCCAGTAATCCATTAACTGGGAACAGTGCGAAAAATTCGCATCTGCGACTCCGTCTTTCGTTAGATCCCGGCCATCGTGCGTTCGAGGGGCAGCAGACTGCGATGCATCGCCATCGCGGCCACCGCTCCGGACGCGGCCGCGCGAATCGCGAGCTGAGCGCCCGGTGTGATGTCACCGGCCGCGAACACGCCGTCAACACTCGTCGCGCCGTGCGCACTCACCATCACGTGTCCGCCGCGATCGCGCTCACAGCCGAGTTGTGCAGCAAGGTCATCGGCCGGACGCTGCGCAACATTGAAGAACAGTTTCTCGACGGGCATTGATGTCCCGTCTTCGAACTCGAGCGCCTTGAGCTCCGCTCCTTCATTCACCACGCGAGCGACCTGGGCGATGCAGAGCTGAATCTTGTTGAGGCGCATGCGGGCACGAGCCGAACCCGACAGGCGTGATGGGCGACCGTTGGTCACGATGATGACTGACGGGCTCCAGGTGCGCAGCGCGAGTGCCATCGCCAGCACGCGTCGACCGGTGCCCACGACGGCAACCCGCTGACCGCGCGCTTCATAGCCGTCACAGTCGGGACAGACATAGGCGCTCGCACCATACACTTGCTCGAGGCCGGCGATATCTGGCCACACATCATGCAAGCCGAACGCGAGCAGCACGCGTCGCGCGTGCAGGGTGTCGCCGCCTTCCAGGTGCAGCGCAAAGCAGGTGTCGCGCGCCTCGTGGGTGCACGGTTCCACCCGCAATACATCCCCCTGCACCTGCATGACATCGTAGTGTCCGGCTTCAACGCGGCCGGCATCGCGCAACGTGGCCGGTCGCACGCCAGCGAGACCGAGATAGCCATTCACGCCGCGCGTCTGCCAATTGCGTGGGTCTCCGCGATCGACCAGCAACACACGGCGACCGTACCGACCACTCCAGATCGCGGCTGACAAGCCAGCGGGACCTCCACCAATGATGGCGATATCGTACGGCTTGTTGGCCAGCCCAACGAGGTCGATCGGCGACATACGGCGCGGAGAAGCAAGGACAGCGCCACGCTTCGACCCACAACTACATGCGGACTGCTATACGGTCAGTCGCTGCAGCGCATCTGTCACGACGACATCCGGATCGTAATCGATGAGGTAGCCGCCGCCGAACATGCGATCGAGTGCCTTCCAGAAGCTCGCGATCCAGAGCGCGCCGGCCACATCACTGCCAAGCTCGAGATCGTCGTTGAGGAACTTGACCCAGCTCGCCTCCTTCCATGCCACAAAGCGCCGTACTTGCCGCTCGCCTTCCGGCGGAGCCTGCGGCGGAGCAGCGGGCATGGGATTGTCTTTCGCCTTGAGCAGCGTGTTCACACCGGGGCCGGCGCAGATGATGTGCCCGTAGACGGTTTCGCGCCTGGCCATGTCGAAGAGCGTCGTGATGCACACCACGGCGCCTTCGGTGACCTCGCTGCAATCGGTGGGAAACACGACGCGCACCAGGTTGTCGTCGTGCAGCACCTTATACAAACGGGGTTCGAGCGACACGGTGTAGCCGCCGCGCTCCACATACTTGCGCTCGCCGGTGAACGGCCCGCTTTCCACAATCTCCCGCACGATCTGCTCACGCGTCCACATAAATACTCCCTGCGAACTGTGTTCCGGCCCGTTCCGCGGCATCGTCGAGATACGCATACCACTCGGCCATTCCCTCTCCGGACTGCGCCGACACGCGAAGCACGCGCGCATGCGGGCTCACAGCGCGCACGTTGGTTTCGAGCATGTCGATGTTGAGCGTGAGATGCGGCAGCAAGTCCACTTTGGTGAGCACCACGAGCTCCGCCTGCGCGAACGCCCTGGGATACTTGAGCGGCTTGTCTTCGCCCTCGGTGACTGAGCAGAGCGTAACGCGATGTCGCTCACCCAGATCCCACGACGCGGGACAGACCAGATTGCCCACGTTCTCGAGAATCAGCAGGTCGAGCGTGTGCAGCTCCACCGCGTCCAGCGCGTCGGTGACCTGCAGGGCGTCGAGATGACAGCCGCCATTCGTCACGACGGCTTGCACCAGGCGATCGGTGTGCGCCGCCAACCGATCCGCATCGTTCGCCGTTTGCACGTCGCCCGTGACGATCGCGATCTGCAGCCGCTCGCCGATATCATCGAGGGTGCGCTCGAGCAGTGCAGTTTTTCCGGCGCCCGGCGACGACACGAGATTGAGCGCCGCCACGCCCGCTTCATCGAGACGCTGGCGAACTACAGCGGCCAGTTCGTCGTTCCGGGCCATCACACGCTCGCGCACTTCAATGCGCCGGACACTCATGCGGCCTCCTGGCCAACGCGTTCGTCATCAAGTGCGAGATAGGCGACCCGCAAGTCGTCGCCCGGTGCGTGCGTGATCTCGAGCGTCGCGCCGGCAAATGGCGGATGCATCAGCAGCGTGTCGAGACAGAATGCCAGGTTGGCCACTTCAATGCCGGCGGCCTCACCCACCTCGACACCGAGTGCGATCAACTGCGGCAACTGCACAGGCGTAAGCTGTGCCTCCACCACGCGACAGATCTCGAGCGCAAGACTGAGTTCGTGCATAGCGTCTCCGGTCGGTGGATCAGACAGTCAGCAGCACATCGGTGACGCCACCGGTCGTCATCGCCGAACGCCCGTGTGGTTCTGCGGTGTCACGCCGGGGTACCACGTGCCCCCACGACTCGAGTTGCGCTACTGCCGCACGCACCACGTCGTCCACACGCGCAGCCACCGATGGCGACAGCGCCACGCGCGTGATGGTGGTTTCGGGCTGCACTCCAATCGCCACCGCGTCGTTTGGGAAGGTGCCGCGCAATCGCGTCATCGCGAGCACCTCGCGCAGGTCGAGCTGATGCGGCGAGATCATATTGGCCAACGTGGCCGGAATCGCGTCGCCTTCCAATCGGATGAGCGTGCCCGGCGCCTCTCCGCAATCGATCGCGTCGAGAAACAGCACCCGGGCGGCATCTTCGATCATTGGCATGAGCTGCATGCCCCAGGTGCCGCCATCGTGCGCGGAAATGTCCTCGTCCCACATGTACTCGGTGCGCAGGCGTTCGAGCGCCACCAACCCCAACGCGTCGTCGGCGAGCAGTGGATTGCCGAGTCCCAGAATGGCCGTGCCGGTTCCCATGTCAGCCGTCCGCGTCTTCGAAGGTTTCACGCACCGGTACGAATCGGCCGCCGCTGATCATCTGCGAGATGCCGCCACCGCGTTCCACCACATCAGCGCGCATCGCGAGGTAGATGTGTGCCGGTGTGAAGATCAGGAAGAACCAGGTCGCGACGTGATGCACCAACCGCACATGCTGCAGCCCGCCCAGCAGCGACGTGACCGGATAGAACAGACCGTACATCCATCCGTTCGGATGCGTCGTGGTGTAGAGCGCGAAGCCGGTGAGCACCATCACCACGGCCGCGAGGTACACCAGCGTGTACGAGACTTGCGCCATGGGGTTGTGACCGATGTACTCCGGCATGTTCCTGGGCGGCATGAAAAGGTAGAAGCGCGCCTGCTTTACGAGATTGCGGAGATCACGTCCGCGAACGGGAAACAGTGCCGGAAATCGCTCGAAGCGATTCCCTGCGATGAGCCAGTACATCCGCACGAGCCCGGTGACCGTCAGTAACATGCCGGCAAGGAAGTGGGCGAGTCGCATCCACTGCGTGCCGAAGCTGCTGGTGCTTTGCGCACTGCCCATGAAGTACGGTCGGCCAATCCAGAAGCCCGTCACGATCAGCACGACAATGCTGATCGCCGCGACCCAGTGCATGAGTCGCAGTGGCAACTGCCAGAGATAGATCCACTCGTACTCACCCTGTCCTGGCGGCACCGGATGTTGCAACAGTCGGTGCCGCGGACCATCCGGCGTCACGGGCGCTTCGAGCGTCCGACGCGGTCCGGCCTGAGATTGAATGGCGGGTGTCATGACTACTGCACCTTGACCGTCGTGATCTCTCGTCCGGTGGCGTCAAGCACATGCACGCCGCACGCGAGACACGGATCGAACGAGTGAATGGTGCGCAGAATTTCAATCGGTCGCTCGGGATCGATCAACGGATGATTGTCCACCAGTGCCGCTTCGTACGGTCCCATCACGCCGTCCTTGTCGCGCGGCGAGCAGTTCCACGTGCTGGGCACTACGGCCTGATAGTTCTCGATCTTCCCGTCCTTGATGTTCACCCAATGCCCGAGTGCACCGCGCGGTGCCTCGAGGAAGCCAAAGCCCTTCGCCTCCCTGGGCCACGAACTCGGCTCCCACTTTTCGCCGTTATGCGTGCTCGTGTCGCCGCCCTTCACACGATTCACCAGGTCGTCGTACCAGGTGCGCATGAGGCGCGCGTAAAGCATCGACTCCATGCCGCGCGCGGCGGTGCGACCCAACGTTGAGAAGAGCGCCTCCGGCCCCACGTTCAACGCCTTGAGGGTGTCGTCCACCACCTTCTTGATGTCCGGCTGACCGGCTGCGCATCCAACGAGCATACGGGCGAGTGGCCCGACTTCCATTGGCTTGCCGTTGTAACGTGGCGATTTCATGAACGAGTACTTCTTCTCGTCCTGCAGGAATTCGTACGGTGCCTGTGGACCGCTGTACGACGCCTTCGTTTCTCCATCCCACGGATGCAGCGCGGCGTCGCTCCCACCACTGTACTCATACCACGAGCTGTGGATCTGCTCCGTGACGCCGGCCTGATCGAAGGGGACGACCTTCGACAGATCCTTGTTCATCACGACGCCCTTCGGGAAATAGAAGTCCTGCCCGTTCGCAGTCTTCGGTAAATCTCCGTAGCAGAGGAAGTTGCCAGTGCCGCCGCCAATGCTCGCCCAGTCCTTGTAGAAACCGGCAATAGCCACGAGGTCTGGCCAGTACACCTTCTCGACGAATTCCTGCGCGCGATTGATGAGCGCGTTGACGTCGGTGAGCTTGTCGGCGTTGATCGTGGCGCGTGCTTCCAGATTGATCGGCGACGCCATGCCGCCCACAATGAAATTCGGGTGCGGATTCTTGCCGCCGAATACCGCGTGGAGCGCGACGACATCGCGCTGCCAATCCAGCGCCTCGAGGTAGTGTGAAACGGCAATGAGGTTCACTTCGGGCGGCAGCTTGTACGCCGGGTGCCCCCAATACCCGTTGGTGAAGATGCCGAGCTGTCCGCTCTGTACAAAGCCGGCCACCCGATCCTGCACCGCTTTGAAGCGAACAGCGTTGTTGTTCGGCCAGTCGGACATCGTTTTGGCGATCTGTTCCGCCGCGACTGGATCGGCCTTGAGCGCGCTCACCACATCCACCCAATCGAGCGCGTGCAAGTGATAGAAGTGCACGACGTGATCGTGGATGTACTGCATCCCCAGCATCAGATTGCGAATGAGATGCGCCTGTGCGGGAATCTTGATCTCGAGTGCGTCCTCAACCGCCCGGAGCGAGGCGACCGCATGCACCACCGTGCACACGCCGCAGATGCGTTGCGCAAAGGCCCACGCGTCGCGCGGATCGCGACCTTTGAGCACGAGCTCGAGCCCACGGAACTGTGTGGCACTCGCCCACGCGTTGTTGATGCGCCCGTTCTCGGCCTGTACCTCAATGCGCAGATGCCCTTCGATACGGGTGATCGGATCGACCACCAACCTGGTGACGGCCATGATACGTGTCCTCAGTTGGAAGTCGGAGTGTTGCCGTTGCCCGCGTCACCGCTCTGCGACGGATGCACCGGGAGCGATGTGCGACCGCCGAGGCGTGAGGCAGTCGTTGCGGCGGCGTGTATGGCGATACCACCAACGGCCGCGGCCGTGAGCACACCGCCCACGATGTCGGCGGTGCGTTCCACGGGAATGCCAGCCGTATTCGGCAGGCGATTGTAGAACGGCGTCATCGTGTCCCAGAAATGCGGCTCGGTACAGCCGATGCAGGGATGTCCGGCGCCGATGGGCCAACTCTCCTTGTTGTTCCACATGAAGATCGGGCACGGCGAGAAGGTCTCCGGACCTTTGCAACCCATGTGGTAGAGGCAGTAGCCATTGCGAGCCGCTTCGTCGTCGAACTTTTCGACGAATTGTCCGGCGTCGTAGTTCGCACGACGCGGGCACTGATCATGGATCTTCGCGCCGTAGGCGAACTTCGGCCGTCCCTCGCGATCAAGCTCGGGAATCTTGCCGAAGGTGAGCACGTGGACGAGCGTCGCGGTGATCACATCGGCGATGGGCGGGCAACCCGCGATGTTCACCACCGGCTTGTCGGTGATGATGTCGCGCACGCCAACCGCGCCAGTGGGATTGGGCTTCGCCGCTTGCACGTTGCCCCAGTGCGCGCAGGCCCCGACCGCAACAACGGCGGCCGCGCCGGCCGCCGCTTCACGTAAATGATCCTCGGCCGTGCGCCCCGCGATCGTGGTATAGATGCCACCTTCGTTGCGCGGGATAGAACCGGTAACCACCAGGATGTACTTGCCGTGATTCGCCTGCATCGAATCCCTGAGCGCCTTCTCGGCCGCAAATCCTGCGGCGGCCATCAGGTTCTCCTGGAAGTCGAGCGAGATCGTATCGAGGAGCAAGTCGCCAATAGACGGCGTCGAGGATCGCAGGACGCTTTCAACGCATCCGGTGCATTCCTGCAACGACAGCCAGAGGACCGGCGGGCGTCTGATGGAGGCGAGCGCATTCGCAATTTTCGGCGTGACAGCGGAGGCCAACCCCAGCATGAGCGCGATCTCGCCGCAGAACTTCAGAAACTCTCGTCGTGGCACCCCGGTGCTTTCGAGGTAGTCCACGAGCGTTTCGTCTGTTCGCCAAGGGAGTTGCGTCGGATTGAACATCGGGCCTCCTAGCCGTGATGCTTCAACCTTCGACCTTCACTCCCTGCTGCCTATGGGGATTTCGGCGCGTTCTTCGTCCGAGAATCTCCTACCTGCAGGTTATCGGGCGAGCGGATCCTTGATGTGACAGCGCAGACAGGTGAGTCGATTCGCCTTCCATGCCTTCTCGGCGTTGAAGCTCGTGCCGTGCGGATTGATGTTGCGACCCAGATTCGAATGACACTGCATGCAGTCACGCTGCTGATGACAGCTTGTGCAGTTCTGCAGTTCCTGACGCGCCGCTTGTCCATGCTGCACGATCCAGATCTGCGCGCCATTGTGGTATCCGCCACCCACCTTTCCCTTCGAGTTCATGCCCAGCTGCATGTGGCAGCTGCGACAGAACACTTCGCGGCTGTGACACTGCGCACAGTCCGTTTCGCGCCCATACGCTTCCGGCGCGTGACGGACTGCGAAGTTCGCGGGGTGGAACTTGCGCGTACTCTCTCCGGCATGGCAGTCGGCGCAGTAGCGCTTGGTGTGACAGCCTTCGCAACTCGGGCGATCAGTCGACGCCTGCACGCCATGCGTGCGCGCGAATCCAACCGGATGCACCTGCGCTTGCCTGGGAAGCTGTCCCTTCACCGAATCGGGTCGCGCTGGTTGCGCCATCGTGAAGCGACTCACCTGCACTGCCGGTGTGGTTGCTGACGTACCGCTCACCGTCTTCCAAGGCAGCGACTTCGCGTTGAGGCGCACGCCGCTCGCACCACCTTGTTCCACCTCGGGCATCTCGTCGATCGTGGCACCACCGAGCGGTCCCGTGTGACAACTCAGGCAACTGCTGCGCGCATGACACGTCGCGCAGGTTGCACCACTGGTCGCACCACTTGTCGCACCACCCGATTGTGCCTGCGCACCATGGGTCGCAATGAAGTCGCCGCGCGAGTGCGTAGACGGCGTTGGATACCGAGACGTCTTGCTGCGGGTCAAACCAGCGACGCGCGCGTCAGCGGCCAGCTGGAACCGATTGGCGACCGCGGTGGCATTCACATGACACGTTGCGCAGGTCTCCTTCGCATGACAGACCGCGCACTGTGCCGGAGATGCCTTCGCTGCCGCGCCATGCGCCGCTGAGAAATTCCTGCTGTCATGCGATGCGGGCTTCGGAAATGCCGCGATCCGCGCGCTGCTGAGTCCCGCGGCCTGCGGCAGCGAGACATGACAGGTGCTGCAGCGGTTGTCGGCGGCCAAGTGACTGCTCACCTGATGCGTATGACAGCCGATGCACTGCTCGGGCCTGGCCCGTGTCACGTGCATCCACCTGTCGCCGCTGGTCGCGTGACATGTGGTGCAGGTCGCTCCCTGACTCCCGGCGACCTCGTGGTGCGACGAATGGTCGAACTTGAGGTTGCTCACACTGCGCACCGGCGCGCGCCACGCAACCTTCTTCTGATCGCGATTGTTGTGACACTCGCCGCACACCGTGGTGTCCGGAAACAGGCGCGCCCGTTCGCCAGTAGTCACACCCGCATGACATCCGGCACACTGCGGAAACAGCTTCTCGTGCTTCGCGTGTGGAAAGGTGACCGGCGCGCTCGCCGGACTTTGCGCGTCCAGTGGAGATACCAGCGCCATCATCAGCAGCGCCACGATGCGCACGAACGACCACGTGCGCGGCAGCATCACATGGATGGACATCATGGCTGACGCTCCGGCGTTGACATGCCCGCGGCCGGCACGCTGCGTGTGGTGACGCCGCCAAAACGTGTCAGCTCCTGCGTGCCGCGATCGCGCGCCGCCTGCTTGCGCAGCTGTGCCGACTGTCCGCGCATTCCCGGATCGCTCCCCACGGTCCACTCGAGGCGCATCATGGCACGACGCTGTGTCCAATCCGTGCTCGGCAGCGCGTTGCGCGCCATCTGCCGATAGATCGTTCCCGACGCAGCCAGTCGAAGGTCGGATGCCAACTGCCACCCCGCATCACCGCCAAAACCCACCACGCGTCCGGTACCCACGCGGAACTCGTAGATGCTCTGGAACGCCGTGGCATTGGCGCCGATGTAGAAATCGCCACGTGTGTAGTGCACACCCACATCGCCTTCGGTGCGCGATGCGCCAGCGCCTACATCGGCGCTGTAGCTGCCATTGAGATTCCAGGCCGGCGACAGGCGCCACCCCGCGCCACCACCCACGCGCCATCCTTCGCGACGCAGCTCGGCGAAGCCAAGCCCCGCATCGGTGTCCTGCCAGCGCCGCCGGGCGCCATGCACATCCGCGGTGAGTGCGCCGCTCCGACTCATCCATGACAGCTGTGCGCGCCCTTCGTCAAAGCCCACGGGCGAGAACGCACCCCAGATTGTCCACAGTTCGAAGAACGGACGATAGCGACGCCCTTCCACCGATAGTGTGGTGCGAGCGACCGTCGGTGCGCGAAGACGCAGTCGCAGTTCGTTGGTAACGCCCATGGCAAGATCCTGCTGCCACGCGCCTTCTACGCTGCCGCCACCCACGCGCCAACTGCCATCCATCGCCAGTCGTTCGGAATACAACGCCGAACGATTGTCACGCAGCTCGCGCTGATAGACCGTGTGAAACGCCGTTGATGCCGTGGGACGCGCACGGAACTGTGCACCAAGCAGATAGGCGTTGCGATCGGGAGGGAGCTCGTCGATCGTCGCGAGTTCAGTCGTGGTAAGCGACTCGTTCACGCCCTGCACCAGGCTCCAACCGGCATACCCTTCCAGCGTCAGCCGCCGCTCGGGGCGCCAGGTGAGCAGTGCACCATCGAAGTTGTACACACCGAGCCCGGTGCCGGTGTACTGGCGTCCAGCGCGAATGGTGTAGTGCGGGCGATCGAATTGCAGATAGGCCGTGAGCGCGTCGAAGCGATCGGTGGCGCGCGGCCAGAGCTGCGCGTTCGCGCCCGCCGCTTCGCGGATGCGCACACTCGCGTGGGCGCTCACACCGCGACCAAGTCCCCAGGCCGACACATCGAGGTCCTGGGTGAGTGGCACCGCGCTGGTGATGTTCCCCGAGCGATAGTAGCGGCAAAACGCATCACCTTCCCCACACGCCACGGTGAGTCCGTTGGCCAATTGACGTAGCGAGAACAGCCCCGGTGTGGTTTGCGCAAACGGTACCGAGTCCGGAACCATCGCCCGGAGCTCGATGAAGTTTGCGGTGGTGGTGCCACGAACGAGCACACCCTGCGCGTAGAGGGGGCTCGCGAATGCCGCCAGCGCGCTTAGCGCTGCCGCAATCCTGAAAGAGCGAATCGCGCGCATGACGTCACCGCGATCCACGTGCCAGCGGTGTCCACGACACCGCATGACACTCCGCACACTCGCGCTTCGGTTTGTGTGTGACCTGCTCGGTATGACACACCAGACACGTCGTCCGCGACGGCGGAATCGCCAACACCGCCGCGTTGCTATGACAGCCAGCCCCCGCACACCCATCATGCGACGCCCGCTGATGCATCGACTTGGCCGGCGTATGACAACTCGCGCACGCCCGCTCCGGCTCATGATGCTCCGTGTGGCACGACAGACAGTCGCGCGTCACCGTCATCTGCGTGCCATTCGTGTGGCACCCTTTGCACTCGAGATCGCGATGCGTGACGTGATTGAACGTCAGCGAATGCGTCCGCGACGGTGTGTTGGCACTGGTCTTCATCGAAACCGACTTCACGATCCCCTTGTCGAGCGCTTTCCTCACGACGTGGCACCCTTCGCACGCCGTCGGCCGCTCGGTCGAGTGATGACAACTCGCACAGTCGGCCTTGGTTTTGACGAGCAGCGCGCCGTTCGTGGCGTTGTGGCAGCCACTGCACGCCAGGACCGTGTGGATCTTGTGCGAAAAGTTCGGGGTGTCTTTCGGCCGTCCCAGCGAAGCCGCCGCCGGCTTCGGCGGCTGTTGAGGTGCGCGTGCCAGCCGAACACGCCGCACCACCGACACCGTCCGAAGCAAGCGCGAAGGCGCAAAGCGCCGAGCGACTCGCCCCCGGGCAAGTCTCACGTCTCGCGCAAAAGCCATCGGCCGAATCGAAAAACCGCTGTCCCCGCGGTCCCAGTTAGCGCCGTTGTCGTTAGCGCCGTGGTCGTTAGCGCCGTGGTCGTTAGCGCCGTTGTCGTTAGCGCTTCTCCGGTTGGTGTGACATCCCTCGCACGTCGTAGCGACCGGCTTCCACGAGTGCGGCTGGTGACACAGTCCGCATTCCGGTGAGCTGTGCTTCCCGCTCTTCGCATGGAACGCGTTCTTCGATGCGATGTCGGCGTGACATCCGGCCTGCGTGCAGCTTTCATACGCCATCTTGGGCATCGTCTGCTTGTGCGGATTGTGGCACGTCCCGCAGACGCCCTTGTGGCCCTTGTCGTCTTCGATGGTGAAGCCCTTGAGACGATCCTTCATCTGGTGACAACCGAAGCAGCTCGTTGGCGCACCGATCGGTTTGAGGTACTGGCGCGTCGAGTCGATCGAAATGTTTTCCGGAACGACGCGCGTGAACGTGTGGCACCCTGTGCAGTGCTGCGACGTCTGCCCTGCCATCTTGCCGAGTACGATCTTCGTTTCACTCGGCTTGTGACAGCCACTCTGTCCACACGTTTTGTCCACCGACTTGAAGCGATGCACTTCGGTGCCATGGCAGGTCACGCACTCGACTTTCTTGAGCGTGCTGGAATCGCTCTCCATGTGCAAGCGATGTCCGGCGGTCCGAACGATGCGCTTCCACCCGCTGTCGGCGCGACTTTGCACATGGCATCCGGAGCAGATGCGCGTCGGCACCTTCGCATGCTCCGGAATCTCCTTCGGTCGCTCGGCGATCCAGTAGTACAGCTGCTTGGCATTCGCCACCATGCTCTGCTGATGGCACTGATGGCACTCGAGCTTGCGATGCTCCGACTTCTGAAACGCCGTCCACGCGCCACCCATCACGTGGCAGCTCATGCAGAAGTCGTTGTTGTGTTCCATGTAGTGGTTGCCCGCGTACGCCGCGGTCGAGCCACCCACGACCATGAACAACGCCATGCCCATGAGCCCGAGCTTGTAGCCGTTCGATCGTGTGTTGAACCATGCGATGATCGCCTCACGATTCTTCCACGCCATGAACAACAGCGCGCTGCCCGCCATCGCACCTGCGATGGCGAGCAGCGCCTGCAACCACGCCGGGAGGTTGAATCCCACCTGCAACATCTGTCCAATGAATCCCGGGACCGGATTCTTCACGACCGGCTGCTGCATACGTACCTACTGCTTGAGGAACGTGTTACTGAGATCAAGACCCGCCATCACCGACACACCGTAGTCCTTCTTGAGCTGGGCAATGCTCGATGTGAGCAGCGCTTCGATCAGGTACGGATTGTGAATCGTGGCGCCCGTCATCTTGTTCGTCGTCGGGTTGTATGCGCCCGCCGAATTGAATGCCGCGCCTTCGCCAGTGGTGATCTTGCTGTCCGTCGTGCTGAACTCGGTCGGACGCTGCGTCTTCACGAGCGCCACCAGGCGATTCACTTCAACCGCGAGCGTCTTGATGCGAAGCTCGGCAACCGACTTCGCATTCAACGCGGCGGTTTCGCTGCCGTGGCAACCACTCGCCACGCACGACTTGAAGGAGCGATTTGCGTCGGTGCAATCCTGCGCCGTGGTTGGCGCGCCGTTCGACGCGACGCACGGTGTGGGCAGGAAACGGTGGCCAGTCGATGCCGATTGGAACGCACCCGTCGCATCGGTGAACGTGTACTTGTTCACGTGACATCCAGCGCACAGTCGCGGATTTGCTGTCGAGCCGTGGGTGGTGGTGATCTTCGAGACACCGGCCGGCAGTTCCATGCCCGGCGGCTGCCAACCGAATTCGCCAGCGAGCAGTGCCCCTTCCGGTGAGTGCGGCCCCTGCGACGATGTCGGATCGGGGACACTGCGCCGGTTGTGGCACTTCATGCAGAGATTCTGCTCGGTGTTGTTGACGTTGATCGGGAAACGCAGCTGCGCGCTGTTGGCTTTCGAGTGCGGGTCATGGCAGATCGCGCACGTGAGGGTGAGCGTGTCACCCGCGCCCTTCGCTTTTTCCCTGTAGTTCGTATTGACGGCAACGCCCCACGTGGCCAACGCACCCTGACCGGTGTGGCATCCCTGGCAGTACGACGAATCCGCACGCGCACGCCACGTCGCACTCTTCGAGTTGGCGAGTGTGCCATGCCCCGACGTCTTCCATTCGTCGTAGAATGGGTTGTGCACGCCCGAGTGACATGCGCCGCAGCCGTTCGAGAAGCCACTGCTGGCCTTCATCGAAACGAGTGGGACGTTTGCCTTTGTCGGGTTCGAGATGTGCGTCGTGCCAGGACCATGGCAGGCTTCGCACTGCACGTCCTGATAGCGGGCGTCCTTCGTGGTATTCCAACCGGCCAGGGTGTCAGCCGATCCGTTGCCCTTGTTGTTGACCGAGTGGCACGTCTCGCAGTAGCCCTTCTTGCCTGAATTGGCCTGCAACGTGGCCCAGGCTCCGGCGTGCTTGGTCTCTTTCCACTGGCCCAGCACTTCCACATGGCAGGCGCCACAGGTCGGCGTCTTGCTGGTCGTGGACTGATATCCGATGAATCCTGCCGCGGTCGCGGCTGGCGTTTCGAACAACGGCTTGTCCCGATAGACGATTTTGTCGTCGGCACATCCGCTGAGCGCCGCGGCCATCAGCAAGGCGGCGGACAATCCGCCCAGTGTTGCCTTTAGCGTGCGCATGGTGACCCTCACATCAGCGTTGAGTTTGAGTCCTGCTCCCTCGACGCTGATATGACGATTTCAAGAAAATTCTACTATAGGGAATTACCGTACAATTACGTCATTATTTCCGTTACATCCGTAGTTCTACGAATCTGTTACGGACTGAGCTGTGGAATTTGCACTACGCGGCTTAACCCACTTTTTCACCGTCAAAAACAGAAAAACACCACCGATCACCATAAAGATCACGGGGATCCAGTAGACCAGCAGGTTGATTCCTTCGGCGCGCGGCTCCAGAAGGATCCAATCTCCGTATTTCGCCAGAAAGTAGTTGAGCACGTCCTGCTCGCTCTTCCCGGCCGCCAATTGCTCGCGCACGACCCCTTTCATCTGCGAAGCGAGTTCGGCGGGCGATTCCTGAATGCTTTCGCCCTGGCAGACCGGACAGCGGAGCCGCTGCGCGACTTCGCGCACGCGGCGATCGAGCACCGTGTCCGCACCCGCGAGGGGCACGTTGGTCGTGCCACCCGGGGAGGTTTGCACCGTTCCGGTTACGGTCGCGCCCTGCGCACCAAGCGGCGTCGCGAGAACGCTCGACATCGCGCTCGACGTCGCGCTCGCGCTCACCACGACGATGAGCGCTGCGCCGACGGCTCGAAGACGGCGCATTACGGAGCTCCCTTCGCCGGCACCGCCGTGGATGCAGCACTGTCGCCCGACGTCGTTCCCGAGCCACCGTGCTTGAGCACTGAATCCACCTTCGCCATCAGCGCCGCCTCGGTGACTGGTCCGATGAACTTGTGGGCGACCATGCCGGAGCGCATGTCGATCACGAACGTCTCCGGCACGCCATAGAGTCCATAGTCGATGGCGGTGCGCGCGCCCGGATCGGTCAGTGATGGATACGACTGCCCACCCATCTCGGAAATCCAGCGCGTGCCGTTGTCTGGCTGATCGTTGTACAACATGCCGTAGATCTTGACGCCCTTCTCCGCCAACTGTGTCGCGGCGCGCGATAGGTCGGCGTGCTCATCGCGACAAGCGAGACACCACGAAGCCCAGAAGTTCACCACCACAACCTTGCCCGCGAGATCCGCCAGTCGCACCGTGTCGCCGATCGCGCGTTGTTGCGACGGATCGCCGCCCGGCGCGAACACGCTCTGCGTGAACAGCGGTGCCTTCTTCCCGGGAAGCGGCGAGGGAATGTTGCGCGGATCGCGCGTCATGCCAAACGCCAGCAGCGCAATGAACGGGGCGCCGATCGCGCCCGTCACCATGAATGCGCGCTTCCAATCCATAACGACCTCGTGCCTCAGGAAAACTCAGGAACAACGGCGCCCTTCGTACGCACCGCGCGCGGCGCCGATACACGGGCGGCCTGCCTCGTCGTACGCGCGCTGGGCCACGCGCTCACAACCGCGCCAAGCGCGACGATCAATCCACCAAGCCAGATCCACGGCACGAACGGCTCGAGGATCACCTTGATCGTGGCGCTCTGTCCATCGGGCGTGAACGCCATGAGGTTCATGTAGATGTCACCCTGCCAACGGCTGCGCACCGCCGGTGTGGGCACCGGCTGCTCCTGCGAGCGATAGAAATTCATGCGCGGATCGATGACACCGATCACGGCGCCGTTCTTGATCACTTCGACATCGGCACCGATCACCTGACGCTGCGGCTCTTCCTTGCCCCAGAGCGTCTTGAGCTTGACCGTCAGGTCCTGAGTCACCTGCAGCGTCTGACCGGGCTTGAGCGTGCCTTCGCGTTCGATCTTGCCACTCGAACTCGCCGTGATCGCGGCGGCCGTCATGATGATGCCCATGTGCGCGAGATAGCCGCCATAGCGACGCTGATTGGCCGCCACCAACCGTCCGAGTGCGACCGGCGCCGATTCACCATGCGCCTTCACACGTGCCATGACGCCCACGCCGTACTCGCGCAGGTTGCACACCAACGCGTACGACGCGAAGGCAAATGCCATCACCGTGTACGGATCGCGCGGACCGAATACAAGTGTGAGCACCGCAACGAGTGTCGCCACGATCGACGGCAGCATGAACGCACGTCGCACCTGCGCATCGGTTGCCGCCTTCCATGGGAGGCTTGGACCGACGCCCATGAGGAAGAGCAACGCCACGCAAATCGGAATCGACATCTTGTTGAAGAACGGCGCGCCCACCGTGACTTTCGCGCCCTTGAGCGCTTCGGCGACCAGCGGGAAAAGCGTGCCGAGGATCACGACCAGCGTGAAGCCCGTCAACAACAGGTTGTTGAAGAGGAACACGGTTTCGCGCGACGCCACGGCATCGAGCTCGCCTTCGCTGCGCAGCCCAGCGCTGTTCCCTGCAACAAGCACGAGCGATGCGATCAGGCAGAACGCAATGAATGCAAGGAAGAAGTACCCGATCGTGCCGGTCGTGAACGCGTGCACCGAGGAAATGATCCCCGAACGCGTGAGGAACGTGCCAAGGATTGTGAGCAGGAACGTGCCCACGATGAGATTCACGTTCCACAGCTTGAGCATGCCGCGACGTTCCTGCACCATCACCGAGTGCAAGAAGGCAGTGCTGGTGAGCCAGGGCATGAACGACGCGTTTTCAACGGGGTCCCACGCCCAGTATCCGCCCCAACCGAGCACCTCATACGACCACCACATGCCAGCGATGATGGCGAGCGACAAGAACGCCCACGCGCTCAGCGTCCAACGACGGGTGAGGCGAATCCAATCATCGGAGTGCACTTCGCCGGAGAGCAACGCACCCACTGCGAAGGCGAATGGCACCGTCATCCCGACATAGCCCAGATAGAGCAGCGGCGGATGCACCGCCATCAGGATGTGATTCTGCAGCAGCGGATTGGGTCCCGGTCCATCGGCCGGCGTCGGCAAGATGAGGTGCCACGGATTCGCCGGACCAACGAGCAGGATATAGAAGAACAGACCCACCGTGAGCAGCGCGACCGCCGACCACGGGACCAGTCCACCGGGGCGGCGGCGATTCGTGTACACAACAATCGCGCTGTACATCGAGAGCACCCATCCCCAGAAGAGGATGGAGCCTTCGAGCGCGCCCCACAACGAGATCACGGTGAACAGCACCGGAGTGGAGCGACTGCCGACCTGCGCAACGTATCCCACACTGAAATCGTGCGTGACCAGCGCATAGATCATCGCCGCCGTCGACACGCTCAGCAGCGCGAAGTTCACATACACCGCTTGCAAACCACTCGCGACCCACGACGCCCGTTGCTTCGTCAATCCGCCTATGAGTGCGACGAGCCCGTACAACGCGATCGCCAGCGCGACCCACACGGAGACGAGGCCAAGGATGCGAGTCACATCAGCTCCGGATCAAAGACTTGTCGAGACGGGCCGGATGCTGCCCTTCGCCGGGCTTGGGCGCCTTGTACTCATTCGAGTGCTTCACCATCAGGCTCTTCGAATCGAAGGTGCCGTTCCTGGCAAGCTTCCCTTCCACCACCACACCGATCCCCGCGCGGAACATCTGCGGCGGCGCACCAGAGCTGTACACCGGCACTTCCTTCGAGCCGTCGGTGACCTTGAACTTGAGATTGAGTGTCTCGGCGTTCCACTCCACCGAGCCCGGCACCACCTGCCCGCCGAGACGCACCGGGCGACCCACCACATCACCGCCCTTCGCCACCAACTCGGATGGCGTGAGGAAGTACACGAGGTTGTCTTCGACGCCACCGTAGGCGAGGTAGCCAAAAGCACCCACCAGCGCGACGATCGCACCGATGATCATGGGGCGCTTGTTGCGCTTGGGCGCCGCGGCAGGCAGCGCATTCTCCGTCATCATATCGCTCATGTCCTGCTACCTCGAAGAAGAATCGGACAAACGCGCGAACGCATCCTTCACGGTGCGCCACAGATAGAGCGCGTACGCGCCGAGTACCACCCACGTCACCACATAGGCCGCAATCACATACGGCCACGAATTCTGTGCCATGCCGTTCATGTCGTGCGCCTCCGCGCCAGCGCCACCTCATCCTGCTCCATCTCGTACACTCGCTGCGCGACATGCGCGCGATAGCGATGCGCAACGCACACGATCAGAATGAGTGTGAACATCAGCCAGTTGACCTGCTTGCCCAGCTGGTAGAACGGATCGAGGTTCTCGCTGTTTGACGGCGGCTGGTGCAGCGTGCGCCACCACTTCACCGACATGTACACGATCGGCACGTTGAGCGCGCCCAGAATCCCCACCGCCGCGCTCCAGCGCGCGCGCTTTTCGGGATCATCAGTCAGGCCACGCAGCGCGAGATACCCCACGAACACCAGGAACAGCACCGCCGTGCTGGTGAGACGCGCATCCCACGTCCACCACACGCCCCACGTGGGGCGACCCCAGATCGACCCCTGCGCCAGCGTCAGCCCCGTCATCACCGCGCCCACCTCGGCGGCGGATGCCGCCTGCAGGTCGGCGCGCTCGTCACGCTTCCACAGATAGCGGATGCTCTGCACGAGCACCCACGTGAAGGCGAGGAACGCCGTCTTGGCCGCCGGCACGTGCACATAGAAGATCTTCTGCAGATCGCCCATGTCGCGATCCGGGAGCGATTGCGTCAGCCAGATGAGCTGCGCCACGATCGCACCAATTGGCGTGAGCCACGTGAGCACCGTCAGCCACGTCGCCTTGCCGGGACGTTCCAGCGGTGTGTAGGTCGCGCGCGTCGGCGACATCGCATCGCCGCGCAGGGTGGATTCAGCCATCGGGCCCTACCCCTCCATCACGTATGGGAACGCCCACGTGGCGCCCACCAGAAAGATCACATCGAATGCGCCCAACAGGCGGATCCACGCGCGACTGTCACCCATCACGTCCCCTACGAGCAACGCAGCCGTCGCGCCGCTCGCTGCGAGGAGTACCGGCACGAGCATCGGAAAGAGCAGCAGGGGCAGCAACACTTCGCGCGATCGACTGCGGCTCGACATCGCGGCGTACAAGGTGCCCAACGTCACAAACCCAATCGTACCGAGCACCAGCACCAGGACGATCTGCATCCAGGCATCTGGGAATGCGACGTGATAGAGAATGCCAGTGAGTGGTACCGTGATGATCTCGACCAGGAAAACGAACGCAAGGTTCGCCAGCACCTTTCCCGCGAAGATCGTCCAGCGCTCACCCGGATAGAGCAGCAGCTGCTCGAGCGCACCGGCTTCGAGCTCGAGCTGATACGACCGGTTGAACGCCAGCACCCCACTGAAGAGAATCGCCAGCCACAACACACCGGCGGCGGCGTTCTTGAGCCCTTCGGCGTCCGCACCCAATGCGAAGCCGAACATCAAGAGAATGAGCGCCGACATGGCGACCACGGCGTTGAAATTCGCCTTGGTGCGCCGTTCGGCGGTGAGGTCCTTTGCCACCACCGCGAACACACGACCAAAGTCCGCGCGCCAACCCTCGCGCACAGTGATCACGATCGGGTCCATGGGTGCCGTCGGAGCAGTGCTCATCGCGACACGCCTGTTCTGCCGGCCGCGCGTGCTGCGTCGAGCGACAGGACGGCTGGATCGTTCGCGATCGACGTTGAGTCCTCGACGAGTACGCCGTCTTCCATCGTGAGCGTGCGATCGGGCAACCCTTCCGCGCGCGCAATGTCATGCGCCACCAGCAACACGGTGCCGCTTCGCGCACGCGTTTCGCGGATCAGTTCGTTGACGAGTCCCGCCCCTTCAGTGTCGAGCGAGTTGTACGGCTCATCGAGCAGCAACACCTGCGGCTGACGCAACAACAGTCGCGCGATCGATAGTCGACGCTGCATGCCGCTCGACATGTTGCGAGCGAGTTCATGCTCTTCGCGACCAAGCCCGACACGATCGAGTGCGCGACGCATCAACAGCGGATCCGGCGCGACACCAAGCATGCGCGCAGCGAACATCAGATTCTCGAACGCACTGAGGTCGCCGTACACACCAGGTTCGGTGGAGAGCAGCGCCACCATGGCGCGCACCGCGGCGGGATGACGGACGAGATCAATGCCAAAAATCGAACCACCACCACGGGTTGGACGGATGACCGTCGACGCGACCCGCAGCAAGGTGCTCTTGCCGCTGCCGTTGTGACCCAGCAGGGCGAGCACTTCCCCTCGTGGCACCTCTATCGAGACGCCGCGCAACGCCCAACGCCGGCCGAACCGGTGGGCAATATCCTGAAGCGCGATTGCGTGCACGTGATGTGAGGACAAGGAGATAAGCGATGCTGCCCGAGGGCGTGGGGGTACGTTAGGCCGGTAATCGGATGGTGTCTATCGGTGATCTCCGGACGTAGAACTCCGTAATTCCCCCCTGTCCGGCGTCAGCGGTCACCGTTATCTCCACCGCCATGACCACACGACCCTCGACCTGTCCGGCCTGCGGCGCCTCCGCCAGCGGCAAGTTTTGCAACCAGTGCGGTGCTGCTTTGGGCGAAGCCCGCTGCCGTTCATGCTCTGCCCCGCTCAGCGCCGGCGCCCGTTTCTGTAATGAGTGTGGTACCCCGGTGGGTGCCGCGGTAGCTACTGCCGCGAATGCTGCCGCGAATGCTGCGGCCAAAGCCGGCGGCGCATCGCAGTCGTCGGGAGGCGGCAGTTGGATCCCGTGGACGATCGCCGGCATGCTGCTCGTTGGCATCACCTCCTATTACCTGGCACAATCCGCCGAAACCGAGCAGGCGAACCCAGCCATGGCAGCGGGCGCTACGGCGCCCTTCGCCAATGGCGGCGGCGGGGCACCACCGGATATCAGCCAGATGAGCCCTCGAGAGCGGGCCGGCCGCCTGTACGATCGCATCATGCGATACGCCGAACAGGGAAAGCAGGACAGCCTGCAAACCTTTGCCCCGATGGCACTTGGAAGCTACGAGGCGCTCGGGGCCGACATGGACCTCGATGCCCGCTACGACTATGGCCGGGTGGCCCAGGAGGTCGGCGAGCCCGCCATCGCGGCCGCCCAGGCCGACACGATCTTGAAGCAGGCCCCCACTCACCTGCTCGGACTCGCGCTGGCCGCGCGAACGGCGGAGATCCAGAAGCGCGCACCGCAGGCCGCTGACTACTGGAAGCGATTCCTCGCGGCAAAGACGGCTGAGCTCCAGAAGAAGCTCCCCGAGTATGAGGCCCACGCCATCGATATCGAGCGCGCCGCAGAATTGGCCAAGCAGAAGTAAGCGGCGCATCTTCGGGACGGGGACACAACCTTTCCAGATCGCGTCCCCTCGAAGCTGTATGCCGCGACGACCCCCCCGGTCGCGGATTTCCCCCCAAAGACCCGAGGAGGGTCGGTTCCCATGGCGGTCGCTCTACCCACCCCCGATGCCGCAGTCGTCTCTCGATTCAAGACTGGCGATCAGGCCGCGCTGACGACGGTGTACCGTCAGCTTTATGACGGGCTAGCGGCACGCGCTGGCGAAGTGCTTGCTGCTGAGCTCGCACCGTTCCGCGGGCGAGTCGCCGAACGAGCGATGCTCAGCGCGTGGCAAGCACGCGAACGGTTCGATTCGCCGATGAACCTCGTCGATTACCTCGACGATGCGATTCAGGCCGAAGCCGATGTACAGCGACGCAAGCATGCATCGCTCTCACGCAAGGGCGGCGGCGGCGCGTCGCACGTCACCATGCTCTCCACGGATGACGCGGTCGCGAAGCTGCTCGAAGCGCTGAACCCGATTGATCACGAAAAGGCGATGGCCGAAGCGCGCGAAGCCAAGAAGGCGCACGCGAAGGAACATGTCGAACGCGTCGGCGGACGTCCGAAGTGGATACTTCCCACCGTACTCGGCGTTGTCGCGGTGGTCGCGATCATTGGACTGCAACGCTATCTCGACAAAGCCGGTGTCGACGCAGCGATCGATCGCTCACTCAAGGCCGAAGGGGTGCAAACCCTGTCAGCGCAGAAGGGGCAGCGTGGATCGGTAACGCTGCGCGACAGCACGAAGGCCGCGATCGGCAGTGACAGCAAACTCCGCATTCCCGAGGACTTTGCGACGCCCAAAATGCGCACGATCGCGCTCGAAGGGACCGCCACATTTACGCCGCACGTCGAAAGCGGCCCCGAAAGTATTCCGTTCTCGGTGCGCGCTGGCGGCGCCACCTTTACCGCGGGCAGCGGTTCCTTCACGGTGCGCGGATTCGCTGAAGACAGCGCGGTCTTCGTCGAGGTGAAGGAAGGCACGGTGCAGGTGAAGGATCGCGAGTCGGGCAAAACGCAGGACGTTGCCGCCGGCTCCGCCCTCAAGATCGTTGGCGGAACGTTCACGCCGCTCGAAGGCGTTGCACGCGATGTCGCGATGGCGTGGACACGCGACTCACTCGTGTTCGACAACCAGCCGCTCAGCAAGGTTCTTCCGGAACTCGTGCGCTGGTTCAGCCTCAACGCGGCGATCACCGATCCGAGCGTCGAAGCACGTCCGGTGTCGATGCGTGTCGCACTCGCAAGCTCGGGCGATGCGACGAAGGCACTGACGACGGCGGCGAATCTGGCGATTCAGTTTGGCAAGGATGACCGCATCGAGTTCAATGATGCGGCGAAAGCTCCGGCAGCTCCGGCAGCGCCGGCGGCGGCGGCGGGAGCGAAGAAGAAATAGCTGGCATCGCTAACTGCCAGTGAAGAGTACAGAGTACGGGGTGTACCGTCTGGAGAATCCACATGGTACACCCCGAGCTGTATTCAGAATGACAGTCTCTGCACCCCGCACTGCACACTCTGCACTCTGTACTGGCAGTGAGCGAACCCACCCGTCAGCGAATTACCACCTTCACCCCGACTGGTACATACGTATACAACCAAGCCAGGTCGTCGTCCAAAAGCCGTATGCATCCGTGCGTCGCGTCCGTCCCGATCGAACTGCGATCCCACGTCCCGTGCAGCATGTATCCATCACCTAAATCCAGCGCGTAGTCACCCAGTTCGTTGCGCAGGCGGCGATTGAGTGTGGACGTTGGTGGAATGAACAACGTCGAGTCGAATACAATGTGTTCGTCGATGGGCAGCGGAAGAAATGTCGTGTCGTTTGGATAGACGAGACCGACTATGGAATCGCGAATCTCGAGTCGCGAGCTGTCAGCAAGCACGGCGCTTGACGAGAGACGCTGCAACTTGAGACCATGATTCTTCGCCACTTCGGCGTAGTGCCAGTCAGGCGGCAACCAGGTGGGATCGGTCCGCTTGGCGCGAATCACGTGTACACCGCGCGGTGTTGCGAAGCGCCACTCCTTGCCGGCGTAGCGGAAGTCGCGACCTGACGCGACGGCGACACTTGCCTCTCGCAGTGTGTCGGTGCCGGCAATGACCGCCAGCCGTCGCTCGCTCACCGACACTTCGATCCGCACGTTCTTGGGCGTGAGCACAAAAGATGGAGCGCCGAGGCGGCGCGTCAGCGCTGCCACGGCAGCGGAGTCCGCGCCAACGCCGAGTTCCATCGACATATTCGGAATGGGTGGCGCACCACCCGTCTGTGCCGGAAGTGACGGAGCGGCGGCGTGTAAACACGCCGCCGCCGTCATCACGACCAGCGCGCTGAAGTGCAGCCGCATCGGTCGCTCCTGATCAGATCCTCTGTTGATGAAGCAGCAGCCGCTCAGCGGATCTTCACGCCGAGAACGATCGGCACCCACTTGAGCGTCTTGCTGCGATTGCTGCCAAAGAAGTCGTCGAATGCCACGTTGTCATCACGATCGCTGAAGACATTCACCCAACGCGATTCGAGATAGACGGCCGACGTCCCTACGGTCCAATCGAGGCCGCCACCGACCTGCGCGCCGAACTTGTTGCGCGTAACCTTGTTGTTCGCTTCGTTCGACTGCAGCACATCGTTGCCCAGGAAGCCGCCCAAGGCCGAGTTGCCACCGAACGAACGGAAGTGGTAGAGACCACCGCCGCCGACCGCGTACAGTCGCACGTTACGCATCAGCGACATCGGCGTGGCCAGCGTGAGATTCACCGTACCCGAGAAGACCTGTGGGTTCGGATTTTGAAGCGTCACCGCAGAGCCGGCCGGAATGGTGCCGGTGAAATTGCGGCCGCTGAAGCGGTTGTATGCAAAATCGAAGCGAACGCCGATGGCATTGTTCGGCTTGTGCCATCCGATCGGTACGTTCACGGCGAAACCGCTGTTGTAGCCGAGGTTCTTGAAATCGGCGGTCGGGGCGGATGCGCCGCCGGCAACGCCCACGTACCAGCCGTTTCCGCCAAAGCGATAGCGGTTCATGTCGGCTTGGCGGGCGGCCGAGATCGAGTCGGCGCGTGCGACAGAGTCGGCACGCATTCGTTCGATCGCCGCGAGTGAGTCCGTGCGCTGCTTTTCAACGCGGGCCACCGAGTCCGCGCGCATCTTCTCGATGTTGGCGAGCGAATCACGATGACGCTGCATGGCCATGTCGACCGAATCACGACGCGCCTTGTCGGCGGCCGCGATCGAATCGGCGCGAAGCTGGTCGGCCGTCGGCTGCGGTGGCGTCGCCTCGAGTGTGCCCGCCGCTTCTCCGCCCTTCTGCACACGGTAGCGCTGCTGTGACGTCGCGCGCGGCGTGCGCGATTCGGCGGCGCGCTTTACCGAGTCCTGCATGCGAACGCGACGGACGGAGTCCTGTCGGGCTCGTGTACTGTCCTGCGTGGTGGTCTGTGCGGATAAGGCGAGTGGAAGCGCCAGCGCCGCAGAACAGGCCGCTGTGTAGAGCACGTTGCGAGTCATCATGGGTCCCTATCGGTTGGAGAACACATCGTCGTGATGCCGCCCTCAGGGCGTTGCTCCAACCGGGTGCAAGAGACGTGCACCTATGGCGACTGTTGAGTGCCACAGCCCACGAAGAGAATCTCCACACGCCACACTCCATACTCTTCACTCTGTACTATCTCACATCCGAATCGGTCAAAGAATTCACCGCACCCGCATAATCAACCCGTTGTGCGCCTTGATCACACCCGCACGCAAAATGTCGAGACCGTTCGTGTAGCAGTATCGCCCCATCTGACGCACATCCATGAGTTCGCGATAGCCGTGATTCATCCAATCGCTCATGAGTGTGTAGAACGCGCGTGAGCGAAACTGATTGCGCGGCGTCGTCATGACGACATAACCGCCCGGCTTGAGAAACCGACGATGCATGTCGATGCACTCCGCCTTGTGTTCATCGGGGAAGTGCTCGAGCAGGCCAATCGACACGACTACGTCGAACTCCTGTCCGTACTTCAGGTCGCGAATATCCGACACCTCGAACGAGATCGGCATCTCGTCGCGATACCACGCGCGCTGATGGCCAGTCGTTGGATCGACGCCAAGAAACGGATAGTCCAGCGGGAACTTGCCAAAGCGCTCCGTCGCGCAGAACGCGTCGTAGTCCACGAGCACGATCTCGCCGCCGGGATACATCGCCGCGATCTGCATCGCTTCGTAGCCATCGGCTGCACCAAGAAACAGAATTCGCGGCTTCTTCACATCGAGCCCTGCGAACAGCGCGCGCTTTCCACGCGGGTCCCACACCGCGTCCTCGACCCGCATGATCTTGTTCCAGATCGCCAGGTGCGCGATATCCTCGAGCGCCTCCTTGGCCTCGTGGAAGTCCATGCGACCAAGCGCGTCGCTGAACGCTGCCTTCGCCTGCTGCTGCGCCTCCGGCACTTCGGTGAGGAAGAACTGATGGAACGCCGTGTTGAACAGCCGCCAGCCTTCAATGATCGGCAGCGGCTTCCCCTGCGTGCGCTCGTAGTCCTTTTTCGCCTGCGACCACTTCTCCGCGCGATAGGGCGCACCGACATCCTTGAACGTGAGCTTCGACCAATCCGTCGCGCTCACATCCTCGAACAGATCCGGCGCCTGATCACGCAGATCAATGCGATACTGGCTGGTGAGCTGTTGATGCCCAATCGCATGCCGCGCCGTGCGCGGACGCCCCCACGGTGTGGACACTGCGCCAGGAAACGCACGCGATCGCGCCGCTGCGGGAGGAGCCTCAGGATGGACAAGCGTAGCCATGGCAGGGTCCGGTGGGGGGTACCCCTTCACATTGCGGTCTTAAGAGCCACCCCCGCCAGTCCCCACCACGCATTCCTCCGCCAACCTCCGTGTATTCCCTCCGCGCCCTCCGCGTGAGGCTTCCATCGCTGCCTCACGCGGAGAGCGCAGAGGAAACGCGCGGAGCCCGCGGAGACTGATTTGACAGAATAGCTCTAGCTGAGCCCGAACTCGCTCCGGGCCTGCTGAGCCGCTCGACTGGACGCATCACCAAGCCCCGCCGCCGCACCCTCAGCCTCGCGCCGCTCAAGCAGTGGCCAGAAATCACCGCTCTCCGGCTGCCCCGGGATATCATCGGCCGGCAGCAGCGCGTACATCGCCTTGTACATGAGCTGGAAGGCGAAGAACAGCGCAACCATATCAGGAAGTACCAGCACGATGCGCGTGATCGCGTTCACGTTCGCGACCTGATCATTGAACAGCGGCGTATTGAAGTGCGCCGTCACGATCCGATAGTTGAGCACATAGTTCACCGCGCCCGCCCCAAGATTCGTGAAGCCAATGATGAGCGTCGCCTTCTTCATCGCCGCGAGGACGCTCTTCTCATTGAACAGGCGCTCGAGCTGCGACTCGCGCGTCGGCGTATCGGGTCCCAGCCCCTGCCAGGCAATCGAGCGGGTGACCGGAGTGCCCACAAAGGCCGTCACACCGAATACGAGAAAGGCGAGCGCATAGCTCGCGCTGTCCTTGAACGCGAACAGCGCACCGTCCACATACCAGAACGCCAGCGCGCCACGCATGATGGCCGACGCGCCGCTGTACGTGGTGATGAAATTGAAGTGGCGTGTGATGACAAAGAGATCGAGCAGCACCCACGCCACCGGCACCAGCGCCGCCGTCAGATACGCGGGCAGGGTGCCAAGGGGCGCCGTCCCGTACTTGAGGATCGCCCACGGAAGGACGGCCCCAATCAGGATGTCGAGGGCGAGCTTGAGGTTCTTTGGCATGCGTGGAGTATCAGCGCCCGGTCAGCGCATCGACGATGGCTTGAGTCCGAGTGCGTCGTTCAACCAGCGGACGAACGGCACCATGGCGGCATAATGCTTCGCGAGCACCTGCGGCAGTTTTGGGCTGGTCACCACATCCGCCGGAATCTCGCATCCCGCAATGTAGCTCTGATACTTGAGCCATTCGGCCGCGGGATGATCCGGCGCAAATCCACGCGGGGTACGCGTGAGCTTTCCTTCCGTGGAGAGATCGCCGAAACGCTGACGAAAGCCACGCGCCTTCACCAACTCTTCGAAGCCTTCAAGATCGTCAACGATGTTCTGACGAATCCGCGCGACCGCCGGACGAGGCGGCATCCATATCCCACCACCGCAGAACGAACCCGCCGGCTCCAGGTGGAAGTAGAAGCCGGCGCCACCATGCGCAGCCTCGCCGCCAACCCCGTGACCGGCGTCGCGATGATAGAACCACGCCGCGATGTGCGTCTTGTAGGGACTCTTGTCCTTGCTGAAGCGCACATCGCGATGAATGCGAAACGCGCTCTTTTTGGGCGATCCAATGATCTCGGGTGCGATCTTCGCGAGCTGCACATCGATCTCTTCGATCAGGAGCTTCATCGGCTCCTTGAGCTCCGTTTCGTACGTCTCGCGATGCTCCTCGAACCATTCCTTGCGGTTGTTCTTCTTGAGACCGCGCAGGAACGTCAATGCCTTGGGCGAAAACTGCGTGAACGAATCACTCATGCGCGAGGCTCACGAAACGAGGGCCGGCGCGATCGCATCGGTATGCGCATTCGCCGGAAAGAGAAACCGAAGAAAGAGACCGGAGCGTTCGCCCCATGCGCGTTCGTCATGCAGCGCACCATCCGCTTCCATGTACGCGAGGTCTCGGCCGATACGCCATCCTTTGCGTAGCAGCATGCGATAGAGCAACCGCGTGCCCTTGAGCATGCGTCGTTCGCCCGTGCCCACATCCAGCCAGATACGGAGCGCCGGTCGATATCCCGCACTCCCCTGCACCAGCTGCCGCACGATCCACCGATCATCCCACCACACACTGGGACTCAACAGGCCCAGCTTGCCGAACACCGCCGGATGCGTAATCCCCAGGTGCAGCGACAACAGTCCGCCAAGCGAGCTGCCCGCGAGCGCCGTATCCTCCGGGCCGCGCTTCGTGCGATACGTGTGATCAATCCACGGCTTGATCTCATAGACGAGCATCTGGCCGTAGCGATCGGCGAGACCGCCCGCATCGTGCATGTTGTCGCGGGTCGGCGTGTACTCGTCGATGCGATCACGACCAGCGTTGCCAATCGCGACGATGATCAATGGCTCGATGACCGCCGCATACATCAGCGCGCGCGCCGTGGTATCAACGCCCCACTGCACGCCGAACGGCGACAGCGGCAGGTCGTCGAACACATTCTGCCCGTCGTGCAGATACAACACCGGATATCGCCGGTGCGGCTGCTCCTGATACCCGGGCGGCAGACACACCATCACGTCATGCGACTGCGGCAGAAACCGCGAGCGGATCTCCGTGAAATGCAACACCGAGCCGACCGTCACAGGGACAGGCGGCTCGGGATGCAGGGTATCGTCGAGGCCGAGGTGGATCATGCGACCAGAAAGCTACCACACTACGCCACCCGATCGGGCAACGCCTCCCCCTTCGCGTACGCATCTACGTTGGCCAGCGCCCGCATCCCCATCGCGGTGCGCGTTTCGATGGTCGCGCTCCCCAGATGCGGCAGCAGCACCACGTTCTCCATATCCAGCAGTTCGGCGGTTACACTCGGCTCGAACTCATACACGTCGAGACCGGCGCCGGCGATGCCGCCGTCCTTGAGTGCCTGCACCAGCCCGCGCTCGTCCACCACGTCGCCGCGCGCCGTGTTCACCAGGAACGCGTCCGGCTTCATGAGGCCCAACGTGCGCGCGTTCATGAGATGACGCGTTTCCGGGGTCGCCGGGCAGTGCAGCGAAATCACATCGCTCCGCTGCAGCAGCTCTTCGAGCGTACCCACACGCTCGGCGTTGGCTGGACCCGCCGTTGCCGGATCATCGATGCGCGGATCACGCGGCGCATGATAGATGATCTTCATGCCGAACGCATCGGCCGCGGTGCGTGCCATGGCGCGACCGATGCGACCGTAGCCAATGATACCCAGCGTCTTGCCACGCAACGTGCGTCCGAGCATGAACGTGGGGCGCAGGCCGCCCCAGGCGCCGCTGCGCAAGTGACGTTCGCCTTCGCCCAGGCGACGCATCACCATGAGCATGAGCGCAATGCCGATGTCGCAGGTGTCATCGGTGAGCACGTCGGGCGTGTTCGTCACCATGATACCGGCGCGCTTCGCCGACTCGATGTTGATGTGATTCGTACCCACACCAACATTCGCCAGCAGTTTGCAGCGAATGCCCGGGGTATCGAAGATCCCCGGATGCCACTTGTCGGTCACGGTGGTCATGACCACATCGGCTTCTTTGAGAATCTGCACCAGCTGATCGGGGCTCAAGCCCACATCGGTGCGATTGAAGAGCGCGTCGTAACGCGATGCCACATCGGCTTCCACAGCCTCGGGCAGTTTGCGCGTCACCACGACGCGGAGCGGATTCGCCATCAGAGTCTCAGTCTCTTCGTAGTCTCGTTAGCCTTGCACACGCCAGCACGACAACGCGGCACCCACACCGCTGCCGAGCGTGACCGGAATTCCTGCATCGCACAACGCCATTTCCACGCCACTCAGCGCGGCGGCCAGCGTCAGCGAGTTCATGTCTCCGAGATGTCCAATACGGAACACCTTACCGGCGACTTCACTCAGGCCTGAGCCCAGCGCGATGTCGTAACGATTGAAGGCGATCTCGATCACCTTGCGCGCGTCGTGCCCTTCGGGAACGACCACTGCGGTCAATGAATCGGATGCGATCTCGGAGCGCTTCGCGCACTCCGAGAGCCTCCACGCCTTTACGGCCGCACGCACACCGTTCGCGAGGAAGCGATGACGCTTGGCCACGTTCTCCATCCCTTCCTCGAGCAGCATGGTGAGCGCTTCGTCGAGGCCGTAGAGCAACGACAGCGCTGGCGTGCTCGGGAAGTAGCCCTGCGCGTTGTTCGCGCGCATTGGGCGGAGGTCGAAGTACGCGCGCGGCATCGTGCAGCTCTCTACGCGCGTGAGCGCCTTCTCGCTCATGTAGAGAATGCCCAAGCCCGCCGGAAGCATGAACCCCTTCTGCGAGCCGGTGATCGCGCAGTCCACACGCCAGTCATCGAAGCGGAAGTCCAGACTCGCGATCGAGCTCACACCGTCCACGAATAACAAGGCCGGATGTTTCGCTCGATCCATGGCGGCGCGCACCGCAGCAACGTCGCTGGTCACACCGGTCGCCGTCTCGTTGTGCACGAGCAGCACGCCCTGGATCTCGTGCTTCGTATCGGCGGCAAGTGCTGCTTCGATCTTCGCTGGATCGGCCGCTTCACCCCACGGCTCCTCAATGACGTCCACGGTGTGCCCAAGCGCGCGCGCCGTCTGCACGAACAGATGCGAGAACTGGCCAAATCGCGGCGCCAGCAGTCGAGCGCCAGGATTGATGGTGTTCACCAACGCCGCTTCCCACATCGCACTGCCAGTGGCCGGAAAGACAAAGGCGTCGCCCTTGGTCTGATGCACCACCTGCGGAAGTCGCGACAGGATGGACTTCGTCAGCGCCGGGAACGTCGACGAGCGGTGATCCTCCATCTGGCGATGCATCGCGCGCTGGAGGCGATCGGGAACCGGTGTGGGTCCCGGGATCTGCAGAAAGTGCCGGCCGGCCATGGCTAGTTGCTGAAGAGAAGAACGAACAGACGGAGTGCTTACGACGGGGTCGGTGCGACTTCTTCCTCAACGGGCTCGTCGTCGTCCGCGCTGGGCTCTTCGACGTCATCACCCATCGCGCGCAGCAATCGGCGGCAGAGTCGCGTGAGTTTGGTGCGTTGCTCGCCACTGAGCTCACGCATGAGCAACACGATGGCGTCCGTGCGAACGGGCGATGCGTCGGTCAGCACCACACGACCGGCTTCGGTGAGATACACCGAGATAAAGCGTCGATCGACCGCATGACGCTCACGCCGAACCAGACCGCGTGATTCCAATGCATCGATGATCGCCGTCATCTGTGCTTTGCTCCGGCCGAGACTCTCGGCGAGCTCCTGCTGATGGACCGGGCCGCGGGTCGCGAGTGTTTCGAGCACTCCGAATTGCGATGCCGACAGGCCAAATGGATGCACCGCATCATCAACGCTCGATGCCGCCAGTGCGGCCGCGCGCTGCAACGCGCTGTACGCATCCAGGGCCCGTCGTCGCTTCTTGTCGCCTTTGCTCATGCCGTGGGAGAGTTCAGACGCGAGTGAGTCCTGCGTGTCGCGCGGCGAGGCGCCGCGCGAGCACAGTCGTTACCGCCATGATCGTCGCCTGAGGATTCACACCCGGCGCCGTGGGGAGCAGCGATCCGTCTGAAATGTACAGGCCGCGAACGCCGTGGCGCTCGCCATCAGGAGTTGTTCCGCTGGATTTACGATCGACACCCATCCGGCATGTGCCGTTGAGATGCGCCGACCCCAGTGCGATGCGATTGGGGCCTATTGGAGCGTCCATCAGCGATGCGATCTCACGCGGATGGCGCGCCACGCGAGGTGTTACATGACCGGTAAACACCTCGTGGCTTCCGGCCGCGAAATGCAGCTCAGCCATCGCGCCGATCGAGGCGCGAACTCGACGCTCGTCCGCCTCGGTCAACCGATACGTGACCGACGTTTCACCGCGACGATTCACCCGGACCCGACCACTCGAGGCGAGTCTGTCCGCGCCATCGCGCGTGAGGCTGATCAACGCACCCAGTTGGTTGAATGAACGCATGCGACTGGCGTGCGCCGAACCGAACTGCGTTAGCGCAGCGGCAGCGAGCCAGGGAGACAGCGGCGGCGTTTCGATCCAAAAACCGTAGTCGGAACCGTTCAACCGGAGATGCTCATCGCAGAGCGTCGTCATGGGGATGCCGGCGCTCGCCGCGATGACGCGGTCGTACACGCCAAAACCGAATGCCACTGGATGCAATCGGAGAAATTGCCCAACAGCGTCACCACCCAAGGCAGATCGCTGCAGCAATGCCGGTGTGCCGATGGCGCCGCCGGCGCTGATCACGAGTGGTGCATCGATCATCAGCGTCTGTCGTGCGTCTGCAGGGCCCACCCGTGCATGCACGCGTTTGCGCGGCGGCGTGCCGACTCCGGTATCGCGCTCCAGCACTTCGACGCGCTCGGCATACGCGCTCGTGTAGAGTGTCGCGCCGGCCGCTAGGGCGCGCGGAATCCAGGTGACCAGCGCCGACTGCTTCGCCTCATGTCGGCAGCCGGCGGTGCAGAAGCCGCAGCGCACGCACCCCTTCGCATTGATAGCTCCAGCGCGGGCGGCCCAGCCGAGTGCGTTGGCGCCGGCCAGGATGAGCCGATTGTTCGCTGAGTGCGCCTCATCGGGAACGGCCGCCACATGGAGTCGGTTCTCGAGCTCGCCGAAGACGGGTTCCAGGTCCTTGGAGGTCATCCCCTGCAGCCCCGCGTCGCGTGCCCATTCATCGAGCACGAATTCCGGCGTTCGGAGCCAGAACATCCAGTTCACCGTGGTCCCGCCACCCGCTGTCTCGGCATGAAGCAGCGTGAAGGCACCGTCGTCGGTGGTTCGGAGACCACCTTCGGCGAGGAGCTTTCCGGCCATCGCCGATTCGTCTTCGATGAAGTCCGCGCGCGATTGCCAGCCTCCGCCATCGAGCAGCACGACCTCGAATCCGGCCTCAGCCAGCTCCGCCGCGGCCACCGATCCGCCGGCGCCCGAGCCGATGATGACCACATCGGCCGATCGATGAAGCGGCGTATCGAGCGCCGTCACCACGCCGGCCGGCGGCGCTTCCGACGCGATTTCACCAGCCAGCTGGATTGGCTTTCGAGCGACCGGTTCGCGCGAAGTCGTGGCCGATTCGGGGAGCGGACCTTCCCAATCGAAGCGCGGCGAGCGGTTCCGAAACGCGCCGCCATAACCCAGGTCGGGCCAACTTTCCGGCCGGCTGTAGTGCGTCGACAGCACCAACTTTCGGATCGCCTGGTAGGCCGATCGCATGAGCGGTAGGCGGGAATTACCCCAAGCGTCGAAGCAGGCGCGTTGCTCGTCCGGCGTGAGCCAGGCGAATCGTTTCGGCGTGCCGATCGCAATCGCGACGCCTACCGGGGAGCCCAGCAGGTCGATCGCGAGCCCGAGCTGCTTTCGCTTGAAGTGTGGAACTGGCGCGAGTTTTTCGCAGCAGAGATGCGCCAGTGATGCGCCATCTCTTTGAGCTGCTGGCGCACCTTCCGTGAGAATGTGCGCGAACATCGATAGCGTATCTCTTTGCTTCGCTGAGAGATACGCGTTGATCATCCGAAGTCCGAAGTTTGGGGTTCGGTATACACACCCAAACGCTGCACCGCAGCTCGAATCCGCGCAATAATCCGATCAGGCCTCTGACTTCGGAGCTCGATCTGGCCTCTCAATTCAGACTCACTGTCAGCAGTCGGACAAAAGGCCTCGGACCTCTGGGTTCTGACCTCCTAATAGGAAGTCCGAACCGAAAGGTCCGAGGCCCGAATTCTGACCTCAGAAGTTGTACAGACCGGGATGATGGGTAACAGTCAGACCGGGATGATGGGTAACACTGG
>CBHWDN010000002.1:0-252504 GCA_966112585.1 uncultured Gemmatimonadaceae bacterium
CATTGTGATTATCTCCGCGCCCCTCCTCTTTTGCTGTTCCTCCGCGGTCTCCGCGTGAGGTGTTTCTGTCCTTAAGGCACTCGCGGCATTACGACCGGCGGCTGCCCCGCCACCAGATTGGCGAGCAGTCTCGCCGCGCCCGGCACACCATTCGGCAGCTGCCGGAACAACGCCAGCGTCACGTACACATACTTGCCGCGACCGAGTGGCGCGGCCACGAGCGCGCCCTTGTTCTCCGGTTCGTTCGGATCGTTCATCGCCAGCAGCGACGTGTAGCGCGGATCGATCGTGCTCGGCATGTACGTCGCGCGTTCCTGCACCCACTCCTTCCAGTCGGCGTCGGTGATCTTGTTCGGCGCGCTGAGCAGCGGATTGAGCGGAGCGAGCACTTTCACTGGCGCGTTTTCGTCGGTCACGCGTTCAGCGCGCGGTGCCCACTGCATGGGGAACGGCAACACGTTCGCGAACTGATTCATGTTCTGCGCGCCGTATTGCACCACCAGTGTGCCACCGGCCTTTGCATAGTCCAGCAAGCGTCCGTTGTTGCGCACCAGCGCTTCGCTGCCTTCGTATGCACGCGGGCCCACCACAATGCTCGTGAAACGCGACAGATCGATGCTTGGCAGCAGCGTCGGATCGATGCGTTCCACCGGGATGTCGAGCTGCTCGAGTGCATCAGCACCATGATCAGCAAGTCCGGCGATATAGCCCACACGCGATCGCGGCGGGAGCTTCACATCCACCGCGGACAGATACATCCCCGAGCCGCCGTACAAGCGCATCGGATCGATGTGTTCGTAGTCCACGGTGTAGTAGCCGCTCGAGCTCATCGTGCCTTCGTGGAAAGCCATGGCTGCGAGCTGTAGCTGGCCGGGCTTGAGCGTACCACGCAGGCGGAACATCACCGTCGCCGCGCCGCGCGCCGGCAGCGTGCGCATCTTTTCGATCGAATCGGCAACGAGCCCCACCGGCAACTCGAGCTTGACCAGCACCTTGGCTTCGTGGTCGTACGCGCTCTGGATACGCACCGGGACATCGCGAATCACCGGCACACCGGCGCGGATGTACTCGAGCGCGTTCGCGAGACCGATCGTGATGCCCGGAACGGCTGACACCGGCTTGGTCATCTCGCCCTTCACCGCATCCACGGTGCGACGCTCGACCGGCACGTTGATGTCCACGGTGGCTCCGGCAATGACCACCACGGCGCGCGCTGTTGTCGCCGTTCGTGACTCTTCCGTCGCCTCATCGACCGCTTCAATCGGCGTCTGAAACCAGTCCTGCTGCTTGCGGCCGTTGGTGCGCCACCAGGTCGTGGTGGGCTCCATCGAAAACGCAAAGCGCTTGAGCGTCACCGCGCTGTCGGGCAGCAACTCATGCTTGTCTTCCACCACGCCAAGTTGACGGAACTCCTCGCGCGTGACCGCATTGATCAGCGTCACCGGAACGCGGCCTCGGTTGTACACCGAAATGCGCACGGGAAGCGAATCGCTCACTCCCTGCTTTTCCGGGCGTCGCACCGGAAAGACCTCCTGATCGGCATCGGCTTGCACGATCACCCCTGAGGCGAGCACCAGCGCGTGCTCAGCGCGTGTGATGGTGGTCGACAGCGCATCCCACAACGCCGGATCGGCGTTGCGCGCTCGCGCGGTGAGCGACGGGCGCTCGCCGGCTCGGGTGAAGAACAATCGCGCTGGTGGTGTGCCTGTGGCCGTTCGCACCGCGCGCAATTGCATGATGGCCTGCGCGAGCGGCGTCACCACCGCTTCGGACTGCGACGGCCGATATTGCGCCGCCACTGTGCGCAGCGTGCTCATTGCCGAATCGAACGCCGCCTGTGACGAAGCCGGAACCCTCGCGCGCAGTGGTGTCGACGTCGTATCCACACCATCGAACAACCCACGTTCACTGCGCGCGTCGGTCGGCCCAACCCGCGCCGCTTCGCGTGTCACGCCGGCCAGGATCGTGCCTTTGCGCTGCGCGGTGCCCTGCCCCTGCGAACGATGCTGCGAGCGACTGTCGGCCGCGATTTCGTAGTAGCTGCGCCCGAGCGATGGATCGTACTCGCCGACATTCACCCTGAGCGTCGCGCTGTCCATCTGCTGACGCGCACTGCGATAGAACTTGGACACCGTCCATGGCAAGCCGAAATCCTTCACCGGAAAGCGCACCGTGTCGCCGGCGAGTTCATAGGCTTCGCGCGCCAGGATACCGCTCACCTGATGATGCCCGTGACCGTCACGCGGCGTGCCGCTGAACCACGCGACAATCACATGCGGGCGGAAGGCGCGCACCACCTTCACCACATCCCCCAGGATCGTGTCCTTCGGCCAATGCGTGTACGTCTCCTCGGCGTTCTTGCTGAAGCCAAAGTCAAAGGCACGCGTGAAGTACTGCGTCGGTCCATCGACGCGGCGCGCCGCGAGCAGTTCCTGCGTACGAATCGCACCGAGCGCTTCACCAAGCTCGTTGCCAATAAGGTTCTGACCGCCATCACCACGTGTGAGCGACAGGTACGCCGTCTCCACATGACGTCCACGCGCGAGCCACGCCAACAGGAACGTGTCTTCGTCATCGGGGTGCGCGGCGATCGTCAGCACGCGACCCGTTGTGCCAATTCCAGCGAGCGTTGAGCCCAGCGCCGCGGCGCCGCGATCGGCCAAGGGCTGCGCGATGAGTGGCGTTGAGAACGTGGCTACAGAAACAGCCACGGCGGCCACGGTGTGAACGACAAACGCCGCGGCACGGGCCGCGGCGCTGATCGGAAGCAATCGCATGAGAGTTCGCTTCAGGTAAAGAGTGTTACCGCTGCGCTGGCTGCGCGTTCGCGGCCGGATGCGCATACGCCGGCGTCTGGAGTGACGCACCATCGTCCACGTTCATCACGGTGGCCACGATGCGCGCCTGCTCCGTCTGATGCGCGTCGGCGTGACCTTCAGCGGGACTCGCCCGCTCCGGGCGACCGACATACCGCACACCCACCGCCGCACCGGCCGAGACACGAAGACGTGGCTGCACATACGTCCACGCGCCCTGGTTCTTCGGCTCTTCCTGCGCCCACACCACCTGCTCGATGGCGGGATACTTGTCCATGATCTGCTGAATCGCCTGATGCGGCCACGGATACAATTCTTCGACACGCACCAGCGCGACGTTTGGATTGCGATTCGCCGCCAGCGACATGTCGTAGTAGATCTTGCCCGTGCAGAAGACGATGCGACGCACATCATCGCGACGCTGCGACGCGATCGGATCATCGATCACGCTCTGGAAGCCGCCGTGCGTAAGCTCATCGATCCTCGACGCCGCCTGCGGCAAACGCAACAGACTCTTGGGCTGCATGCAGATCAGCGGACGACGATCTGCACGCAGCGCCTGACGACGCAGCAGGTGGAAGTACTGCGCCGGCGTGCTGCAATACGCCACGGTCGTGTTCCCTTCAGCGCACAGCTGCAGGAAGCGCTCGAGACGCGCGCTCGAATGCTCCGGCCCCTGTCCTTCGTAACCGTGTGGCAGGAGCATCACGAGGCCGCTGTCCTGTCCCCACTTCGCGCGATCGGCCACGATGAACTGGTCGATGATCGGCTGCGCGACGTTCACAAAGTCACCGAACTGCGCTTCCCATAACGTCAGCGTATCGGTCGCCACAACGCTGTAGCCATACTCGAAGGCCAGAATGGCCGTTTCAGACAGCGCCGAGTTGTAGACCTCGAAACGACCCTTGGCGCCTGGCACGTTCGCGAGCGGTGCGTACTTGATGCCGCTGTTCGCGTCGTTCAGCACCGAGTGACGATGCGAGAACGTACCGCGCTCCGCGTCCTGACCGGTGAGACGCACGCTCATGCCACCAACGAGCAGCGAGCTGTACGCCAGCGCCTCGGCGTGACCCCACTCGATGCCGCCCTGATCACCCATCGTTTCGCGACGACGCTCGAGCTGCTTCGCCAAACGCGGATTTGGCGTGAAGTCCTTCGGCCACGTGAGCAGCGCGTCGTTCAAGCGATGCAGCTCTTCACTCGACACCGCCGTCTGCACTTCGGGCGTCGGCGCCTCATGCTCGGCCGGCCACGGCGCGTGCTTCTCGCTGCCAAGCAACGACTGCTTGAAGCGAGAATGAATGTCGGCGTAGTTCTGCGCGACCTGCTTCTCGACGTCGGTCGCTTCAGCGTCGGTCAGCACCCCATCGGCCACCAGACGCTTCGCCCACACCTGCGGCACGGTCGGATGCTTGCGCACCATCGCGGTGCGCACCGGCTGTGTGTACATCGGCTCGTCGCCTTCGTTGTGGCCGTGACGACGGTAGCCCACGAGGTCGATCAGCACGTCCTTCTTGAACTGTGCGCGATACGCGCACGCCAGGCGCATCGCCGTGATGCAGGCTTCGGCATCGTCGGCGTTCACATGAAAGATCGGGATCTCGAAACCCTTCGCGAGATCGCTCGAGTAGTACGTCGAACGCGCATCGTGCGGATCGGTCGTGAAGCCGACCTGGTTGTTCACGATGATGTGAATCGTGCCGCCCGTGCGGTACGCGTTGAGCGTCGAGATGTTCAGCGTTTCGGCAACGATGCCTTCGCCCGGGAACGCCGCGTCGCCGTGGATCGCGACCGGCACCACCTTGCTTTCATCGCGACCAGTCTCGGTGCGCTGCAGTGCGCGCACGATGCCTTCGATGACCGGGTTCACCACTTCGAGGTGCGACGGATTCGGCACGAGACGGAGGCGCACGTTGCGTCCATCGATCTCACGCGAACCGTTGTAACCCATGTGGTATTTCACGTCGCCGCTGGCGCCGTCATCGACATGCTCGAAGTGACCTTCGAATTCGCCGAAGAGCGTTTCGAACGGCTTGCCCATCACGTTCGTCAGCACGTTCAAGCGGCCGCGGTGCGCCATGCCAATGACGACTTCTTCCGCGCCGGCCTGACCGAGCGCCGCAATCATCTCGTCGAGCATCGGCACGAGCGAATCGTTGCCTTCGATCGAGAAACGCTTGTAGCCCTGATACGCGCGACCGAGGAAGCGCTCGAGTCCATCGACTTCATTGAGGCGCTTGAGCACCTGCTTCTTTTCGTCGTTCGACAGCGGACGCGTGAGCACACCATCGCGGAAGGCGCGACGGAACCAGTTGCGCTCCTCGTTCACCTCGAGATGCCAGACTTCGTAGCCGATACGATTCGAGTACACGCTGCGCTTGCGTTCAATCACATCTTTCGCGGTCGCAAAGCGCGCGTCATCGAGCGCGGCACCCGGAATGCGCTCGAGATCAGCGTCAGTGAGCCCCCAAAACGCGGGCTGCAGTTCGTCCGCGCTAACGGGCGGCGTGCCGAGTGGATCGAGCTGTACGTCGTAGTGGCCGTACATGCGAATCGCCTGCAACAGATTCGATGCAGCCGCGACTTTCGCGAGGAAAGCCGCATCGGCGCTCGCACTTGCAGGCGCGCCGGCCGCAGCCGTGCTTCCGGCAAAAAGCGACTCGGCGATGCGGAAATACTGACGCCAGCTCTCATCGACGCTGGCAGGGTCACGACGGTAGCGCTCGAACTGTTCGGCGACGATTCCGTCGTTGAATACGGAGGTGATGGCGGGGCTCATGATGCTCGCAATCTAACCAACCACGCCGACTTACCTTAATACCAAGATTGTGCGGAACCGCTCCCGCATGCCAGATGGCGTCAATGCGTGGCGGGCAGCACCAGGGTAAACGTCGACCCTTCGCTCGGCCGCGAAACAACCTCGATGCGCCCCGCGAGCAGCGTCGCCAGTCGGCGCGCGATGTAGAGCCCGAGCCCAGTCCCACCGCGCCGCCGGGTCTGGGCGTCCTCCACCTGGGAGAAGGGGCGAAAGAGACGCTGCATGTCGGTCGGCGCGATGCCAATTCCGGTGTCTTTCACCGCGAACCGTACCGTCGCGCTGCCATCCGCGGCCGGCGATCCACGGGAGATTCGAACGCCCACGCTGCCGTGCTCCGTGAACTTGATCGCGTTGAGGCAGAGGTTGAGCAGGATCTGCCGAACTTTGCTCTCATCCGTCCGGAGCACTGGAAGTCCCGGCTCGAGATCGAGGTGGAATTCGATCCCCTTGTCGCGAGCGACTGGCTCCAGAAACGGATGGAGCGAATCGGCCAGTTCGTCGAGCCGGACATCGCTGTCGCGGGCCGACATCCGGTCGGCTTCCAGCGAGGCATAGGTCAGGATGTCGTCGATCAGGCTACCCAAGTGCCTGCCGACGGTGCGGAGCCTGGTGATCGTATCGCGCTGCTGACTGGTGAGCGGGCCCAGGATCTCGTCTTCCAAAAGCTCGCCATACCCCTCTAGTGCCGCTAAAGGGGTGCGAAGCTCATGCGATAGTGTCGCTAAAAGGCTCGTTTTTGCCGCATCTGCGGAACGTGCTTCTTCAAGCATTCTGGACTTCCAGAGCGTCAGCGCGGCCAGGTCGGCGAGCACACTCAGACGCTCTTCGTCCGTGTCGTCGAAGCTCGATTGGCCGGCATCCCGGGTCACGGACAGCACGCCAAAGAGCTCGTTGTTGGCCACCAGCGGCAGGAGCAGAATCGGACCGATACCGAGCTGCGGAAGCACCGCGGCAAAGAACGCCGAGCTTTTGACCGGGTCGTCGAGGGTGAGCGTACGACGTTCCATGGCCACGCGCCCGGTGAACGTCCCCTCGAGCGGAAAGCTCATGCCGAGCATAGGGACTGTCCGTCCCGAGCAGGCGACGTACACGCCGTTGTCGCCACTGACCTGCGCCATGCTCGAGCCCGTCGCGTGTCCGCGATACATCGCGAGGGTGCACAGCGTCTGTACGACCTTCTGCGAGTCCGTTTCGGCCGCGAGCGCTCGCGCGACTTGTCGGATCGAACCGAGCTCTTCCGACTTGCGATAGTCGGAGTAGAGGAGGTCGCCGGCCTCGGCGGGGAAGGCGGTCGGGTCGTGCGGTGCGGTCATTGAGGAAGGGTGCACCGACGGCCGCGCGTTCGGGAAGCCGGTCGTAGCTTGCGACATGCCCCGGAAATCGCCGTCGGACAGACCCAGCGCGTCGCACGATCGAGCTGACAAGATTTGCGCTCGCTGCGGACGCCCGTTCAGCTGGCGCAAGAAATGGGAGCGCGACTGGGCGAATGTCCGTTACTGCTCGGACAAATGTCGAATGGGGAAGAGTGCCAGTGCCACGATCCGGGCCGAATAAGTCGAGCTCGCCTGCCAACCATTTGGTGGCCGGGATCACTCTCACGACAGCCGTGTAAGTATCGCGCGTCCCCACTCATTTCACGGGGACGCCTGGTGCTTCAGTCGAGCGCCTCCCTCCCTCCCCATTGAGGTCCCTGTATGAATGCTCGTGGTATGCCCCGGTGGCGTGCGCTCGCACGACATCTCGCATTCGCGTTGCTGGCGTTCGCCCCCCTCCCAGCGCTCGCGCAGCAACAAGCCGACCTGATTCGCGGCAAGGTCACCGGTCCCGATGGCGCGCCGATCTTCAACGCCCAGGTCACGGCCGTCTCCTACTTTGGTGGCATTTCCAAGCGCGCCACCACCAATCGCGAAGGACGCTTCTCGATCACCTATCCCAATGGCGAAGGTGACTACTGGCTCTCCTTCGCCGCCCTGGGATTCCAGCCACAGCGCATTGAGATCAAGCGTGTGGCCGATGAAGAAGTGCTGATCGCCGACATCAAGCTGTCGAATGTGCAAACGCTGCAGGCCGTCCAAACCACGGCCAGCGCGGGGAAACAACCGCCACCGCGACAGGATTTCTTTGGCGATCCCACCGGCAACGACAGGTACGTCTCGAACTCGAACGTCACGCCGGACCAGGCTGGCAATCTCGCGGCGCTCGCGGCGAGCACGCCGGGTGTGCAGTTCATTCCGGGACTCGATGGCAATCCGGATCGCTTTTCGATCTTTGGACTCGATCCCTCGCAGAACAACACCTCTATCAATGGGCAGCAGTCCGGCCTGTCGAGCATCCCGCGCGATGCATCGGTGAGCCAAAGCGTTCGCACGGGCTACGACGTCGCAAACGGTGGTTTCAGTGGCGCGCAGGTCGCGATCAACACCAACTCAGGATCGAACTTTCTCGTGCGCAACATGAGCGGTGTCTTCAATGCGCCGCAGGGACAGTTCAATGATCCGGTCGGTCGCGCGAACGCGTACTCGTTTGCTTCGATCGGTGGTCGCTACTCGGGCCCCTTCGTCATGGACAAGGACTTCTACAACGTGTCCTTCCAGTTCGATCGACGCGACACGCGCTTGCCGACGCTGCTCAGCAGCACGCCGACGATTTTCCAGAGCAATGGCGTTTCCGCCGACTCCGCGCAGCGCCTGCGCACAATTCTCGGACAGCTGGGCGTTCCGGTCAGCGTATCCGATGTCGGTCGCACATCGCCGCGTACGAACGCCTCGCTCTTTGGCACTTTCGACTGGGCGCCCAAGACCATAACCAGCGGTCATGCGTTCAACATCGCGTTCAATGGCAACTTCAGCGACGCGGGTCCGCAGAACGCCTTTGCATTGCAGGCGCCAACCGCGCTCTCGGGTTCGAGAAACATCAGTGGTGGTTCACAGCTGCGTCACACCAACTACTTCAACAGCGGTGTACTTACCGAGTCGCTGCTGAGCGTATCAGGTTCGCATCAAAGCACCGATCCGTTTCTCGAACTACCCTCGGGCTCGGTCCTCGTCACCTCAAAGCTGGCCGACGGCACCACGGCGACGCGCTCGCTCTCGTTTGGCGGCGGCAGCAACGCCGGCACGAGCGATCAGATGTCGCTCAGCGGTCGCAACATGCTGTCGTGGGTCAGCGACAACAACAAGCACCGCCTCAAGCTGATCACCGAGCTGCGCCTCGATCGCACCAGCTCCGAGCGCGCGAACAACCTCTTTGGTCGCTACACCTATCAGTCACTCGACGACCTCGCCGCCGGTCGCGCGTCGAGCTTCTCGCGCAATCTCAATACGGTTTCACAAAGCGGTCGCGCGCTCGTTGGCGCAGTCGCGCTCGGCGACGCCTTCCGTCCGAGCAAGGACCTGCAGCTCCAGTACGGCGTGCGCTTCGATGGCAACATGTTCCTCGACCGCCCCGACGAAAACGCTGCGCTGTTCACGGCGCTCGGCGTCAGGAACACGCTCGTACCGAATCGCATCTACGCGAGCCCGCGTCTGGGCTTTTCGTGGTTGCAGGGTACCGCGCCGCAGATCTCCTTCGGCGAAGGCTTCTTCACCGGTCCGCGCGCCACCATTCGCGGTGGCATTGGACTCTTCCAGAACGTGCGTGGTCCCGACCTCGTCTCGGGCGCGATTGCGAACACCGGCCTTCCCGGATCGCAGCAGCAGTTGATGTGCACCGGTGCGGCCACCCCGTCGGCCGATTGGGATGTGCTGCTCGCGAATCCGAATGGCGTGGCCGGCAGCTGCGCCGATGGTACGAGCGGATCGCTCTTCGCCAACAGCGCGCCGAGCGTGACGCTCTTTGCTCCCGGGTACGCGCAGGAACGCACCTGGCGAACGAATCTGTCGTGGCAGGGACTCATGTGGGGCAACCGCTACATGTTCAATGCGAATACCCAGTACGCCCTCAACCTCAATCAACCGGACTTCCTCGATGTCAACTTCCGGGCGCAGCAGCAGTTCGCGCTGGCCAGCGAGGGCGGTCGGCCGATCTACGTCGCACCAAGCAGTATCGATCCGGCGAGCGGTCTGATTGCGTCGCGCGATGCGCGCATCGCAACCGCGTTCAACAGCGTGTCGCAGCAGCGCTCCGACCTGCGTTCGCAAAGCGGCCAGTTCACGGTTGGCATCACACCGTACTACGTGAATCTGCCGACGTTCCGCTGGACGCTCAACTACAGCTTCCTGTATCTCAATCAGCAGTATCGTGGTTTCAGCAGCACTGCCGGCGATCCACTGGCGATCGCCTGGAACACCGGCGCGTCACCACGTCATGACCTGGGCTACACGCTCACGTTCAACGTCAAGAACTTTGTCACACTGACGTACAACGGACGCCTCAATTCCGGGCAGCGGTTCACGCCGATGGTGTCTGGTGACGTGAACGGCGACGGTCGCGCCAATGATCGCGCATATGTATTCGCGCCCGGCGGCGGCACCGACGCGGCGTTGAGCACCGGGATTCAGGAGCTACTCGATCACGGATCCGACGCGGCGAAGAAGTGCTTGCGCAGCCAGCTCGGCAAGCTGGCCGATCGCAACAGCTGCGTGGGGCCGTGGACAGCGGGCAACTCGTCGCTGCAGATCACGCTCAATCCAAATCGCATTCGGTTGCCGCAGCGCACCTCACTGTCGTTCACATTGTCGAACCCGCTCGCCGCAGCGGACATGCTGGTGAACGGCAGCGATCATATGAAGGGGTGGGGACAGACGCCGTTTGTGGATCAGTCGCTGCTCTATGTGCGCGGCTACGATGCGAACACCGGCAAGTTCAAGTACGACGTGAACCAGCGCTTTGGTGCGACACGCGTGCAGCAGGTGACCTCGCGTACGCCGGCCATTCTGACGATGCGCCTCAATGTGGACCTCGCACCGACACGTGACTGGCAGAACTTGAGCCAGAGCCTGGCTCGTGGACGTACACGCAGTGGTGTGAAGATGACGGAGGCGGCAGTGCGTCAGATGTCGCCGCAGCTCTTCCCGAACGTGATGTCTCGCCTGTTGCAGGTCGGGGAGCAGATCCACCTCACGCGATTGCAGGCCGACAGCCTGGCCACCATGAGCCGCAAGTACACACGGCTGGTGGACTCGGCGTGGACGCCGGCAGCCAAGTACCTCGCCGCACTGCCCAAGGACTACGACAAGTCGGAAGCGCAGCGTCGATTGGTCAACGCTCGTGAAACCGTCATCGACTATCTCATTCTGGCCACGCCGAACGTGCGCAAGATGATGACGAAGGGACAGCTGCGCGTGCTCAACTCGCAGATTCTGCAAATGCTCGAGCCGCGCTATCTCGAACTGCTCCGGAGCGGGCAGTCGGGCAACGAATTCTTCTTCTTTTTCTGAGGCTCACCACCATGCGACTACAGTTTCTGACAGCGCTGTGCGCTGGCGTAGCGTCGGTGGCCGGTGCGTCGCTTTCGGGCGCGCAGGACAGCCTCGATACGCGAACCGTGACGAGCAAGACGCCGATTCCCGTTCGGCAGCTCGCCGGTCGTGAAGCGGCCGACACCACGCGATTGATGGACGTGTCGGCCGTACGTCACCTGCCCAATGGTGGCGTCATTGTAAACGACGTATCGAAGCGTCAGCTCGTGGTCTACGACAAGAGCCTGCAGCAGGCACGTGTCATCGCGGATACCAGCAGCAGTTCGCCGAATCCCTATGGACTCCGCACGACGAGCGGCGCGCTGATTCCCTACATGGGCGACTCGACACTGTTCCTCGATCTCGATTCGCAGGCGTTTCTCATCATTGATGGCACGGGATCGTTCGCGCGCGTGATGGCACCGGTGCGCGCCAACGATATGTCATTCATGGCGCAGGCGATCAACGGCGCATCGTCGTTCGATCCCAAGGGGCGCATGTACTATCGCGCCATCCGCCGCGGCCCACCTGGTCAGTTCGATTTTGTTCAAGGTGCGGGGCGTCGCGTGGTGACCGAACCGGATTCCGCGCCGATCATGCGCATGGACTTCGATAAGCGCAGTGTGGACTCGGTGGCCTTCCTGAAGATCTCCGCCGCGAAGTCGGTGATGATCCAGGGGGCGAACTTCATCACGTTCAACTCGCAGATCAATCCGATTCCCGCCGCCGACGAGTGGACGGTGCTGCGCGATGGCACGATCGCGATCGTGCGCGCGCAGGACTACCACATCGACTGGCTCGGCAGCGACGGCAAGCTTACCAGCACACCGCGCATGCCGTTCGACTGGCGTCGTCTCAACAAGGAAGACAAGGAACACCTTATCGACTCGGTGAAGAAGGTCGAAGCTGAGCGAGTCGCGAAGTTGCCGCCGCCACTGCCGAACGCGCTCAATACGCCGCGCAATCGTGAGATTGTCGACATCGCCGACCTGCCGGACTACTACCCACCGGTGCGACAGGGTCAGGTACGCGCGGACTTCGAGGGTAACGTGTGGATCCTGCCGAGCACCACGAATGACGCGAAGGACGGCGGACTGCTATACGATGTCGTGAATCGGGAAGGCACGATTGTCGAACGCGTGCAGTTGCCAAAGGATCGCGCACTCGTGGGCTTCGGCCCGAATGGGGTCATCTACCTCAACTGGGTACGCGCGCCAGGAAAGTCCACGCTGGAACGCGCGACGGTCGCTCGCTGACGTGTGCGGATGCGAACGAGGCCGTGTGCATGGAGCACGCGGCCTCGTTGTTTCGTTCGATTACGTCAACTGCGCGGCCACACGATAAAACTGAGGTTGCCACAGTCGCGCGTGACGATTGGCTGGCCACGACCGGTTTCAGTCATGATCGTGGTCCGATTGCCACCGATACTGGTCACGCCGCGGGGCGCCTGCATGCCGACAGCGTTCGACATGTACATCTCAACAAATTCAATGTCGTCGGTCTGCAGCTGATTGATAGGCTGCGACCAGTTGTTCTGACCGCCGAGTCGCGCGGTGCACATGGACGTGATACCTGCGCCGGCCCAGCGGCGGGCCAATCCATCGATCGAGGTAATGCCTTGCTCGAGCAGCGCATCACGCGTGAAGAATCGAGTGCTCGCCTTTGATGATCCCACAATGCGCTGATTGAGATCGAACAGCTGCATCGCTTCAACGATGGCATTCTTGCGCGGTATCTGATGCAGCCATACAGCGATCTCACGACCCACCGATTTCGGCACGGTGACGCCGATCAGTTGCCGAGAGAATGGCTTGCGATCGATATACACCAGATACGATCCCGGACGAAGCGGCACGTAGAACGCACCGAGCGAATCGGTGGTCGCATTGAGCCCGCTGCCGGCGACGCTGACACGCGCACCGGCAACGGGCCGCATTCCCGTATCAGCCACAATGCCGAAGAGCCCGCCACGGTCCGCTGCGGCAACAATGGGGGCCAACGTTGGTGAGGTTGGTACGAGGAGAATTTCCGGCACCACTCCGCCGAAGACACTCGTGCGCAACAATTGATTGCGCGCGGCGTAGCCAATGCGTCGCACATTCACTTCATACTCGCCGGGGGCGAGACCCATTATGCGAAACTGCCCCTTGCTGTCGGTGCGCGCTCGACGATTGAGACTGCCGAGCACCACATCCACACCGGGCAGCGGGCGACCTTCTTCATCAACCACCACCGCGCTCAGCATGATCGTGTCGCGCGTGGCGGGCGTGGTGGCGGTGATCTGCTGCGCGCGCAGCGGTGCGCCGCTGATGAGCAGCGCCGTACCGATTCCCGTGACTATCGTTGCGATTGACGTGCGCATGGTGCTGCCCCCCCCGGATGGTCCTTGCGTCGTGGACGCTTCAAAGGGCTCGACAGGGCAGTGGCGGGCGAGGGTTGCCGCGAGCCTGACAGGGCTAGAGGCGCAGCCAGACGACGATCTTCAGGTTGCCGCATGGCGATGAGGTACCCAGGTGTGCCCCCACGCCCCGTCCTGGCTGCGGCTGATACAGCTCCACAAACTCAACGTCACTCGTTTCGACGGAGCTCAGCGGTACTTCGTATGGCGCACCGCCATCGTTGGCGATGACGATGGTGCAAGCCGCGTTGATCGAGCCTTGCGCCCACTGACGGGCTAGCCGGGGCATGTCGGTGATGCCCTTCTCGAGCAAGTCGTCGCGCGTGAAGTAGCGACTGCTCTGACGACTCGCGCGAAGCATGTTGCGATCGAGATCGAACAGCCTTTTCGCCTGCATGATCTCCACGGCGCGATTTGCCTTGTTGCGCGCCGACAGCCAGACCGCGATCTCGCGCCCCGAGTCTTTCGGAATCGTAACGGATAGCATCTGTGGCGCGAACGCGTCGCGCTCGACGCTCAACAGATAGCTTCCCGGTCGCAAGTCCACAAAGAAGCGACCGGTGGAGTCCGTAGCGACCGCGCGCCCGCTGCCCGCCACCTTCACGCGCGCGCGAGCCAATGGTCGTAGCGCCGTATCCGAGATGACGCCGCTCAATCCTCCTCGGCTCGCGGTCGTGACCACCGGCGTCATGCGCGTCGTGAATGGAACAAGCGAGATCGTCGGCACCAATGTTCCTCGCCCCGTCGCAATCGTTGCGGAGCGTGGCAGGTATCCCACTTTGCGCACACCAACCTCGTAGCGACCAGCCAAAACGCCCGTCACCAGGAAGATGCCGTCGGCACCCGTGCGCACGGTGCGATCGAGCTGCACGATGAACACCGCCGCTTCGGCGACCGGCGCCCCGTTGTTGTCCAGCACGCGAGCCGTAAGCACGACTGACACATCCTGCGTGCTACCGATTGCAGGCCAGAGCAGCATGAGCGACGTGAGCAACCACGACGCAACCAAGCGGGTAACGTGCAAGAACTTGCGCTTCATCGTTCCCCAGTGGCAGGACCGCGGTTCATTGTGGCGCATCAGCGCGTCTACCGACGCGCTGACAGCTGCCCAGTCGAAAGGGTTGCCGCAGCCCTACCGCAACGCCCCCGGCCATTCCTTCCCGAGCCCAGTCATCAACTCGGCCATCAGCGCGATGCCGTCCCACAAGTTACGCACGCGCAGATTCTCGTTCGGCGCATGCTGCGAATTGTCGGCATTCACCGTGGGCACGGTGATCACCGTTGCGCCAAGCTGCTCGACAAAGTGAAAGAGCGGCAACGAGCCGCCAAGAATGGGCATCGTGAACGGCTCCTGACCGTACGCGCTCGTCATCAATCGCTTGACCGCCTGCACCGGCGCGAGAGTGCTCGCGACACGCACGCTCGTATACCCCTCGTCCCACGTGATGTAGACGAGCCTGGACCGGTCGGCGCTCTTGCTCGACGCATTCGCATCGTGCGTCACCGTGTAGCCGAGCGACGCCAGGTGCTGCTCGAGCAGCTGTTTGATGCGCGCCGGCTGCTGATTGGGCACGAGCCGGAAGTCGAGCGAGACGCTCGCATTCGTGGGCACCGCGTTCGACGCGCCGCTCCCGACGTTGCCGGCACGGATGCCGCGCACGTTGAGTGCCGGATTCATGATGCGCTCGCCCAACGGAGCGTTGTTCGCCTCCGTATGCGCGAGACCAAGCGACGTGCGAACGCTATCATCGGTCACGGACAGCGCCGCCGCGAGCTGTTTGTCGCTGGAAGAGATCGCCGGCACATCGTCGTAGAAGTTCGCGATCTTGATGCGGCCATCCACATCGCGCACGCTCGCGATGAACTGCGCCGCCAGCACCGCCGGATTGGGCGCCCAATTCCCATAGTGTCCGCTGTGGAGCGCCCGATTCGCTCCATAGAAGGTGATGTCAGCGCCCATCACGCCACGTGCGCCGAGCACGAGCTGCGGACGGCCACTCACATGCACCGGCCCGTCAAAGAACAGCCATGCGTCAGCCGACAGCTTGTCCTTGTTGTTCTTGAGGATCTCGCCGAGGTGATTGGAGCCCGCTTCTTCTTCACCTTCGAGGAAGAACTTCACATTCACGGTGGCCGCGCGCTTGTTCGCCTTCATGGCATCAAGCGCAGCGAGCATCGCAATGATCGGCCCCTTGTCGTCGCTCGCCGAGCGCGCGCGAATGCGCAGCTCGGGGTCGATCGTGTCGCCCTTGGCCGGCAACGGCGCTGCCTCCTGCGCCACGCTGTTCCGATAGCGGCGAAGCTCCGGCACAAACGGATCGGCATCCCACCCGCCACCAGCTACGGGCTGCCCGTCGTAGTGCGCGTAGAACACCACCGTGCGCGTCGCGCCAGGCGTCTTGAGCTCGCCAAAGAGCGCCGGGCTGCCGCCACTCGGCGCCTTCATCGTTGTCAGCGTAACCCCACGCTTGGCGAACGCTTGCGTCAGAAACGCAATGTTCTTGGCGATGTCATCCTGATTGCTTGCGACATTCGGTATCGCCAGCAGCGCAAAGGCTTCGTCGAGAATCTCGCGCTCGTGCGCTCGGCGCCACACGTCGATCTGCGGGCGAAGAGGCTGGGCGCTGGCTGTTGCTGACAGCAGGACCGAGGCTAGGGCAATGCGGAATGTGCGCATGCAAGACGCTACGGCCGGCTTCACCGCTCGGCAACCATCGCTCCTCACGCGGAGGCCGCGGAGCGAAACGTGGAGGGCGCGGAGAGCAGCAATTTTTTACTTGCCGTTCTCCGCGCCCCTCAGCGCGGTTCCTCCGCGCCCTCCGCGTGAGGCTACGATCTCAGAAGTCGAACGACGCCGTCAGAAACACCGCGCGACCAGGCAGCACGAAGTAGCGCACCTTCCCCGAGCTCGACACCGCGCCGCTCGCGAACTTGCGCGTGTCGCCCAGGTTCTGCCCACGAAGCGTGAAGGTTGTCCGCGCAATGGTATACCGCGCTGTCGCATCGACGGTGTAGTAGTCGGGGAGCACGCGGTCCGGGCTGGACGTGTTGTCGAGGAACGCTCGACTCTGATAGCGCCCTTCCACGCCGAACATGGTCTTCGTGGTGGGTAGCAGCTCCACGCGATGCGACGAGATGAAGCGCGGCGTCAACACCGGCTCGACATTCCGTCGCACCACCGGCGTGCCACGTGACGAATCCGTGAACGACTTGATTCGGTTCGTGCTCCACGTGGCGTTGCCGGCCAGTACGACGTGCTGAATACCGCGATAGGCCGCGTCGAGCTCGAGACCGCGACGATAGCTCTCACCAACATTGCGACGCAGCACCGAGCCGCTCGCCGTCGGCGCACCAATGCGCGCGATGTCGTTCGTGAAGTCCATGCTGTACACGTTCGCCGACAGATCGAACGCCGACCGGTTGTACGTCAGGCCGAGCTCCGTGTCGCCAAGGCGTTCGGGCTTCACGCGCGTGAAGTCCCCGTAGTCAGCAAAGTTGCTGCTGTTGAGGTCATCGTCACCCGCCAACAGATCGCTTCGCGCCGGCTCGCGGCTGGTGATTCCGTAGCTCGCAAACGCGCTGAGCCCCGTCGCCAGCTGATACGTCACGCCTGCACGCGGATTGAAGAACTTCCACGTGATGCTCGGCCCGTCGATCCCGGCGTTCGCATCGGGATTGTACGAGAAGCGCGCCACTCGCCCCTGCAGGTCAAGAAAGAGCGCCGCCTTGCCGGCGGTCCGAGTCACCTTGGCAAAGGCGCTCGCGTCTTGCTTCTCGCCACTGTTGTCGTACAAGGTGGTGCTGGGTTGGAAATACCCACGGTGATAACGACGATACGTATTCGCATTCACACCGGTATGAAGTTTCCAGTCGCCACGCTCGAGGTTGAGCGCGCTCGTGGCTCCGTACCACCAATGTTGCAGGTTGAAGCGGTAACGGTCGTCGCCATCGAAGTAGTCGTAGTTGCCGCTGGCGGAATTGCGATACACGGTGGTGTTGAACGTCCCGCCGCTCGCCAGCGCGTGCGACCACGCGAGGTTCACCATCTGCTGGCCGAACTTGTCACGCTCGTTCACGCCGAGCGGATTGTAGCGCCAGTTCTGCTGCAGCTCGGCGAGCGTCGCGCCGGTATACGCGAGGGTATCTGAGAGGAGACCGACGAGCGCGGTGAGCTTGACGATATCCCTGGAGCCGAACCAGCCAGCGCCAAGAAAGCCCGAGCGACCGAGCACACCTGCATGATCGCGATAGCCGTTCGTTTGCTGCGCGCTCACACGTCCGTACGCCGCAAACCCGCTTTCGGTGAGCCCGGTATTGAAGCCCACCGTCGCGCGGCGCGCTCCGTATGAGCCCACCTGCACTTCCGCGTCACCGCGACGACCACGCTGTGCGACTGGCGTCGTTTCAAAGTTGATCGAACCCGCGTAGCTCGCCGTACCAGCGGTGCTTGTGCCGACGCCTCGCTGCACCTGCACGCTTTGCACACTGCTCATCAGATCGGGAAGATCGGCGAAATACAGGACCTGATCTTCCGGATCGTTCAACGGAACGCCGTCAATTGTGATGTTGATGCGCGTCTGATCCAAGCCGCGCAGACGGAGATAGCTGTAGCCCCAGAGCGTACCGGTTTCGGCGTGGGCCGTGAGCGATGGCGCCGCGTTCATGAGCAGCATCGGCACGTCCTGACCGATGTGACGCTGCTCGATGGCCGCCTTGGTGATGGTTTTCTGCGCGATGGGCGCCCCCTCGCCGGCACGAATGGCCTGCACGAGGACCCCTTCGATTTTCCGCGCAGCGCTATCGCTCTTGGCGGAATCGGGGCGGACTTGGGCGCTTGAACTACTCGCCACGGACACCATGAGTGCGGCTGCCGCCGAGCCGAGGCTCGCGCGACGCCGCAGCGTGCGCCCGAGGCGCACGTGCATGCGATGCTGCATGATTGGACTCCCTACGCCGGTACGAACCGGATCAGGTTCTGCGGGACTCTCTCAGCCTGCGCACACCAGCGGCGCCGGCACCCCGGTCATGTGCCCGAACGGTAATTAGCTTCTCTCTCCATGACCAGTCTCCTCGGCGCGTACGACGCGCTCTGCACCTGGCTCACCGCCCACGGCTCGTCGTGCGCCGAGTTGTTCGGCTTCATCACCGGCGTGCTGAACGTCTGGCTCGTCACGCGGGAGAACATCTGGAGCTGGCCGCTCGGTGTGCTCAACGCGGTCTTTTATATGGTGGTGTTCGCGCGCACGGGGCTCTATAGCGACACCGGCCTGCAGGTCGTGTACTTCGTGCTGTCGCTCTACGGCTGGTATCACTGGCTGCGCGGAGGCCCGCAGCATGAAGCCGTGGTGGTGACACGCACGCCGCAGCGCCTGTGGCTGATTCTCGCGGCCATTGCCCTTGCGACGTGGTTCCTGCTCAGCAGCATCACCAAACGATTGCCTGGCGCCGCGATGCCGCATCTCGACGCGGCACTGGTCGCCACGAGTCTGGTTGCGCAGTGGATGATGACGCGGAAGCTGCTCGAGAACTGGATCCTGTGGATTGCGGTGGACGTGGTGTACATCGGTTTGTTCATCAACCGGCAGCTGCCACTCACGGCCGTGCTCTACACCGTGTTCCTGGGACTCGCGATCCTGGGCTATTTCCAGTGGCGAAAGTCAGCGAACACCGTCACCCTCCGCGAAACCTCCATTCCCTCCGCGTGAAGCGCGATCTCTCGAGCAACACCGGCTCCGGCAGTCTCACGAGAGTCGTCCTCACCGGCTCCGAGTCAGTAGGTAAAACAACCCTCGCCGCGCAGCTCGCCGTGCACTACGGTGTGCTCACCGTCCCTGAATTCGTGCGCGAGTTCACGGCGCAGAAGGGCGAACCACCCGACTTTCGAGATCACGGCACGATCGCGAAGGGGCAGATGGCGCTCGAAGATGAGTACATCGCACGTGCAACGGCCGCTGGTGATCGCTTGCTCATTCATGACACTGACCTGATCAGCACCGTGGTGTACAGTCACCACTACTGGGGTCGTTGTCCGGCGTTCATTGAAGAGGCGGCCGTCGCACGACGCCCCGATGTGTACCTGTTGCTCGATATCGATGTGCCCTGGGTGCACGACGGCGTACGCGACCGAGGCGATCGACGGGAAGAGATGCAGCAGCTGTTCGTTGACACCCTCACGCGTCTCGGCGCGCCGATTCACCGAATTCGAGGATCGTGGGATGATCGCTTCCACGATGCCGTGCACATGATCGACACACTTCTCGCTTCCACTCCCTGACGCCCTCCCGGCAGGAGCATTCGATGGCCGCATCCGCGCAGAATTTTTCGAATCACACGCAGTTCACCCCGATCTACCACTACTTCACGAGCCCGGTCGCGGCGATCTACTTCATCTGGTCGGTGAAGCGATTCATCAGCATGCCGGGCAACGACACCGGCTACGCGCTGGTGGGTTCGCTCGCCATTCTTGGTCTCGTTGCCGTGGCGCGACTGTCACCGCTCCGCGTGCAGGACCGCCTGATTCGTCTCGAAGAGCAGTTGCGCTACGCGCGACTGCTGCCGGCTGATGTCCTGAGCAAAGTTGATGCGACGTTCCGTCCGCGTCACTTCGTCTCGTTGCGCTTCGCCAGCGACGCCGAACTTCCGGAGCTCGTGAACAAGGTGCTCGCGAATCCGGACATGAAGCCCAAGGAGATCAAGATGCAGGTGAAGAACTGGCGCAGCGATCACTTCCGCGCCTGATCACCTCGGTGCGCCTCCTGGCGCGCTTGTAGCCAGCAGGTCCACGGCGATACCGCCGTTCGAAGTATGAAAACGAGACGCCGTGCGCAGCTTGAGCTGACCCAGTAGTGCCTTGTCCGCCGGCATGAACAGCCCAAGCTGCCACGCCCGTCCACCTGAACGCAGCACATCGCCGAGTCGTGCAAAGAGCGAACGCAGATCCGCACCGTCGCTCACACGCAGACCATACGGTGGATTGGTGAGCAGCAGTCCTTCACTCCCAATCGTCGACAGGTCAAGCGTCGACAGCGCGCCCTGCTCGATGGTGACGTCTGCGCTCACACCCGCGCGCTCCGCATTCGCGATCGCCGCGTCGATTGCCCCCGCATCGCGATCACGAACCACGATCGGCACTCCCGCCGCCGGAAGCACCGCCGCTTTGAGCGACGCCCGCATTGCGGCGTATCTGATCGCATCCGCGCCTGGCCACTGCTCCATCGCAAAGCGACGCGAGAGTCCCGGCGCAACCTTGCGAGCGAGCAGCGCCGCTTCGATGCCGATGGTCCCCGATCCGCCGAACGGATCCACCAACGCGCGCTCGCCACGCCACTCCATTCCCGCCAGCATCGCCGCCGCCAGCGTTTCGCGTAGCGGCGCCTTCGCAATCGCCTGTCGCCATCCACGACGATGCAGCAGCTCACCTGATGTATCCGCGCTGATCGTACACGCATCCCGATCAAGCCGCACGACGATCAGCTGACTCGGCGCATCAGCATCGTGCTCGTCGTCATCATCCGGTCGTGCCTTGGTCGTGACGGACACGTCGGCAACCGCGCCATTGATGCCGCGCGCCACTCGCTCCGCGACCGCATCAGAGTGATAGAGCCGCGACTTGCGACAAGTCACCCGCAGGCGCACCGACGCGCCCGGCGAGATGACGGTGCCCCATTCCACCCGCGCCGCGAACTTCTCGAGCGCAGCAAAGTCGCGCGCGGTGAACGAGGCAAGCCGAATCAGAACGCGCGAGCCGATGCGCAACTGCGCGTTCAACGAAAAGAGCCCCGCCAAGTCAGTCCGAAGTCCGACTCCGCCTCCTCCTCCCTCGAGGTCGAGCGAAGCAAGACCGAGCTCCGCGCACTCCGCCGCTACGAGCGGGGCCAATCCGGGCGCCGCGACGACGAAGGCGTCGAACTGCTTCGGGGTCTTGCCTGCAGGCCGTGTGACTGGCGCAGCCGACTTCCGCACTGGGATCTTCGAACTCATGACTCAAACGTAGTCCACTCACAAACAAACCGCTTGTAAGCGCATTTGAGTTAGCGTCGTGCCAGTTAGCGTCGTGCCAGTTAGCGTAGTCCAGTTAGCGCAGTTCCGAGCGCATAGCGCGGCTCCGCCGCGGCTCCGCCACGCTACGCCGCGCGCGCAACGCCGCGCGTTGCGAGCAATCCAACAAAATCTTCAGCATCAACCGGGCGGCTGAACAAGTAGCCCTGTCCCAGTTCGCACCCAAGGCCGATAAGCCGCGCCCGTTGCGCCTCCGTCTCAATTCCTTCCGCAACGGTGTTCATTCGGAGCGTCTCACCAAGCGCCACTATCGCGCTCGCGAGCACTGGACCGTCGGTACCGTCGCCATCCTTGTCCATGACATCCACGAATGCCTTGTCGATCTTGAGGATGTCGATCGGATAGCGCTGCAAGTAGCTGAGCGACGAATAGCCGGTGCCAAAGTCGTCGATCGCGAGCGAGATACCGAGCGCCTTGAGCGCGGTCAGTCGCGTCATCGAGACATCGGTGTGCTGCATCAGCATGCTCTCGGTGATCTCGAGCGTCAGGAGCGACGGATCGAGCCCCGACTCTTCGAGAGCACTCGCCACATCTTCCACGATGCTCGCGTCCTGTAGCTGACGGCCACTCAAGTTCACCGAGATGCGCAGCGGCTGCTTCCGTTCGCGCACCCAGCGCGCCGCTTCGCGACAGGCCCTGCGCAACACCCAGCGACCAAGCGGTACGATGAGCCCCGTCTCCTCCGCAATCGGAATGAATGACATGGGTGAGACGAGTCCACGATCGCGACTGATCCAGCGCACCAGCGCTTCGGCGCCAACGATCTGCCCCGTTGTGAGCTGCACGATCGGCTGGTACTGCAGGAAGAACTCTTCGCGATCGATCGCGGTGCGCAGATCGGCTTCCACCACCAGGCGGTCGAGCGCCGCCTTGTGCATCGCCGGCTCGAAGAAGGCCACCTGACCCTTGCCACGCGTTTTCGCGACGTACATCGCCACGTCGGCGTTGCGAACCAAATCGTCGCTCGACTCACCCTGCATGGCGTTCGCAATACCAATGCTCGCGTTGACGAACACCTCCTTCCCCATGAGCGGGAAGGGGCGCTGCAACGCGGCGTGGATCCGATCGGCTACGACCATCACGTCGTCGCCGCTTTCGCAATCCTCGACCAGCACCGCGAACTCGTCACCGCCAAGTCGGGCAATCAAGTCCGTTTCGCGCACGCACAGCGACAATCGACGCGCGGCTTCGACCAGCAAGCGATCGCCGGCGGCGTGTCCGAGTGAATCGTTGACGTTCTTGAAATTGTCGAGATCGAGGAAGAGCACCGCCACCATGTTGCCGTGGCGCAGGCTGCGCGCAATCGCGTGGCCAACCTGATAGAGGAAGAGCGAGCGGTTCGCGAGATCTGTCAGCGGATCGTGAAATGCCTGATGCATGTACTGCTTCTTGATCTCGCTCTGCTCCGTCACGTCGCGCGTGTTGAGCACCAGACCGTTGATGACTGGCTCACGCAGCAGGTTGGTGCCGACATTGTCGACGGTCATCCAGCCGCCACTGGCATGTGCCAAGCGCCATTCGCGCTTGAGCACGCCCGGTGAAGCAGCGTCAGGGCGATACTGCACCCGCGCCAGCTCCTCCAGGAATTCGCGCGCCATCACGCGATCGCTTTCGTGCAGCAATTCAAACAGCGACGAGCCAGCCAATCGCACCGGATCGTGGCCGAATACCGTGGCCATGGACGGGCTCACATAGCGAATCGTGCCATCCGGATCGGCAATGATGATCACATCGCTCGAGTGCTGCACGAGTGCACGGAATCGCGCCTCGTTCTCGCGCGCCGCCGATTCGGTGAGCAGGCTTACCGCTTCGCGCGTCGCCGCCCACTGACGCGCGAAGGCCAACGCCATGAGCCCAAGAGCGCCCACCAACAGGCCATTGAGTGACGCACTCGATTCCTCAAGGACATGACGCGCCAGCAAGACCACGCCGGGCAGCGCCGCCGCCAGGGGAATTGCCGTGGTCGCCAGATCGATGCGCTTGGAAAGCGGACGAAGCTCGCGATGGAGCACCGTCGCACTTGCCATCCACGCGGCGGTCGCAAACATCGCCAGCGCGACGGGTGTGACGACCTGCATCACGGCAATCGAGCCGTCCTGATGCATCGTGGCCGCGGCGACATGCCCAAAGAACTGCACGACAAACACACCCGACAGCAACACCAGCACGTTTGCGCGATGTTGCAGCACCGTGCGGCGCCAGAACGCCGACAGCATTACCACGATCACCACATCGAACACGGCCTCGGCGTGCAGCAGCACGAAGCGCGCACGTTCAGCGTCGAGCAGCGCCGATGCGCCCACCGTGTACCAGGACAGCAGTGCGCCGCCGGCAACCACGGTCACGACGTCGAGCGACAGGCGAAGGGTATCAATGCCAGTGCGCGGCGCGCTCGGAAGCCGTCGCATCGCCAGCACGAACAGCAGCGGTCCCGCCAGCGTCAGCGGCGCGGCAACCGTAATGGGCCACGACACGCCACCAAGCGCGTCGCGAAAGAGCTCAAAGGGAAGGAGCGCGATGGCCGCGGCCGCGACCCGCCAAAAGCGGCGCGTGCCCTGATCCAGCGCGAGTTCGCGGCTGGCCCCCCACGCGAGAAGACTCGCGGCGGCAATCAGCGGAAGAACCAGCCAGCCGGTGAGTCCACTCACAGCGGCGCCGGTATCGATGCTCGAAGCCAGCCACGCGGTCAACAGCGCGCCGTAGCCGATCAAGCCAATCAGGAGCAGCCGGTCCCAGCGATGCCCAAACACGACCGCATCCACGGGTGTCGTCGACGACGACGCCCGCGATGATCCGGGCGATGCCCCTGAAGGCACGCCGCGTGGACTACTGCGATCGATTCGACGCGTCGGCGCGTCGGGCGCAAGGGACATGAGCGGTCACGTAGGCGACCGCCGCCCCCCTCGCCAAACCAACCGGAAGGCGAGCAACGCTGCGACGATCGCTCCGTAAAGGATCGGCTCGGAAATGTCCTTCTTGACTGCCCAGGTGAAATGCAGGCAGGCCAAAATCACGCTCACGTAGACGAGTCGATGCAACTGCGTCCACCGTTTCCCACCCAAACGTCGGATTGACGCCTTGGTTGAGGTCAGCGCCAGCGGGATCAGCAACAGGAACGCCGCCATCCCAAGCGTTACGTACCAATGCTTTAGGATGTCTTTCCAGATTTCGTGCCAGTCAAAAAACCAGTCCAGGACCGTATAGACCAGCAGGTGGGTCAGCGCCCAGAAGAAGGCGGCCAATCCCAGAAATCGGCGCTCGGCAACGAGCCATCCGGCTCCCGTAATCCGCATGAGCGGCGTCACGGCGAGCGATCCGGCCAGGAACCGGAGCGCCCATTTGCCCGTTTCGTGTTCCACTTCGCGGATAGGATTCGCGCCCAGCTTGTTCAGCAGAAACATCGCTACGATGGCCGGCGCCGGTGCGAGCACCAGCACCCACAGCGCCGGCCGAATCCAACGACGCATCAATAGTTCTTCCGCAGGTCCATGCCGCTGTACATCGACGCGACCTGGTCAGCGTAGCCATTGAACATCAGCGTATTCCGCTTGAGGAACTCGCCAATGCGACGCTCCTTGGCCTGACTCCAGCGTGGGTGATCCACCGTGGGATTCACGTTCGCGAAGAAGCCGTACTCACTCGGATTCGCGTCGTTCCACGTCGTGTTGGGCTGCTTGTCGGTGAAGCGAATCTTGACGATCGACTTGATCCCCTTGAACCCGTACTTCCACGGCGTCACCAGGCGCAGCGGTGCCCCATTCTGCGGCGGCAAGGCTTTGCCGTAGATCCCTGTCGCGAGCAGCGTGAGCGAGTTGTTGGCTTCGTCGAGACGCAGCGCTTCCTTGTACGGCCACGGCAACACCGGGCTCTTCTGCCCCGGCATCCGACGCGGATCGAAGAGGGTCGTGAACTCGATGTACTTCGCGCTCGGCAGCGGCTCGCACCGCGCGATCACGTCCTTGAGTTGCACGCCGTTCCACGGAATCACCATCGACCACGCCTCAACGCAGCGCATGCGATAGACGCGATCCTGAATCGGCAGCTTGCCGATCAGTTCATCCAGCGTGAACGGACGCGGCTTCTTCACCATCCCCTCAACGGAGACCGACCACGGCGTGGTCTTGAAACTCTGTGCATTCTGGGCCGGATCTTCCTTGTCCGTGCCAAACTCGTAGAAGTTGTTGTAGGACGTGATGTCCTCATACGAGTTCGTCTTGTCCTCCTGAACCCGCTCCTCAGCGCATGCGACGGCGGGCGTCAGCAGGGTGCCGAGCGCCAGCGCGCCGGCCGTGCCGACAAAGGCGCGACGGTTCTGATACATCGACTCCGGAGTGATCTCGGAGCTCTTTATGTCGTCGGGACGGCGGATGAGCATGGCACGTCGGGTTGAGGGTCGGACAACGTCTGTAGATTCTAGCGACTCGCGAGCCGTTCGGTTCCAGCGTTCGGTGCCCGCGATTGGTTCCTGGTGTCGGTTTTCCGTCTTCTGCTCGGGTCGGCCTATGCGCTACACCACGCTTGGTTCTACGGGGATGACCGTCTCCCGGATCTGTCTCGGCTGCATGACCTACGGCGCCTCGGCATGGCGGCCGTGGGTCCTCGATGAGGATGCGGCCCGACCGTTTTTCCGGAAGGCGATCGAGTCCGGGATCACCTTCTTCGACACCGCCGACATGTACTCACTCGGCCGGAGCGAGGAAGTGACCGGGCGAGCCCTTCGGGAATACGCGAACCTCGAAGAAATCGTGATCGCGACGAAGGTGTTCCAGCCCATGAGCGACAAGCCCAATATGTCGGGGCTGTCGCGGAAGCACATCGTGCAGGCGTGCGAAGCGAGTCTCAAGCGGCTTGGCATCGATACGATCGACCTGTATCAGATCCATCGATTTGATCCGAAGACCCCCATCGAGGAAACACTCGCCGCGCTCGATCATCTCGTGCAGAGCGGCAAGGTGCGCTACATCGGCGCGAGTTCGGGATGGGCGTGGCAATTCGCCAAAGCGCTCAACACAAGCGACATCAACGGGTACGCGCGTTTCGTGACGATGCAGAATCATTACAACCTCCTCTATCGGGAAGAGGAGCGTGAAATGATTCCGCTCTGCCAATCTGAAGGCGTCGGTGCGCTGCCGTGGTCACCGCTCGCACGCGGCTTGCTCGCCGGCACTCGCAGCAAGATCACCGATCGTGGCGCGAGCATTCGCGCCGAAACGGACACGTACGGGCACACGCTTTACGAAGACGAGAACGATTGGGCGATTGTGGAAGCGGTGCGCACGGTTGCCGAAGCGCGCGGCGTGCCAATGGCACAGGTCGCACTGGCGTGGTTGTTGTCGCGACCGGTTGTGACGGCGCCGATCGTGGGAGCTTCGAAGCTCTCGCAGCTTGATGACGCTGTGGCGTCGGTCGAGATCGAGCTGACCGCTGACGAGATCGCCCAGCTCGAGGCGCCGTACCGACCGCATGCTGTGCGCGGACACTTGTAGGCGTATCGCGCCACAGCCATCTGCGCCGTCGTGGCGATTGCCTGCTGCTACTCGCTCGTGTTCGTGAAGAAGCCCGAAACCGCGCTCGTGCCCAGCGTGTAGTCGAACGCTCAGTCCAGCGTCTTCGAAAAACGACGAACGCTGACCGTAAAGAGCACAACGGCGGCAATTGAAAGCGCGGCGAGCTGCTTCCACAGATCGCCAACACCAACACCCTTGAGCAGCACGCCGCGCAGAATGTCCAGGAAGTAGGTCAATGGCAGCAACGCGCCCGCGTATTGCGCGGGCACCGGCATCGCGGCGCGCGGGAAGATGTAGCCCGACAGCAGAATATTCGGCAGCATGAAGAAGAAACTCAGCTGCATCGCCTGCACCTGACTGCGCGCCACCGTCGAGATCAGCAGCCCCACGCCCAGACTCGCGACGATGAACACGAGCGCCAGCGCATAGAGCAGCACCAGGCTGCCGGCAATCGGGATGCGGAAGAAGAGCACACCGAGCACCAGTACCACCGTCATCTGCACATAGCCCACGAGCACGAACGGCACGAGCTTGCCGAGCATCAAGCTCACTTTGCCGATCGGTGTGACAATCAGCTGTTCAAGTGTGCCGCGCTCCCGCTCGCGCACGATAGCGGTGCTCGTGATGAGTGTCATGGTGATCGTGAGCAGAATGCCGACGATACCTGGCACGATGAACACCGCACTTTGCTGCGCCGGGTTGTACCACGGCCGCACGCGCACTTCGACCGGCGGTTGGATCGCAATGCGCGCTGCGAGCAGCTGCTGTGAACGCGCCGCTGCGGCCAGTTGCGCACCGGAAATTGCCGCACCACTCGATTGCGGATCGGCCGCATCGATGAGCAGCTGCGCGACACCGGTGTGACCGCCGCGAATGTTGCGCTGGTATTCTGGCGGAATCACCAGCGCGACCCGCGCCGCGCCGCGCTCGATCCATCGCCGCGCGACACCGCGATCGGCCACGTGCGCCACGACTTTGAAGTTGTCGGTGTTGACCAGCACCTGCACCAGCGCGCGACTCTCGCTCGTTCGCGAATCATCTACGACCACGGTGGGCAGCTTTCGTACGTCGGTTTGAATGGCGTAACCAAAGAGCAGCAGCTGAATGGCCGGCAATCCGGTCATCATTGCAAAGGTGATGCGATCCCGCCGTAGCTGCAGGAACTCCTTCCAGAGCATGGGCCACGCGGTCCACTTCCGCACGCGATCTGGCCAGCTCATGCGCGCGCGCCACCGGACGGGGCGGCACCAGCGTACAGGCCCGTAAAGTTCGCGTCCTGCTCCTGCAACTTCACAAAGACATCTTCGACCGAATCGGCGCCAAACTGCTGCGTGATCTCATGCGGCGTACCCAACGCGATCAACGCACCACGCGACAGAAACGCCAATCGCTGACAGCGCTCGGCTTCGTCCATGTAGTGCGTCGTCACCAGAATGGTCGTGCCATCCTGCGCGAGATCGTAAATCGTTTGCCAGAAGGTTCGACGCGCGGCCGGATCGACACCCGCCGTGGGCTCGTCCAGAAACACGAGATCGGGGTGATGTGCCGTTGCACAGGCCAGCGCGAGTCGCTGCTTCCATCCGCCGCTCAACGTGCCGGCGCGCTGTTTCGATCGCTCGGTAAGACCGAGTCGCTTCGTATGCTCGGCGAGTCGTTCGTCGCGCTCCTTGCCCACGAGCCCGTAGACCGACGCGTAAAAGCGCAGGTTCTCGGCGACCGTGAGCTCGTCGTACAGCCCGTAGCGCTGCGACATGTAGCCGATGCGTTGACGCACTTGCTCGGTTTGTGTTGCGACGTCAAAACCTGCGACACGCGCTGATCCACTGGTGGGAAGCACGAGTCCACAGAGCATGCGGATCGTGGTGGTCTTGCCTGACCCGTTTGGACCAAGCAATCCGAAGACTTCGCCGCGCTGAATGTCGAGATCAAGCGACTGCACTGCGATCAGATCGCCGAAACGTTTGTGCAGCTCGCTCGTGTGGACCACCGCATCCGTTGCGGTATCGGAGCCAGCAGGCTGCGAACTCAATGGAGCAACCACGCTAACGGCGCGTAGCTGCCGGCAGCGTCACCGTGACCGGAAGGCCCGCGCGCAATCGCTGCGTGGTGTCGGCAAACTCCACTTTCACACCAAACAGCAAGTCAGCGCGCTCCTTCTCGGTGAGCGCGACTCGTGGCGTGAACTCGGCTTTGGTGGCGATGGCCGTGATGCGTCCGGAGAAGGGCGTGCTGTCACCATCGAGTCGCGCCACGAGCGTGTCGCCCGCACGGAGACGCGGCAGCACGGTGGGTCCGACATAGATGCGCGCCCACGGACGCGTTGGCTGCCCAACCGTGATCGCACTTTGTCCGGCGGCGAGCACTTCACCGGGTTCGACATTGCGACTCGATACCACACCGGCGACTGGCGACAGGAGCACCAGGTCGCTCGCCGTTGCGCGCAGTGCTGCAACCGCCGCTTGTGCACCACGCGCCTCGGCGGCCGCTGCTGCGCGACGTTCGGTGCGCGGCCCTTCACGCACCAACTGCGCGGCGGCGCGCGCTGCATCTCGCCTGCTCGAAGCGACACGCGCAGCGGCACGCGCCGCCTCAATCGTTGCGCGGCTCACATCGCCCTTCGCGGCCAACGGCTCGAGTCGCGCCACGTCCGCCGCGGTGCGATCGGCCTCGGCGTTCGCTGCGCTCAATTCCGCCTCGGCGCGCCGCAATTCTTCCGGACGCGAGCCTCGCGAAAGCTCTCGCGCGCTTTGCTCGGCGGCGGCCGCACGCGCCTCAGCCTGCGCCGTGGACGCGGTGAGCGTTGGCGTTCCGAACACGGCGAGCGTGTCACCGACATGAACGGCATCCCCTTCTTCGACCAACACGCGCACCGCACGCGCCGGCTGCATCGGGCCAACGTCGACCTCCACCATTTCCAACGTGCCAACGGCCGTATCGGTGGTGGGCGCTCGGTCGCAGGCGGAGAGGCACACGAGCGTTACAAGACGGGTCAGCCGAATCAGGCGCATACCTCAAAGAGTGGAGTCTGGTACCGAACCGCGTAAGCGCCGCAAAGGCGGGAATAGCCCGATGGTACCGCGCGTTACCTTATGCACGTGGTCCGCGCTCCCGTCCCGCCTTCATGGCGCCGCCGCCGACCAGTTCCTCAATTCATGAATCACTGATGCTCGGTACGCTCCTCAACTGGTGGGCCTGGGTCGAAACGGTCTCGGTGGTCATTCTCGGTACACCGATCGTGGCGCTCATTTTTGCCGTGACCGCGCCATTCGATAAGGGGCGCTACGCCGCCGGTCGGGCTTTTCGCCTGGTTGGCGTCACCGCGATGCGCCTCAATGGATTGTGGCGTTTTCGCGTGCGTGGTTCACTCGCCGATCCGCGTCGGCCGTATGTCGTGATCGCGAACCACGAGAGCTACGCGGACATCTTCCTGATCAGCTGCTTTCCGTGGGAGATGAAGTGGCTGAGCAAGGACACCATGTTCAAGATCCCCTGCATGGGATGGATGATGCAGATGGCCGGAGACATCAAGCTGGTGCGCGGCGATCGCGACTCCACCCTGAACGCGATCGAACAGTGCCGTGACCGTCTCGCGAAGCGCGTGAGTGTAATGATCTTCCCCGAAGGCACGCGCTCGCGCACGCACGAGATGCTTCCATTCAAGGACGGCGCGTTCCGACTCGCCGTCGACAGTGGCGCACCGATTTTGCCCATTGCCGTCGCGGGCACCCGTAACGCCATGGCCAAGGGCACCTTTCGCTTCCTGCGCGCGCGCGCCGTCGCGCAGGTGCTCGAACCGATCGACACCACCGGCATGACCACGGCCGACATTCCACGTCTCAAGCAGATGGCGCGCGAGCGCATCGACGCCGGCCGTCGCCGGCTCGCCACCGAACTCGGCATTGCCGTGCCCGGCCTCAACGACGCTGACCCCCTGAAAGCCTGACCCCCAGTTCAAGGGGTCAGAGTCGTTGAAAAGAAGACCGTTGATATTCAAGGACTTAGCCCGTTGAAGACCTGATGTACCCGCTCAACGACTCTGACCCCATGAGATTTTTCAACGACGCTGACTCGTTGAAAGGTGGTGCGCCGGCGACCGAGGAGGCGCTCGAGGCGCGGCTGGCAGCGCCAGATTCGGAGACGGTCGAAGCGCTCGAATCACTCGACGGCGACATCCTCATTCTCGGTGCGGGCGGAAAGATGGGCCCCACGGTTGCCCGGATGGCGAGACGGGCCCTACCGAATCCACGGCGTCGCGTGATCGCGGTATCGCGATTCTCCGACGCGGCGGTTGCTGCCTCGCTGGAGAGCGCCGGCGTCACCGTTATTCGCGCCGAGCTGAGCGACCCCGGTGCTGTTGCCGCGTTGCCAGATGCACCGAACGTCGTGTGGATGGCCGGTCAGAAGTTCGGCACAACGGGCGATCCGGTCGGCACGTGGACGCAGAACGTCGTGGCGTCCGTCATCGCCGCCGAACGCTATGCGGGTTCGCGCATCGTCTGCTTTTCGACTGGCAACGTCTACGGCCGCTCGCTCGTTTCGCAGGGCGGCTCGCGCGAAGACGCACCGCTCGTTCCCGACGGGGAGTACGCCGCCAGCTGTGTGGGTCGCGAGCGCGTCTTCGAAAGCATCGCGCGTCGCACGTACAGCCCCCTCCTGCTCTATCGCCTGTTCTACGCGAACGACCTGCGCTACGGCGTCGTCACCGAGATTGCCGGCAAGGTGCTCCGCGGCGATCCGATCGATCTCACCACCGGTCACGTGAATGTGATTTGGCAAGGCGATGCGAACAGACTCGCGTTGCGCTCACTCACGGCTGCGGCAACACCAGCGAAGGCGCTCAACGTGACGGGACCAGTCGTAACGGTGCGCGAGATCGCCGAGCGCTGCGCGGCGCACGCGAAACGAGCACCGAACTTCGTGGGCCATGAAGGCGAAGAGGCACTGATCGCCAACGTTGCGCAGCTCGAGTCCACCCTGCCATACACATCGTTGCCACTCGATGCGCTGTGCGCCTGGGCGGTCTCCTGGATTCAGCAGGACGGACGACTGCTCAACAAGCCGACCAAGTTCGAGGTGCGCGATGGGAAGTTCTGACATCGCCCGCTTCAACGTTCGTGCGCACCTGCAGGCCGGGCATGTCATTCCCGCGCATCCGCTCGCGCTCACGCCGTCGCGCACGATGGACGAACGCCATCAGCGCGCACTCACGCGCTACTACATCGCGGCCGGCGCTGGTGGCATGGCGGTTGGTGTGCATACGACGGGCTTTCCGATTCACGACGCGAAGATCGGTTTGTACCGTCCGGTGCTCGAACTGGCCGCCGAGACGGCAAGCGCCGCACTTGCAGCACAGCCTCGCGAATTCGTGCGTGTCGCCGGCCTGATTGGCGATACCGCGCAAGCCCTTCGTGAGGCGCAGATCGCGCTCGCGCTCGGATACCATTGCGGCCTGCTATCACTTGGCGCCTGGCGTGACTCCACCGACGCGCAGATCCTCGCGCATTGCCGCCGCGTCGCCGAGGTGATCCCACTCTTCGGCTTCTATCTGCAACCGGCCGTCGGCGGACGACGACTGGGCTACAGCTTCTGGCGCGAGTTCGCCGAGATCGCGAACGTGGTCGCAATCAAGGTCGCACCCTTCGATCGCTACGCCACGCTTGACGTCGTGCGCGCCCTCGCCGATGCGGGCCGCGATGACATCGCGCTGTACACGGGCAACGACGACGCTATCATCCCCGACCTTGTCACCGACATCCCAGTCTCGAGTGGTGGCCGCGCGTACACGCGCCACTTTGTCGGCGGCTTGCTTGGTCAATGGGCAGTGTGGACACACCGCGCGGTCGAGATGCTCAATGAAGTGAAAGCCTGGCGCGCGTCTGGCGCTGCTGACATACCGCGCTCTTGGCTCACGCGCGGAGCAGCGCTCACCATGGTGAACGCCGTGATCTTCGACGCAGCGAACAGCTACACGGGCTGCTTGCCGGGCATCCTCGAAATTCTACGCCGCCAAGGTCTCGTGCGCGGCACGTGGACGTTCGATACGCAGGAACAGCTGTCGCCGGGGCAGAGTGAAATGCTGGCGCGACTCTCGACTCTGTATCCGGAATTGGTGGACGACGACTTTGTTGCTGCGAACAGCGAGTCCTGGCTCAACTGACGGATCGTTGAACTGATCACACGGAGCCACGGAGGAACAGAGGAGAGTTACTCTCCGTGCCTCCGTGCCTCCGTGTGATCAGTTTCGGTCACGAATGCCGTCGCCGCCGCTCGCCGGCCGAGAATCGTTACGGCTGCTTCCCAAGCCCCGGCAGCTGGAACATCGGCATCGCACCGCCAGTCACTTGCGGCATCTGACCGTTCCAACGCTTGGTCATTTCGTACTGCACCAGGGTGCTTGTGATGCTGCGTGACAACAGATCATTGGCTTTGGCCTGCGCCTCGGCCTCGGTCAGGATCGCCTTGGCGCGACCCGCCGCCTTGATGCTGTCGCCCTGCGCCTGGAACTGGTTCTTCTGCAGCTCATTCTGCGCCGTGAGCGCCTGCTGCTGCATGACGTTCTTGAGCGAAATCGCGTCCATGACCGCCTTCGGCGCGCGAAACTCGTTCAAGGTGAACTGCTTCACTTCGATACCGTACGGGTCCAGCCGCTTCTGAAGCAGCGCCTGCGTCTTGGTCATGACTTCTGCCTTCTTCGGGCCAAGCGCCGCGGCAATTTCTTCGCTGCCCACGACTTCCTGAAGCGACTGACGGATCGCCTGCTTTATGAAGCCGTGCGCGACCACCTCGACGTCAGTGCGGAAGGTCTGATAAAGCGCCGGCACCTTCTGCGGGTTGAGTTCGAAGCTCATCGACACGTCGAGCGACAACGGCTGACCCTCGACCGAATTCACGTTGATCTCGTCGTTGTTGCTCGAACCTTCGCGCGAATCCTTGGTGAGTACCAGCGTTTGCATGAAGGTTGGATACTCCTGGATTTGCGTGAGCATCGGGTTTCGCACATGGAAGCCAGGGCCCAGCGGCTGCGGATCGACACCGCCACCGGCGCGATGAATCACGATGCCGACATGACCCGGTTCGATGTACGTGACCGTGGGCTTGAGCAACAACCAAAGCAGGAAAATGCCACCCAGCGCGATCACCGCGCGACGAAATGCACCACCGCCGCCACTGGTCGGTGGCGTCATCGCGTTGCGAACCGAACCAGAAAACGTATTGCGAAGATTTTCGAAGGTCTCTTCAGTCGATGTGGCCATGCACGGCCTCCTCGTAACAACGGGGGCACAGCGATTCCCCCGTGGGCAAGCGCACCAGATCATCTGCGCGCTGTAGCCCGTGAATTGGGCAGGTGAGCTCAGCCTGCCGATCAATGCGCTTGCGGTTCGCCGTCTGCTTGAGACGAAGTCCCGCTGGAGTGAAGCCCAGCGCCTTAAAAACAAAAGCGCCCAGCACCACCACAAGGGCGATGAAGAGCGCGCTATCCAGGAAGGCGACAGTCATATGTTTCCTAAACCTACGGGCTGTGCGCGAAAAAGTTGCAAGTCGATCGCGCGGCGTGCGTTCACCACACGCCAAAGCTCGCGCTAGACACTTTCCGGTGTTCCGAACAAAAGCTGGACAACCGGGATATCCCCTTCGGCGACAAGCAGATACACATGGTCGCCCGGTGCCAACACCAGTTGGGCAGTTGGTGTCAATAATTGCGTCTCACGTATCACCAGCATCACCGTTACGTCGCTCGGCAGCGGCACGCTTCCAATGTCAGCACCGCAAATCGGCAGCACTTCGTCGATCGCGTACGAACGAATTTCGCGATCGAATGGCGATGGTCCTTCAATTTCGAGTAACGCCGGCGCCGCCGGTGGTTCGGCGCTGTCGACGTGAAAGCGACGCGACAACCACGGCACGGGTGCTCCCTGCAGCAACGCATTCGCCACCACCATGATGAACACCACGTCGAACACATACTCGGCATGTTTGACCTGAAGGATCACCGGGAACGTAGCGAGCACGATCGGCACCGCGCCGCGAAGCCCCACAAGACTGATGAATCCAATGTCACGCCACCGATAGCCGAACGGCGCAAGACAGAGCAGCACAGCCGCTGGTCGCGCGATCAGCGCCAACACCAGCGCCAATCCCACTCCCGTGGTGGCAACGCTCACAACGCGCGACGGAAATGCGAGCAAGCCAAGCACCAGGAACATCCCGATCTGACTGAGCCACGCCAGCGTGTCATGAACGCGCTGCACGCTCAAGTGATAGGGCAGTCGCTCGCTGCCCATCACGATGCCGGCGAGATACACTGACAGAAATCCAGAACCATTGAAAAGCGTCGGTATCGCGTACGCCAGACTCGCCGTGGCAATCGTGAACGCTGGCACCAGTCCACTTGGACGCACGACAAATCGTTTCATGATCCATCGCGCGGCGCGACCGATGGCAATGCCGCAGACGATTCCAGTGCCGAGCTGCAACAACACCGCTAAGGCGGTGATGGGCAACGATGGTCGCACACCACTTGAAATGGCCGTGAGCACCACCGCCGTCATGATCACCGCCACCGGGTCGTTGAAGCCTGATTCGAGCTCCAACGTCATTCCCACTCGGCGTTTGAGATGGACACCGGAAGCGCGCAGCACCGCAAACACCGCAGCCGCATCGGTGCTCGACATGATCGCACCGATCATCCAGGACGTGGACCAGCTCAGTCCCACTACGTGACCGAGCCAGGCCATCATTCCGGCGGTGATCATGACTCCGATCGTCGCGAGGAGCGCCGATGGCAGCAATACGCCGCGCATCGCCGACACATTCGTGTTCAGTCCACCGTCGAACAGAATGAATGAAAGCGCAGCGGTGCCCAGCCAGAGTGCGACGTCGTAGTCAGCGAACGCGAGATGGCCGATTCCTTCGCCGCCGGCCAACATCCCAATGCCGAGAAAGACAATCGTGAGCGGCACACCAGTTCGCGCACTCGCACGACTGAAGAGCACGCTGATTGCGAGCAGCGCGCCAAAACCCAACAGGAGATACGCCGGAATGGTGAGCGGCAGATGCGGCACAGCGCGGCACACTGCACGTACTGAGCCGTTCGAAGCGCTGCGTTGTGATCCTCAGCCGGATTATCCGCTTGTCTTCAGCAGCCGAGTTCGTGCCGCAACATTCTCTCGAGCGTCGGCCAACCCCATTCAAATCCCGCGCGCTGCAACACCTCGGGTTCCACGCGCTGGCTGGCGAGTACGGTTGCGTTGGCCATTGCCTCACCAAGTACCAGCCGCAGTGCAAATGAAGGCACCGGCGCAATCGCCGGTCGCCCAAGCACATGCGCCAGGACTCGCGTGTACTCCGCGTTCGTTGTCGCAGCCGGCGCAACCAGATTCACCGGGCCGGACACCGCATCGTTCATCATGCAGAAGTGCGTCGCGGCGATGTGATCAGTGAGCGCGATCGGACTGACCCATTGCGTACCAGGGCCGAGCGTACCGCCCACAAAGAACCGAAAGAGCGGCAGCTGCTTCGCCAAGGCGCCACCCGCCGCGCCCTGCACAATGCCGGTGCGCAGGTTCACGACACGGATGCCGGCTTTCGCCGCCGGCTCGGTAGCCCCTTCCCACACCTTGCACACCTCGGCGAGGAAGTCGGACCCAAGGCTGCTCCGTTCGGTGAGCACCTCATCACCGCGATCGCCATACGCGCCGATCGCCGATCCAGATAGCAACACGCGCGGTTTGCGCGAGAGCTGCGCGAGGGTATGGGCCAGCAGTGATGTGCCTTCGACTCGACTCTCGCGAATGGCGCGCTTGTGTTCGTCGCTCCATCGCTCGGAAATCGATGCACCAGCCAGATGAATCACCGCGTCGATCCCCTCCAGTGCCTTGGGATCGAGTCTGCCGCGATGCGGGTCCCACGAGATATCCACCACACCAGGCTTCACTTCGCCGCGGCCAATACGCACCACTTCATGACCGCCGGTGGTGAGAAACGCGGCGAGCTGCGTGCCGATAAACCCCGTGGCACCCGTAATGGCGATTCGCATGCGAGGACGATCGAAGTAGGCAGCGTGACGGGCGATATCGTGAGCCAGGATCGCGTGTCGATAGCGGAAGACGCGATGCAGCGTCTCCCGGGCAAAATGCTCGCCAACGTCGCCAAGTGGTGCGAGCGGCAGGCGATAGTTGATGTGATCTTCGAGCACACTTGCCGACGCACCGTCACTGTCGAAGGCGTGTGTGTGCAGGAACTCCGCGAACGGCCCCTCGAGCATCACATCGCGAAACTGCCGATTTTCGATGTAGTCGCGGTGCTCGATCTTCCAGGTCGTCGGCACCGGTCCGACCTGCACGCGCAACTCCACGCGTGCACCGTCTCGAATGCCGCCGGTATGCGAGACGACGGTTGGCGTGTCCCACGGCGGCGCGAGACGCGCGAAGGCGCCCGGACGTTCGTGCCAGGCAAAGAGCGATTCGACGGGCACCGCAACGCGGACACGGCGGCGGAACTCATGCATCATGCGACCTCGACAATCTTGCGGTGATCACCACCAGGCGCCGCTTACCAACCGCCGGCATCCTCGAGATCGAGTACCCGCCAGCAGTACCAACTGGCAACGCTCGCCCACGGGTGCCAGTTCCTTGCGAGCTTCTCCAGTCGCGCCGCGTCGGGCAACGCTCGCGTTCGGTAGATCTTCTGCGCGCCTTTGCGTACCCCCAGGTCGAGCACGGGGAGCACATCGGGACGACCCAGTCGAAACATCAGGAACATCTGCGCGGTCCACGGGCCAATACCGCGCACCGCCACCAACGCTTCAATAACTGCTTCGTCGCTCAGTGTTTCGATATGTCCGAGCGGCAATCGATCGTCGGCGACATGTTCCGCCAGGTCCCGAATCGCCCGCAGCTTGCCGAGCGACAAACCGCACGCGCGCAGCGTCTCGTCGCTCGCGGCGAGTACCGCGCGCGGTTCGGGGTGACCGTCGGTCGCGTTGAGTGCCGTGAGAAAGCGACCGTGAATCGTCGCGGCCGCAGCACCAGCGAGCTGTTGAAATACGATCGCGCGCGCGAGGTGTCCGAAGTGCGTGCCTTCGGTGCGTGGCAACATGGTGCACGGCCCTACACGTTCAATCGCCACGGCGAGCTTCGCGTCCTTCGCGGTCAGCTCCGCCGTGGCTCGATCGAGCAGTTTCTGCGTCAGTTTTTGTGGTGACGCCACGAATTACATACTCAAACTGAACATGATGTGCGCCTTGGGCGTGCCCGGCAGCATCAGCCATGGCGAGCTCGATGACGGCGCAGCCGACAGGCCCGTGCTCTGTGGCGTCGCATACGGCACGTACACCACGAAGAGCTGACGGCCGTTCTTGACGGTGCCGGACTTCGCATCAAAGTCATCGGCGAAGACCTGATAGAGCGCCGCCGGAAGCGTCGGCATCTTGAGCTTCCCGGACTTCACTTCGGCGAAGCGCGCCGTGTCCACCTTTGCGCCCGTGGTGCCCGACGCGCGCAGTTCGCGGCCACGCGCCATGAACGGCTCCATCGTGTCCGCGTAGCACGACGCGTGGAATTTCTCCTCGGCCGGATCGTCGGCGAGACAGAGCATCCCATTTTTCGACGCGCGGAGCAGTTCGAGTTTGCCGGCCGCCTTGTATCCCATGACGCCGGCGCCATCTCGCATCTCCTTGGGCAGCGGTAGCACGGCGCCGGTGATCTGATCGGCCGCCGGCGCGATCGTCTGCGCCCGGGCGGAAGTCGCAAGAAGGGCCAGCAGGGCGGCGGAGGTCAGGGCAGTGGCACGCATCATCGAATCCGGAAAATGGTGTCGGGACGGTTGTGCATGGTACGGATCACCGTATTCTATGATCCGTATGGGCTCTCCGACACACGCCGTTACCGATCCGACGCTAATTCAGTTCGCCCGGCGGTTGTCGCACGACCTGAACAACTATGCCACCGTCGTGCGCACCTACAGCGAACTGCTGCTGGCCGACTTGCCGCCCGATTCGCCGTCGCGAGATGACGTCGAGGAAATCCAGCGCGCAGCCGATGGGATGGTCGCCTATCTGCAGCGCGTGACGCGATTCTCACGTGCCGGCATCATGCGTCGCGTGAAGCTTTCGGTGGACGATGGGCTGCAAGACGTCGTGTCCGCCTTCGCTGCGCAGCAACCCGACCGGCGCGTCGAGGTTGGCGCACGCACCGGCGCGACAATCGAGGCCGATGCACAGTGGTTCCGCGACGCGATGATGGAGCTGCTGCTCAATGCGCACGACGCCGCGCCGCTTGACACACCGTTACGATGGGTAGCGGTATCCACCGTCGATACGATCACCCTCGCGTTGCACGACCACGGCCCCGGCGTGCCAAGTGAACTGGCGAATCTTTTCGAGCCCTTTGGCACCAGCAGGCCCGGCGTGCGGGGGGCGGGTCAGGGACTCGCGTTGGTGAAAGCGTTCGCGCTGGCCGCTGGCGGAGATGTATCGGTGGGTCGCGACGGCGCAGAAACGGTGTTCAGCATGACGCTGCCCGTTACCTCACGGCACCCTTGATATCGACTCGTGCGGCAAGCCACACGGCTTGCGACGTGAGCACCAGCGTATCGGGCGTCGCCGAAAGCAGCAGCTTGGTACCGGCAATCGGCACCGCACCGTCGATGGAAATGGGAACGCGCACCGCACGAAAGAATCGCTGTGGAATTCTGACTTCAAAGCCGCGCCCCACCAGATCGAGAATGCGCGACTCCACCCCCGCCTTCTCGACGGCGAAGTTGCACAGCTTTCCCTGTGATGTCAGCAGCGCTTCGAGCGTCTCGACCGATCGTGCCGATGGTTTCACCATGAGCCGCATCGACAAATCGGGGAAGCGTGGGGCGATGAGCAGTCCATTCGCGGTCGCACTCAACCGCAGATAGCCGCGCGCCTCGTACTGCGCGGGTGTGACCGCCCCATCAATCGTCTTCGAAGTCGTCACATCGCGACAGACGCCATTCGCGAGTCCCTTCGAGTCCCAGCTGAATGAGGCCGTACCCTTCCCCGTGCCGCCTTCGAGTCGCACCGGCAGCACGATATCGATGCGGTCCGCTCGCGCCGCATCGCGAGCGAAAACGAGTGTGGGTCTTCCCGACGCCAGTCGCCCCTGCACGTCGCTCAGCTTGAGTTCGAGCGCGTAGCTCCCCACCTGTCGACGACCAAGAAAGCGCAGCTTTGCGCTGACATCGCCCGCTTTGCGCACGGTGAGATTGCGCAAGTGCACATCGACCGCGCTGAACCACCCGCGCATGATGTCCTGCGCGAGCGATTGCACAAAGGGCGTTGGCAGCGCGAGCAGCACATCGCCTTCAGGGCGACGATCCAGCAGTTCGCGCGTTTTTTCGATGCCCACCACATGCTCCTGCATCGAATCGCGCACGCTGCGCAGTTGAAGAATCTCCCGCTCCAGCGCGCGCGGATCGGTGGACAGTGCCGGTGACCGGTACCACCAGATCATCCCGTACGTCGCCGTCGCAGTGAGGGCGGCGCCGGTGACGGCCAGCGTCACGACCCACTTGGCGATGCGCCGCTTCACGAGCGACTCACGGCATCACCGTCAGCAACGGTCCACGCTCTACGCGCAGCACCACGGTCAGTCGATTGCGATACGCCAGGACACGACTCGCGCGCATCGAGAGCGCCGCACGCGCCGGCTGCACGGTAAGCGCCCCCTCCGGACCGAAGCCCGGCAGGCTGAGTGCGCGATCGAGCCGCACTGGCAGCGTCAGCTCAGGCAGCGCTGCGCTCAATTGAGGTAGCGCGCGATCAACTACGATCTGCAGTAGCGCGATGGCCGTACCATCCAACGCATATGGCACACCGCTGGGCGATGCGAGCGTGGCCTCATCGAGGCGAATATTCGCGTGCAGCGCCTCAGCGCTGTCTACACGAAAGCGTTCGAGCGCACCGCTCAGGATGAGATCTGCCGCGGCGCGCGGAAAATCATGCCGCAGCACCGTGCCGCGAATGACCACCCGCGCCACATTGCCGCGAAACGCCAACTGCACGCCGGTAAGCGTGGCGTGCACCTGACCGGCAAGCGAGGCCTCGATCGGCATGGAAGCCGAGAGTACCGTGCGCAGCACCGAGTCGCTCACGCTCAGTACGATCTCGTTCGAGTCGGCGAGCAAACCGCGCGTCATCACCGAATCGAGCGAACGAAATCCGGCGATCTCTCGCTGCAGCTGAGCCCGCTCGGCGAGCATGGCGCGCATCCGCTCGTCGGACCGACAAGCGGTCGCCAGCAGCGGCAACAGCAGGAGCGCGAAGCAGGAGCGCATCGCGGGAATGTAACCGATGTCCCGCGAGCGCTACGCGTCCACTGCGCTATTGCGTTGCTATCCCTTGGCGGCGACCTGTCGCAGTAGCGCGTCCGCGACGCGTTCCAATGGCAGGACATCCGTCGCGGCATTCAACTTGACCGCTTCGCGTGGCATGCCGTATACGACGCAGGTCTCTTCATTCTGCGCCACGGTGTATGCGCCGGCCTCTCGCATGGCCAGCAGGCCCTTTGCACCGTCGGCACCCATCCCCGTCAGAATCGCACCAACGGCGTTGCGTCCGGCGCTCCGCGCGACACTCTGAAAGAGCACGTCAACAGCGGGCCGCTGATGATGCACCTTCGGTCCATCCTTGATACGCACCACCCAACGCGCGCCGCTCGCCTGAAGTAGCATATGCTTTCCGCCGGGTGCGACCAGCGCGAGCCCTGGCACTACGTAGTCACCATCGGTCGCCTCCTGCACGCGAATAGCGCACACGGAGTTGAGGCGATCGGCAAACGACTTCGTGAAGTGCTCGGGCATGTGCTGCACGATCACCGTACCCGGTGCATCCACGGGAAAACTGCGCAGCACCTTCTCGAGTGCCTGCGTTCCGCCGGTCGATGCCCCGAGCGCAATCAGCTTGTTGGTGGCGTCGAACGTCGCAATCGCTGGCCCCTTGGGAGCAGCGGGTGCATCCGGCAGCTCAACGCGCTTGGTCACGCGCGCATGCGACGCCGCACGAACGGCGCGCACGAGATCCTCGGTGACATCGGCATTGGCCATCGACGCGCCCGGCTTCGCCACCACATCCACCGCGCCCAGCGACAGGGCCCGCAGTGCGGTTTCGCTGTGTTTGGGCGTCAGCGAACTGCACACGACCACTGGAATCGGGAAATGCTTCATCAGCTTGGACAGGAAGCTCAACCCGTCCATGCGCGGCATTTCGATATCCAGCGTGATGACATCGGGGCGCAGCTGCACGATTCGCTCGCGCGCGACATACGGATCGGTCGCCGTGCCGACGACTTCGATGTCCTCGTGCTTCTGCAACGCTTCCGACAGAATGCGGCGCACCAGCGCCGAATCGTCCACGACCAGTACGCGAATCACGCCGACCCGCGTACGCGGGGCGGCGGTCGCTGGACCGGTCGGTGACGACAGCAAAGTGCTCACGGGAAAATGAACAAGGTGGCTTCGGCGCGTCCCTGCTCCAGACCGACTTGCACCGTCGCAGCGGGCGAATCCGTTTCACGCATCGGCAACGTGCCGACCGGATGGAGATGGGGCGCAGCCAGATTGAAGACGGCATCGGAACCGCCGATCAACGGCAGCACGTGACCGCAGATGACATTCGCCAGTTCGCCGAGCGCATCGCGCTGCAAAGCGGACGGACGCTGATTATCAGCGCCGAGCATGTTGTTTGCCACTTCAGGAAGAATCGCCGACGACGCGCGCAGCACCAGGCGCCCAGTCATCGGACCGCGAAATTCCACCGAGGCGGCGACATCGAGGGGAGCGGCGGCCTGCTCATCCGAGAGTTCGATCTCGGGGAACAGCATCGCCAACTCCTCAAAAGTCGCTGTCGTCGCCTGCGACAGAGATTGGACCGTAGTACTCGGCATCACTGACTCCCGTCACGCGGAGAATGGTATCGCGCAGCGTTTCCGGCGCGAACGGTTTACGAACGATGGACGCGCCCAACTCCTGCAGCGTCTGCAGGCGTGTTTCGCTCCCTTCGGTGGACACGACGATGACCGCGAGATTCTCCGTTTCCGGATTGCCACGCACCTTCCGCAGCATTTCCTCGCCATTCATCACCGGCATGTTGATGTCCAGCATGAGGAGGTCGACCCACTCATCCTGCAGGACCTGGAGGCCCTCTTCACCGTTGCCGGCTTCGAGCACCTCGCCGAGCGGCACGCCGCTCATCTTGAGGGTCCGCACGACCATCTGCCGCATGACGGCACTGTCGTCGACCACGAGTACGTTGAATGCCATAGAGTGTCAGAGCTTGCTTTCGGCGCCGTTGATCTTGAGTGTGACTTCGCCACTGGTCACGTCCACCCACATCGTGCGAGACGTCTGCACGCCCCCCGTCTCGTGCGCGTGCACGAGCACGTTGTTCTTCCACAGCAGCTTGCGGAGCGCAATCATGTTGCGCTTACCGATCTGAAAGCGGTCGTCTTCTTCTCGCGCCCCCTGATGCGCACCGCCGGCGACCTTCACCTGCATGCGCTCTTTCTTGGCGCCGAGCTTGTAGCACTCCTTGAACAGCAGCGGCACACCACTGTCCACGAACATGGCCGGCTTGTCCGCCATCTTCTGTGGATCGATGGTCCCCGTGGGCAACATCACGTGCAACATCCCCGCGACACCGGCCACGGGATCGTGCACGACGATGCCGAGGCAGCTGCCAAGCGCATACGTGATCAACCGCTCGCCGGCGACGTTCGAGACCTTGAGGTCGGCGACGCCAACGACACGTTCTGCGGCACGAGCCGAAAGGGTCGCACCCATGCTACTTCACGTACACGGCCGGCATGACATACCGGAACCGATGTTGCAGGCCGGTCAGACTTTCCGAGTGCCCCACGAACAGATGGCCGCCCGGGCGCAAGAGCTGCCAGTAGCGTTCGACCAACTGCTGCTGCGTCGACTTGTCGAAATAGATCATGACATTGCGACAGAGAATGGCGTCGAATGGCCCATGCATGGGCCACTGTTCCATCAAATTCAGTTTGGCAAAGTGCACCAGCTTGCGGAGCGACGCGTTCGCTTCGAACGCCGGTCGTCCGGTTGCATCGGTGCGCTTCGACCAGTAACGGCTCATCCACGCCGCCGGCACGTCCGACATGTGCTCGGCCGGATACACGGCGGCCTTCGCGGTGGCCAGCACCCGATGACTGATATCGGTTGCCAGAATACGCACATCGCGCTTCGACACATCGGTCAGCCCTTCGTTTGCGAGCATCGCGAGCGTGTACGGCTCTTCGCCGCTCGAGCAGCCCGCGCTCCAGATGCGCACCGAACCGGTGAGCGTCGGGAATACGGTGTCGCGGAGGAAGTCGAAGTGCGACGCTTCACGCAGGAAGCTCGTCTTGTTCGTCGTGAGCGCGTCGATCATCTCGGCGAACTCTTTCCGGCCCGACTCCGACTCCACATACGACAGGTATGCGTCGAAGTCTGCCAGGTCGAGCTTGCGCAGACGCTTGGTGAGGCGGGCACGCACAAGCCCCTCCTTGCCCTCGCGCATGCGAATGCCGGCATGGTCATGCAACAGTCGCGTGATGCGCGCGAACTGCTGGGACGTGAGCTCACTCTCCGCGAAAAACGCGGAGGCCTGTGGCGCAGTCATCGAGTGGCCCGGCTGAGGAAGTCGGCTCAGCCGATGTCGCCGCGGGCCGCTTCGAGCGCCGCCAGTTCCGCGGTCGCCAGCACCTTGTCGATATCGAGCAGCAGCTTCACGCGACCGCCGGCCTTGCCGATACCGAGCAGGAACTCGGTGTGCACACCAGCGCCGAACGTCGGCGCATCTTCGATGTCGCTGTCGCCGATCGCGACGACTTCGCTCACGCGATCGACCACGATGCCCGTCTGAATACCCTTCATTTGCACCACGATGATGCAGGTATCCTCGGAGTCTTCGGCGCTCATGCCAAACTTGAGACGCAGGTCCGTGATCGGGATGACTTTGCCGCGGAGGTTGATCACACCACGCACGCACTCCGGCATACGCGGCACACGAGTGATCGGCTGCATGCCGATGATTTCGCTGACCTTCAGGATCTCGAGGCCGTACTCTTCGTCGGCCAGGAAGAACGTGAGGTACTTGCCCGCGCGGGACTGGATGGCGGTGGCGCTGTCGTGCGTGCTCATGGCTCGCTCAAATTTGATTTGAAATGGAGTCGGGCTACGCCGCCCGTCTCACAGAAGTATCGGCCGGGATGGACCCGACCTTCACTGGTCCCAGCGTCAAGTGGCGCTGGGAGTGGGTCAGGCCGCTCTGGCTGTGACGGTGTCGATGGCTTGCGCCAGCGCCACCGTTTCGTTGACGTCGAGAATGAGACCGACGCGACCATCGCCGAGGATGGCGCCGCCACTGACGCCGGCCACCTTGCCGAGGCCATCGCTCAACGCCTTCGCCACGACCTGCTGCTGTCCGAGCAGATCGTCCACGAGCAGCGCGGTGCGACGTGCGCCGTCACCCACGATCATCAGCAACGCGTCGAGCGGATTTTCGATCGCATCCGGCACTTCGAACAGGCGATTCAGGCGAATCACCGGCATCAACTCGCCACGGAGCACCACCATCTCGCCCTTGCCCACCACGGTGGACAACATCTCGGGTTCGGGGCGGAAGCTCATGTGGATGTGCGTGAGCGGCACGATGAACCGTTCTTCGCCAACGCGCACCAGCATGCCATCGGTCACGGCGAGCGTGAGCGGCAGGCGAATGGCGAACGTGGTTCCGTGTCCGGGCCGCGAGCTGATGTCGCAACGGCCGCGAATCGCTTCGAGGTTCCGCTTCACGACGTCCATGCCGACGCCGCGGCCGGAGATGTCGGTCAGCTTTTCGGCCGTCGAGAAGCCCGGCGCGAAGATCAGGTTGAAGACATCGCTGTCCGTCAGCCCCTTGTCGCTTTCAATCAGGCCCTTCTCGATCGCCTTCTTGGCAATCTTGTCGCGATGCAGGCCGTTGCCGTCGTCCTTGAGTTCGACGACCACGTTACCCGACGCATGATAGGCATGCAGGCGCACGATACCGACCGGCGCCTTGCCGGCGGCAACACGCTTGTCGGGCGACTCGACGCCATGATCGACCGCATTGCGCACCATGTGCACGAGCGGATCGCTCAGGCGATCGACCATGTTGCGATCGATTTCGACGTCATCGCCCTCGGTGATGAACTGCACCTGTTTGCCCGCCTTCGCCGCGGTATCACGCACCACACGCGCAAGCTTCTGGAACGTCGGGCGAAGCGGGACCATGCGCATCGACATGCTGAGGTCCTGCAGCTCGCGCACGATCTTGCCAGCGTGCGTGACCTTTCGCAGCAGGTCATGCTGCTTGCCGGTGCCGAATGTTTCGTCGCCCGCGATGATCGTCTGCGCAATCACCAACTCACCAACCATGTCGATGAGGCGATCGAGACGATCGGTGCGCACGCGAATCGTCGCATCGTCAGACGTGCCTTTCTGTTTCGCGGCCGCCGCCGGTTCAGAACCCGCTGACGATGGCGCCGCGGCGCCGCTGGCAATCGGGAAGATGTCGTCGCTGACGGTCGCCGAGGCGCCGAGCGACACGCCGTTGGCGTCGCGCTTGGGATCGTAGCCCGCGAGCGCTTCCAACAGCTCATGATAGCCGGCCGGCAATGGCAACCGTCCGTCGCCGCTGAGCGCCACTTCGACGATGCCGAGCAGCTCTTTCATCATGTCGGCCGAACGGAGCGACAGATCGGCGCAACCGCGCGTGTAGGCGATTTCCTTGTCGCGCACTCGGCTGAGCAAGCCTTCCGCTTCGTGCGCGAACGCCGCGATACGCGTAAGCCCCAGGAACGCCGACGTGCCCTTCACCGTGTGGAAGGCACGGAATACCGTGTTGACCGCTTCGTCGTCGCTCGGGTTGGCCTCGAGCTGCAGCAGCGCGGCCTCCGAATTCGTCACGCACTCACCGCTTTCGGTGATGAAATCGGGGAGGAGATCGCGATCCGCATCATCCGGCAGGCGATCCGTTAGCGCATCGTACGCTGCCGCAATCACGCGGGCAGGTGCAGCGACCAGCACCGGCTCCGGAATCGTCGCCGTCGCAGGCGCGGCAATCGCGGGCGCCGCCATCGCTGGCGCGGCAATCGCGGGTGCTGGAATTGCGGGCGTGGATCGGCCGGGGGTGCGGCGACGCGGCTTGACGGTCGCATCGACCGAGACGTCGACTGACACGTCGACGTAGGTGTCGACGCGCACATCGACCGTCGGTGTTGGCACCGCCTTCGCGACGGTCGTTGCGGCATCGGCTACGACGCGCGCGACGATGGGCGCGACCGTTGGTGCCTGCTCGGTCAGTTTCATCGCCGATTCCAGCGCACTGCCGACATCCGCAAACGCCGCCGCAGCGTCGGTCGCTGCACCGGTTACGATTGTGCCGAGCACGCGCGCCGCGCGGGCAACAAATGGTTGCGCCGCGAGTGGCACTCGATTCTCGAAGGCGAGATCGGTGAGCGCATCGCGAAGCGTCGCAAGATCGGCAGTGTCAGTCGCCTCCAGCTGCATCAGCAGCGTGGCGGCATCATCAAGCGTCAGTGGAGACACGGTCAACTCAGCAGAATGTCCAACGTGGAGCGTCGACTCGGACGCCCCGCACTCTCGCAAGTATCGGCTGCGGGGAATGGCAGGTTTACCGCGATTTGCCGCGAAGTTGACGCGGCGTGTCCCATCTATCGGCTCGCACGACCGAGTCCTCTGTATCTGTTCAGGAACTGCACACTGTGGGCTGCGCCGCGGTCACTGCCCGAATGACAAACGGCCCGCACCATGAGGTGCGGGCCGTTCTCGTCGTCACCAGCGAACGTGATGTTACGCGGCCGGTGCCTTGACGGCGGTGAAGATCTCGTCGGCCAGCGCCTGGCGGCCTTCGGCATCACGGGTCGTTGCATTCGGATCGAACGTCAACGCATCCGGCGCGTCCGACTTGTTCAGCACGTTCGATACGTCGACGTTGTGATCGAACAGTCGGGCCACATCGAGCAGACGCTGCTCCATCTCCACGAGCACTGACGATGCATGCGCCAGCTGCTGCGAGGTGATGTCCTGGAACTGCAGCGCACCCATCATGAGGAACAGTTCGTCGCGCAGCGTACCGCGGATGCCGGCGGCCTTCTCACGATCGGGCGTTGCTTCCGCATCGATCGTATCGAGCTCGTCCACCATCTGCGTGGCACGATCGCAGGCGTCCATGATGTTGATGGCCGCGTCTTCGGTGGCCGACGTGACTTCGCGGATCTTGTCGTGCGTCGTCTGCAGCTTTTCGAGCGCGGTCGTCTGCAGGGCGGCGCGGCTCTCACGCAAGCGCGCGAGAACATTCAGGATCTGGGCGTTGGCCTGTTCGAGAATATTTGGCAATTCAGCAAGCGAGATTGTGGGCGTCGACGGCGTCACATCACGCACGTCGTGCAACCCGGTCAGCTCTTGATCGACGAGACGCAATGCCGCCTCGGATTCATACAGGACTTCTTTTGCGCGAGTACTGGTCATTGGTCAAATCCTCAGGCCGCCGCCGCCGGAAGGAGCGCATCGATCTTCTCCTTCAGCACCTGGGGCGTGAACGGCTTGACAATGTAGTTGTTGACGCCGGCTTCCATCGCCGTGAGGATGTCTTCCTTCACCGAGCGCGCCGTGACCATGAGAATGGGCACGTGGCGTCCGTCGTCGCGACCGCGCAGCACCTTGGTAAACTCGGTGCCGCTCATGTTGGGCATGTTCCAGTCCGTGATGACGAACTTGATCGACGGATCGAACTTGGCGAGGGCTTCCTGCCCATCACCGGCTTCCACCGTATCGTTGTAGCCGATACGCTGGAGCGAGTTGATGACGATGCGACGCATGGTCGCTGAGTCGTCCACCACGAGGAACTTCATGACCGCCGATCTCCTGGAAACGCCATTTGGGAAGTCGCGCGACTACAGATCGCCGCGCGTCAGAATGCGACGGGCCACCTGATCCACCACATCCAGGGTGTTGTAGGCGCCGGTCAGAACTTTGTTGCGGAGCTCAGCGACACGATCGGGTTCAAGCGTGTCGTCGCTCTTCTGGGCCTGCATACGGCGGCCTTCCGCGGAGATCTGGACTGAGTCCGACTTCGCTGGGCGCGTCGCATTGGTTTGCTGCACCTCCTGATACGCACGCTGCACCCCGGTGGTGCTGTTCGGCGTGGGCTTCAGGGGTTCGAAATGACTACCGGTGATCTTCATAGGGTTTCCTCCTCCTCAGGGGGACTATCGGCAGGTTAGGGCTGTAACTTTACCCGTCCTGCGTTCCTCTATCGGGAATGCGACGTCCCTGTCGCGGAAGTGGTGCCGCCGGCTTCTCCCGAGCCTGCGGACCCTCCACCGGTTCCTCCACACGCGAGCGTGCTGGAAACCGGATATCCATCGTCGAGACTCCGCTCGACGGTTCCGACTTGGCAAACTGCACCGGCGCCCCAGTCGCCCAGGGACCGCCGCTGTCCATCGTCACCAACTGCGCGGCCCGTAGCCGCAACTGCTCGATCTCGTCCTGCGACTGCCGTGCATCGGCTTCGTCAATCGCTTCCGCCGCCACGACCTCCGCGATGGTCTCGCGGAGAATCACGTCGAAGGCCGAATGCGGTGACATCGTTCGACTCAGCGACGCAGGTCGACCAATCGCGCGTTCCCGGCCGTCTGATAGACCGACCCGGCGTGCGACGCCCGCTGCGCATTGGCCAACGCGTCCCGCAGCCGATCGACGCGCTGCGACACCTTGGCCGCCAGTTCCATCGTGGCGCGCTGCGAGGTCGCCAGCGCATCACAGACCGTCGCGATCAGCGCATCGGCGTCATCCACCGCACGCTCGGTCGCTGCGAGCAGCGGATTGTCGGCCGTCGGCTTCGTGTGATGCAGGATCGCCAGATGCTCGGCGAGGTCCTGCAACATCTGATCGCGCGTTTCGAGGAGCGCAAACAGGCGATCGTCATCGATGCCGATCGCCGCCTGTGCTTCAGCGGTCACGGCGTCCACACCCGCGCACACCGTCAGCACCTGATGTGCGGCGGCTCGTCGCGCCGCGGCACGACTGATCGACGGAGGTGGAGAAGTCAGCATGGCCTTTACCCGATTCAGGCAGTCTTGAGCTTGGCGCGCGTGACTTGTTCAGCCGCACCAACGAAACCATCGCGCAACTGCCTGGCGATGTTCACGAGCTTGCCCATCGTGCGCATATCGCCGCGCTGACCGATGTCGACGAGCTCATACAGCATGTACACGTACAGCTCCGACAGTTCATCAGCGAGCTTGCCACCATTCTCGAGATTCAGTGTCGTCAACAGCTCCGTGACCAGGTCACGAGCGCGCCGCAATGACACGACGCGCAGTTCGATGTCCTTCCGCTCCATCGCAATTCGCGCGCGATCCAGCTGCACGACCAGTTGCTCGACGACCAACACCAGGAGCTTCTCGGGCGAGGCGGCTTGAAACTCCATCTCGCGATAGCTCGCGGTCTGACTCGCGTATGACATTACGGGGTAGGGCTTGAAGAAATCAGGTGCCGAGCGACTCGCTCACACTGGTGAGTATCGTCCGCTAATTGCTGCCCTGAAGCGACTTCATGGTGCCAAGTAGCGAGCTGCTCTGCTGCTGCAGATTCCCAAGCGCTTCTTCCATCTTCGTGTACTGATCCACCAGCAGTGCGCGCTTCGCATCGAGCTTCTTCTGCGCTTCGAGCGCCTTCTTCGAGAGCACGACCGAGTTCTGCGTCAGGTTGTTGATCGACTGACTGATCGCACCCACGCCGTACTGCTGCACGCCATCGGTGGCCGAGACAAACGCACCGCCAATGCCGGAGAATCCAAAGAGTGACTGGATTTCATCGGGCTTGGAATTCAGCGCCGTCTTGAACTTGCTGGCATCCATCGTGAGCTTGCCGTTCCGGTCGAGCGTCACACCGGCAAGCGTCGCGTAGCCGTAGGTGCCGTTGGCAGGGACGTTGGTACGCAGCGCGTCGGTGAAGCTGTTCACGACGCGACGCAATCCTGAGTCGGCATAGAGCACGGCGTCGGTCTGGCCCTGCTCTTCATAGAAGCTGCGCACCGCATTGTAGGCATCGACGAACGTTTGCACGGTCTTCGATGCCCCATCGACATCACGCCCCACGGTGACGTCAACCGTGCTTCCCGGTTCGCTGTTCTGAAGGGAGAGCGTCACGCCACTGATGGCGTCGGTGATGGTATTCGTGGTCCGCGTGTACGTCGTCCCATCGACGTTGATGATCGCGTCCTGTCCGTTCTGCAGCTGACGTGACCGACCGGCCACTGCGATACTGCTCGTACCGAACGTGCCTATGGAGCCGTCGGCATGTGTCATCGACATCGACAGCGACAGGCGCGACGAACCACCGGTGCCATCGGTGAGTCGAATGGCGCCATCGGGGCCAATCGACGCCGTTGCCGGACGGGTGCCGCCACCGAAACCGCTCGTCGCATCGTTGATGCGGTCGAGCAGCGTCTGCATCGTGTCGCCGTTCTTCACCACAAGGCCGATGGTGACGGCCGTGCCGTCGCCACGCATGCCACGAATATTGATCGCGTCGCCCACCGCGAGACCGGTCGACGCGCCGCCAAGCTTGATACCCGCGAGCGAAGTGCTTGCGGTCGCGACGGCATCGCTCGCGTCGGTGTACGCCGCGGTCGCTACGGTTTGCCGAACATCACCGGTGCTGCCGGCGGCGAAGCCCAGGGCATCGATGACAGCCTGCGAGTTGGCATCGTTCGGATCGGCCGTGACATTGCCATCGACGACCAGGCGATAACGCGTTTCATCACCATAGGCCTCTTCCTGAACCGATGCGGATCCGCCGGCGGCATTGATGCGCGCGGCGATCGACGAGACCGACTGAGTGGCCAGGTCTACGGTGATGGTTTGATTGCCCACGCGAATCGACGCCGGCGGTGGGCTCACGTTGAGGCCCATCGCAATGGCCGCCGCTTGCACCGCGGACGAAATGGGCTTGGTGCGTGAATCCATCAACCCAAGGTCCCGGGCCACGCCACCAGTACCATCGGCCATCGACAAGCCTGCGGCGCCCGCGGTATTGGCCGTGAGCACCAGATGGCCCGCCGTGCCACCATCGCTGACCACCGACGCGGTGACGCCGGCGCCAGCTGTGTTGATCTTGTCGCGGATTGCCGAGAGCGAATCGCTCGCCGCAATCGAAATTGTTTTGCCGTTGACGGTGAAATCACCGGTCAAGCCGCGCGCCGCGGAGGTATCAGCGGTGCTGCTGCCGCTCACCTTGGCGGTGTCGGCCAACTGCAGCACTTCGACGCGATACTGCCCCGGCAGGGCTGTGGTCGATGCCGTCGCACTGAGCAGCGTGCGCGATGTGAGCGCACTCGGCGGTACGGTCGCCGTATAACCGCCAAAACCGGTCGTGCGGAGAGCCCGCGCGGCCGTGCTCAGCGTGTCGACCAGGCCATTCAGCTTGGTCCACGCTTCCTTTTGTGCCTTCTCCTTGTCGATGCGGTCATTGATTGGCGTCAGAATGCGTGCTTCGTACGCCTTGATCGTGGAGTCGACGATGTCGCCCCACTGAATGCCGCTCGACAACCCACTGACGCCCAGTCCAGTGCTGGTCGTCGTTGAACTCGTGCTCGACGCCATGTTTCCGATCCCTCCGTCTAGCTAAGGCGGTACCCCGAGGCCGGCGTTTCCGCCGACCTCGGGGCCGTTCACTACTTGGTGACTACTTCAGGCTTAGCGGAGAAGCGAGAGAACGTTCTGGCTGCTCTGGTTCGCCTGCGACAGCATCGCCTGCGCGGCCTGCGTCAGGATGTTGTTCTTGGTGTAGTTCGCCATTTCTTCCGCCATGTCGACGTCGCGGATGGTCGACTCAGCCGCGCGGACGTTCACGACCGCGGACTTGAGGTTCTGCACCGTGTAGTCAAGACGGTTCTGGCCCGCACCGATCGCGGCCAGCGCGCCGTTCACTGAGTCGAGCGCCGTGTCGGCATTCGCCAGCGACGAGGAACCGCTCAGCGTCGTGAGCGTGAAGCTCGCGTCAACTGAGAATGAACCGTTCGTCGAGTTGTCGGACACCTGGAACGACAGGCTCGCGAACACGTTCGTGCCCTGGAAGTTCGAGTCGGCCTTGATACGCGCCGCTTCCGTCTGGAGCGTGCTGATTTCCGTGCTGATCGTGCCCGTCACCGTCGCGTTGCTGCCGCTCGCCGACTGCACGAGCAGTTCCTTCTGACGCTCGATGATCTTCTGGATCGTCTGAGCGGCACCTTCGGCGATCTGCAACATCGCGTTGCCCTGCTCGGCGTTCGAAGCAGCCTGCGTGAGCGAGCGGCTCTGCGTGCGGAGCTTGTTGGCGATGGAGAGACCCGCGGCGTCGTCAGCCGCGCGGCTGATGCGAAGACCCGAGCTCAACTTACGCATGCTGTTTTCGGTCGCCATGTTGTTGACGAACGAGTTACGAGCCGCGTTGAGGGCGCCGACGTTGGTGTTGATACGCATACTGTTATCCTCCGTGATATGAACTCTGAGGCATCCGTGCCTCGTCCGGACTCGACTCTCGAATCGCGGTCGCTGTACAGTGTCGGAGGAAGGACGAAGAACTTGAGCGTCGAGTCATTTTCCGGGCAGAATCCTCACAGGATGCGTCAGGTCATCACACCACCGGCCATCGGCGTTACGGAAACCGGCCGGCCGACTCGCAAAACGCGTGACTGATCCACTCCTTTCGCTCCTCGAGACGGGAGCGCTCGCCCTCGAGCGTGGCGCCTACGCCGACGCGGTCACCGCATTTCGCGCGGCGCATGCCCAACGGCCGTTCGATGCGTCGCTCACGCTCGCGCTGGCCAATGCCCTGCGCATGGCGCATCGCGGTGCAGAAGCCCGCGAGGTGCTCACGACGTTCGCCGTCAGCGACGCCGACGTGTCCGTGGAGCAGTGCTACGACATCGGTGTCGCGCTGCTCGAAGCCGGTGCGCCTGCCGAGGCGGTTGGCTGTTTTGAAGCGGTCGTTCAGGAGCGACCACGCGATCCGGCGGCGCGGAGCGCCCTCGCCGGTGCGCTTCGCGCCGCCGGGCGCGCCGCCGAGGCCTGGCCGCACGCGGAGTCGGCGGTCACCGCCGGCCGGACCAACGCGGCCTTTCATCTCACGGCGGCACAGGTGCGCCATGAGCTGGGCGATGTCGAAGGCGCCCTTCGCTGGTTGGACCAAGCGGATCGCCTGCGACCGAACCACGCACCAACGCAGCTGCAGCGCGCCTACACCCAACTATTGAAGTCGGGAGGCGCGAGCGCCGCCGGCTGGGCGGCCTTCGAATCGCGTTCGCGTCCCGCGCCGTCCACGGGCGCGCGCCCCTGGACCGGTGAGTCGCTCGATGGCGCCTCTGTATTGGTGACGGCCGAGCAAGGCGTGGGCGATCAGTTTCAGTTTCTGCGTTTCATCGCGGATCTCACCGCACGCCGCGCCGCGCGTGTGGTGGTGCAGTGCCATTCCGACGCCGTCGCACTTCTCGTTGACAGCGGATTTGATGCGATCTCGCGCGACGCACCGCCGCCGCTCACCGACTGGCATGTGCCGCTGCTGTCGTTGCCCCATCATCTGCACCTCGATCACGAGGTGCACGGCGACCGCGTCCCCTATCTGCGTGCCGCTCCAGCAGAATTGCCTCCGGCGCACGGCACGCGACGCATCGGGCTGGTCTGGTCGGGCAATCCCAACTTCGTGGGCCGCGGCACACGCGACTTCGATGCGTCACTGCTGCCCACACTCGTCGACATTCCCGGCATCACCTGGATGGCCTTGCAAGTCGGACGCGCGCGCGATGCCGCGCCGCCGTCAGTGGTCCTGCTTCCCGAGGCGCAATCCTGGAGTGAAACCGCCGCCCGACTCGCCGCGCTCGATGGACTGGTCACCACCGACACCGGCATCGCCCACTTGGCCGGCGCGATGGGCGTGCGCGCGTGGGTGATGCTCCAGCATGTTCCGGATTGGCGGTGGGGACTCACCGGCACGGCCACACCGTGGTACCCCAACACGACGCTGATTCGGCCGAGCAAGTGGAACGATTGGGAAAGTGTCGTGGAACGCCTGCGCGCGGAAATGGCGTGATTCGGGCGACTCAGGACTGACGTGGGATGTCAGACGTCAGACAACGGGAAATCCCGCTCCGAGCCACCGGTCTCCCGTCCGTTCAGCCTCGCCGCGCCACCAGCGTAGCCACCGTAACAATCGCCTCCCCCGCGCGACGCGCCAGACGCGGTCGCGCATGCGACGGCGCATCCTCACCGATCACGCCAAACAACACCGCATCACTGAGTCGCGCATCGAACCGTCCGACGCGACGAAGTCCCGCGTCGGCGAGCCGGGTGTCATCGGCAAACCATTCCGCGGGCAACCAATTGGCCGACTGCGGTCCGGCAACTTGTACCGAGGTGGCGACCGCGAGAAAGCCACTCGGTGCGAGCAACGCCGTGAGCTGTTGGAGAAGTCGCAGCGTGTCGGCCGGTGCTGCGTATCGTCCAAGGTTGGGACATACCACCACGTCGAAGGACGCGGCCTCCTCGAGCGGCCACGACGCAACGGTCGATGCGGCGGCACCGAACGGTCGACCCACCGCCTGCGCAATGCGCTCGAGCGAAAGCGCTTCGCGATCGGCGACCACCAGCGTTCCCGCATGATGCGACAAGGCTGCCAGCAGCGGCTCGCTTGACGCGCCCAGCGCCAGCACGCGCGTGGATGCGCGCAGCACACCGGCCGTAGCAAGCGCGTATGCGATCTGGCCGTCACGCCACTGCACTTCGGTACGCGCGTAGTAGTCGGTGCCGTGCGACTGGCGCAGCATGCGGCTCGCCGCCGCCGACCATTTGGCATCATCCCACGCACGCGGCTGACACACACTGCTGAACGCGAACGCACCACGCGCATCATCGACCGGCAGTGTGCTCGACGAACGCCGCGACGCCCGAATCCCCGCGAGTCGCGTCACAACGGCGTTTACCCGCTCCAGCGAATCCCGATCGTGCGCCTGCTCGGCCTCGAGCCGCGTTTGATCGAGCAGCCAGAGCGTCGCGGGAGACGCAGCCCGAGCGGCGTCATCATCCGTCAACGTGACATGCAACAGCTGCGCGAGGTTGTGCAACGCGCTATGAAGCTCTGTGCGCAATACGGCACCAGGTCGCCCGAGCGCGACGCCCATCGCCGCGCGCAGCGGTGCCAGCGGCTCGGCGACGGGCCGTTTCGGCACGCCGAAGGCATCGAGCGCGCCCATCGCCCGCCACTTGGCGGCAAGCGTGGCCTGATTGGACAGCGAACCGGCCACGCGCTCCGGCTTGAGTGCCACACCCGAGCCGTGCTCGTGATGAATCATGCTGGGGCTGCGCACTCGCTGCACATCCCATCCAGCATTGAGCGCGCGCACGCAGTAGTCGTCGTCTTCGTGCCAGAAGCGACCCAGCGATTCGTCGAACGCGCCCACCGCGCGCGCTGCGGCACCGCGAACCCAGAAGCAGCATCCCTGCACCGTATCGGCCGGTGCCGACGCATCGGTGTGTTCTGACAGAATGTCGCGCCAGTCCTCATGCACGCGCATCGAGAAGGCCCAATGGCCCGCCACACCCAATCGCGACTGCGTTGCAAACGCTTCGACGAATGGCGATTCCCAGTCGGCGCCTACCTCGATGTCATTGTCCAGGAATACCAGTAGATCATCATCGCCCAGCAGCGGTGTGAGCTGCCGGAACAGATGATTGCGTCCACCACTCACACCCAGGTTGTCCTGGCGCAACTCGACATGAATTCGCGGGTCCCCCAGCGACTGCAACCAGGCCGGCGTTTCGTCATTCGACGCATTGTCTACGACAAAGGCTTCCCACGCCGTCGCGGTGTGCGCCCGCAACGATTCCAGGCAACGCTGCGTGTGATGCAGGCCGTTGTGCGTGAGAATGCCAATGCGAATCACGACCGATGTGCCAATCAGGCGATCGACTGCAGAGCCGCCAGCAACGCTTGCGCGGCGTGATCCCAGCTGAAGTGCGTCGCCGTGGCGATGCCGGCCTCGTTGCGCGGCAGTGCGTCGGCTTGCCTGGCCGCATGCACATCGCGCAGATGCCCCACCAGCTGTGAATGCTGGCGCTCACCCCACGAGGCCCAGCGGCCCGGCGACGTCCCATGGTGCGCCGGTTCGAGCGCATCGACGTCGATCAGTCGCGCGTTGTCGGGCGACATGAACTCGGTGTGCGCCGAGTAGTTGGTGGCGATGACCGACTTCCCCATCGACATGAGCTCGAGCGCTTCGAGATTCCACCCCTCCGCCCGCACGGCGAACACACCACAGTCGGCAGCCGCCATCTGCGCGGCCACATCGCGCTGCGACGCGAGTTCGTTGGGAACGAGCGTGATGCGCGACGCCATCGGCGAACGACGGAAAGGCATCAGCAATGCGTCGAGCTCACCCTTGCTGATGAACGGATTGCCGCACACCAACACCAGACGAACGGCATCCCTCGGCGTGAACGCAGCCTCGAACGCGCGGAGCAGCTCGAGCTGTCCCTTGCGCGGTTCGAGCTTGCCGACCTGCAGAAACACGGTGTCGGTGTCGTTGTCGCGACGCGGCGCTGCAACGGACTCGTTGAACACCGTGCGATCCACACCAAGCGGTACGATGTGCACCGGCACCTCGATGCCATTCGCACGAATCACATCGCGTCCCCAGGTCGAGCAGGTCACGATCGCGTCCTGCTGCTCGAGGTGATGCACTTCATTCGGCGTGAACGCGTCGAGTTCAAAGATCGTGAAGCCAATCTTGGGTCCACGTCCCGCATGCAGCGCCAGATCGAATTGTTGCGATAAACGCACGCTCGGCACATCCGGACGATACGCCTCCTGCCTGACCAGCGCCTCGCGGAGTCGCGGATTGTCGAGCAGCGCACCATCAACCGGTCCGATCGGGAAGAACGTGACCGGAATTTCGCGTTGCTGCAGCGCGCGCAACAAATGCGATGCGGCAACACCATATCCCGTGCGACTGTGCGGCGCGATGAACGAGAAACCATCACGCACTGCGTTCCACTGCGAAAAGTCCTGCACGTCGTTCGACTTCGCGGCAGGCGATGCGTTGGTCATTTCCGCCGTTGGTGTCGTGCTCGGCGCGGACATGCTGATCGCGATCACCGCCGCGGCCGGCGCGGCTTCCACCGGCATCAGTACGATGTCGCCATCCTGATCGGCAATTGTGTGCGGCACGAGTCCGCACGCGGCGAGCAGCGCGGCCGTCTCCGGCCAGTTTCGGTCATCGGTCGCATCGCTGATGCACACCGCGACAACGCGTCCCGCATCGAACAACGGGCGCAGCGCGGTGGACAACCACACCACCTGTTCGGTAGTGGCGTGCACGAACACGCGCCCCTCGGCCTCGAGTCGCGCGTCGATGCTGGGACACAGGTCGTCGACCTGCTCTGTATCGATCTCCTCGAGCCATCCGCCCGCATCGGCCGCCGCGTCCTGCAGCTGCTGCACGGCGTCGATCGACAAGCCGGCCACGAACACCGCGGGCGTTCCGTTCGGTGACGTCGCCGCGCTGAGTGCGACGAAGCCAAGCGATGGATCGAGATCGAGCAGCGCATCGCCCGTTTCGAGTTGCGCATCGAGAAAGATGCGAACCTCAGCGTGCACGCCGCCGGCACCTTCGAGTTCCTCGAGCAGCGCGCGATGCGGATGATCGCTGGGCACGGGAATCAGGAAGCGCGGAGCGCCCTGCGCGTCGATCTGCGCGCTGGGAATCATGGTCACGATCGGATTCGACATGGGTCGTGTATGCAATGCCGGCTACGCCGAGCGACGAAGAGAAGACGGAGCCTCGTGCATGAGGCGAAGGAAGGAACGCACCTGCGGATTCCAGCCACGACGTGTCACTTCACGCGACGCGGCCAACGCGCGCGAACGCGCGGCGGCACGATCCTGATAGACCTGCTCGAGCGCATCGACGAGATCGTCGACGGAGACTTCACCCCACCCATCGGTGCCACGCACCGTGGGAGGAACGTCTCGGAGAGGACGGTCAGCTGAAACGGGAATGCACCACTCCGGACGCGCGAGCTCCGCTTGCCCGCTGTTCGATGCAACAATGGTGGGAACGGCGCTTGCATAGCACTCGAGCAGCGCAGCTGACGGCTCGGCTTCAGCGCGGCTCGCAAACAGCGCGACGTCAACACCGCTCAACAGCGCTGGGATCTCTGGGTTGGCCAGCAGCCCGACATCCACCACGCTCTCAGCGGCGATGCCGTGCAATGCAAGCCAGGGCACCACCTGCCACGCACCCGCGCGCAGATCCGGCATGCCGTTGATGTGCGCTCCGAACGGCGCCGCCATCTCGGGAATCGGATGTTGCCAGGCCGTCAGCAACAGCGCTTCGGGATGCCGCGACTGAAACGCCCTGAATGCGGCGATGATCAGATCCTGACCTTTGCGCCAATCGAGCCGGGCGCACGACCAGATGACAAATCGACCCGGCGCGATGCTGGCATGCGGACGCGGCTTGAAGCGCGTCACATCGACGCCAGCGCTCCACTGTTCGACATGCGTCAGACCGGCACTGCGAAGGAGCGCCGCCTGCCAGGCCGACCCGGCAATCAGCATGTCGTGCTCGCGACCTCGTGCCACCGCCGCCGCATCGAGCGCCGTGTCGGTGAGCGAGGAGAAGCCCATCTGTCGACGGAATCGGCGCGTCGTGAGCGTGGGATAGCCGCGAAGCGCGCGTCCCAATGCGCGCACCAGCGTCGCATCGATGGGTGCCTTCGATGGCTGCATCCACTCGGCAAGAATCGGCTGTCGCACCGTGTAGAGCTCGCGCAGTCGCGTCTTCTCGCTGTCATCCAGATAGGCCACACTGGGGCTTGGCGGTGCCAACGGCAGCACACTCCCTGCTTGCTGGCGATGCCCTTCCAGCGCCAGCATCAGCGTGGTGAGCTCCTGACCAACCGAGGCGCCCGGTGCGGCATCGAGCGCAATGCGCGCTACTGTGTTCGACATCAGGCGACCTTCCCGAGCGCACGCGCGGCGCGAGCCTGCTGCGCGCGATCGACCAACTCCAACCACTGCCGCCCTTCGTGCTCCCACGTGAACCGCTGAGAGACTTCGGTAGCGCGCGCGCGGAAGCCTTCGATCGACCGGGAGAAGAAGCCGTCAATCGCCTGCGCGAAATCCTGCGGCGTGGCGAGGTGCGCGTTGATCCCCACGCCCAGATCGCCAACAAAGCGGCGCAACTCCGGACCATGCGACGCGAGAATTGGCAGCCCGGCTGCGAGAAATTCGTAGAGCTTGTTGGGCGACACGAGCCACGTGTTCATGTCGGAGTGCGGATACGGGATGATTCCCGCATCGGCGCCCACGGTCCACGACAGTAGTTCCGCCGCAGATTTCTCCGGAATGAAGTGAATGCGCGAGCCAAGCAACCCGAGTTGCGCTGCGCGTTCACGGAGTGCCTCGCCTACGGCGGAGTTCTTGCCCATGAATGCCAGCAGCACATCCGGGTTGGTCACGTGGGCCATCCCGTCGACCAACTCTTCGAGATTTCGGCTGCCGGCGAGATTGCCCTGGTACAACAGCACGCGCTGATTCGCCGTCGCGCCAACGAAGGCGCGGAGCGGACTATCTTCGCGGCGCAGCACTGGCTGATGTCGCTTGCTCGGGCAGTTGAGAACCGTTACCGGGCGCTGACACTGGTACTTCATCGCCATCAGGTCGGCGATGCTGTCGTTGACCGTCACCAGCACATCCGCATGGCCAATGATCGAACGCTCGAGCTCCTCGAGCGATTGCGATGCACCCTTGGTGAACGGCTGCGATGGATAGAATTCGTGCGCGTCGTAGATCAGCGATGCGCCATGCGCGCGGGCCGCGAGGATGCCCGCCGGCAACTGCGGCAGATCGTTGGCGATCACGACTTCGCAGGGGAAGTGCATCGCGGCCGCCAACAAGCGCTGATGCATGCTGAACGTGCGCCCGGCGGCGTGCACATCGGCCATAGCCGGGCTGCGATCCGGCTCTGGTACCAGATCGGCCGGCACCCACGCGCCCATCAATCGAAAGATTGGCACGTCGGGATAGCTGGCCTCGTCGGCCTGATCACCCGGCGGTGCCGCGGCAATCACCAGCGTTGGCCAGCCGGCTTCAGTGAGCGTGCGCGCGCCATCGAGGATGCGTCGATCAACGCGATCATCGATGCACAAGTGCACCACTCGGTAGCGGGTCGTGAGATTCATCGTCGGTCGGTCAGGCGGCGAGTGCCGCACTTTCGGCGTCGCGGAAGCGTCGTAGCCACCACTCGAAGCACAGCAAGGACCAGATCACGAGGCGGTGATTCACGCGCCCCGATACATGTTCATCGATCAGCGCATGCACGCCGGCCGGCTCGAGATAGTCGTACAGGCGCGTATCGCGGCGCGCGAGCAGTGCGCGGATATAGTCGATGCTCCGACCGCGGAACCAGCTGCCATCGGGCGCGGAAAACCCCTGCTTCTTCCCCTTCGCGTACTCCTGCGGCATGTAGCGCGAAAACGCCTGCCGAAGCAGCAGCTTGCCGTCGCCGGTTTCGTTGAAATACTTGTCGGCCTTCGCGCCCGGCGTGTTCTCGTCGAAGCGCACGATCGAGTCGACGTGCTTGAGCTTGTACTTGACCGGTACCCGCATCGCGAAGTCCACCAGGTCGTTGTCGAGAAACGGGACACGCGTTTCGAGACCATGTGCCATCGACAGCTTGTCTTCCACCAGCAACAGGCCGGGCAGGAAGGTGGACAGCTCGAAGTACAATGAGTGATTGACGTAGTCGTCAGGACTCATGGTGAGGAACGAGCGGCGTCGCAGCACATTGCGGAACGACTGCTCTGGCGGATGCTGACGCAGCGCCTGCTGCAGTACCGGACGGAAGAAGCTCGCACGGAGGTGATCGGGCACGAGCCGCTGCCAGTACGCGTAGTACTTGTCGAGATACTGCGCGGCATCGTCGTTCTTCACCGCGCGATAGTAGCGCCACGGATATCCGGCGAAGATTTCGTCGCCACCGGTACCCGCCATCACGACCTTCACAAAGCGTGAAGCGAGCCGCGACACGTAGTAGTTGGGATAGCTCTGACCAACGCGCAGGTCTTCGAGATGCCAGACGAGTTCGGGGAGCACGCGCTCCATGTCGCCCGCCTTGAGCACCACCTGATAGTGCTCCGTGCGAAATGCGTTCGACAGCATCTCGGCCTTCGCGCGCTCATCGAAACCCTGCTCGAGACCCGATGCCGATGACAGGTCAAAGCCGGCCGTGAAGCTCTTCACATTCGGCAGCTGACTTGCGGTCACGCAGGTGATTGCGCCCGAATCGATGCCACCACTCAGGTACGTGCCGACTTCCACATCGGCACCGATCTGACGAGACACCGCCTGACGGAAGAGCCGATCGAGCTCCTCGACGTACTCCGGCATGCTGACGCCGTTTTCCTGCCTGAACTCGTAGTCCCACCAGCGGCGCACCTTGAACGAGTCACGCTTTCCCAGCTGCACCGTGGCGCTATGTGCGCGCGGCAACAGGTGTACGCCGTCGAACATCGTCTGATCGGAGAAGATGTTCTGAAAGGTGAAGTACTCGCCCAGCGCGGCGGTGTTGACCGTCACGCGCATCGCCGGATGCTGCAGCAACGACTTGATCTCAGAACCAAAGAGCAGCGTGTCACCACGCCACGCGTAGTACAGCGGCTTCACACCAAAGCGATCGCGCGCGAGGAACACGGTACCGTCCTGCACGTCGTATAGCGCAAAGGCGAACATCCCATTGAACTTCTCAACGCACTTGGGGCCCCACGCTCGCCACGCTTCGAGAATCACCTCGGAGTCGGTCTGCGAACGGAAGCGCGCGCCACGCTGTTCGAGCTGCTTTCGCAGCTCGCGCCAGTTGTAGATCTCGCCGTTGTAGGTCAGGACATAGCGCTCGTCGGCACTGACCATGGGCTGATGTCCCGCCGGCGACAGATCGAGAATAGCCAAACGGCGATGTCCGAACCCAACCCCGTTCGTCGACCACACGCCCGACCCATCCGGACCTCGATGACGCACGACATCCGTCATGGCCCGCAGAACGTCTGGGGCCACGGGCGTGCCGTGCACATTGATGACTCCGGTGATGCCGCACATCGGAAATGGCTCGCTGGGGCTGAAATTGGGCGCAGTATACCGATGAGGTTGGAAGCAGGATCTGTGCCCTTTTGTAAATCATTGCTTTACAATCACTTGTGATGCTGGCTCGGATCTCTCCGGCAACTTTTGCCTGTCATTTTTGCGCCCTGACGGTGTCACAGCACCGGCACTTTTTTCCGGTCGATCTGCGCCGTTTGCGGACGATTATACCAGTAGTGCAGCTCGTGAAATTCACCTAAGGCATTATCAGTAAACGACTTAGACATTGGCACACATCATGTATAGTCGTGCACGCCATGTCTACGCTCTCCAACAGCACTTTCGCCAACTCATCGTCAGTCCGCGACCTCCGCGTGCTGATGATCGCCTTTGCGAGTACCGCGCACGGAGGCGTTCACCGGAAGCTCGCCGAGCAGGTGCGCGAGATGCGCCGGCACATTCCGGAGACCACCGCGCTGGTCTTCTGCGACACGCGCGAAGCACCCGCACCACTCGATCCGCCGTACACCGTAGTCGATCTCGCTGGCGGAGGATTCGATGCCGAGAGTCGACCAGCGGCCTGGCGCATCTGCGCCGAGACGGTCGCGGCATGCGCGCCAGATGTCGTGTATGTGCGCTATCCGCTCTACGACGAACACGTGCTCCGCTTCGTGCGGGAAGCACCACCAGTCGTTTTCGAACTGCAAACCAAGTTCGATCTTGAGCTGCCCGCTGCGATGGCCGACATCGAGCGCGCGTGGGCACGACGCATCCTTCCCGAAACCGCCGGACTGGTTGCCGTCACGCCGGAAATCCTGGCGCATGAACTCGCGCGTGGTGGCGTCTCGCTGCCGCATCACGTGATGTCAAATGGCGCCGATCCCGTATTGCTGCCGTTTGTTGCACCGGAGCTGCCAACCGCTCGCGTGAATCTCGTGTGCGTCGCCTCGTTCTATCCGTGGCACGGCGCTGACCGCGTGATCTGCGGCATGGCGGCCGAACGCGATGTGAACGATGTGCATCTGCATCTCGTGGGCGACGGCGGTGCGCTGCCGGCGCTTCGCAGTTTGTCCGCCGATCTTGGCGTGGCCGATCGCGTCCACTTCCACGGACTGGTCGCCGCCGATGCGCTCGATCCGTTCTATCGCCAGGCGCATCTCGCCATTGGCGTGCTGGCGCCGCAGCGCAAAGGACTCACCGAGTTGAGCGCGCTCAAACATCGCGAGTATGCGCTGCGCGGACTGCCATTCGTCGCGGCCGGCATCGATATCGACTTTCCGTCCACGCTGCCGTGGATGCGTTCGGTCGACGCCTCGGATGCGCCGCTCTCCCCACGCACCCTGCGGGCGTTTGCCTTGAGCTGGACGCACGAAAAACGCCGACGCCAGATCCGACAGTGGGCGGAGCAGCATCTCTCGTGGGACGCGAAGATTCGCGCCCTCACCGAATTCCTCGGCACCGTCGCGCGGCAACGCGCGAAGGCCGCCTGAATCGTCGACGTAGCCATCATGTGCGGCATTGCCGGTTTGCTCGATCATACTCGCGGCGCGAACCCGTCGTGGATTGATCCATTCACCGATTCGCTCGCCCACCGCGGCCCTGACGGACGCGGCACATGGTGCGACGGACCTGTGGCCCTTGGACATCGTCGTCTCGCGATTCTCGATCCATCGCCACTTGGTGCCTGCCCGATGCCGTACACGGCCCCCGATGGGCGCACGCTGCGGATCACCTTCAATGGCGAGATCTACAACTTCCTCGAGTTGCGCGAGGAGCTGCGTCGCGATGGGTATCAGTTTCGCACCGAGACCGACACCGAAGTCATCGCCGCAGCATGGCATCGCTGGGGCGCCGATGCGCAGCTGCGATTCAATGGCATGTGGGCCTTTGCGATCTGGGATGAGCGAGCGCGCTCGCTAACGCTCTCGCGCGATCGGTTTGGTGTGAAGCCATTGTATCTCGCGTTCATGGGCAGCACGATCGCCTTTGCCTCGGAGATCAAAGCGTTTCTGGCGCTGCCGACCTTCACGCGCGCGCTCAACCGCCAGGCGGCCGAAGCGTACTTCACGCACCCGAACGCGTACGACGGCATTTCGCCCGACACCGCGCTCCAGGGAGTGATGCGTTTGCCCGCCGGTCACTCCATCACGATCACGCCCGACGGCACTAACGGCTTCGTGAAGTGGTGGAGCACCGCAGCGCACCTGCCCTCGGTGCCCACGCGTTACGAATCGCAAGTCGAACAGTTCCGCGAGCTATTTCTCGACAGTGTGCGACTGCGCATGCGAAGTGACGTGCCGATCGGCACCTCGCTCAGCGGCGGCCTCGATTCGAGCGCGGTGGCGTCGGGGATGGCATCGGTCGCACGCGACACGCACTGGTCACTCGATCGCTGTGCCAGCGACTGGCAGCGCACGTTCATCGCCAGCTTCCCGGGGCACCCGGTAGACGAACGCGAATTTGCCGATCTGGTAGTGGCGCACACCGGTGCCAAAGCTACGTACTGGAATTTTCAGCAGGCTACGGCGCTTCGCAGCCTGGCCGCGAGTGTGTATGCGCTCGACGACTTGAGCGCCGCGCCGGCAGTACCGGTGTTGAACATCTACAAGACCATGCGCGAGAATGGCGTGGTCGTGACACTCGATGGACACGGCGGTGATGAGCTGCTGGCGGGCTACTCGTGGTATCGCGACAGGCCGCTTTCAGAGCTGAATGCACTGCTCGATCGAGACTTCCACACCACGCACCTGCCGGTCATCCTGCGCAATTACGATGGCTGCTCGATGGCCAGCGGTGTCGAAGTGCGATCGCCGTTTCTCGATTGGCGCCTCGTGACGTATGCGATGGCGCTGCCGCCCGAAGCGAAACTCGACCCGACGTACACCAAGCGTATTCTCCGTGACGCGCTGGCGGGGATTCTCCCCGACGGCATTCGCACGCGCACCACGAAGTTCGGTTTTGAATCGCCGCTGGTCGCGTGGGCAAACGGACCGCTGGGCACGGTGCTTCGCGCGGCCAGCCAGACCGACATCTGGCGCAGCGCGCCCGCGGCCGCACAGCCAGCGGAAGTGGCGGCGGTCATTCAGCAACGGACCGCCACCCGCCCACACGGGTTTACCGAAGCCGACCGCGCGGCGGTGGCCTTCGCCTATCGCCTGCTCACCTACGTGCTCTGGTGCGAGCACTACACCGACGTTGGCGATCGTCGCATCACCCGAATGGTGGGCGCGCCGTCACCAATGCAACGCGCCGGTTGATACTACATGAATACAAATTCGCGTCGTCGTGTACTGATTGGTACCTGCGAGATCGCCCATCACGTGGTCGACCTGGTCGAAGGGTTCCGTCGCCTCGGCCATGAAGCCACCAGCGTGGTCTATCATCGCAACAAGTATTACCCCACCGCGCAGTACGACATCGAAACGAATGGAGCAACGCTGAGCGGCGAGGCGCTGCAGGCGCTCGCGGGCTCGCACGACCTGTTCATCTTCATCTGGACGAGCCTCCTCCCCGATAACGCGGATTTTCCGGTGCTCCGCACGCTCGGCAAGGAGATTGTCACGATCTTCTGCGGTGATGACGTGCGTCACTGGTCGGCGTACTCGCAGGACTATGGTCGCGACCTGCGCGATCGCGTGCCGGTGCTCGACACGATCCCGCTCGAAAAGCAACTGCGCACGCTCCGTCGCGCTGAGATGATGGCGGATGCCATCTTCTCGCGACCGAATCAGCACAACCTGGGCGTGCGCCCGTATCATCACTTCCATCTGCCGATCGATCTGCGTCGCATCACGGCGCACATTCCCGATCGCGTGGTACCGGTGGTCGTGCACGCTCCATCGCACGAAGGCGGCAAGGGCTCAGACCTGGTGTTGTCTGCGCTCGCGACGCTCGAGGCGGCAGGGATTCCGTTCGAACTGCGACTACTGCGCGGCGTGTCGAACGATGAAGTGCTCGAAGCGCTGTCGGATGCCGATGTGGCGATCGACCAGGTGTTCATCCCCGGCATTTCGCGATTTGGACAGGAAGCGCTCGCGAGCGGCTGCGCGTTGGCGTCGGTCATCGAGTCGCCGTACGTCGAAGCGCCCGATGTCCCGCCCGTGTGGCACATCGGCGAATTCAACCTGGTGGAGCCGCTCCGCGAACTGCTCACCAATCAGGCGCTGCGTCGCGCGCTGGCCGAGCGCGGGAGACCGTACGTCGAAGCGCACTACGACGTCGAGGTTGTGGCGCGAGGCATTCTTGATGTGCTCGACGCGCGCACGCGTGGACCATTCGATCAGTATCCGCGGTTCTTTCTGACCGACTATCGGGTGCCGCCGAACGTACAGCTGCCAATGGACGTCGCCGACGCGACCTCGCAGGTCGTCCGTCGATGGGGCGTGCCGCACGACGCCGACCTGACGCGACTCACCCGCGCGGGTTATCTGCGCGATGTGCCATTCGGTGGGTTCGACAACCTCGAACGGTGGGCGCCGGGTACCGGCGCGCGCCGCCCTGCCGAGGCGCCGTGGCCTCGCGACCTCGCTGACGCCACGCCTGTCGCGGAGTTCGCGACATCAGGAGCCGCTACCCAATGACCACGGCCATCACGACACCCATCGAATCCGTCGACGCGATTCTCGAAGTGTGCGATCTGGCGGGCATGCCAGACTACGAATGGGATCAGTTTGTCGACCGGTGCTACAACGGCACCATCTTTCACAAGCGGGCGTTTCTCGCCTACCATGCACCGGGAAAGTTCGACTTCACGTGGCTCGGCTTTCGCGATCATCACGGCACGCTGGTGGGTGTGCTCCCATGCTCCATTCGTAACGGTGAACTGCTGAGCCCCATGGGCGGCTCCTATGGCGGCATCATTGCGCTGCCCTCGTCGTTCAGCCTGACCTGGCGCATGGTCGATGCGCTGCAGCGCTGGGTGCGCAGTCGTGGTCTACGCAAAGTCTCCTTTACCTACGCGCCGATCATCTACAATCGCGGCATGTCGCAGGATCTCGACTTCGCGATGTTGTACAGCGGGTTCCAGAACTCGCGGAATCTCTTCTCAAGCGCCGTGGACCTGTCGACCTTCGACGAGGAGGATCCGTCGATCCATCTCAGCTCGATGGGGCGTCGCGCGCTGCGCAAGGCGGAGAAGGAAGGCATCGAAGTCACCGAGTGCGATGATCTTGCGGAATACTATCCCATTCTGGAAGAGAACAAGCGCAAGTTCGACGTGAAGCCAGCGCACACGCTCGGGGAACTGGAGCGCATTCGCCACCTGCTGCCGGGGACCTGGCGACTGATGGGTGCGCGTCATGAAGGCAAGCTCGTGGCTGGTGTACTCACCACGCATGTCAACTCGCGCGTGCTCCTCGCCTTTTACATCGCGAGTCGCCCGGAGTATCAGCATATGCGGCCAGTCAATCGCGTGCTGTACGAAACCGCACGGTGGGCGCGAACGATGGGGTACTACTTCCTCGATCTTGGTGTGTCGATGAACACCGCGTCGGATAACCCGATGGAGCCCGCCTGGAGCTTGATCAGCTTCAAGGAGTTCATCGGCTCACGCGGCTTCCTGCGTCCGTCGTATACGTGGTCGGCTGACTGACCGCCGCCACACCGTCGCACTGCGAAATGCGCCCACTCGCCCTGCTCGGATGGAACGACAACACGCGTCGATGCCTCGACGCGCTCGTGTTTCGCCATCGTGCACCCGCGATCGTGGTCGTGCCGGCGTCGATGGACGCGACGGCGTTGCGCACTCAGGCGCGCGCCCTGGGCATCGAGGTACGCGAGGCTCATCGCGGCAGATCGCTTCGTGCCCTGCTTCCCGAAATTCACGTCGTAGCGAGCGCATCGTGGCCGCTGCGCATCTCGGCAGCCGACATCGATGCATTTCGTGACTCGATCATCAACGTCCATGCCGCCGCCCTTCCGCGGTGGCGCGGTCCGCATCCGCTCAACTGGGCGTTGCTCAGTGACGATGCAGAGATCGGCGTGACCGTGCATCACGTCTCTGCGGCGCTCGACGAAGGCGACATCATTCTGCAGTCTGCATTCGCGCTCAACGACGAAGACACGCTGCTTGATGCGCGCGAGATCGTGCATCGAATGGGTGCCAGTCTTCTGGCGGACGCGGTGGACCTGCTTGATCGCGGCGTGGCACCGCGCCGTGCACAGGATCACACGCTCGCGACACTCGCCGCGCGACGTACGCCGGCGGACGGCCAGATCAACTGGTCGCGGTCGGCGCGCGAATGCTTTGCTCACATTCGGGCCAGCGGTCGCCCCACGCCGGGCGCCTTCTCGCATCGCGGCGGCGAGCGCGTAATCGTATGGCGCGCCATGGTCGCCAATGAAATACCCGTCGGCGATGAGCCGACGGGTACAGTACTCCATGTCGATGTCACGCCCGTCGTGCGCACGGGTGGTCGCGGCGCCGTGCAGCTTCTCGAGTGGGAAGGACCAACCCTCTCCCCCGGCGATCGGCTACACGATCACACGTAGCGCTCAGGCGTAGCGCTCAGGCGTAGCGCTCAGGCGTAGCGCTCAGGCGTAGCGCTCAAGCGAGCGCCACACCCGCTTCATCGCGCGGATACTTCGCGAGATCCACTGGCTGCCGCATCGCATGCGAATCATCGCGGCTGATGATCTGCATTCCGCGGCGCGTGCGATGATTGATCACCAGCGGCGCGCGGAAGTTCGCCGTCACTTCGTCGGTGGGCGCTGATGGCAACGCGACCATGACCAGCGCCAACACATCGTCGGCGTCCTTGATCCCCAGCATGCTCTTTTCGAGTTCGCCGAGATCGAGGTCGTAGTTCGGCACGGCCACGAACGGATCCGCCAGCACAAACGTCACCTGCGGCTCACCGACCGACATGAACCACCACAAGCCCTGACGCGCGCCAGGAACGAGCGCGTAATCGAGTCGATCGGGAAATCCCCAGATCGCGTCGCTGAGGTGGACGATGGCGTCAGCCGGAACCTGCAGGCTGCCGCTGGAATGCTGAATGGTTACGAAGTCCTGCACGGCGATCACCGGAGCGTCGGTCATCAGAGGTAGTTCGCGAGGCTGAGGCCGAGAATGCGCGAGGTGGCACCCATCGCGGCCTGATAAAGAGTCTGCTTGCCGACCAGGTCCACCATGGCCTTGTCGATTTCCGTATCGCGCAGATCGGAGCGATACGCGAGCAAGTCGTTTTCCATCTGGTCGAGGCGAGTGTTCGCCTCTTCCATTTCATTGATGCGCGCACCTTGCGTACCAACGAGTGCCTGCACGTTCGAGTTCGCCGCCGTCAACCGATCAGTCGCAGCACGAATCGCCGTCGTGTCATTCGCGCCGAGCGCGTCCGACAACGCGCGAAGGGCCGCGAGCGAGTCTGTGTCGAGCAGCACCTGCGTACCGTTGTGCGTTGGCGTGACAAACTTGTTGTCGCCAATCTCGAGCGTCGGATTGCCGCTGGGATCCACCGGGTTGCCGTTCAGCGTCAACGCCGAAAATGACGCCGGGCTGGCCGGCGGTGGCGTGACAAAGGGCGCTTCGCCACTGCGCGTGCCACCAAAGAGGTACTCATCGCCAAAGCGCGTATTGCCAAGCTGCGCCGCCAGGTCGAGCAACTGATCGACTTCGCTTTTGATGATGGTGCGCGACTGCGCATTCGCCGTGGCACTCGCCGCTTGAATGCCCAGCTCGACACCGCGCGAAAGCGAGTTGCCCAACTGATCGAGCACATTTTCTTCGGCGGTCGCGCGCGACACACCGAGATTGATGTTGCGGCGGAACTGCGTGATTGCGCGCATCGAACTGCCAACGCGCACGACTTCGCTCGCACTCGTCGGATCATCCGACATTTTGCGCAGACGCAATCCCGAGGAGATGTCCTCGCGCAGACGATCCACACCCGCAAGTCCCGACTGGAGTCGGTACTGCGAGTTGCGCGTGATGATCGAGTTGGTGACTCGCATGACAGGAGGGTCAATGGCCAGCGGTTCGACTGCCGAACGCCGTCGAACTGCCGTCCGCTACAGACAAGTATCGGAGCGGATGAGGCAGCCTTTAGCGTTTGGGCCTCGAACCGGCTATTTTTGCCGGGTACGATTCTGACCAAGAGACGCACCACTGGCTCATTTGTCACAGAGTCGGCACGACCCGGACAAATCGTCCGTCCGGGGCATTCGCTCGGGTTCCCCTCCCTCGATCTCCCGCATGGCCACGATTCTGTACGTCGACGACGAACCAGCCGTCGGCTTGATTCTCGAGGACACGCTCGCGCAGGCCGGTCATACTCCGGTCGGCGCGCGTAGCGTCCCCGAGGCGTTACAGGTTTTGGAACGCGGTGCGGTCGACCTGATCATCTCGGACTATCGGATGCCCGGGCTCACGGGCTTGGAGTTCATCCAACTCCTGACTCGTGAAGGCTACGACATCCCGCTGATCATGCTGACGGGCCACGCCAGCATCGAGCACGCGGTCGCCAGCATCAAGGCCGGCGCGATCGACTACATCACCAAGCCGGTCCGCCCCCAGCAGCTCGAACTCGCGGTCGATCAGGCGCTCGAGTTTGTGCGTCTGCGTCGCGAGAACGAGACCCTCCGAAAGGAGGTCATGCAGTTCCGCAACGAGCGCCAGATCATCGGCGACTCACCGGCCGTTCGCCGGATCCTGCAAACGGTATCGATGGCCGCGCCAACGAGGGCGACGGTCCTGCTGCAGGGCGAATCGGGTACGGGTAAGGAACTCTTCGCGCGTGCGATTCACGATCAGAGTGAGCGTCGCGACAAGCCCTTCATCAAGCTGAACTGCGCCGCGCTTCCCGAGGGGCTCGTCGAGTCGGCGCTCTTTGGTCACGAGAAGGGCGCCTTCACCGGCGCCATCAAGCGCGTCGAGGGCGCGTTCGAGCGCGCGAACCGCGGCACGCTGCTGCTGGACGAAATCTCCGAAATGCGCCTCGACCTGCAGGCCAAACTGCTTCGCGTTTTGCAGGAGCAGGAGTTCGAGCGCGTCGGCGGCACGAGCCCCATCAAGGTCGACGTCCGCATCGTGGCGACGACCAATCGCGACCTGGCCATGGAAGCCGACCACGGGACGTTCCGACAGGACCTCTACTATAGACTGTCCACGATCCCGGTCATGATTCCACCCCTCCGTGATCGACCGGACGACATCCCCCTGCTCGCCCAGCGCTTCGCGATGCGAACCGCCGCCGAGATGGGAAAGAAGGTCGAGGGACTCTCGCAGGACGCCCTCGAGGCGCTTCAGGCCTACCCGTGGCCGGGCAACATCCGCGAGCTCCAGCACGTGATCGAGCGCGCGGTGATCCTGACTCCCGACCCGATCATCCAGCCGCACTGTCTCGAAGGCACCCGCTTTGGCCTCGCCCACTCACTCGGCGCTCCCAACATGCGCCCCCGCACGATCGGCACACCGGGCGCCGTGCCGGCCATCGCCGTCAGCGGCGCCGCCGCGGCGGCCGCGGGTGGATCGGGGAACGGAATCGCGTTGTCCTCGCTGAACGTGGCCGAAGCGGAGCGCGTGCTCATTCAGCATGCCCTTCAGGCGTCGGACAACAACCGCACAAAAGCCGCCGAGCTCCTTGGGATTTCGGTTCGCACCCTGCGCAACAAGCTGAACGGGCCGGGCAAGGGCGACGACGCCGAGGATTGAGCGTAGAAGGGCTCGCGTAGGTGACCCGAAACCCACGACTTAGAACTCGAGACCCAGAACTGATCAGTTCTGAGTCTCGAGTTTTAGGTCTTGAGTTGTGGGTTAAGAATCTGAATAGCCATGCCGATACCGTCATCCGAAGCCGAAAGCCGCTCCGGGTGACTCGTGTCACCAGGCAAGCGCGCGAATCCACACGGCACATTTGGCACAGAACCCGACCGGCAGGAATTTCCTGCTGGGCGGGTTTTCCGCTTTCACCCACCACCAAAAACCAAAATCTCGAAACCCATAACTGATCTATTGACAATGACTTAGCCAAGAAACGTGCCCCACAGCACAGTTTGGCCCGCTGGTTGCTTTTATGGGTTCCGGATTCGCTCGCCCCTTCACCCGGACCCCGCTGATGCTCTTCGGACTCATCGATCGCACAACTACCGCCACCTCGCTCAAGTCGGGACTCGACAAGAGCGTGGAACGGTCGCGTGGTATCGCTGATCGCGTTGCCAAAGCGACGCTGCAGAACAGCGACGGGTTCTCGCTCGAGGCCAAGACGGGCAATGCCCGGGCCAATGCGAACCCGGTGAATGTGGAAGAGGAAATGGTGTCGATGGCCGACGAGCAGCTTCGCTTCCTCGCGACCACACGCCTGCTCGAAAAGACCTATCAGTCGCTTCGCACCGCCATCAAGGGCGGAGGTAACGGCTGATGCCCATTGATCCGATGCGTCGCGGCATGCTCCCCGTTCCGGGTCAGAGCACCGTGCGTCCGATGTTCAAGTCGCTCGCGATCGCCGCGAGCGGCATCTCCGCGCAGCGTCAGCGTATGGAAGTCATCGCGCAGAACATCGCGAACGCCGATGTCGTTGCCGGTCCCGATGGACAGCCGTACAAGCGCCAGGAGTTGGTGCTCGAAGCCGCGAATGCACAGACCGCGCTCTTCAATCAGGGCAATCCACTCAACGGCATGCAGAGCAACAACGCGTTCGGCGCGGCGCTCAATAACGCCGCCGCGATGGGTGATGAACGCCAGAGCGTTGAAGTGCCAGTGCTTCCGATGAACAACAGCAGCATGGGCCCCAGCAACGGACAGTTCGGCGTGACCGTCGCCGGTATCGCGGAAGATCAGGGTCAGGGGCGCGTGCAGTACGAGCCTGGCAATCCGTTGGCGAACGAAATGGGCTACGTGCGCTACCCCGACATCGACACCACGCAGGAAACCGTCAAGCTCCTCGACGCGAAGCGCATGTACGAAGCAAACGCCACGGTCTTTCAGACCGCCAAGTCGATGCTTCGCGCCGCGCTGGATATCTGAATGATGTAGACACGAGAAACGGGTCCGGGAATTTGCGCGAGGTCACCTCCTCCTCCTCCTCCTCTCCCGATCAACCGTTGGTTCCCGGCCCGCCTCTCGCGTTTCCCTCGCACTTCACCGCACTCAGTAGCAGCCCTCCGAGATCGACATGAGCGTCAACGGCATCAATCCCAATCCACTCTCCACACTCGGGTCGCTTCAGCGCCCCGACGCGTCGCGTCCAACTGGCGCCGCGCAAACGGGAATGGATCGCGCGACGCAGGCGACGCAGAACGCACGCGCGAATCAGCTGACGTCGATCAAGCCGCAGACGCCGCTCGCCGCCCCCACGCAGAACAGCGTGCCGGCCGAAGCGCCCGCGGGAACCGATCCGGAACTCTGGAACGTGCTCACGAGCGAAGAACGCAACTTCTTCGCGAAGACGTCTGCCCTCGGTCCGCTCACCTATGGTCGCTACAAGGCCGCGGTGAATCCGGCCACGCCGCCGGCAGCACGCGGCATTCGTCTCGACGTGCGCGCCTGAGTCGAACGCACTCGCATTCGCGCTGACCACGATCCCCTCCGATCATGCAGACCCGTCTCGATCTCCTCACCCGTGCCCTTCCTGAGTTTCAGCAGCGTGACAGCGCGCTGAGCAAGCAGGTGCCGGTGATTGCGCAGGGCGAAGGTTCGTTCGGCAACACGCTCACCAAGGCGTTGAACGAAATCTCCGACACGCGCGATGCGGCGAGCGATCTCCAGCAGCGCTTCGCCAACGGCGAGAACGTCGAACTCCATCAGGTGATGGCGGCGACGGAAGAAGCGGGCATTGCCCTCGACATGTTGATCGAGCTCCGGAACAAGGCGGTTGAAGCCTACCGGAGTGTCATCGCCATGCAGTCCTGATTCAACGCGAATGAACTCCCTGATGGATACGCTCATGGGTCGCCTTGGCAGTGGCCGTCAGATCGCGATCATCGCGATCGGCGTCATTACCACGGCATTGGTCTTTGGCATCTCGCGCTGGGGCACCGAGCCCACGATGGTGCCGCTCTTCGCCGACGTGCCGGTCGAGCGCGTGAAGGCGATGACCGACAAGCTGACCGAAGCCGGAATCACCTTCGAACTCGACAATGGTGGCACCACGATCAAGGTGCCGAGTGGCGATCTCGCGCGTGCGCGTGTCGATCTCGCGGCCGGTTCGATTCCGGGTAGCGGCCGCCCCGGCATGGAACTGTTCGATGGACAGAACTGGGGCTGGACGGATTTCACGCAGAAAGTGAACTACGGCCGCGCACTCGAAGGAGAACTCGAGCGCACCATCGGCAAGATGCAGGATGTGAAGAGCGCGAAGGTGCATCTCGCGCTCGAAGACGATCAGCTCTTCAAGCAGAACGAGCGCCCCTCAAAGGCCTCGGTCACGGTCACCATGACGACCGGCCAGCCGCCGCGCGCCGATATGGTGCGTGGCATTGCCAGCTTGGTCGCGAACTCGGTGGGTGGTCTCGATCCGCAGCACGTCGCGGTCATCGACGAGCGCGGTGTCGCGCTCACGATGGACGACGACGGGTCGACGGTCGGTCTGTCGAGCCGCCAGCTCGCCGTGCAGCGTGAAGTCGAGTCTTACATGCAGCAAAAGGCCGATGCGCTCCTCTCGAGCCTCGTTGGTGCGGGCAACGCGAGTGTGCAGGTGTCGGCCGCGATCAACTTCGACAAGGTCGAACGCACCGTCTCGGCGATCGATCCGGAAAAGCAGGGCCTCCTGAGTGAACAGAAGGCCGAAGTCGTGCCGGGTTCGCCGCAGCAGGGCGCCGGCTACACCACGACGTCGAACCAGTACGAAAACTCCAAGAGCGTCGAGAACTTCAGCGGCGCGATTGGCAATGTGAAGAAGCTCACCGTCGCCGTGCTTGTCGCCGACAAGGTCACGATGCCGGTGGTTGATAACACCAAGAAGAACGCCAAGCCCGCTGAGCCGGTCATCACGCCGCGCACGCCGGAAGAGCTGTCACGTATCGAGGCCCTCGTGCGCAACGCCGTGGGTGTCGACTCCGTACGCGGCGATGTGATCACGGTGCAGAGCGCCGAGTTCAATCGTCCGGCGCCGGTGGCGGAAGTGAAGGCCGATACTGCCGCGGTGGTCACGGGCTTCGTGCAGAAGCTCGAAGCGAATCCGAAGCCATACATCACCATCGCCGCGCTCGTTGTGGTGCTCATCATTGGTCTCGTCTCGGTCATCCTGCTCCGCCCGGGCAAGAAGGCGAAGCAGCAGCGCGGTGAAGCGCTGCCGATGCCGACGGGATATCCTGAGCTCCCCGCGAGCACACAGATGCAGGCCGCCATGCAGTCACTCAACGCGGGCATTACCGCCGAGGACCAGGCCGCCTATCAACAGCAGATGATCGAGGAGCAGCGACGCCAGATCGTGCTCCCCCCGCCGCCAACGACGCCGGAACGCGAGCAGGCCATCGCCACCGTAGATCAACGCCCTGACGCGGCCGTCCGAGTGACGCGCGCCTGGCTGCGTCAGTGAGCGGAACGTCAATGATCGCGCTGCAGAAGCAAAATCAGGACAAGTACTCGCCGGACCGTCTCACGGGCCGGCAGAAGGTCGCCATCGTCTGCATGGCGATCGGCGCCGAGCATGCCGCCAAGATCACGAGCGGTCTGCACCCGGAAGAGGCAGAAATTGTGGCGCTCGAAATGGCGCAGCTCGATCGTGTGCCGCAGCCCGTGATCGACATGATCCTCACCGAGTGGCTCGAAGTCACGCTTGGTGTCGACTCGATCAGCGCCGGTGGTGTGGAGTTCGCCAAGGACGTGCTCGAAAAGGCGTTCGGCCCGGCCAAGGCGCAGCAGATCCTCAAGCGCATTCAGGGCCAGCTCGCCGACAGCGATCGTTTCGGTCGTTTGCGTCGCGCCGATCCGCAGCAGTTGGGCAACACCCTGCGTGGTGAACATCCGCAGACGATCGCGCTCATTCTCGCGCACCTCGATCCGGGGCACGTCGCCGCGATCATTCGCGAGTTCGAGCCGGCGCTCGGCGGCGATGTGATGTTCCGCATCGCGCGCATGGAGAAGGTATCGCCGGAAATGATCTCACTCGTGGAGCGCGCGATCGGTAACGAAGCCGACCTCGCCTTCTCGCAGGGTATGTCGAGTGTTGGTGGTCCGGCGGCCGTTGCCGCGGTGCTCAACCTCGTCAGCTCCTCGCTCGAGAAGGAAGTGCTCGACCTGGTGGCCGAGAAGGATCCGCATCTCAGCGACCAGATCAAGAACCTCATGTTCGTCTTCGAAGACCTGTCCACGCTCGACGACAAGTCGCTGCAGCGTCTGCTGCGCGAAGTCGACGTCAAGCAGCTCGCCCTTGCACTCAAGGCCGCGAGTCCGGACCTCAAGGCCAAGATCATGGGCACGATGTCGCAGCGCGCGGTCGCAGGCCTCAAGGAAGAGATGGAGTTCCTCGGTCCGGTCAAGATGCGCGACGTGGAAGCGGCGCAGACGGACATCGTCAGCAAGGTCCGCGCGCTCGAAGAGACGGGCGAGATCGTGCTGAGCGCGGGCACCGACGACGTGATTGTCTGAGATGCACGCGACTCCTTGGTCCCTCGATGAATTCGCGGCTTTCGACGTCTTCGCGTCGATGCCGGAGATGGGCGCGCCATCCGCATCGGCCGAGGTGCATGCTGCCGATTCCGCCATGCACTTCGCCGCTGAGGCGGCGCGCGTGGAAGCCGATGCGTATGCGCGCGGTCGTGCCGACGGAGAACGCGCGGCGCGTGCGACGCTCGACAGCATGCTCGCGAACGCCATGCAGGCGCTCGACGAAGCGGTGCAGTCGGTGCGCCTGCATGAATCGCGTTGGGTGGGCAATGCGGAAGAGAACGTCGCGGCGCTCGCAGTGATTGTCGCCCGTCATCTCGTGCAGCGTGAAATCGCGGTCGATCCGGCGTTCGTGGCGTCGCTCGTTCAGCAGGCGCTCGATCAGCATCCGATCGATTCGGAAATTTCGGTGCGCGTGAATCCGGACGACCTCGCAGCGTGCCGCAGCGCGATCTCGAATGATGGTGGCGCCGCTCGCACGATCCGTTGGATCGCCGATCCGTCCGTGATGCGTGGTGGCTGCCTGACCGAAGGCCGCGAGCGCATCATCGACGGTCGTCTCGATACGGCCCTCGAGCGCGCCTATCGCAACATCGCCGGGGTGCAGGCCTCCTGATGACGGCTCCGGCTTTCGAACTCTCGCCGGCGGAAGTGCTCGCTGACCGTCTCGGCACCGAACGTTTCGGTGCCTACGGCCGCGTCACGCGTGTCGTCGGTCTGGTCGTCGAAGCGACGGGACTCGATGTCGGCCTGGGATCACTCTGCCGCATCACGAGCCACTCGCGTGATCGCTCCGTCCTGGCCGAAGTCGTTGGCTTCAACGAGCGCAGCGTGTTGCTCATGCCCCTCGGTGAACTCGATGGATTGCACGCCGGCGCGAGCGTGCAGCCTTTGGGTCGTACCTTCGGTGTCGATGTGGGCCCAGGGCTCCTCGGGCGCGTGCTCAATGGCCTCGGCCATCCGATCGACGGCAAGGGCAAGGTCGACACCGTCGAGCGCGTGCCGCTCTCCGCGGAGCCGCCCAATCCGCTCATGCGTGAAACGATCGACCGTCCGATGGAGACGGGTGTGCGCGCCATCGATGGCCTGCTCACGATCGGTCGTGGCCAGCGCGTCGGTATCTTCGCCGGTTCCGGCGTTGGTAAGTCCACCATGCTCGGCATGATTGCGCGTCACGCGCAGGCCGATGTGAACGTGATCGCGCTGCTTGGTGAGCGTGGTCGTGAAGTGCGTGAGTTCCTCGAGAACTCGCTGGGTGAAGAAGGGCTCGCACGTTCGGTCGTGATTGTGGCTACCGGTGATCAGGCAGCGCTCGTGCGCGCCCGCGGTGCACTCGTGGCAACGGCCATCGCTGAGTACTTCCGCGATCAGGGCAAGCAGGTGTTGCTCATGGTGGACTCGGTCACGCGCGTGGCGATGGCGTGGCGCGAAATTGGTCTCGCGACTGGCGAGCCACCCACCACGAAGGGCTATCCGCCGTCAGTGTTCGCGAACTTGCCGCGCTTGCTCGAGCGCGCCGGCAACGGTGAGAAGGGCGGCATCACGGGCATCTATACGGTTCTTGTCGATGGCGACGATTTCAACGAGCCAGTGGCCGACGCCACGCGCTCGATTCTCGATGGGCACATCGTGCTCACGCGCCGCCTGGCGGCGCAGAATCATTTTCCGGCCATCGACGTGCTCGACTCCAAGAGTCGAGTGAAGGATCACATCACGAACGAAGTGCAGCGCCGCGCTGGCAGCGCAATGCTTCGTCTCGAAGCGGCGTATCGCGAAAAGGAAGACCTGATCATGGTCGGCGCGTACCAGAAGGGGAGCGATCCCTACGTGGACGCGGCCATCGCCTATCGGCACAAGGTCGTGGAGTTCCTGCAGCAGCGCCCCGATGAGATCACGCACTATGGCGACACGTATGCGCAGTTGGCGCAGATCGCCGAGCAGATCGAGTTGGCTGTCCGGAGGCGTGCCTGATGTTCAAGTTCCGTTTGCAGCGCATTCTGGAGCTCAAGGAGCAGCGCGAGAAGGCGCAGGCGCGTGAACTCGCGTCGGCGCAGCACACCGCCGAGATGGCGGCGCAGACGCAGGAGATGATCGCGGCCATTCGCGCGGACTCGCGTCAGCAGGTTCAGAACGCCACCGAATCCGCGCCGCGTGTTGGTCACTTGCATCAGTTCGAATCGGTGCTGCACGCACTTGATGCGCGTCTCGTTGATGCAACCGATGCGGTAGCCGCTGCCGATGCCACCGTGCTTGCCGCGCAGCAGTTGCTGGAAGCAGCCGCGCGCGAGCGCAAAGTGCTCGACCGTCTCAAGAGCCGTCACGCCGACAGCTGGCGCGCGGATGAAGCCCAGAAGGATCGCATTGCCATGGATGAAATCGCGCTGACGCGATTCACCGGCAAAAAGAACGAGGCAGTGTCGGCCGACAATGCCGCCACACCCACTGACGAATCTGCACGATGAAGCCGTTGATCATTCCCATTGCCGTTGGACTGCTGGCCGGTTTGGGTGGCGGAACGGGCTACGCCTACATGAAGGCGTCGCAGGCTGCCGCGCACGCCGCGTCTGACAGCACGGCCAAGAAGGATTCCACTGCGCACGACTCGACCGCTGCCGAAGGTGAGCACGCCGCGGCGCCGGATAGCGCGCATGCCGATTCGGCGGCGACGGCAGAAGCGACTGCGGAAGCGGCGCCAATGACGCCGGCCGACAGCATTCGCGCGTTGGAGGCGGCTCGTGCCGCGTTGAAGCCCGAGTCGCACGACACGCACGAAACTGCGCCGAAAGCCGCGCCCGCTCCGACCAAGGCAGCGCCGGTGACGACGAAGCTCGCCGACGTGAAGCCGGCTGAACACAAGGTCGCAGAAACCAAGGCCACCGAGCCAAAGGCCGCAGACCCGAAGAGTGCGACTTCGAACGCGACACCGAACGCGGCAGCGATCGTAAAGGACGCACGTGACGCGGCGCTGCACACCGCGCTGCCAGAGCAGCGTCTCGCCAAGATCTTCGGCGGCATGCAGCCCAAGGATGCGGCGAAGGTGATGGACCAGATGTCCGACGCGGACGTGCGCTCGATCCTGTCGTACATGGGCGACAAGCAGGCAGGTGCGGTGATGGCGCTGCTCAACCCCAGCCGCGCCGCAAACATCGCCCGCGGTGGCGCGAAGGCGCCGGAGAGCCGGTAATGAACGTCTCGATGTTCAACCCGATCCCCACGGAGCGCCCGAGCGCGCGCGACACCGTGCGCGACACCAGCTATGACGCGCCGCGTGAGTCCGCGCGTGACGCGGCGCCGCGTACCGCGAGCAAGGCTGCAGCGCCGCGTGCGTCGCGCCCGGTCAAGGATACGCGTACCACGCGTGTTGACGACAATCGCAGTGGCGATGACGATGCGACCGGCTCCAAGTCGGTGAGCAAGTCGGAGTTTTCGGCGCTGCTCGCGTTGCTGGCCGGTGCCGGCGATCAGGTTCGCAACGACCTGGTCAAGCAGTTGCCGGAAGGTGACGCGTCGCTCGTTGATCATCTCCTGCAGGAAGCTGCACAGAACGGCGCGGGTAACTCGCCCGTGGGTCCGACAGAACTCACCGCGCAGGAAGCGGGCGAGGCGCTGCACTACGGCTTGCTGAAGCTGCTGCCGGAGTCGTCGAACGGTACGAGCGACGACGCCATCGATCTCGCCGCCGTGGCCAAGGGTAATACTGGTAACAACGTCGCGAACGGCGCCACCAACGAGCCTCCCGCAAGCTCGCGGTCTCTCGACGGACTCGCGCGCGCCGCATCGCGTGTCGCCGATCAGGCGAGTGATCGCAGCCGCGCGCTCGAAGCCATCTCGCGCGTCGCCGGCAAGCGTGGCTCATCGGTCGAGCAGTTGCTCGCGATGGGTGACACGCGTGGCGCCGCGGCGAAGCAGTCGCTCGACGCACTGCTCGATGCCGCCGGTACGCCGGCCGGCGCGCGCCTGGCTGCCAGGCAGATGATGTCGGCCAGCCGCCAGAGCCTCATGAGCGGTGATGACGCCACGCTGGACGCGATGGCCTCGCTCGAAGCACTCAAGGCGCGTATCGCGAAGAACAGCAACGGCGATGTCACCGTCGCCTCGAAGGACCTCTCGAACGTCTCGCCGGAACTGCAGGCCAAGGTGCAGCGTGTTACCGATCGCATGAAGAACGAGTTCGGCCACGATGTCACCATCGTGGAGACCGGTCGTTCGCAGGATCGCCAGAACTGGTTGTATGAACAGGGCCGCTCGCGCGGTGGTGATGTGGTGACGTGGACGCGCGACTCGGCGCACACGCGTGGCGAAGCCGTTGACGTGATGGTCGACGGCTCCTTCGACAATCCGGAAGGCTTCGCGCGTTTGCAACGTATCGCCAGGGAAGAAGGCCTTCGTACACTCGGCGCGAAGGACATGGGTCACCTCGAACTGCCGAAGAACGGCAACGAAGCGACCGGTGAGCTGGTCGCGAACGCGCAGCGTCAGGCGCGCGAGGCCGTTGATGCACAGCCGACCAACTCGGGGCGAGGCATGGCGCGAGTCGCCGGCGTCGCATCGGTGGCCGGCGTCGCGTCGGTTGCGCAGACGGCGCGCGATGCACGTGGCACTGCGCAGGTCGCGTCGAACGGCATTGGTTCCACGGTGAGCGCCTACGCGCAAGCGCAGAGCAACGGGCGTCGCGACGCCGGGAACGAGACCAGCGACAACAGCAGCAACAACCGCGAGCGTTCGCCGCGCGGCGTGGCACTCGGACGCAATGCGCGCGCCGAATCAGGCACCGAGTCGGCCGCCTTCACGATGAACAGCAATGGCCAGGGCCTTGCGCGTGGACATGACGTGGCGGTGAATGCGCCGCAGCATGTCACCGGCAGCTCACAAGCCGAGCGCGTTTCCGACATTCAGCAGATGCGCGCAGATGCGCCCGCCGGGCCGCTCTCGCGCATGACGCTCAACGTGGAAGGCGCCGATGGCACGAACGAACGCATCACGGTGGACGTGCGCGGCAACAGCGTGAACGCGCATATCACGACCGATGCCGAGACTGCCGATCGCCTGCGTTTGCGCACGGCGGATCTGCAGGACGCCCTCGGGCGTCACGGGCTCGATGGCGACACGGTGCGCATCAGCACCGCCAGCCGCACGAACAACGGTTCCGAGTCGGCGAGCGCCATCGGCTCCGAGCGCGATGCGCTCAGGCTCGTGGCCACGGCAACGACCTCGCAGGATGGCACGAACGCGAATGGCCAACAGGGCCGCGCGCCGCGCCAGTGGGATTCGCAGGACGACACGCGACGCGAGCAGGCGGCCCGCGCGCGCGACGAACGCCAGCAGCGTTCGCGGCAGGATGCCGATGACCAGCAGGAGCGCCAGCGCCGCCAGACCCTCTTCACCGGAAACGCGTGATGATCAACACCGCTACTTCGACGACCGCGCGCTACACCACCACGGGCACGGGTTCGACGACGGGCACGCAGACGGAGCCCCCCAAGGGCGCCGCTGAACCATCGAAGGGTGTGAGCCAGCTCAAGAACACCATGTCGATGGGCAAGGATCAGTTCGTGAAGCTGCTCGTTGCAGAGCTCAAGAATCAGGATCCGTTGAATCCGATGGACGGCAAGGAAACCGCCGCCCAGATGGCACAGTTCTCCACCGTTGAACAGTTGATGACACTCAACGACACGATGGAGAAGCAGTCGACGAATTCGAGCGACCTGCTCAAGGCCATCGAAGACCTGAAGACGGCGCAGGCCGATCAGAACGATGCCATCACGTCGATGGTGCAAGGCCAGATGGCAGTCGGCATGGTTGGCAAGACCGGCGTCACGACGGGCAACAACATGTTCGTTGATCGTGACGGCAGTGGCACCTTGCTCGTTGATGCAGGAACACGCAAAGGCGAAGCACGCGTCACCATCACCGACGCAGATGGAAAGGAAGTGGGCACTTACGGTGTCGGTACGCTGACAGGAGGTCAGCAAGCCATCGACATCCGCGATGTCCTCGGCGCGGACACGAAGCTTCCGCCCGGCAAGTATTCGTACTCAGTGCAAGTCGCAACGGATGGCGGCTCTTGGCAGGCGATCAAGACGTACACGACCGGACGGATTACCGGTCTCAAGTACCAAGACGGAAACCCCATCCTGACAATCGGCGACAATCTGTCGATCCCGATGTCCCAGCTCACTCAAGTGCGCAACTGAGCGCGACTACACCGAGGACACAACTACATGCTTCGTTCCCTCTATGCCGGCGTCTCCGGCCTGCGCAACAACCAGGTGCGCATGGACGTGATCGGTAACAACATCGCGAACGTGAACACGGTGGCCTTCAAGGCGGGCCGCGTCACCTTCAAGGAAGGCTTCGCACAGCTGCTCTCAGGCGCGAGCCGTCCGCCCGGAGACCAGGGTGGTATCAACCCGATTCAGATCGGTCTCGGTATGCAGATCGGCTCGATCGACCAGGTGTTCAATCAGGGTAATCTCGAAACGACGGGTCTCAACACCGACGTCGCCATTCAGGGTGACTCGTTCTTCGTCGTGCGAAAGGGCAACCAGAGCTACTACACGCGCGCTGGCAACTTCCAGGTGGACGCGCTCGGTCAGCTCGTGACGCCGGCCAACGGCTTCATCGTGCAGGGCCGCATGTACGACAACGGCATCCTGCAGGACGGCATTCAGGACATCAAGTTGCCGTTCGGTCAGAAGGTGTCGGCGAAGCCGACCACGGAAATGACGCTCGCCGGCAACCTCAACGCCTCGGCGCCGATCTTCCAGGGCAGCTTTGCAAACGCGGCGGATCGCGAAAATCCGATCAACGAGAAGGCGTGGACGGAAACGCAGATCGCCGTGTACGACTCGCAGGGTACCAAGACCGATGTGAAGATCCAGATGTGGAAGACGGGTGCGAACACGTGGGATTGGCAGATCGATCCGCTCGCGTCGGCGCAAACGTTCACCGCCGAAACGGATTCGTCGTCACCGCCGAGCGACATCACGTTGCCGACGCCCCCGGGTGGTTATGAGATCCTTCCGGCGAACGTGACCGTGTCGAGCACGACCGGTGTGGCGTACAGCACGCCGTCCGACTACTCGGTGTCCGCGGGTCCGCCGCCGGTGGTGCAGTTCACGGCGAACATGCCGGCGAACTCGCAGATCAAGATCGGCTACTTCATGAGCCCGACCGCGACCACGGCGAGCGAGAACAGCGGCACGTTCACCTTCGACTCGGCGGGTATCCTCAACACCAACGTGTCGGCGTCGCTCAACTTCGCGGTGCCGGGCGCCAATCCGGTCAAGATCGATCTCAAGTTGAACGGTGGCGTGAATGGTCTCACGCAGTTCGCGTCGACGTCGTCGACCGCCGTGCTTCGCGACCAGAACGGCTACACCGCCGGCTCACTGGAAAGCTTCTCGATCGACCGTTTCGGTCTTATCACCGGCTTCTTCACGAACGGCACGACGTCGCCGTTGGCGCGCATCGTCCTTGCCGACTTCAATAACCCGTCGGGTCTCCTCCGCATCGGCGACAACATGCTCCAGGAGTCGGCCAACTCCGGAAGCGCCGTCCTCGGCTTCGCCCTCGAAGGCTCCCAGTCCCAGATGACCTCGGGCGCCCTCGAAATGTCGAACGTCGACCTGGCACAGGAATTCACCAACCTCATCGTCGCCCAGCGCGGCTTCCAGGCGAACTCGAAGGTCGTCTCGACCTCCGACGAAATGCTTCAGGAACTGATGACGGTGAAGCGCTAGTAGGTAGCCTGTAGCTCGGTAAAAATTGCCGCCCCCCTCCAAAGGGGGCGGCTTTTTGCCGGGACGAACCCAACTCAAAACCCAAAACCTAAAACCAGAAACCCAAAACTGATCTTTCGTAAGTGGTTGTAAATAAATGACTTAATAACTCAATGTGGGCACCGTCACCCTTTGGCACGCCCAATGCTTTTAGGAGTCTCGACAATTCCACCCGAGTCTCCCGTTTATGGCCAAGGAAGAAGCTCCTCCAACTGAAGCAGCTGCCGACGACGCACCACCGTCGAAGCCCAAGCTCCCCATCCTGATTGGGATGGTCGCCGTGGGTCTCGCCGTTGGCGGCGGTACCGGCGCTGCGCTGCTCGGCCCGATGGTCGCCAAGAAGATGGGGAAGGCCCCCGCGGCGGCTGAAGCGGCAAAGGGCGGCAAGGAAGGCGAGGCGGCGGCGGGCGAGCATGGCGCGCCGGCTGACGAAAAGGGTGGCAAGGAAGGCGCCGCCGGCGCAGAAGCGCCGGTGCATATGCTCGACAATCTCGTGCTCAATCCGGCGAACAGCGGAGGCAGTCGCTTCCTGCTCCTCACGGCGGCACTCGAGGTGAACAGCGCGGCGACGCTTGATGCGTTCAAGAAACGCGACGCGGAGCTTCGCGACATCATCCTGACCGCGCTTGGCACGAAGTCGGTGGAGCAACTCACCGATATCAGCATGCGTGACAAGTTCAAGGGCGAAGTCACGGTCGCCGTCGAAGCGCGCTTCGGCAAAGGCACTGTGAAGCGACTCTACTTTCCTCAGTTCGTCGTTCAGTAAGCCGCGATGAGCTCGGAAACGCTTAGCCAGACCGATATCGATCGCCTGCTTGGCGGCGGCGCGCGTGGTAGCGCGTCGACGGCCAACTTGCCGGCGGTCGATGTGCAGGTCTACGACTTTCGCCGTCCGCACCGCGTGTCGAAGGAACGCTTGCGGACACTGGAAGCGATGTACGAGCGCATGGTGAAGGCGCTTGAAGCGTGGCTCATTTCGCGCGTGCGCGGCCAGATCGAAGTGCGATTGCAGAGCGTCGAACAGTTCTCGTTCGGCGAATTCACGCTGTCGCTGCCGATGCCCTGCACGTCGTTCATCTTCGATATCGTCGGCACCGGCCAGAAAGGTGTCATCGATGTGGGTCCGGAGTTCAGCACCTACATCGTCGATCGCTTCTTTGGTGGCGAAGGCACGGGCAGCCCGCTCACGCGCGCGCTTACGCCGATCGAACGCATGGCCGTTCGCAATGTCGGCGACAAAGTCACGTCGCTGCTGCAGGAAATCTGGCAGGACCATGTGCCGATGGAGCTCGCCATCTCGGGCTTCGAATCATCACCGGAAATTCTTCAGGTGGTGAATCGCGAAGATCCCGTGCTGGTGGCGAACGTCGAATTCAGCACGGGCAACGTGAGCAGCCTGCTGCTCATCTGTCTTCCCTTCTCAGTGCTCGACAAGTTCTTCACGTCGAGCGGACAGCAGCGCCTCGCGTTGCTCGCCACGAACGAACAGGAACGCGAACTCACCCGTCAGCGCAGCGAAGCCGCACTGCGCGCGACCAAGGTGCCACTCATCGCGAGCCTCCCCGACTTTCAGCTCTCGATGCGCGAACTCGCGCAGGTCACCGAGGGCACGATCATTCCCACGGGGATTCCCCGTGATGCTCGCGTGATTCTGCGCGCGGGTACGCAGGAACGTTTCATCGGCCACGCCGGCCGCGTGAACGGCAACCTCGCAGTCCGGATCGCCGATGCGGTCCAATCCGCTCCTCCCTCCGACTCCCGGACCACGTCATGAATCCCGCTGAGATTGATGCGCTCGTCGCGAGCGCCCAGGCCGCGAAGGCGGCTGGTCAGCCGCTGTCGTCGCTGATGGAAGAAGGTGGCACCGCCGCGCCGGCGCCTGCTGCTCGCCCTCCGCAGCTCACCGACTTCGAGCAGACGATGCTCGGCACCACGGAAGTGCCGATCGGCATGCTCCTCGATCTCACGTTACCCGTGTCGATCGAACTCGGACGCACCAGCATGACCGTGCAGGAAATCCTGCGCCTCGGTCGCGGCTCGGTGATCCAGCTCGATCGCCTCGCTGGCGAACCGATCGACATCTATGTCGGTGACCGCCGCTTCGCCGAAGGCGAAGTCGTGGTGCTCGGCGAACACTTCGGCGTGCGCATCACGCGTGTGCTGGCGAATCCCGCGGCGTCATCGAACGCCAACGCGGCCTGATTCGCCTGATCGACACGTCTCTCCACTTGTAACGCATGTTCATCGCCGGCCTCAGCGTCGTTGCCTCGCTCGCCTTTGTCCTCGGATTGGGAGCCCTGTGTGTCTGGGCGCTCAAGAAGTGGGGCAGCGGTGCGATCAAAGGCAAGCAGCGCGTCGCCGTCGAAGTCGTGCAGCGCGTCCCCCTCGGTCCCAAGACCGGCTTGGCGGTTGTACGCGTTGGCGAGAAGGTGATGGCGTTGAGTGTCGGTGAAGGCGGTGTTCGTCCCCTGTTCGAACTCGACGAAGCCGATCGTCAGCACGTGCTCGCCATGAGTCCCATCGCGATCTCACACGCCTCGAGCGCCGAAGCCAGCAAGGCGATTGCCATGCTCGCGCCGCAGCCGATTCACCAGGACGCCGTCACCGCGCTCGGCACCAAGATCGGTACTGCGATCGGTACCAGGTTTGGTGGGATGTTGAAGCAAGCGATGAACAACGAGCAGCAAACGCCGCAAACGCCGCAAACGCCGCTGTCGCCGCTCTCCCCGCCGTCCAATTTTCCGCAGTATTCACTTCCGCAGTCACACCTTCCGCAGTCCACGCAGTTCTCCGCGGAAGTCCCCAGCTTCCTCACCAAGCCCACCGAATCGAAGGAATCGCGCGCCTTCTCCGCGATGCTCAACATCTCGTTGAGCCACGCCACCAAGATCGCCAGCATCGCGCTCTTCGTAGTCGCCGCGACCGCCAGCACGGCACGCACTGCAAGCGCGCAGGCCGCAACCGATACGAGCAAGAAGGTCGATCCCACCGCCGCACTCGCTGCCGACATCACCAGGGCGGTCATGCAGAACGCGGCGCAGATCGTGATTCCGAAGACCGCGGACGCGCCACCGGTCACGCTTCCCAAGGGTGTCGCTGCGCCCGTGCGCACGCCGCTTCGCGCGCCAGCACTTCGGTTGCCGAGCACACAAAAGGCCGAAGCGCAGACCGCGGATGGGGCCGCGAATGCGAACGTTACCGCGAAAGCAGCCGCGCCAAAGACCGGTAACGGTGCGACGCTCACGGCGCAGGGCGCTGCGGTGTCGCGTCCGACCAACGAGATGAGGTTGATCACGGCGCAAGACGCGAACGGTACCGCCAATGGCGCCGCCGGCGCACCGATCGCTGCCGAAGACGCGATTACGAAGTTGATGCCGCAGATGGATGTGAAGCTTGGCGGCGATGGAAAGGATGGTGGCCTGCGCTTGAACGGCACCGTGGGCATCGTGGTGATGATGGGGCTCCTCACGCTCCTCCCCACGCTGCTGCTGATGATGACGGGCTTCACCCGTATCCTCATCGTGCTGCATTTCCTCAAGCAGGCGATGGGCACGCAGAGTGCACCACCTGCGCAATTGCTCGCCGCGATGGCGTTGCTGCTCACCGCGTTCGTCATGGGCCCGACGCTCAGCGAAGTGAATCAGAAAGCCGTTACGCCGTGGCTTGATGGGCAAATGACGCAAGTCGACATGCTCAAGACCGGCGTCAAGCCGTTCCGCACCTTCATGCTCAAGCAGACGCGCGAGAGCGATCTCAAAACGTTCGTCGAACTGAGCCGCCTGCCGCGCCCCGCGACGGTCGACGATGTGCCGCTGCACGTGCTGATGAGCGCGTTTGTGGCGAGCGAACTGCGCACCGCGTTCCAGATCGGCTTTGCGATCTATCTGCCGTTCATCATCATCGACGCCGTGGTCGCCAGTGTGCTCATGAGCATGGGCATGTTCATGCTCCCTCCAGCGATGATATCGCTGCCTTTCAAGCTCTTGCTCTTCGTGCTTGTCGACGGCTGGTCGCTGACGATCTCGAGCCTCGTGCAGAGCTTCAAGTAGGCTCCGCGCGTGGGCGTGCGATTCGCGACGCACGGTGTACGTGCAACCAATCGCATCGTCAGTTCAAGCGTGGTGTCTGGAAGCCAAAATCGCGGAACACGTTCACTTCGATCCATCGCCGGAAGAACGGATCATCAAATCGATACGATCCGTCTGACTCGCGAACCACCAGCTCCTCGTCGACCAACTGCGTGACGATGCGTGCCATGGTGCTCTTCGGGCGAAGCGGCCAGCGCCGCAGCGTGTCCGTACCCGTGGGCTCCACTTGCGGATCGTGCGCCATCAGGACCAGCAGCGTGCGATGCGCATCGCTCTCGAGCCGCTCCCACGATCGCAGATACAACGCGCTTTGTTCCGTCACCAACACCTCAAGCGCCTTCGCGACATCGTCGCGCGTGGCAACCGCTTGATCGGGCAGTAGGTCCCAGAGCACACGCGCCAACTGCACGACATCGCGCGTACGGGGACCGGCCACCGCGATCAGCTGCTCGGCCACTTCAACGGACAGCCTCACACCGCTCGACGTTGCCCGCTCTACAATCCACGGTGCAAACAGCGCTATCGGGATCGGTTGCAGATCAAGGATCTCCGCAACCTTCCACAGCCCCGCCTTCTTGGTGTCGAGCATCTGTTCGATGATGCTCTTCTCCGATCCCGCCAGCACATAGCTGATGCGGCGATGCGACTCGAGCGTGCCCTTGAGCAGCCAGTCGATTTCATCATCCCATCGCGCGAGTCGCTGAAACTCATCGAGCGCGAGCCCCAGCGTTTCGCCACGCTCACGCAGCTCTTCCTCTACGGCGTTGAGCGTATCCACAAACACCTGCCCCGCGCGCACCGGCGATGTGGTTTTCTGCGCGGCAGGCGTCACGCTGAACGACACGCTCGGAATGCCCGACGGATCCGCCGTGGTGGTGATCGACACCTGCGCGTTCCGCATCCGCTGTACGATGCTCATCGCCGCGTCCTTCCACCGGCGCCCCAGTTCACGATGCACCGCATCGAGGACACGCTGCGCCGCCGCTTCCATCGACGTGACCTTCGAGAGGTCGACAAGCGCCACGTTCTCTCCATTCGCGCGCGCCTGCGCCGCTGCCGCAAGAATCGCCGAGGTCTTTCCCTGGCGTCGATCGCCGTAGACCACGAGCCGCGAAGCCGGATCAGTGAGCGCCGTAACGATGCGCCGCACTTCCGCTTCCCGATCCGCGAAGTGCCTTCCCTCGGCCGGGAAGCCAATGATGAACGGGTTGGTCTGAGCATTTGCCATAGTCTCAAATATTGGGACCCACTATACGATCCCGCAATGTGGGACCAAGCACTCTCAAAGTATGGGTCCCACTCGATGGACTCGCCGTTTCAGAGGCGCCGCGACGGCAGTTCAGACCCGGCAATCTGTGCCGCATAGCACACCCGCGGAGCCTTTCTCCCCCCTGACCGCTCCCTCCTGACACCTGCTTAGTCCAAGCCAGTAAACAACTTAGCAATCAAGGAATGCACCAAAGCCAGCTGGCACTCCTCCTGCTTTAACCGTCCCCAGCAATTCACCAACTCCATGTCTCATCAACTCGTCATCGACCTCTCCCGCGACGCGATCCTGACCGCCCTCATGGTCGCCGCGCCCCTGCTGCTCATCGCCATGGGCGTTGGGCTGGTCGTATCCGTCATCCAGTCCGTCACGCAGATCCAGGAACAGACCCTCTCGTTCGTCCCCAAGCTCGTCCTGGTGGGCGGCGCATTCATCGTCGGGCTCCCCTGGCTCATCCAGATCCTGATGAAGTTCACCACCCAGATCATCCGCGGTATCCCCGCGATGGTCGGCTGAACGCATCCGGATCGTTGCAGTGAACGGCATCCTGAGCGGCCTTCCCGACTTTTTCGCCCCCGGCGTCGCCACGGCCACTGTGCTCGTGGCGCTGCGCGTGGGCGGGCTGCTGCTCGTTGCTCCCGCATGGTCGTCCAAGCAGATCCCGATGCGTCTGCGCACTGCGCTGCTCGTGATCTTCGCGGTGCTGCTCCTGCCCAGTGGTATGGAAAGCGCGCATCAGGCGGGGCTCGCGATCACGCCTGCCTCATTCCTGTCGGAAACCGCGCTCGGTATGGCCTTCGGCCTGTCTGCCGCGCTCACGATTGCTGGCGCCGAGTTCGCAGGTGAACTCATGACCACCACGATTGGTCTGTCGGGCGCGGCGATTTTCGATCCCGTCAACAACACGCAAGGCTCCATTCTCGCCGCGTTCATGCAGGTGCTCGCGCTCGTGATCCTCATGGGCACGGGCGGTCATCTCATGATGCTCCAGGCGGTCGGACAGAGCTTCGCCATCTTTCCGCTCGGCGCGCCCATCAACATCAGCGCTGGCCTCTTCGCCCTCGTGAAGAGTGCGAGCACCATCTTCGCCACCGGCGTGCAGTTCGCATCACCGGTCATTGCGGCGATTCTCCTCGCGAACATCGCGCTGGCCGTTCTTGGACGCGCCGCGCCGCAGTTGCAGATCATGAGCATCGCCTTTCCGCTGCAGATCGGTATTGGCTTGCTCACATTCGCCGGTTCACTCGGCCTTCTCGTGCAGGCACTTGGCGATTGGACGCCGAGCTATCAGCAGCATCTCGACCTTTTTGCGAAGGCGGCCCATGTGGCCCCGGCGCCGGCGGGGAGGCGCTGATCTCGAACGATGGCTGAAAGCGACTCCGGCGAAAAAACAGAAGACCCATCTGGCAAACGCCTCGAAGAAGCGCGTGAGAAAGGTCAGATCGCGAAAAGCCCCGAGTTCAATACGGCGGCGTTTCTGCTGGGCTTTGTCCTGATCGTGTCCTTCGCGGGCCAGTCACTGTGGGAGTTTCTGCTCGGCACGATGGGGCAGTTGCTCGGCTCATCAGGCGACGGTTCACATGAAGGCGTCTCGATGATCACATGGCTGCAGTCGCTGTCCACTCGCACGCTGATTGCCATGGTGGGCATGATGGGTGCGATGGCCGTGGTCGCGATCGCCGTTCAGGCGCTTCAGACCGGTGGGTTGATCAGCGCGAAGCCGCTTGCCCCCAAGTTCGAACGTCTCAATCCGATGAACAATCTCGGCCGGACGTTCAGCACGCAGTCGATCATGGAGTTGTTCAAGGCGCTCGCGAAGATGTCCATCGTGAGCTGGGCCGTGTACGCGACGCTCAGCGACGCGTGGCCGGACATCCAGGCGCTCGTGCTCAACGCGAGTCCGATGGCGATGATGGAGCTCGTGTCGCGCTACGGCATGGCGCTCGTGAAGAACGCGGGCATCATGTTCCTGGTACTCGCCGCTGCCGACTATGCGTTCCAGAAGTGGAAGACGTTCGAAGACCTCAAGATGACGAAGCAGGAGGTCAAGGACGAAGCTCGCTCGCAGGAAGGCAATCAGGAAGTGAAGAGCCGTCGTCGCCAGGTCGCGCGTGAGCGTATTCGTCGCGCGATGTTCGCCGCCGTTCCCAAGGCCGATGTCGTGATCGTCAACCCGACGCACATCGCCATCGCCATCAAGTACGACCCCAATGTCGCGCCCGCGCCGTATGTCGTCGCGCTGGGTGAACGCAAAATCGCGCAACGCATCAAGGAGCTCGCCTTCCAGCATGGCGTGCCCGTGATCGAAAACAAGCCGCTCGCGCGCGCCCTCATCAAGGTCGCGAAGGTTGGTACCATGATCCCCGTCGAGATGTATCTCGCCGTCGCAGAAGTCCTCGCCTTCGTCATGCGTCAGCGTGAGAAGTTCGGCAAGAACTGGCGTGGTACGGCGGAGATGGCCGCATGACCTCCGCCGCCCTGCCCATCCCGCAGTCAGGCGTCGTCGCGCCAGGCAAGAAGGCCGATCTCGCGATTGGTCTCGCGGTCGTTCTGACGCTGGCGCTCATCATTGTGCCGCTGCCGCCGGCGCTGCTCGACCTTTGCCTCGCCGCCAGCATCGGCGCGTCGCTCGCCGTGCTGCTCGTGGCGCTCAACACCACGAACCCGCTCGACTTCAGCAGCTTCCCCGCGCTGCTGCTGCTGCTCACGCTGTTCCGTATTGGTCTCAACGTCAGCTCGACGCGTCTCATTCTTACCGAGGCGCACGCGGGTCGGGTGATTCAGGCGTTCGGCAGTTTCGTTATCGGCGGCAACTATGCCGTCGGTATCGTCATCTTCCTGATCCTGCTGGGCATCAACTTCATCGTCATCACCAAGGGTGCCGGGCGTATCGCCGAAGTTGCGGCGCGCTTCACCCTCGATGCCATGCCCGGCAAGCAGATGGCAATCGACGCCGACTTGTCGGCCGGACTGATCGACGAAAAGGAAGCGCGCACGCGTCGTGACGAAATCGCGCGCACCGCCGACTTCTACGGCGCGATGGACGGCGCCTCGAAGTACGTGAAAGGCGATGCGATCCTCGGCATTCTCGTCCTCGTCGTCAACATTCTCGGCGGCATCTTCATTGGTGTGGTGCAGCGCAACATGCCGCTGGCCAAGGCCGGCGCGACGTACACCATTCTCACGGTTGGTGACGGTCTGGTTGCGCAGATTCCGGCGCTGATCATCTCGACCGCCGCCGGTCTCATGGTCACGGCGGCAACCGGCAACGACAAAATGGGCACGGTGCTGACCAAGCAGCTTGGTTCGCATCCCAAGGCGATGTACATGGTAGCCGGTGTGCTCGGCGCCTTTGCGCTCGTGCCGGCCGTGCCGATGTTCCCGTTCCTTTCGCTCGCGGGTGGTGCGGTGCTGTTGGGTCGCGTCGCTGAGAAGGCGCAGAAGAAGAGTTTCGAAATGGCCGCGCTCAGCACCGAGCCCATCGAAACGGTGGAAGCGCCGGCACCCTCCGACCCGATGCGCGATCTGCTGCAAATCGATCCGCTCGAACTCGAAGTGGGCTACGCGCTCATTCCGCTGATCGACGCCGGCCAGGGTGGCGACTTGCTCGAACGCATCTCGCTGCTCCGCAAGCAGGCCGCCGTGGAACTCGGCATTCTCGTGCCACCCATTCGCATCCGCGACGATATCAGCCTTCCCGCGAACGAATACGTCATCAAGCTGCGCGGCTCCGAAGTCGCGCGTGCCGAAGTGCTGCCGCGCTTTGTCATGGCGCTCAACACCGGTGGTGTCGTCATGGAAATCGACGGCATGGAGACGGTCGATCCGAGCTTTGGCATGCCAGCCAAGTGGGTGAACAGCGCACGCAAGTCGGAAGCGGAAGCACTTGGCTACGTGGTGGTGGAACCCACCACGGTGGTTGCAACGCATTTGCTCGAGACGCTCAAGACCAGCGCCGCCGATCTGCTTGGCCGTCAGGAAGTGCAGGAGATGGTCGAGACGCTCAAGAAGTCGCACCCCGCTCTCGTGGAAGAAATCATTCCCGGAAAGGTGTCGCTCAGCGTGTTGCATCGTGTCTTGCAGCGCTTGCTCCGCGAGCGTGTCCCCATTCGCGACCTGGTCACGATTCTCGAAGCACTTGGCGATGGTGCCGACAGCACCAAGGATCCCGAGCAGCTTACCGAAGTCGCCCGTCGTGCGCTTACCAACGTCATCGCGCGCATGTTCGCCGATCAAACGGGCAGCGTGCGCGGCATCACGATCGGTTCACGACTCGAAAGCGCACTACTTGGGCTCTTCTCGCCGCGTCAGTCGCAGCCGAATGCACCGATGCTCACGCCGGAACTGCTCGCCAATCTGCTGCGCGAACTCAATCACCTGGCCACCACCTACGCGGTGGATGGCCGTCCGTTGCCGCTCATCACACCGCCATCGCTGCGCGTGGGTGTGCGTCGCCTGATCGAACCCGTGTTGCCGAGCCTCCCGGTGGTCTCGTTGGCCGAACTGCCGGCGCAGATCACGCTCAGCAGCGTGGCCACGTGGGAGATGACCCATGGCTGATTTCTCATCCGACCGTTCCATGAGCCATTCCATGCATCCGCAAGCCGAGCGATTCCGCGGCGCTGACCTCTCCCGTGTCGCCGATCGTGCGCGTCGCACACTCGGCGATGACGTGATGATCCTGCATACGCGCACCGTTCGCGAAGGTGGCGTGCCGATGGTGGAAGTGTTGGCCGCGCCAAGTGCGTCAATCGATGGTGTACGCAACCGACTCACGCCGGCGCCGTTGCCGACCACGTTGCGCAAGGCGGATGGTCGCCCCTTCTGCATCGCGTTGGTTGGACCGACCGGTGCGGGCAAGACCACGACCGCCGCAAAGCTTGCGGTGAAGCGCGGACTGTTCGGCGCCGGGCGCTGCGCGCTGCTCACCATCGACACGTATCGCGTGGGCGGCATGGAGCAGCTCGCGACGTACGCGGATCTGGCCGATGTGCCTTTTGAGGTCGTGTACGACGAAAAGGAAATCGACGCCGCCATGAAGCGTCTCTCGGCGCAGTGCGATGTGGTCATTGTCGACACGCCGGGTCGCAGCCCGAACAGCGCGGAGCTCACCACGCGCTGGCGTTCGCTGCTCGACGCGATCAATCCCGATGAAGTGCATCTCGTGTTGCCAGCCTCGTTGCGCGCAGATCTCGCGGTGGACATCGGCCGCAACTACGGCGCGGCCAGATCGGCGCGTGGTGGTGCGCATCGCGGTGCGACTCATCTGCTCATCACCAAGATGGACGAAGTGCCTCGCGAAACCGGCGTGACCGATCTCGCGCTGAGCCTGGGCATGCCCACCCGTTGGATTGCCGACGGTCAGGATGTGCCGGCTGATCTCAACGCCGGTGTGCCGCGCTTGCTGCGGAGCTGGGGTCTTTCGGCTGATGCCGAATCCGATTGGTCGCCGGCGTAATCCATGGCGGCCCCAATGATGCTTACTCCTCCACGCGGCGCGGCCGCCAACGCACCCGCCGGCCGCTCACAAGCGGACGGTGTGCGCGCGGCGATGCGTCTGGTGAGTGGATACAATCCCGACGGCGTTCCCACGTTGCTCTGTGCAAGCGGACGTGGCGGAAGCGGCACGTCGCTGCTCGCGGCGTTGCTGGCGGCCGCAGCTGCCGGCGATGGTTATCGCGTGTTGCTCGTTGACACTGATGACCTGCTTGGACCGCTTGCGATGACCTTCGGTGTGACACCTCGGGCCAGCTGGATGGATTTGCGCGGCGGAAAGGTGTCAGCGGCCGAGGTCATCACGCCCGTAACGGCGACGCTGTCGCTCGTTGCTGGTGGCCCGTCGCGTCTTGGTGAAGACGCGATGCCCTTGAGCAGCGCCGAGCGCAAAGCGTGCATGAAGCGCGTGAGCATGCTCGGAGAAGGAATGGACCTCGTGGTGATGGATGCGGGGTCGCGTCTTGAAAGTGTGATGGCATCGGTAGCGCCGCATGCCGGTGAACGTGTGCTTGCTGTGACAGCGGGCCACGATCCCATCGCGCTCGCATCGTCGTTTGCATTGATCAAGGCATTGCACACTCGTCATGGTGCCCTTCTGACGGAGATACTCGTCAATCGACATGAGGGGCAGGATGCCACCCGCTGTTTTGAGGCCATCGATGCTGGGGCCCGACAGTTCCTCGGTCTTTCACTGCGCCAGGCTGGTGCAGTACCCGCCGATCCCACGCTCGACGCCGCCTTGCGCGCAGGCATGCCGTTCCTGGATGCCGCCGCCGGATCGCCCGCTGCTCTCGCCGCCCACGCGGTGGTGATGAATGTGCTGGCTGCCCGACCCCTCTCACGCACCGGTGCCTGACCCGTGTCACTCGCTACTCCTCTAGGATCCGTCGCCATGAACACCCAGCTCTGGCAGTCGTATCAAGCGGGCAATCAAACAGCTCGCGACCGTCTGCTCGAGGAACATCTGGGGTTGGTCCATCATGTCGCGCGACAGGTGTCGCGCACACTCGCGGTTCGCGCCGACTTCGATGAACTGGTGAGTGCCGGCACGATCGGCCTCATGACCGCGCTCGAAGGCTTCGATGCCACGCGCGGACTTGCCTTCAGCACGTTTGCCGCGCCGCGCATTCGCGGAGCGATTCTCGACGAGCTGCGCAAGCAGGACCATGTGCCGCGCTCGATCCGCCGCAAGACGCGTGAGATCACGGCGGCCCGTGAAGCGTTCCAGAAGGAACACGGCCACGCGCCAGAAGATCGCGAACTCGCCGCGACGCTGGGTGTCGATCTCGAGACGCTGTGGCGCTGGCAGGCCGATGTCGAAAGTGCGCATCAGATCCCGCTCGATCGTGCGCCGGGTGAACGTGAAAACGCATCACCGGTGCCAGCCGAAACGCTCACGAGCGAAGAGAGCAACGGTGTTGAAGACGCGCTGACGCATGAGCAGGAAGTGTCGCATCTCAAAGACGCGATTCTCCGCCTCAAGGAGCAGGAGCGCGTGGTGCTGTCGCTCTACTACTTTGAAGAGCTCAAGCTCCACGAAATCGCGAAGGTGTTGGAACTTACCGAGTCGCGCGTGTCGCAGATTCGCAGCAAGGCGCTGAGCAAGTTGCGTGTCGAGCTTCGCCCGCTCCGCGAGCACACGGCATGAAGGCGCTTGTGCAGACCCTCAAGATCGCCGCGCTCATGATTGGCGTGACAGCGGTTGGCTTGGTGGCCGGTGCGTGGCTCATGTCGCCCGCCATCTCGCCACGTCAGCGGATGCTCTCCGCCGGCGCCGTGATCGGTACGCTGCTCCTCGGCGCGTTCGCCTCGTGGATGCGCGGCCTGATGATCGATCGCCGCAACAAGCGCAGCCGCACCGCGGCCGCCGCGGCACCGGTGATCACGCTGCGCCATGGCAAGGCCGCGCGCACGCCCAAGGCCGTGCATGCGCTCGCCGCCAGCGGCGCGGCGCCGGTGGAGATTGCGCATCGCACGGGATTGCCGCTCGATGCGGTCGCGATGTTGTTGGAGTTGGCACCGGCGCGGTAGAAGCACCAGCAGTGGGTGACGAGCGAGATTGAATCCTACTGCTTGCCCAGGCCCCGCTTGGTCCACACAACCACGGGGCATCCGCGACTCGACATGAGTTCGGACGGCGTCGAGAGCGCGCGCGTGTACACCTCCATCATGGCGACATCTCGAGGCGACAATGTCTGCAGGTCGTCGATATCCGCGGGCTTGCCGTCGAGCCGAATGTCCCATTTGGCGCATTGCCCATCAATCCGGATCTGCGTGCCTCGCCGAATGAGGCGTACATTTGGGATGCTACTCAGCACTTCCAGAACGCCGGGAAAGTTGCGCACGACCATGGAGTCGCGATGGTAGCCGTAGCCCGCGCGAACGCGTTCCTCGATCGCGCGCGTACGCTCGGAGAGCACGGTCGCCTCGACCTTGACCGACTCCAAGCGAGTGATCGGTGTCAGGGAAAAAGGCCGGCGCCAGAATTCGTCGATACGCTGTAAATTCCTGCGACGATTGAGCTGCTGTACAAATCATTGGGGCACCGTGGAGGAGTATGCAGTGATCCTCGCTCGCCGTCAGTCTTGCGCTGCTGGTAACGACTGCAGCTTCGGCGCCCAGACAATCGGGCGCACTCAATTGTGTCGTCGAGGTGCCCCCGTCGGATGTTGGATCGGGTCGCATTGGCGCGGTGGCCGTCGGGGCTGGCGGTCGGATCGCATGGACCGACGGGCGTCCTGGCCAGGTGATGGTGCGCGACAGTAAGCATCGCGTTCGAGCGATTGGCCGCAGTGGCTCGGGGCCGGGTGAGTTCCGCGTCATTGACAACCTGGGATGGTTGGGCGATACGCTGTGGGTGGCTGACGCCTCGCTTCCCCGACTTCAGTTCTTTCACGACTCAGGGACATTTCTTCGCACCGTGGGCGCGGTCACTCCGGCCTCGTGGGCACCCCGTCCGAGTGGCATACTGGTGGGTTTTGCACGTCGACGGATCGCGAGCGATCTCCCCTTCGCGGTGTTGCGCCAGCCACTACAGCAGCGATTGGACAGCGTCGTAAGCTGGCCATTGGTTCCGGCGCCGCGCATGATGCTGACGAATGGTGGCCCGAGAGGCAGCGCGCAGCCACTCGCTGCGGAAACGGTGGTTGGGGCAAGTCCAGATCACTCCGTTTTCTGCGCGGCGCGTCCAACTGGCAACGATTGGCAGCTCGAATGCGTGAGCGACGCGTCGACATTGCTGCAGCGCAAGCGGCTCTCGCTGAACGGTCGTCGCGTCACAGACGCGCTTTTCGATTCGATTGTCTCCGTGCTTTCTCAGGGACGCGACCCGGCAGTCGTGCGTCGGCAGGTGTCACGCCCACGGATGGTGCCGGCAGTGAACGACTTGCTGGTAGCGGACAATGGCGACGTGTGGCTTCGACGTTCTCACCCGCTCGAGCGCGCCGCGATTTGGCAGCGAGTCACGCGCGATGGACGCACGGGACCAGACCTCAACATCGAGCCGCTTACACGTCTCCAACTCGTAACTGCAAACGCTGTGTGGGGTGTGCGCGCAGACGCAGACGGCTTGGAGTCGCTCCTTCGTTGCGAACTCCCAGCGCAGTGAACTTTCGAGTCGCGCACGGCCTTCAGTCGCTTGTTTGACTAGTACGCGTCCCCATCCCGAAGCTCGTCGATCAATTCGTTCGTCACCGTCTGCCCGCTGGAGGGAAAGGGACGAATCCCGTGAACATCGATCGACTCACCAAGCGCCTCGAGGTCGGCAAGATCTTTGAGGCGACCGGTGGCTCGCTTGTTCGCCAGCAACGCCAACCGGCCGAGGAATGGCACCCCGAGTCCGCGCACGGAGTGTTCCACGCGATCCGTCCACGCGCCGTCGAATGTGACCAGACCAGTCATCGACGTCAGCAAATCGATGCGCGACGGCGGCAGGCCGATCTGCACCACCACTTCGGGGTTCTTGAGTTCATCGCGAGTCAGGCCGATCGACTCCAACGGCGCGCCGAACTCGATCAACGCCGTCCATGTCTTCAACACGTTCTCGTCCGTCGCATCGATCCACACATCGAGATCCTGCGTTGCGCGCGGCACACCGTGCACCGCCAGTGCGTGCGCACCGACGACCAAATGACGCACGCCGTGCTCGTGGAATGCGATCAGCAGGTCGAACCAGTCGTCATGCATGACCTGACTCCGGCTGCCGCCGTGTACGCAAAGCGACACGACGCGGGTAGACCACGACCGCGTACTCGATCCCTCTGACGTCGCTCATGCGTCGCGACAGCAGATCGACCATCGCCAACCGTTCGACGGGCGTCGTGTCGCTGCTCAAGTCATCATCGTTCGAATGTCGGCGACTCACGACACGCACGACTCGTTGCGGCGTTGATTCGAAATTCTGGATCGCCGCGCGATAAGGCGCTCGTGTCGTCTCTCGCACGGCGCTGAGAGCAGTCGCGCGCTCGTCGGGTCCACCGTGTCGCAGTCGATCAACGAGTGCAAGCAGGGCCGTGAGAGTGGGATTGCCCTCCGCCACTCGAGTAACGCCCGAGTACAAGTCGCCCGGCTGGCGATACAGATACGGCACGCCGCCACCCAGGAACTCGTGCAGCGCGTACAGCCGCACGCTGCGATCGGGAGCGCGAACGAGTCGGGCTTCGATTAAGCGCTGAACCGCGTTGTGCGCCTCGCCAGGCGAGAGTCCTACCGCCAACGCAAGCTCCCGGAACGGTTGTCCGGGGCGCTGCGTGAGCTGGAGCGCGACCGCGAGATCTTGAGGTTTCAGCATGTCTTGTGGTGTTCACAGTCTGTGAACACAATACTTGAAAGACCAATAATATGCCAGTATACATTTACTGTCTATCTCTATATACGAAATATGCCACTCAGCCTCAAAAGCCCAGAAGCCGAGCGCCTGGCCCGCGCCGTCGCCGCCGCGACCGGCGAATCCATCACCGAAGCGATCACCCGTGCGCTCGAAGAGCGGTTGCAGCGGATCGAGTCGGCTCATGACTTCTCCGAGTACGCGTCTCCGGTTCGGCGCATTCAACAGCGCATTCGAGAGCGCCCGGTGCGCGACGCTCGGTCCGCCGACGACATCATCGGCTACGGAAGCGATGGGGCGCCCGAATGATCGTCGACACTTCCGCAATTGTTGCAATCGCGCTCGGCGAACCGACCGCGGAGCCGCTGCTGGAAGCGCTGCACGGTGCGACGACCAGGCGAATGTCCGTCGCTTCGGCGCTCGAGGCATGCCTCGTATTGGTCGGCCGATTCGGTGAGGCCGGCAGGAGCGACTTCGATGCGCTGCTCCGCCAGCTGCGCATTGAACTGGTGCCGGTGGACCTCGTCCAGGCTGGCATCGCGCAGGAAGCCGCAGTGCGTTTCGGGCGTGGGCGCCATCCGGCCGCGCTGAATTTCGGGGACTGCTTTAGCTACGCCCTGGCCGCCGCAACGAGCGACGTGCTGCTCTGCACCGGCGATGACTTTCCAGCGACGGACATCGCGGTGCGGCTCCCCGGCTAGCGCACCCGCAACCACCGCCGGCAACTCCTTCCCACTACCTCCATCGCGGCAATCCCGGCCCATTGTCACAAAAACCGGCAATATCTTCCGACCGTGAAATCCGTGTGCGAAGTCCGTGGCAAAAATGTAATCTCATATCCCACAATCACTTAACCCAATTCCGAAGAGTCTGAAAAGTTTGGCCCGGCCGTTGCTTTTCACCCTGTCGAGTTCGTGCACCCTTTATCGAACACGACATGCCGGATCCCGTAAAGACAAACGGAATGACCAGTGCCGCCGCGGCGCTCCAGATGCTGGAGCGGCGTCAGCAGGTCTTGGCCAACAACCTCGCCAACGTCACCACCCGCGGCTTCAAGGCCGAGGCGCCGTTCGCTCGGCTCATGGGCACTGCCCTCGCCACGACCGATACCTCGCTCGACCAGACCCAGGGGACGCTCTCGGAAACCCATAACCCTCTGGACCTCGCGGTTCAGGGCAACGGGTTCTTCGTGGTGCAGACGCCCAACGGCGAACGCTTTGCCCGCAACGGCACCTTCGCACTCGATCGTGAGCGTCGTCTGACCGACGAAGCGGGTAATCCGGTCCTTGGCGAAGGCGGTCCGATCACATTGCCGCCGGGGAACATCGAGATCGATGACACCGGCATGATCAAGGTCAACGGAAAGCCGCAGCAACGTCTGCGCCTCGAGTCGGTCGCCAACGCGTCCGAACTGCAGCACGAGGGGGGCACGCGCTTCGTGCCCGATGCCACCCGCAAAAGCATTCCCGCCGAACAGCGCACCATCAAACAGGGCTTCGTCGAGGAATCGAACGTCAACGCGATGACCGCGATGACGGACATGCTCGCCGTCCTGCACCGCTACGGCGCGGCGCAGAAAACTCTGTCCACGATCGATGCGGTTCGCGGCATTGCCGTGACCGACCTCGCCAAGCCCGTTTAAGGAGCTCACGCATGGATCCGGCACTTCGCGCCGCCGCTACCGGCATGATGGCGCAGCAGACTCGCACCGAAGTCATCGCCAACAACCTGGCGAACGTGAACACCACAGGCTTCAAGCGCAGCCGCGCGCACTTTGAAGACCTGCTCTATCAGACCGTACAGGGCACGCAGATCCTCGGCGATCCCGATTCGAACACGTCGCCGGCCATTCAGGTCGGCCGCGGTACCAAGCTCGCGGGTGTGCAACGCGTGCATGAACAGGGCGCGCTCGAACAAACGACACGCAATCTCGATGTCGCCATCGAAGGCGAAGGCTTCCTGCAGGTGCAGCTGCCGAGCGGCGATATGGCCTACACGCGCGACGGCTCGCTGCAGATCTCCGATCAGGGGCTGCTCGTCACGAGCGAAGGTTACGCCATTCAGCCGCCCATCCGCGTGCCGGGTGACGCAAGCGAGCTCACGATTTCGCCCAACGGCAACGTGAGCGTGAAACGCGGCAACGACATCCTGCCCACGGAACTTGGTCGCATCGAACTCGCGCGCTTCGCGAATCCGAGCGGCATGGAATCGCTGGGACGCAACCTGTTGCAAGCCACCGCGAGCTCCGGTCAGCCGACCGTTGGCTTCCCCGGTGACGAAGGCATGGGACGCCTCGAACAGGGTGCGCTCGAAGGCTCTAACGTCGAAATCGTACAGGAGATGGTGGAGATGATCGCCGCCATGCGCGCGTACGAAATCAACTCGAAGGCCATCAAGCAGGCCGACGAAATGGGTCAGATCGCCAACAACATCACGCGGTAAACGTGATGCGCGCTTCGCTCCCGTCGATGCTGCTCCGCACCGTGGTCATCCTGGCGATGATCGCGGGGTCGGCGTGCGTGCTGCGCGCACAGAACGCCGTTGCAGTCGCATCGACGCGCGATCAGCGCACGATTCGCGTCGCCGTGGCCACCCGCGCAATCGCGGCGGGCGAGTCGCTCACCGAAAGCGATTGGGCCGTGCGCGATACCACGATCGTGTGGCGCTGGAACACCGCGCCCGACACCACGCGCCCCGCCGCTGGCTGGGTCACGCGTCGCGCGATCGCCGCTGGCGAAGTGCTCAAGAGCCCCGCTGTGGTACCGCCGCCCGTCGTGACGACTGGCGCGACGGTCACCGCAATCTATCAGGATGGTCCCGTGCGCCTCGTGCTCAGTGGGATCGCTACGAATACCGCCGCGATTGGCGCGCCTGTTGGTGTGCGCATCGATCGCACTCGCCGGCTCGATGGCATTGCCGTCGGACCGAACACCGTTCGCCTTCGCTGAGACTCGTCGCGATGAATACACTCCGTACGCGACTCGCGCTGATCGCCCTGATCGCCGCCCCCTCCACGGCTGCTGCGCAGCAGCCGGCGAGCCAACCTCCGCGCTCTCCGGCGACAGCCACAAATGCGACGGGAGCGCCAGCGACCGGCGCTACATCAGCCTCCGCGCCCTCGTCGCCGACACGCGCCTCGTGGACGGCAGATCGCCGCGACTTTGTGGTCGGCGACATCATCACGGTGCTGATCGATGATTACACCATCTCCACCGCCGTAAAAGAAGATCTCGCCACCGATACGCGCACGCGCGGCCTGTCGGTGAACGCGAGCCTGCCGAGCAGCAACAAGAGCGTGGGCATCGACAGCCGCAACAACGCCGATCAGACCAAGCGTGGTCAGGCGCGTCGCGAGAATCGCTTTCAGAACGAAATGAGCGTCCGCGTCGTGTCGATCGCACCGAACGGATTGCTCGAACTCAAAGGCACCAAGAAGATCGACGTCGACAAGGCGCAGCAGGACATCGTCTTCACCGGCTTTGTACGTCCGCAGGACATCTCCACCGCGAACTCGGTTGAATCGAGCCGCGTCGCCGACATCTCGCTCGGCTACGCATCACCCGGTCCGCTCGGCAAGCCCAAGCAGGGGATGATCACGAAGATCCTCGGCGCGTTCTGGCCGTGAGCAATCCCATGACGACTTCGACTTCCTCCGTTCAGCACACCGCCGCGCAGATCGCGAAGATCGTGCTGGTCGCGGCCGCACTGCTCCTTCTGCTGCCGTCGCTCCTGCATGCGCAGAACGACGTCAAGATTCGCGACCTCACGTCAGCCGAAGGCGCAGTCCCGGTACGCCTTGTTGGCTACGGCATCGTGACCGGTCTCGACAACACCGGTGATCGTGCGATTGGTGGCCAGACCGCCGGCCCCACCGTGCAGAGTGTCATCAACATCCTGCGTCGCTTCAATGTCGAAGTGCCGGCGGATCTGATCCGCATGCGCAACGTGGCCGCGGTGCTCGTCACCGCCGAAGTCTCGCCGTACCTCCGCGCGGGTGGTCGTTTCGAGATCAACGTGTCGAGCATGGGCGACGCACGTTCGCTCAAGGGCGGCACGCTCTTCATGACACCGCTCGTTGCTGATCCAAACGGCAAGCCGCTCGCCACGGCGCAGGGCTCGCTGCTCATCAGCGAAGGTGGCGCGACGACCCGCTATCAGCCCACGCATGAAACATCGGCGCGCATCCCCACCGGTGGCGTGCTCGAAGCCGATCTGCCGCGTCCCGCGATCACGGCGAGCTCACGCTTGCTGCTTCGTGAGCCGGACCTCGGCACGGCAACGCGTATCGCCGCGGCGATCAACACGTCGATGGGCGACAAGACTGCGGTGGTGGAAGACGAAGGGTCGGTGATGCTCACGATTCCCGATTCTGTGCAGTCGAAGCCGCTCGCACTCGCCAAGATCCGCGACTTGTCCATCAAGCCCGAATCGCGTCCGCGCATCGTGATCGATGCGAAGGACGGCACGGTCGTCGCCGGCGGCGACATGATCGTGGGTTCGGCCACCATCAGTCATGGCGCGATCACGCTTGCCATTGGTCAGGTCGCACCAAACGACACGGCGGCAATTCCCGGCAGCGTGCGTTTGCCGGCTGGCATTCCGGTGCAGCGTGTAGCCACGGCACTTCACGCCGTCCTCACGCCGCCCGCCGAGATCGCCGCCATTTTCGCCGCCCTCCGCGAAGTCGGCGCCGTGACCGCCGAGGTCATCGTTCGGTGATCTCGAACGTCTCCGGGCCTCTGTTCGCTCCTCCCTCCGCGTCCTCCGCGAGAGCAAAAGGTGCGTCGACCGCGTCAGCGGAAGACGCCACCAAAACCTCCGCGCCCTCGCTGCAGGACGACAAGCTCAAAAAGTCAGCGCAAGCGCTCGAGGGCTTGTTCGTCCAACAGCTCTTCAAAGCCATGCGCGACACCGTTCCACAGCAGGACGGAATCGTTTCAGGCGGGGCCGGCGAGGACATTTTCACATCACTCATGGATGAGCACCTTGCGACCGAAACTCCCAAGCAATGGGAGGGCGGTCTGGCCGAGGCGCTCTATCGTCAGCTGCGCGGTCCCGAACAGGCCGCTGCACCCCAGGCTTCAGAGCCACACACTGTTTCCAAGACCCTGTGATGTCGCCGACGACACTCCTTGCTCAGGAATCCGCCACCCGCTTTGGCGGCGATCGCCCCGGCCTGCCCAGCCCGGCGTTGCTCAACGCGCTGCACGATGCGCTCGCGAGCGAACGCAAGCTGCTCGACGAACTCATCTCGCAGATGCGTCGTCAGCGCACCGCCGTTGCGGTTGAAGACATTCAGGGCGTCGATGACAGCACCTTCGCCACGCATCGTGTACTCGCGACGCTTGGTCAGGCCCGTCAGCGTCGTCGCCAACTCAACGTGCTGCTTGGCGGCAATGAAGAGTGCACGTTGCGCGAGCTCGAAGAACTGCTCGGCGATCTGGTTGATGAACGCTTCCGCGACGCACGCGTGCGCCTGCAACAGGCCGCCGATGTGCTCACACGCGAAGTCGGCATGAACCGCAAGCTGTTGCGTGAAGCACTCACGAGCACCGACCAGCATGTCCGCACGTTGGTGGGCGCGCCCGCCGCGCCGTCGACGTACGCCACCGAAGGCGTGAACACCGCCGTTCCCCAGGGCACGCGCGGCGTGCTCCTCAATCGGACGGTCTAAGATGAGCTATGGCCTGCTCAGCATCGCGCGTACCGCTCTGACCGCCCATCAAACGGCGCTGCAGACGATTTCGCAGAATATTGCCAACGCCGAAACTCCGGGCTATTCGCGCCAGGAAGCGGTGCTGCAGGCCAACACGCCCGCGAACTTTTCGTTCGGTCAGATCGGCACGGGTGTCAGCGTCAAAACGATCATCCGCAAGCGCGATCTGCTGCTCGACGATTCGTTCCGTTCAGCGACCGGGCAGAATGGCGAAGCGCAGCTGCGCGCGAGTCTCACCTCGCAGCTGGAAGGTGTGTTCGGCGAGCCGAGCGACGCGGGGATGTCGAGCTCACTCGATCAGTACTTCAATGCGTGGAGTGATCTGTCGGCGTCGCCGAACAGCCTCGCGGCGCGCGCGGTGGTGCAGCAGCGTGGCCGTCAGCTGGCCCAGATGTTCAACGACTACGACACCGCGCTCACGCAGCAGCGCACGTCGAATCTCGAACGCCTGACCAACTCGGTCGACCAGGTGAACTCGTTGGCGTCGCAGCTGGCTGATTTGAATGGCCAGATTGTCGTCACCGAAAGCAACGGTCAGCCGAATAACGACCTGCGCGATCTGCGCGACCGGAAGCTCGACGAGATCTCGAAGGTGGCCGGCACGCGCGTGATCTGGCAGTCGAATGGCTCGGTGTCGGTCACGATCGGAAATTCGACCATTGTTGACGGCATCTCTGCCACCAAGTTGAACGTGAAGTTCGTGCAGCCCAATCCGCTGCCCGCCACACCGCTGACCGATGTGCCGGTGGCGTTCACGCTCGGCGACGGCCGCGACCCGGTGATGAACATGGGTGGCGAGTTGGGCGCACTGCAGGATGTGCTGAACACCGACATTCCGCAGATGCGCGGCCGACTCGACGCGATGGCGTCACAGTTGGTCACCGCGGCGAACGCGGCGCATTCCGCGGGATTCACCTTCAGCGGCTCCACCATTCCGGGCACGGCGGCCGGCAACTTCTTCGATGCCGGTACGCTGCTCAATCCCGTGCGAGCCGCCACCATGCGTCTCGACGCGGCGATCGCGAACGATCCGGCCAAGATCGCCGCGAGCGGAGACGCCAACGGTCCGAGCGACAACTCCGTCGCGCAGAGCATGGCCGCGCTTCGGTCAGCACCCAACACGGTCACCTGGACCGATGCAAATGGTGCAACGGAATCCGGCTCCTTTGTCGCGTTCTTCCGCGGTGCGATGACCCGCCTGGGCAGCACTGTGTCCGAGGCGGAGGATCGTGCCGCCGTCACGCAGGCGCTCACCGATCAGGCGGACACGCGCCGTCAGTCGGTCAGTGGTGTGAATACCGATGAGGAGCTGGTGAACATGATGCGCGTGCAACAGTCGTACACGGCCGCCTCCAAGATGGTGAAGGTCGCCGACGAAATGCTGCAGACGCTCCTCAGTCTGATCAACTAAGATGCTGATTCTAGGCCGCCGCGAAGGCGACTCCATTCTTATCGACGGCGGTATCAAGATCGTCGTCGTGTCGTGCGACCGTCACGGCGTGCGCATCGGGATCGAAGCGCCGTCGAACGTGAAGATTCTGCGCGGCGAAATCGCGCAACAGGTCGCGCAGGAAAATCAGGCGGCAGCAGCGCCAGCTGATGCGGCGTGGCTCAGCACGCTCGGCGCGCCGTCAATCGCACCGGCAATCGCACCGACGGCTCCGAAATCGGAACCGATTTCAGAATCGAAGGACGGGAACTGAGATGTCAGCTCGTTCGTCGACGCGACGCCTGCAGCGTGGGGAGCGTGAACGCGCACCCCGACTCGTGATGTTCGGCGCGCCCACCGTGCTCGCCGAGCAGCCAGTTGATGGCCACCGCGTCATCGCTCCGGAGCTGTTCTCCCCCGTAGTGCGGCCCGTCGTCGCCGAAGGCGGTGACGCGCACCTCGTCGCCGATCGTCTCGAGCGCAACGCGAACGGCGCGCCCCGCCGTCGTGTAGCGCGCGGCGGTCAGCACCGCCACCGTGCAGGCGTGCAGCACAGCGCCGGGCTCGGCGCGAACGGGCTGCACATCATTGCGACACTCGATCTCGATGGTGCGATCGCGGAGGTCGGGATGCTCGTGCGTGAGAACCTTGGCGCCATCGAGGGCATCGGTCAGGAGGAGCGGCTCCGCCATCCCGTCCACACGCCGCGGCAGGTAGCGCAACGCCTGCAGCAGCTGCTCGAGACGCTGCGCATCAGTGGCAAGTCCACTGGCCACTCGCGGGTCGGGAGTGATCCCGTGCTCGAGGAGCGTCGCGGTCGCGGCGACAGTGGCCATGCGGTTGCTGATGGCATGTGCCAGAGCACGAAGCAAATCGTCATGAACGGTAAGCCAGCGCGTCGCGCCGACATCGGCAGCGATCGCGGCAGCGGGCACTCGGCCCCCGTCTGAACTCATTCCTCGCACTCCGGAAACGCACGCGTGTTCGTCATCATCGGCCTGGTCGTCGTGTTTGGCGCCGTTATCGGTGGGTACGTCATGCACCATGGCGAACTCGCCGTGCTGATTCAGCCCAACGAGTTCATCATCCTTGGTGGCGCGGCGATCGGCACGCTGATCATCGCGAATCCGCCGGCGGTGCTCAAGGGTGTACTCGCCCAGCTGCTTGGCCTGCTCAAGCCCAACCCGTACGGCGCGAAGGCCTACGCCGAGTTGCTGCAGGTACTCTACGAGGTGTTCCAGAAGGCCCGCAAGGACGGTCTCGTGGGTCTCGAAGCGCACATCGAAACGCCTGAGTCGAGCGACATCTTCCAGAAGTACCCGTCGTTCATGGGCAATCACCATGCAGTCTCGCTCCTGTGCGATACGCTCAAGGTGTTGCTCACCGGTACGGTGGAAGACCACAACCTCGCGGAAATTCTCGATGTCGACCTCGAGAAGCATCACCACGAAGGCATGCTGGTACCGCACGCGGTCACGACCGTTGGTGACGCGATGCCGGGTTTCGGCATCGTCGCCGCCGTGCTCGGCGTCATCATCACGATGGGCTCGATCGGTGGCGCCGCCTCCGAAATCGGTGAAAAGGTCGCCGCCGCGCTCGTCGGAACGTTCCTGGGCATCTTGCTCGCCTACGGCGTCTTTGGCCCGCTCGCCAAGGCGATGGAAACGCGTCTGCACGCGGAGCACGACTACATGCTCTGCATTCGCACCGCGCTCCTCAGCTTTGCACGAGGCGATGCGCCGATGACCGCCGTGGAGTTCTCGCGCCGCAATATCGAACCGCATGAGCGTCCGAGCTTCGCAGAACTCGAAGAGCTGACGCGGAAGAAGGCGGCCTAAGTCATGGCAGCCCGCGGCGGTAAGAAAGTCGTCATCATCAAGAAGAAGATCGTCGCCGGTGGCGGACACCACGGCGGCTCATGGAAGGTCGCGTACGCCGACTTCGTGACCGCCATGATGGCCTTCTTCATGGTGATGTGGATCCTTGGCATGGACGACAAAACGAAGCAGGCCATCGAGGGCTACTTCGCCAACCCCGTCGGCTACAAGAAGGGCTATGGCGCGGGCTCGAGCCCACTCTCGACCGGCACGTCGCCGTCGAATGTGCAGCGCACGCCGCTGCGCCTGATGGTACGCTCCACGGAACAGCGCACGTTCGAAGAGATGCGCAAGTCGATTCTCGACAAGCTCGAAGCGAACGACTCGCTCAAGAAGCTCAACGCGAGCTACGACGTGCAAGTCACGCCGGAAGGCTTGCGCATCGAACTGGTGGAAGGCGACAAGGGCGACACCTACTTCCCGAGCGGCTCGGCGCAGATGCGCCCGGTCATGGTCCTCGCGCTGCAATTGGTTGGCAGCGAGCTCTCGAAGCTGCAGTCCCCAGTGGTCCTTGAAGGACACACCGACGCCGCACCGTTCGGCAACAACGCGAACTACACGAATTGGGAGCTCAGCACCGACCGCGCCAACGCCGCGCGTCGCGTGCTCGAAAGCGCCGGCTTGTCACGTGATCGCGTGCGCGGTGTCACCGGACTCGGTGCCACGCAGCCACGCGTCCCGAATGATCCGATGGCCGCTGCGAATCGCCGCATTACGATCCTGCTGCCGTTCACGAACGTACCGGAGCCGGCGGCGCCGAACGGGAAGGAGCTGGCGACGTTGAAGGCGGATTCGATGGTGTCGGCGATTACGCAACCGATTCGGCGTAACTACTAGCGGGTTGTGAGAGCGGTTTACTGGCGCATTTGCGACTGCCAGTGAGTGCTGGTCACTGCTTCTGCTTCTTAGGAGTCAGGGCATAGCGGTCAGGGGGGAGTTGCCGCTGGAGGGATGCGCTGACGGGGTGGTGACGCCTGCGCTTACGCTGGGCGGATGCAGAATCACCAGAATCTTATTGTTTGGCGGCGCTCGCGGGACGTCGCGATTGAGATTGTGCAGCTCACGCGCTACATCAACGCGCGGCTTGCTCCCGGGATGCGCAGTCAATTGAGACGCGCCGCGCTCTCGATACCGGCAAACATCGCCGAAGGCGCTGGCGCCGACTCACCGCTGGAGTTCGCCCGGTTTGTCGGCATCGCCATCAAGTCGATCAATGAAGTGTCCAGCCACCTCTCGATCGTCTCAAGTCTGCAGCCCAGCTTCCGCGGCGCAGAGCCAATTCAGCAAGAGCTCACCGAAATCCGAAGGATGCTCCACGCCCTGAGAACATACCTGAAGGATAAGGGAGCCAAAGCGCGCTAGCGCGAGCCCCACCACAACTCCCCCCTGACTGCTACACCCTGACTCCTAAAATGCAGTAGCAGTGACAGGCACAATCTCGAGTAAGCGAAAGCGCCAGTAAACCGCTCTCACGCGCGCGTGACCTTGAGCCTCTCCCCCGCCCACATCAGCGCCTCCGCGTACATCTCGCCGAGCTCCGCCAGCGCTGCCGCGTTGGTCTCGGATGCAACGAGCGCCCACTCCGCCTGTTCGTACGCGTTTGCCAAGCGCAGCGTGCTCGCATGCGGACCCGTGCCTTCAATCAGTGCTTCGCGAATGTCTTCCCTGACCGGCAAGCGCTCGAGCACTTCCGTCATCGGCAAGCCAAGCAGCACGTCCATGCGCGACAGCAGTCCCACCAGGAAGCGCGCCGCCGGGTCGCCGCTCGCGTCGTGCGCCGTGACACTTTCGCAGAAGCGACCGCGCACCAGCGCCGCCATCACTGCTTCGTGCGCCACCGGACTCCGCGCGCCGACGCTCGATACGAGCATGATGAGCATCCACCGCGACAACGCTTCACGGCCGATCAGGCGAATCGCGTAGGGAATCGAATCCACACCACGTCCGCCGAACGCCGCCGCATTCACGATGCGCAGCAGCGCGAGCATCAGCGACGGATGACTGCGAAACGCTTCCTCGAGGGCGCGATCGGTGACATTCGGTTGGTTGAGCAGCGCCATGATCTGAAACATCGTGACCTGCTGCACCTGTACCGCGCGGCCGTCCATCGTTTCCGGACGGCTGAACACATAGCCCTGAAAGAGCGTGAAGCCCACCTGCCGGCACGCCGCCAGCATCGCGCGGGTTTCAATGCGCTCGGCGAGCACCGCGATCCCCATCTTGCGCAGTCGATCAATCGTCGGCGCGAGCTGCGCGACATCACGATCGAGGACGTCGATCTTCACGATCGACGCAAATGGCAACAGCACGTCGAGCGACTCGCGGCCGTCGTAGTCGTCGAGCGCGATCGTGTAGCCTTCGCCCACCGCGCGCGCGCAGGCATCCACCACCGCCGATGTGCCATCGACCGACTCGAGAATCTCGAGCACCACCGCTGACGGATCGAAAATCTTGTAGAGATCGCCGAGCAGATGCTCTTCGGTGATATTCACGAAGGCGGTCGTGCCTGACGTCAATCGGTCGAGGCCAATCGACAGCAGCGCATGAAGAGCCGTATCGCTGCACATGAACGTCGCCGAACGACCGAGTCCCGCCTCGGTCGCATCGGCCGATGCACGGTACAGCAGTTCGTACGCCACGCGTTGATCGGCGACGTCGAAGATCGGCTGTCGGGCAATGAAGACGTGCTGGGCCGTGGGGGGTGGCGTCACGTCGACGTCTGAAACGGGCATTGGCAGTGAAGCAGGAGTGCGGGAACGCGTGCCGATCACGGGCGTAGGACTTGAAAGGCGCTGCGTTCGCAGCGCCCGATCGTGGCGACACACTTCTTTCTTCGACTATCGTGGTCGGTATGCGGCAACTTCTTGCGGGCCGGATTCGTGATGGGGCGTACCGGGCGCTCCCCAGCGCATCAGCGCTGCTGATGGCCGCTGCATTGGCTACGGCGTGCGGCGATCGAACCGAGCGCACGGCGAGTGTGGACTCTGCGCTGGCGCGCGACCTCACTTTGGCGGGATCGGCCACGGCGACCGTGTCGATCGCCGACACTGCGGTCAAGCCGCCTCCAGCGCCTATTGTTAAACGGAAGCCAGCTGTGCAGCAAAATCGCGCCACTTCGGCGCCACAATCTAGGAGTTCACCACCAAAACCCACACCACGCCCGACTCCGCGAACTGAGAGACCGGCAGCCGCGCCCCAGCCAGTGATCACGGCCCCGGCACCGGTCGAGCCCGCCCCCACTGCGGCTCCAGGGCCGGCACCCGCGGCCCGTGGGAGTATCGGCAGCGGATCGCTTCTCACCGGTACGACCGGCGCGGAGATCTGTTCGCTGGCCAGCAAACCAGGCGATCGGTTCGTGGTGCCGCTGTCGAGAACTGTGACAGGTACCAACGGCGCGGTGCTCGAGGCCGGAACACCCGTGCTTATTGAGCTCGCGACCTCCGGCGCCGACGGATTCACCTTCCGCCTTCGCGGCGTTCAGGTCCGGGGCGAATTCATGTCCGCCGAAGGCTCGGTCGCGGTGAGTGATGCCACCACCTCCGATCGGGCGGTCGCCAACGGCAGCGACAAGACCAAGGTCATTACTGGCGCCGTGGCTGGCGCCATTCTCGGACGCATTTTGGGCGGTGGCGCGAAGGGTACGGTCATTGGTGCCGCCGCGGGAGCGGGCGCCGGCACGGTGGCTGCTCAGCGGAGTCGCGTCAACGAGCGATGCATGGCGGCGGGCGCCACTATTACCGTGACGCTTTCAGCGCCGCTTGTTCTCCCCACGACTGCTCCGTGATCGACGTCTCTGCCTACACCAAGCTCTACGGCGACACGATCGCCGTGAAATCACTCTCCTTCCAGGTCGCGCCCGGTGACGTGCTCGGCCTGGTCGGCCCCAATGGCGCAGGAAAGACCACCACGCTGCGCGCGCTCGCTGGTATTCTGCAGCCAACCAGTGGCTCGATTCAGATCGGCGGTGTCGATCTCGCGAAAGATCCGGTCGCCGCGAAGGCCAAGCTCGCGTTCATCCCTGACGAACCGGCGCTCTTCGACTATCTCACCGTCGCCGAGCATCTGACGTTTTGCGCGCGATTGTATGGCGTGCCGGACGCAGAGCCGCGCATTCCGCAGCTGCTCGAGGAGCTCGAGCTCACCGCGAAGCGCGACGCGCTGCCAACAGAGCTCTCGCGCGGCATGAAGCAGAAGCTCGCGATTGCATGCGGCTTGCTGCATCGCCCAAGTGCACTCCTCCTCGATGAGCCGCTCACCGGTCTCGATCCGGTCGGCATCCGCAGAATGAAGGAAACGATCGCTGCGCGTGCGCGCGACGGATCGGCCGTGATTCTGAGCTCGCATCTGCTGCACCTCGTTGAAGAGCTGTGCACGCGACTGCTGGTAATCCGCAAAGGCGAGATGGTCGCCTTCGGCACGCTCGACGACATTGTCGCGCAGCGCCCCGAACTGACTGGCCGCTCACTCGAAGAGATTTTCATCGCATTGACCGGCGATGAGCCGGCGTCGGCCGTCGCGTGACGCCCGCGCCTTTGCGCGCACTCACCTACCTCTACGCGCGCGCGTTCAACAATCGACTCAAGCAGCAAGCCAAGCGAGTGCGCAGTCCGCGCTATCTCGCAGCGGTCGCGTTGGGCATGCTGTACTTGTGGTGGGCGCTCTTCCGCAACGCGCGGCTCGGCGGGTCGCCACTCAACTCCATGCTGCAATCACCGGCGCTGCTCGTGCTGGGCAGCACGCTCCTGCTGCTGTCGTCGGCGCGTTGGTGGCTCTTTGGCAGCGAACGCGGCGCGCTCGCGTTTGCGCCGGCCGAAGTGCAGTTCCTGTTTCCCGCGCCCATATCTCGACGAGGACTCGTGCACGCGAAGCTGTTGCGCATGCAGCTCGCCATTCTCGTCAACACGCTCATTTTTTCAGTGCTCTTCCGCGGTAACGCCGGAGAGTTGGGGAGCTGGGAGCGCGGACTCGCGCTCTGGATTGTGTTCTCGACGCTGGCGCTGCATCGGTTGGGCGCGGCCATCGTTCGCGCGAGCGCCATGGAGCACGGCGCAGCTGGCGCCCGACGCGGCATCATACCGATTGTGGTGTTCGGGGCACTCGTGGGCATGGTGGTGTACGGGCTCGTAGTCGACCTGCCCGCGTTGCGCTTCGCGAGCATCAGTGGTCTCAAAAGCCTGGTGCAGGCCATGACCGCGGCGCTGCAAGCACCGGTTCCGGCGGCGGCACTGTGGCCGGTTCGCACACTGCTCGAGCCCATTCAGCTCGTGCGCACGGTCGCGTTCTGGCCGGCGCTCGCCATGGCCGCGGGACTGCTACTTCTGCACTACGTCTGGGTCGTACGACTCGATCGCGCCTTTGAAGAAGCGGCGATCGAAGCCACCCAACATCGCGCCGAGCGTTTGCAGCGGTTCCGCGCGTCGCAGATGGGGCGAACCCGCAGTCGACGCGGCAAGCTCGCGCGTGTGCCTGGCTTGAGCGTTACCGGTCGCCCGGAAGTCGCCATCGTCTGGAAGAACATTGTCGCGGCGCTTCGTGGTGGTTCGTGGACCACGCAACTGGTGTCGTTCACGATTGGCCTCGCCGTGCTGGCGGCCGTGACACGCTCCGCATCGACGCGTGCCGGCGATGCCTTCATGGGCGTGACGCTCGGCTGGGGCGCCATGTTGCTCTTTGTCGGTCCGCTCTGGATGCGGTTCGACTTGCGGCTCGACTTGCCGCGGCTCGCGCAACTCAAAACGATGCCGTTGCCGGGTTGGCGCATCGTGGCCGCCGAGATTCTTGCGGTGACGGTGCTGCACACCATCACCGTATGGTCACTCATGACCGTACCGGTAGTCATGTTCATGCAGGATCCGGCGCTCTTCTTTCAAAGCGGCGCCACGATTCCGATCATCGTGGCCACCGTGGTCGGCGTGCCGGTGTTCAACGCGCTGATGTTCACGGTACAGAATGGCACCGCGTTGCTCTTTCCGGCCTGGGTGCGACTCGGTACCGAAGCGCGCGGCTTCGAAACGATGGGGCAGAACCTCCTCACCACCGGCGCGACCACGCTGGTTGCCGCGGTCGCACTGGTTTTTCCCGCTGGCGCAGGACTCCTGGTGCTCTGGCTGACCGGCGACTGGGAGGGGTGGTCAGTCGTGCTCGCCACGCTGATCGCGAGCGCCATCATTGCACTCGAGCTGTGGCCGATCTGGCGCTGGCTGGGTTCGGTTTTCGAAGACACGGACGTCTCGGAGGTGATGGCGTCAGCGTAGCCGCATTCCACCACTCCGCGAAACCGATCAGGGCCCTTCCCGCCCGCGTCCGCACTGTCTAACCTGACAGAGACCCACGCGCTGCGCTCTGCGCTGCACCCCGCTCCAACGAACGATCCAATGGCCGCCAACGAGTTCGACGACGACGACCTCACTCCAGACGACGACGCCCCCGAGGAACAGGACTCGGAGTCGGGCGACGACGAGGGTGAGCAGCGTCAGGCGGTGTTTGTGACGACGCGGGAGCCGATCAACATCAAGGTCGAGCAGCTCGACGATCCGCGGGCGCCGGAGTCATCCGCACTGGCCTCCTACATCGATGGTCGCCTTGTCGCGCGCAGCGCAATGCCGCCAGAAGCGATCTCACGATTGCTCGACCTGCATCTCTTCGATGAAGCGGTGCCGCTCGGGCTATTCGCCTTCGAAGAATCGCCGGGATTGCAGTGCCGCCTCTTCGCACTCGTCCCGCGCACGCTGCTCGAAGCGCAGGCGCACGAATCCGAGCCGTGGAAGGCGAGCGTGCCAAGCTATGAATCGTCGGTGAATGACGACGGCGACGATGACGATGATGACGACGACGAGGACGAAGAGGATGAGTCCGAGGAGTCACCGTTCGAAACGATTCTCCTCGGTCACATCGTGCGCTTCGAAAAGGACCGTCGTCATCCGGATGATCTTGCTGCTGAAGCGGTGGATATCCTGCAGCGCATCATCAATGGCGCTGAACCGCTCGAAGACGCCGACAAGAAAGCAATCGACGATCTGCTCGGCTCGCTGTAGCTGAGCGAGCACCGCCGGCGCGTTTTGCGCCGGTGCGTATTGCACCCGTGCGTATAGCGCGAAAGCTTACTGCGCGCGGCGGAGTATGATGTAGAAGTTCTCGTCGGCACGAAGTGCCGCGGTTCCCACCGGAACGGCCACGTGCGACCAGTCCGCGGAGATTTTCGCTTTCACGGTGGCGCCGCCGCCAGTGAGCGGAATCGTCAGGGCGAAACCGGGCACGACATCAGCAAAGCGCACCGACACTCCATCGCCCTCGGGCTTCCATTCGAGCGCGGGAATCTTGGTGGTCGTGAGGTACTGCGCAAAGATCGGGGTGAAGTCGATCCCCGCTTGCTGCGACATGTGGGCTTGTACCTGCGCACCAGTCACGGTCTGATGCGCAAAGGTGCTCTGCACACCGCGTAGCACTTGCTTCCACTTCGCATCGTCGCCGACCATCTGTCGCATGGTGTGCAGCATGTTGCCGCCCTTGTAGTACATGTCGCCCGACCCTTCGGCGTTCACACCAAAGTCGGCGATGATCGGCTTGTCGTTCCGCACCTTTGCACGCGTGCCGATCACGTAGCGAGCGCCTTGCGTCTTACCGATCTGACATTCGACGTAGAGGTTCTCGGCGTAGTTGGCAAACGACTCGTGCACCCACATGTCGGCCAGATCCTTCGACGTGAGGCTGTTGCCCCACCATTCATGCGCGCTTTCGTGCACGATGATGAAGTCCCAGAGCAATCCGATGCCGGTGTTGGAGAGATCGGTGCCGAGGTAGCCGTTCTGGAAACGATTGCCGTAGCCGACGGCGCTCTGATGTTCCATGCCAAGATGCGGCGTTTCGACGAGCTTGTAGCCGTCTTCGTACCATGGGTACGGCCCGAACCAGTTCTCGAAGCATTTGATCATGGGCTTCGCCTGACGGAACTGCTGTTCGGCGGCTTGTCGATGAAACGCGAGCGGCCAGAAGTCCATCGTGAGCGGGCCGCGCTCGCCCATGTACAGTTCACTGAAGTGATCGTACGTGCCGGCGTTGATCGCGACGTCGTAGTTGTTGATCGGATTGACCAGGAACCACTCCCACGTCGTACTCTTGTCGTCGTGATGCGTGACCTTGCGCAGGCGACCGTTGGAGACATTCACCATTGGGTCAGGCACACGAATGGCGACCCGCTGGCTATCCGGTTCGTCGGCCTGAATGTCCTTGGTGGGCCACCAGACACTCGCGCCAAGTCCCTGATTCGCGCTGGCGACCCACGCATTGCCCAGGCTGTCGGTGCGCCAGATCAAGCCTCCATCCCACGGCGGATTCTTCGCTGCGCGCGGCTTGCCGTGATAGTAGGTCGTCACCGTGCGATGTTCACCGACCTTCTGATTCGCGGCGACGGTCGCAAGGAACGCGTTGCCATCGCGGGTGAAGGGCAGCTTGGTGCCGTCCTGCAGAATGCTGTCGACTTCGAGCGGCATCTGCAGGTCGATCTGCAGCTGCGTCTTCTTCGCCTTGGCGGCGGTGGTCACGCGGTACGTGATGCCGCTCGATCCGCTGATGCTGCTGTCGGCCGGCGACACGCGTACCTGAAGATCGTAGAACTCCACATCCCACCAATCGCGCCCCGGTCCGTTGGTGCCGCGCAGCGTGTCCGCGTGCGTGTAGCGCGCCGGCGGGCGTGGTGTGTTCTGCGCGTGCGCAGAATGCGTGGCCAGCAGGAGCAGCGCCGCAGCGCCAGCGAAACGAACGGAGAGTGTCATGACGGGAAAGCTACCTGCGGAAGAGCGTGAAGGCGTTTCCAAAGCACGGCAACATGTGCCTCGCGACGACGCGCGGGGTCCGCACCAAGCCACGCGTCCGGCACCGTGGCGGCGGCAGCATGAAGGGCGTCACGTGTGAGCAACGGCGCCGCTTGCGCGTGCACTTCACGCAGCACCGGCTCCGCCCAATGAAAGAGATGCGTGGCGATTGGATACGCCCGACTCGCCGTCGCTTCGCTGATGCTGCTCCAATCGTGCTGCCAGAAGAGGCAGGCACCGTGGTCGATGCACCACACGGTCCCTTTGCGCACCATGATGTTCGGATTGCGCGGCGTGCGATCCACGTTGAACACCAGCGCATCCAGCCACAGCACATGCGCCGCCGCTACCAGGTCCACCTTGTCGAACTCCGGCGCCGTGAGATCACGCGCGCCATCAATAAGCGTGAACGCCAGGTTCGTTCCCACACTCGCATCGAGCAGATCGCGCAGCTCGTCATTGCGATCGTCACTCGGCACGTTCATCGGCAGTTCGATCAGCTCACGCGCTGGCACCGACAGTCCGATCAGGTCAGCCAACGCGCCCACGATCAGTTCCGCCACGAGTGGCGGCGTCCCCTGCGACGCACCGCACAGTTTGACGAAGCGTTCGCCGGAGGATGTCTGAACTACAACCGGTGATGAGGAGCCGCGCCGGTCACGACGGACAACACGGAGCACCGTCTCACTCATCGATCAGCGTCTCACCACTCCGCTGTTCCCCGATGTCCAGCTCCCGATGTACAGGCTTCCGTAGTTCGGGCTTCCGTAGTTCGGGCTTCCGCAGTTCCAAGTCAACCGCGTCAACCGGCGCCAGTGCCCCCAGCTTCCGCGCCGACACCAGCACGCGCGACTCCAAACTCCCCACCGCCCGATTGTACGCCACAACCGCGCGCTGCAGCCCACGTCCCATATCCACCAGCTGCTCATCGAACGTAGAGAGTCGCTCATGCAACTCTCGTCCAAGCGCCGCCACTTGCGCAGCTTCTTCGGCGATCCGCTCCTGTTTCCATCCATACGCCGCCGCTTTCAACAGCGCGATCAGCGTTGTCGGTGTCGCCAACAGCACTCGCTCACCAAGCGCCGCTTCCAGCAGCGACGGATCCGCATCGAGCGCCGCCGCGAAGAACGCTTCGCCGGGCAGGAACAGCACCACAAAGTCCGGCGCGTTGGGGAACTGCGCCCAGTATCGTTTGCCCGCGAGGCGCTGCACATGCGCGCGCACCTGCGCGGCGTGTTCTGCCAGCCGCACCGCACGCTGCCTCTCGTCGCTGGCCGCCATCGCTTCCAGATAACCGGTGAGCGGCGCCTTGGCGTCCACCACCAGCTGACGATCTCCTGGCAGGCGCACGATCAAGTCGGGCCGCTGCACGCCATCATCACCACGCACCGTCACCTGCGGATCGAAATCGCAGTAGGCCAACATCCCGGCGAGCTCGCACACACGCCGCAGCTGAAGCTCGCCCCATTGCCCGCGAACGGTGGGTGCGCGGAGCGCTTGCGACAGCTGTTGTGTCTCGCGTCGCAGTGCTTCACCGCTCAGCGCCACCGCTTCGAGCCGCTCACCGATCTGCCCCGCAACTTGTGCTTGCGCGCGCCCCAACTGTGCGATCGCCTCGTCGTAGCGTGTCAGCGTTTCGCGAATCGGCGCGAGTAGTTCAGCGACGTTGCCGTGACGACTGCTCAGCTGCGCTTCGGCCTCATGCCGAGCGAGTTGCGCACGGAGCGGCGCCACGGATTCCACCACCGCGCGCGCTGTATCGGCTATGGCAATTCGGCGCATGATGAGCCACATCGCCACCGCACCAATCGCGAGCCCAGCGAGCGCCCAACTCCACTCGGTCAACGATCGGCTTCCCAGTGAAAGCGGTGCATCAGGCGATGCACGACAGGCGTGAGCAACAATCCGGCGCTCACGATGAAAAGCAATCCGGAATAGAGCGCAAACCATCCGGCGAACAGCTTGCCCGAATCCGTCTTTGGCGCGTCGACCGGTCCCATGCCACCAAGCAGCATGGCGGTATTGAGGAATGCATCACGCCACGCCAGCGACTCGAAATGCATATAGCCCCACATGCCGCCACCGATCGACACGATCATCAACAGCGCCGCGATGCCAAAGTGCAACGCCAGTCGCGTGTAAAACGCCTTCCGCGGAATAGGTGGATGCTTTCGCGATTCGTACACCATGCGTTACGCACCACCCCAGCGCGCCACCGCGCCGCTCCCGGTGAGTGGCTCTCGATCGAGGCGCACTTCCACGAACGTGGTCGTGAACGGGTGAAAGAAGCTCATCGCACCGCCGGGAAGCGCATTCGACAGGTCAATCGTGCCGTACCACGTTCCCCCCTTGCCTGGCGCTTCGGGTTGATCGGAATCGGTGAGCGCACCGCGGTAGAGCACCCTCCCGGTGCCGGTGCTCGCATACAGCTGCGCCGTGAGCTGACGCGGCCGGCCGTTCATCAGCGCAGGGTCCTTGAGCGAATCGAGCCGCACATGAAAGGTGCGAAGACTCGGATCGCTGCCGTACACATGCACATCCTGGGAGAACGGCGTGAGTTGTGTGCCGTCGCGCAGCGCCAATTGCAGGTTCCAGTCGGGAATTGCATCGCCACGCTCGTCTACCGCGCGGACCACGAACTGCTGCCATGGTACCAGCGCCTCGCGAGTTGCCCGAACCGCCTTGTCGGTGTCCGTGCACCACTGCATGTACGACGGATTGGAGTTCACACCAAACGCCGCGACCACGCGCTCCACGAGCCATGCCGGCGGTTTGGACAAGATCGTACCGTGATCCACGCCATCCACCGGGTGCAGCGGCACATCATCCTGCGTCCAATCGCACGACTGTACGCGCGCATCAGCCGCGCAATCATCAGTGAGATCGAGCACGAGCTTGCGACTGTTGAGCGCGCACCCCGCCCACCGCACCGTACCATCGCTGCCGGGTGTATTGGCGAACTTGCCGCTCAGTCCACCAAAACCCTTGTTCCCGCAGAAGACGAACACATAGGGCGTATCACGTTTGCCGTCGTAGAACGTGTCGTTGCCAAACAAGTCGTGATGCGCCAGGTCCCAGGTAAAACGACTCCCCAGCTCGAGCGCGTCGAGTACCTGGTCACCCGCTTCGAGAAAGTCCGGACCAAGCTGCTTGCGCCCCTTCACCAGCGCGCCAAGAAAGCTTCGTCCTTTATGCGCGAGCGGTGACCCGAAGGTGGCCGGTGCCAGCGCGACAACATGCTTGAGTCGCGCCTTCCGCGCGCCCTGCGCACCGGGACGCGTGAGCCACGCGCGCAGCACCAGCATGCCCGTGCTGTGCACGATGACATCGAATGGCGCATCATCGGCCAGGCCGGCGCGCTGCCGCAGCAACTTGTCGAACGCCTCGGCGATATCGCGAACCGATACTTCATTGGTCAGCGATTCGTATCCGACTACGCACAGCTGCTCTTCCGTCCAACCAGCCTCACGCAGCGCGGCACACCACGCGGTGAACGCACGATCGTCGGCGCTGTAGCCGTGCAGAAAAACCAGCGGGCGTGTGGCCACGGCGAGTGCGGTTTAGGTGAAGAGTCCGTCGGTGGACAGGTACCGTTCGCCCGTGTCGTAACAAAAGGTCAGTACGCGCGCGCCCTTGGGGAGCACATCCAGCTGCTGCTGCACGGCGGCCAATGACGCACCACTCGACACGCCCACCAGAATGCCTTCTTCGCGCGCGACACGCTGAGCGAACTGATAGGCGGCTTCTTCTGTCACCTGCACCGTGCCATCGAGGACCGCGGTATGCAGGTTGAGTGGAATGAATCCGGCGCCGATCCCCTGCACTTTGTGCGGGCTGGGTGCGCCACCGCTGATCACCGCGCTCTTGGCCGGCTCCACCGCAAACACCTTGAGATCGGGGAATCGCGCCTTCACTACTTCACCAACACCGGTGATGTGTCCGCCCGTACCGACGCCCGTGATCAGGCAATCGATGCCGTCAGGAAAATCGGCGATGATTTCTTCGGCGGTATGCTCGGCGTGCGCCCGGATGTTGGCGGCGTTTTCGAACTGCTGCGGCATCCAGGAGTGTGGCGTGGACGCGAGCAGCTCCTGCGCGCGCGCGATCGCGCCCTTCATGCCGAGCTCACGCGGCGTGAGATCGAAGGTGGCGCCGTACGCGGCCATCAACCGGCGACGCTCGATACTCATCGACTCTGGCATCACCAGAATCAACTTGTAGCCCTTCACCGCCGCGACCATCGCGAGCCCGATACCGGTATTCCCGGACGTCGGCTCGATGATCACGCTGTCCCTGGACAGCACGCCCTTCTCTTCGGCGTCCTCGATCATCGACAGCGCAATGCGATCCTTGATACTGCCGCCGGGATTCGCGCGCTCGAGTTTCATCCACACGTCGTGATTGGGAAACATCCGCGCCAATCGGACATGCGGTGTCCGCCCAATGGTCTCCAGAATCGAACTCGCCCGCATCGTTGCTCCGCCCTGCCGATGGTAGATCGTGCGCTAGATGTGAAATTCGATGCCGTCGTCTTCCTGCCGAGCCTCGACGGTACTTTGAAATTGTACGATCGAGCGGGCCGGCACGGACTTGGTGAGCCACACATTGCCACCGATGATCGAGCCGTCGCCCACAACGGTATTGCCGCCAAGAATAGTGGCGTTGGCGTAGATCACGACATCGTTGCCAATCGTGGGGTGTCGCTTGCGATTCGCGAGCTTCTTGCTGACCGCCAGTGCACCCAATGTGACCCCCTGATAGAGGCGCACGCGATGTCCGATCTGGCTCGTTTCGCCAACCACCACTCCGGTGCCGTGGTCGATGGCAAAGCCGTCACCAATTTCAGCGCCGGGATGGATATCGATCCCCGTTTCGCGATGGGACCACTCCGACAGCACGCGCGGAAAGAGCGGCACCTGCAGTCGATAGAGCTCGTGTGCCATGCGATGCACCGCGATGGCCAGAAATCCGGGATACGACACGATCACTTCCTCGAGGCTTCCCGCCGCGGGATCTCCCGCCGTGATCGCGTTCGCATCACCCAACAGCGATGTGCGCACGTCGGGCAAGCGATTGAGGAAATCCGTCACGATCGCGTCGACGCTACCGTCGGCAACCAGCGGCGTGAGGATCTTGTGCAGCAAGGCGTCGAGGTTCTGCGCTTCCTCGTCGACGCCGGAAGCACCCAAACGCGCCGGATTCGCGAACTGCGGAAAGAGCAGCGCCAGCGCCGTCCGAGCAAACTCTTCGGCCATCGCGCGCACCGGGCGCGGCGCGGCGTAGTCGCTGCGCTCGACCTTGAGCGTGGTGATCAGATCATTCCACGCCTGTCGTGATTCGATACTCACAACCGCTCCAGTGAAGACACGCGATGAGCATCACGCTCGTGGACATAGCACTGCAAACCGATCGAGACGAGCCCGGCATCGTGCATGACGCCGCGATACCACGTCGGCGATTTGGGCGCCGGCCAGTTCGTGTCGCCTTCGAACGCATCGGCGTTGGTGAACAGCTCGAGATACGCCATGCCACCGGTTCGCTTGGCCACCTGCGCGACGGCGTTCCTCAGCACACGGGGCTCGAGATAGTTGAGCATGCCGCAGCAGATGATGAGATCATACTCACCGTTGAGCGGAAGCGCATCCAGATCTTCCGCGCCGCCGCGCAACAGGCCGCGCTTTGCCCCGTACCGCTGCACCGCGTACTCGCTGGGATCGACACCGGTGTATTGCAGGCGTGGCCGATGTTTGCGAAGCGCCGCCCGCCACTGACCTTCGCCACACCCCACATCGAGCACCGTCTTCACGGGTCGGCCCAACACCCACTCGGCGGTCGCCAGCACAAAGGCGCACTGTCGAGCCAGCTCAGCTGCGCTCTTCACGCGGTGGGTGGGATGACGATACCACTTATCGAAGTACGCCTTGTCGTACGCCTTGTCGTACGGCTTGGCGCTGCTGTCACCACGCGACGAGGTCACAACATGCCCCAGAAGCCGCGGTCGATATCGATCGAAAAGCGCCAGGTGCGATCGCGCATGCCGCGCGCGACATCGGCGCGCAGCAGGTCGTAGAAAAACAGCGCGCCCATGCCAAGCGAACCGTATCCGCCGGCCACGCGGCCAGGGCCCTTCGTCGTCATGAGCAGTTGTGCGTAGGGCGCGAGCACGACGCGGGCGGGACTTTTCCCGTACTTCCCCAATGGAATGGGTGGACCCCACGCAGGCGTTCGCAACTCGACGCGCTGCGACAGCATCGCGTCCGAGGCGAACGACAGATAGTTGTACCCGGGCGCCGACCAGGGACCACCGGCGAACACTTGCCACTGCGGCGGGACGTCGCGACCACGCGTGACTCCAGCGAATGTCTGCAGGAAGACAGCACGATCGTTCTGGAGTGGCTTGGTGAGTTGCAGCAAACCCTGGGCGCGTGCGACCAGCGGCCGAAGCGGTACCGTCGGCATGATGACCGTGAAGATCGACTGAGTCCCCACACCTTGGGTTTGGAGCTGCGGCATTTCCTGATAGATGACCGTGCTCGGCACGTACTCCTGATACGCCCCCGCACTCACCGACAGCTGCCACATCCCTCGTGTCGAACCCGGATCCTGCGACACCCATCCGCCCGCGCCGGTGAGCTCTGCGCGACCGCCTTTGAGCGGCCACGCGGCGAGCGTCGGCTCGAGGGCGCCACTGGCCGGAGACGCCTTCACCGGTACCGCGCGGTCCTGCTCGGCGGCGATGCGCCAGGTGAAGCGACTCGCTGGTGCGTGGCGCCACTGAAAGCCTGCCGCACGTGTCTCAACCGGATTGCTGAAGTCGCTGCCAAAGAGTGCGGCCGCGAGCGAGTTCGTCACGCCGGCGCGTTCAGCAAATGACAGATCGCGGTAGTCGCGTTCAGCGAACAGCTGCCACGTTGGAACGCGACCGAAGGCCGGAATGCGCGCCACCGAGACGTTGAACTTCACTTGCTGGTCGCTGAATCCGTAGCGCGCGCGCCCACTCACCATCGCACCGGTGCTGCTTTTGTGCGTCGCACCAAGACCCACTGCGAGCCCTTCGGCACGATTGAATCGCGCAAAGTCGCTGATACCACGGCCCGAGACTGATGCTGTAGCCGGTCGCGCCAGCATCGCGGCGCGCACGGCCGCTTCGGCTTGCACGCGCGCCTGCACCACCTCTTCGCTGGTCGCGACCTGAATCTCCGGCGGCAACACATCGACCACGCGTCCTTCGAACTTGTGCGCCGCCAGCTCCTCACGCGGCGCTGAACTCCAACGCGGCATCACCTTCACTGCGTCGGGCACGCGCTCGTTCACGTCGTAGCCCGAAATCTCCCATCGCCCGCGCACGATGCCGCGCGCCGGGATATCGAACCACGTGCTGCCACGCGACACCTCCACTTCCTGTCGACGCGGCAACCAGTAGCGTTCGCGGATCAATCCGTTCTCGAGCGTGACCACCAGCGTTTCGATGCGCTTGTCGATGATCGCCGCGCGCGTGAAGGTCATCGACAGCCGCACCACCGCACCTGATGCGCGATCGAGATACACCGACCCCACTGCTGCGGCCACCGACGCATCGCGCGGGCGGAACTTCACTTCGTCAACCAGGATCTCCCGACCGGGAATGCTGATCGTGAGCGGGCTCCCCATCGCGTACTCGTAGATCGTCGACGCATTCGCCGCGAGCGGATGCGGCACATCACGCACATCCTGTCCGTCGCCCAGTCGAATGCGATCGGGAAGATTGTCGAGCACCACGCTATAGCGATCGCGATAGTAGCCGACATCGGCCGGCAGCAGCGTCGTGTCGCGGCGCCCAACCAATCGCTGCGCACTCTGTCCTGGTTGCCACCAGGCGATCGTGAGTGCGAGCTCTTCGCTCTGCACCACTTTGGGCGGAATCCATGTGCCTTCGCCAAGCTGACCAAGAAAGGCGAGAAAGCCGTGCGCCGTGGCGGTGTAGCTGAGCAGTGTGCTGTCGGCGAGCTGCGAACGGCGACGATCAATCGCGCGCGTCACGAGTGAATCGGCACTCGCATTGCGCCATGGCGTACTGCTCCTGGCGCTCGGCGACTGCGCTGGCGACTGCGCTTGCGCCGGCGCGCGCGCTGGCAGCGCACCCGCCGTAGCGAGCAGCGCAGCACGGGTAACCCATCGTATCAGGCCACTGCGTTGTCGCAGCGCCATCGTGTCGCTCATGGGCGAGGTGTCGAAGTGATCCGGGCAGAGCCTGGACGGACGGTGCGTGGCGCGGTCAGCAGCAGCCACCCGCGGTAGCGCGCCACATGACGCGAGGCGTCATGCGGCAGCACTACAAGATACGCCCATCCCTCGCGCCAATTCGAGTCTTTCTCCGGCGAGGCGCCGGGCACGCGAGGCGCCCGAAAGGGACGACGCGCAGCGACGCGACCGGCGAGCGTCGTCACGGTACCCGTCGGCCCGGTCAATCTGACGGTAGCGTTCACGGCAAAGGCCGGCGTCAGATCGTCGACATTGAAGTGCACTGCCCAGAGCGAATCCTGCTGCTCGCCTTCACCCACGCTTTCGATGCGCGGTGGTGTGCGCGTCGTGGCCAGCGATGGAGCCGCGTTGGCCGTGTCTGGAAGCAGCCCGACGCCGCGATAGCGTTTCACGATCCATCGATCGAGCACTGCGGTCGCCGCCGCAATTGCCTTGGTCTGCGCGGCCGACGGCGCTGGTGCCTGGGGGGACGCTGGTGACTGTGGCGACAGCGGTGGCTGCGCGAGCGGCACCAACGCCAGCAACCACAGCGCGCGAATCAACGCAGCGCCACGCCGCCCACGAGTGCACCTGGCGCCACTACATCCAGACCAGCGCGCAGTGCCGCATCATGACGCACCGCGTAGCGCAACAGCGCTTCGTTTTCGCGCTCGACTTCAAGCACACGAACAGTAGCCATGCGCGTCCCCACGGTCATCCATTCAGCACGCGCGACCGGGTCACGCAGCGTGCTTGGCGCGAGCGGTAGCAGTGCGACACGAAGACGCGACTCCAGCAACGCGAGCGGATTGAGCGACCATCCATCGCGCAGTGCGTGCATCGCAACCGAATCCGCCGCGTGGCTGACCGCAATCGATGCGGCCGTGCCCCAGCCCGACGGCACCATGTACGGATCGCGACGCGTGGCCTCGTCGACGAGAACATCGGGGAGCATACCACCATGCGCCGCGTCGCCTGCACCTTGGCGCCGCTGCAGTGAAACGCCCTTGGGGGTCAGCCATCGCGCCGTGGTGAGTCGCAGCGACAGATCGTTCGACAGGGTGACGACGCGTTGCACGACGCCTTTGCCATAGGTCGGTGCGCCCACGAGCAATGCGCGACCATAGTCACGCAACGCCGCCGCCACCACTTCAGCCGCGCTCGCCGTGTTGCCATCCACGAGCACCGTGATCGGAAGCTCTGCCCATCGCGACCGCTTTCCGCGATGCGGCTGCGCCTCTGCTCCCGCGCGCCCGGCGAGCGATGCCACAACCACACCACGTGGCAGAAAGAGTGCGGCCGCCTTCACGCCTTCTTCGAACAACCCACCCGTATTGCCACGCAGGTCGAGCACCAACGCACGCGCGCCGCGATCAACCAGTCCATCGACGGCCCGCTCGAGTTCCTCGCTCGAACGCGCTGACATCGTCGAGAGGCGCACGTAGCCAACCGAGTCGGTCAGCAATCCCTGCTCACTGATCGCCGGCATGTGCCACGCCACGCGATGCACGTCAACGGTCGCCGTATCACCCTGCGGTGCACGCAACAGCGTGAGCCGTTCGGAGGCGCGCCCCGACTCGCCATTGCTGATCGCCGCCGATGAATCGTTGGGCTTTCCCCAGCCCTGCGAGATCGGCACACCATCGACCGACAGAATGCGGTCACCGGCGCGGACACCCGCGAGCATCGCTGGCGAACCCGGTGCCACTCGCGCGACACTGACGATCACATCGCGACCCTCTTCTGCCGATTCGCGTTGCCGACGCAACGTGAGCCCAACGCCGATCCCCCGGCCAAGGAGCGAACCGCGGTATTTCTCGTAGCCGTCGGGCCGGAGCAGCGCGGCGTACGGATCGTGAAGCTCGCGCAGCATGCCAGCAACCGCGCGCCGAATCAGCTCATCGCTGGGCAGCGAATCGAGCGCGTTGACACGCACCGAATCGATTGCGCTCGACAGCAGGCGCGCATCGCTCCACTCGCTTTCCGCCGCCGAACGGCGGCGCTCGGTGACGACGCCTGCCGCAAACGCGCCGCCCACGAGCACAGCCGCGCCCAACGCCGCCCAAAGGCGGCGCGAGAGCGAACGTGATGTGGACGAGCTTGCAGTCATATCGAGTCTCTACGAGGTCCAGATCAAGGCAGGCAGTGGCCGGACTCGGTGCGCGAGTGCCCTCCCTCCCCATACAACACGCGCCACACTGATGATCCGTCAAATCCCGAGCCGCCGCGACGCGACGTCACTCATGTGACTGGACACTGCAATAGTTTGCGCAGATGAGCAGCGCGTCCGCGACCCCCGATGACGGAATGATTTCTGAACGCCCGCAGCCGCCCTCGCAGGCGGTCAGCGGCGTCATTCTGATGGTTTGCGCCCTCGTGGCGATGATGTGGGCCAATTCACCATGGCGCGCGAGTTACGCCGCACTGTGGCAAACGACCGTTGGCGCGATGTCGCTCGGCCATTTCATCAACGATGGCCTCATGGCGCTCTTCTTCCTGCTCGTTGGTCTCGAGATCAAGCAGGAGCTGCAGAGCGGCGCACTGGCCAGCTGGCAGCGAGCATCGCTTCCCGTGGTCGGTGCAATCGGCGGCATGCTCATTCCGGCCGCGCTGTTCGTGCTGATTGCACGCGGCACACCGGCGAGTTCGGGCTGGGGCATTCCGATGGCCACCGATATCGCGTTCGCGCTTGGTATCGTGGCGCTCCTCGGTGAGCGGGTCCCGGCTGGGCTTCGCATTTTTCTGGCCGCGTTGGCGATTGCCGATGATATCGGCGCGGTGCTCGTGATTGCGCTCTTCTATACTCCGGCGCTTTCCTGGTCCGCGCTCGCCGTCGTTGCCTTCCTGATGCTGGCGGTTCTCGCCATCGGTCGGCGCCCGGCCACGAGTATATGGTGGTATGTGTTGCTCGGCTCAGCGCTGTGGTTCGCCGTGCTTCGGTCGGGCGTGCACGCCAGTATCGCTGGCGTGTTGCTGGCGTTCGTTGTGCCGACGGCCGACCATCGTTCGGTGGGGCGTTCGTTCGAGCACGCGCTGCAGCACCCCGTGGCGTTCATTGTCCTTCCGTTGTTCGCCTTCGCCAACGCCGGTGTGGCACTGCCGTCGACGTTCGAGTCGGTCGCGAGTGACCCGGCGGTTGTTGCCACAGCCATCGGGCTCCTTGTTGGCAAACCGCTGGGAATTTTCTCTGCCGCGTGGGTCGCTGTGCGATTGCGAGTGGCCATGCTCCCGTCCGACGCCGATTGGTATCGCCTCCTCGGTGTGGCCGCACTGGGCGGCATTGGCTTCACGATGTCGTTGTTCATCGCCGCCCTCGCCTTCAACGGCGCACAGCTCGATTCCGCCAAGATTGGAGTACTCGCTGGATCACTTGGTGCCGGTATTTTGGGCGCCGCGCTGTTGGTGCGACCGGCCCGGGCCTCCGTGTCCGTTGTCCGCGACTGACCCCTGGCATTCGTCCTCTGCAGGGGACATTTCTCAGATCCATGTAAACGGTCTCACAAATCGTAAGTCTTTGTAAATGATTCACTTGCGATAATGGCATTGCTCCGCGAGCAGCTGGCCTCCGATATGCCCGATAGGGAGTCGAACTGCTCTCTGGAGGGAGCCATGATCCTGCGTCGTTCGACTTCACCCTCGGTGTCCACCGCTACTGCCTCTGCCAACGAGGCCACCAATTCCCGGCCGCTGCTCCGGTCTGCGCTCGCCGCGACCTCGCTACTGGCTGGCGCACTTCTGACATCGACGGCCGACGCACTGCCGGCCGACCGCACGTTGTTCACCTGGACGGGACGCGTTGATCGCGAGGTCTATCTCGTCGTACGCGGTCGCGATGTGCAGACGCGCGGCGACGATGCGTATCAGCCGAATCGTGCACGCGTGAACGAAGCGCTGCCGCGTGGTACCGGCAATGTGTTTGTGCAGCTCAATGATGGTCGTGGCAACGCGACGGTCGTTGAACAGCCCAGCGCACGCAACAACTATCAGGCGACGATTCGCATCACCGACCCGCGTGGCGGCGCCGATAACTATCGAGTGACCGCGTACTGGCAGGGCGACGATCGCTACGATGATCGCAACAACAACGGGCGCAACGATCGCAACAACGACGATTGCCGCCCCGGCAACAACGGCCGCGGCTGGGGCCTCGGTCGCAACAAGAACAACGATTGCGATAACAATCGCGATCGCGACAACCGCAACGGTCGCGACGACCGCGACCGCGACGACCGTAACGGTGGTTACGGCAACAACGGTGGCTACGGCAACAATGGTGGCTACGGCAACAATGGCGGATACGGCAACAATGGCGGATACGGCAACAACGAATCCGGCATGCTTACCTGGAGCGGCCGTGTCGACGATGTCGTGGAAGTCCGCATCAGCGGTCGTCGCGTAGACGCCATCACGCGCAGTGGCGTGCAGGTCTCGAGCGTCAATTCCAACCTCCGCGGCGGCGGTCTCCCGCAACGGAACGTGACCGTGCAACTCGATCAGCGCTCAGGACGCGGCAACGTGTACGTGGCGCAGCAGCCGAGTAGCTACAACGGGTATACGGCCATCATCCGTATCACCGACTCACGCGGCGGAGCGGACTACTACGATTTCACGGCGCGCTGGTAGCACGCCGAAATGACTAGAACAGCGCTAACTGCACGACGCTAACGCCAGGGACGCTAACTCAACGGCGCTCTGAGACTACTGCTGACGTGAGACGTGAGAGGCGGGCGAGATTCTTCGGGTCTCGCCCGCCATTCCTTTTTGCAGTAGTCTCAGAGCGCCGTCGAGTTAGCGTAGTCGCAGTTAGCGTAGCCGCAGTTAGCGCAGTTTGCTTAGCGCAGTCGGTATCATCACATGCGCCCAAGCCGTGCCCCGCCACATCACCCACGGCCCGCCGTTGTTCGAATCGCCGGACACGCCTTGCAATTGCTTTGCGTCGGGAAGCAGCAGCATCACATGCGGCACGCCGTTCGCGATCCATTCATTGGTGGCCGTTGGCGCTTTGGCGAACGGATCGGTGTTGCTCACTGGCATGTCGCCCTGCAGCATGTAGCCGAATCCAACGGCAGTTACTGTCGGTTTCTGCTGCTTCATCCACGCGTCGATGAAGCTTCTCCACGGTGCATCGAGACACATGGGTGTGTTGCTGGGAACGTCGGGCATGTCCGGCATGCACACCCAATCGCTCGTGCCCTTCCTGAGCAGGCGACCATCGTGATTCATCACCGATGCCGTGCGCGCAATGCTCAGCGGCGCAGCGCTGAGCGCGTTGGCGATCAGCTTCTCGTCGGCAGCTGTCGATCGAGCGACGGCGGGTCCGCCAATGATAGCCGACGTCGGGCCATGATTCGCATGCGCGGCTCCTGACGCCGATGTGGGTTGACCGTAGGCAACCGGTGCGGCGAGGAGCAAGGCGAACAGCGCGAGGGCGGGGCGGTGGGTGCACATCGTGACCTCCTGCAGGTGGGTACGTGGAGCGAAGTGAAGCTCCGGGAGAAACTCGATTAGACCGATTGGTCTAGTCGAAAGCAAAAAAAGAGAACGCCCTCATCGCGCCGGCAGCGAGAGCGGCACGTCCGGTGAGCTCGTCATCGCACCCAGATAGAAATCCAGCGTCGCCTCGAGCGGCTGCGGCGATTTGGTGAGCCGAGAGCGCAACGCGGCGCCCTCCCACGCATTGACCAGCAACTCCGCCATCGCCGTCGCGTCGATATGCGACGGCAGGTCACCCAAACCACGAGCCTCTTCGAGACACACGGCGAGGCTCGAGGAGATCTGCCCCAGACACCCATCGATCTTCACACGAAAGAGCTCGCTCGCCCCCGAGAGCTCTTGTCCGAGTGCTCCGAGAAAACAGCCCATGTACCCTTCATCATCGTACGATTGCTTTACGCCATCAAAGAAGTCCCGCACCCGCAACAGTGGCGGTCGCGCGCGATTGGTGAGTGTGCGCTGTAGCAGCTCGCGCACCCCAGCCTGGTAGAGATCGATCGCCTGAAGCGCGAAGTCTTCTTTGGTGAGGAAGTGGTGATAGAACGACCCTTTGGGTACGCCGGTCTCGCTCAGAATCTCCGCGACCCCAATCGCGTGATATCCTCGGGCAAGAAGCAATGGCAGTCCGGCCGCCAGCAGTCGCTGTTTCGTTTCGTGCACCCGGGCAATATTAGACCATTCAGTCTAAACCGCAATAAAAAGGAGGGCGGGCGCAGCCAAAGGCTGCCGCCCGCCCATCCGTTTCCCCAACGCTGCTGAGTTAGCGCTGGTTAGTTAGCGCTGGTTAGTTAGCGCAGGTTAGTTAGCGCACTTCGGTGTTTGAGAGGCGCCGGTCGGAATCGAACCGACGAATGCCAGATTTGCAGTCTAGTGCCTTACCACTTGGCGACGGCGCCTGATCCCGTCCGAAGACGGAACGGCAATGTATGCCGTCCTTCTCGCCGAGGGTACCCATCGGCCGGAGTTGGAGGGCAAAATTGTCTAATTATTTGCCGATCACGTAAAATGACTTGCGAATCTCTGTTTGAACATGCATATTCCTTTTCGTATGACGCCCGCTGCTACCGCTTCCTCAGCCATTCATCTCCTTCGCGGAGCCGCCGCCCATATCGAGCGGACGCTCGGGCGAGCGCTCGATGCGCACGGCATCACGCCGGCGCAGTTCGAGCTGCTGCAGGCCATCGCGCGAGTGGAAGGCACCGGAAAGGGCTGCAGCGAACTGGGTCGCCAGATGGCGGCGCCCGGCCCAGACGTCACGAGAATGCTCGACCGGCTCTATGCTGCTGGGTTAGTGGCGCGTGAGCGCGATGCAAAGGACCGTCGAGTAGTGCATGCAGTCATGTCTGACAAAGGACGTGAACTGCTTGCCTCAGTGGGTCCGGTACTGCAGGCGGCCGAAGCGTCGATCTTCCGCGGAGTATCGGAATCGGAGATCGAGCAGCTCTCTGGCATCCTGGATACGATTCGCACGAAGAGCTGTAATCAAGCCGCCGAGTAGGCGGCATCAAGCCGCTGAATAGGCGGCATCAGGCCGCCGAGTGGGCGGCTGACTCGAACACGGGCTCTGAAGGAGCCCATTCATTTGCCTCAATACTTGTTTACACGAACACCGTTACATCAACCGGAAATCACTGAGATGCTTCGATCCGAACCGCTGTCTGCTGCGCTCCTCACCGGCGAATTCGCCGTGGCCACCGGACGCCTGAGTGCCGCTGAAGCGGCCATCGCGCGCCGGTCTGTGCGGAGCTACACCGATCAACCCGTCACCGACGACGAGATCCGCGACCTCATCGAGCTCACCGGTCGCGCCCCTTCGGCGTTCAATCTCCAGCCGTGGCGTTTCATCGTCGTCCGTGACCAGAGTGTGAAAGACGCGGTGCGTGCCGCGGCGTTCAATCAGAAGCAGGTCGGCGAGGCGCCGGTGCTGCTCGCGATGTACGCCGACATGGAAGACACCATGGCGCATCTCGAAGAGATCATGCATCCGGGGCTCGACGCCGAAAAGCGCGAAGGCACACTGGCCATGCTGCGCAACAACTTCGGCAACATGACCCCCGAAGCACGCGGCGTCTGGGCGAATGGTCAGTCAAACATCGCGCTGGGATACTTGCTGCTCATCGCGCGCTCTGAAGGCTTTGCCACGTCACCGATGCTCGGCTTCGATGCGGCGAAGGTGAAAGCAATTCTCGACATCCCCGAATCGGCAACCGTAACGGCGCTGATCGCAATTGGCCGTGGTGCTGACGAGGGCTTCGAATCGCACCGTCACACGGTCGAGCGCGTCGCGGTGTTCCGCTAAGCCATCGTCCGCTCTCACGCGGGCGATGCACGAAGAACGGCGCGTGGCAGCTCCAGACTGCCCGCGCCGTTCTTCATTCGACCGCGAGACGCGCTAGGTGCCCATCCGGCTGATGCGCGGCTGGTGCAGGCGACGCCCGCCGACATAGATGGTGAACATCACGAGCAGCGCACTGCACACGAGCACGAACCAGATGCTCGGCAGTCCTTCGAGCCGCTGGTCACTCGTCGACGTGAACTCCGCCGCCACCGTCAACATCCACTGACGCACGCTGAGAAAGCGCAGGGCGGGAAAGGTACCGCTCAACACGCCCTCCCAGAAAATCACGTACACCAATCCACTCACCAGCGCCCGTCGCGTGAGGAGTGCGAGCGCTGTGAACAATGCGGCGTAGGTCGCGCCTCCGTAGAAGACGGCAATCGTGAAGGCCGACGTGATCTTTTCAGGGTTGGATGCGCCCACCGCAATCGCCCCCGTGGCCCACACCGCGAATGCCGATACGGCGCCGGTCAGAATTGACGCGAACAGCGTACGTACCGCGACGATCCACCAACGCGGCGTCGTCGTGGTGACGAGATAGAGGAGCGTGCCATCATCGGCCTCGGCGCTGAATGCGCTCGTGCCAAAGAGCAGGGCGATAAGCGGCGTCGCCAGCGCGCACACCAGCTCGTCGTAGCGTCGAATCAGGAACTCGACCGGATCGCCGCTCAATACGCCTCGACTCGCGAAGATCAGTGCGAAGAGCATCGGCAGCACCACCAGCACACACAGGCCGAGCAGCAGGACCGGTGACCGTGTGCGCGCCCACGCCAGGTGAATCAGCACACGTGCCGTCGCGATGAACGACACGCGTCCTGCCGCCGGTGTCCTGGTCGATGTGGCTCCAGGTGCAGTTGTAGCGGTCATCGATTCACCAGGTAGGCAAAGACATGCTCCAGCGACTCGTCGGTGGGTTGCACATCGGTAAGCGTCACCTGCGCCTGCCTGGCGGCGCGCGCCACCAGTCGGGAGAACGCGGTGAAATCCGTTGTGCGTACCACGAGTGCGGCGACTCCCGATTCTGACTCGACTTCGACGCCAATCACACTCTTGTCGCAAATGAGCTGTGGCGCGAGCGCGCGGGCATCGCTGGCGCGGACACGCACGGTGTGCGGGCGATCGGTCATCATGCGACGCAGCGTGCGATGATCGCCACTCGCCGCGAGACGCCCTGAGAGCACCACCAGAATACGCGCGGCCACATCCTCGATCTCTTCAAGGATGTGACTCGACAAGAGCACGGCGGTACCTTCAGCGGCTCGCGCTTCGAGGAGCTGCATCATGTGCAGTCGCTGACGCGGATCGAGGCCATTGAACGGTTCGTCGAGCAACAACAGCGTGGGTTCATGCACCAACGCGGCGGCCAATTTTGTGCGCTGCCGCATGCCTTTGGAGAATCCAGCGATCGCGCGATTCGCGGCACCTTCAAGGTCGACCGTCGCAATCGCGCGTGCGGCAGCTCCCTTCACATCGCGCAGCCCAAGCAATGTCGCGCGCGCTTCCACAAACTGTCGCGGCGTGAGCATTCCCGGCATCGCTTCGCGCTCAGGAACAAGCGCCACCTTCTTGAACACCTCCGGTCGCTCAACCGGCGCTTCGCCATAGACACGCACCGCGCCACTCGACGGCCGCACGAGACCGGCGGCGAGCTGCAGCAGCGTACTCTTGCCGGCGCCATTGGGCCCGAGCAAGCCCGTGATTCCTGCGCCCACGGTGGCAGAGATGTCATTCACCGCAACGACATCACCATACCAGTGCGAAACGTTTTCGAAGACCAGTGCCGGTGTGCTCATGCGTCCACCTTGCGCATGCGCCAGAAGAGACCGGCGATACCCGCCGCGCCAATCAGATACTGCGTCAGCAGGAACGTCCACACCGGTGGCGGTGTGTGTGTTTCAAGACCGCGGGTCGTTTCTCCGAACAGGATGAACGCTACCGTGCGCATCCCTTCGATCTGATCGATGTACGCCGCGAGGTAGTACGACCCGCCGGCGAGATCGCGAATCGCCGAACCCACCGCAATGAGTACCAGAAAGGTGCCGATCACGGCGGCGGTTGCATACGCGCGGCGCGGTGACAGACTCGAAAGAAACGCGCCCACGCTGCCAATCACCCACGCCATCGTTGTCGCGAGCAAGAAGACCGGGCCAATCTTCGGTCCGACGGTTTCGAACGCCACCGATGGATCCTTCGCCACACCCAGCTGACCAATCCACAACAGCAGCAACGGCGCAAGGGCAACGCACAACACCGCGCAGAACACCGACAGCCAGCGCACCAATGCGTACTGCGTGCGCGTGACGGTACGCGTGAACATCAGCGGAAGCACGCGATGCTGTTGATCGCGACTCATGAGCTCTGGGCCCTGCGCCGCCATGAACAACACGAACAGCAGTGTCTGTCCGGCGATCAGCGACGCATATGGCACCGGCACCTGTCCGTTCGATGCACCCGATGCCACGACCGACGCCAGACTTGGCATCATCGTGACGGCCAGGACAAACACCGGAATCACCTTCGATTTGGCCGGACGCCCCAATCCAAAGAGCGCGCGGAAGCCTTGCCAGAAGAGCGCGCGTCGCGCTTCCGACGCACCAGTTCGCGGCCCGTCGTAGCGACGATAGCCAAGATCGTGAATGACCGATCCGACGGCCGCCGATCCGCCAGCCGGCGTCGGAGTGTCGAGACGAATGCTGTTCGTGCTCTCGCTCATGCGAACAACGCCTCGAGATGTCCGCGACGACGCTCGAGTCGCAGAATGCCCGCATCGAGTTCAACCGCCGCATCGCGCACCGCGTCGTAGGCGCCAAGCGTTGCATCACCCTCGGGCAACTCGACCAGCACACGATTGCGCTCAACACGCACCAGCAACCCAGCAGCCACAAGACGCGCAGCAAACGCGTCGCGATCGCCGTCGATCTCAATCATGAGCGTGCCCGTTTCGCTCGTGAGCGCGCCCAGATTGTCGGCGCGCACGAGCTTGCCGAAATCGATCATCACAATGCGGTCGCAAATGCGTTCGAGTTCACCCAACAAGTGCGACGAGACGAGCACGGAAATGCCAAACTCTCGTCCCGTACGCACAATGAGCGCGAGCATCTCATCGCGCCCCGCCGGATCGAGCCCGTTCGTGGGTTCGTCGAGAATCAGCACGCGCGGATCATGCACCAGCGCCTGCGCGAGCTTGACGCGCTGCGCCATACCGGTCGAGTAGCCGCCCATGGGGCGATAGCGCTCCTCGAACAACCCAACATGTCGCAGCACTTCCGCGGCGCGTTCGCGCGCCGCCGACGACGGAAGACCGGAGAGTCGCGCCATGAATGACACGAACTCCGTCGCGCTCATCTCAGGCGGCAGGCAATCGTGCTCGGGCATGTAGCCCACCACCGCACGAATGGCATCGCGATCGCGCTGCACGTCGAACCCGAGTACGCTCGCGCTGCCTTCGGTGGGTTCGACGAGACCGAGCAGGATCTTCACGAACGTGCTCTTGCCGGCACCGTTCGCGCCGACGAGTCCGGTGATGCCCGCCGCGACATTCACCGTGAGCGAGTCCAACGCAGTCACGGCGCCATAACGGCGCGTCAGGGCACGAGCGGCGATCAGCGGTTCTTCCAATCTCTGCGGGCTTGGGTTCTGGCCAACATATCAGCTGTTTTGTCCAACGGCCTGCGCTCCCTCTTGTTTCAGGCGGCTTCGAGGATCGGTGCGTGTGGCAGCGAGGCACACCCGGCTACGGGGCAGTGTCCCGGGTTCGGAAACGCTTCGCGTTCCGAAGCCGGGACACTCTGGCCGCGAGCCCAGGACTCATATCGAGAATCACGGTCGCCTCACCGAGCTGCCGGTCCTCGATGTGAGAAGCGAGCAGCGCCGCGACCTCGCGCTTCAGATCACGAAGCGCCGAGCCGATTCGCGGGTCAGCCGCGCGATACGAGAAGTCCATGCGCGAGGATAACAGAGCAGCGCGCAACAAGTCGCATCATTTCAACGCAAATCCATCGCGGCAAGCGACGCGACGCCGCGCCCCGCAGCAACGGGAGCCGCCGGGCGGCGCCGACTGTCGATGCGAGGGGGCAGGTCTCCTGGCTTCGGAACGCGCAGCGTTTCCGAACCCGGGAGACTCCCCCGAGCAGCGGCAGGCGGTGACGCCCGGCACGCGCCGACCTATCCCTGCGAGGACTCCGACGCGGGCGAGGGCTCAGTCGAAGCCGGCACGGGCAGCGTAACGCCGGCCTTGGCCGCACGACGCTCCAACGTTTCGCGATCCGTCAAAGAACGGATGAGAGCGTCCGCTTCGCGATTCTGGAGATATTTCCCCTTCTCCCACCCCTCCACAATCCCCTTGGGCGTCCCATAAATCAGCTCCGCAAACTGCGCGATCGTGAGCCCCAACGATTCGCGCAGCTGACGGATCGCCTTCGGCGCCAGCAGGTTGTGCTCCGCGCGGATCGACTCGGTGGCCGTCTTCTCGGCCGCGTCGCGCTGGTCGATGGTGCGTTGTTCATGTCCGCACTTCTCGCACCGGTAGAACTCGCGCGTCACTTCCGCCGCCATGCCCGACAGGCGCATGGTCACTGTTTCCGTCTGCAGAGCGTAGCGGCCACCGCATCCGCGATGGAGGGAGCCGTCGAGCGTCGAAATACTCATCAGTGAGACTGGGGGAGGCGTCATCCGGCCGGCGGCGGGGAGCCGCGAATCGGCGTGTCCTTGGAGGCGCCTGGATCGTCCTATTGTCGCCAGAAGCCTACTGGTCGCGCCACCCCTTGCCGGCCCCTGCTGATCCATGTCCGACATCTGCCTCGTTCGCCAACCGGTCTTCGGAAAGACCGGTGCCCTGATCGGCTACGAAATCCGGTTCAATGACACCGAAGGTGGGCAGCACGCGTTCGCGCGCGCCTTCCTGAGTGGCAGCTTCGATCTCGTCCGCAACAAGATGCCCGCATTCGTCCTGGCGACGCGCGAGCAACTCGTGGAAGACGCGTTCCTCGTCGCTGAACCGGGCACTGCGATCGTCATGTTGCCGCGCGACCTCGAGGTCGATGATGCGGTTACTGAAGCGGCGCAGCGATATCGGACTGCTGGCGGATTGCTCGCGCTCGAAGACGCCGGATTGAATCCGTCGGCGGCAGAATCGCTGTTGCCGCTGGTGAGCTGGGTGCGCGTCAACGCGCGCAGTGGTGATGCGGCGATGATTGGCCAGGTGTGCGATCGCGTACGCGCCAATGGCGCCGCGAAGCCGCCGCAGCTCATCGCCTACAACGTCGAAGAGCTCGATCAGTTCGAAGCGACGCTGCAGCGCGGCTTTGATGGCTTCCAGGGTTCGTTCTTCAGCCGTCCCGAGCCGCTCCCCACCGCCGAGATGCCGCAGAGCACCGTGGCGGCGATGCGCCTCATGGGACTCGCGCGCGATCAGAACTGCAGCGACCGTCAGCTCGAAGATGTGATCGTCACCGATCCCGTGCTCACCTTCCAGCTGCTTCGCCTCGTCAACTCGGCGGCGCTTGGTGGACGTGGTGTGGCCTCGATTGGTCAGGCGCTCCGACTCATTGGTCGCAATGCGTTCCTGCGCTGGTTGGCCGTTGCCGTGGCCGCGGCCAAGAAGAGCAGCTCGGGTGTCGATCAGGAACTCGTGCGTCAGGCCGTCGAACGCGGACGCCTGCTTGAACAGCTCGTGGGCGGTGGACGCGACAGAGGCACGCTGTTCCTTGTCGGTCTCTTTTCGCTGCTCGACGCGGTCTTCCGCATGCCGCTCGAGGAAATTCTCGAGCGAGTCGTGCTCAGCGAGGACGCGGTGCAGGCGCTGCTCCAGCGCGAAGGCCCGTACGCCAACGCGATCATGTTCGCCGAGAGCTACGAGCTCGGCTTGTTCGAGAACGCCACCGAAATCGCGCGCGATATGGGTGTCGACCCGAACAAGATCAGCGACTTCTACACCAATGCGATCGTGTGGACCGCCGAAGCGCTCAGCGCCGCGATGGACCAACCAGCACCGGCACGAAAGGCCAGCTAGTCACCACGCGATACGTGCTGCAGCCGGCGTGCGCTACTCGCGCGCCGGCTGTAGCTGTATCCGGTTGTTCTGTCGGTCGCGATCGAGATAGCGCATCTCCGGATCGACGATCAGCTCGGTAAACGACGCCCTGGGCTCGGCAACGACCGTGTCGATCATCGCGCGACCGCCTTTCACGCGCGCCCACAACCACAGCGGCAGCGCACCTTTTCGATTGAGCGTAACGCGCACCGATATCGCATCGGCGGGTGTGGCCGACTCCTGACCGCGGCTCATGTCAACGCGCTGCGCATGGAGCCATCCACGCACGCGCGTTCCGCCTGCCACCGACGTCGCGGTTGCACTGTCCATCACCAGCTCGTGCATCACGATGCGGCTGAACCAGTCATCGATGTACGATCGCAGTGAGTCGGGTGCCGCGGCGCGGAGTTGATCAACAAACTCGGACGCGGTGGCGGTGCCGCGCTCACCAGCACGTGAAGCCAACACGTCGCGCAGCACCTTGCCGAGTGTCGAGTCTCCCAGCGTGACATGCGCCGCCCGAAAGGCCAATGCCCCCTTGGCGTAGTACCACGTTGGCTCCCCATCCACGCGTACGAGCGGCGGCTCTTCGAGGGATCGGCCACGCATGTAGCGATCATGATCGAAGGACAACATATCGGTCACCGCACTGTCACCGCCGTGCCGCGCTGCCATGAGCTGTTCGGCGTACTTGGCGACCGACTCCACCAGCAGCAAGCGGCCTTCGACGTTCAGGGGGCTCACAACATGTCCCCACCACTCGTGCGCCACCTCGTGCCCTATGCGGCGACCGAGTAAGTCCACGTCGCCATCACGCGCATCGGACAGCATACCGCGCGATTCGGTGAGATAGATGGACGCGGCTTCGGCATACGCACCAAACCGATTCCCGGTCTGCACTTCGATCACACGCAGCACGTCGTGCGGATAGGGTCCAAAGCGCGACTCGAGCAACGCAAGTGCGTCAGCCGTCACCGTAAGCAATCGGCGCGCGGGATCGCGATGCGAGGGCGTGAACCATACCTCGACAGGCACCGCGCCTACCGTCGTGCGATGGCTCTCGTAGCGTCCGCTCACCAGCGAAAAGAACGGTGTACCGGGACGTGAGGTGTGATAGCGATAGGTCACGCGAGATCCATCGGCATTGGCGCCTTTGCCATCGAGTGCGCCGGGCGCGAGCGCGACCTGATCAGCATCCGTCGTGATGCGCACGTTCGTCGTGAACCACGCCGGGCTCGCGCCATGCGCCGCAACCCTGCGGCGAACCGAGTCCATATCGGCCTGCAACGCCAGCTGTGGTATCGCCAACGGCAGCCCGCGCGTAACGCGCTCGGCGCTGTCTGACAGCTCGCGCCGTGCGGAGTAGCCAATCTCGGGCAGGAACATCGCACTGGAGAGCATACTGCCGTCGCGCGCAACATCGATGGCGCTTGGCACGGCGCGTACCCCACCGCGATCGAGGCGCACCCGCAACGCAACACGCAGCGTGTCGTTCGCACCAATCGCCGCGCTCGGAATGAGCGCGAGCATATCGAGTGCGGTGTCTGGTGCCACACGAAGCGCATTGGCATCGCTCAACAGCTGCCATTCAGCGTCGCCCTGCGCGCTGCGCGGCAATGACAGCCACACCGTGTCGATCGCAACGCCCGTTCGATTGGCCAGCGTGAGCGTTTCACGAATATCGGCGCGCTGCGACCTGGGATAGAGCTCCACATCGAGCGCCACATCGACCAGCGACGGCTGTGGCACACCGGCGAGTCGTCGATAGCGCTTCTCGTAGCCTACCCGGCGCTCGGCGAGCGCCTCCTGATTCGGAAACCGATGCACCCGCGTTGTCTGCCAGGCAAGCGCTGCCGACGCCGCACCAAAGCTCAGCGCCGTGGCAACCAGCGCGAGTCGCCCAGTCCGGCTGAGCCCTGATCGTACGCGCTGTGGAGCATGTCGAACCCGTGCCATGAATCCGGACAGCTCGCCGCGCTCGAACAAACCGGCGGCGAGCACGCAGAGCACGATCGCGCCGAGCGCCCAAAGACTCTGAAACGCGAGCCAACTGCCGAAGGTGGTGCCGTACCCATCGAGTGTTGACCACGGCAGCAGCGCCGGAGCCGCTCCAAAGCGGGTCAGCGGATGCGACAGCCCAAGCGAATCGCCCGCCAGCGCCAGCAACATCACCACCAGGCTCAGGAACATCGCGATCCATCGCTGACCAACGAGTATCTGCAACGAGGCCGTGAGTGCGGTGAGAATGAGCAGCGGTATGACTGATACGAGCATGTGTGCCGCGAGCACCCACGGCTCGAACGGCAGTCCACCAACCCAGAGATGCATCGCCACCGTTACGCCGTAGCCAGCGATGGTCATGATGACCGGGATGATCATCAGCGCCACCAGCTTGCCGGCGAAGATCGCGGAGCTCGGCGTGGGCGTGGCATCGCGAATGCCGTCGAAGCGCACCAATCGTTCGCGTGCAAAGACTTCGGTCGCGAAGTACATCGTTACCAGCGCGCCCAGCCATTGCAGTGCCTGTGGTACGGCGTCGGCCAGCTGCGCCGTGGTGGCGAGCACGCGTGTGCCGTATTCACCGGCCTTGAGCTGCCCGTCGGCTTCGATCGCAATCATGAGCACCCACATCACCACCAGCGCGCGCAGCGCCCAGGAGCCGACATGTTGCGACGCCTCGAGCGACCACACCGTACGAAACGATGTCCACCACTGTTGATAGCCCGTCTGCGGTGTGACGCGTGCGTAGCGCGGCGCCGTTGCGGAGACGGAGGGCTCTGCATCGCGACGAAGCGTCGTCGCCGACACATTGCGCCCACCGGTCAATTGCCGTCGCGTCGCCATCGTCACAGCGAGCGTGGCCACCAACAGCGAACTCACGGTGACCCCCAGCCGATTCCACAACACACGGCCACTCAATGCCACGAGCGTTGTATCCTGCTGCGGCGGCGTCCAGGTGCGTGTTTGCTCAAAGAACGCCGAGAGTCCGAACGGATCGAGCAACGCCACACGCGCCATCAGTTCAGGCGTCGCAGTGCGCGTTCCGGCCATGAGTGGACTGTCCACCATGAGTGCGGTGACCATGTAACCGGCGTACAGCGCAATCGCGGTCACGAACGCTGCCAGTCGGCTTCGCGTGGCAACCGAGACTGCGAAGAGCAGCGCCGCGCTCCACAGCAAGTTCGGCAGCGCCAGTATGGTGGTCGCATGCAGATACGCGGCCGCCCGAAATGGCAGCACGCGTTCGGCAGGCAAGGTGACGGCGAACGGCGCGATCGCCAGCACGGCTACGGAGAGCACCAGCGCGAGCGATGCCACGAACAGCACACCAATGAAGCGCAGCAGCCAGCGCAGTAGCGCGGAGGTTGGCGTGACGTCGATCAACTCACGCATCGACGACTCGTCGTCGCGCAGCGCCGCCTGAATGCACAGCATGGGCAGCGTGAACACCGCCAGCAACGACATCAACCCGATCGTTTCAGTCACGACAAACGCACCATTCACCGCATTCGCCGGTGGACCGAATCCGGTCGATACCGTGACGAGCGCGAGTCCCGACAGCAGCAGCGTCGTGGCGGCGATGGTCGCGAAACTCGCCGGTCGCAGCACCTGATAGCGCAACTCAAAACGCAACAGCTCCATCAGGCGGCGCATTACGCGACGCCCGTTGCGCGGAGATAGACGTCCTCGAGACTCGCGTTCACCCGCTGGCTGCTTGCGTCGGGTACGCCTTCGGCGAGCATGCGTACCGTCATCCGTCCGGCATGGCGGGCGCGTGTGAGTTCACGGACGGGATGCGCATCAATGTCCCAGGCCAGGGAGCGAGATTCTTCCTCACGCGACAGCGTGCGCATGTACACGCGTCCGTCCAACGCACGCACCAGATCGTCGGGAACGCCTTCACACACTACGCGGCCGTCGAACATGATTGCCATGTGCGGACAGAGCTGACGCACATCGTCTACCAAATGCGTGGAGAGCATCACCACCATCGATTCGCCAACGCTGCTCAGCAGATTGTAGAAGCGAGTGCGTTCGGCCGGATCGAGCCCTGCCGTTGGCTCATCGACGATGAGCAGCTCCGGCGCGCCGAGCAGCGCTTGTGCGATTCCAAAACGCTGTCGCATGCCGCCGGAATAGCCGCTGACCGCGCGGTGCCGCACCTCCCACAGATTCACCTGATGCAGCAACGCGTGCACCTGATCGCGTCGCTCGCCGCGTGACACCAGTCCTTTCAAGATCGCGAGATGATCGAGCAGCGCGATCGCGGACACACCGGGATACACACCGAAGTCCTGCGGCAGATAGCCCAATCGCGCGCGATGTGCGGTCACATCAGCAAACACATCGCGACCGTCGAAGCGCACGATGCCGCGATCAGGTGCCTGAAGGCTCGCGATGGTGCGCATCAATGAACTCTTCCCCGCGCCATTCGGCCCCAGGAGACCGAAGAGTCCCGCCCCGATGCGAAGTGACACATCCCTGAGCGCGGCGACACCATTGGGGTACGTGCGCGAAACAAGCTCGAGTTCGAGCCGTGGAGACGTCGACATACTCGGACGATTCGAATGATGGCCAGTGGCGACGAACCCTCTCGTCGCGTCAGCTGATCACCACGCGGCCGTCAGCAGCAAAGTTTCGCGTTCCGCGAAATGGCGTGTTGTGTCGAACTGCGCCTGTCGGCGTCGTGCGACGCGAACTACTTCGCCTGCATCGGTGGCAGCTTGCGCACCGTGTCGGCGTTCGGCGACAACATCAGCTCGGGGTTGGTCACCGGCGCACCGGCAGTAATCGCCAGTCGCACACGCTCGGCTTGCGTCGCATTCACGTCGAACAACACCGCCACGAGGTTCGCGCTGCGAATCACCTCACGTGGCGGCGCGGGCCATGCGCCAATGGAATCACCGCGCGGCGTGAGTCTGAACGGATCGAGTCCGCTTTGCGACTTCGCCGCAACCGCTGAGTCGGCAAAGAAGAACACGACCATGCGCGCCTCCCTGCCAATGCGGTAGCGCACACCCTTAGGTGTGAAGAATGGCACGCTGATGGTGTCCATCACCTTCGCGACCATGCCGGCCTTGCTGATCCGGTCCTCGAGCGCGCACGCCTTCCAGGTACCATCGCGCGGGCAGGCCGCGTCGCTGGGCGTGGTCGGTCGAGCGATTGGCGGCGGCGCACTGGCAACGGACGCCGGCGCGTTGGCTGGCGCTTTTGAGTCGCAGGCCACGAAAGCGGTCGAGCCGACGAGCAGTGGAAAGAGGCGGAATCGCACGCGAAGGCGCATTCGCGGAACGTAGTTCGACGCGATTCGGGGGTGTAGCCGTACCGGCTGCAAGCAATTGTTCGGTGTTTCTTCGTTACAAACTGTCACAACTCGGTAGTGCCTCGTCATTTTTGCATTTCTGACAACATTTTGCTCGCGCCTTTGACTCGGCGTCTTGGTCGAGCGTAATGCGAGGGTGATATTTGTGCGAGTAGCGCACGAATCTTAAACAGGCCGATCTGGACCTCCGATCGCCGTTCACTCTTTGCCCTGCCCATGGCCAACAACAACACGTCGCGCGTCGCTGCCATGCGCGAGATCACCCATCGCGGTGTCCGCGTCACCAAACGCCCGGAAGCCGATGGCGTGCAGCTCCCCACGAGCAGCTGGTATGGCGTCAACACGTTTGGCATTCGCCAGATGCGTCAGAAGCTGCCGAAGGACGTGTACAAGAAGCTGGCGGCGTCCATCCGCCTCGGCAAAAAGCTCGACCTCGAGATCGCGCCGGTTGTCGCGCAGGTCATCAAGGAGTGGGCGATTTCGCATGGGGTGACGCACTTCACGCACTGGTTCCAGCCGCAGACGGGCCTCACGGCCGAGAAGCATGACGCCTTCCTGAACTTCGACGAGAATCATCTCCCGATCGAGACGTTCACGGGCGAGCAGCTCATTCAGTCGGAGCCGGACGCGTCGTCGTTCCCGTCGGGCGGTTTGCGCGCGACGTGGGAAGCGCGTGGCTACACCGCGTGGAATCCGGCGTCGCCGGTGTTCATCAGCGAAACGGGTGGCGTGAAGTATCTGTGCATTCCGTCGGTGTTCATCGGCTACAACGGTGAAGCGCTCGACGAAATGACACCGCTGCTCCGCAGCTCGGACATCCTGTCGCAGAACGCGATGGCGCTGCTCGAGTTGATCGGCGACAAGGGTGTGCTGCGGGTCGCCACGACGCTTGGTGTGGAACAGGAATTTTTCCTCATCGATCGCGGCCACTTCGCGCTCCGCCCCGACCTGGTGATGGGCAACCGCTCGCTCGTCGGCTCGCCGCCGCCGCGTGGCCAGCAGCTCGAAGACCACTACTTCGGTGGTATCCCCGAGCGCGTCCAGGCATGCATCAGCGAAGTCGAGCAGGAGCTCTACAAGCTCGGCGTACCGATCGTGACGCGTCACAACGAAGTCGCGCCGTCGCAGTTCGAAATGGCGCCGATCTTCGAAGACTCGGATATCGCCGTCGATCACAACCATCTCGTGATGAGCGTGCTCCGCAAGGTCGCGCTCCGTCATCAGCTGCAGGCCATCGTGCACGAAAAGCCGTTTGCCGGCATCAACGGCTCGGGCAAGCACTGCAACTGGTCGATGTCGATCACGTCGGATAACGAGCTCGCCGGCACGAACTTGCTCAAGCCGGGCAAGACGCCGCACCAGAACGTGCGCTTCCTGCTCTTCTTGGCCGCTGTACTCAAGGGTGTGCACAAGCACGCCGGTCTCCTTCGCGCGGGCATTGCGACGTCGGGCAACGAGCATCGCTTGGGCGCGAACGAAGCGCCGCCGGCGATCATCTCGGCGTTCCTCGGGTCAGGCCTCACGCAGGTGATCGACGACATCGTCTCCAAGAACGACACGCCACGCAACGCAGAACAGGCGATGCTCAAGCTTGGCGTCGACAAGCTGCCGGAAGTCGAGCAGGACAACACCGATCGCAACCGTACGTCGCCGTTCGCGTTCACGGGCGCGAAGTTCGAGTTCCGCGCCGTAGGTGGCAGCCAGAGCATCGCCTTCCCGGTGATGTTGCTGCAGGCCGCCGTCGCGGAAGCGATCGCTGAGGTGACCGACGAGCTGCGCAAGGAGCTCAAGAGCGAAAGCAGCACCGACGTCGCGATCCTCAAGGTCGTGCGCAAGGCGTTCAAGGAAACCGCCGCGGTGCGCTTCGAAGGGAACAACTACTCCGACGAGTGGGTCGTGGAAGCCGCGCGTCGTGGCCTCCTCAATCTTCGTCGCACGCCGGAAGCGCTGGCGCAGCTGCTGACCGACGACGCGAAGACGCTCTTCAAGAACACTGGCATCCTCACCGCCGTTGAACTCGAGAGCCGCTATCACGTCCGTCTCGAGCGCTACATCAAGGACATCCTCATCGAACTGCACACGCTGCAGCAGATGGTGGACACGCAGGTGTTGCCGGCCGCGTACGCGTACATCGGCCAGCTGGCGACCGCCGCCGGTCAGGGCGCGACCGCCGGCATCAACATGCAGCCGATTGTCGACGCTGCGAACGCCGTGTCGAAGCTCGTCACGACACTGCAGAAGAAGAAGGCCGAACTCGCGAAGGTGATCGCGAAGGCCGAGCACATGCACGACGACATCAGCGGCCAGGCGACGTACCTGACCACCACCGGCTGCGACGTGATGGGCGAAGTACGCGACGCGTGCGACGCACTGGAACTTGTGGTGGCGGACGAACTGTGGCCGCTGCCGCGGTACAGAGAGATGCTGTTCCCCGTCTGATTTTGGTTGTGCTTTTGACCGCGGAAGGCTGAAAGCGGAACTGAACACGGCGGAACAATTGACGGCGGGTACAACGGTGAACGCGGTTTAACCGCAACTGCCGCCGTACCCGCCGTCACATTTTTCCGCAGTGCACACTTCCGCAGTCCACCTTCCGCAGTCGCCGATGTTAGCATCGGATTTGCGAAATCGCTCTGCGCGCTGCATGCTCTGTTTACCAGCACGTCAGAGGAGTGTTTTGGCCACACCCGATTTCGGCACTGCAATCGCCACGATCATCCGCGAATGGGAGGGCGTCGACGTGCGTCCTCATCGCTTCGGCGGTGTCGAGTTTCGACTCGGCACCCGTGAGATCGGACACGTGCATGTCGGCGGAGTCGCCGATCTGCTCGTCAGTGTGCGCATGCGTCGCGATCTCGTGGCGGCGGGTCGTGCCGCCGCGCATCACAGCCTCCCGCAATCGGGGTGGATCAGCTACCGCATCAAGAGCGAGCACGACGTGCCGGCCGCTGTCGAGTTGTTTCGATTGAATTATCAGCGTCTCAAAGGCGTGGCGACGCCGAGGCTGACGTCGTCGGTGGTGCGCGAGTCGTCGACGATGTTGGGGGATAATACGGTGGGAGAGCTGCCGGCCTGACCAGTGGCGCGCGCTGCGCGCTGAACTGCGGAAGCCTGCACTTCGGAAGCCTGCACTACGGAAGCCCGAACTACGGGAAGAACACACCGCTGTTCCCGTAGTACAGGCTCCCGATGTGCAGGCTTCCGTGGTGCAGGCTTCCGTAGTGCAGGCTTCCGTCGTGGACGTTTCGCCCATGGCTTCTGCCCGTCGCGGAGTCAGCAGTGAGAATGGTCCACGCATTGCAAGCTCCCCCTGCATGACCACGCCTCTTCCTCCCCTCCCGTCCGCTCGCGGCTATCCCCGCCCCGATCTCCAACGTGACGCCTGGTTGTCCCTCGATGGCGAGTGGGAGTTCGCGTTGGATGCGGAAGCGGAGTGGAGTGTGCCGTCGCAGGTGCAGTGGAATGACACGATCATCGTGCCGTTTGCACCCGAAACGCCGGCGAGCACGGTGCACCACACGGGGTTTTTTCGCGCCTGCTGGTATCGGCGAATGTTCGAGGTACCGGCGTTCGAACCCACAGAGCGCGTGTTGCTGCACCTTGGCGCGGTCGACTACGCGGCGGTCGTGTGGGTCAACGGCCATCCGGCGGGATTTCACGAAGGGGGATACACCCCCTTCACGATCGACATGACGCATTTCGTACGATCGGGGGAGAGCGCGAGCGTGGTCGTACGCGCGGAGGACGATCCGGCGGACCTCGCGAAGCCTCGTGGCAAGCAGGACTGGCAACTCGAACCACACTCGATCTGGTATCCGCGCACCACCGGCATCTGGCAGACCGTGTGGGTGGAGAAAGTGCCGGGCACGTGGATTGGCAACGTGCGGTGGACCTCGAATCTCGAGCTTTATCAGATCGGTATCGAAGCATGGTGTCACGGCGCCCGACGCGACGGACTGCGACTCAATGTGAAGCTGAGTGTCGGCAACAAGGTGCTCGCCGACGACACGTACATGGTCATCGCCGGTGAGGTGCATCGGCGCATCGCTCTCTCTGATCCTGGTATCGATGACTTCCGCAACGAGATCTTGTGGAGCCCGGAGCATCCGGTGCTCATCACCGCCGAGCTCTATCTGTGGGGCGGTCGCGGTGAATTGGTGGATTCGGCACGCAGCTACACGGCTATTCGCAACGTGGGGACGCAGAATGGCCGATTCATGCTCAACGGGCGTCCGTACTATTTGCGCATGGTGCTCGATCAGGGGTATTGGCCCGAAAGCGGCCTAACCGCACCCACTGACGAAGCCCTGCGTCGTGATATCGAACTCGCGAAGGCGATGGGTTTCAATGGCGTGCGCAAGCATCAGAAGATCGAAGACCCGCGCTATCTCTATTGGGCCGATGTGATGGGGCTCTGCGTGTGGGCAGAAATGCCCAGCGCCTATCGCTTTACCAAACAGAGTGTCGATCGACTCACGCGTGAATGGGCAGCGGTGATCGATCGCGACTACTCACATCCGTGTATCGTGACCTGGGTGCCGTTCAATGAGTCGTGGGGCGTTCCCGATTTGCCGGCGATGGCGGCGCAACGGCACTACGTGCAGGCGCTCTATCATCTCACCCACACGCTCGATCCAACACGACCGGTTGTCGGCAACGACGGTTGGGAAAGCGCCGCGACCGACATCATTGGCATCCACGATTACGATGCCGATCCCAAGCGGATCTTTGGGCGCTACGACACGCCCGATGTGGTACCGCAGCTCTTGCAGCAGGTCGGCCCGGCGGGGCGCTTGCTCACACTCGAGGGATACGAGCATCGCGGTCAACCGCTGATGGTCACCGAGTGCGGCGGCATCGCCTTTTCGAGCGACGAGCAGGCGACGTGGGGATACTCACGGAGCGTGAATGCGCCCGAGTTCACCGAACGCTATCGCGCACTGATTGGCACGTTGCACCGCTCGCCCTTGCTCGCCGGCTTTTGCTACACACAATTCGCCGATACGTATCAGGAGGCGAACGGACTGCTGCTCGCCGACCGTACACCAAAGATTCCGCTCGAAGAGATCCAGGCGGCTACGGCCGGCAAAGTGGATGCCCGCATGCAGGCGCTTGGACTCAGTTCAACGGACCACGCTGTCTGACGCGGGGAGAGATGCCGGCGCCTTTTCCTTTGGCGCCATGAGCTGCGTGACAAAGCGCTGACCTTCGGAGATGCGCTCGACTTCCACCGCCATGGCGTCAATCGCCTGTTCCATCCGCTCGAGTCGCTGCGCGCTCTCGAGAATCTGCGGCGCGGGCTTGGGTGCACCAACGCGCTTGAAGATCGTGCGCGCGATACCGATCGCGAGCGGCATACCAACCGCGATTGTGCCGACGATGGAGATGCCGGTGATCTGGCCGGACGACAGCTGACCCGGAGCGAGTGTGGGATCAGAAGAACTCGCGGCCTCCGAACCAAGGCTCAGTGGTGCGTTCGCAATGAGTCTGCTGTTCACTTCGATGTCCTTCTCGATCTGCGCGATGCGCTGATCGAGCACGCGAAGTCGATCCTCGAGCCCCTGTCGTGCCACACCCACCGGGGCGCGGTCGAGTTCACGAGCCACATCCTTTCGACGACCGGTGGCGCTACCGAGTTGACTCGACAACGTGCTGGCGCGCTCACGAAGCGCTGCCAGGTCCGCGCCCGTCTTGGGCGCATCAAACACGATCTGCGTCTCACCAATCTTCGCGCCCACCGGCTGACCCGGCGCGGTCGGTGCGTTCGGAGGGGCGGCAGGCTGCCCCGCGGTGCTAGTTTGCAAAAGCGGCATACCGAAACCTACGCGGCAACCGTCCCGGCGGTTACATCCGGGGTCCTTAAACGGACCCCGTCCCTACGAGGCTCTTCCACGCATGTCCACGAGCGCCCTTCCGATCTCCCCGCTTGCCGATGTCGACGGTCTCGTCGAGCAGGTCGTGGCCTGGCGTCGTCACCTCCATATGCATCCCGAGGTGGCCTTTCACGAAGTGGAGACGTCGCAGTTTGTCTTCGATACGCTCTCCGCGATCGAGGGACTTACCGTCACGCGCCCAACAAAGACCAGCGTACTCGCCGTACTCAGGACGGATCGCAAGGGGCCGGTCCTGATGGTGCGCGCCGATATCGATGCGCTGCCGATTCTCGAAGAGAACGACATCAGCTATCGATCGACGCGCGAAGGGCAGATGCATGCCTGCGGACATGACGGGCACACCGCGATCGTGTTGGGACTCGCGACGCTGCTCACGCGTCATCGCGATCGGTTGAACGGGGAAGTGCGATTCATCTTTCAGCACGCCGAGGAGTTGGCTCCCGGTGGCGCCGAAGAGTTGGTGCAGCTTGGCGTGATGAATGGGGTGAATCAGGTGATCGGCCTGCACCTCTGGGCGTCGTTGGAGACGGGGCGCATTGGCATCATCAGTGGTGCCGCGATGGCCGCACCCGACAACTTCCGGTGCCACATCATCGGCAAAGGTGGCCACGCCGCGATTCCGCAGGACTGCATCGATCCCATCGCAATTGGCTCGCAGGTCGTGACGGCGTTGCAGCAGATCGTATCGCGCGGCGTTGATCCGCTCGATCCGCTGGTGGTCAGCGTGACGCAGTTCATCGCTGGCACGACCTTCAACGTGATCCCCAACAGCGCGTTTATCGCCGGCACCGTGCGCACCTTCGACGCGGAGCTGCGGAAGACCGTGCCAGCGCAGATGGAGCGCCTCATCGCTGGTATCACCAGTGCGTTCGGCGCGACGTACGAGTTCACCTATGAACACGGCTATCGCCCGGTAGTCAATCATCCGGCGCTTGCCGAACGCCTTCGCGGCGTGGTAACACGCACCTTCGACGAAAGCACGTTGATTGATCTCCGGCCCACGATGGGCGGCGAAGATTTTTCCGCCTATCAGCAGCGCGCACCCGGCGTATTCGCATTTGTTGGCGCGGGCAACGTAGCCGACGGCATCGTGCATCCGCATCATCATCCGCGCTTCCAGATCGACGAGCGCTCGTTGCCGATCGGTCTCCGCTATCTCACGGCGGCGACACTCGACCTGTTGGGTGCGAGCTGAGTATGCGTTGGCATCGCCTGCTCGCATTGATTCCGGCGGCCGCCCTGATCGGATCGCCGTGGATTGCCGATCGCCTCGAGCCCGAACTGCGCGGCAAGCTGCAGGGGATGCCGCTGCTGCTGACGTACATCGTGGCGTGGGTGTTGCTCGCCACAATCACGATGGGCGTCATCGGTTGGCTTGATGGCCGCGCCGAGCGCGGCCACTGACGAACGCAGGCTCAGCTCCTGGTCGCGAGCTTGAGCCCCACGATTCCAGCCACGATCAAACCGATCGATACGAGCCGCCCTACATCGCGCGATTCGCCGTAGATCCACATCCCGACCGCCGCGGTGCCCACCGCGCCAATTCCGGTCCAGATCGCGTACGCCGTTCCCACCGGAAGCGTGCGCAATGCCTGCGCGAGACCATAAAAGCTGGCGACCATCGCCATCACCGTACCGGTGGCGATACCGGGTTTGCGGAAGCCATCGCTCGCCTTGAGGCCAATCGCCCACACGACCTCGAGCAAGCCGGCGATCACCAACCACACCCATGCACGTGTCATGATGCGGGCAACCACTTCAGCAGAAACGCGCGCGTGTTTCCGCCCATGACCTTCGCCACATCGTCGGCGCTCATCCCTGACGTCAGCAATGCATCCGTAATCGCGCTCACACCACGCGTGTCAAACGGGGTGCGCGTCGCGCCATCGAAATCGGAGCCGAGCGCAATATGGTCGATACCCGCGACATCGACGGCGTGGCGAATCGCCTTCACGATATTCGCGAGCGTCGGCTCACAGATCGCGCCGTCCCAATAGCCAATACCAATGAGGCCACCATTCGCGGCGATCGCCTTGAGCTGATCATCGGTGAGATTGCGCGGCCCCGGACACGTTGCCGCCACACCGGTGTGCGACACGACAACCGGACGTGTGGCCATCCCCAGCACCTCCTGAATGACCTGGGTGCTCGAATGCGCGAGATCCACGATGATCCCCTTCTGCTCCATCCGCTGTACCACCTGGCGGCCCAGCGGCGTAAGTCCACCGTGCGACACACCGTGAGCGCTCGCCGCAACCTCGTTGTCAAAGAAGTGCACGAGACCCATCATGCGATAGCCATCGTTGAAGAGCGTATCCACGTTCTCCAACTTGCCGTCGAGCGCATGCAGCCCTTCAATGGCCAGCAATGCGCCAACCTGCGCGGGATCTCCGGCGCGACGCTCCACAAATGACGCGAGCGAATCGCGTGAGGTGATGAGCGTGAGCGCGCCGCCCGATCGCAGCACCGCATCATGCAACCGCTCCGCCTGATAGCGCGCACGAGCGGTGAGACTGGTTTGCGTCGCGCGCGGCCACCGTTGCGCCATCGCCAACAACGTGATGTTGTCGGTCTCACCGGTGTTGTGATCGTAGTTCATGCCGCGCGGCGTCTTGGTCACCACGCTGAACACCTGCAAGGCGACATGCCCTTCCTGCAACCGCGGCACATCCACATGACCGTGCGACGCACGCTTGAGCGGATCGCGCCCCCAGAGCAGCTCGTCGGCGTGCAAGTCGGCCACGAACAGTCGGCGATGCAGCGCCGACCCCTGAGGTGTGGGCGTAGGCAATGTGTCGCTCACCACCGTGTTCATGCGGCGATCGACCACGGTGGGTACCACCGTATGAAAGATCACGAGCGCGAGCGCCACGAAGGCGACCACCCAAAGCAAGATCTTCTTTTTCATGGGCCGTACGTGGAAGTCAGCGGAGTCCGCGCGGCATCTCTTCGCCGGTCATCTCACGCGCGTTGGGAAGTTCAGCCTTCACGCCTTCGGCGCGAAATACGCCGCAGCGATCGAGGCGATCCTTCGATCGCGCATCGATGGTGTCTGGAAGTGCGGAGCGATCGACCCGCATGGTGTCGAGTTGATTGCGCGCGTAGCTGTAGCGCTCCTTGCACACGGCCTGCACGCGTTCGATGCGCGCCAGCCGTTCGAGTCCGACATCGGTCGCACGCTGTAATCCGAACCAGGCGCCTCCCGCTAGCAACACGGCACCAACAAGACTCAGAATGGCCCCCATGGGCGGTTTCTCTGCCATCCTGTAATGTCGTCTAGCTGATCGTTCGGAGGAACCGCGGCGCCTTTCTCACTTTGGTGGCCTGCTCGAACGCATAGCCGTAGCCAAGTAACTTGGCTTCTGTCCACGCGAGACCGGTGAACGAGATACCGAGCGGTAGTTCGGCAGCGAATCCCATGGGCACGGTGAGCGACGGATAGCCGGCCACCGCTGCCACCGACGTATTCCCGCCGCCAAAGTGATCGCCGTTCACCAGGTCAGTGGTCCACGCTGGTCCGTTGGACGGCGCCACCATGGCATCGAGCTTCTGCTGCGCGAATAGCGCGTCGAGTCCCTCGGCCCGAGACAGACGCTGACAGGTGGCCAGGGCATCGGTGTACGCCGCATCCGTCAGCGCGCCCTTGGCTTCAGCCTGTTCGAACAGTTCCTGTCCGAACCACGGCATCTCCTTCGCCGCGTTGGCGCGGTTGTAGGCGATCAGATCAGACAGCGTGCGATGCGTGGAGGTATTGCCTCGGCTCGCGAGATAGCTGTTGAGCCCCGCCTTGAACTCGTAGAGCAATACGGTGAGTTCGGCGTCGTCGTACTTGCCCACGTTGGGCACTGTGACCGGATCGATGACGATCGCACCCAGTGCGCGCAGCGTGTCGATCGCCTTGTCGAACTGCGGATCGACCTTGGCGTGAAAGCCAGCGAGATGACGCGCCACACCGATCCGCGCGCCCTTGAGTGCATCGCGCGTCAGCCCGGCGGTGTAGTTGGGCACGGTCGCCGGCGCACGCTGAGTCGCACTGTCGGCTGCATCACGACCGGCGATCGCCTGCAGCAGCACCGCCGCATCATGCACCGTGCGGCACATCGGGCCGGCCGTGTCCTGCGTGGCCGAGATGGGAATGATGCCGCTTCGACTGACAAGACCAACCGTCGGCTTGAGACCGACCAATCCACCAATCGAGCTCGGACAGATGATTGAACCGTCGGTTTCGGTTCCAATACCGATCGTCGCAAGATTCGCGGAGATGGCGGTTCCCGTGCCGCTGCTCGATCCGCACGGATTGCGATCAAGCACATAGGCATGCTTCACCTGCCCGCCGCGTCCGCTCCATCCGCTGGATGAATGCGTGCTGCGGAAGTTCGCCCATTCCGACAGGTTGGTCTTGCCGATCAACACCGCGCCGGCTTCGCGCAGCTTCGCCACCACGTGCGAATCCCTGGGCGCCGGCTGTCCAACGAGTGCGAGACTTCCCGCCGCCGTCTGCATCTTGTCGGCGCTATCGAGATTGTCCTTCACCAGCACCGGAATGCCGTGCAGTGGTCCGCGCACTTTTCCGGCTTTGCGCTCCGCGTCTCGCTCGGCGGCAATCGCGAGCGCATCTGGATTGACCTCAATCACCGATCGCAACGTCGGACCAGCGGTATCGACTGTCGCGATGCGCGTGAGGTAGGCCTGCGTTAACGCGCGCGAGGTGAGTGTTCCCTTCTCCATGCGCGATTGCAGATCGGCAACCGTTGCCTCTTCGAATGCGAACGCGGCGGGTTGGGCACTCTCGAGTGCCTCCAGCTCGTGCTTCGAGTCATCCGATCGTACGGCGAGCGCCGCACCGAACGCGCCAACGGCGGTGACAAAGTTCCGGCGATCCATGTGCTACACCGCCGCCAGTGCGACAGTGAGATCGGTGAGCAGGTCGAACGCGTCTTCAAGCCCGATGCTCATGCGAATGAATCCATCGCTGACCACATCACCGCCCCAACGCGCGCGACGCTCGGCACTGGTGTGCAGGCCGCCAAAACTCGTCGCCTCGTACACCAGATCGCTCGCCGCGAAAAAGCGATTCGCCGCGTCGGCGCTGGGCAGCTCGAAGCTGATCACACAGCCAAAGTGCGACATCTGACGCGAGGCGATCGCATGCGACGGATCGTTGGGCAGCCCCGGATAGCGCACACCGGTCACTTTGTCGTGCTTCGACAGAAACTCGGCGACAAGCATCGCGCTCTTGCACTGCTGCATCAGTCGCACGTGCAACGTGCCCAGCGAGCGATGCGCGAGCCACGCTTCCATTGGGCCGGGAATCACCCCCATGCGTGTGCGCCACGTACGAATCGCCTCGACATGCGTTGGGTCTTTGAGTGCCACGTGGCCAAGAACCAGGTCTGCATGTCCGGTCATCGCCTTCGTGTCGGAGACCACGCATACATCGGCACCAAGCGCGAGTGGTTGCTGCAACAACGGCGTTGCCGTCGTGTTGTCGACGACGACCAGCGCACCCTTCGCATGTGCGAGCTCGCTCAGCGCCGCGATGTCGCACACATCCAGCTGAGGATTGGTCGGCGACTCGAGCCAGAGCAACGACACACTGCCATCCGGCTGCGCGTTGAGCGCGGCCGCGAGTGCATCACCAGCCGTCGGTGCCTGTATGACCTTGTACCCCTGCTGCGCGAACCACGCGCCGGCAAAATCCTGCGTCGCCATCACACGCGTCGTGTAATAGCTCTCGCTCGGCATGATGACCGTGCTGCCCGGCTTTGCCAGCGTCGCCAGCACTGCGGCAGTTGCCGCCATGCCACTCGGAAAGAGCAGGCATGGTCCACCTTCGAGATCGGCCAATGCGCTTTCGTACGCCGACCAGGTGGGATTATCGAACCGACCGTACGTGAAGCGCGATGCAGCAGGATCGCCTGGTGAATGATACGGCGCGGCGAATACAGGGCCCGGCAGATATGGTGTGCCTGGGGCAGCGTCGGGCAGTCCCGCGCGCACGACGCGGGTTGCGGATTGCCACAGTTCTTCCGAGTTGCTCATCGTGGCTCGCGGTTACGCGACGAGTGCAGTTGCTTCTTCGATCAGCATGACGGGAATGCCGTCTTGCACGCGATACACCAGCTTGTCGGTGTGACAGATCAACGACTCGGCGCCAGTTGTACGGTACTCGAGCGCACCCTTGCACTTCGGGCAGACGAGGATCTTGAGCAGTTCAGGAGCGAGTGGCATCGGAGAGTTCGCAGAGTTCAGGTCGGACGATGATGTTGCGGCGCATCGGCGGTGAACGCGAGACGCGGGCCGCCGAGCAATTCGATGCAGTAGGGAACGGCGGGCCACACCGCGCGCAAACATTCTTCGATCGCGGCGGGCTTACCCGGCAAGTTGATGATGAGCGACTGCCCACGCGATCCGGCGATCTGCCGCGAGAGAATGGCCGTGGGCACCGTGCGCACCGATACGGCACGCATCTGCTCACCAAAGCCCGGCAGAATGCGATCACACACGACGGCGGTCGCTTCCGGGGTCACGTCGCGTGGCGCCGGACCAGTGCCGCCCGTGGTCACGATGAGTGGACAGCGCACCTCATCGGCCAGCTCGCGCAGGACGGCTTCGATCTCGACCTGCTCGTCGGGGACAAGGCGGTATGCCGGCTCCCATTCGGTCGCAATCCACTGGCGGTAGACCGCTTCGATCGCCGGACCCGACTTGTCTTCGTAGATGCCGATCGACGCGCGATCGGAAATGGTGACGATGCCAAGCGGAAGGGACATGCCGTAAAGTAGCTTCCCCTACATGCCTCTGCCCCGTCGGAAGCTGCCCCGTCCACTGCTGATCGCGCTCTGGCCTGGCCTGGTCGGATGTGCGACCGCCGCAGTTGAACAACCACCGGCAGCTGGCGCACCGCCGGTCAGCACGGACACGTTGCCACTCGCCTTCCTTCACGACCCGCGGAACGCGACGCATTTGTCCGAAGCCGATGGCCGCCTGTCGATTCGGTTTCGTAGCAATCCCGGACGCGCGACCGCCGCGGCGCTCGAATCGAACGGCAGCGTGTCGTCCATGCAGCGGCAGCTGACCTATCGAGGTCAGGATGTCTGGCGCGGAACGCTACCAGCAACCGCTACCAGTTATCGCATTCGCGTATCGACATCCAAGGGCGATAGCACATTCGGCCCGTTTGCGGTGCCCACCACACGTTTCACATCAGTTCCGTGGGTTGGCCGAAGTGTTGGCTATCAGATTTTTCCCGAACGCTTTCAGAACGGCGATCCATCGAACGACTCGCTCACGCTGAGCAGCGACGAGCATGTGTTCATGCCGCAGTGGGCAACGCCGGTTTTGCGACCATGGCGTGGCGCGCCGGTCACTGAGCAGCTCTGCTGCCACGATTACTTCGGTGGTGATCTGGCGGGTATCGTGCAGCGCATCGACTCGCTTGCCGCGATAGGCGTTACGCTGCTCTATCTCAATCCGATCTTCAGCGCTGGCAGCGCGCACGGCTACGACAGCTACGACTACCTGCAGGTCGAACCGAGCTTCGGCACCGAGGCGACGCTACGCACATTGCTCACGAACGCGCACGCGAAGGGAATGCGAGTGCTGTTCGACTTTGTGCCGAATCATGTGGGCCTCGGCTTTCCGCGCTTTCAGGACGCCGTGCGGAATGGCAACAGCAGCGCGAGCTGGAACTGGTTCACGTTCAATGTCCCCGCGGCGCAGATTCAGGTTGGTAACTCCGCGCACTACGCGACCTTTGCCGGCAGCGGCGCGATGCCCAAGCTCAGGACCGATAACCCTGAGGTACTGAGCTATCTTATGCAGGTTGCGCGCACGTGGATGCAGTTCGGTTTCGACGGCATTCGCGTGGACGTGCCGAACGAACTGCCGAACGCCGCCGATTTCGCGCGCACGCTGCGTGAAACGGCAAAGAGCGTGCGCTCCGATGCGTATGTCGTGGGCGAAATCTGGGATCGCGCACCGAGCTGGGTGCAGGGCGATCAGTACGACGCACTGATGAACTACGCCGTGGGTCAGGCCATCATCGAGCCGTTCGTGAAGGGCAGCATGAACGCCACCGACGCCGCCGCCAATCTCGGCCTGGTATTCATGGAGTATCCCGAGGCCTCCACCGCGATGGCCTTCAATGTCATCGCCACGCATGACACGCCACGCCTCCTCACCAAACTCGGCGCCGGCGCCATTGGCACCACACCGTCGAGCGACCAACTCGCGCGTCAGCAACTCGCGAGTGCGATGCTCTACGCACTCCCCGGTGTGCCACTCACCTTTCAGGGCGACGAGTGCGGCTTCACTGGCGCGATGAACGAAAATCGCTATCCGGTGCAATGGGATCAGTGCAGCGCGTCAATGCGCGCGCACTACAGGCAACTCGCGCAGCTGCGCACCAGCACTCCGGCGCTCACGAGTGCCGCATTCCGCATCGTCTCGAGCGAAGGCAATGTGCTCGCGTGGCAGCGAGGCGAAACCGGCAGCGGCGAAGTGCTGGCCGTGTTCAATGCCGGCCTCGCGCCGGTGAGTTACGCGCTGCCGAGCGGGACGTGGACGTCGCTCACCACGCAGACGACGGCGTTGGGGTCGATCAGCGTTGGCGCGCTCGGATGGGCGTTGTTCCGCAAGAACTGAGCGCTGGGCTGAAACTGTACCTCCGTCTGCGCACGAGCGAACGCGCATTCAGCGCAGCGCGTATCCCACGCGCAGGGTGAGCGGCCACTCCATCAGGAGTGTGTCCTGATCGCCCCACACCTCGTGCAGCGTGCGCTCAAAGTCCGCCAGCGGATCAGAGCCCGATAGTGCACGGCAGCGCGTGATCGCCGACCACGTGCTGAGGTACCCCAGCAGCTGGGCCTTGGACCACTCCGCCGTCATGCGAAACCACGGTGCCTCGAGTGATCCGAACGGAAACGGCAGCATCGCATACTGATCGTCGATGTGTCGACGTTCAGGCGGCCACCACGAGTGCACCAGCCGGTCCAGGTCATTCACCAGCGCGCCGACACGCGCATGCGTTGGCGTGAACATCAGCGAATAGGTCCACTCCGCGATCACACCGCCCGGCATCAGGACGCGCTTCGCTTCCGCGTGGAACGCGTCGACATCGAACCAGTGCAACGCCTGCGCGACTGTGATGAGCGCGGCCGACTTGTCGGCAAGCCCGCTCGCTTCGGCCGGTGCCGCGCGATACTCCACGCGTTCGTGCTTCGTGGCCGCCTCGATTTGCTGTGCATTGAGATCGGTGCCAACGACATGCTCGAAGTACTCAGCGACTGCGATGCTCGCCTGGCCCGAACCGCAGCCGACATCCCAGGCGAGTGTGCGATTGGGAACTTGAGACGCGAGCCACGCAAAGAGTTCCGGCGGATAGGTCGGCCTGAACGCAGCGTAGCCACGCGCGACGACACCAAAGTGGTCACCGCGCTGTCCGCTCCCGATTTCGCTCATCTCACTTGGGCGTCATGCCGGCGCAGCTCGCCGCGCTTGGCGCGTCGGGCGTGCCGTACGAGGCTTTCACCACATTTGCGGGGGAACCGTTCGCACCCGGCGTCAGCACGAACATCGTCGCGTAGCTCGCGTCGCAGATGTCGGGGAGCTTCGGGCCACCGAGTGCCGTGACGATCGCCGGCACCGTGTTGCTGTGGCCAACCACGACAACGACACCCTTCGACTTCATCACGGCCTCGGCCACCGACTTCACATGCGACGCATCGAGGGCGATGACCGTTGGCGTAACGCCAGAGTTCTTCGCCACCACCGCGGCCGTCTCGACGGTGCGCTTGCGCGCCGACACGACGATGGTGGTGGGTTTCGTGGCGCCGAGCGCGTCGGCGAGCGCTTGGGCGCGGGCAACGCCGGCTTCGCTCAGGGAGGGATCGTCAGCTGGCGCCGGCTGCTTTTCTCCGTGCCGTACCAGAATCACCAGTGAGGGTTGCGCAGCCGCAAGCGCCGGTGCGAGTGAGCCAACAGCAGCCACGGCTGCAATGCCAACTGCAAACCGCACATGGCGGCGCCACGACACTCCGATCACGCCAAGCTCCTTCGCTCGAGTCAGATGCGCGATCGGCCTCCCGATCGCGTTCCGGCAATGATGAGCACCAATCCAGCAGCGACTCCAACACCACCCAACCAGGGCGGCACACTGCGCTCTTCCTTCACAGTCGCTTCGAGCGGGCCCACCTTCAGCGTGTCACGATTGGTCGTCACGCTGAATCCCTTGGTGAGAATGTAGCCTCCGGCGAGCACAAGCAGGACGCCGGCAAATTGCATCGCGCGCATGAGATCACTCCGGTTGAAGACATCCGGCCTCTAGCGCAATCACGATGCCAGCTCGTCCGTCCGACTGCAAAGCTCGCTTTCACATGCGGCTGCTCTTCACTCCGTCCCCACACCCCTTCCGCTTTACCTCGCGGTCGCGCGCTCCTTATCCAGCAATACCCGCTTCCGCTCGAGCCCCCACCGATAGCCGCCCAGCGAACCATCGGCGCGCAAAGCACGATGGCAGGGTACCAAAACAGCGATCCGATTCGCACCACACGCCGTCCCGACCGCGCGAACGGCATCCGGATGCCCAATTTCGGCGGCGATCTCTCCGTAGCTCACCACACGACCGGGCTTCACGCTCAACAGGAATCGCCAGACTTTGATCTGGAACGCAGTGCCACGCAGATCGAGTGGCAACTCCGGCCGCGGCGCGCGTTCCACCACATGCGCATCGAGTGCCGCCATCCAGGCATCGAGCGGCTCACGCGCTGCATCGCTCGCCACCACAAGCTCGGCGCGAGGAAACTCCGCCTGCAGCCGCGCAAGGAGCTCACGCTCGCTGTCGCCGAATTCCACCAGACAGACACCACGGACCGTGGCCGCCATCAGCAGCTGTCCAAAGGCGGTGTCGCGCACGGCCCAGGTGATTGTTTCGCCTTCACCACCCGCGCGATAGGCCGACGGTGTCATGCCCAACCCGCCCGTCACCTGCTCGTACACGCGGCTCGTTGAGCCGTAACCGGCGTCGTAGGTTGCATCGAGCACTGGCTCACCGTCTCGCAGCCGATCCTTGAACCGCTCGAGACGCATCGCCGCGTGATACGCCTTGGGACTCACGCCCATCACCGCGGCAAAGGTGCGCTGCAGATGATGCGGGCTCATCGCCGCCTCACGCGCAAGCTGGGCGAGCGACAGTGGCTCGCCGGCACGATCGGCGATGTAGCTGGCAAGTCGCTCCATGCGGGCAACGACATCGGGGGCAGGCGAAGTACTCATCAGGTCTCCAGATGAAATGTGGCAGCGCAACTGGATGGATGAAACAACTGCCGGCCTTCTGCGGCCCTCCGAATCGTGCGGACTTTGAGGCGCGGTCCCAAACCGTCGACTATCGCCGCCGGGCACCCAGCGGTATACCTCTCGCATCCCTTCCCGCTCTCATGATGCGACCCTTCCGATTTGCTCCGCTCGCCGCGCTGGCCACGGCGGTGCTCACTGCGTCGGCCATTCAGGCGCAATCGTCGATCGCCGCGACGCCAGCATTTCGCGATCCGGATCGCGTGGCGAAGATCCGACGCGCGATGCCCGCCGTCGATTCGATCATGCGCGCCTTTGCCGAACGCAATCGCGTTCCCGGTATCGCCTACGGCGTCGTAGTCGACGGACAGCTGCTGCACGTTGCCGCGGTGGGTCTGCGTGAAGTCCCCTCGAAATCACCGGTCGATACAAGTTCGGTCTTTCGTATCGCCTCGATGACCAAGAGCTTCACCGCGCTGTCCATTCTGCAGCTGCGCGACGCGGGCAAACTCGCGCTCGATGATCCGGCGGAGAAGTACGTGCCGGAACTGAAGGCGCTGGTGTATCCCACCAGCGACGCGCCGCGTATCACGCTGCGCAACTTGTTGTCGCACTCAGCGGGATTTCCGGAAGACAACCCGTGGGGCGATCAGCAGCTCGCGCGCACCGACGCCGAGCTGTCGGCGATGATCAGGAGAGGCATCCCGTTTTCGAATGCGCCGGGGATCGCGTATGAGTACTCGAATTTTGGTTTTGCGATCCTTGGTCGTGTCGTGGTGAACGTCAGCGGCATGCCGTACGCGCGCTACGTGCGCGAAAAGATCCTGCTGCCGCTCGGCATGACGTCGACCACCATGGAAGCGCGCGACGTACCGGCCGCACGACTGGCGCATGGTTATCGGCTCCAGGATGGACAATGGCTCGAGGAGCCCGCGCTTCCTGACGGATCGTTCGGTTCGATGGGCGGGATGCTCACATCGAGTGCCGATCTCTCGCGTTGGGTTGGACTCATGTTGAGCGCATGGCCTCCGCGCGATGGCGCCGAGTCACCGGTGCTCAAGCGTTCATCGCTCCGCGAGATGCAACTGGTGACACGATTCAACGGTGGCAGGGCCGCACGCTCCGCGAACGGTGATCTGACCTACTCGAGCGGTGGCTACGCGTACGGACTGGGTGTGTCGCAGAACTGTCTGTTCAATCACATCGTGTCGCACTCCGGCGGACTGCCGGGGTTCGGCTCGCAGATGCGCTGGCTCCCCGACTACGGTGTTGGCATTGTCGCACTGGGCAACCTGACCTACACCAGTTGGGGAGGACCCATCGACGCGGCGTATGAAGCGCTGAACAAGGCCGGAGCACTGGTACCGCGCGCGGTGGTGCCATCGCCCGTGCTGGCCGACATGCGCACAAAGGTCACGCGTCTTGTGCAGAACTGGCAGCAGCCGCTCGCCGACAGCGTGGCCGCGATGAATCTCTTCCTCGACGAAAGCGGTGACCGTCGTGCGGCCGCGATCAGGAAGTTGGTCGACGCCGCCGGTGGCAATTGTCAGCCCGACGGCGAGATGTGGGCCGAGAACGCGCTGCGTGGCCTGTGGAAGCTGCGCTGCGCGAGTGGGGCCGTGCGCGTTGGAATCACGCTCGCGCCCACGAATTCCGCGCGCGTGCAGGAGTTCACGGTGACGTCGTTCGCCGTGGACGGCAAAGTTGGTCCGCCGCCAATTTGCCGGCAGTAGCCGTTCTCGGCGCGGGCTACTGGAGCAGATCACTCCGCGGCGGCGTCCACGGCGGAATCCACTTCCCAACCAGTGAACACGTCATCTTCGCCGCCGGATACGACAGCGCGTTGAATCCACCGCGCGTGCCATAGCGCGCATCGACTAACGACAGCGTACCGTCGGCTTCCGTTCGCCACGCGGGTGTACGCATGAACCGAAACGCGGCCGCCACCTCGCAGCGTGCGCGCGTGAGCTCCTTGAGACTCGCGACTGGGGTCTGCCACGTCGCACTCCATGCCACCGTGGTCGAAGACCTGTACGGCACGGTATGCGACACCGAATCCAGGCCGTCGAGCAGATCGGGATCGTTTGCGCCGCGATGATAGTCACGCTGGCAGGCCGCTGCGCCGCGCACGCCCAGCACACTGGCAGTGGCTGTGGTCAATCGATACATCTGGCCGTCCGCGCTCCGTGACGCGATCAGCGGTGTCCAGCAGGTTGGATCACCTGGTGCCGGATTGAGCACCACGTCGAGTACCGTATCACCGGTTTGCGCAACCGATTGCGTGACGGCCGCACGCACCGCGCGACTGCTCAGTGCGAACACCATCGTCGCCGCGACCCAGAGGGCAATACCGCCCCACACGCGTGCGCGGGGGCGAATCACCCACTGGGCTGCCATCCACAATGCGGCGAACACGGCGAGCACGATCGCCACGTTGCGAATCACCTGACCGGTGAAACCGGCGGCGACAAGAATCACGATGCCGAGCAGCGACAGCACGATGCGTCCGCCCAGCGAACGATTCCCCCAGAGCAGTGGCGGAATCGCGATGAGCCAGAGCCACGGCTCGACAATGAACACCGCGTCGCCGTAGTACCACCGATTGTCGAATGGCCAGAACGGATGCACACCGTAGCTGTTCGTCCAATCGAGCAGGAGATGCGACCAGGTGCCCGCAATCGCGAGCACCAGCAGTGGCCATCCGGCGCTCACCTTGTCGACCGCATCGCCGCGCTTCACCCACCAGCGCGCAATCAGCCACAGTGCAATCGCGCTGACGGTGGCCCACACCAGCGTGTGTGTGTGTCCGCGATGGTGCAGCAGGTACCCCAGCTGCCCCATCCCCACCAGCGGACCCGAGTACACCAGGTCACTGTCCGGGAACTCCGCGGCTATCACACCGAGTAGTACCGTGGCGCGGCGCACTCGCGGTGACAGCGTGCGTCCGTGACGCGGGCTCATCGACTGCAAGGCGACGTCGGCCATTAGCAGGCCGGCGAGGCCATGCGTGATGTTGTCCATGGCCGCATTCTACTGGTATCGTAGACTTCTCGCCGCTCCATTCATCGGACCCGCTTCGTCGGACCTGCCATGTCCCCCGATTTCGAACGTCATCGACCACAACTGACTGCCCACTGCTATCGCATGCTGGGCTCCGTGATCGATGCCGAAGACGCGGTGCAGGAAACCATGCTCCGAGCCTGGAAGGCGCGTGAGAATTTCGATGGGCGCGCGCAGCTCTCCACCTGGCTGCATCGCATCGCGACCAATGTGTGTCTCGATGCGCTGTCCGGACGTTCGCCCCGGTTGCGCGCGATGGACATGCATCCGGCCAACCGCACCACGGACGACCTCCCCACCAAGCCGCGCACCCATTGGCTCGAGCCGGTGCCCGATCTCGCCGTGATCCCGGCCGAGGTCGATGTACACGAACAGGCAGTGCTGCGCGAGAGCATTCGGCTGGCCTTTGTTGCGGCCCTTCAGCATTTGCCGCCGCGTCAGCGCGCCGCGCTCATCCTGACGCAGGTGCTCAACTGGAGCGCTGCCGAAGCCGCCGACACGCTCGACATGACGGTACCGGCCGTGAACAGCGCGCTGCAACGCGCACGAGTGACACTCGCCGAGCGTCAGCAGGACAAGCAGCTCGACAGGTTGGTGGCGATCGCCGAGCGCAATACCGCGGCAGAACAGTTGGCACTCACGCCTGCGCAACGTGCACTCGTCGACAAGTTCACGGCGGCGTTTGAAGCGTACGATGTACCGCGTATCGTGAGCTTGTTGCGCGAAGACGTCACGATGTGCATGCCGCCGTACGATTTCTGGCTGCAAGGTCGTGTCGATATTGCCGACTGGCTCTCGGGACGCGGCGCAGGCTGCACCGGCTCCGTCCTCGTTCCGGTCAGCGCGAACGGTGTCCCGGCGTGGGCGCAGTATCGGAACGGTGGGGCAGAGCCGTGGGCGATCATCGTGCTCGAATTCGACGGCGATACGATCGGCCACATGAACTACTTCCTCGACACCGAGGCGCTCTTTCCGCGATTTGGGGTGCCGATGGTGTTCAGTCGCGAGGTACCTCGCGAGTCGACCGATGAATTGGCGGGCGCCGCGCAGTCATAGGCTCGGATACCCAACGACCATTCACTCCCTGCCCCACGCGCTATGCCCCGGATGATCTTCCCCAACCTGCCGGTCAAAGATCTCGCCAAGACCAAGGCGTTCTGGACCGCCATGGGCTTTTCGTTCAATCCGCAGTTCACCGATGACAACGCCGCCTGTCTCGTCGTCAATGACCTCGCCTGCGTCATGCTGTTGCGCGAGGAGTTCTGGGCGACCTTCACCAAGAAGCCGCTCCCCGATCGCATCAATACGACGGGTGTGTTCATGGCCTATTCGTGCGATGACAAGGCGGCCGTGACGAAGGCGGTCGAAACCGCACTCGCCAATGGCGGCTCGCCGGCGTCTCCGAGCCAGGACCACGGCTTCATGTTCGGTTGGAGCTTCTACGATTGCGACGGCCATCATTGGGAGCCATTCTGGATGGATCCGGCAAACGTGCAGCCCAACTGACGGAACCCTTCGCTATCGCTACGACACCCGACGACACACATCAGCGCGCCCTCACGCTTTTTTCCGCGGGTCAATCGCGTGATGCGCTGATGCTGTTGTTCAACGCACTGGGTACCGCCACACCGACCGAACGTGCGTCGGCCGGTATGGCGCCGCTGCGCAGTCTGGTGGGTGCATTGCTTGAAAACGTCGCGATTTCGGTCGCGAACGACACGGTACTGACCGTGCTGGCGGCGGTCGCGGCCGATGAACAAGTGCCGGCGCAAGCGCTGGCGCCGTCGCTGCTGGCGTTGCTTACCAGCTCCGAGGCGACCCGCGCGCTCGAATCACCGGCCGACTCCGTCGTGACCGACGCAGCTCGCGCCCTGCTATCGCATCCGCTCGTTCCACCACTGCTGCCGCGCATCGTGGTCAGCACTCGAGCGGGCGAGGCGTTGTGCACGACGCTTCGGCGCGCGCTGTTGCAGCGGGCGCTCGATCCGGCGTTCATGAGTCAGCGCTGGCTCTGGGATGGCGTCGCACGACTGGGCGCGGCGGCGTGGAACGGCGAGTATGTATGGCCCGAAGCCGCCGACGAAACCGCGTTGGTGCTGGCGCTCGAGGAAGCGCTGAGCACAACTGTGGATGCGACCACGGCGCCGGCGCTCCTCATCTACGCGATGTATCGACGACTCAGCTCGCTCCGCTCGTTTCTGGCGCTCGAATCCGCACCGGTTGCGTCGTGGGGAGACGTGTCGACGCACGTCGCGGCACTCGTGCGTCAACAGGTGCTCGAGCCACTCGACGAGCAACGCCGAGCTCACGCGTTGCCTGAGCTTGTCCCGTCAGCAATTCAATCGCCGCACGAGACATCGCCGCACGAGGTATCTGAGCGTGTGCGCGCTCAGTACGAATCGCACCCGTATCCGCGATGGGTGACTGCGCCAGCGGCGCGTGCAACCACCCTCGCGGCGCTCGCCCATGAGCTGCGTCCACACATGACGCCGGCCGACGGGAATGGCCTGCTCGTGGCCGGTTGCGGGACCGGGCGGCAAGTCGCGCACCTGGCGGCCAGCTTTCCCGACGCGGAGATCACCGCCATTGACCTGAGTCGATCGAGTCTGGGCTACGCATCGCGTATGCTCGAACGACGCGATGCGAAACCCGTCCGCTGGATGCACGGCAACCTGCTAGAACTGGATGCGCTCGACCGCACCTTCAGTCTCATCAGCTGCTCTGGCGTGCTGCATCATCTGCAAGATCCGCGTGCGGGATGGCAGCAGCTCATCCGCCGTCTGGCGCCGCGGGGATTGATGAAGATCGGCGTGTACAGCACCACGGCGCGACGCAGTGTACGCGCCGCGCGATCGCTCATTGCCGCCGATGGACTGCCGGAATCCGACACCGCGCTTCGCAGCGCGAGAAGCCTGCTGCAGCTGCTGCCATCGACGCACCCGGCGTATCCGGTGACCGAGTCACTCGACTTCTACGCGCTGAGCGGCTTTCGCGACCTCGTGGCTCACGTGCAGGAGCGAAGCTACACCCTCGAAGAACTCGGCGAAGAGCTGCGCGCACTCGACCTCGAATTCCTTGGCTTTCAGCTGCCACGCGATGTGCACGCACGGTTTGTCGATGCGCACGGTGCGCACGCCCTGCGCGATCTGTCCGCCTGGGCGCGCTTCGAACAGCGGCATCCCGATACGTTCTGGGGGATGTATCAGTTCTGGTGCGCGCGCTACGACGATCGTCCTGTCACCACCTGACGCAACACCGACTCCATCTGGTGCTGCCCCAACGGCTTCGTCAGCACGGCGGACGCCAACTGGAGTGCGGCACCGTCTGGTACATATCCCGAAAGAGCAATCACGGGAACCTGTGGCGCGATCGCCTTGATGAGCGGGAGCGCCTCCTCGCCGGACATTCCTGGCATCGACAGATCGAGCACCACCGCGCGCAGATCGTCGATACCATCGCGCAATTGTGCGAGCGCCGCCTCGGCGCTTTCCACAACGATCGTGTGCAATCCCATCCGTGAGATCTGGCGCGCAAGCACAGTGCGGACCATGGGCTCATCGTCGACCACGAGCACACGTCCGTGCAGCTGTACCGCAGTCCACGCCGGAGTGCCGCCACGCTTGGTTTCGAGGACATCCGCCATCGGCAGCTGAATGCTGAACGTCGTGCCATTACCCGCGCTCGACATCACCGACCAACTCCCCTTGGCTTCGCTGATCGTGTGAAACGCGGATGCGAGACCGAGTCCGGTTCCACGTCCCGGTTGCTTGGTGGTGAAGAATGGCTCGCCAATACGGCGCAGCGTTTCTTCGGACATGCCCGCCCCGCTGTCGCGCACGGTCAGGAGCACGGCGTTCGCACCGTCCGGTTCGAGTGCGACACTCAAGCTTGGACTGCGCATCCCAGCCAGTGCATCGCGGGCATTGAGACAGAGATTGAGCACGACCTGCTGCATTTCGCTGGCGGTACCGCGCACCATCGCTCGCGGCACGCGAATGGATTCGCTGATGGCGATGCCCCGATCAAACGTCTGTCGGCAGATATGCAGTGCCTCCTGTACGATCGGCACCAGATCGACATGCGTGCTGTTGCTCGGCTGATCCGCACGTCCCAGCGCCATCATGCGCCGCACCAGGTCGGCGGCCGAACGCGCTGCACGCTCGGCGTCGTTCATGAGCTCAGCCGCTTCCCCGATCACCGACTCCTGCGCCATCTGCAGGTTCGGCAACACGACGGCGAGCATGTTGTTGAAGTTGTGCGCGATCCCGGCGGCCATATCGCCCATCGCTTCGCGACGCTGACGGGTGCGGAGCGCGTCGGCCATCTGCCGCTCGGCGGTGATATCCAACATCACGCCGGTGTAGAACACACCATCGGTACCGTTGTCAGGCACACCAAACACGCGAAGCCACCGCACCCCACCTTCCACATGCTCAAAGCACACTTCGAGCTGAATGGGCTCGCGGGTGACAATGACGCGCGCGATTGATTCCTTGAGCAGCACCTGTTGCGGCCGGGACAGGCGATCCATCAACACGTTGGCGTCTTCGCGCGCAACCGCCGGATCGAGACCGAGAATCTCACGAATACGGCCGGCCACGAAAATGAGCCCGCTATCCTCTTCGGAGCGATACTGATACTGAAACACGATGCCGGGCACGGCGTCGAGCACGCGCTGCGTTTGCATGCGACTCGTTTCGAGCGCCATCCGTGTGGTTCGGCTCGCGGTGATGTCGGTGAACGTCGCCACGACACCGCGAACCGCTGTATCGCCGTGCTCACGCAGCGGATCAGCGCGCACTTCGAGCCACACACGCGTACCGTTCGGCCGATGTACGCTCATCACCACGGGGCCGGCCGGCAATCCGCTGCGCTGAGCTACCGCGGTCGGCAACTCATCCAGCGCCAACGGTGCGTCATCCTCACCCACCAAATGCCAACGCGGATCGGTCGCGGTCCGGCCACGCATCTCATCGAGCGACATTCCGAGCGCCTGTTCGGCGGCAGCATTCGCCGTTCGGATGGTACCATCGGCGTGCATGACGACGACGCCTTCCGACATCGAACGGAAGACCGAGTCATAGGTGGCTTCCGACGCGCGCAACGCGCCGTGCGCCGCGGTGACATCGATCATGGACAGCACGACGCGCTCGAACGCACCGGACTCATCGCGCTGCGGGACCGCCGACACCGACAACCAGACGCGCGAACCGGAGTCGCCACGGCGCACACCAAGCACGACATTCCGCTGCGCGTCACCTGTTGCGATCGCGCGCGGGCCGGGAAAGTCCTCCCTCGCGAGTTGCTCGCCGTCCGGAGTGACCACATCCCACTGCCGTGCACTGGTGCGCGCTTCCATCTCGCTGTCGTCTACGCCGAGCAGCGATTTTGCGCTCGCGTTCGCGAACAGGATGCGTCGATGGCGATCCTGAATCACAACGCCGATGTCGAGATCATCGAGCGTACGTGCCCAATCAGGGGCCGCAATTGGCGGCAGCGAAGTCATTGATGGCAGTGAGCCGTGGGACATGAATCGGCCAACCCAGCGTCGGGTCGAATCGAAAATTAGACGTCAGCACATGAGCATGGCGCACGCGATGCGTCGCGTCAATGCGCCTCGTGAAGTGTTTCTCACCGAATTTGCATCACATCGCAGCTGGCTGTTAGGGCCGTGTCAGGTGACGAAACACAGCGTCGTCCATTCCTGCCGTTCCGTCCCCCCAGCCCCGGATCTCTATGCAGCTCGTCGGCCGATATTCCCGCGCCGGAGCGCTCGCGCTTCTTGCTGCGCTCGCCGCCTGCGACGCGCCTTCGATACCAACCGCCGCTCCCGATGGCGCCGCGCTCAGCATGAGTGATCAAGGGCAGGACGCCTCGAGCGGCCGACGTGAGTTTGAGTTGCGCACGTCGCCCAACGTGAAGTCATTCGCCGCCGGTGGCGGCAGCGGGACCGGCATCTTCTATCACGGCGGCACCGTGCTGCAAAGCGGCATCAACATTCAAACGGTTTACTGGGCGAACTCGCCGATTTACAACAACGGCCCAGTGGCTGGCAGCACAGGCGTCGGTTCAAACGACGGCACGTTGATCGGTGCGTTGCTCCGTACGCTGGGCGGCTCGTCGCACTACAACATCAACAGCACGTACACCAACTCCCTCGGACAGGCCATCGTGCCGTCGGTTTCGTACGTCGGCTTCTGGGCGAACAACACGAACGCACCCGCGAACGGTGCGAACGTGACCGATGCCAACATGCTGTCGATGCTGCAAACGGGTTTGAACACGGGCAAACTTTCGTACGACCCCAACACGCTCTACGTGATCTTCACCGCGGGTACAGTGAACCTCGGGGGCGGTGCAGGCTCGCAGTATTGCGCGTACCACACGCATGGCACGGTGTCCGTGAGCGGTGTGTCAAAGAACGTGTACTACGCCGCGATGCCCTACAACGCCGCATGGCCGGCTGGCTGTACCAACCAGACGAAGTCACCGAACGGTGATGCGGCGGCCGACGCCGAGGTCAACACGCTCACGCACGAGATCGAAGAAACGCACACCGACGCGATGGGCAACGCGTGGTTCGATCGTCGCGGCTACGAAAACGCCGACAAGTGCGCTTGGAACTGGGGCACCACATCGACCGATGCGAACGGCGGTGTCTACAACGTCACGATCGGCGGTCGCCACTATCTCATTCAGCAGAACTGGGTCAATGCCGGCGCCGGTGGGTGCCGTCAAACCTGGCCCTAAGACCAGGGAACGCTTCTTTACTACTGGGGCGCACCTACGGCGCGCGAAAACTGCAGGACTACACGGAAAAAAGGCAGGACAAAACGCAAATGCTTTTTGTCCTGCCTTTTCCAGCCAGTCCTGCAGTTTTCGCGCGGCGAAGCCGCGCCCAGGCAGTTAACCCGCAGTTTTCCCCGCAAGCCTGCCGTTCTCCCAGCGCATCCCAATTGGTCAGCGGTTCTGTTCAGAGAATCCGCGAAAACCGATTCGCGCATTCACCGCCCGACGCTCGTCGAGCGTCATCGTGCTCCACTTCGCGATCTCCTGGAGCGTGCGCGCACAACCTCGGCAGCGCTGCTCGAGATCAAGCTGGCACACCTTGATGCACGGCGAGGTGGCCGGCCAGGACGAAAGATCGGTGGACATGCTGCAACATAGCGAACTGCCGTCCCACTCAGTCCTTGTGCCGCATCGCCAGGATCCCCTTCACCGTCTCGGCACCGCGCTGCAACGCCGTCACGAGTGACTGCCCGTTGAAGGGCTCATCCACGAGCTCGGTGGCCCAGCGAATATCGCCGTCGCGTACGAAGCAGTAGCCGAATGACAGGTAGGTGCCGTTCAAACGGTTCATCAGCTCGAACAGGTTGCCACCGATTTCATCGACTGGCATCACACGCGACAGCACACGCACCACACCGGCTTCGATTTCGGTCGTGACGCGGAAGGGCACGCTGTCCACTTCGAGGAGATGCACATCGCCGTCCTTGCGCACATCGCTGTCGGCAGCGGCGAGACAGGCGTCAGCCACGATGCCGTCGAGCGAGCGTGAGGACGACGCGCCCTCGAGCGGCAGAGGCGGCGGCTCGGCAGGAATGCCAAGTCCCGGCAGCAAGATCGTGGGGCCGTCGACCGAGTACGCGTAGTACTGCAGCATCGACGGATGACGCACCTTGTACACCGTGGCGAGCGTGCGCACCGCGAGCAGTGCGGCATCGACCGGGTTGACCGGTGATTGGATTGGCAGCGTCCAATTCGGCGAGCCTTCGTCTACATCGTCGTCGCCCATGTCATCGAACGGCCGCAACGTCGGCTCCTGCCATCCGATGTGCTTGAGTGCCGTCTGCTCGCGATCGGACAGGCGCTCGTCGAGCTCGAGATAGCCATTCGACACCGCCTCGAGAAGCAGCCCCCATGTCCCCTGCGGCGTGAGCTGCACGAAGCGATGCGCGCGAGGCACCGAAAGAATCAGATGTTGATCCGGTGAAAGCACCGGAATGTGTTGCGCGAGCCGATCAGCGAAGTCACGCCAATCGGCACTCAGTCGCGTTCCTTTCGCCGACGAGGGCGACGGGCGCGCGTTCGACTTCTTCATCCTTTCTCCCCCGTGGGGCGTTCGCCGGCCCGCTGCATGCCCTTATCGCATGTCGCGTCCGTCTCACTGAGAAGGGTCGGCAGACGAATCTCACCTCGCTGTCAGGGTTTTCCCGGCAGCGGCGTGAAGATTTTCGTCCCCGACCCTTTTCGTCCCTACACCAGCTTACATCGCCGGCGCGCGCAGATCCTGCAGAGCCTTCTTGAGCATATCGGCCTTCTTGCTGTCGCAGCCCTTCGCCGCGTCAGCCGCAGCGATCGCCGCGTCGAGTGCCGTGTTGCGCGCTGCGCCCGTCGCCTTTTCCGCCGCGGCGATCTGCGTGCGGAGCGTCGTCACTGAGCACGACTTGCGCTCGAGCTGATCGGTGAACGCCTTCGCCAACGGGAAGCTGGGCGGCCACGAGATCTTCGGCTGACCCTGCGCGTTGAGCTGGTCCCACTTCACCGTCTTCGCGGCGTCGATTTCGTTCTGCGAGATGTACTGGCTCGGCGTGAGATCCACGACGTCCAATCCACGCGCAATTTCCGAGCTGATGATCTGGCCGTTGTACCAGTAGACCGACCACGAACCACCGCTCACCATGCGCGTCGCGTCGATCGGACCACGGTCGAAGCTCGCGATTTCCTTCGGATGCGCACCGTCGGTCCAATCAAAGACCGAGATGCCACCCTGGTACCACGACTGCACCATCACGTCGCGACCCGGGATCGGAATCAGCGAGCCGTTGTGCGCCACGCAGTTTTCCTTGTCGGTCTGATACGACGGCAGCTTGTAGTAGTTCTGGAAGACGAGCTTCTTGTTCACGATCTTGAAGATCGCGTCGGCGCCCCACTCCATCTTGTCGCCGGCGCGGCACTTCGGTCCGCCGCCACCGCCCCATTCGTCGGAGAAGAGGAGCTGCGTGCCGTCGTTGTTGAACGTGGCCGAGTGCCAGTAGGCGAAGTTCGAGTCCGCCACGGCATCGAGACGCACCGGGTTGGTCGGATTGCTGATGTCGAGCAACAGACCGTGACCTTCGCACGCGCCGCCGGCCAGTCCGAGCGACGGGTACACCGTGATGTCATGGCACTGCGAACGCTCGCTGAGCGGTGCGTTCGGACCGGCAGGGCCGGCGGCGTTCGCGAACATACGGTTCACCGCGGTCTGCAGAAGCGGTCGCGCAGCAGCGCTGTCGGCCGCGTTCGGCGCGGTGGCGCCATGCGTCTTGGCCAGGCTGTCGAGCATCGGGCGAACGATCTGCGGCGGCGCGATCATTTCCGCACCACTCTGCGGGTTCTTCACCACGAAGCCGTTGCGCGCCTTTGCATCAGCGATCTGCTGCGCAGCCGCCGCCTTGTCAGCGTCCGACAAACCGTGCGTCGGATTCGCCGTCAAACCGGCGAAGATATTCGCACGATTCACCACCGCCGCGGCGGCCGGATTCTTGAGCGGTACCTTGATGATCTCGATGCGCAAACGCGAGGAGTTCGCGTCCGCACCGGCCACATCACCCGCGCAACCGGCGAGTTCATCGGCCGAGCGAATGCCTGAGGAACCGGAGACGTAGATGTAGACGTTCTCCTTGTCCTTCGGATCCTCGAGCACCGTGTGCGTGTGCGAACCGCGGCACGTCTGCACGTTCGCGACGAGCTTCGGTTCCTTGATGTTCGTGATGTCAAAGACGCGCACGCCGCGCATGCGCTCCTTGCTCACCGCTTCCTTCACGCCACCCGGCTTGCAGTCCACGCGGCCGTTCTGCGCTTCGGCCGACATGAACATCAGGTTGTGGTACACCGACACGTCGTTCTGCGACGCGGGGCACTCGTACGCGACGACCAGTTCCGGCTTCGACGGGTTCGAAATGTCCCACACCACCGGGCCGTTGTAGTTGCCCTGGATGACGTACTTGCCGGTGAACGCCATGTCGGAGTTGGTGATGCCGAGGAAGCCGTTCGGCGACTTCGCTTCCGCAAGGATCTTCATGTTCGATACCGACTTTTCGGCGTCGAACAAACCGGCCTTGAGGTTGTTACGCGGATCCGCCGCCGGATTGACCGCCGGCGTCGGTTCCGTCTTCGGCGTGCTCTTGGCGCAAGCCGCGAATGCGGCCAACGACGCCAACACCAACGCCCGATGAGTGAAAGAGGTCATGACTGAGGGAAAAAGTTGAAGGAACAACTACAACCTGACTGCTACCACCTGACACCTAAAATACGATCTCTCCGCCCGCTATCATCCCGGCGGAACCCATCCGCTCTCGAGCATCATGGTCATCATGCGCTTGATCTCGGTGCTCTGATCGACTTCCACATCGTTCGCGAACTTGAAGACAGTCTCGTCCTGACCAGCGCCGTCGTTCTTGAACAGCTCCTTCACCATCGTGACCGCACCGCGATGGTGCTGGATCATGTAGGTGAGAAAAAGCTTGTCGTAGTCCGCGCCGCGGGAGTTGTCGAGCGTCTTGAGCTGCTCGGCGTTGAGCATGCCGGGCATGGTCATCTGCCCCTGCGCGTTCATGTTCATGCCACCCATGTCGTGTCCCATCATCGACATGTCATGACCGGCCATCCCCGCCATACCGGGCATCGTGACGTTGCCAGTGCTGTCCACAATGGGCGCCTTCTGATTGCGGTCCTGCAACCAGGTTTGCATCAGCTTGATCTCGTCGGACTGCGCGTTGACGATACGCGCGGTGAGACGCTGCACCGCCGGGCTCGCGCCATGCGACACCGCCCACCGCGAAATGGTGATGGCCTGTGCGTGATGATGAATCATCCCCGACATGAAGTCGATGTCGGCCTTGGTATACGGATAGCGCAGGCTGTCGGCGCGCGCGCGGGCAATCGCGCCGGCTTCGCCGGTCTGAAAACGGGGATCCTTCGGGGCTCGCGAACCCGCACTCGCACAGGCGCCCAAGGCCAACAGGCCGGCGCCAAGCAGGGGGGCCCGGAGCAAATTCGCAACACGCATCGAACGCTCGGGTAAGGTGGGCTGAATCTCTACGCTATAGATGCAGGAGGCGCTGGGGAATACCTGACCTGTACTGTGATCCGAAACCCGCTTGGGGTCAGACTCCAAGCCGGCCCGTCCCTTAGGGTCAGACTCCAAGCCGCTCCAAGCCGCTCGGCTTCGGGCTTGGCTGTCAGCCCTCGCCGTGGACGAGGTACGCCTCGACCGACAGGATCTGCTTGTCGCCGGCCATTTTGATCACGGCCAGCAGCCGTTCCATCTTGGTGACTTCCTCGAGCTGTTCGTTCACGAACCACTGCAGGAAATCCTGGGCGAGGTAGTCGTTTTCGCTCGCAGCGAGGTTCATCAGCGCGTTGATCTGGCCGGTCACCTCGGTCTCCCATTTGAGCGCCGCCCCAACCGCGGCTTCCGCGCTCGGGAACGTGTGGACCGGTTCCTTCACCGCCGGAATCGCCAGCTGCGCACCGGTCTCGACCACGTAGTTGATCAGCTTCTGGGCGTGCTCCTTTTCCTCTTCAGCCTGCTTGAAGAAGAGCTTCGCGAGCAGGCGCAGGTGCATGCGATGAAAGTGGGCACCGATCTGATAGTACTGCAGGCTCGCACCCAGCTCGTTGCCAACCTGAGTATTGATGGCCGCGGCGAGGGCGTCGCTGATAAGCACCGGCATTGAAAGCTCCCAAAATGGACGGAGTGTCGACAGCGATGAGACACCCGAACGCTAGTGCAGGTTTATGCTTACTGCCATGATCGACCAAGACGACAGCTTTGTGCTCTTCGATCTGCGGGTCGAAGTCATCGCCACCGAGCGCCCGATGGTGTGCAATCACCCCACGGGCAGCTCATTCACGCTGCGCGGCGAGAATCTCGAGTTCCCACCGGGTCAGACCTTTCCGCTCTATCCCCTGGCGGCGCTGCTTCCGCTGCTCCCGGCGAAGCAACGGCCCACCCATCCGAACGACTGGATGACCACCGACGCGGATATCGCCTGTCCCGATCCACACTGTGGCGGGCGTTTCCGAATCACCCGCATTGGGACCACGCGTTTTTCGCACGCCGACGTCACCCTGGTGCCGCTGCCGGTGTCCTTTGATGCGGCCGAAGAACTCGACGGAAGCGAACCAGGGTGACCGAAGCGTTTGAGCTGGTGCCATCGCGGGCGCTTTCGAATGGCGCGCGGGTCTCGCGACTGATCAAGGGCGGTTGGCAACTCGCCGGTGGACACGGCGCGATTGATCGCAACGCGGCGATCGCCGACATGATAGCCTTCGCGAGCGCCGGCATCACCACCTTCGACTGCGCCGACATCTACACGGGCGTCGAAGCGATGATCGGCGAGTTTCGTCGCGTGTGGCGCGGCGACGCGCCAATTCGCGTACACACCAAGTGTGTGCCCGATCGCGATGCGCTCGCGACACTGACGAAGGCCGATATCGAACGACTGATCGATCGCTCACGCGAGCGACTCGGTGTCGAGCAGCTCGATGTTGTGCAGTTCCACTGGTGGGACTATGCGCACCCGCGTTGGCTCGACGCCGCGGTCTGGCTATCCGAGTTGGTGCGCGATGGCCGCATCGGCGCGCTCGGCCTGACCAACTTCGATGTGCCGCGCCTGCAAGCCATGCGCGACGCCGGCGTTCGCGTGGTGTCGCATCAAGTGCAGATCTCGCTGCTGGACCGACGCGCACTCGGGCCCATGGCCGCGTTTTGTGCGCAGCACGATATCGCGCTGTTTGCTTACGGCGCGCTCGCCGGTGGATTCTTTCACGAACGCTGGCTTGGCGCGCCGGAACCGCAGGAGCCGCTCGAGAATCGATCACTGATCAAGTACAAACTGATCATCGACGAATTCGGCGGGTGGGACGCGTTTCAGGCGCTGCTTCGCACGCTCGAGGAAATGGCTCGCGCGCACAACACAACCATTGGTGCTGTCGCCATTCGCGCCGTGCTCGATGAGCCGGCGGTGACCAGTGTCATCGTGGGGGCGCGCACTGCAGCGCATTTGCCGAATACGTTGGCGGCGCTTCGGCTGTCGCTGACAAATGACGATCGCGCGGCCATTCAGGTGCATGTGGCGTCTGCCGCAGGGCCTCGCGGTGACGTGTATTCGCTGGAGCGAGATCCCGACGGAGTCCACGCGGGCATCATGCGCTACAACTTGAACACAGACCGTTAACTGCTTTGGGCGCGACTTCGTCGCGCGAAAAAGGCAGGACTTGCGGGAGAAAAGCAGGAGAACAGCACATGCATTTTTTGAATACGCATTTTGCAGTGTCCTGCAGCTCTCCCATTAGTCCTGCTTTTTTCGCGCGGCAACGCCGCGCCAAGTAGGTCACCTGCTGTTTTCCCAAAAAGTCCCGCCGTTCTCCCAAAACGCCGCGCCCAACCAGTTCAGTAGAACTCAGTCGTCCGCAACGGAACCAATCGAAAGCGCAACGACGTCACCATCAATCAGCGCCATCCGCAGCAGGTGATGCGAGTCTGCAGCACCGACGTAAGCGCGCGAAGAACCGGCGGCATCAAGTGCGCGCGACAGCTGCGTCAATTCCCCGCACTGATAGCGGTTGCACAGGTTGGAGCGCAGCTGTCGCGTCAGCGTGCAACCGAAGCGCGCGTGATAGACGCAGGACTTTTCATAGTGCGTCTCTGGCAGCGCCGCCACATAGAGCGCGGTCATCGCGTCCATGGAGTCGGCAATCTCACCCAACTGCGCCTGCTGCGCGCGCACCCGCACCAACGACTCGGCTCTGAGAAACGCATGCGTCCCCCCTGCCGTGCAGCAATCGCCGCGGCAGGTTGAGCATCCACCCAGTACCATCTCCGCTGGCAGCGCCGGATCGCGGCTCATGAGTTCTCCCGCGTCCGCGCGCTCACTCACCTCCTTCTCGCTCATTGGCGCCAGATTGTCGCGCAGTGGCAGCGCAAAGGCCGCATCCATCTGCACACGCAAATTCGCGAGGAACTCTGCACGCTCGGCGTCCGGCAGCGGCACCAACTCGCGCGTATTCGCCGGCATCAGCACCACCGGCGTGTCCGCGAGCAGCTCCGGAATCACACGCCCCGAATGCTGCGACGCGATCGCCTCCGCCTCGGCTTGCATGCGCGCGTTTCGCGCGCGCTGTGCGGCGATAGGGCTGAGTGAGGAGGTCATGTCACTCAACCTAGTCGAGTTGGGAGGCTACTGGCGCGAAAACACCGCGCCGTGCGGATTCCCCTTGGCGTTCCCACCATGCGGCCACGACTTGTTGTCCATGAAGAAGCCCGGTTCTTTCGCACCCGCTTCCTTGAAGCGGTTGTCAATCGCGATCTGCCCCGTCTTTTCATTGAACGTGGCGATCACCACGCGATGCTCCATGCCTTTGTAGCCGGTCACCACCACACGCTGGTGATTGGGCTCCACGCTCAACCAGTGCGGCACATCACCCTTGCCGAGTGTCATGCGTGAGACCTCGCGCGGCTTGGCCGGATTGCTGATGTCGAGGCTCACGACCGCATTGAGCGCCGGAACGGTCACGATGTAGTAGTTGCCCACGATGGACGGAATCGCGCAGTAGGCATCCTTCACGGTGGGAAAGCTCGACACGAGTGTGGCCTTCGGGTTCGGCGTATCGAGCCCCGTCACATGATAGAGTCCGCAGCTGAACGTGCTCACCAGCAGAGACTTGCCATCCGCAAGCAAACGCGGTTCCGCCGTTGCGACACCTTCATCGCCGCGTGGCCCATTCGGCAGCTTGAAGGTCTTGAGCAGTGTGAGATCACTCAGTCTCCACAGCTGTACTTCGTTCGTTTCAATCTTGCCGTCCATATCGGTCGTGGTGGTCAACACCCGATCGATCTTCGGCATGATCGCGGCGCTGTATGGACGAATGTTTGGATCCACTCCAGCCGCCATCGCGTTCGCGGTGCGAATGACCGTGCCATCCGTGGTCATCTCCGCGAGACCACCTGGCATCATCTTGCCGTTCGCATGACGCATCTGGAACGTCGCAAGTACATGTCCATTCGGCATACGCAGGAAGGAATGCGGATGCATCATTCCCTGCACATCGCCAAAGCTGTTCGCGATCTTCGGCGCCGCCGGACTCGAGACATCAAAGATCCAGGACTTACCCGACCCGAAGCCATTCACGAACAACCGCCCATCCGTCGCGAGTTCGTGTTCCGAGTGATGCGGCTCATTGTTGCGCCCCGGCACTGGCACGGTGGTCACCAGCTTGCCATACGTCGGCGAATTCGGCTTTACATCGACGACAGCCAGAAAGTCGGGCTTCGTCGAATCCGCCGAACCGGTCCAGAGATACAAGTAAGAACTTGGCGCGATCGACTGCGCGCGGGCAGCATTGGCGACAAGGCTGACAGCGAACATCGTGAGACCAGCGCGCAGCACACGCATGACCGACTCCACAGGTAGGGTGGCCAATTCTAGGCCGTTGGTTGTGTTGCGTCCAATAGTGCTTGCGGGCTGGCCCAGGCGACTCGCAGCTCAGGCAACACGCGCCCATCGCTTGCGAGCTGATCGACCGCCTCCACTTCCGCGCCACCAACGCGCTTGTAGAAGCCGCGCGCCGCTGTGTTGTCGGTGAACACCCAAAGATGGATGCCAGAATTCGGCGTGTTCGAGGCGCACCACTTGCCGACTTGCTTCAGTAATCGCTTGCCGAGTCCCAAGCCCTGTTTGTCGACGAGGACATGGAGGTTGTCGACCAGCGTGCCCCACGTCGGATCGGCGTTTGGCCGCACGAAAACAAAACCGACCGCCTCGTCATCAACACGCACAATCCATCCGAGACCGGCGTCCGAACCGCTCAACTTCTCACGCCACACACCCGTGCGTTCAGCGACGAGATCGCCGTCGAGATAGTCGTCACCAAGAATGCCGCGATACGCGCGACGCCAGCTTGTGGCATGCAGCACCGCAATCGTTGGCAAATCGGCAAGCGTGATGGGCTGCAGTGCAATCACGCGGCGCCCAACTCACGATACCAGGCAGTGATCGCACGCTCCACACTCGCCTTGCTCGCCATCCATTCGCCAAGTGAGGGCGGAACGGTATAGGTCGCGGCGACCTCAGCGGCCGGTTTGCCCGACGTGTGTCCAGCGCGAGCTGCGCCTTCGAGACTCTCGAGCAATCCGAGGTAGGACACCATGCCATCGGCCGAAATGCGTGCACCATGTCCCGGCACCATCGCCGAACGCTTCGCGCTATACCGCTTCTGCAATGCGCGCACACTCGCCGCGAGCTTGGTCGGCGTCGCATCCACGAAATTGGGGAACATGCGGTACCACACCAGATCGCCAGTCCATGTGAGCCCCGCGTCTTCGTCGTGCACCGTGAGGTCGCTGCTCGTGTGACCCGTGAACGGCTCCAGTTGCAGTACGCGATTCCCGAGATCAATGCGCGTTTTCCCCTGCGTCGGCACGACCACGACATCGGCAAGCGCACGCTCGAGCGCTGCATCCTTGGGCGGCGCAACCGGTGCACCGCTCAGTGCCTGCGTGCGGGTCGGCGTGGTGGCATGAACACGCGGCATGGCACCACCGTTCGCGAAGCCCGCGACACCTGCTGCATGATCGACATGGTAGTGCGTGAGCACCACATGCGTTGGCCAGCGGTTGGTCAACGCCTTCGCCTGCTGCGCGAGCCACTCCGCGCCCGCTGTGCGATAGAGCCCTTCGATAGCGACTACACCATTTCGACCGGCAATGATGCCGCCGTTCGCGAAGGTCGTGCGATCACCACCCAACGGTGTGGAAATCAACGCCCAGGCATCCGGCCCAATCGCCTCGAGTCGCGCAAACGGCGTGGTCGTCACCGTGGGATCGACCGGTGCCGTCCACGCCGCGCGAGTCGCGCGCGGGGCGCACGAAGCGTTGAGCAGCACATGCGCCACGCATCCACCCGTGGCCAGCAACGACTGCTGTAGGAAATCGCGACGAGTTGTCATCGCACGAATCAGCAGCTATCGCGCCCCGTTGTCCACGTCGCGCACCCGTTCCATCGCCAGATTCCAATCAACGGCAGGCGCAACGTCCTGATCTTCCATCTGCAGCGACGCCAGCGCGCGCTCGATGACCGGTTCCCCCAACGACGACGGCAGCGCGCGCCCGAACGCCAGCTCCGCGCGACGGCACAACCGCTCCTCATGCGCGATGTCGCCAGGCCCAACACCGCCCAACACACGCATACGGAATGCGTGCACGCGCGCATGCACCCCTTCATGCAGGATACTCGACGCCACCGGTGCCGCCGTGATGTCACGACGTGCGAGGAAGGTGAGCTCCGTCAACACCGCGCGGTCGGCCGGGAAGTACGCGCCACGTGTCGGGAAGCGTTCGACTTTGATGCCCACGATATCGCGCTGCAGATGACGGAAGCGAATAGGCGCGTACTGCTGGATCAGCGCCAGCGATTCGTCGAGTCGCTCGAGCACATCACCATCCGCGATATCATCACGCGAGTTCGTAAGGCGAACTCGAACCCCGCGCAACTCAAGCGGCGCAGCCGTGCCACCTATCCCAAGTCCAGCGAGAAGTCGTTCGAATATGCTCATGACAAACCGTCGGTAAGCGCAGTCAAGTTAGCGTAGCATCCGTTAGCGTAGTGCCAGTTAGCGCAGTTCAGTTAGCGTAGTACCGTTTCAGGAGCGCAACCTGCCCCCCATGCCAAACCCCATGCTCAATCACCCCATCGAGCATCGTAGCGATCGAGTAGTCTTGCTCCTCCACCACGTTCAGTAGTTCGTCGGGCGAAAGCTTCGCCGCCCGCGCCGCGAGCGCCGCATACGCTGCACCGAGCGCCTTCACATCACGCTTCCACGCCGCCGCCGTCGCATCCGTCGGCACCGCCTGCCAGTCCACGTCGGCCGGCGGATATTCAAGGCGCTCGCCATCAATGCGCGCGAGCGCGATCTCCGCCCACAGCGTCATGTGCAACACGAGCGCCCAGATGCTGTGCACACCGGCGACATCGCTGCGTTTCGCCATTTGCGCGTCCACGTCATGCAGCACTTCGCGCAACGACGCGCCATGCCACATCGGCCCCTCAAAGGTGCGCGTGAGTCGACCAACCATGTGGCGCACCGGATCGAACGTGCGATCAGTCATGAAGATCACAGCGGAGCGTGCAAAGGAGAGCGGCTCGCAACCGATGATCAGCTATGTCGGTTGCGCGGTCGAGTTGAACTACTTGAGACGCGTGAGCAATTCGACCATCTGATCCGCCGCCGCGTTCCATCCGGCATGAAATCCCATCTGCTCGTGCATTTCCTTGTCGGCGGCCTGCCAATGCCGAGCCTTGGCGATGTAGCGCGTCCCGTCGCCTTCCGGGATGAAGTTGATCTCCCCCACAAAAAACGGCTTCTCACTCGGCATCCACGCTTCGGTGAACGCGTCGGTGAACACGATCTTGCGATTGGGAATGACTTCGAGATACACGCCGCGATTGGGCATCACCTCGCCATTCGGTCCATGCATCTCGATGTAGCTCGATCCGCCAACACGCAGATCAGTTTCCGCCTTCGCTGTTTTCCACGGCGCCGGCGTGAACCACTGAACGATGAGCGCAGGATCCGTCCACGCCTGAAACGCCTTCTCGGGCGGAACGGGGAGGTAGCGATCAAGGATGAGCTCGCGAGCTGCAGGAAAGTCTGACATGGCAGTGGAGTTGAGGAATTCTCAAAGTCTTGCCCGAGCGCGACAGCGCAAGGGCTCATTTGTCAGACTTCAGCATCCCCGCAATCTCATCGCTGATCTCCCCCAGTCCGGTAATCCGGGCAGGTAAGCGCCATTGAGTTAGCGTAGTCGCAGTTAGCGTAGTCGCAGTTAGCGTAGTGGCAGTTAGCGCAGTTGAGTTAGCGCGGTATGTTAGTCCGCCATGGACAGACGCCAATTCGTAGCCTCCAGCGCCGCCGCGGCCGTGGCCCCCTCGCTGCTCAACGCCCAGCAGCCGTCGCTTCCTCCCGCCATCGCGGCCCTTAAACCGATGAAGGCCGGCGTCACGCCCATCTCTGTAGAAGAACGTCGAGGTAGGCTGGAGAAGGCCAGAAGACTCATGAAGGAGCAGCGCATCGACGCCCTCATGCTCACCGGCGGTACGAGCATGATGTACTTCACCGGCATCTCCTGGGGCCTGAGCGAACGCCTCCTCGCCGCCATCATCCCCGCCAACGGCGCACCCTTCCTCGTCACGCCCAAGTTTGAAGAAGAGCGCGCGATGGAGCAGGCGCACTTGGGTCCTTTGGGCAAGGATGCGACGGTCTACGCCTGGGAAGAACACGAAAGTCCCTACGCCCTCATCGCACAGGGGCTCAAATCGCGCGGCCTGAGCACCGCCACGATTGGCGCCGAAGAAACGGTGCGCTTCGTCTTCGCCGACAACGCCGCGCACATCCCGAATGTGAAGGTCGTGAGCGGCACGCCCATCACCGCCGGCTGTCGCACGATCAAGGACGCGCACGAACTCGCACTCATGCGTCACGCGAGCGCCGTCACGCTCAAGGCGTACGAGGCCGCCTACAAGTCGCTCCGGGAAGGGATGTCCCAGAATGACTTCGCCGACCTCGTGCGACTCGCCCACAAGCAACTCGGCTACACCGGCTCCGCCGGCGTGCAGGTCGGTAAGTACTCCGCACTCCCGCACGGCAGCGCCACACCGCAAATCGTGCGCGAAGGAAGCATCCTGCTCATCGACGGCGGCTGCTCAGTGGAGGGCTACGCGAGCGACATCTCGCGCACGTTCGTACTCGGCAAGCCCACGCAGCGCATGAAGGATGTGTTCGAGATCGAACACAAAGCGCAAACCGCCGCCGTGAAAACCGCGCGTCCAGGTTTGCCCTGCGAAGCCGTCGATGCCGCCGCACGAAAGGTGATCGTCGACGCGGGCTTTGGCCCGGACTACAAGTACTTCTCGCACCGCGTCGGCCACGGCATGGGGATGGACGGCCACGAGTGGCCGTATCTCGTGAAGGGCAACACGCTGCCGCTCAAGCCGGGCATGGTCTTCTCCGACGAGCCGGGCATCTACATCCCGGGCGAGTTCGGCATTCGCCTCGAGGACGACATGGTCATCACCGAGAACGGCGCCGAGCTGTTCACGCCGCAGAGTGAGTCGCTGGAGAAGCCGTTTTAGAACACCCGAAACCCACAAACTCGAACCCCGAACCCAGAAACTGATCAGTCTCTGAGTTCGGGGTTCGGGTTTCTGAGTTGTGGGTTCTACTTCGTCGCCGACGTCACGTACGCCGTGTACCACAAGTCGCGCAGCATCTCCGCTCCCGCCGACAGGCGCGCGATCGCGAAAGCCTTCTGTTCAGCATTCGCCTGCTCCGGCACGAACTGCGTCTTGCCGTCGAGCGTGTACAGCTCGTCGAGATGCGAGTACGACTCCTTGAGGTACGCCAGCACCGCCGGACGAAGTGCCGGGAACGTTTGCGGCGCGTGCGTCATCGCCGCGCGAACATCCGTGGCCTTGATGTGCGCCTGCACGAACGCCGACTCGAAGCGGTAGTGGAAGCGATTGTCCGTCGTGTACCCCTTCGGATTGTCACCCACCCAGCCGTTGTGATGCTTCGTGGTGTGATGCGGATTCGATCCATCCGCCACGAAGTGCCCAAGAATGCCCGCGTCTTCAATGATGCGCGCTTCGATCCACTTCTTCACCGAATCATTCGACGCGATCCGCCAGAGACGGAAGTCGCCACGCAACTTCGACGTCATTTCGAGAATCGTGTACGGCAACAGCCCCATCTTGTCCGCGCCAACATTCGCCGGACGCAGTGAGTCCGAGTACGCCCAGCGATTCGGCGCCATGAGCGCCTTATCGAGCACCGCCGGATCGACCAGATCCATATCGATGTAGTGATCCGGGCTCGTGCCACCGTTGAGCGCTGGCTCCATCTGCGATTCCGCGCGATCCTTCCAGCGATCCGGCTCCGGATTGAGATAGCTCAGCTGCTCGGACGCATTCCGGAAAAACGCGGGCATGTCCGCCGGAAGCCCCTGCGCCGCGGTGAGACCGATGATGCGATGACCCGCATCACCCCAGGCGTTGAGCGTGGCCGGTAAAGCAACAAGTGCCGCGGCAATCGCGCCGCGCACAATCTGGGAACGAGAAAAATTGCGCATCCCGAAAAATACCCTCGTGGCCGCTAAACGCCTCAAACCCTTGTCAAACGAGCGTCACAACCGAGTATTCGCGCCATGAACTCACTGCGCGCCGCCTCGCTCTCACTTTCCCTGCTCATCATCTCCGGCTGCGGCGACTCCGGACTGGGGATGCCCAAGAACCTCGAGTCCGCGCACGTCGAAGTGACACGTGTGCAAGCCGAGCTCACACGCTTTGGCGCCGACGCGCGCCTGGGAACGGTGTGGGGACTCGCGCAGGGACCCGCCGATAGCAGCGTGCTCGTGGTTGGCGATGCACTCTGTCGCATCTCATCGACCGACGCCGCCGCCGATTGTCGCGCGATGCCGTACGCCGTGGAATCGGCCACCGCCGTGGTGAACGACAGCGGCACCGTGTCGAGCCTCGTGGTGACCGCGCCATTCGGCAAGCCAAGCGCGGCGCGACTCAGCAGCAACGGCGATACGCTGTGGCGCTTCGATGGCGACGTACGCAACATGGGCAGCATCGCCGTTGCCGACGTTCCCGGTGGTCGCGCCGTGATCGTCTCCGGCAGCGATAGCAGCGTCGTGCTCGACTACGTCAAAGGCACGCAACGCGCACGCGGCGCTGCCGGCCGCGCCATGCTCGGTGCGAACTGGGTGGGCGACGCCGCGCACGAATATCTCTTCGCGCAAAACGACAGCACCTTCGCGCTCATCGGCCAGAACGGCAACACGCTCGCCTCGCGATCACTGCCCAATGGCAGCTGGCCCGAACCGGTGATGACACCGATCATCAACAACGATCGCCCCTTCCTGGTGAGCTCGAGCGGCAACACCATCAGCGTCTACGACTCGCTGCTCGCCCCGGTGCGCTCGTTCGCCGCACCGGAACTCGTGTCACCACTGCACGTCGTCGCCGCCGCGTTTCTCACAAACTCCGCAACGGGCCCGTTCGTGGCCGTGTACAACGCCGCCAACAACTGGCATCGCAGCGTGCTCTGCGTATTCGGAAGCGATGGACAGGTGGCGTACGCGGAAGTGCTCGAAGACGATCATCATGTCGTACTTCCGCGAGTGGACAAAACGGGACTGACGTTTCTGCTCGGCGGGCGCGGGGTGGTGTGGCAGTACCGATTCCCGCTGGGGCTGTAGAAGCGTAGTTCACCCAAAACCCACGACTTAAAACCCGAAACCCAAAACCGATCGGTTAACCGATCAGTTTTGGGTTTCGGGTTTTAACTGGGTGAACTACGTACCGCTACGACTCCACCTGCGCGCTAGCCACGCTCCAATTGATCCGCCCCAGCACCGCGTCGATGTAATCCGCCCGCCGGTTCTGATACTTCAGGTAGTACGCGTGCTCCCACACATCGATTCCCACGATCGGGAGCTCGCCTTCGAGCAGTGGTGAATCCTGATTCGGCAGTCCGCGAATCGCCAAACGATTCGTTGCCGTCTTCACCAGCCACGCCCAGCCGCTGCCGAACTGCGATGTGCCCGCCGTCTTCAACGCGGCTTTCAACGCATCGAGCGTGTCATACTCGCGCTTCACCATTTCGGCGAGTCGTCCTGTTGGCGCAGTAGCGCCACCGGGCGAAAGCAGCTTCCAGAACAGCGCGTGATTGGCGTGACCACCGCCGTTGTTGCGGATCACCGCCTGAACAGAAGCAGGTACGCGATGCAGGCCAAGCAGCAACTGACCGAGCGTGCGATCCTGCAACGTCGGCTGACTTTCCATCGCCTTGTTGAGATTCGTCACGTACGCCGCGTGATGCTTGTCGTGATGAATGCCCATCGTTTGCGCATCGACCGCCGGCTCCACGGCGTTGGCCGCGTAGCCGAGATCTGGCAGCGTGAACGGATACTTCTGATCGAGTGCGGCATCGGGGCCCAGCACATCTCTCGTGAACAGCGAACGCATCACGACCTCTAGTATCTCGGTAAGTACCGCGCCATCTCCCACCCGGTGACCTGCTCGTTGTACTCCTTCCACTCCGCGCGTTTGGCGAGCAGGAACTGCTGCGTGATGTGCTCGCCCAGTGCGGCACAGATCACATCGTCCTTTTCCAGCTCGTCGCACGCTTCGCTGAGCGAGGTCGGCAGATCATCTATACGCAGACGCCGCCGTTCGCGATGGGACAGCTCCCAGATGTTCGTATTGACCGGCTCACGCCAGTCGGCTTCGGTCGCCAACCCATCGAGCCCTGCCGCCAGCATCACCGTGAGCGCCAGGTACGGATTGGCGCTCGGGTCCGGCGTGCGCAGCTCCAACCGCGTTCCGCTCCCGCGACGCTCCGGCACGCGAATCATCGGCGAGCGATTCCGCATGCTCCACGCCACGTTCACCGGTGCTTCAAAGCCCGGCACCAGTCGCTTGTAGCTGTTCACCAATGGATTCGTGACCGCCGTCATGCCGCGCGCATGTCGCAGCATGCCGCCGATATAGTGGAGCGCCGTCTTGCTGAGCGCCCACTCACGTTGCGGATCCCAGAACGCGTTCTGGTTGTCCTTGAACAGGCTCTGGTGCGTATGCATGCCGCTGCCGTTCTGCCCGAACACCGGCTTGGGCATGAACGACGCATACAATCCGAACTGGCGCGCCACCTGCTTCACGACAAATCGGAACGTCGCGATGTTGTCCGCGGTGCGGAGCGCATCGGCGTAGCGGAAGTCGATCTCATGCTGACCATGCGCGACTTCGTGATGCGCGGCCTCCACTTCAAAGCCCATCTGCTCGAGCGCATCCACAATCGCGCGACGCGCATCTTCGCCCATGTCCATCGGCGCGAGATCGAAGTAGCCGCCGCTGTCGTGCGTGTCGGTTGCCGGCCGGCCATCAGCGGTAGGCTTGAAGAGGAAGAACTCCGCTTCCATCCCCGCATTCATCACATAGCCCTGTTTGGCCGCGACATCGACCTGACGCTTGAGCGCACCACGCGGATCGCCACTGAACGGCGAACCATCGGGCATCGTGATGTCGCAAATCAGTCGCCCCACACGCGCCGACGGATCGCCCCACGGAAAGATCTGGAACGTCGACAGATCCGGCGCGAGCAACATGTCCGACTCTTCCACGCGGACAAACCCCGCGATGCTCGAGCCGTCGAACATGATGTCGCCCTTGAGTGCCTTCCTGAACTGCGACGTCGGAATCTCGACATTCTTGATGACGCCCAGAATGTCGGTGAACTGCAGGCGCAGGAACCGCACCTGCTGCGCTTCCGCCAGCTCGAGGATATCGGCGGACGAAGCACCCGCGAGGTTGGATGGTACGAGGGAGCGGCTGGGTGTCGGCATACCCGTGTATTGTACTAGCTTGCCCGTGCCATGACCGATTCGAACGCGAACGCGGCTGCGACCGCCCCGAAGTTCTGCGCCGAGTGCGGCGCGCCGCTCGCCCCCTCCTCGAAGTTCTGTGGAGACTGCGGCACCCCAGTCCCCGGCGGAGCCGCGGCGGCGGTGAATCCCGCGTACGACGCGTCGACCGCGGCCGGCGGCGAAGCCGATCAGGGTCTCGACCTGGGCGCCCCCGGTCCCCTGGTCACCCGATCAAAGGGGCCCGCCGCCTCCCTGCCTTGGATCATCGCCGCGGTGGGTCTCGCGGCCGGCTCGATCTACGTCATGAGCACGCAGCCCAAGGCCTCCGACCTGCCGGCGGCGCCCAGTGGCATGGTCGCGCCCTTCGCGAACGGCGGCGGCGGCGGTGCACCGCCCGATATCTCGAGCATGTCCCCGAACGAGCGGGCCAACCGCCTCTACGGCCGCATCATGGCCTTCGTCCAGGCCGGCAAGGCCGATTCGGCCGCCTTCTTTGCCCCCATGGCGATCGCGGCCCATGAAATGCTCGACAACCCGAGCATCGATGAGCGCTATCACCTGGGGCAGGTGAACGAGATGATCGGCAACGCGGCGGTGGCCGCGGCGCAGGCCGACACCATCCTCAAGGCCGAGCCCACGAATCTGCTCGGACTGATGCTGGCCACCCACGCCGCCCAACTTGCGAACAAGGCGGTTGAGGTCAAGACGTTCAACAAGCGGTTCCTCGACGCGCTCGAGCCTGAGCTGGCCAAGAAGAAGGACGAGTACGATATGCATCGGGCCGAAATCGACCGCACGGCCTCCGATGCCCGCGGTAAGCCGTAGCAGTAACAATCGGCCGATCGGCGCTTACCTGATTGCCGGAGTGCGCGCCGCGCAGTAGGTCATAGAGCTGGCAGATTTGAGTCCGGGCGAAGTGCGCGACGTGGTGTGCCCCCGGCGTCCCTTACCGGGGAAGCATTGGTGAGTGATTCGGCACCACGGCAGCTACGCGGCGAGCGTTCAGGCCATCGACTGGCCGCGCTGGTGCGCGCCCAGCATCAGCTGGCTCGGCAGCTGGCCCATGCCACCGTGGGTGACGGCCTCGCGCGTGCCGTGGCCGATGCGGCCATGCTCGTCTTCCCCTGTCATGTCGCCGAGCTCTATCGGTTCGCCGGCGATCATTTCGATCGCATCGTGCGGGTGGGGACGCCGTTGGAAGCGGGCGACGAGGACAGCGTCGACCTTGAACTGGTGAGAGCCGTTGGCGACAGCGGTGTCGCACATCTCGCCGCGCGCGTGACCCCTCAGCCTGACGCCCCCGCCGGCACGACCGAGCTGTGCGCACCCGTGCGTGAGCGAACCGGTGCGGCGGTGCTCCGACTGGTGGCCTCGCCCGGACACCACTTCGACGGCGAAGATCTCTTCCTCGTCGCCGTGCTCACCGGTCACGCGGCCACGGCCGCCGAAGCGGCGCGTCTCGTCACCGCCCAGCGCCGGCAGCGCCGCCGCGCGGAAGTTGCGGCCGCGCTGGGTCGCGTCGCACTGCACGCGAATCATCTGGCGCAGGGCGCGCAACAGCTGCTCGATGTGCTGCAGAAGGCGCTGCCGTCGGTGGGTCTCGCACTGGGCGTTTCGCGCGGACGCGACGGGCAGTTCGAGTACATCGCCGGTGTTGGCGCGTTGATCGATCACATCGGCGAGCACAGCCCACCACCACTGGTGGGTCCCATGCGCATCCTGTCGCTCGTGTCTCGCAATCATGCGATTGGCGAATTGCGCGTCATGGCACGCCACGACGATCATCGAACGCTGTCGCGCTTGGGACGCGCGCTCGAGCGGATTGAAACGCCGCTCACCGTGGCACTCGATGCGATGCTGCTCGACGAAGAAGAGCGCTACGCGCGTGAGCGCGAGCATCTCCTCGCCACCGCGCTCACCACGATTTCACACCCGATCTTCATTCTCGATCAGACCGGCATTCGCTATGCGAACCCCGCCGCCGCGCGTGAGTACGGGTGGACGCAGCCCGAACTGATGGAGATGAGGTTCGAGGACCTCGTGATTGGCGCCGACACCCGACAGGCTCACCACGCCGATTCCGGGATCATCGAAGAAGGCGTGCGCGTGTCGCATGACATCCATCGCCGGAGCGGCGGTGAAGAGTTCCCGGCCGCCGTGAGCATCGCGCCGCTGCGCGGACACAATGGCGATACGCTCGGTCAGGTCGTGAGCGTACGCAATGTCTCGTCGGAACGTCACGTCGAAGAACAGCTGCGTACGACGGAAAAGATGGTCGCGCTGGGTGAACTCGTGGCCGGTGTCGCGCACGAGATCAACAATCCACTCACCGGCATCTCGGCGTTTGCGCAGATCCTCCTCGAGGAAGAGCTGGGCGACGAGCAACGCGAAAGTGTCGCACTCATCAAGCAGGAGTGCGATCGCGCAAAGGGGGTCATTCGCGACTTGTTGCTCTTTGCCCGCAAAACCGATCGCGGCTTTGGACCGGTGGATGTGAACGCCATGTTGCAGCAGGTCGTGCGCTTGCGTTCGTATCCGCTCCGTCAGGCCGGTGTCACCGTGCAGCTCGAGCTCGACCCCGATGCGCCAAGTGTGAGTGGCGACGAGCAGAAGCTGCAGCAGGTGTTGCTCAATGTGATCAGCAACGCCGAGTTTGCGATGCACTCGCGACCCGTGCGCACGCTCACACTGTCGACGCGTCGCGAAGGCGATTCCGTACACATTGCGGCAACCGACACCGGTCGCGGTATGACTCCTGAAGTGAAGCGACGCATCTTCGAGCCATTCTTCAGCACCAAGCCGCCCGGCATGGGCACCGGCCTCGGACTGAGCGTCAGCTATGGCATCGTGCACGCGCACGGCGGCACGATCAATGTCGAAACCGAGCCCGACGCCGGGACGACCGTGCAACTGACCCTCCCGGTGCTTGCGAGCACGCCGGCTTTCGTAGAGAATGGCGGGATCGCCCCCTCAGCGTCGAAATGACCAGTCTCAACACGCCCGAATCTGTTCGCGCACTCGAAGTAGCCGGCGCCGCGCTCGTGACGGACACGTTGCGCCGCATTCTGGTGGTTGATGACGAATCCACCATTCGTCTCGCGCTCAGCCGCTTTCTCAAGTCGCGTGGCTTTGCCGTGGACCTGGCCGACTCCGGCGAGGCGGCACTCGATCAGCTGGGCCGCGAACAGTACGCGCTCATGTTGTGCGACCTCCGCATGCCCGGCCTGTCAGGGCTCGAAGTGGTGCCGCGCGCCATCAAGTCGGATGAAGATTTGGGCATCATCATGCTCACCGCGGTGAACGACGCCGCGAGCGCCACCGAGGCGTTGAGTGCTGGTGCGTTCGACTATCTCACCAAGCCGGTCGAACTCCCCGACCTGCAGAACGCCGTGGAGCGCGCCCTCGAGCGACGCACGCGCGCGCTCGAACGGAAGTCGATCGATCGCCTCATTCGCGAAGAAGTCGCGCTCCGCACTGCACAGCTCGAGCGCGAAAAGACCGCGCTGCGCGGTCTCACGGTGAGCATCGCCGACTCGCTCATCAACGCGATGGAAGCCAAGGATGTCTATCTCCGCGGCCACTCCCATCGTGTCGCGCTGCTGGGTGGTGCCATTGCCGGCGCGCTTGGGCTGGGCTCCGAGATGGCCGACAAGATCCATCTCGCCGGCCGGTTGCATGACGTGGGCAAGATCGGCATCAGCGAAGCGGTGCTGAACAAGAACGGCCCGCTAACGGTGGACGAGTTCGCGCATGTGAAGGACCACGTGAAGATCGGCCTCGAGATTCTGCAGCCGCTCCAGCATCTGGGCGATGTGCTGCTCTACATCCGCGATCATCACGAGCACTGGGACGGCACCGGCTATCCCTTCGCGCGGGCGGGCGAGGAGATCACGATCGGCGGCCGCATCCTCACCGCCGCCGACGCCTTCGACGCCCTCACCAGCAAGCGTGCCTACCGGGACCCCATGAACGCCCGGTCCACGCTCGACTACCTCCGGACGCAGGCCAACCGACTCCTCGACGCGCATGTGTACGACGCGCTGGTCGAGGTCATCTCGGCCGGAGAGCTCGAGGGCATCCCGCGGCTATGACGCCGCCGCTGCGTCCATTCGCTCGTCAGAACTTGACTACCGCCACCGCTCCTAGTAATAGGAGCGTTGTCGTATGTGTAGTCGTTTTTCTCATACAAAAATTTTGCGGGAACGGAGGCGGTCATGCCGCGTGGCGACGAAGTGGAAAAGCTCCATCTGATCGATGACGACATGGACGATCTGGGGGGCTTCGGTTCGTCGTACGACGACGATGACGAGGACGACGGCTACGGCCGCAACTCCGACGAGGGCGACTCCCTGTGGGATAGCACCGACGACGACGACGAAGAGGACGACGACGACGAAGAGTCCGACGGCTTCGAAGACGACGGCCTGATGGACGACGACGACGAGGATGATCTCTTCGGAAGACCAATGGTCCGAAGGGGCCCCGGCCGTCCGCCGAAGAATCCGGGTGCCCCCAAGCCCCAGAAGAAGCCCAAGCCAACTCCCGCGCCGGCGAAGCCGGCCGCGGAGGACGAAGCAGTTTCCGAAGTTCAGGCTCCCGTAGTGCAGGCTTCCGAGGTTAAGGCTTCCGCAGTTGCCGCAGTAAAGGCCGCCAAGCCCGCGAAGGAAAAAGCCCCCAAGCCCGAAAAGCCCGCAGCCGCGCCAAAAGCTGCCGCCAAGCCCCCCGCCGCTCCGGCTAAGCCCGCCGCGAAGGCGCCGGCAAAGCCGGCCGCCAAGCCCGCGGCCAAGCCTGCTGCTGCCCCAGCGAAGAAGGCTGCCGCACCGGCCAAGAAGGCGGCTGCCCCAGCCAAGAAAGCCGCGCCCGCCAAGAAGGCCGCTCCGGCCAAGAAGGCGGCGCCGGCAAAGAAGGCTGTTGCCGTAAAGAAGGCGCCCGCCAAGAAGGCCGCTCCAAAGAAGGCCGCCAAGCCGGTGAAGAAGGCGGCTCCGGCCAAGAAGCCCGTCGCCAAAAAGCCGGCCCCCAAGAAGGCCGCGCCCAAGAAGCCCGTTAAGAAGGGCAAGAAGAAGTAATCCGAAACAGAGCGCATCCGGTTTCTAGCGCGATTTGTGCTCCGGTGGGGACGTCATGACCGGCTTTAACGTCCCCACCGTGGCGAGAACATCCGCCAACTCCACCGAAGTCCCCAATCCGCTCAGCGGCGAGCGCCACTACTACCGGTGGCGCGAGCATCGTGTCGCCTACGCCGTGCGCGGGGAAACATCTCCCGAGCGCACGCCGCTGTTCCTGGTGCACTCCATTCACGCGGCCGCCTGGAATGCCGAATGGCGCGCCGTCTTCGAGCCCCTCAGTACACTCGATGGCTTCGGGCCGGTCTACGCCATCGATCTGTTGGGCTTTGGCGGATCCGACCGACCGCCGCTCCACTACACGGCGCAGCTCTACATCGACTTGCTGCGCGATTTCGTGACCGAAGTGATCGGGCAGCCGCCCATCGTCATCGGCAGCTCGCTCGGCGCTACGTACACGATCGCGCTCGAAACAGCGTACCCCGGCACCTTCCGCGAAATCGTGGCCGTGGGTCCCGCCGGCGTGTCACGACTGTTTGACACCGGCACCGTGTTCACCCACGCCATCGAAGCGCTCTTCCGGAGCAAGGTCCCCGGTGCGGCGCTCTTTCGTGCGCTCGTGTCGCCGCCGAGCATCCGCTTCTTCTTGCGCGGCGTCTACCCGCGGGGCGGGGCTCGGCGCGAAGAGGCGGTTCAGCTAAGTCGAATCACATCAAGTCATCCCAATGCGCGCTTCGCCCCGGCAGCGTTCGTCGGCATGCACTTGAGTCGCGATATCCGCCGCGCGATTCAGACGCTGACATGTCCGCTGCACGTGATCTGGGGGACCCGAGCGTCACAGTCCTCGTATCGCGAGGCAGAGCAAGTACGCTCGCTCGTCCCGAACGCGCGATTCACCGCGATCGACAGCGGCGACTTACCGCACGATGAACTGCCGGACGAGTTCGTAAACGCCCTGAGCCGCCGATGAGTATATTCGGCAAATGGCCGAGTCTCCCGTCCCGCTCCTCCGCGCACACGCGCGCCATGCGCCGTGGAATGCGCGTGGTCTCGCCGCACACGCTGCGGCCCTCGTTGATTCGGCAGGCGTAAAGCCCACCAACGCGAGCGCGCGTGCGATGCCGAGCGCGCGTGCCGTGCGTTTCTACGTTGCCAACGGATTACTCGATCGCCCCGAAGGCGCCGGCACCGCCGCGACCTACGGCTATCGCCATCTGCTGCAGCTGCTCGCCATCAAGATCCGTCAGCGTGAAGGCCAGACGCTCGACGCGATCAAGTTGGAGATGAAGGAAACCACCGGCGACGCACTCGAACGCCGCGTCGCCGCGAGTCTCGCGCCCGCACTGCAGTTGCACATGGATGGCGCCGGACGACGCGACATCCCCGCCGAAGCCACCTGGCGACGCCTCGCCATTGCCGATGGCGTGGAACTCAACGTGCGCGACGACTCGCCAGCGGCGGCGAGCGATATGCTGGTCGTGCTGCGCGATGCGGTGAGACGAGCGCTCGGGGCGTAGATCGATAACTGCCAGTACAGAGTGTAGAGTGTGCAGTGAGGGGTACAGAGCACCGCGGTTACTCTTCACTCTATACTGTACTCTCTAAACTCTTCACTGGCAGCTAGCGGTCCAGCCATGTTCCGAGTCCTAGTCACCGACGAGGTAGATCAAGAAGGCGTAGTTCTCCTGACAGCCGAGCCCAGTCTGCAAGTAGACGAGGTTCCCACGCTGCCCAAGGAAGAACTCCTCGCGCGCATCGGCGACTACGACGCCATCGTGGGGCGCAGCGCCACACGCATCAGCGCCGAGCTGTTGCAAGCCGCCAAGAAGTTGCGCGTGGTTGGTCGAGCTGGCGTCGGCGTCGACAACGTCGCCGTCGACACCGCAACGAGTCTCGGCATCGCCGTTATCAACGCCCCCGCCGGCAACACGATTGCTGTGGCGGAGCTGTTCTTCGGTACGGTGATTGGCTTGCTGCGCCAGATCCCCGCCGCCGACGCCGTAATGAAGAACGGCCGCTGGGATCGCAACGCCTTCATGGGCCGCGAACTCAAAGGCAAGACACTCGGCATCGTGGGCCTTGGTCGTATCGGCAGCGAAGTCGCCACTCGCGCGCACGCGTTCGGCATGAACGTCATTGCGTACGATCCATACATCAGCGACGAACGCTTCACCGCGCTCCGCGTGCGCAAAATGCCATCGCTCGACGCACTGCTCGCCGAAACGAATGTGCTCACGCTGCACGTTCCCTTGACCGATGAAACGAAGGGAATGATCGGCAAGCGCGAGCTCGGCCGCCTGCCATCACGCAGTGTGGTGTGCAACCTCGCCCGCGGCGGCATCATCGAAGAAGACGCGTTGGTCGCCGCGCTCGAAGCCGACCAACTCCGCGGCGCCGTGATGGATGTGTTCACACCAGAACCGCCCGCCGCCGATCATCCGCTCCGCAAGGCAAAAAACATCGTCCTCACGCCGCACCTGGGCGCGAACACGGTGGAAGCGCAGCGCAACGTGAGTCGCGATGTGTGCCTGGCCGTCCGCGAAGCACTGCTGCGCAACGACCTCAGCCCAAGCCTCAACGTCGCCAGCGGCGCCACCGGCGAGTGGCCCACACTGAACAGCGCCATGATCGTCGCCCGCCGCGCCGCCGCCGTAGCGCGCGCCGTACTGGCGAATCAAGGCATGCGCGCCGTACGCAAACTCGCGCTGCGTGTTGGCGCCGACTACGCGCACGCAACCGGCCCGCTGTTGGCGAATGCCGCCGTCGGTTTGCTCGAAGGCGTGATCGAAACCGATCGCCTGAATCTCATCAACGCGCGCTCACTCGCCGAAGCCCGAGGCATCGAGTTGAGCGTCGCCGAAACAACGGAGCTCGGTCCAAGAGGCATCGAGGTCGCACTCGCCGGTGGCATGCAGCAGCTCGCCGTAGCAGGTGTCGCCCTCGATGGCATGAGCCCACGTCTTACACGCATCGGCAGCTTCCACGTCGACGTGAATCCAAGACAGACGTTGCTGATTCTCACCAACCAGGACGTCCCCGGTGTAATCGGACGGGTCGGTACGTTGCTGGGAGAAAAGCACGTCAACATCGCCGAGTATCATCAGGCGCGACTGGCGCAGGGCGGTGACGCGTTGGCCGCGATCAGCGTAGACGGCGAAGTGAGTGAGGATACACGTCAAGCGCTCCTCAATCTCCCAGATGTCCTAAGCGCCAGCGTAGTCCAATTCCGGGATCAGTAACCGCAGTTCCCCGCAGTCCAGCTACCGCAGTGCGTGCCTCCGCAGTCAAGCCTCCGCTTTCCCCGCAGTACCCGCAGTCCAATTTGCCGCAGTGCACACTTCCGCAGTCCACCTTCCGCAGTTTCGCATACCCGCAATTGCACCTCACATTCGCCAGCGCCAAAGTGCCTCGACCTGATCCCGAGACGCGTAGGGACGTGGACCACATAGAGTCGCACCCACGGCACCAGGAGCGAATGTCGATTCTCGATGGCATCGCACGCGGCGAGAGGGCGTTGGCCAATGAGGAGGTCGTGTCAAACAAGGTGGCGAAACTGCGACTTGGCCGATGGTTGAAGGAGCCGTCCGCAGTCTCACCTGCTTGACGAGTGTATATGCTCATCATATACTTTACGAATGGCTGACCTGCACGACAGACTCGCGCGGGTAACCGGCTTCGAGTGGGACGATGGCAACGCCACGAAGAACTGGACCAAACACGCGGTTTCTCAAGCCGAGTGTGAGCAGATTTTCTTCAACGCCCCTCTCGTCCTCGCCGCAGATCCGGCTCACTCGTCGAAGGAAGAGCGCGTGTATGCGCTGGGCCAAACCGACGCTGGACTGCAATTGCTGATCGTGTTTACCGTGCGCGGAACGATGCTGCGTGTTATTTCCGCCCGCCCTATGAGCCGCCGAGAGCGTGAGGTGTATCGGGATGCCCAAGCCGCAGAAGAAGACCTCTGAGTTGAAACCGATTCCGAAGTTTGCGTCGGAATCGGCTGAGCGCGCGTTCTGGGATAAGCACGATTCTGCGGACCATATCGATTGGACTACCGCTCAGCGCGTTCGACTTCCGAATCTCAAGCCTTCCACTGCAACGATTTCTCTGCGTTTGCCTGAGGCCATGTTGGAAGAGCTGAAGGTCCTCGCGAACCAGCGAGACGTACCGTACCAGAGTCTGCTGAAGGTTTTTCTCGCGGAGCGCCTCGACGCCGAGCGAGATCGAAAGCGTCGCGCGAGCTGAGTTGAGCGTGCTGTCGACTGACCTCGATGTCAGACAGTCGTACTCCAAGGATGCGTCCGGTCTGGTCATGGTCCCAGAGAGCGTGTCGCGTCCGACGAGCGTCGACGAAGTCGTAGAGTTGCTCAGGCAGGCGTCAGCCAGTAGGACAGCGATTACGCCAGCGGGACTGCAGAGCAGCACCACCGCGGCGAGTATCACTGATCGCGGCACGCTGTTGTCGCTGCGAGGGCTGAGTCGCGTCGGGGACCTCGATACAGACGCGAGGACCATCCGAGCCGGCGCCGGAGCAATCGTAGCCGACGTAAGACGAGCCGCCGAAGCACACGGTCTTCTCTTCACTCCCGACCCCACGAGCGAAGAAGAAAGCACCATCGGCGGCGCGATCGCTTGCAACGCAAGCGGAGCACGCTCCCTTCGCTACGGTGCCACACGACCACACGTGAAGGCACTCACGGTCCTGCTGGCGAACGGCGAACGGCTCGAACTCAAAAGACCAGCGCTGGAAAAGAACACCGTCGGCTATCCCATCACGCACGACCCAGTCGATTGGTTCATCGGCAGCGAAGGCACGCTCGGCGTAGTCGTCGAAGCCGAACTCCAGCTGCATCCGCTCCCCGCTCAAGTACTCGGCCTCGTAGTTCCGTTTGAAAAAGAGTCCGACGCACTCGCATTTGTCGTAAGCGCCCGGCAAAGCAACGCCGTGCGTCCCCGTTGCCTCGAGTACTTCGACCAGGGCGCCATGGACATCGCGCGCACCGCCGAAGGTTCGAGCAACTGGGCGAAGGACGCGCACGCCATGGTCTACGTCGAAGAAACTGGCGCCGACAATTCCGACGCCGAGCTCCCACTCGACGAGTGGCTCGCGCTCGCCGAGCAGCACCACGCGCAAACCGACAGCATTCGCGTCTACGATTCGCCCGCGTCTCAGCTCGAAGCACGACGCATGCGACACGCCGTGCCAAGCACCATGAACGAACTCGGCGCCGCACGTCGCCCATTCGGCGGCCGCAAGGTGAGCACCGATTGGGCCGTGCCGTATCCGAGGCTCGCCGAAGCGCTCACCATCGCCAGAAACTTCGCGAGGGACGCCAACATCCCGCTCGGCATCGCCTACGGTCACGCTGGCAACGGACACCCGCATCAGAATTTCGTCGCGCAAGATGCGGATGAGCTGAAGCGCATCGAGCAGGTCGTCTACGCCACATTGAAGGAAGTCATCGCCATGGGCGGCACCGTGGCCGCCGAACATGGCATCGGCAAACTCAAGCGCCGTTGGCTTCCACTGCAGGCGAGCGACGCCCAACTTCGAGTGATGCGCGCGCTCAAGAACGAACTCGATCCGCTCGGCATCCTCGCACCCGGGAATGTGCTGTGAGCCTGAACATTCCCCTCCGTTCGCCGCGCTTCAAAACCGTCGTACTCGACGTCGACTCCACCCTCGCCGCCATCGAAGGCATCGACTGGCTGGCCGGCCTGCGCGGTGATGAAGTCGCCGCCGAGTGCAGCGAATTGACCGAGCGCGCGATGAACGGCGAGATCCCCATCGACGCCGTCTACACGCAGCGCCTGGAGAAAATTCGCCCCACCGCTGGTGAACTCCTGAGCCTCGCCGATGCCTACAACAAAGCGCTCCAACCCGGCGCCGGCGATTTGGTGAACGCGCTGCATCAGGCGCGTGTCCAGGTCCATCTGTTGAGCGGCGGCTTACGCCCCAGCATCATGCCGCTCGCACTCAAACTCGGCGTGCAAGGTCACCGCGTGCACGCCGTGAGTCTCACGAGAGATGTAGACGGCACCTTCAGCAAACTCGATGGCGAGCAGCCGTTGGCGACGCAGCGAGGCAAACCGCTAGTCGTGCAGCAACTCGGCCTGCGCAAACCCATCGTGATGATCGGCGACGGCAGCACCGATGCCGCGGTGCGAGGTGTGGTAGACGAGTTCATCGCCTACACGGGCGTAGCAAGGCGAGAGAGCGTAGTGAAAGTCGCAGATCACGAAGCAACCAGCTTCGAGCAACTTTCAGATCTCCTCTTCGAGTAGAAGCGGAAGAGCAAATCCTCAAAGCTCGAGTCCCAAATCTCAGCTCTCCCTGCTCAGCTCTCAGCTCTCAACATGACGAACGGAACGTTCTTCCTCCCAGGACCGACCGAAGTACGACGTGAAGTCCTGGAAGCCATGCTGCAACCCATGTTGCCGCACCGCGGCGCAGCATTCGAGAGCCTGTTCGCCAAAATTCAGGCAACGTTCAAACCAATCTTCAGAACAAATAGACCCGTCTACGTGAGCTCCAGCTCCGCCACGGGCCTCATGGAAGCCGGCATACGATGCGCACGCCCCGGCCCAATTCTCAGCTTGGTCAACGGCGCATTCAGTGAGCGCTACGCCAACATCGCCCAGGCCTGCGGAAGAGAAACCGTAGTAGTAGGCGGCGACTGGACCCGCCCGGTCTCACTCAACGCCGTAGAAGACGCACTGAAAGCCAGGCAGTTCGCTGCAGTAACCGTAGTCCACAGCGAAACCAGCACCGGCGTCCTCACCGATCTCGAGTCGCTCGCCAAACTCGTGCACAAGTACGGCGCGAGCATTCTCGTAGACTCAGTAACCGGCATCGCCGGAGCCCCAGTCGAAACCGACAACTGGGAGCTCGACTTCGTCCTCACCGGTTCGCAAAAGGCGCTCGCGTTACCACCCGGTCTCGCCTTCGGCGTAGCCAGCGAGCAATTCATCGCGAACGCGAAGCGCGCCGAAAATCGCGGCCTGTATTTCGATCTCGTCGAATTCGAGCAGTACATCCACAAGAATCAAACGCCCAACACTCCCGCGTTGTCGCTGCTGTACGCCGCCGCTGTGCAAGGCGAATTTATCGCCAGCGAAGGCATTGAAAACCGCTGGGCGCGTCACGCCGCCATGGCTGCGCGCACGCAAGCGTGGGTCGCCGAGGTCACCGCGCAAACTGGTGACCCGTTCGAGATTTACGCCCCCAACGACGCCCGCAGCCCCACCGTCACCTGCATCGCACTCGGCCCAAAGCTCAACGGCGACGCCATCGTGAAGGAAGTCGCCAAGGCCGGCTACGTGATCGGCGGCGGATACGGGAAGCTCAAGAGCTCAACGATCCGGATTGGGCATATGGGGGACCATACGCTCGAGGGGGTGGAGCGGGTGCTGTCGGTCTGCTCAGAGGCGATTGCGGCGCTCGTCGCGCGTTGAAGCTGCTGTTGTCGATCTCAGCTGCCTGCAATCGTAGTTGCATGCAGCCGCATTGGGAGGCGACAACTGTATCACTTTAGTGATACATCAAATGCCAAATTGTATCAGTATACTATTGCATTGTAGACAATCCAGTATTAGTATAATGAAACAATAAGATCCCCATGCCTTCACGCGCTGACACCAACTGGCTACTAATCCGACAGCTCGACGCCACTCTAGTGAGCTGGATGGCGCCTCGCGCCGATCATCGCCCCGCTAACGGGTGGATCTCGGCCATTCGCCACGCGATCGGCATGAGCAGCGTTCAACTTGCCGAACGACTGGGCATCACCCGCTCATCGCTCCACAAGCTCGAGGAACGTGAAGTCGATGGCGGCGCTACCCTCGAGATTCTCCAGCGCGCCGCCGACGCGATGGACTGCGATCTCGTCTACGCGCTGGTGCCGCGAAGCGGCTCGCTCACGCGTTCTGTCGAGGCGCGCGCGAGTCACGTCGCGCGGCGGCTCGCTGCGCGTGCCGGACATTCGATGTCGCTGGAAGAACAGACAGTGAGCGCCAGCGAATCCAGCGAACAGCAGAAAGTGTTGACGCGCCGTGTGCTCGCGGAGCTTCCGCGCGACCTCTGGGCTCGCTCATGGGATGACTGACACAGCTGAACATTCTCGCGGCCATGGAGTGGGCGCTGCGACCGATCCGTCGTGCCTCGGTCGATCGCGTGTTGACCGAAGCGTTTCTCTTCGATCTTCACCGACGGATGTTCAACCAAACTTGGACGTGGGCCGGACAGCAGCGTCGAAGCGACAAGAATATCGGCACTCACTGGCCCGGCATCCGCGTTGCGCTGCGAGAGCGACTGGATGACACGCGACTTTGGGTCGCATCGCGCACGTATGCGGTTGATGAGATCGCCGTGCGATTTCACCATGCACTTGTCGTGATTCATCCATTTCCCAACGGAAACGGTCGCTGGGGCAGGTTGGCGGCCGACGTCCTTCTGCACGCTAATCGGCAAAGACCGTTCACTTGGGGAGCAGCCAATCTCGCGGCCGCAGGTTCGTCGCGTGCGACCTATCTCGCAGCGCTCCGTGCCGCCGATCTCGGAGATTTCAGTGCCTTGCTCACCTTTGCGCGCAGCTAGTTCCAGTCGGGCTATCGAAGCATTGAACGAGCGCTACGCCGCGATCGCCTTCCGCTTCGCGCACCGCTTCTCCGCCTGCTCCTGCTCGGCCATCTTCGCCACCCCAATCCCCCGCCGCAGCGTAATCACCGTAACCTCCGGCAACGCCCCAATCCTGAGCGGCAGCCCCCAGTAGTTCGTTCCCGGATTGATGTAGAGCAGCGACTGCCCATCGAGGTGGCTGCCCATCGCGTGCGCCAGGAACGGACTCGCGAGGCTCCACCCCAATCGCGGAATCGAGAACTGCCCGTAGTGCGTGTGCCCACTCAGCGTGAGCTGCACCCCGCGCTTGGCTAACGCCGGCCACAACGCCGGGTTGTGTGCCAGCGCAATCGTGAACGCATCGCTCGGCACACTCCGCAACGTGCGGTTGATATCCGGCGCGGCATCGTGTGCACCTTCGCCAAACGAGCGCGCGGCCGGATCACCGGTACCTGCGATGTAGAACTTCGCTCGACCACGCGTGAGCGCGAGCGATTCGTTCACCAGCACGCGCACACCCATTTGCTCGAGCCCTGCGCGCACGCCGTGCCACCCCGCGTAGACATCGTGGTTGCCGGCAATGGCATACACCCCAAGCGGCGCGCTGAGTGAGCGAAATGCCGCAGCGAAGTGATGCACATCAGGGGCGTGATCATCCACCTGATCACCCGTGATCACGATGATGTCAGCCTGCGCCTCCTCAACCGCCGCGCGCACGCGCTCCAGGAAGCGCGTTGGCGTATGTGGCCCCACATGCAGGTCGCTGATCTGCGCAATGCGGAGCCCCTCCAGCTCCACCGGCAAATCCGGATGCGTCGACTCGATCTGCTTTACCACCAGTGAGCGCGATCCGATGTATCCCGCAATGGCGATCAACGCGAGCACGCTCGCGACCACAACCAACGTGACGCGTCCAAACGTGCCCGCTGCACCGAAGGGCAATCCGACCAGTGTGCCAGCCGCCGCACTCGCGCCCAGCACTGGTAGCGCGATCTGCAAATACCAGAATGGACGCATCACCCACACGCGTTCGAACGCGCTCGGATAGTGATGCTTGGTGAAGGCCGTGATCACCCGCAGCAGCGGAATGCTCGCCATCAGCGCGAAGCCAGCCACCGAAAGCCATCCACCCGGCACCACCGGCGCGACCAGCGCGCCGATGATGAGCCACCACACCGCCATCCACACACCAAACCCGGTCGCAATGCGCCCCGCGTTCATATCGCTCAGCCCTGTCTATTCTGCTCGGCCAGCGCCACCGCATCCGGCCCCGCCGGGAAGTGCAGCTGACCTGTGGTATCAGTGGCGGCTTCATACACCACGGCGGCCACATCGGATGCATCGGTCGTAAGCCCCGGGTCGGCGGCAAAGGCGCCAAGAATGCGCTGCGCGTAGCCGGCGTACGGCGGCGTGATGAGCCCTTGCATCCGTTCCGCACCATTCGCGGTGAACTGCGTGCCCGGCGCGTATCCCGGAATGACCAGCTTCACCTGGATGTTGTGCTCGGCGAGTTCCAGTGCGAGCGAGGTGGTGAAGCCTTCAATCGCTGTCTTGCTCGCCGTGTACGTCGCGACGAGCGGCATCGGTGCCAACGTCGTGCTCGACGTCACGTTGATCACGCGGCCGTGCCCCTGCGCGCGGAACTGCGCCAGTACCGCTTGCGTCATCGCCATGGTGCCGAAGGTGTTTGTTTCGAACAGGTCGCGCGTCGTTTCCATCGGCGTCGCTTCGAAGGCGCCCAGGCAGCCAATGCCCGCGTTGTTCACCAGCACATCGATCGGCCCCGCTTCGGCGAGCGCCGCCGCAATGCTCTCCGGGTTGGTCACGTCGAGCGCGATGATGCGGAGCCGAGGGGAGGCCGGGAGCGCGTCCGCGCGTGGGGTGCGCATGGTGGCGATGACATTCCAGCCCATCTCGAGGAAGTGGCGGGCGGTGGCCAAGCCATAGCCAGAGGAAGCGCCAGTGATGAGAACAGTGTGCATGAGAGTCTCCGGTTGAGTTAAGTAAACCAACGTATACGTAAACGATGGTATACCGTAAGACTCTTGTGCGATTTTGTCAACAGCCGTATACCTAAGATATGAAATCCAAGACCAAAGGCGCCGAAAGCGGCCGTCGCGGGGTGCGGGGCGGTGGCGAGGCCACGAGACAGGCCATTCTCGAAGCCGCCCGCGAGCTATTCAGCGCCCGCGCCTACGAGCAGGTCGGCCTGAGAGACATCGCCGCCGCCGCCGGCGCCACCGCCGCGCTGGTCAACCGCTACTTCGGCACCAAGGAGCAGCTGTTCAAAGCCGTGCTCGAAAGCGGGAAACCCATGTTCTTCGAGCGGCTCCTGGTCGACCGCGCGCAGTTTGGCGAATCCGTGGCGCGCATCATTGTCTACGGCGATCGCGGCGAGCCGCCCGCCGCGCCCGATTCCACCGGCGCCGGTGAGGAGGAGAGCGCTCCGCGCTCCCCCGACAACGTGTCGTACGTCGTGCACTCACTCGGCAATCCCGTCGTCGCCGGCATGATCCGCGAGGTACTCGACAACGAAGCCACCCCCAAACTCGCCGCGTGGTTAGGCGGTGGGCCCGATGCGCGACTGCGGGCAGAGATGGTGTTTGCGCTGTTCGCGGGGGTGCACGCGATGCGGCAGGTGGTGGGGACTGGCGCGCTGCGGGAGGCTGATTCGGAGAGGTTGATCCGCGTCCTCGCGCCGATGTTGCAGGCGTCTGTGGCACAGAGTGCATCTTAGCTCCGTTTGCTCGACTGAACGTGCGTCGGCCTCGAGACTATTCGAATCCTGCAATGAGCGGTTCGGCCCAGCAATCGCAAACAGATGGGCGCGTCCTTAGACTTCGCCGATTGCGGTTGCCACTTCTCGGGTTGCGAGTAGCTTGCCTTGTTTGCGAAGTTGTGGCACTGCGCCCTCGAGCGATCGCTCACATCTAGTCGGCTGTCGAGCCAGTCATCATCACCCATCCATTGGGAGCACTCCGCATGTCCACGCGCCGATCCTCTGCGGGAGGAGAGCTCGCCTCGATCGAGCTGTTCACCGGCGCGGGTGGTCTCGCGATGGGAACGGCGCTCGCGGGTTTCGCGCACCGTGCGGTGATTGAATGGAACAAGGACGCGTGTGACACGCTGCGAGAGAATGCGGCGCGTGTGGCGCATATGCGCGGATGGGAAATCCGAGAGGGCGACGTGCGTCAAGTGGATTTCCGTCCGTTTGCAGGCGCGATCGATCTCCTCGCTGCGGGGGCGCCATGTCAGCCGTTCTCGCTCGGCGGCAAGCACAAGGCATATGACGATGACCGGAATATGTTTCCAGAAGTGTTCCGGGCCGCGCGCGAGACACATCCACGCGCTGTCATCGTCGAGAACGTGAAGGGCCTACTGCGCCAATCGTTTCGACCTTATTTCGATTACATCGCCGCCGCGCTGGCTGATCCGGATCTCGCCCCGGGACCGCGGGAGAGTTGGCAAGGTCACGCCGAGCGCCTGCGCTCCGCGGCTGATAAGCCAGCGCAGGGCCGCATTCGTTACCGCGTCCATCATCAGTTGCTGAATGCAGCGGATTTTGGACTGCCGCAGCGCCGCGAGCGCGTGTTCGTCGTCGCCATTCGCGAGGATGCAGGTGATGAGTGGGCAGGCCTCTCGCCAACGCACAGCGAAGATGCATTGCTGTTCGATAAGTGGGTCAGCGGTGACTACTGGCGAGAGCACAGTATGACACCGCCAGCCGTCCCCGACAGGCTGAAGGCGCGTGTCGATCGCCTGTGGGCGCAAGGACGCCCAATGTTTACCGCGCGCTGGCGCACGGTGCGTGACGCACTCCGCGAGCTGCCAGAGCCGATCAATTACACAGAGCATCCATCGATCCTCAATCACGTACGTAACCCCGGCGCGAAATCTTATCCAGGTCACACTGGTAGCCCGCTCGATGAACCCGCCAAGACGCTTAAGGCAGGTGATCACGGCGTCCCCGGTGGTGAGAACATGCTGCGGTATCCATCCGGAGAAGTTCGGTATTTCTCCGTTCGTGAGGCCGCGCGCCTTCAGGGCTTTCCTGACGACTATCGCTTTAGCGGCTCTTGGAGCGAATGTTTGCGCCAGCTCGGTAACGCGGTGCCGGTGGACCTCGCACGCGCCGTGGCGACCTCCGTTCGGAGCCTTCTCGAACAAGCAGCTACCCGACGTCCCCGCGTCGTAGCCTGATGTACGTCGGCTATCGAGAATTCGAGTTTGATCTTCCAGGCGCCTTGCTTGCTCACCTCGTTCGGGCGCTCGACGAGATGGATACGTCCCCGCTCGACGTAGTGAGTCTGTTGGCCGTGCCGGAAGCGCAGGGCGTCTACCAACTTTACCTTGACGGTGCGCTCGTATACATCGGCAAGACTGACGCGGAAGCGGGGTTACATCGACGCCTTTCGCGCCATGCGCGCAAGATTCTACATCGCCAGGGGCTGGATCCGGCACGCGTCACCTTCAAAGCCATTCGCATTTTCGTGTTTACCGCAATGGATTTGGAAACGCAGCTTATCAAACATTACACCGCTGATACGGGCACCGATTGGAACGGAAGCGGATTTGGATCCAATGACCCGGGCCGCAAGCGAGATCTCTCGGAGCCGGGCGAATTCGATCAGGAGTATCCGATCGACATTGATCGTCCACTCGGCGAGGATTTCTCTGGTCAACATACGGCCGCAAATATCGCGCTCAAGCTGAAAGGTGCGATTCCCTACACGTTTCGCTACGAGACATCTCCTCCGCGGACGCGAACTCCTCATCCTGATTTGGCGGGCACGGCGGTAGTAATGCCGAGCGGCTTTCTGACGACTCGACAAGTGATCGAGGAAGTCGTGCGCCAGCTTCCGCCGGGGTGGCAGGCCACGGCGCTCTCAGCGGTGCTGATTCTTTATAAGGAGCATCGCGACGAGTATCCGAAAGCAGCGGTGCTCGCGCGATCCTGATCGTTTGACGGGCTTAAATCGCAGCCGAGAGGAGCGGGGGCTGCCGATGACCGGTAGCGCATAAGCGATCGAATTGAGAGTCAGGAGGAACCAGTCGTTGTCGACATTGCAAAGTCATTCGTATGGTGCACGATCGGCATCGCGTGCACGAACGTGTAAACCCACGGTCGCAACAGAGACGCGTTGTATTGACTCCTCACGTGCGCACATGGGGCACCCACGCCATCTGTCGCCAAAGTTCAACAGCGAAGCGGCCACCTCGGAGCTGTACATGCCAATACTACGTGGACTCTTTTGTACGCTGCAACGCTTCGCTGGGCGTTTCTGCACCGCCTAAGCACGTTCTACACGGTTGAGACGCTCGAGTACTTCGCCTGACAGAGACAAGTTGACAATATCTCGGTTACGATAGTGCATGGCGTGATAGCCCGCTTGCGCGAGAAGCACGAGAGCTTCGAGGCATGCGCCTGCAACAGTGCAGAACATAGTCGCAAACCTTTGCGCGTCATCCGGTGCGAACTGCGGAAAAAAATCAAGCGCATCCACGTGCTGCATCTCGTTACGCGTCGCCGTATGCACGTCACGCGACAACAGGGAGTATGCCTGATGAAGAGAGGAGAATCGCGTAGCATGGAACGCATCAGCGAAGAACGCACTCGATTGAGCTACATCGAACACCTCATACGTGTTCTTCAGCGTCACTGCTCGATCATCATCAATGATACCGAACGCCTTAATCGCATTCTCTATAGCGCTTCTCAGAAGTAGGCGCGCTCCCTTGTAAGCTCCGTGGAGCCACGAAAATAGCGCACTCCCCAGATCCGATGCGCATTCGAGCCAACGCTCGCGGAAGACTTGATTGACGACCGCCGCGCGAGCATCACGGAGGTCAAGAGGACTCCACGCCTGATGCTCAAGCTCTGCAAGCAGTGTGAGAACGGCGTGATATAGTTTGTGCTGTCGCGAAAGAAGGGTCCGAAACTGCGGAGTAGCTGCAGGGTCTGGCAGGCGATACTCGCGAACAAATCTGACTAGCTGCTCGAAGTCCTCCGCTACTTCCCTAGCCATGGTCAGTCTGCGCAAGCTCCTGAATAATCGCGTTCCACTCGAAATTCTGGGATATCCGATCACGGACAAGGCGCTTCGTGCGATCGTCGCCGTCCGCAAGCGCACTGAGTGCACTGACAAGCTTTTCGAGCTTCCGGTCATTGAGTGCATCGGTTTCACAGACAATGTGTCCGATAATCTCGTACTTCGACTTCTTGCCGTAGCGAGGGATGTGGAGTGCCATTACCGACTCAGCGAACTGCGCGATGTGCTCATTCGTAGGAAATAGTGTCTCGTCCATGAAGACCCGGGGCAGCGCACCGACCAAGAACTGCTTGTTCGGATTGGCTGATGCATACCCGCCAACAGCCGCAGTTGCCGCAGTGTCACCGAGTGCGCTTCCAGCAAGCACCTTCGCTATGACGGTGGCTTCAAGCGACGAGTAGGACTTAAACAGCCACGCCAGCTCCTCGATGAACCGCCGCGCCCTCAGCGTTTCTCGATCGCGAGATACGCTCGTGCGCGACGACTTGGAAGGTTGTCCTTTCATCATTGAAGTGCCTCCAAGAGCTCGTTTGCGATGCCGCTAACAGCGAGGGACAGTTCCGCGTCGTCTGCCTCAAGAATCAGGCGTTGCTCACCCTGCATTCGAGCAACCGCCGTGCGCTTCGGGAGTACATTTCGGAAGCGGCGGCCCTTCCAGAACGGATTGTTGTCCAAGAACTCGAGCGTCTGCCTGAACACAACGGTCTGTTGCTCGGCCAGTGTGAGAACCACCCCCGCACAGGAGAGTGTGAGAGCGTAATTCTCCTGGACGCGCGCGACGACAGCACGGAGCAGGTCGATTCCTGTGGTCGACAGTGGTTCCGGCTTGACCGGTACTACGTAGTGCTCTGAGGCGATGAGGGCGCTGGACATCCAAGCCGATGGCGTCGGAGGCGTATCGATGATGACATAATCGTAGTCGCCACGCTGCCGAATAGCGTCTACATATCTGCGTAGGCGATTCTCCCTGCCTTGACCGCCTCCCATTTCCAGCCGATGCAGTTCGAGGTGACCGGCTAGCAGGTGAAGGCGTTCTCGCACTTCCCATGGCTGAATATCCTCGATCCGGGACGGCGGCCTGGTCGTTGCGCCGTCGACCGTGCTTGCCATCGGGCGGGAAAGATCATCAAACACTTGCACGATGGTGTGCTCCCCCGCCTGAAGACGCCGGATGTAATCCGAGCCTGAAATCAACGTCTGAGTCGCATTGAACTGCGGATCCAGATCAGCGATGAGAACCCGCGCGCCATGTCGGCGCACCAAGCAATCAGCAACGTTGACAGCAAGCGTGGTCTTGGCGACGCCACCCTTCATATTGACGAAGCTGATGACTTTCATGCAAACCTAGCTTCACGTTTGTAATGTGCCGGGCGGCCATCACGCATCTCAAGCGGTTGCCTAACGAGACGGTCCCGCGCGAAAGGAAAGGTAGTGACTTTCCCGAACCGATCCCATCCGAAATCGGTTGTGGCTCACCTCGGCTTCCTTTTCGGTTTCCCGAAGGTCCTCGCCGAAGGTTCATCACGCGTGAAAAATCGAGCTTTGGAACTACCTCAGAGCAGGACTGCCGGGTTCGACATTGGCCGGTGTCGGTACGGTCTGCGGGCAAGGGCGAGACGTCGCTGCGCCGCACCCGACGCGATGCCCTTGTAAACCACCTCCAAGCGCCAAAAGCGACATACTCGCTCTACGGCGGCATCGCTTGAGCTGCAGGCACCACGTTCAATACGCGACGCCTGCAGCGGTGAGCGCAGGAGGGAGTGCGAGCGCAGGAATCATGGATGTGTCGTCATCACACCGGTGCCGCCCGACGCTTCAGCTCTGCTCTAAACGAATCAAATACTGCTAGCGCAGCGAGCACTCATCAACTCGCTTGCAAGCAGCGCCCGCTTGGCAATCGAACCATCTCGTCGCGCGACAAGTCACTCGAGCCTTGTCCGTGAACTAGCGAATTCGCCGAGAATATCCTTTGCGGACATGCTTGTTGATGAATGCGTTGAGACCGTCGCCTGATGCAGCAAGACGCCTCATCTCCTGAATATTCGCAGCTCCGGCGCTTGAATTAGTGTACTCATAAGTCGCGCCATCCTTGAACTGAACAATGATGAAACCCTCGCCGTCCTCATATGCGGCGACGCCGGAATCGCCGTCAACGTCTCGATACGCTTTCATTGGTGAGATCCTCTTATGTGAAGGTTGTATTCTTAGCGCTTTCTACTCTGTAACATTTGTCGACTCGAGCGATGTCGGTTTAAATGTTGCGACTTCGTTGGTTCCGATGTACAAGATGCCCCATCGTCTCGCGGTCGTCTTGCTGCAGGGACGATGGATGACCCCTATCACGGCAACGGCCAATACACCCGCGACAACGGCAACAACGATCGCCCAAGACTGTCAAACTGCTCGTAGTTCTCCGTCACGAGTCGAACGAGCTCATTCAGATCCATCAGGGTGACCGAAACATGTGCTCGCTCCCCTTCGTATCTCGCCTCCTTGGTGAAGCCACCGGTGCTGAGGAACACGCCGCGATCGTCACCACGAAGCGTTGACGTGAAGCTACGTACCTCGGGTGCACCTATCGCACCTTTCCGATGCTTCACTTCACAGAAGATGCGCGGGCTCTGAAGTCCGAGCCCGTCCGGCGACGCGATCACATCGCGACCTCGATCCGGTCCAATTGGAGTGACTCGCGCTTTGAAACCCAGCGCACGCAATAGCGCAGCGAGAAGTTGCTCCATCTCGTGCGGCGACAGCTCAGTGATGCGATCGGCGATGAACTCGTGCGCTCTGCTCAGCGTGTCTTCAAGAATCGCTACGTAGTCGGGGCGCTCGCTGGCTCGATCCGTTATAGCGATCGGAGTAACGGGCGCCGTGCCAAGCAACTCGGCGAGGACCTCGTCTCCGGGCTCAAATAGCGTGACGACGGCGCCTAGTGAATTTCGCGTGGCGACCGAGAGATCATCGCGAGGCCGCTGCGAGAGCCACTCGACAGGCCGCGTATGCGCGTAATCGGTGAGATATCCAGGTCGATAGGCATACCCTCCGGTCACCCGTCCAAGGTGATAGAGGCGCGTCGTTGGATCGTAGGTCACCACCTGATCGCCGACCTGAATCACGTTGCGAAATTTATGAGCCACTCCGGCGGCGACCTTTGCCTGCATCGGTCGCATGTCGGGATAGGTCGCGCGCACTCTCTCGCGCATGGCTTCGAGAGTCGTCAACGATTCGAACGACCCGACGCCATCGAAACCGACACCCACGCATCCCTTCTCAACGAACTCGCGGGCCAGGTATCCGCCTTCCCCCGCGCGTACCATCCAAAACGCCGCCATTGCCGCGGTCTCCAGTGAACAACCATTGCGCTTCAACCCATCTGAGAATCCTGAGCGCGTAATCATGCAACTTGCTGGGCGGTTCCGCGAGGATGAGCCCGCACCGGAATTCCTCATCGCCCGGTAGCTTTCGGTGCTCTCAATAGTCTGCCGGCCTCACCACCCGCATCCACACTCCGATGCCGTCGCTCGACTTCTCGTCCCAGCTGATCATCGTCACCGGCGTCGGCAAACAAGGCCAAGTCGGCGAAGCGCTAGCCAAAGGCTTCGCGGAACGCGGCGCGCACCTCGCGCTGCTAGACCGCACCGATGCTGAGGTCGCCCAACGCGCCAAGGAACTCCAAGCCTCCGGCGGCACCGCTACCGCGCACGCCGCAAACCTTGCCGACCCGAAGGACGCCGAGCGAGTGGCAGCAGAAATCCTCAAAGCCCACAACACCACCAAAGTCCACGCCGTCATCTGCGCCGCCGGCGGCTTCGGCATGACCGGCCCGGTGAGCGACGCCGATCCGGCGGAGTGGGCGAAGCAGCTCACCATCAATCTCGAAACGGCCTTCGCCACCACGCGCGCGTTTCTGCCGGCGCTGCGCGAAGCGAAGGGCGCGCTGGTGTACTTCGGCTCCGTGGCCGCGCTGCCGCAGGGGAATCCGAAGGGGATGGCCGCCTACGCCGCGGCCAAGAGCGGGGTGCTCGCGCTCATGCGCGCGGTGGCGGCCGATGAAAAGGCCAACGGCGTTCGCGCCAATGCAGTCGCCCCCACCAGCGTTCGCACGGCCACCAACATGGCCGACATGGGCGACAAGAAGGACTACGTCGAACGCGAATCGGTAGCTGATGCCGTGGCCTTTCTGGCCAGCGACCTCGCGCGAAACATCACCGGGCAGGTCATTACGCTCGCCTAGTTCGCTCTTGCGACCAGACGTGCGCCGAACAGAGCGGCGAAAGTCAGCGCGACTCTGCGATCGCTAACGCACCCGATACGAGTTGTGCCCCAACCGCTCCACCAGCGCGACCCGGGTACCAGCGCAGATACAGCCACCCGTCGGCACGTGATTGTCGCAGTGATCGGAGAGGAATACTCCCTCGATCTCCGACCGGAGTGCCGGGTCGCGCGCGAGCAATGCGGAACGCGCGTCCGCAAGCGTAATCGTCGTCCCAGCCAGAGGCGCGAGTGCCGCCTCCAGCGCCAGGTGATAGGCGCCGGTCTTTGCGCGGGGTGTCTCTGACAACGACGGCTCGGTGGCCAAAAGTGAAATTCAATACGTCGGGTGGGCATCAAAACGTGCGTCGCGCGGATTCTAACCGCAGTCGCGCGCCCTCGCTCGCGTCGCCATCGGCCGGGCCATCACCCTGGCCTGAACACGATTCAACTAGCGACTTCGCACCGCTCGCCACACAATAGAGCAGCCGGTCATCCGTTCCCGCACGGCGTCACTCGGCCGGACTACCCACCTTCCGGAGTGCTCTCATGAACGTGTGGACCAGAACCGCCGTACCGCTCCTCGCCGCGGCCGCGATACTCGCCGCCTGCGGCGCGAAGGACGAAGCACCCGCCGCCGATACCACAAAGGCCGCCGCTACCGCCGCGCCACCGGCGCTCACCGTCGCCGCCATTGCCGGTGACTTCGAGTGGACCATGAAAGGCGAAACCGGCGACTCGGTGATCACGAAAGGCCACTCGCATCAGGACTCGACCGGCCGCGGCTGGAGCGTGAGCGAGGCCAACATGAAGGACACGGCCTGGTACAACACCACCGTGAAGGGCGACAGCATCATGGAGATGTCCGAGCCGTTCGCCAACATGGACCCCAAGTCGAAGGAGAAACTCACCTTCAAGTTCTGGGGCACCGGCGACGCCAACGGCGGCTCAGGCATGGTCACCATCCAACTCGCCTCGAAGCCTGACTCCGTCGTGCAGCGCGGACGCGTGGAATCCAAACGCAAGATGTAGCGCACCGCTTCGATGCTGCTTCACGAACGACTCAGTGCCCTCACGCCGGGTCGTTTGCATTTGAAGATCGCAATCTGTGCTCGGCCATCCGTACGGCTTCCTAGGGCTATCTCGCTTGCTTCCGACGTATTGCTCACGAGGCCTTCTGACGCTCTGACGCAGTCGCTTCTGACGATTGGATGCAAGGAGGAACGACCATGCTTTTGGTCGTTGAAATGACGGAGGTGGTAGCTGACGACTCTCTGACGCGACTTGGCGTGATTCATGGCGCGACCGCTTCAACCTGCTTACCGGCGAAGAACCGACCGATGTGCAGGACTCCTCAACAATAGGCGCCGAGGTCCCCGTGAAACATCAAATCGGTCAGCGAGCCAGACAGTGGAAAATATTCTGGATCGTCTCCGTGGTGACAGGTATGATCACTGGCTGTGCTGACGGGTCTACTAGTTCGCCAGAAAGTGCTGTCAGTCCGCCCGAACAGGTTCAGGAAGTTCAGTCAAATGTTGCAGCATGCAATGGTTGCCTCGTCGGACCGGAATGGGTATCGAGGTCCGCCGGAACACCTATAACGGAGAGGTTCGTTTTTGCAGCCGACAAAAACGCATATCACGTGCTTGAGGTCGAAGAAGACTCCGCTTCGAATGGATCGGGATCAGTCATCTTGAATGGAGTCGAGATCGTGCGCGAGCGCGATTTGGCTGGTGCATCGCTATTTAGGCTTCGCACTGCGTTTCAAGCACAGTCAACCAACACACTTTCGGTTCGACTCACTGGCACTCCTGGGTACCGAGTTCGAATCTCGATTTTCGAGTGTGCTTCACCGGAATTGGTAGTGAGTGTCGGCGCCGGCATTTCTGGAACGCCTTTGGCGGGTCAGCATACATACGAATGCGGAGCTCGGGTCTCGTATTCATATGGCGCCGCTTCGGGCTTTCAGAATCCCAGAGTATACGTTGACCACGAGAAGGCGACCACAAGCGGATCCATCCTTGTCACGCGCCACACTTCACTCAGCGCGTTTGTTGACAAAGTTACGGTGCTATCCCCGCAAGCACTCCCTGTCAGATCCGCAATTGAAGCGTTGCTAACGGCCGGCGATAAGCGGCGAGCATTCGGAGCACTACTCGATGCGCTAACCCTGCTTGAATCGAGTGTGGGCGGAGACTTCCGGGAACAGCTCAACGCTATCATGCGCGAAGTCGAGACCGACCCAACGAAGCTCGCGGCACTACAAGAGAGTGAGCGGGAACTAGGCGGTCATATTGTAGTTCCGAACTCTTCTGCAATCGACCTACCAATTGGTGCGTTGCGCACCTCGTCAAAATTGCTAGCAGGTTCGCAGATGGGAGGCAAACTGACTACAAGTCGACCGACACTCGCGCTGTACATCAATGGTGTGCTGAACTCACGCGCTGATGCTTACGCAAACTACGTCGAGTTTGCAAAGGCGCTGAAGGAAGCGGGGCTTGATCGGACCTACGCTGCTTACTCCTATAATCCCACCATTTCGGTCTCAGCATTCTACGTTGATGCTCTACAGTGCCTGACCCACCAGCTCAGCTGGCGTACAACGCTTCTGGGTATTCCCGGAGTCGTCGACTATCTCTGGGACGTTGCTACGGAATGCGGGCTACCAGAAAAGGAAATTCCGGATCTGTTCGAAGCGCTTGCACAAATCGTACACCTTCCAATTCAATCGGCCTACCCGAGAAATTTGGCGGATGACATCCACGAGGATATCTCACTTGGGATTCAAGTCATAGCTGTTCCGCATTCTCAAGGCAATATGATGCTGAGAGATGCCCTCAATCGTTTTTCGACTGTATCTGCTACTGATCAAAAGCTCCTTACGAGCATTTCCCTTGCTCCACAGGGCGCGCCATCCACTTCGCGACTCGCAGCCTACGACTGCTGGATGGTTAAATGGGACATCTTTGAGTGGCTCGGCGTTGATGCGTGCGATTCGTCATACTCACCGATCTCCACCGCTAAATCGGACGAGATCACCGGTTTCTTCTTCCCGCAAGTCGATCGTCGACTGGAGCAGGGATGTGGCTCCGGTTCGCTACTAACTAGCTGCACCACTTATGACACAAGTCTAAGATTTCCGGGAGAGTGGTGGCTGCATGACTTCGTTCAGTCGTACCTCTCAGACAAATCGCGAACAAAACTGTTGGCGGTACTCAAGAGCCACAAAACGCTTCTCGATCAAGTCCCGACCGGATCGGAATCGAGCGTCAGCGATGACTTTGGAAGTGGGTTAGGAAAATGGATCGTCCGTGACCCAGATGGACTTGGTAGCTGGTCGACCACCAGCGGCGAGCTTCTTGGAGATTACAACATCGGATGTGGCGCTACCCCGTGCAAGCAATCGCAACTCTTGCTTGCTGACAGCTATCAACCAAAAACTCTGAATCTTCAAAACTGGCGCATGGAGATTCAGAGCGGCCTGGTGCAGGCGTACTGCTGCTACAATGGTGGCGCCACTGTAAATCTCGCAAAGTTTGTCTTGTACGTTTCAGATACGGAGAAGGAAACGTTCGATGTCGGTTGGGGTTGGACCGGCGTTACCGCTCCCGTCAGCTTTGATCAAGCGTATGTGTCGCACCAAAAATATCCGTGGGCGAATATCGGATTCGCTTCCGCTGTAGTCCCGAATTGGTCGCCAGCAAAGTGGCAGACTGCGATTTTGGAAAAGAGCGGCGATACCTACACCGTGTACTTCAAAGGCGATTCGGATTCTCGAGCCAGCGGAGCGAAGCTGCTTTCGGTAATCAGAACATTCTCATCGACACCAAAGGTTGGATTTAATACCTACGGGCGAGTGAGAATGGACAACTTCAAGTTGACCGCGCTTCCCTAGTCGACAACTCTCGACCACTCCGAACAAACCGCGTGTCAGCTTTCGTTAGACACGCGGTTTGACGCTTTAGCGAAAGTGGCGCCCGGTCCGCTTCACGAAATGAACGGTACACCATACTTCGGCGCGTGCTACCTTGCGCTTATGCCGTCGCCTACGCCCCCCCGCTGGACCCCCGCGCTCGCCCCCGAACGCCTCGCCATTCTCCCACCCGCACCGGCGAACAGCGCATCCGACATCGCAGATCGCATTCGCGGCATGCTCCTGGGCGTGGCCATTGGCGACTCACTCGGCAATCGCACGCAGCGACTGCTGCCCGCCGAGCGGGAAGCGCAGTACGGGCGCATCACGGGGTATCTGCCCAGTCGTTATGCGAACGGCGCGATTGCGGGCACACCGAGCGACGACACGCAGCTCACCGCGCGCGCACTCGAGCAGCTCATCGAACACGGCGCGCTTTCGCCCGATGATCTCGCCTTTCGCATTGCGAACGACCGCATCTTTGGCGTAGGCAAGGCCACACTCGAATTCTGCAAAGCCATGCGCGCCGGCGCGCCATGGTGGGAAGCCACGCAGTTGAGCGCAGGGAACGGCGCCATGATGCGCATCACGCCCACGGTGGTTCCGCATGTCGTGAACGGCGGCACTGCGCTCTGGAGCGACACCATGCTTGCCACTGCGGTCACGCACAACGATGCAATGGCCATTGCTGCGAACATCGCGTGGGTTGCGCTGCTCTGGCGTTTGCTCGACGCCGATTTACCCGAAAGCCCCAGCGAGTGGCTCGAGACGTACACCGAAGTGTTGCGCGTGCTCGATCACGGGCAGATGTACGACACGCGCGTCACGCACGGTCCGCTGCAGCATTGGCGCGGCAGCTTGTCGGAGTTTCTCGATGGCGAAGTGAAAAGCGCGGTGCGACACGGTAACGCGGTGCGAGCGACTGCCGAGCGATGGCAGTCGGGTTCGTATCTGCTGGAAACCGTGCCCACCGTGCTGCACATCGTGGCGCAACATGGTCACGACCCGCGCGAAGCGATGCTCGCAGCGGTGAACGACACCAAGGATTGCGACACGATCGCCAGCATTGTGGGCGGAGCGATGGGCGCCGCGCACGGCACCGCGTGGATTCCCACCGAGTGGCGCGAGCCGCTACTCGGCCGCACGCGCGATGACGACGATGGGCACTACTTCGATCTCATCGAGAAGTCCATTGCACGCTTCGTGAGCTAGCCCGCGTCTCAAACGGCCGCACTAACAGCGGCGGCGCCCCGTCGTCTCACCAGGCATGAACCTGCTCGGGTTGTTTTCGCGCGCGCGCACCTGGTCGTGGTATTACGAGCAGGTGCTGGGCACGTCGATGGAGTTGCATGTCACCACAACGCGTGAAGCCACGGCCAAGGCCGCGGAAGATTCGGCGTTGGTGGTGGTGGACCAGCTCAATGGCATCTTGAGCGGATGGCTCCCCACGAGTGAATTGAGCCACTGGTGCGCGTCGTTCAATCGCGATGTCCCGGTGAGTGCGCCGCTGCGAGAAGTGCTGGAGCTGGCCGAGCAGTGGCGCGCGCGCACGAATGGCGCCTTTCATCCGGGAGCGCAGGCGGTGATCGACTTTCTGCGCGACGACGTTCGTGAACTACGCGCGGTCGGTGGTGTGCGTACCTCACGCGCGCCTCGCCTGAGTGCCTCTGAGTTGCGGGCAGCATTGAGTGCGCCTCTCTGGAGCGTGAACTCCACCGCAGGCACCGCGCGAAATCTCACCCGCTTGCCCGTTTCGCTTGACGCGATTGCGAAGGGGTACATCATCGATGCGGCCGCTCGCGCGGCACACGGAACGACCGATGTGCGCGATGTGTTGCTCAACATTGGCGGCGATGTGCGGCACATCGGCACACGCGCCGTGATGATAAGCATTGCCGATCCATTCGCGCCGGCAGAAAATGCGATGCCCATTGCACAGGTTGCGCTTCGCAACCAAACGCTCGCCACAAGCGGTGGGTATTTCAGGCAGTTCACTTCGCATGGTCGCGCCGTGTCGCATCTCGTTGACCCGCGCACGCTGCGTGCGGTGGACCAGGTGGTGAGCTGCTCGGTCATTGCGAACGACTGTGCAACGGCCGATGCGCTTTCCACTGCCTGCAGTGTGCTCACACCGGCTGAGAGTGTGGCGCTCGTGAATGACACACCGGGCGCCGCGTGCCTGCTGGTGGAAGCGAACGGCGCGCAGACTCGCAGCGCGCACTGGCCCGCGTAACAGCGGGCGTGGCAGCACGCGCGACGATGTTGCGCGAATCGCAGTACAACACGCTCTACTCAACACACCATTCGGTGAGGAACCGATGCGCGTATACGCGTACCACGAAAGCGATACGTCCAGCAGCACTGTTGAAACCACGTCGCGCCTGCCGCGCCGCACCATGCTGGCGCAGCTGGCTGGTGGTGTACTGGCGCTCATGAGCGTCGATGCACTGCGCGCGCTGCCGCTGCTTGCACAAAGCACGCAGCCCAAAGGCGCCAAGTGGGATGACAAATACGAAGTCGCCATCGATCTCGAGTTCGTTCCGCCGAGTGGCTATCGCTATCACCGCCCGTATGTGGCCGTGTGGGTGGAAGACTCGAGCGGCAAATCAGTGCGCACCGTAACGCTCTGGGTCCAAACCAGTGGTCGCGGTGGCCGCTACATTCGCGAACTGCGGAAGTGGTTTGGTCAGCAAGACGACACGACCACGCTCATCAACACCGTGTCGAGCGCCACACGCAATCCCGGCAAGTACGCCATGCTCTGGGATGGTAAGGACGACAAAGGCGCGCTCCTGAATCAGGGCACCTATCGTCTCTTTATTGAAGCGGCGCAGGAGCATGGCACCTACGCGCTGCTGCAGCAGGAGCTCGTGATTGGCGCCAAGCCGCTGTCGTTTGATGTCACTCCGAGCGGTGAAGTGAGCAAGGCGCACATCGAGTATCGCAAGAAGGCGTAACCAATGGACGCCTCGATCACCGCGGAGCACCGCACCAAGCGCGTGCGCCCGCTCCGCCTGCGCGTGCACAGCGCACTCCGGTGGCTGCACATCTATTCGTCCATGGTGAGCCTGCTCGCGGTGCTCTTCTTTGCACTCACCGGCGTCACGCTCAACCACCCCGATTGGCTCGCCACCGAATCCACCACCGAAGTGCAGGGCACTATGCCGGCGGGTTGGAAAACCGCGACCGGCATCGACTGGCTGGTAGTGAGCGAGCACCTGCGCAGCGCGAACGGTGTGCACGGTGCCGTGGCCGACAAACGCGCCGACGGCCCAGAAGCCAGCATCACCTTCAAGGCACCGGGCTACGCCGCCGACGCCTACATCGACAGCACTTCGGGGAAGTACAAACTCACCGTGGGCTATCAGGGCGCACTCGGTGTGCTCAACGACCTCCACCGCGGCCGCGACGCCGGCCGCTCGTGGGCCTGGCTCATCGACGCCATTGGTTACTTCCTCATTTTCCTGAGCGCCACCGGGCTTGGGCTGCTCTGGTACCTCAAGAAGGTGCGCACGAAGGCGTTTCTCACCATGGTGCTTGGGAGCGCGGGGCTCATTTGGCTGGCGGCGCTTGCCAGATAGGCGCTAATTAAAAATTCGCCGATTTCTTAATTAACGCCTTGCGTTATTTAAATTTCTTTACTAAGCATTCGCGTTAGTTAAGAAAAGCGCGATTTTTTAATTAAGGATGTTTGCTCATGCGGCGCGGACAGACGGGAAGCTGGAAGGTCCAAGCGATAGGCGGCGAAGAGGTAAGAGCGTTTCTGCCGAATCCTCTGCCGCCCAATCCGGATATCCTGGTGGATGGCGCGCTTCGTGACAAACTGGACGATGCGCTACTGGCTCTAGGGCGGCTTGATAGTGTTTCGGTACTGTTGCCGGATACGCCGCTCTTCCTCTATGCCTATGTTCGCAAGGAAGCGGTACTTTCGTCGCAGATCGAGGGGACGCAGTCCTCGCTTTCGGACCTGCTGGCCTTCGAGGCCAGCGCGGAGCCGGGCGTTCCACTCGACGACGTGCAGGAGGTCTCGAGCTACGTCGCCGCACTGAACTGGGGGCTCACCCAGCTGCACAGCGGCTTTCCGCTCTCGAGCCGGCTCATTCGCGGACTCCATGGCGAACTGCTGGCAACGGGCCGCGGCGCCGAGAAGATGCCGGGCGAGTTTCGACGCTCGCAGAACTGGATTGGCGGAACGAGACCGGGGAACGCCGCCTTCGTACCTCCGCCACATTCCGAAGTCGTGGAGTGCATGAGTCAGCTCGAGCGATTCCTGCACGACATCCCCGCCAGAACGCCGCCCCTTATCAAGGCCGCGCTCGCGCACGTCCAACTCGAAACCATTCACCCGTTCCTCGACGGTAATGGCCGCGTGGGCAGGTTGCTCATCACGCTCCTGCTCTGCGCTGAAGGCGTGTTGCGCGAACCCATGTTGTACCTGTCCCTCTACCTCAAGCAGCATCGCGCGCGCTACTACGAATTGCTCACGCTCGTGCGCACCGAGGGCGACTGGGAAGCGTGGCTCACCTTTTTCACCGAAGGCGTGCACGAAACAGCCACCGGTGCCGTGACCACCGCGCAACGACTGGTCGCCTTGTTTCAACAGGACCGCGAACGCATTCTGCAAAGCGAGCGCACCACGAAGTCCACACTGCTGGTCTACGACGCATTGCGCGCGCGCCCCATCGACAAAGCCGGCGCGCTCGCCGAACGCGCCGGCATCAGCGAACCCACCACCAACTCGGCGCTCAAACATCTCGAGAAGCTCGGCGTCATTCGAGAGATCACCGGTCGCAAGCGCGACCGGACGTTCAGCTATCCGTCGTACATCCAGATCTTGAGCGAAGGAACCGAGCCGCTATGAGCACTGCGCCAATCAGCTACCCCACCGAAGCCGACATCCGCGCCAATCGCGCCGCACTCGGCGACCTGGTGAACACCACCCCAGTGCGCCGCCTCGTCGACCACGCCGTATCCGAGCGACTGGGCGATACGGAAATCTGGCTCAAGGAAGAACTCTTCCAGCGCACCGGCTCCTTCAAGCCACGCGGCGCGTTGTCGGTCATGCTGCGCCTGAATGCCGACGCGCTGGCGCGCGGGGTGACCGCGGTGTCGGCCGGCAATCACGCCATTTCCATAGCCTACTCGGCGAAGACGCTCGGCACCACCGCGAAAGTGGTGATGCCGAAAACGGCCAACGCGTATCGCATTGCAGTGTGCCGTGAACTTGGCGCCGACGTGGAGCTGGTCGACAACGTGCATCAGGCCTTCGACCGCGTGCACGAAATCGAAGCCGCCGAGGGACGCACGTTCGTGCATCCATATGAGGGGCCGCTCACCGCACTCGGCACCGCCACGCTGGGGATGGAGTTCATCGATCAGGTGCGCGCGCACAACCGTGAACTCGACGCCGTACTCGTTGCGGCCGGCGGCGGTGGTCTCACTGCAGGTGTGAGCTGCGCGGTGAAGCGCCTGTCGCCCAATACGAAAGTGTTCGTGATCGAACCCGAAGGCGCGGACACGATGGCGCGCAGCTTTGCTTCGGGCAAACCGGAAAGCATCGATGCTGTTCGCACGATTGCCGACTCACTCGGTGCGCCGCGCTGCGAGCCGTATTCGTTTGCGATGAACCGCGAGTTTGTCGATGAAGTGGTGCTCGTGTCGGATGATCAGATTCGCGATGCGATGCGGCTGACTTTCCGTGCGGCGAAGCTCGTGGTGGAGCCGGCGGGCGCGGCTGCGCTTGCTGCACTTTTGTATCCATTGAAGGACCGGCTGCTTGGTTCGCGCGTCGGCCTCGTGGTGTGCGGGGGGAATATTGATCACGCTACATTCTGCGCTCAGCTTGGCGGATAGATCGCTCCTCACGCGGAGCACGCAGAGATACAGCACGCGCGGAGTTCGCAGAGAACTGCGGTTCAAAAATTGAAAATCTTTTCATCGCTGTTCCTCCGCGATCTCTGCGCGTGCAGTTCCTCCGCGCCCTCCGCGTGAGGAACGATCCCAGCCCCATCACCACACCGTCCGAAGCGAAAAGTGGATAGAAACGCGCCCTGCCCCTGCGGCTCCGGCAAGAAGTTCAAGAAGTGCCACGGCGCCGCCATTCCACCGGAAGCCCAGAAGCTCGACACAACAGCGCGCAACGAGTGGCTCAAAGGCGACGCGCTGCTGCAGCGACAGAAGCGTGTAGGCCAGGAGCTGCTCGACTGGGCCGAGAAGAAGCTCACCGCCGAGTGGGTCGATAAGGCGCTCAATGCCTGGGGCGTGAAGGAAGACGAAGATGTCGATGAAGGCATCGCCGACTTGTTCACGAGTTGGTCGCTCTTCAACTACATCGTCCCTACGCTCAACAAGACCATCGCGGCGGCGTGGCTGGATGATGCCGTTGGCAAAAAGGCCGACGCCGACATGCGCGCATTGGTCGCCGCAGCACACAACGCACCACTCGGCTTGTGGGAAGTCGAAACCGTAGAAGCCGGTGTTGGTGCGACACTCACGGACTGTCTATCCACGACCACGGTGTTCGTGCACGAGCCTGATCTCACGCATGATCTCGGGCCCAGCGAGTATCTGCTCGCGTACGTCATCGAATGCGACGGTGTGCGCGTCTTCTCCGGATTGCACGCCGACACGCTGACGTTCATTGATGGCAAGGAGCTGCGGGCGGATATTCTGGCGGACGCGAACGTCTCGAACCCGCCGCTTCCGAACAACACCCAAGTCGACCCGGCCTGGCAAATTCGCCTGAGCCGCCGGTTCTCCGAAACGGCAGCGGCTGGCTACGAAGGCGAACTGGACGAAGGCGAGCAGGACGAGCACAATCATTAGGTCGCGCCAAACCGCGCATCACCTTTGCCCGCCCACGCATGCAACGCCGCGATTTTGTTGCCAGCACCGCCACGCTCACTGCCGCGGCGCTTACGTCTCCTTCACTGCTTCGCGCCGAACCTGGGATAGCCCACGCCATGACCGACACCACCATCACTGAGCCGCGCGCGACCAAGAAGATTCTCATTGCCGGCGGCGGCTTCAATACGAAGTGGATTGGCTACATGGCGCAGCTCACCGGCAAGACACGCCCGCGTGTGTGCTACCTGCCCACCGCATCGGCCGATAGCGACAGCTCGATTGTTGGTTTCTTCAACAACTGCTCGCCGCTCAACGTGGAGCCGTTCGCGCAGAAGATGTACATCGAAAGCCTGTCGCAAACCAAAGGCTTCGACGAAGTACTGCTCAGCGCCGACGCCATTGTCGTGAGTGGTGGCAACACGCTCAATCAGCAAGCCATCTGGAAGGCGCAGGGCGTCGACGTCATTCTCCGTCAGGCGTGGGAGAAAGGCATCGTGCTCGGCGGTGCCAGCGCCGGCTCACTCTGCTGGTTTGAAGAAGGCACCACCGACTCGCGACCCAAGGAACTGTCGATCGTGAAGTGCATGGGCTTCCTCAAAGGCAGCCACTGCCCGCACTACGACGCCGAGGCCGGTCGCCGTCCGTTGTATCACAAGCTCATTGGTTCGGGGCAGATGAAGCCCGGCTATGCGTGCGACAACGACGCTGGCCTGTATTTCGAAGGCGAGGAGATCAAACGCATCGTGGGCACACGTGATGCCGCACGCGTCTATCATGTGACCACCGAAAACGGCAAAGTGGTGGAGCACACGCTCAAGCCTGAGATGATTTAACGATCGTTTTCGAACAGAAATCGCGTTCGAAGCGGTCTCACCAGTTGCTGGATACACCTCGCCCAGCGAACTTCCTCCCCCGATGACCCTCGCTGCCCGTCGTCGGCCAACCGTTCGTGGTGTCGTCCTCGATCGATCGCTCGAGGAGCTGCCACTTTTTCGCCTGAGCGATTCGGCCGACGATGCCCCCGTCACCTTCACGACGGACAACGGCGGCCGCTGGCGCGTCATTCCCGCCCCCGGCGATCGATTGCCGGGCACGTTCGACCAGGACGTGTACGTGGAGCTGCTCCATCGCTACCACGAAAGCGGCTCCCCCGCCGACGGCGCGGTCACCTTCACGCTCCACGCGTTCCTGCGCTCCATGGGCCGTCGCGCCGACGGGCGTACGTACGAGCAGCTCCGCGCCGCGCTCACCCGCCTCGAGCGCACCACCCTCGAAAGCGTGGGCGCCTACTGGAGCGCCGCGAGCGCGCATCAGGACCTGAGCTTCACCGTCCTGAGCACCGTGAGCGTGCAGCGCCGGCGAGTGGCCGATAGGGAACAGCTCCACCTGTTCGGCAACCTGGCCGCCGGCGAACCGGGCGATGCCCGGGTTACACTGTCGGCGACGTTGCGAGCCAACCTGGCCGCCCGCCATGTGGTGACGCTCTCGGCCAGCCGATACCACGCCCTGTCGAGCCCGGTCGCCCGTCGACTTTACCGTATTTTGGAAGTCGCCCGAGCCGACGGGCGGCTCAGCTGGCGGGTGCCGCTCGAGCGGTTGGCCGAGCAGCTGCCGCTGACCCAGCGGTACCCGTCCCATTTGCAGCGGGTGCTTCAGCCGGCACACGAGATGCTGCTGAGTGCGGGGCTGGTTCGGGATATCGGCATCCGCCAGTACGAGCGGCAGTGGCAGGTCGACTACGTGCTCGGCAGCCGGCCCCGAGAGGAAGCCTGAGCTGGGGCCCTAACCCTTAACGGGGTTCAAACGTCCAGAGTCTGGGCGAAGCAGGAACAGCGCCCGTTGCCCGGCGTACGTTATCCATAGCCAGTATTTTGAAGGTCCTTCCTTCCGAGATCCGCATGACCCGTAATCGCAAGGCCGCCCTGGCCGCTCTCGTGTGCGTCCCCCTGCTTGCGTCCGGCTTTGCGCTTCAAGCGCGCCAGACCCGCGGCGGCGCCCAGCTCCTCGACCAGGTGCTGACCTTCGTCGCCCTGCGTTATGTGGACACGCTCGACGCGCAGATGCTGTACGAAAAGGCGGCGCGCGGTCTCGTCACCGAGCTCAATGATCCCTACACCGAGCTGTTCACACCCAAGCAGCTCGCCGAGTTCTCGCGCAACACGAATGGTCGCTATGCCGGTATCGGCATGGAGATCGTGAAGGTTGGCGACTACGTCACCGTGAATAAGGTCTTCCCCAACTCGCCGGCGGAAAACGGTGGTGTGCAGGAAGGCGACAAGATCGCGATCATCGACACCGTCAATGCGCGCGGCTTCAACACGCAGAAGGTGCAGAACTTCCTGCTTGGTCCGATCGGCACCGGCGTCAACGTCACCTTCATTCGATTGGGCGTCGACAAGCCGATCAAGTTGAGCTTCAAGCGCGCGGAAATTCATGTGCCCGCGGTGCCGTACGCGATGATGATCGACGACAAGACGGGGTACATCCCGCTGACGCGATTCTCCGAGCAGACCACGGCCGACATTCGCTCGAATGCCCAGGCACTCGTGAAGCAGGGCGCGAAGGGGATCATTCTCGACCTGCGCGGCAACCCGGGCGGCATTCTCGAAGAAGCGTTCTCGATGTCGAACCTGTTCCTGCCCAAGGGCAAGGAACTGCTCTCGGTGCGCGGCCGCGGTGAATTCGAGAAGTATGTCGCCGAAGTCGACCCCATCATGCCCGACGTACCACTCATCGTGATGGTCGACGGCGGTTCGGCGTCGGCGTCGGAAATCGTGACGGGTGCGCTGCAGGACTACGATCGCGCGCTGGTGCTTGGCACGACGAGCTTTGGTAAGGGTCTCGTGCAGAGCGTGTACAACCTCGATGGCGGTTACGCGCTCAAGATCACGACCGGCAAGTGGTACACGCCGAGTGGTCGCTCCATTCAGAAGGAGCGCAAGATGACGGCGGACGGTCAGTTCGTCGAAGTCATGCCCGACTCCATGGAAACCGATTCGGTGCGCAAGGCACGCCCGGTGTACAAGAGCGCGGCCGGTCGCACACTCTACGGCGGTGGTGCAATCACGCCCGACGTGATCGTGCCCCCCGATACGCTCACGACCCCCGAGCAGCAGCTCCGTCGTCAGCTCGCGCCGAACATTCAGAAGTACCTGAACGCAGTGGCGTACGTGGCCGAGCAGCAGAAGGGCAAGGTGACGCCCACGTTCACGCTCAACCCGACGTGGCGCGACCAGGTCTACCAGCGCATGGTGGCCGACACCGTCAAGATCGAAAAGACCGTGTGGGACGCCGGCGGCAGCGACGTCGATCGCTACATCGAAGAGCGCGTCGCCAAGGTCGCCTTCGGCGATACGCTCGTCCGCCGCCGCAGCCTCAAGGACGACAACCAGCTGCGCCGCGCGATTGACCTGATGAAGCGGAGTGCGACGCAGAAGGAGCTGTTCACGCAGGCGGGGAGCGTGGCGACGGTGAAGCCGCAGGTGAAGCGCGGGACGAACTAAGCGCAGCTCACCCGGAACTCAAGACCAAAAGCCCGGAACCCAAAACTGATCGGTTTTGGGTTCCGGGCTTTTGGTTTTGGGTGGTGGGTTTCCCCGTAAAAGCCCCAATGACCCATGGGCTGATCCGCGTATACGGTTCAGCCCATCGTCGTTCTTACGCCCTCCCGCTCCGACATGACCCGTTCACTCGTATCGCTCGCCGCCGCGGCGTCGCTTGCGGCCTGCAGCTCGGCCAGCAAGCCAGCCGCCGGCTCCGCCCCACTCGGCACCACCCGCATCGCCGTCGCCCCCGATTCCGGCGAGCGCCACCTGTCGAACATGGTGCAGCTCACGAACGGTGGCGAAAACGCCGAGGCGTATTGGAGCGCCGACGGACAGTGGATCACTTTCCAGAGCACGCGCGATGGTCGCACCTGCGATCAGCAGTACGTGATGAAGGCCGATGGCTCGGGGCTCACCAAAGTCTCGCGTGGTGGCAAGACCACCTGCGGTTGGTTCCTGCCGGGAAGCAAGCAGCTGTTCTTTGGTGCGACGCATGCGGCCGATACGGCGTGCCCGCCCAAGCCCGATCCGAGCGCGGGCTATGTATGGGGGATCGATCCGTACGACATCTACACGGTCGATCGCGACGGCAAGAACATGAAGCGCCTCACGAACTACGGCGTGTACACCGCCGAGGGCGTGCTGAGTCACGATGGGAAGCGCATCGTGTTCACGAGTCTCAAGGACGGTGACCTCGACATCTACACCATGAATGTCGACGGCACCGATGTGAAGCGGTTGACCACCACGCCCGGTTACGACGGTGGCCCGTGGTGGAGCCCCGATGACAAGCAGATTGTCTATCGCGCGTGGCACTACGACAACGACAAGGATTTGCAGGCGTACAAGGATCTCCTCGGCAAGCGGATGATTCGTCCGAACCGCATGGAGCTGTACACCATGAACGCCGACGGCAGCAATCAGAAGCAGATCACGAAGCTCGGCGGCGCGAACTTCGGTCCATCATGGAGCCCCGACGGCAAGCAGATCATTTTTTCGAGCAATCACAAGAATCCGCGCAGCGGCAACTTTGATTTGTACATGGTGAACGCCGATGGCTCGGGATTGGAGCAGATCACGTTCAGTCCGGTGTTTGATGGGTTCCCGATGTTCAGCCCGGACGGGAAGAAGTTGTTGTGGGCTTCGAATCGGCATGATGACAAGCCGAACGAGACGAATCTCTTCGTAGCGGACTGGAAGTAGAGCAACTCGAAACCCAGAACTCGAACTCACTAACCCAGTAACTGATCAGTTTCTGGGTTAGTGAGTTCGAGTTGTGGGTTTTGGGTTAAACAAGCGCATAAGTCGCGCTGATAGATACGCCCGCGCCGCCCCATCCGTCGTCAGATCAATTGCTCGCTGGTAGGCAACTTTCGCTTCGCTTAGTTGCCCGTGCTGCTCAAGTAGATGCGCGCGCGTGGCCCACGCGGGTTGAAAGCGGTCGAGTGTTGGATGCTCGATCGCCTTCAGTGCTTTGAGCCCTTCCGCAGCGCCATGCGCGCGGCCGATTGCGGCGGCTCTCGCTACGCTCGCGCCGAGAGTAGGTGAGATACCCGCTAGCGCATCGTGGAGACTTGAGATGGCGGCGGCGCGTGCGTGCGCATCTTCGCTCGACTCATTCGAAGTGCGCGCATTGTGCGCCGACTGAATCGCCGCCTCCAACTGGAAGCGACCCATCGCGCCCTTCGTGTGTGCAGCGCGCAGCAGCGACTCGCCCTGCGCTATCAGTTCGCGATTCCACCGTTGGGTGTCTTGCTCCTCGAGCGGCACCAGCACTCCATCGTGCACCCGCGCGTCCTGTCGCGCCTGCGAATGACAGATCAGCGCAGCGAGTCCCAGCGCCTCGGGTTCGTCGGGCAACAGCTCGACGAGTGTGAGCGCGAGAAATCGCGACTCATCAGCCAGCGACACGCGCTCTTCAGTGCCCGCGACCAGTCCGAAGTCGATCGCGTACGCGCCGTAGATCGCTTCAAGTACCGCACGTAATCGATCGGCCCACTGCTCTCGCACGGGCACCACGAACGGAATGCGTGCATCGCGTATACGCTGCTTGGCGCGCACGAGGCGCTGTGCCAAGGTGGCGGGCGGTACGAGAAACGCCTGTGCAATGCGCGCGGCATCGACGCCGAGCACCAGCTGCAGCATCAGCGGTGTACGCACGGCGGCATCTATCGCGGGATGCGCGCACACAAACAGCAGCGCAAGGCGGCGATCGGGAATTTCGCTCCTGTCGTCGTCGTGCGTGGGCAACGCGATCGCCGCAACAGCCGGCGCTTCATCAATGCGCATCGTGTGCCGGGTGGCAGCGCTCTTGCGCGCATCGAGTCGCACGCGACGCGCGACCGTGAGCAACCACGCATCGGGGTTACTCGGCGCGCCCTGCTCGCGCCAATGCGTCAGTGCACGCAAGCACGCTTCGCCCAGGCAGTCCTCAGCGAACGCCACATCGCCATCGTCGGCTGCGAGTATCGCCAGCAGCCGACTCCGCGAGGTGGTGCTTAGTGCGAACCCGTCCACGCGCCATGCTCGAATCGCACTGCGCTCGGCCGCACTTCCACGGTGCCCCAATGCGATGCCGGACACTTCTCCGCCCACGCGAGCGCCGCATCGAGATCCGGCACGTCGATCAGGAAGATGCCGGCGAACGATTCCTTCGTGTCGGCGAAGGGCCCGTCCTGTACCTGAAGTGCGCCGCTCTTCATCGACACACTCGTTGCCGATTGAATCGGTTGCAGCACTTCCGCCATCACGAGCACACCCGCGTCTTGCACGGCCTTCGCATACGACTGAAAGGCCTTCATCCCCTCCTGCATTTGCTCAGGCGTGACGTTGGAGACGGCGGGCTGGGGGTAGTGGATGAGGAGAGCGTAGCGCATGGGTACTCCGGTGTGGGTTCGTCAATCTGTGTGTAGCCATGACGAGATGCACCACACCGAATCGACAACGCCGTTCACCCAGAACCCAAAACCAAAAACCCGACACCCAAAACTGATCAGTTTTGAGTGTCGGGCTTTAGGTACTGGGTTCCGGGTGAACTACGCGGCCAACACCGCCGCCGGTTCCTGTTGAACTACGCCGCCACCGCCGCCGCCACTGCCGCCTGTACATCGATGTGCAGCTTCACATCATCGCTCACGAGCACGCCGCCCGCTTCGAGCGCGACGTTCCACGTCAGCCCCCACTCCTTGCGGCTGATCTTGGTCTCGAGCACCGCCGAGACCTTTTCGTTGCCCCACGGATCCTTCGCCGGGCCGCCGATCTCGCCCTTGAGCGTCACGGACTTGGTCACGTCGCGGATGGTGAGATCGCCCTTGGCTACGACGTCGTCGCCGTCTCGTTCGAACTGCGTGAGCACGAACTTCGCGGTGGGGAAGGTCGCCACGTCGAAGAAGTCCGGGCTCTTGAGGTGCCCGTCGCGCTGCTCGTTGTTGGTGGTGAGTGAGGTCATGTCGATATCGACCGTGACACTCTTCACCTGTCCGTCCTGCTCGTCGATTTCACCAGAGAATCCCTGAAACGTGCCGCGGACCGTCGAGATGCCCATGTGCTTCACGGAGAACTGGATCTGCGAGTGCGCGGTGTCGAGTTGCCAGATCATATTAGCCTCACTTAGGTGTTGTTGGAGATCGTTTATCTCACTTATGAGAATTATACATAACAAAAAAGCGCTGTCAAGAGCGCTCTTTTGGTCTTCGTTATTCGGCCCTGGCGAACCGTATTCGGCCCGACCCTATACCTAATCGGCCCGGCCAAGCCGTAATCGGCCCTCCCGAGCCGCTCGGCGTTACGGCTTCGCTTCCTCGGGGAGCTCCATCTCGGCGGCCGCCAAGCCCATCGTCTTGATCATCGCGGTCACCGTCTTCTGCTCCTCAACCGACAGACCGCTCAGCGCCCGCGTCAGGACGGCGGCGTGGCTCGGGAAAATCTCCCGCACGAGCTCCGTGCCCTTTTCGGTCAGCGCGGCGTAGCGCGCGCGACGATCGCTTTCGCACGTCTGACGCTCCACCAGCCCCTTGGCGGTGAGACGATCGACGAGGAAGGTGATGCCGCCGCTCGACACGAGGATGCGCTTCTGTACCTCACCCAAGAGCATCGGCCCCCGGTGGTACAACGCCTCGAGAATGCCGAACTCGGCGAGCGTGAGACCATGCTGCGAGATATCCGCGGCGGCGTGTGCCGTCACCGCTGAGTGCGCTCGCGACATGATGATGAACAGACGCAGAGCAGCGAGCTCGGCGTCATTCACATCGGGCGCATGACCGCCGCGATGTTTGGATTCTGGGACAGGACGTATCGAAGTAGCCATAGGACTGAGAAGTTCAGTTAACGCTCTCCCTTCCCTGAGGTAGACGCAAGGGCTTGCCGTTCTTTCAGGTAGCCCTCCGGACCGGATGCCAACCTCCGATTCCGCGCGAGATAACGCTTTGATGACGCTCGCGCAGATGTTGGGGTCATGATGCACACTCTCTGGCCCGACTTCGACACCAGCGCGTTCAAGGACTCTGCCACGAGCTCCGCGATTGACCGCAACATTCCCCTCTCACAGCTCCCTGCCGGGACTCGACTCGAACAGGAATTCCTGGTCCGCGAGCGCACCGAGAAAGTCACCCGCGCCGGCGCACCGTTCCTCGTGCTCACCCTTGCCAATCGCTCGGGGCAGATCGACAGCGCACCCATTTGGTCGGAGCGCCTCGACTGGGCCGAAGGCGCCCAGCGCGGCGCGGTGGTGACCGTGCGCGGTGAGATCGCAGTCTTCGGCGACGCGGCCAACAAGCGACGGCAGCTCGACATCAGGGCCCCGCTCCGCGTCCTGCGCCCTGATCAGGTCGATGCCACTGAATTTCTGCCGCGCATCGATGCGAGCACAGCGTCGCTCTGGCATGCGCTCGACGAACTGCGCGAAGGCATCACGTCCACTCTGCTCCGCAGCGTCGTCGATCTCTTCTTCACCGACGACGCATTCCGCGCGCAATTCGAGCGCACACCAGGTGCGGTGAACGGACATCACGCGCAGCTCGGTGGACTGCTCATGCACGTCACTGAAGTCACCGACATTGCGCACCACATCGCGCGCACCGTGCGCAAGGCGAATCAGGATCTCGTCATTGCCGGCGCGATGCTGCATGACATCGGCAAGGTCGAAGCCTACGCCGTAGCACCCGAGGGATTCTCGCACACGTCCAGCGGCATGCTGCTCGGTCACGTGACGCTCGGTGCGATCATGTTCGACCGGAAGATCCAGGCGAGCGGACTCGCACTCTCGAACGCTCAACGCGACGAGCTGCTCCACCTCATCCTGTCGCATCACGGCTCGCTCGAATTCGGCAGCCCAGTCCAACCAATGACCACCGAAGCCGAGATCGTGCACTGGGCCGACGAAGCGAGTGCCAAGGCCACCGACTTTATTGACGAGTACCAGGACGCCGACCTGTACCCGCCCGGTGCGGGGAACGAGGTGAGCGCGAAGCGGTCGTGGAGGCTGGGGCGGAGGATCTGGCGAAGACCAGGAACTTGGGAGTAGCAGTCCCAACGCAGTTTACCCACAACCCAGAACCAAAAGCCCGAAACCCAAAACCGATCAGTTTTGGGTTCCGGGCTTTTGGTTCTGGGTTGTGGGTGAACCACGTTTCTGTCTATTTGTATTTTGATGGTTACTTCGCCTCCGCGATTTTTCAGCTCCCGGTACAATCGGGGCCCCTGACCGTTTATCTTTCGCGCGTCGGCCCCGAGGTGATGGGCCGGCCACCATTACGCAACGGAGGCCGTTGGATGCGTAAGCCACGCCCGAACACCTACAACCCGGCACAGGCGCTGCACCTCATCGCAAGCGACCGCACGGGTCTTCCGCTGAGCTGTCCTTCCTGCGAAGGGAGCATTCAGCGCGACCCGGTCGCGCACCCGCCGCCGCCGAATTCACACGTGACCTTGAAGTGCGAGGGCTGCGGCCGGCTCGCGCGGTACATCGCGGGGCTCAACTAAAGGTCTGACGTAAAAAAGAGGCGCCGAGCAATGCTCGGCGCCTCTTTCCATTCGGGCGTCTCAACTGATCAGTGATGAGTTTCGGGCTTTTGGTTTTGGGTCGTGGGTAACCCAAAACCCACCACCTAAAACCCGATACCCAAAACCGATCAGTTCAGCGCGTCACCAGTTGATCGTCCCCTGCTTCGACGTATCCACATCCTCCGACTGACCCGCCTTGAACAGATACGCTTCCATGTTCTTGGTGAGAAACTGACGCGCCTGCGGGTCCATCACGTTCAGTCCGTAATGATTGATCAGCATCGTTTGCTGCTTGAGCCAATCGCCCCAGCACGTCTTGCAGATCTCGCCCACAATGCGCGCGCCGATCGCGCCGGGGAATGGGGGGCGCTCGAAGCCTTCGCGCGTGTTGCCGCAGCGGGAGCAGGTCACATCAGCCATCGGTCGTCTCCGCGATGCGGACGTGCGCGCCCTGACGCGCGTACTTCACTTCGGCGAGTCCGAAGAACGACAGCAGCTTGATGTACATCCAGCCGATGTCGAATTCGAACCAGCGGTGCGCGAACTTCGCCGAGTGCGGGTCGGCGTGATGATTGTTGTGCAGCTCTTCGCCGGCGATGATGATGCCGAACGGTGAGATGTTGCGGCTTTCATCCTTCACGTCGTGGTTGCGATAGCCGAGTGCGTGGCCGATGCCGTTGATGACGCCGGCGGCCCAGAACGGGATCCAGATCATCTGCACCGCCCACACCACGGGACCGGTGAACCAACCGAAGAGGTAGATGTCGATCGCGAGCATCAGCACGATGCCAACGCTCGAGCGCTTGTCGAGCAGATGACGCTCGAGGAAGTCGTCGGGCGTGCCCTTGCCATACTTCTCGAGCACACCGGGCTGACGCACCGCGTTGCGATAGTAGAAGGCGCCCTTGAGCAGGATGTTGCGCAGCCCTTCAACGAACGGGCTATGCGGATCGCCTTCGCGATCGGCGTAGGCGTGATGCTTTCGGTGACACGCCACCCACTCCTTGGTGCGGATCGCCGTCGTGAGCCACAACCACACGCGCATCGGCACTTCGACGAGGCGATGGAACATCACACCGCGGTGCGTCTGCGAGCGATGCAGAAAGAGCGTGACGCAGATGTTCGTCAGGTGACCGGCAATGAGCAGGAACACGACCGGCTTCCACCAGTCGGCTCCCCAGCTTCCAAACTCGGGCATGCTAACTCCAGATGGTTCTTATCGGTTGCCCGGGGCTTTCGCGGGCAATCTTGAAAGCTAGTCTCGTGGGGGGGCTGCGCTACCCGGCTCTGGCGTCCTGCTTCCTGAGCTCCAAGGGGTTAAGCCCAGGCCGCATCAATGCCGGTCGAACCACTCAAGAACCGCGTCCGCGACGGCCCCCTTCTCATAGTCCACCGACAGAATGTGCCCGCTGCCGGTGAACCATCGTTGCTCCTTGTCCCTTGCCGCGATTGCCACGAAGTGCCGGTCCGCGTCTGCGGCCAGGATCCGGTTGTCGTCTTTGGATTGTAGGTAGAGCGTCGGGACCGTGAGCCTCGGGAGCGCGGCTTCGGCGCTGGTCGCGACTTCCTGCAGTGACCGGAGCGTGGTCGATGTAACAAGCCCCGGCCCAAGCGCCTGCGCCCGTGCCGCATCGTCGTGAATCGATCGCGCACCGCCGGAGTTCGGCAGGTACGCGCTGAACGGCTGCGCAATCGACGCAGCCAGGAACTTGATCCGCATCGACAGGCGCATGCCGATGTACGGCGCAAGCAGCGCGAGTGCCGGCGGCGGGTGATCGACGCTTTCGAGTACTGCGAGTGCGCCGCCCATGCTTTGGCCGCAGATGAAAACTCGCGCGTGACGCTCGGTGAGCGCCTTGTGCGCATCGGCCACGGCGAAACGCCACTTCTCGAAGCGCTGGTCGCGCGCCATTTGCGCGAGTGACACGCCATGACCGGGCAATCGCGGCGCGTGCACGGTGTAACCGGCGGCATTGAGACGCTGCGCGAGGTACGCGACACTCTGCGGGGTGTCATTGAAGCCGTGCAGCAGCAACACCGCGCGCTCACCACGTGCGTCGAGTTGAAAGCTGTCGGCACCAACCACCACACCATTCGCATCACGAGGCCGGCGGCGCGCAAACGCCTCGTCCATCTGCTGCATCTTCACGCGCCGCATGGAATTCCCGTCGCCTGCTAGTAGCGCGCGACGCTGGAATCGACGTCGGTGCTCCACGCATCGATGCCGCCATCGATGTTGATCAGCCGCGTGAAGCCGTGCTGCGCCAGCCAGTTCGCCGCCATCTCACTGCGCATGCCGTGGTGACACAGGAGCGCGTACTCCTGGTTCGGATCGAGGCGATGCACCGCGGCCGGTAGCGTCGACAGCGGAATGAGCTCACTCGGTTCGATGTGCGCGAGATCGTACTCCCAGCGCTCGCGCACATCGATGATATGCGGCGGATTCGGTTCGCTCAGCCGAGCCTTGATCTCGCTCGGCGTGAAATGCTCTAGGGCCATCTATCCCTTCGTGTGAGTGCTTGGTCGTGATTCAGAAACTGCTATCGTGTGCCCAACGCGGCGCGCGCGCGATCGAGCGCAGCGCTTGCCGCATCAAAACGGGCCACGAGATCGGTCAGCTCCGCCTTCACATCGGCTTCGGTGCCGTACCGGATTGCTTCGTTTACGCCCGGGAACACCATCGTGCTGTACCCGTTGTCGACATCCGACGCATAGATCATCGAGCGATACCACGGACGGCTCTTGAGACCTCCGTCACGGGCAAAGCCGCGCTCCACCGTGAGCAGCGCTGCATTGGCCGCATCCTTCTGCGCCTTACTCGCACCGGCGGCAAGTGCCGCGTCACGCGCCTGCGCGAACTGCGTGGCCGTTTGCTCGAGCCTGGTGATGGCAGCGGTGAGCGCTGCAACGGGCGCGGCGCTCCACTGCTTCTTCGACATCCCCTGCTCGACCGGCGCGATGTACCGCTTCATCGTGCGCGCGAACTCCACATAGTCGTACGGCAACACGTCAGCGTTGGCGAGGCGCAGGGCGACTGCGGCACCAATGCGACCACTCGCGGCGTGGTACTCGAAGCCCGGATCACCAAAGCGCTCCATCCAGGCATAGGTGTCGTACGCTGAGTGGTACGTGCCGGCCGGTCCACCAAATCCCCATTCGGCGATGGGAATTCCGAAGTGATTGAAGAAGCCGGCGAAATCGCTGCCACCACCCGGATCGCCCATCGGCGGTTCGAGTGTGTCGGACTTGAGGTTGGACGCATTGCGCCACGCCTGATACACCGTGGCCTTGGTCTTGGGATCGGTCACGCTCTTGGTGATGTCACGTAGCACCGCGCGCATGCTCGGCGATCCGCCGCCGCCAAACGCTGAGCCCTGCGCCGACACGTCCTGGTTGAGATACGCCACCGCGCCCGCCTTGAGACGCAGCGAATCGTCTTCGACGTATTCGGAGCTTCCCACCAGTCCCCACTCTTCGGCGTCCCATGTTGCAAAGACAATCGTGCGCTTGGGACGCACACCCTTCTTCGCCATGTCGGCGAGCGCATTCGCCGCTTCAAGCACACTCACCGTGCCCGAAATGTTGTCGGCCGCACCGGGGCCCCATCCATCGCGATGACCACCGATGTAGACGTACTGCTCGGGATTCTCTGAACCGCGGAGATAGCCGAGTGTGTTGTGGATCTGCTTCGTACCCTTGGTGGCGGCGTCGGTGGTGACCTCGACGCGCACCTTCACCGGACCCGGCCCCACGTGATAGCGCAGCGACATCGCGCCCTGCCAGCCGCGCGGAATCGCGGTGCCCTTCACACCCGTCAACAGCTGCTGCGCGTTGTACGCACTGATCGGCACGACGGGGATCTTCGGCAAATCCTTCGCATTCTCGAGCGTCAGTCGCGGCGCGCCCGGCTTGCTCGCGTATCCCGGCGTGAGTGGATCACCCGCGCCATTGAACACTGACCCGCGCTGCACACCGCGTGACGGGCGCATGGGTCCATCGGGATACACATCGCCCTGCATGAAGCCGTCATCGGCCGGATCGGTGTAAATGAGCACCGCGACCGCGCCACGCTTCTCTGCTTCGCGCGCCTTGATGCCGCGGAAGCTCCGGCCATAACGCGCCAGCACGACTTTGCCCTTCACACTCACGCCGAGCGAATCGAGCGTGGCGTAGTCTTCGATGAGACCATAGTTCACAAAGGCGAGCTCGCCCTCGCCCACACCCGCGCCACTCGAGCCGTTCACGGTGAGATACTGCGGCAGCGCTGTGGCCGGATCACCCGGAATGGGAGGCTCACGCAAATCGAGCTTGAGTGGCACCGCGCCGAGCTTGGTGATGCTCACCGAGGTCGCGTGCGGCAACCATACATCGTAGGTGCGCAGCTCCGTCTCGAGCCCCATCGCCTTCATCTGCGCGATGACGTAGTCCGCCGTGATCTTCTGCGCCGGCGTCCCGGCGACATGCGGCTGCTTGGACAGCTCCTTCGAGCGCGCACTCGCGCGCGACGGTACGGGGCCGGCGATTGCCTGCTGCTCCAGAGCACGCTGCGTCGCAGCGGTGGCGGGGGCGTAGCCGGGAGTGGCTTGGGCTTGGATCGCGAGCGGAGCCGCAAGGCTCGCCGCAAGGACTCTGATGGGACGCATTGCTCGTTTGCTGAAGGGCTTGAGCGGGATTCTGAATTCTACAGCCTCTCGCAGAGCTCGCGGGGGAACTATTCTCGCAGAGAGAGGCTCATCTCGGACTGAAAGCCTGGCGGAAAAACTGCTAAACTGCATGGGCGCACCTTCGGTGCGCGAAAAAAGCAGGACTACTGGGAAAACAGCAGGAGAAAAACAAAAAATTTTTCCTGCTGTTTTCCTTTTTAGTCCTGATTTTTTCGCCCCCCGAAGCCGCGCCCAGGCTGTTTAGCAGTTTTCCCTACATCGCTGCCGCTGCACTGGCACTTCCCGACAGGCGCCTTACCCGCGCTCGTACTCTTCAGCCGCACGAAGCATGGCCTGCTGCAGCAGCGCTTCGCGATCGCCATTGTCCGGCAGCGCCGCCGAAAGCACGGCGAAGTGCCGCAGCATTTCGTCTTCGAGCTGAAGGCGCGTCGGCGACATGAGCCCCAGCGCGGCGAGCGACATGTGGGCGAGATCGCGCAGTTGCCGGATGGTCTCCTCGTCGAGCCCCGAGAGCGATGGCGGGCGCGGCACCACCATGGGTGGCTTCTCGCGGCGGCGCTTGGGCGTTTCGAAGAGCGCGCGCACCGGCGCAAAGCGCACGACAAAGGAGCCCGGCGTGTGCTCCTCGTACCCTTCAATCACATTGCGCCGGCGGAGTGACGGCAACAGGCGAATGATGGACTCGCGCACCGGCGAGTAGCCATCAACGCTGTTGTTGCCGCGCCCCGTGATCACCAGCGCCTCATCGGCGCCCGTTACCTGCAGTTCGCGCAGCCACTGCTCGACCAGCTGCGCGGCCTGCAGCGCGGTAGGCTGCAGGGCTCGCAGATTCAACGTTCGGCCGGGACCGAAGCGCAGTTCGTCGAAGGCGCGCGACAGGCTGCTCATGCGCGGTTAACGCTTGGCAGGCGGCTTTGGTGTCGTCTTGTTCGTCGAGCGGAACAGTTCAGTCAGGATGCGGCCGTCAATCGTTTCGATCGGCTCAACGCCAACCGCTTCCGCGAGCGTCGGCGCGATATCCACGCTGCGCACCGGCTGATCGAAGCGCCCCGCCTTGAACATCGGCCCCATGAAGAGCATCGGGATGTGGGCGTCCAGGTCGTGCGGCGTGCCATGCGTCGCATAGCGCGTCGTGTACCAGTAGTAGCCTTCCTTGGCCGTCACCGTGAGCACCGCCTGCAGATCGGGCGGTACCGAATGCAGCCAGCGTCGCGCAAACTTGTCTCCCTTCTTGGCGTCGGCCGCGAGGGTGCTGACGCGATCGACACGGAGCATTCCCGGCAGCTTGAGCAGCGCGTTGCGCACTGCGGTCACAGTGGAATCGAAGTTCACATTCTTCGCGGCGAGCCGGCGGCGATCGAGTGACACGATCCCCGACTGCAGCAGCAGCGCATCCCCTTCCACACCACGCGCGGCCAGCGCACTACGCGCCGCGTCAATCACCGGACGCGTATCCACACGGCCGCGATCCGGGTCGCTCCCGGGGAACTGCAGCTCCGGGAAGCGCGACACGCCGTGGTCAGCACCAAGCGCGAAGACGATCTTGGTCGAGTCGCGGAGCTTGTAGAGCGAGTCGATCAATCGGCCGAGCTCGCGATCAACGCGGAGCACCTGGTCGTGGATTTCGCGCGAATCCGGGCCGTAGCGATGTCCCACCGCGTCGGTCGTCGACAGCGACACCGCGAGCACATCCGTGCTTGGCCCCTTCCCGAGTTCGAGCGCGTTCACGCCGGCAAGCGCAAAGTCCACCGTGTACGTGTCCATGAACGGGAACTCGGTGAGGTTGTTGTACCCCACCCGCGGATCGGCGTCGAGCACATGCGGGAAGACAAAGTCCTTCCCCTGGCTTTCGACCGGCACGCTGTCCTTCTCGGTGTACTGCGAGGCGGGGAGCAGCAGCTCCCACTTGGCGCCGAGATATTTGGCGGCGCCCATCCTGGCGTTGAACGCCGTCACCCACGTCGGCATCGTGTCGGCGTAGTAGCGGCTCGTGGTGAAGCGACCTTCGAGCGAATACCAATAGACGCTCTGCTTCGCACGACCGAGCGGGAGAATCGCGCCGCGATCCTTGCGGCTGACACTCAGCGCCTTGCTGAACTGATCGCGGGTTCGGATCCAATCGAAGAGCGCCGATCCGCGGAAACGGTACGGGCTGGCGCCGCCGCCACGTCCGAAAAGCAGCGGCGACTGAGGATCAGCGACGCCGATTTCGTTGAGCACGACACCGGTGTGCGCCGGATAGCGCCCCGACCAGAGCGTCGCATGACCGGGCGCCGTTTCAGTGGTCGCGTGGTCGTGATAGGCGTTGGTGAAGAAGGCGCCGTTCTTGAGCAGTCGCGCGAAGCCGCCGGTGAACTGGCTCTTGTAGCGATCGAGATAATCGGGGCGCAGCTGGTCGACGGTGAGCTGCACGACGAGCGTCGGCGTGGATGTCGAGGCGACCTGCGCGCGAAGCGGTGCAGCGGCGGCGGCGAACGTGCACGTCGCGGCAAGGCTCACGCGACGGAAAAATGCTTGGGAGACCATGACGGAAATCTATCGTCACGTCACTCAGCGGTCGTGTCCGTAATACTCCGCACCGTCACGAGATCGCATCGGCTGCTGCTCCATCGGCGGCCCCGTCCGGCCTCGCGCACATCGCCGGATCGATGTACCAGGACAGGGACCAACGTACGACGCCGATGATCGAGCCATGCGGGCGCGAAACAACGCGCGATGCCACGGAGGCACGTGGACTGGCCTCAATATTGGAGCGTACTGAGAAATCGTCAAGAACAAAAGACGCTAACTGCGAACTACGCTAACTGACACGACGCTAACTCAACTGCGCTTACCAGCGGCGTTCGCTCGCTTTGCTCGCGGAGAGTTCAGACGATCAGACAGTCAGACTTTGCGTCGGTGAGATGAGACGGCGTTGGCCATTTCGGCGGCGCGTGTGGTCTCGCGTTCGTGTAGACCTTTGATCACGCCATCTACATCCGCTGCGCTGCGGTTCTGACTGAGTTTGTATTTGCCTTCGAGACTGCGGATCTCGATTTCGATGCCCACGATCGCCTTCATCTGCTGCTGCAGATACTCCTCCGGCGCGTCGTGCATGGCCCACGGGTGGGCTTCCTGTGCTTCGTGGGTGTTCGTCAGCGTCTCGAGGTGACTGCGCAAGAACTCCACATTGTCGTGCCACGTTAACACGCCCTCTACATGGACGGCGATGTAGTTCCAGGTGGGCACCGCCTTCCCGTGCTCCGCCTTACTCGCGTACCAGTTGGGCGTGATGTACGCATCGATGCCGGTGAAGACCACCAGCGCATTCGTGCCGCTGGCGGTGCGATTCGCGTGCGGGTTGGCGCGGGCGACATGACCTCGCAGCACTCCCCGCTCGCGATCGAGCGCGAGGGGGAGATGCGTCGCGTAGAGGCCGCCGTCGGTGGTTGGGGAGACCAACGCGCCGAGCGGATGCGCTTCGATGAAATCGTACAGCGTGCCCCGGTCCGACTCACGAAATGTCGCGGGGATGTGCATGCGTTCGACGCCTGCTCAGCCCTTGATGGCGGCTTCGAGGATCTCGAGCCCCTTCGCGAGTTCGTCCTTCGTGATGACGAGCGGCGGCAGGAAGCGGAGCGTGTGTTCGCCGGCGCTGACCATCAGCAGGCCACGCTCGAAGGCGCGACCGATGATCGCGGCGGCGGGCTCGTGGACATCCATGCCCCACATCAGGCCCGTGCCACGCACCTGACGGACGGCGCCGGTGCGCTCGCCGATGGCCTTGAGCTGCTCGCCAAACCACGCACCGGTTTCGCGCACGTGCTGGAGGAGCTTGGGGTCGCTCAGGCGCTGCACCACATGATGGGCGACATGCGCGAGCAACGGGCCGCCCCCAAACGTGGTGCCGTGATCGCCGGGCTGCATGACACGCGCGACGGTATCGGTCACGAGGATGGCGCCCATTGGCAGGCCGTTCGCGAGCGGCTTGGCAATCGTGAGCATGTCGGGCTCGAAGCCCAACTGCTCGTAGGCGAAGAACGAACCGGTGCGGCCAAGACCACACTGGATTTCGTCCAGAATGAGCAGGACGTTCCGCTCCTTCGTGAGCTTGCGGAGGCCACGCAGGAACTCGGCGTCGAGCACACGCACGCCACCTTCGCCCTGAATGGGCTCGACGATCACCGCCGCCGCCGTTTCCGGATCGAGCACGGCGCGCAGCTCGGTGAGATCGCGCTCCACGATGCGCACGCCACCCATGAGCGGACGGAACGGCAGGCGATAGCTCGGACGATCGGTCGCGGCGAGCGTGCCCGGCATACGGCCGTGGAACGAACCGCGGACGGCGATGATTTCGTGCTTCGCCTCGTGCTCGGTGCTGCGCGCCCAGCGACGCGCAAACTTGAAGGCGCCTTCGTTGGCTTCGGCACCCGAGTTGGCGAAGAAGACGCTCGATGCGAACGACTGGTCCACCAGCCACTGCGCGAGCTGCTCGCCCGGCGCCGTGCGGTAGAGGTTCGACGTGTGGATGAGCCCCGTGGCCATCGCCTCCTGCATCGCATTCATCACGCCCGTGTCGGCGTGACCGAGCGAACTCACGGCGATGCCGGCCACGAAGTCGAGATACTGCTTGCCACTCTCGTCATACATGTAGACGCCCTCTCCTCGGACAAAGAGCGGCGCCTGTCGCTTGTACGTGCCCAGAATGGCGGGCAGCGTGGCCGGTTCATTCTTGCTGGCCGGGGCAGAAGCCGAGGCGGGCGTGAATGCCGTCGTGTTAGCGGGCGAAGTCATCGTCGTGGACATGGCAGCTACCTGGAACGAGAACTGAAACGGAATTCAACCGCAGTCGGTTCGACCACGGCTGAGAACGTCGCGTCAATCGCGCGCGACGATCGCGGTCCCCGCCTCGGGGACAGTGAGTGCGGCGAGATCGCCAATCCGCACCCGGTTCACACCGCCCGCGAGCGCCGCAGCGCACGCATCGAGCTTGGCGGCCATACCACCACCAGCAACACCACTCGCCACCATCGCACGCGTTTCATCGAGCGTCAGTCGCGGCACGAGCGCCTTCTGTTCATCGAGCACACCGGGGACATCCGCCATCAGGAACAGCTCGTCGGCGCCGAGCGCCGCGGCGATCGCCGCCGCCGCATCGTCACCGTTCACGTTGTACGCACCGCTCAGCGTCGCATCTTCACGCGCGGCCACCGGCGAGATCACGGGAAAGAAGCCAGCGGTGATGAGCGCCTGCGCGACGCGCGGATCAACATGCTGCGGCGTACCCGACCAACCAAACGTGGACTGGTCGATCGGCGTTGCGCGGAGCAGCCCTGCATCTTCTCCCGAAATGCCAACCGCCGGCGCGCCTTCAGCCACCAGCGCCGACACGAGCTGCTTGTTGGCGAGCCCCGACAACACCATGCGCACGAGCTCGAGCGCGGTGTCAGTCGTCACACGACGTCCGCCAATGAACACCGGCTCCTCACCACGCAGACGCTGCAGCGCGCTGATCTGGTCACCGCCACCATGCACCACCACCGCGCGACCCGACGTCGCCTTCCACAGCGCCGCAAGCGCCGACGGAAGTGCGGGATCGTTCTGCGTGCGTCCACCCAGCTTGACCACAATGCGTGGCGTGTTCGACAACGCGATCACTGCTGAAGCCCCGCCGCTTCCGGCAACCCGAGCATCAGGTTCGCGTTCTGCACCGCCTGACCGGCCGCACCCTTCACGAGATTGTCGATCGCACTGAACACGAGCAGCGTAGGCTGACGCATCCCCGTGGGGAGCACCGCACCGATACGCACCACATTGCGATGCTGCACATCGGCGAGCGCTGGCAGCGCGGTGGTGAGTTCTACGAACGGTTCGTTTGCATACGCCGCGCGATACGGATCGAGCGCGTCGGTGATGTTGCGCGACAACGGCACCGTGATCGTGCTGAGAATGCCGCGATCGACCGCCAGCAGATGCGGCGTGAACAGCAGGTCGCAGTCGGCACCAAGGCGGCCGAGTGTATCGCGCATCTCGAAGAGATGCCGATGCGAGTTGCCGACGCCGTACGGGCGATAGTCTTCGGTGATTTCAGCGAAGAGCAACTCGAGCTTTGGGCTCGCACCCGCGCCGCTCACGCCACTGCTCGCAGCGATGCTCACCGTCGCACCCTGCGCGATGAGTCCTGCTTTCGCGAGTGGCGCCAACGCGACGAGGATGCTCGTGGCGTAGCAGCCCGGGTTCGCGACCACTCGTGCACCAACAACGGACTCGCGAAAAAGCTCCGGCATACCATACGGCGCGTCCGCCGGCACACCGGCGGGGAGATCGTGCGTCACGCCGCCATGGCCCGGACGGAGATCGCTCGACAGGTCGACGACGCGCGATCCCGCGGCGATGACCTTGGCCACCCACTCCGCACTCGCGCCATGCGGCAACGCCGCGAACACCAGATCCACCGCGGCCAGATCCGCCGCCTCGGGCGCGATGAGCGGAATGTCGTGCATGACACCATTCGCCCGCACGCGCAGCGTGGAACCGCGCTGCGTGTTGGCGGTGGCGAAGGCAAGCTCCATCTGCGGATGTCCCGCGATGAGCGTACACAGCTCGCGCCCGGAATACCCGGACGCGCCAAGCACCCCCACGCGATAGCGGGGGGCAGAAGCCGACTGGGGCACGTTCGATGAAGCGGAAGACGGTTGCATAAGTGATGGAATAGTATGCACTATTAATGCATAATTTTGCATACCCGCGGTGTCAATTGGTGCAGCGCTGTGACATCCGCTTGCCGCCACCGCTTTCCGTCAGGCCCCGCCGGAGATTTCCGTGTCCGACAAACAGGAACGACACCACGCCATTCGCGAAATCGTTACCACGCACGTGGTCGCGAGCCAGGAGGAGCTGCGCAAACAGCTCACCCGCAAAGGCTGGGACGTCACCCAAAGCACCCTCTCGCGCGATCTGCGCGAACTGCGCCTGGCGCGAATCCCCGACGCGCAGGGGCGCGCCCGCTACACCTTCCCCGAGAACGGCGGCAGCGATCAGGCGATCGCTCGGCTCGAGCGCATGCTGCCGGAACTGCTGGTCGATGTGGAAGGCGTCCAAGTGCTCGTCGTCGCACGCACCATGAAATCGGGCGCGCAACCGGTGGCGGAAGCGTTGGATCAGCTGGAGTGGACGGATGTCGCGGGCACGATCGCGGGAGACGATACGGTGCTGATCATTTGCCGGTCGACTGATGGGCGCGAGCGGGTGTTACGAAAGCTCCGCGCCTACATCAAGCGGTAGCGCACACCAGCAGTGGGGAGTTCGGGGTTGTTGGGTTTGGAGTTGCGAACCCCAAACCCCAAACCGAAAACCCCACACCCCAAACTGATCTGTTGTCGACCACAACTAGATTCATCGCCATGTCCAACGACTCAACGCACAAGCTCTGGGGCGGCCGCTTCGCCGGCGGTCCTTCGCCTCTCCTCGACGCGATCAATCGCTCCATCGGCACCGACTTCCGCCTCTGGCCGCACGACATCCGGTTGTCGCAGGCCTGGGCGCTGGCACTCGGCGAAGCCGGCGTGCTCACACGCGAAGAGAGCGACGCGCTCCGCGCTGGTCTCGCGCGTGTTGCGCAGCGAATTGAATCGGGCGCGCAGCCGGTCGCGACGGACGAAGACATTCACACGATGATCGATCGCCTGCTGCACGAAGAGGCGGGCACGGTCGCGTCGAAGTTGCACACCGGTCGCTCGCGCAACGATCAGGTCGCGACGGGCACGCGCTTGTGGACGATGGACGCCTGCCGCAAACTCGACGGCGCAATTCGCGATCTGCAGCAGGCGTTGCTCTCGCAGGCGGAAACGATCACCGATGCGATTCTTCCGGCCTACACGCACTTGCAGCGCGCGCAGCCGGTGAGCGGAACGCACTGGCTACTCGCGCATTTCTGGCCGCTCGATCGCGATCGCACACGCCTCGCAAATGCGGCGCGTGGTGCGGCCACCTTGCCTCTTGGCTCTGGTGCCATCGCGGGTTCGGCGTTCCCGGTGTCGCGCGTGTTGCTCAAGGAAGAGCTGGGCTTTCAGGCGGTGTCGCCCAACTCGATCGACGCGACTGGTGATCGCGACTTTGTGGCCGAAACGGTGTTCGTCTGCACCATGATCGCGGTGCACTGCTCGCGCATCGCCGAAGACCTCATCATTTACGGCTCGGGCGAGTTTGGCTTTGTGAAGTTCGGCGATGGCTTCTCGACTGGCAGCAGCATGATGCCGCAGAAGCGAAATCCGGACGTCTTCGAGCTCGCACGTGGCAGCGGTGCGCGTGTGCTGGGCGATCTTGTGTCGATCCTGGGCACGATCAAGGGATTGCCGAGTGGTTACAGCAAGGATTTGCAGGACGACAAGCGCGCGCTGTTCAACGCGATCGATCTGCTGAACCTGGTGTTGCCGGCAATGGCGGGTGCGGTGTCCGAGCTCCGCTTCGACCGCGGCAAGATGCGCGCGGCGGTCTCGAGCGCGATGATGGCGACGGACTTGGCCGACTATCTGGTGAAGAAGGGTGCGACCTTCCGCGAGGCGCACGGTGCGGTGGGCTCGCTCGTACGTCAGGCGGAAGATGCGAACATCGAGCTGAGTGACCTTCCCGCCGACGCGTTCAGCAAGGCGCACGCGCTCTTTGGCGACGATGCGCGTGATGCACTCGGGGCCGAAGCCTCGCTCGCGGCGCGCAACATCGCCGGCGGCACCGGCCCCGAGGCGGTGCGTAAGCAGATCGAGCAGGCACGCACGAGTCTGGCCACGGTGCAGCCGAGCTTTGGCAACGCGCCCGATCTGCGCGACACGCGGCACGCGTGAGTGAGAGCGTGAGTTCGACCGTGAGTTCGAAGGTGGTGAAGGCGCAGGGCGTCATTTTCGACTGCGACGGTGTCCTCGTCGACAGCGAGCGTATCACAAGTCGCGTCTGGGCCGGTCTGCTCACCAACATCGGACTGCCCACGACCACCGAGCAGTCGCTCGCGACGTACATGGGCAACTCGATGGCGCGCTGTCTCGAGATCGTCACCGAACGATTGGGAAGTACGCCTCCCGACTCGCTCATCACCGACTATCACACGCAATCGGCCACGGCGCTCGCGGTTGAAGTCACCGCAGTGCCCGGTATCGTCGCGCTGCTCGATGCACTCGATGCGGCGGGATTGCCGTATGCCGTGGCGTCGAACGGTGAGCAAACGAAGATGAACACCACGCTTGGCGTGACCGGACTCGCGCCGCGTTTTGAAGGCCGACGTTTTTCGAGTCTCGAAGTCGGTCTGCCGAAACCGGCCCCCGATGTCTTCTTACATGCAGCCCGCGTGCTGCACATCGAGCCCGCACACACCGTAGTCGTGGAAGACAGTGCAACCGGTGTACGCGGCGCCGTCGCGGCCGGTATGACGGTGATCGGCTACGCCGAGATCATGAGTCCGGAACGTCTGCGCGATGCAGGTGCACACTACATCGTGCATCATCTGGATGAGGTCGCCCCACTTCTTGGAGTCTGACCCCAAGCGCTCCAAGCCGCTTGGGGTCAGACTCCAAGCGCGGGTTGGTCTTCTTAGCACTGGGTCATCTGACCCATAGCTTGATGATTGAATCTTGATGAGACTGTCGGCGTACGGCGCTACGTGTTAAATCAGCGTCACCACTTCTTGTGACTCGTTGGCAAGAGTGGACGCGCCGTCTTCGCTGGCGCCGTTGCCAGCGATCCCCTCCAATCTCAGAGGAGTTCCTCATGCGCAAGATTCTGGCGCTCGCCGCCTCGGCCACACTGCTTCTGTCCGCCTCCACGGCGCAGGCCCAGCTCGCGAAGGGTCATACCGACCTTGGCGTTGTGCTCGGCCTTGGTAACACCGGTGACGCGGGACTCGCGCCCGGCGCACGCTTCGAAAAGGTCATCAAGGACCTCCCAAGCATGGGCAATGGTACGCTCGGCATCATGGTCGGTGTGAACTACTACTCGTACGGCTGGAACGCGGGCGCGTACAAGGGCTCGGTGAAGTATCTGCCGATCGGCGCGACGGCGAACTACCACTTCAAGATGGCCAACAAGAAGGTTGATCCGTTTGTCGGTCTTGGCCTTGGCTATCAGATCATCAACTGCTCGTACGACACGCCGCAGGGCAACTTCGACTACTGCTCGAACAGCGCGCTGTATTTCATCGGTCGCGCCGGCATTCGCTACTTCACGTCGGACAAGATGGCGCTGTACGCTGACGCCGGCGCGGGTGACGCGGCGCTCAACGTGGGCCTCATGTTCAAGATGAAGTAAGCCGTTCTCCGGCTGCGATTCTTCGCAAACGGGGGCGAGCATCATGCGATGCTCGCCCCCGCTTCGTTTCTCGACGCTCGCGAGTTATGCGATGCCAAGCAGCGCATGCGCGACCATCTGCCCACCGCGCGCTGCCCCTTCGAGAGAACTCGAGTGCAGCACTTCACTCGCACGCCACAACCCAGCCACTGCAGTCTTTGCGGCCGGGCTTTCGTTGCGCCACGCCGGCGGCTGGGCAAACTGCGAATACGGAACGCGAATGATATCGACGAGCGAGAGCGCTACCTCGTCCGCGCGCACGCGACCCATTGCGCACAACTCCGCGCGTGCGGCCCTGTCGAGCGCTTCATCGTTGAGATCCGCCGCCTCACCAACGGCCGTCGCCGCAATCAGTATCCGACCATCGCTTGAGTACTCCGGTGCGACATCCGTGAGCGTGACGGCGTGGCTGATGACCGCATCGCGAGCGGCGTTGAGCCAGAGTGCCTTACCCGGAATGGGTGTTCGCGCGGCGGTGTAGTACACCGTCGTACAACCCAGCGCACCCTGTGGCTCGTTGAGCGAGATGCCGGCGGTCGCCGCGAGACGCAGCGCATTTGGTGAGTCGGTGGCGATCACGACCTGCGCCGCGGCCAGCACGGTTCCATCGCCGAGCATCACACCGGACACACGCGGAACAGTTGCATCGGCACTCATCACGAGTTGCTGCACAGCCGCGTTCACGCGTACGACGTCCGCTGGTAACGCTGCAGCCAACTGCGTGGTGATCGCACCCATGCCTGCCGCCGGCACAACCGTTTCGCCGCTGGCGAGCATCTTGAACGTGAACATCAGCGCCGAGGCCGATGTCGACAAGCTGCGATCGAGTAGGATTCCGCCGTAGAACGGTGCGAAAAAGTCATTGATCGCGCGTTCACTGAAGCCGTAGTCGGCGAGAAAATCTCGCGTGCTCACATTGGCGTACTTGCTCGAGTAGCACTCATCGTCGCTGAGTCCAGCGGCCAACTGCCGAAGCAGCACGAAGCGAAACTTGTCGACGATGCTGACCGACGTGGCCATGATCGAATCGATCAGTACGGCGGGATCCCTGAAGGCATCGCCGATGATCGATACACCGTCGCGCGAAACGATGCGTGCGGCCGGCATGAAGCGCCGCGGCTCGAGCGCAACGAGATCGAGATAGCGAGTGAGCGTGGGATACGCCGTGAACAGCACCTGAAAGCCATGATCGATCACGAAGCCATCGCGGACGGTGCTGCGCACTCGACCGCCGACCTCCGGTGCGCTTTCGAGCAGCGTGACGCTGCGACCCGCGCGTGTGAGCTCGATGGCACACACCAAACCGGCGATACCACCGCCTATGACAACGATTCGATCACTCATGACCCGAACAATGCACGGACCGGAAGTCGAGTTCCACTCCCGGTCCGCGAGACTGACGGTTTACCGGAACGCGTAGCCCACAGAAAGGCGAAGCGTTGGCATGATCCGATTGATACCCTGATCGTGATCATCGCTGATGAAGTAGCGCTTCACGCCACCGCCCATGGTGATGGCCGTCGATCGATGGTTGCCGAGCAGCCATTGATAGTGCCCCTCAACGGAGAAGCTCGCCGCGTTCTCGCGCAGTCGGCATACCTGGTTCGGCTCGGACAGGTCGGGCACGTCGCAGAAGTTTTTCTCGCGCTTGATGTTGCCGACACCCAGCCCAGCGGCAATGCCCAGGCCCTGCAACCCGCGCTCTTGCGGATAGAGACGCAGCTTCGCATCGAGGTTCGCATAATTGTCGTTGTCGAACTCGGTGTATGAGCCGGCCAACGCGAAGGCGAGGTTGTCCTGCAATCGCGCCTCATACTCGCCCTGGAACCAGCCGAGGATGGGCAGCACGGGATTGATGGAAATGATCTGCCGCGCCGGAGCGACCGAGGCATCGGCGGCGCGACGCGTGGATTGGTCGCGCGAGGTCTGGTCACGAAGCGACTGCGCCGAGAGCTGTGGCGCGATCAGGAGTGCGGCAAGGGCCGCGGAGCGGCTGAAGAATCGGGTCATGACTCAATATCACCGCTCAATCACCGCGAAGTTCCCGGGATCGACAACAGCCAGTGTAGAGAACAGAGTGCGGGGTGGGGGGTGAAGAGCGTTTTGCCCTCTTCACCCCC
>CBHWDN010000003.1:0-243386 GCA_966112585.1 uncultured Gemmatimonadaceae bacterium
GATGGAGTCTGACCCCAAGCGCTATCTCCATGACACGCAAACGGCGGCGTGTCCCTGTGAGACACGCCGCCGTTTGATACCTCTCAAGCAGATTACTTCTGCTTCTGCTTCAGTCCTTCCTCATCGAAGAAACCGAACGGGCTCGCACCGCCAGCCGCGCCGGTGTTTTCGACGCGAAGCTTCGCCTTCTGGGTCGTGTTGCCGACCTGCAGGATGACGCCGTAGTCGCCGGTGTTGGCGTTGCCGCCACCGCCGAGGCCACCGAAGCCACCGCCGCCGCCACGGCCGCCCTGCGCCGGAACGGGGAGACCGATCAAGCCGAAGATCTTCACGACGGCCGGATTGGTGCCGGCATTCTGCAACGCCTGCGCCTGCTCCTGCGCGCCTTCCTGCGCCGCCGCTGCACCGCGACCAGTGCCCGGCGCAGCCTCAGCCGGACGGCTGCACCACTGCTCCCACTGCGTGAGCGGGCGGAAGCACTCGCCACCCGCACCACGTCCACCGCCACCACCACCGCCGCCGCGTCCGCCAAAGCCGCCACCAAAGTTCGGCGGATTCACCAATCGCTTGGCGAGCGAGATCGCAGCCGTATCGTAGTTCGCCTTTGTGAGCGAGTCGAACACCGCCGGCGCACGAACCGCGCGCAGGATGCTGTCACGCTTCTCACTCGGCGACAGTGCCGCACGCGCCTGCGGGCGAGCCGCAATCGCGTAGTTCCAGTTCACCGTATGTGTTCCCGCGGTGGCCGGGCCGTTGAGCGTGCTGAGCGTATCACCCGTCGCATCAACGATGGTGATGCGCGCCGTCGCGGCCGACTGCGTCACGCGATACGTGATCGACGCACCGTACGCCGGGTTCTGCGTCGCGAAGAAGTTCATCGCGTTGCCGTTACCCGACGCGCCACGGAGCGGCTCTTCGCCCCACTGGAACGCGGTCTTCGGTTCGAACAGATGCGCCGGCTTCGCGGCGATCGTCTTGTTGAACTGCTGAAGCGGTGCCACGTCGACGATCCAGATACCACGGCCGTGCGTCGCGGCGATCAGCTCGCGATCACGCGGATGGATCTGCAGGTCGTACACCGGCACGCTCGGCAGATTCGCCGCGAACTTGGTCCACGTCGCGCCGCGATCCACCGAGGCGTAGACGCTGAGGCTTGAACCGACGTACAGCACATCGCGGTTCGTGGGATCTTCGCGCACGACGTGCAGGAAGTCGCCCGGGCCACCGGTCGGCAGATTGTTCACGAGGCTCGAGAACGTCTTGCCGCCGTCCTTCGACACAAACAGGTACGGCTTGAAATCACCCCAGCGGTGATTGTCGTACGCGACATACACCACATTCGTATCGAACTTCGACGCTTCGATGCGGGTCACGTACACTTCGCCCATGTTCGGCAGACCGGCGATGTTCTTGCCGATGTTTTCCCACGTGGCGCCGTCGTTGCTCGACTTCCAGACGTTGCCATCGTCGGTGCCTGCGTAGAGCAGTCCCTGCTTGGCCGGGCTTTCTTCAAGGGCGACGACGGTGCCATAGGTTTCGGCGCCGGTCGCGTCGAGCGTGATACCACCCGTCAAACGCAGCGACGTGTCGAGCTTCGCCGTGAGCTGCTTCGACAAGTCGGGCGAGATGAGCTGGAAGTCTTCACCACGCTTGCTCGACTTGAGCACGCGGTTGCCGCCGAAGTAAATCACCGCCGGGTTGTGCGGCGAGATGAAGAACGGCGAGTTCCAGTTGAAGCGAAGTGACAGCGCCACCGAGTCAGCCTTCTGTTGCTTGCGAAGGCCATCGATGACGAGCTGCTGCGCCTTGCTGATCGGCGCGAGTGGGTCGCCACGCAGCGTTGCGATCGAATCTTCCCACTTGCGATAGCCTTCCTGCCAGCTCGGCTTGCGGAAGCCCATGCGTTCGCCCGTCTTGAGATTCACGCGCGACGCGTTGCCACCCTGCGACTCACCGTACACGATGTTCGGATCGGTCGGATCCATCGCGGCGTAGAAGCCGTCGCCACCAGCGATCGTGAACCAGTAGCCCAGGCTCGTCTGCGGCGTGCGACGCTTGCTCGGGCCACACCACGTGCCGTTGTCCTGCGCACCCGAGCACACGTTGTACGGAACACTCATGTCGTACGCGACTTCGTAGAACTGTGCGACCGGAATGTTCTGGCCCTGCGAGAAGTTGCCGCCCTTGTCGAACGTGATGGCGATACCACCGTCATTCGCAATCGCCCAACGCTCCGGATCGTTCGGATCGATCCAGATGCCGTGGTCGTCGACGTGCACGCTCTGCGCCGCGTTCCGATGCGTCTTGCCACCGTCATCGGAGACCTGCAGTTCCGTGCTCGAGAAGTACACGCGTTCCGGATTCTTCGGATCGCTGCGCACCTGCGAGTAGTAGAACGGACGCACGTTGTAGTTGTTCTGCTGCGTCCACGTGGCGCCGCCGTCGACCGAACGCCAGAGGCCATTGGCCTTCGGCGCGCGCTCACCAACGATCGGACCCGTGCTGTTCGCGGCCGCCTCGACCATCATGTAGATGATGTTCGGATTCGAGCGGTTGATGTCGAGGCTCATGCGCCCCTTGTAACCGGCCGGGAATCCGCCGCCCTTCACTTCCGTCCACGTTGCGCCGGCATCGGTGCTCTTGTAGAGCCCTGAGCCCGGGCCGCCCGAGAAGAGCGAATACGGTGTGCGACGACGTTCCCACGATGTCGCGAACATGATGTTCGGATCCTTCGGATTGAACGCCACGTCAACGAAGCCGGCTTTGTCGCTGATGAACTTGACCAGCGTCCAGGTCGTGCCACCGTCGGTTGTGCGATAGAGACCACGTTCGGCATTCGAACGCCAGGCCGCACCAAGTGCGGCAACGACCACGATATTCGGGTTCGTGGGGTGCACCGCAATGCGACCGATGTGTTCAGTCTTCTCGAGACCCATCGGCTTCCAGGTGATGCCGCCGTCGGTGCTTTTGAAGATGCCGCCGCCCGGTTCGATCGAGTTGCGCGAATTCGGTTCGCCGGTGCCGGCCCACACCTGCTGGGTATCGGAGGGCGCGATGGCGAGCATGCCCATCGAGATGACGCGCTTGTCATCGAACACCGGGCGCCAGGTGACGCCGTTGTTGGTGCTCTTCCAGATGCCACCGGCAGCAGCCGCGGCGATCAGCGTCTTCGACGGACCAGGAATGCCGACCACGTCGGACATACGGCCCATGAAGTTCGCGGGGCCAACAGTGCGCCAACGCATGCCGGCAACGAACGATGAATCGAGCGACTGCGCAGAGGCGCTGCCGGCGATCATCGCCGTGCCTGCCACGACGATGCTGGCCTGAGCCAGTCGCGAGGCGAGACGGAGAGGTGTCATAGATTGTGGAGGGTTCAGGTTCGGTACAAACACCAACTATCAAACGTGCACCGTTAACCACACGTTTAGCCAATGATTCCTACCAACGGTATCGCCGCGTATGACGCGGCCGGACCACTCGCTTCGTGGTCCTTCGAACGTCGTGATGTGGGCGCTCGCGACGTACAGATCGACATCCTCTTTTGTGGCATTTGCCACTCCGACCTCCACACCGTGCGCGGGGAGTGGGGCGCGATCACCTACCCCCAGGTGCCCGGCCACGAGATCGTCGGCCGGGTGACCGCCGTCGGCGCAGACGTGAAGACACACAAGGTCGGGGATCTTGTCGGTGTCGGCTGTATGGTAGACAGCTGTCGCGTTTGTGACTCATGCAAGGCTGGCGATGAGCAGTACTGCGAGACCGGCATGACCGGCACGTACGACAGCGTCGAGAAGGAAACTGGTCGTCGCACCCAGGGTGGTTACTCCACCGGCATCGTGGTGAATGAGGATTTCGTCCTCCGTGTCCCGGAGAACCTCGACAGCGCCGCCGTGGCTCCCCTGCTCTGCGCCGGGATCACGACCTGGTCGCCGCTCCGTCACTGGAAGGTTGGCCCCGGCTCGCGCGTGGGCATTGTGGGGCTGGGCGGCTTGGGCCACATGGGCGTCAAGCTCGCCGTTGCTCTTGGCGCAGACGTCACGGTCTTCACCACATCAGCCGACAAGGTCGAAGACGCAAAGCGCCTCGGCGCCCACCATGTCGTGATTTCGAAGGACAAGGCGCAGATGAAGGCGGCGAAGAACTCGCTTGACCTGATTCTGGACACCGTAAGCGCTCCGCACGATATTCCGGCAGAGATGGCGCTATTGCGGCTTAATGGTGTTTTGTGTCTGTTGGGCGGATCACCAGAATCCCACCCGGCTCCCACACCGTTCACCTTCATCCTCAAGCGTCGTTCGCTGGCCGGATCGCTCATTGGCGGCATCCGGGAGACCCAGGAGATGCTCGACTTCTGCGGCCAGCACGGAATCACCTCGGACATCGAGCTGATCTCGGCAGCGGATGTGAACACCGCGTATGAGCGGATGCTCAAGTCCGACGTGAAGTATCGGTTTGTCATCGACTGCAAGACCATTCGCGGCTGACCTCCCGACTTGGGGCACGTTTGCGCGGGACGATTGATGGAACTCGCTTCCCGAAGTTAGGATAGGACGCGTTTCCAACTTTCGTCCCCGCCGCCGTCGCCCTGTGACCTCACCAACGCTCGCTACAGACTGGCCGGATCCAGAACGACTGCTGGTCGTTGAAGACGACGACTCGCTCCGCGAAACACTCGTGATGACACTGTCCACGATGTGTCGCGATGTTCGTACAGCGGGCACTGTCGCCGACGCTGAACGTGAGGTGGCGCAGTTTCCGCCCGAGCTCATCGTGCTCGATCTCGGATTGCCGGACGGCGACGGCGCCGATCTCCTGCGTCGTCTGCGCAAGACGACCGACGTTCCGATGATCGTGCTCTCCGGGCGCGACAGTGAAGATGAAAAGGTCGCGCTGCTCGATGCGGGCGCCGATGACTTCATCATCAAACCCTGCGGCGCAGCAGAACTGTTGGCGCGCGTGCGTGGACAGATCCGACGCGCATCGACGTTCACGAACGCACGATCGTGGGCCCGCACGAAAGTGGACGGCGTGGAGATCGATCTCATCGAGCAACGCGTGGTGCGTCACGGTGTGCCACAGCGTTTGACGCCAACGGAATGGGCGCTGCTACGCGCGCTCATTCTCCACGCGGGTCGCCCACTGTCACCCAAGCAGCTGTGGGACCTGGTGTGGGCGCGTGAGTTCGGCGATTTCGCCACGCACGTGCGTGTGCACATGACGCACCTGCGTCGCAAAGTGGAGCCCGACCCCAGCATGCCGCGATTGATCATCACGGAGCCCGGCGTCGGTTACCGCTTCGCCGTACCGCGCTAAGCACACCGACCGACCGATGGCGACGACACGCTGGCGCGTGTGGGCGCTGTACCTCGCCGCATACACCGCGACGACGGCGTTTTTTGATTTCATCTCCAACTTTCCTGAGCTGCGCATTGCGCACGGCATCCTCACCTACCTGCTCCTGATCATCGGAGCAAGTCGGCAAGGTGGACGCTGGCTGAGCGCGGTGATGGTGACGCTGAGCTACCTCGCGGTGGACTACTTCTTCGTGCCGCCGCGACGCACGATCTTCGATGCCACCGACGTCAACTGGCTGATCCTGATTGGCTTTGCGATCACCGGCGCGTTGATCACCGCGTTGTTCGATCAGCTGCAACGCGCCGTCGCCGTGGCGCGCGAGCGCACTCAGGAAGTCGAGCGATTGAGCGCCGAGCGACTGCAGCTCGAACGTGAAGCGTCGACGGCGCGTGTGCTGACGGAAGCGGATCGGCTCAAGAACGCTCTCATTGGATCGATCGCGCACGATCTTCGTTCGCCGGTCGCGACGCTCGCCTTGCTGGCGGATCCCGCTGCCGCGTTTGTGCCGTCCATGGCGCTCCATCGCGTGGGCGAGGAAACGCGCCGTCTTGGAGAGTACCTCTCCACGCTGCAGCGGTTCGCCGCGACCAGCGGCGGCACCGCGCTGCAGCGCGAATCGATCGAGCTCACGACGCTGATTCAGGTCGCACTGCGATCGGGGGAAGCGCTGCTTGGCGGTCGCGTGCTCAACGTTGCGACACCGCCGGTCGAAACCTTTGCCTGGTGCGATCAGACGCTGTGCGTGCAAGTGTTGGGCAACCTGCTGCAGAATGCCGCGCGCTACTCGCCGGCAACGGCGCCGATCGACGTGTTTTGCAGCGGCGACGCCAGTAACGTCGAGATCATTGTGGCCGATCGCGGCCCTGGGCTCGCTGAGGGCGATGTGGAACGGATCTTTGCGCCGCTGCGCAGAAAATCCGGCTCGTTCAGTGAACCGGTGAGGGAAAACGCCCGCATGGGGATGGGGCTGTCGATCGCCCGCACCTTCGCGCGCGCACAGGACGGCGATGTGCTCTATCGCGCACGCGACGGTGGTGGTTCCTGCTTCGTCCTGCGCTTACCGCGCGCTACTTCACACAGTCCGACAGCACCCGTCGCTGTACCTGCTGCGGCGTCTTGATGTTGTCGTAAAACTCGCTGAAAAAGGACAAGTGGCTTTTCACTACGCCCGGTGTCAGCAGCTTGCCGATATCATCGCTGTAGAGTGCTTCAATGGCCGGACGTTTTTCGCGGAACAGGTCAAAGACGGGCGGATACGCGTCCTTGTGCAGGCAGTAGCCGCGGAAGAGTCGTTCGCGAACCGACTTGATCGGGAGCGATGGATCGACACCGGCGTAGCTCGCGTTGATCACGCCGGCAAAGTCAAAGTCGTAGGCGATGGGGATATTGCGACCGTCGGGAAAGGCAATGATCTCACCGTTGTGCAGGCCGTTGAACGACACATCGGTGTTCGCAATGAAGTACAGAAACGAATACGCGATTGCCGACTGTCTGGGCTCGAGGTCTTCGGCCGTGGCACCCTTCTGCTTCACCCGACCGCCGCCCAGTCGCTCGGCGACCTGTGACGGATCCTCGATGAAGAATGACCAGCGCGTCGCTTCCACCTTGCCCGTCGCGCTGTCTGCATAGGTCATCTTCACCAGTCGCACCTGATGCGACGCATCGGTGAGCAGGCGATAGATGCGATAGAGCTGCGCTTCCTGCAGCACGTAGCTTTCGTAGCTGTCGGTGTTGCGACAGTAGGTCACGAGCTTGGGCTCGTCGGCGTCCTCGAGCAGCGTGTGATTCGCTGTCTTGTTCGAGACTTTGATGCGAATGGGAGGAAAGTCGCAGTTGGCGAGACGCCAGATACCACGCGTACGCGCTTGCACCGGCACGGTGATGACCTTCCCTGCCGTGTCCTTGTAGCTCAACGTCGCCGTGCGCCACGGCGACTCGGCCTTCTTGTCTTTCTTGATGACCTTCGTGTTGATCGTGAAGGTCATTTCGAGTGGCGTTTCGGCGCGAAAGAGTTTGGGCCGATCCGGCTTCTTGGTCTTGGGTTCGGCCTTCTTGTCTTTCACGGCGGGCGCAGCGGCTGCCTGCGCGCTGGCGGTGTTGCCGGCGCCGAGCGTGGCAATCAGGAGCAGCGTGCGAAGGGCATGGCGCATACGAACACTCCGAAAGTCAGGAGACATCAGACGTAGTCCTACACCAACTCCGCCGAGTCGAGCTGCGAGGCACCAGCCGCGCGCACGAGCGTGAGCAATTCCTCGGGGCCAGTCTTCTTCTTGAGCTGCACGCGATACTCGAGCACCGAAGCACCGTCGGTCGATTGCATGCCCCCGAAGCGCCAGGTCTTCGTGTGTTCAGCCAGTCGCGGCTCGAGTACACGACGCAGTGTGGCGGCGTCGTTCGTAGTGAGTCGCAACGTTCGTTCTTCGAACACGACCGGCATTTCCGTGGTCATGTGATTGGCCTTTGCGCGGCGGAACGCGCGATCGGCCAATCCTTCCAGCTGTTCGGTGGTCATGTTGCGCAGGACTTCCTCGTCCATGCGCGCGACGAACGTACCGGTGCGAGCCATCTGCTTCGCGCGCGCAAGCCGCTTTTCGCCGAGTCGACCGTCGAGCTCCATCGGTGCAGCGCCAAAGTCGGTGAACCAGAGGGCGAGCACGAGAAAGTTGAAGCCCACGCTCAAAACGAAGGCGACCGGCAAGTTCACCGCCGATGCCAGCCCAAGCCCCGTCGCAAGAAACACGTAGACGGCATCCTTGCTGTCGTCGAGCGAATTGCGGAAGCGCACCGCGGCCACAATACCGGCCAGTGAAAAGGCGAGCGTGACCGAGTACTTGACCAGCAGCACGATCCCCGAGACCACCGTGGGGAGAATGATCAGCAGCTGGACCACCGACTGCTGATAACCGCGCTTGGCGCGCGTGAGCTGATAGACCCACGCGACCGGCAGTGACAGCAGCGATGCGGCCGCCATCGCCACGCCCATCGTGAAGGCGAGCGTCATCTCGTCGAGTGGCGCCGCCGGTTCGTGCTTCGACGCCGCATCGGCCTTGCCGAAGAGCGCGTCGAGCGACGCCGGTAAGTCTGCGTTTCCGCGCGGCAGAATCTCCCAGAGCAGGAAGGCCGCCAACGCGAGGATCACGTAGAGGGCAACGCTACGAAACACCACTCGGGTCGCCGGCGCCGAACGCCAACTCGAACTCACGCCATCCACTCCGTGAAGCGGTGCAAAATCGGGCCGACACGGTGGGCGGACCAGCCCATTCGGTCGAGGGTATGCAGAGCAGTATCCGCAGCGGTACCAACCGGCACCAAACATCGTACGACAAGTCTCATCCGGCAACTTGCCATTGGGCAACTTGCCATCGAGCAACTTGCCGCCTTCGGGTGAGACCGGCACATTCGGCCCATGATGCGTTCCTTACTCGCACTTCCCGTGGTTGCTTCCGCCGCGCTGATCGCGGCGTCCCGTCCCGCGACGCCGGCGCATGACGTTGTGCAGCCGCCCAAGCCCACGCTGGTGGTGCTGATCGCCGTCGATCAGTTCAAGGCCGACTATCTCGATAAGTTCGGCGATCAGCTCACGGGCGGTCTCGCGCGGCTGATGAAGGGTGGCGCGCGATTCACGAACGCACATCATGATCACGCGATCACCGAAACCGCGCCCGGCCACGCGACGCTGTTGAGCGGGCGTTTTCCGCGATCGACCGGGATCATGCTCAATCGCGAAGGCGTGGAAGACAACGCGTATCCGCTGGTGCTGGGTGGGTACGGCACCGGTGCATCGCCGCGCCGCTTCAAAGGCACGACGCTCGCCGATTGGATGAAGGCGGCCGACAAGAACACCAAGACGTTGTCGGTGTCGATGAAAGATCGCGCGGCCATTTTGCCGATCGGTACATCGAAGAGCGATGTGTACTGGTATGCGATCGACGGACGCTTTCTCACGAGCACGTACTATCGCAAGGATGTGCCGGCGTGGCTGACGCAGTTCAATGAGCGCAACCTGATCTTTGGGTACGCCGGAAAGACATGGGATCTGCTTCGCCCAGCAAGCGACTATCCGGAGCCGGACTCAGTGCCGATTGAAATGGGCGGCAAGAATTTCACCTTTCCGCACACGCTCAGCGCCGATCCCTCCGAAGCCGGGAGCGAGATCCGTCTCACGCCCTTCATGGATGAAGTCACCGTGGCGCTCGCGCTGCATGGGCTCGAGTCGATGAAGCTTGGCACGGGTCCGTCGACCGACCTGTTGTCGATGTCGCTGTCGGCAACCGATGTGATTGGCCACAACTACGGCCCCGATTCGCGCGAGATGCACGATCAGGTGCTGCGTCTCGATCGCACGCTCGGCGTTTTTCTCGACTCGCTCTACAAGCTGCGCGATTCGACCAGGATCACCATCGTGCTGTCGGCCGATCATGGCGCGGGGTCGATTCCCGAACTGCGGACCGACATCACGCCCACACCGGTGCGGGCCAATCTCTATCCGCTCATGAGTGCGGTGCGTGCGCAGCTCAGGACGATGAAGATCGATACGTTTGCGGTGGAGCTCGATCAGCAGATCCTGCTCGCCAATCGTTCGGCGTTCAAGAAGTCCGCAGACCTCGACAGTGTTGTGGACGCGTTCGCGCGCGCGGCGCGCACACAGCCGGGCATCGCGCGGGTCGATCGCTGGTCGAAAATCCTCGCCGACTCTGCGTCGGACGAGATTGCGCGTCGCTGGGCGCATCAGTTTCCGCCGCAGTCGAATGTCGAAGCGGTGGTAACGCTCAACCCTTACAGCACGTGGGGCGGCAACGTCGCGTCGCATGGCTCACCGCGCGACTACGACTCGCATGTGCCGATTATCTTCTTCGGCGCCGGCATCGTGCCCGGCGTGCGCACCGAAGCGGTGCGCACGGTGGACATCGCGCCAACACTGGCCGCGATTCTGGGAATAGCGCCGCTCGAGAAACTCGACGGGGTAGCGCTGCCCGTTAAGCGTTAGCGCCGTTGAGTTGGCGTCGTCTCAGTTAGCGTCGTCGAGTTAGCGCAGTTTTGGAGTCAGCGGCCAGCGTTCGCCCGAACGCTCAACTGCGCGAGTCGCTCACCCGCTGCCATGAGCGTCTCTTCGCGCTTCGCGAAGTGGAAGCGCACCAGATGGTGCACCGGCTCGCGGAAGAAGCTCGAGCCGGGCACACCGGCGACGCCGATCTCCTTGATGAGCCACTCGCTCGCGAGCGTGTCGTTGGCAAAGCCCAACGGGCTCACGTCCACCATGACGTAGTAGGCACCCTGCGGCTCGGTGTACGACAGCCCGGTCGTCTTGAGGATATCGAGAAAGAGTGTGCGCTTGGCGGTATAGAGCTCAGTGAGCCCGGCGTAGTAGCTGTCCGGCAGCTCGAGCGCGCCGACGGCCGCTTCCATAAGCGGCGCCGCGGCACCCACGGTGAGAAAGTCGTGCACTTTCTTCGCCTGATTGATCACCGCCGCCGGCGCATGCACATAGCCCAGGCGCCACCCGGTGATCGAATACGTCTTGGACAGCGAGTTCACCGTGATCGTGCGCTCGAATGCACCTGGGAGCGTGTTGAAGTACACATGCTCATGCGGCGCGTACACGATGTGCTCGTACGGCTCGTCGGTGATGACCCACGTATCGTACTGCTCGGCGTACTTGAGAATCGTGAGCAGTTCGTCGCGCGTGAACACCTTGCCGCTGGGGTTCGACGGATTGCAGACGACAATCGCCTTGGGCTTCTGCGCGAATGCCTTCTTCACGTCGTCTTCGTCGAAACCAAATCCGGGCGGATGCAGCGGCACATAGATCGGATCGGCGCCGGAGAGAATCGCGTCGGCGGCGTAGTTCTCGTAGAAGGGCGAAAACACGATGACTTTGTCGCCCGGATTGCAGGCGGTCATCATCGCACACATCATCGCTTCCGTACTGCCGCAGGTCACAACGAGATGCTGGTCCGGATCGACATCCAGTCCGCTGAAGTGACTGATCTTCTTCGCGAGCGCCTGTCGGAAGCGCGGCGCGCCCCACGTGACCGCGTACTGATGGAACGGGCCGTTGCGCGCGCGGTCGAGCCCTTCGAGTAGCACTTCCGGCGGATCGAAGTCCGGGAAACCCTGCGACAGGTTGATGGCTCCGTGCTGATTCGCGAGGCGAGTCGTGCCCCGGATGACGGACTCGGTGAAGACCTGAAGACGCGTGGCGGTTGTCGGCATAGAGCGCACATATAGCGCCGAACGGCTCGCCGCGCCAAGGGGGCGCTGGTGCGGCGTTCAGTCCGAATTTGCCGCGAAGATGCCCAGTCGTGTTGTCCGCAGGTTCAGTGGTACGCGGCGCAGGGTCAGCGCGGCAACAAGTAGTGTGACGCCCGCAAAGTCGAGCGCACCGAAGGCGATGCCCGCCGCCATCGCCTTGCCGCTTTCCTGACGTAGCGCACATCCGGTGAGCGCACCAAGCAATGACGCACCGCCGATCAGTCGCAGCAGGCGGATCCCTGCCGATCGTGGCATTCGCGTAAGCGGACGCTCGGCAAGCGCGCGCCAGCGCCAGAGGAGGCGCTGTTTGCTGATGCGTCGCAGCATGAGCCAGCTGGCCACACCAAACGAAAGCGTGAGCCATTGCTGCAGGGCGTCGTGGAGCGGCATCACACCCCCCAGGTTCCAGACGGGCGTGCGAAGCACCGGAAAGAGTGGCACCAGCCACCCTGAGTGATTTCCGTGCGTGACGCCGTCCAGCAGCACGTGGCTGACACCGCCCAACCATCCTGACCAGGCGACACGCAGCCACGCTTCCGGGGTCGACGGGCATTCCAGCGCCGCTAGGTCATGCCACTGCCAGACGGCATGATTGCGCAGGTAGGGGAGCAGAACCGGAATGATGAATCGGGTCAGCAGCCAGACCAGGATTACGGTCAGCGGCATGGAGAACCAGATCTGCGCCGCGAGCGTGTGGCTGTAGAGCCAGTCGTGCGACATGCGGCCGATGAACTCGAGGTCGGGCGCCATGCTGCCAACGCACAGGGCCAGCCCGGAGAATCGGCGCGGCCACCGCATTTTGAGCGGCAGCACGAGCGCTTGATGTGCGAGAAGGGTCGCAGGCATGTCCCCAAGACTCGGCGCGACCGGCCACGGGCCGGCGACGAATCGGCTGCCGATGCAGCACAAGCCGGAAACAACTTTGTGACATCGATCGTTTGCGAGGCATGAAGGCGGCGCAAGCGGCTGTCACGCTGCAGGCACTCGGTCGTCTAATTCCCGCATAACCGGCAATTCCGGATGTGAAACTGTCCCCTCTGGCGGTTTCACGAATTCTCTGCCTTGTCCGTGACAGCTGTGGCCCAACTCGATCGCATCCTGCCACGCCTTGAATCAGGCGCGGCGTCATTCATCCTACTGGAAGGGGACGCTCCCATCCGGTGCATGACTCCCACCGGGCTACAGCAAGTCAGCACGCAGGTGCTGACACAGGGGCAAGTGCTCGCGCTCCTGAGCGAACTGGCGACGCCCGAAGAGCGAACGGCGATTATCGCCGGCAAAGGCATCAAGTTCGTGTACGCCTTCAATGACAGGCAGTGGCTGATTCAGCAGGAAGACGACGCGACCGCACTGCGAGTGCGTGTCCGTCAGTGGGTGGAGCGCCCTGCGGACGGCGAGCCGGGAACGGACGTCAACGTGATTCGGCGTCGCGAGAACGACGCACCCTTTGGTCCGTTCAGTTCCCAGGCCGAAGCGCAGGACGTGCTCGAAAAGCTATTGCGCATTCAGGTGTCGCGCGGCGCTGCGGACTTGCACCTTCGCGTTGGTGAGCCGCCGATCTTCCGTCTGGGTGGAGATCTGCTCCGACTTGAAGGCGAGAATCCGCTGCAGGCGGATCAGGTCGACGCGATGCTCAAGTCGATCATGCCGGACAAGAACAAGCTTGAGTTCGAAGCGCGTTGGGACACCGACTTCGCGCACGAAATCACTGGCCTGTCGCGCTTCCGTGTGAACGTGCTTCGCGATCGCAACGGTACCGCCGCCGTGATGCGTACGATTGCAACGGGTACCGTGACCGTCGAGGAGATGGGAATCAGCGCCGAAGTGCAAGCGCTGTGCAACCTGTCGAAGGGATTGGTGCTGGTGACCGGCCCGACCGGTTCCGGTAAGTCCACGTCGCTGTGCGCGCTGGTGGACCTCATGAACCGTCAGCGCTCCGATCACATCATCACGATCGAAGATCCGATCGAGTTCGTTCACCAGAGCAAGAAGTGCCTGATCACGCAGCGTCAGGTGGGCGTGCACACCGAGTCCTTCAAGAGCGCGCTGCGCGCGGCGCTTCGTGAGGATCCGGATATCGTGCTCGTTGGTGAGTTGCGCGACCTCGAAACGATCGCGATTGCACTGGAGACTGCTGAAACGGGCCACCTGGTGTTCGGTACGCTGCACACCAGCACCGCGGCGAGCACGATCAATCGCATCGTGGACCAGTATCCGGCCGACCGTCAGGAGCAGATCCGCATCATGCTCGCGGAATCGCTCAAGGGTGTCGTATCGCAGACATTGTGCAAGAAGATCGGTGGCGGTCGCGTCGCCGCGCGTGAAGTGCTCATCGTGAACAAGGCCGTGAGCGCGCTCATTCGCGAAAACAAGACGGTGCAGATCAACAACGTCATCCAGACGCAGCGCAAGCTCGGCATGGAAACGCTGAACGATGCACTGATGAACCTGGTGAAGAGCAAGACCATCGAGCCGCAGGAAGCCTATCTCAAGAGCGTCGAGCGCAAGGACATGATGGGCAAGCTCAAGGCGCTCGGCTATCAGGTTGAGGGTGTGGCGGGCGACGAGTAGGGGCTGAGCCCTCGATCCGGGGGCTCAACAATTCGCACTGGGAGGGCTAAGATTGGGCGTCCCTCGCCGCCCCTCCCAGAATGCCGGCAGATCTGCCGTTTCAGCTGCTCGAACGCTATGACGTGATCGAGGAGATCGGTCGCGGCGGCCATGCCGTCGTGTACCGGGCGCACGATCGCGTCCTGGGGCGCGATGTGGCGGTGAAGTTTCTCCGTGAAGACGTCGTGGCGCCGGACATTCGCGCCCGCTTCACGCAGGAAATCCAGGTGATGGCCACGCTCGAGCACCCGCACATCCTGCATGTGCATGACTCGGGGATGTTTGGCGATGCGCCCTTTGTAGTGATGGCGCTGGCGCCATCGCAGACGTTGGCGCATCGACTGCAGCGAGAGCCACAATTGCCGGTGGCCGACGCGGTCCAGATCACCCGCGAAGTGGGGAGCGCGCTGGCGCATGCGCATGCCCGTGGGGTGCTCCACCGCGATGTGAAGCCGTCGAACATTCTACTGAGCGACAGCGGCGCCATTCTCGCCGACTTTGGTATAGCGCGGGTGACTGGTGAGCTCGAAATCTCGCGCATCACCAGTACCGGCGAAGCGGTTGGCACGCTGCAGTACATGAGTCCCGAGCAGCTGTGCGCCGAGCCGGTGGATGCGCGGAGCGATCAGTATGCGCTGGCGTGTGTGTTGTACGAGATGCTGGCGGGGACGCATCCGCATCCGGCGGCGACGTTCGAAGCGTTGCGCGCGCTTCGGCTCATGGGGCGACAGCAGCCCATTGCGGTGCTGCGCCCATCAGTGCCGCCACTGTTGGCTGAGGTGATTGCGCGCGCGATGGCCGTGACGCCGGCCGATCGCTTCCGGTCGATGGATGAGATGCTGGTCGCGCTGGATCTCACAAGGACTGGCGACGCCTCGGTGGTGAGCGTGACCGGCGATGGCGTCGCGATTCGCCGGAGCAGCGCGGGGCATGATGCCATCGCGGCGCCGGTTGCGCGTCGTCGTAGCTGGTGGCTCGGCGGACTGGCCGTGGCTGGCGCGGCGGCCGTTGTGGCGTGGCAATCTGGAGCGTTGGGCGCACCGAGTGCTGACGGACCGTCGGTGAGCGTCTCGTTCGCCGGCGATTCGATTGCGTCGGCGTTTGGCGAGCGTGTCACGCGCGAGTTGCAGGCGTGGAACGGACTGTCGGTTGTGTCGCGCGGTGCGCTGCGCGTGGCTGCATCGGCTACGGTGCTTGGCGACTCGGTGCAGTTGCGACTTGATGGTGATGGCGTGCCGCTTTTTCCGGTGGACTCGGGCGCTGTGCGACCGTCGCGCGTGCAGGTGTCGCGAATGGTGTTGCGCGCTGCGCTCCCGAGTGCAGACGGCGTGGTGGCTGCGATGGTGCGCGAAGTGTTGGCCGGTGTACCGGCGGGTGAACTGCCCGGTTTGGAAGGGTTGCCGTCGCGATCTGTAGCCGCGCTACGTGCGTTTGTGCGCGGGCATGCGCTGGTGCGTGCCGGTCAACTCGATTCCGCGGCGCAGCTGTTTCGGTCAGCGCGTGACTTGGAGCCGCGTTTCGCGCAGGCGCGGTTTTGGGCCGCGCAGAGTGCGGCGTGGAGCGCGCCAAAGGCAGTGGATCGGTGGAAGAGCGACGCGGATGAGGCGGTGCGAATTGGCACGCTGCGTGGAGTGGACTCGCTGTTAGCGCTCGGGCTGCAGCACATGGCGGCGATGGAGTTTCCGGAGGCGTGCAACGAGTATCGGGCGGCGACGGAGCGGGATGCGGGGAGTTTTGTGGGGTGGTTTGGGTTGGGGGAGTGTCAGCGGTTGGATCCCGCAGTGATCCTTCAGACTCGGGTTCTGCAGTATCGGACAAGTCCATGGAATGCGCTGAGGGACTTCCAACGAGCTGTGCGACTTGCTCCAGCTAGCGGATTGCTGTCCGCGCTGTATCCAACCGTGGTGGAAGCGTCTTTCTCAAATGGGAATCAGCTCCGCGCTGGACGTAACGACTCAACTCGTTTCGCGGCCCTGCCGCAGTTGTCGTCGGATACGATTGCGTTTGTTCCCTTACCGGTCGAGAAGGTCTCCGATCCCTCGTCTGTTCCGCTCACGCACACAGCAGCGATTCGCCTAGCTCGAAAGCGACTGGTAGACCTTTCGCTTGCGTGGACCGAACGTTTTCCAGAGTCGACTTCAGCGTCGATCGAAAGTGCTCGTGCGCTCGAACTCGCCGGCCTGATCTCTCGTGACGATCGGCAATCGGCGGACGCAGTGATACGCGGACTACTTACACGCGCGCTTTCAGTCCATGAGCGATCGCTTGCAGAAGTGACGCTGGTCAGGCTCGCACTTCGTCGATCAGAGTTTGCGCACGCCGTCGAACTTGCACGATCTTCGCTCATTCGGGTGTCGAGCGATGACCCAGAAACCGGATCGCCTCTTTTATCGATCGCGACTTTCGTCGGCGATTCAGCAACACTCTTTCGTCTCGCGACGCCAGACAGTGCCCGCAGGCAGGACCTCGCGATGCGCGCGGCCGAGTCGATCGACGTACTCGAGCATGCTTGGTGGAGTGGTGACTGCGAGCGCACTCGCGTGGCGCTTCGCGAGGCCGAAGTCGTACTCGAAAGCTCATTGTCGCCGGCGGAACTTCGTCCGGCTCGAATCCGATGGCTTCTGCCCGTTGTACGGTTCTCAGTGCCGTGCCTCGGTGTCCGAGCGATCGCTGATTTCCCTGCGCAGTTTCCGCTCGACAGCGCGCTCAAGGCGATCTTGGTGGGCCGAAATTCGGATGCGCGTCAGATACTCGCACGCCTTCGCTCTGCCAGAAAAGGCACAAGCGTCGGGGCTGTGACGTGGGATTACCTCAACGTCGAGGCGTGGGCAACTCTCGCCGCCGGTGATTCAACGGCTGGGTGGTCGCAGTACACCTCCGCAATCGAAGACATCGGCAACATGAGCGTTTACACGCTCTCGACGCCCGCACAAGCCGCTGGACTTCGTGACGCCTTGCTGCGTGTGGCTACGGGCCCATCCACGTCCCGCGATTCACCTCAAGCCGTCAACGCTCGCCGAAACGCTCGGTCATTTCTCCAGTCGTTGCAGTAGTCAATCTCAATTTACGGAGTGACGCATGCTACCGATCAGACAAGCCCTGATTCTGCTTTCGTTCTCATACCTGACCGAGAGATTGGCACCGCAAGGCAATCAGCCCGGTGAGGCCGAGCCCGGGACCAAATGCGAGTTGCGACAGAATGCATCAAACACTAACCCGCGCGTTTGTCCCGGCTACTTGCCAGGGGATCCGTCGAACAACGGGAACAAGCAGCTGATTGGAGACTGGTTGTCAAACCTGGACGGCTCAGCCGGAAACTGGAATTCTCGAGCGGAAGCTCTGCGCCAGACGACAGTAGCCGGCGTGACCGTGAATCATGTCGCACAATCGATTACACGACCACGAAGCTACGCGCTCAGAGAGCTTAAGGATCGCGGCATTGTCGTCGCTCGACTTCAGGCGTCGGCCAACAGTGGCAAGATTGACAAGCGATATAACGTCGGCGGCGCGAAGACGAAGGACATGAAGAATTCGTTCTTCTTTGTGATTTCAGACGTGGACTTCCCGGTGGCTTTCCCAACCACGTCGAGCTACCCTGTCGGCCGCTGGACACTGTACGGAATCGACAATGCCGGGAAGATCGCTGAGGTAAGCCGCGGGAAGCTGCACTATTGTTCACCCAACGCGACGCATCCTGCAGGAGGCACATCGATTCGCTTCACTGGTTGCGCGGATGCGCACCGAGTTTCACAGATGGAAGCGCAGCCTGCCGTCACCAGAATTCTTCATGGCCGCACACTTTCAAAAGCTTGGACTACGGATCGAGCGAGTCTCACGAAAGCCTTCGGAGCGTCGGCAGCTCAGATGGTCCGCATTTTGGACAGCGAGGACATCGCGCCAGTTTGGGTAATGTGCGGCGTAGGCTGTTGCACGATGGAGTCCTAGCGCGCCGCAATACACTCCAACTCCACGCGCGCACCAAACAGCAACGTCGCCTGCACGGCAGTGCGCGCGGGGAACTTCCCGTTCGGGAAATAGCTGCGATACACGGTGTTCATCGCCGGCCACTCCTTGAGGTCGGCGACGAACGCCTGGCAGCGTACGATGCGATCCATGCCGAGGCCGGCGGCTGATAAGGTCTTCTTGATGTTCTCGAGCACCTGACGCGTTTCGGGCTCGATACCTCCGGGCACCAATGTGCCATCGGGCTTGGTGCCGAGCGTGCCGGACACGAACACGAGATTGCCCACGCGCACCGCCGGTGAGAATGGGTTGGCCGGCGGGCCGTCGGGCTGAATGAAGACGGGGTCCACGGAAGCCATCTGGCGCGCGCACCCAGTGGTGGAAAGTGCAGCCGTCACCAGCAGGGCAGCGCCGAGCGCCGCGCGAAAGGCAGGGGAATTCGTCATGTAAACGATTTGATGCCGACATTCGTCCCCGTCAAGCCAAAAACACGCTCGCGCTCTCATTCGCGTGCAGTATGTTCGCGATGAAGGTCGTTCCATCCTGCCCTGGCTTTCGCGTCATAGCGTCAGCGACCCACTGCGGAGTAAGCGCGTGCAATCTCAGCCCGAATCATTCGACGCCATCGTCGTCGGCTCTGGAATCTCCGGCGGATGGGCCGCCAAGGAGCTTACCGAGAAGGGACTCAAAGTCCTGCTGCTCGAACGCGGCCACATGATCGAGCACGTCAAGGACTACAAGAACACCACCAAAGGTCCGTGGGAGTATCCGCACCGCGGTGGGCGCACGCAGCGCATGGTCGCAGACTACCCAGTGCTCAAGCGCGACTACCCGCTCAACGAAAAGAACCTCGACTTCTGGGCGAACGACAAGGATTCGCCATACACCGAAGTAAAACGCTTCGACTGGTATCGCGGCTATCACCTGGGCGGTCGTTCGCTCATGTGGGGGCGACAGAGCTATCGCTGGAGCGATTACGACTTCGCCGCGAATGCGAAGGAAGGCGTCGCGGTTGATTGGCCGATTCGCTACACGGACATCGCGCCCTGGTACTCCTACGTCGAAAAGCACGCGGGCATTCAAGGCACGAAGGAAAATCTGCCGCATCTCCCCGACAGCGAATTCCTGCCGGGCTTCGAGCTCAATTGCGGCGAGAAAGAGGTCAAGGCCAAGCTCGAAAAACACTACGGGCGCAAGCGACACCTGATCATCGGCCGCACAGCAAATATCACGCGCCCAATGGAAGGACGCGGCGCCTGCCAGACACGCGATGCGTGCTGGTTAGGGTGCATCTACGGCGCTTACTTCAGCACACAAAGCTCCACGCTCCCCGCGGCGCGCAAGACGGGGAACCTCACGCTCAAGGTGAACTCGATCGTGCACGAACTCGTGTACGACAAGAACGCGAAACGCGTGTCTGGCGTGCGCGTCACTGATGCCATCACCAAACAAAGCACCGAGTTTACGGCGAAGGTCGTTTTCCTCTGCGCATCTACGCTCAACTCCACCTGGCTCCTCATGCGCTCGGCGCGCGATATCTGGCCCGGCGGACTTGGCAGCAGCAGTGGAGAGCTTGGCCACAACCTGATGGACCATCACTTCCGACTCGGTGCGTCCGGATCGCTCGAGGGGATGGATGACAAGTACTACAACGGACGTCGTCCGACCGGATTCTACATCCCGCGTTTCACCAATCTCTTTGGCGACAAACGCGGATACCTGCGCGGCTTTGGCTATCAAGGCGGCGCAGGGCGCGACAACTGGCAGCGCGGTGTCGCCGAACTTGGCGTGGGCGGCGCGTTCAAGGACATGCTCACGGAACCCGGTCGCTGGAATGTCGGTGCGACGGCGTTTGGAGAAATGCTTCCCGCGCACAAGAACATGGTGAGCATCGACGAAACCAAGACCGACAAGTGGGGGATGCCGGTGCTCAAGATCGATTGTGAGATCGGCGAGAACGAGAAGCTCATGCGAAAGGACATGATGTCGGAGATGGCCGAGATGCTCGAGGCGGGCGGCGCCAAGGGCGTGCATACCTACGACAATGGCTATGCGCCGGGCATGGGCATTCATGAGATGGGGACGGCACGCATGGGGCGCGACGCCAAGACGAGTGTGCTCAACGGCAACAATCAGCTGTGGGATGCACCCAACGTGTTCGTCACGGATGGTTCGTGCATGACCAGCTCGGCGGCGGTGAATCCATCGCTCACCTACATGGCGTTGACGGCGCGCGCGGCGGAGTTTGCCGTGAATGCGCTCAAGACGCGCGATCTCTGAGGGCGAACATCATGAGTGACATCGAAGCTCGCGTAGGCACACTCGATCGTCGCGAAGCCATTCGGCGTGTCGGTGCATTGCTCGGTGGCGTGGCGTTCGTTGGCGGATCCGGATTGCTGGAGGCGTGCGCCAAGGATCGCGCGGAGCCTGTTGCGAACGCTCCGAAGGGACCGCAACCGATCGGCACCTTCAGCGTGGCCGATCAGGCGTTTCTCGACGAAGTCGCCGATACCATTTTACCAACGACGAACGCCTCACCCGGCGCCAAGGCCGCTGCGACCGGCCCGTTCATGGCGTTGATGGTCACTGACTGCTACGAGCCCAAAGAGCAACAGATCTTTCGCGAAGGCATTCGCTCGCTCGACGCGGCATGCGAGAAGGCGAACGGCAAGGGCTTCATGCAGGCGAGCGCCGAGCAGCGAACGGCATTGCTGACGACGCTCGACAAGGACGCGCATGATTACATGGCGAAGAAGACCACCGAACAGCCAACGCATTACTTCCGCATGATGAAGGAGCTCACGCTGCTCGGCTTCTTCACCTCGGAGATTGGTTGCACCCAGGCACTGCGCTACAAGGAGAGCCCGGGGCCGTTCGAGGCGTGTGTGCCGTACACGAAGGGGGAGCGTGCGTGGGCGGGGCACGCGTGATTGGCTCGACTATCGCTTCTTGAAGATGCGGTAGCCCCACCCCTCGAGCCCAATCGCCGGGAGCCCCACCGATCGCGTGGCGGCTCCCGGTCCCACCTCGTCCCACTGGCCGCTCACTTCCACGCCGCCGCCGAAGCGGCGGTTGGAGAGGTTGATGACGACGAGCACTGTGTCGTTTGGTGCCGTGCGCAAGAAGCTGAGCACGCGATCGGGATCGGCGTTGCTGACCCACTTCACGTCGCCGCGACGGAGTGCTACTGAACTCGCGCGGAGCGGCATCATCACCTTGAAGAAGTCGGCAAACTGCGGGACGCGGTCTTTCATGTCCCAGAAAACTGGCATCTTCTCGAACAGTGCCGGCGCGCCGCTTTCGGTGGGGTCACCCACTTCATTGCCGTTGTAGAGCAGCGGCATCCCATCGAGCGTGAGCATCAGCGCGTGCACCGCGAGCGCACCGCGTTCACCAAATCGGGTAATCGCGCGCTTCTCGTCGTGGCTGTCAGGAAGGCGCATATGAATGGCGCCTTTGGGGTACGTGGCCCGCTCCTCCTCCCACGCCTCACGAACCGCTGACGCGCTCTTGCCTTCCTGCACCACTGCTGCGGCGGCGTGATAGAGCGGCCACGAATAGTCGGTATCGAATGCCTTGGGAATCAGGTTCGCCTGATGCGCCTCCGCGAGCAGCATGATGTCCTTTTTCACGGCTTCGAGCTTTGGGCGGAGCTCCTCCCAGAAATCGACCGGCACATTCCAGGCGACATCCATGCGATACCCGTCGATGTCGTACTCCTTGATCCAGTGCACATACAAATCCGTCATGTACTGACGGAGCTTGGGGCTCTTGTAGTCGAGCTGCGCGACATCGCTCCAATCGTAGGGCGAGAGCACTTCGCCCTTGGCGTCGCGCACATGCAAGCCCGGTGTCTTGAGCATGACGTTGTCCCACGCCGTGTGGTTCGGGACTTCGTCGATCAGCACCTTGATGCCTTGCGCGTGCGCGGCTTGTACCAAGCGCTTGAAGTCGGCCTTGGTGCCGTACGACGGATTGACGTCGTAGTAGTCCTTCACCGCATACGGACTGCCAACCGATCCCTTCCGCTTCACCTCTCCAATTGGATGGATGGGCATGAGCCAGATGATGGTCACGCCGAGCTGCTTGAGCCGCGGCAGACCGTCGATGACGCCCTGGAAATCGCCGCGCGCAGAGAAGGTGCGCGGGAAGATCTCGTAGATGACGCCGTCCTTAACCCAGTCGGGCGAGGGGCGCGCCGAGAGCTTGGAGACGTCGGCCTGCGCGTACGTCGGCGCGGCCAGGGTCATTGAGCCGGCGCAGAGTACAGCCAGCAGCGAGGCAGGAATTATTCGCATGGCGTCCAAGGTTGCGCTGCAGGACGCGCGCATCAAGCACATTTTTAGTGGTAACCGATTACATCCCCAAACTTTTTCACACTTCTGCCGAGATCACCGTGTTCACGTCTTTGGCCGCGTTCTACACCGCGTGGGGCTACGAGTCAGACTCCACCCAGAAGATCTTCGATACGCTGACCGATGCGTCATTGCCGCAGCGTGTGCACGATGGCGGGCGCACCTTAGGACGCCTCGCGTGGCACATCGCCCAAACCATCCCCGAGATGATGGGCAAGACTGGGCTCAAGGTCGCCGGGCTCGGCGAGCATGACCCGGCGCCGTCGAGCGCCGCCGAGATTGCCGCAGCCTACAGGGCCGCGAGCGCGTCGCTCATTGAACAGCTCAAGGCCAACTGGACCGACGCGTCGCTCATGCAGAAGGACATGATGTACGGCGAGGAGTGGCTGCGCGGCGTGACGCTGTCGATCCTGATCAATCATCAGACGCATCACCGCGGACAGATGACGGTGCTGATGCGTCAGGCGGGGCTCAAGGTGCCCGGCGTGTACGGACCGGCGATGGAAGAGTGGGCGCAGATAGGGATGGAGCCGCCGGCGATCTAGTGCAATGTCCGACTTGACATATGTCGAATCGGACATACATTCAGAGCATGCCCGACGTGAGACGTCCGCTGGTTTGGTTGAACGGCGAGGTCAAAACGCCGCCATTCTCGGCATCCGGTCGGCTTGAAGCGGGCATGCATTTGCGGCGGTTGCAGCGCGGCGACAAGATCGGCCTGCCGCATGTGCGGCCGATGCCGGTGCTCGGCGCCCGTTGCGCCGAGTTGCGCATTCCCGACGAGGACGTCACGTGGCGCATCCTCTATCGCGCAGATCCGGACGCCATCGTGATTGCGGCTGTTTTTGCAAAGAAGACACCCACAACGCCGGCGGCGATTCTGGCAACGGCGAAGGCGCGCTTGCGGCAGTATGATCGGACGTGCAACGGAGGCGACTGATGCGAAGAGCGAAACAGAAAGTGCTGGAAGCCAATGGCTGGCGCGTGGGTTCGGCGGAAGAGTTCCTGGAGCTTACGCCGGAAGAAGCCCAGCTCGTGGAGTTGAAGCTTCGACTGAGCGATGCGCTCAAAGCGCGTCGTGAGCGACTAAAGCTCTCACAAAGCGCGGTTGCCAAGCAGCTGCAGTCCAGCCAGTCGCGAGTAGCGAAAATGGAGGCTGGTGAATCATCTGTGTCGCTTGATCTGCTCGTGCGAGCGTTGGTAACGCTCGGGGCCACCACGAACGATCTCGCGAAAGCCATTCAATCCAAACGGAAGCGTGTAGCCGCCTGAACCGCCGCCGGCTTTCGCCGGCGACGATGATCATGGCACGACTAGCAGCCTATCGCCGCGCAACGGGCTCGAGGCGCACGATCGCCGTCGGCTTTCCTTCCGACGAATCGATCGCGAGATAGATCAAGCCATCGGGCCCCTGCCTCACGTCGCGTATGCGCCCGTTGTCGCGCACGAGATTGTCGGCGACTTCGGGCTTCGCACCATCGATCGTGACGCGCACCAAACGCGTACCGGCCATACCCCCAACGAACAGGCTGTTCTTCCACGCGGGGAACTTGTCGCCGGTGTAGAGCAGCAGGCCTGATGTGGCGATGGATGGCACCCACACATTCTTGGGGTTCTCCATGCCTTGCATCATGGTGGCCGAGTGAATGGCTTTGCCGGCGCCGTAGTTCACACCGAAGCCAACAACCGGCCAGCCGTAGTTCTTGCCCGGCTGAATGACGTTGAGTTCGTCGCCACCCTGCGGACCGTGCTCGGTTTCCCAGATGTCGCCGGTCACGGGATGAATGAGCAGTCCCTGCGGATTGCGATGGCCGTAGCTGTAGATCTCCGGCTTCGCGCCGGCCTGATTCACGAACGGATTGTCGGTCGGCACGCGACCATCATCCATCAGGCGAATGATCTTGCCGTGATGATTCGTGAGATCTTGCGCGGGATGCTTGGTGAGATCGCCTTCGGGCGGTGCCTGTCGCTCACCGACCGAGATGAACACATGGCCGCTCTTGTCGAAGGCGATGCGTGAACCGAAGTGACCAGGGCGACCCTTGGTGTCGGCGACGAATATGTCCTTGCCGTCAACGAGCCCATCACCTTCGAGTCGCGCGCGATGCAACGCCGTAGTTGCGCCGCCGGTGACCGGTTTCGCGTACGTGAGATAAACGAAGCGATTCTGCGCGAACTGCGGATGCAGCGCGACATCGAGCAGGCCACCCTGCCCTGATGCGGCGACGGTCGGTACACCGCTCACCGGCTTCTCCACGAGTTTGCCGGCGCGGATGATGCGCAATCGACCCGGGCGCTCGGTGACGAGCATGTCGTTGTTTGGCAGAAACGACATCGACCACGGATTAACGAGCCCGTCAGCAACGGTGACGACGCGGTAGTCGTGCTCTGATGATTTGTAGACCGTGCCCTGCGCGGACAGGTGAGCGGCAGGGACGAGCAGCGCCGTCGCCGTAGCGACGCGCAGCGAAAGCTGGCGGGACATCTCGAAGCTCCAGGGATAGGCGGGAGCTGAAATCTATCGCGATCGAGACTCACTGCGACATGTCGGCAACGCTTCATGCACTGATCATGTCACCAATGACAAAGTCGCTTGGCTCGGAATCGCAATCTCAATTTTCGATGGCATTTATCCATGGCACGTGCCTCCCGAAGCACGACCTCGGTCATGCTCCGGAACGCGCTCGCGCTTGCGGTGCTGTACCTCGTGGTCGCAAACGGATTTCTCTTCTTTCTCGGTACTCCGCAGATCGCGCTGATGCTGGGCGCGCTCGCGGCGATGATGTTCGAGCGACCGGCGCGTGCGGCAGCATGGGCGGCCGGCGTGGTTGCGGTCGTCAGCGCTATCGCACCGCCGTTCGTTGAAACGGGAACGGTCACGACGTTCGATTGGGTCCGCATCTCATTGCTGACCGGCGCCTCGGCATTCGCCGTCGCGTGGCTGCGCGCGCTGTCTCAGTCGGACGCGCGTGAGCGTGCTCGCGCTGACGCGGGCATCGTCGGTGTGCTGGTGATCGTGTTGCTCCTCAATCTGTGGATCCCGCTGCTCATTGCCGGCACGAATCCACTGGCGGGTTACGGTCCGTTGCCGGCAAGCACGATTCGCGCGGTTCCCCTACCTGGTGCCTATCAGAACGACGACGAACTCTACCGACGCTTCTTCTTCCTGCTGCACGAAGGACGTGGGCACTACGCGGCGTTTCGTGAGGCGTGGAGCGGACTGCAATCGTTCGATGGCTTCCCGCAGGCCGTCTTCTCTTATCGGCTCCCGACCTACTATTGGATATGGCGGATGCTGCCGAACGATGCCTTTCTGATCGAAGTCGTCTTCCTGACCTTCGCATCCTGTGGCGTCGTGGCCGCGGCGCTCATTGGCGCCCAGCTCAGCGGACCGGTTGCCGCACTGCTTGCCGCTGCAAGCGTCGCGGCGTACGCGATGGGCATCGCCATTTCGGTATACATGGTCTACGTCGACTTTCCGGCGGTGTGTGTCGCACTCGTCGGGTGCGCGCTGTACTTGCGCGGTCGGCGAACAGGACATGAGTCATTCATCGTTGGCGGCATTGCGGCGTTGTTGCTGGCGGCGTTGATGCGCGAATTGCTCGTTTTCCTGCTGCCTCTCGCATTTCTCGCCACGTGTTTGGGCGCCGCTCGAGATCGCCGCCGCACGCGTTGGATCATCGCGGGCGCCATGCTCATCTTCGCGGTCGCCTACAGCATGCATGCCTACGCCGTGTCGCATTGGATTCCTGTGCGCACCGCGCATCTCGATTACCTCCAGGGCAATGTGCGATACGCGCTGGACGCCATTGAGACATTCGGCAATGTCTTTCACGGCACGAACGCAGTACTGGCCGGGCTTTGCCTGACCGGCATACTCGCGCTGGGTGTTCACGTTGCGCGCCCGTTGCGCCGAGTGCGCGACGCCGAGGTGAACGGACCGGAGAGCGAGGCATGGTTGCAACCCGGCGTAAGGGAATTGCTGGTGCTGCTCTTCCTGGCGAGCGTGCTACCGCTTGCCGTGATGTCCTTTGTGGGCAATCCGGGCGTGGTCCCAGGGCGCGGCTACGTGAACTATTGGGGCATGTGGTTCGTGCCACTTGCGCTCACCGCATGGCCGCTCGCACTCGGCCGCGTCGAGGCCCGCGATCGATAGTCCGGTCACGCGAACTCGCGCAACACCCGCACCGTATTGAGATGCACTGCGACCGTATCGTGGACATCGTGCCCGTATCCACCGCTCATTGTTGCACACACGGGCAATCCCACTTCCCGACAAGTGCTCACGACCATCATGTCGCGCGCCTTGAGGCCGTCGAAGGTCAGCTTGAGACGGCCAAGCTTGTCGCCTTCGTGCGGATCGGCGCCGGATAGATAGAACACCAGATCGGGATGCGATTCGCGCAGCACGATGGGGAGATTTTCGCTCAACAGCTCGAGGTAGGCGTCGTCGGCTGTGCCATCCTCGAGTTCGACGTCGCGCGTACCCGGCACCTTGTGAAAGGGAAAGTTCTTGGCGCCGTGCATACTGAACGTGTAGACCGACGCATTACCGGCAAAACAGGCGTGTGTGCCGTTGCCCTGATGCACATCGAGATCGACCACCGCAACTCGCCGCACACGACCGAGTGCCTGCAATCGGCGAATCGCAATCGCGACGTCGTTGAAGGTGCAGAACCCTTCGCCGCGATCGGGGAAGGCGTGATGGGTGCCTCCGGCGAGATTCATCGACACGCCGTGCGAAAGCGCCGCTTCGCTCGCTTCGATGGTGCCCTGCACCACGCGAAAGGCGCGCTCAACGAACTGCTCACTCCAGGGCAATCCAATGCGACGCTGCTCGAGCGGAGGCAGCGTCCCCTGCTCGATGTGCGCGACGTACTCCGGGGTGTGCACGCGAAGGACGTCGTTGCGGTTGGCTCTGTCGGGATCGTGCAGATGTTCCGGTCGCACGAGCCCTTCTGCGAGTACGCCTTCGCGGAGAAGCGCATACTTGACCATCGGAAAACGATGCCCCTCAGGCAGAGGGATGGCGTACTTCGCGCTGGACCAGAGGTGGAGCACTTTCGGGCGTCTCGTGACGATGGGGTTGTAATTGATAAACTGCCGGCACCGGGCATCCGGGGCATCCCGGGCATCCTGGGGATTCTTCGCAGTTTCCCGGATGCCCGGGATGCCTGGGATGCCCGGTGCCTGCTGTTTTTCAATTACGAGTCCGTCAAACGCAGCTACTGCCCCACGGACGCCGCAAGCTCCGCCGACATCTTTCGATAGTACGCGAGCTGCGTGCGCTGATCGGCCGTCGGAGCGCCGGTCCAGCGACCAACGGCGCCGTACAGTCCGGAAATGCGCGCCGCGAGTTCGTTTGCCTGACGCTTACGATCGACCGTCGCGCTATCGGTGCCCGTCTTGGCGCGCCACTTGGCCTGCACATCCACGAAGCTTGTCGCGAGCGTGGCGATGTCACGGTGGAATGCGGTCCATGCCGCTCGCTCGGCGCGCGAAACGGTCATGCGCGGATCCTCGCGAACGATCACCTTCTGCTGCGAAACCACGGAGCCGCTTTCCAGGCGTACCGTGTACGTGCCCGGGAGCACGAGCGGTCCCGGTGTGGTGCTGCGCGGCCCCTCGTCGTCGTCTTCGCCACCACCGCTGCGAATGGGAAGGTCAGCGTGGCGAAGGTTCCACTGCACGCGATTCACACCGTGAGTGCTCGTGCCTTTGATCTCCTGCACCGTGCGCCCGGCGCTGTCGCGCACGATCAACTTGACTGGCGCACCGGCGTCCTTCACCCAGTAGTCGATCAGCGCCGCCGTGGCCGGGTTCTCGCCACGGAACAGCATGTCGCCTGTATGGGGCCGCAAATTTGTCGTACGCACCTGATAAGCCGGCTGCATGGTGAACAGATGCGCCGCGCTCGCCATCACCGCCGGCGTGAGCTCCTGCAGTGCGTTCACCTGATCGAGCACCCACACGCCGCGCGCATGCGATGCCAGCACCAGCGCGTTGTCGCGCGGATGCACGAGCAGGTCGTTAAACGGCATGAGCGGCATGTTCGCGCGGAACGGCACCCATTCGCCGCCATCGTTCGGCGACACGAACAGCCCGAACTCAGTGGCGAGATAGAGCAGCTTGGGATTGCGGGGATCTTGCCGCACGGTGCGTGCGACTCGATTGGCGGGAAGTCCGCCGTCGATACGCGTCCATGTGTTGCCGAAATCGGTGCTCTTGTAGACGTAGTTCGTGAAGTCGTTGCTGCGATGATTGTCGATGGTCACGTACACCGTACCATCGGCGTGCTTCGACGCCTCTACACCGGCAAACCACGAGCTCTTGGGCGCGCCGGGGAACTTGTCCTGCAGGTCTTTCCACGTCGTACCGCCATCACGCGACACGCGGAAGCGGCCGTCATCGGTGCCGACGTAGAGCAATCCCTTCACCCGCGGGCTTTCGGCGAGCGCAGTCGAACCCGGGAAGTACGGTACCCCGTCATCAATGCTCAGCGTGTTTTCCGTGGACAAGCGCCCCATCAGCGGCAGGGTGCTGCGATCCACGCCGGTGGTCATGTCACCAAGATCCGTCCACGACTTGCCGCCGTCGCGCGAGCGAAAGAGATGCTGCATGCCTGCGTAGATCGTGTTCGTGTCGTGCACACTCACGATGAACGGCGCATCCCAGTTGGCCATGTGCATCGCATTGCCGAGTACCTGGGACGCACCGGGCTTGCCCCACGTGTCCCAGTTGCGACGTCCGGCGATGTGTCCCTGCGGATCACCCGGGCGAATGTCCTGCACCTGCCAGGTGAGCGTGTCGTTCTTCTGCAGACCAAGGAACTGCGACGCCGAGTACACCGTGCGCGCGTTCTTCGGGTTGGGGGCCACCCAGAAGCCGTCGCCGCCACACAGGCGCGAAAAGTGCTCGTTCAATACACCGTTGGTGTTCCAGCTTGCACTCGGCCCCATCCAGCAACCGTTGTCCTGCAAGCCGCCGTAAATATTGAACGGCATCGCGTTGTCCACCGCGATGCGATAGAACTGCGAGAGCGGGAGCGAGATCACGAACAGAAACGTGCGACCACGATCGTACGAAATGCCAATGCCACCGTCGTCGAGCTTGATGACATGGCGATTGTTGTTCGGATTGACCCACACGAAGCGATCGTCGCCGTGGGTCGTCGTGCGCGGCGCAGTGAACGTTTTGCCGCCGTCGTCGCTGAACGAGTAGGCATTGAGCATGTACACGCGCTGATCATCGGTCGGGTCGATGATCGGCTGACTCGCGTACATCGGACGTGGGTTCCAATCGCTCGTGAACGTCCACGTCGCGCCCGCATCTTCACTGCGATAGAGTCCAGCCTTGCGAATGATGTAGGCGGTGCTGGCGTTGTAGCGCTGCCCCTGTTCGATGCTCACCATCAGCACCTTGGGGTTCTTGCGATACACACCAATACCAATGCGCCCCATCTCGCCGCTCGGCAGACCGTTGCCGGTCAGCTTGTTCCACGTGCTGCCGCCATCGGTGCTCTTGTAGAGGCCACTTCCGGGGCCACCGCCGTCAAAGCCATACGCACTGCGACGACGCTGATAAGTGCTCGCATAGAGCACGTTCGGATCATTCCAATCCATCGCGACATCGGTCGCGCCGGTTTCTTCATCGACATGAAGCACGCGCTGCCAGGTGCGACCACCATCGGTGGTGCGATAGAGACCGCGATCGCCACCCGGTCCCCACACCGAACCCTGCGCCGCGACAAACGCGATGTCAGGGTTCGACGGATGCAGCTGAATACGGCCAATGTGCATGCTGGTGCGGAGGCCAACATTCGCCCACGTGCGGCCACCATCGGTGCTTTTGTAGACGCCGTCGCCCCAGCCGACGCTCTGTCGGCTCGCGCGTTCGCCGGTGCCGACCCAGATGATCTGCGGATTGGGCTGGAAGACGGCCACATCACCGATGGAGTGCACCGGCGCATCGAACACGGAACGCCAGGTGACGCCATTGTCGGTCGTGCGCCAGAGACCGCCAGTCGCACCGGCGACGTACATCGTGTACGGGTCTTTCTCGACGACATCCATGTCGACCACTCGGCCGCTCATGGAGGCCGGGCCAATGGACCGGAGTTTGAGGCCGCCGAGGTCGGCGGCGGCGAGGGAGCCCTGGGCGAGGGCTGGTACAGCGGCCACCAAAGCAGCGGCTGTGGCCGCAAAGGCGGCGCGGAGGCGGGGGCGGGTCAGCATGGGCGCAATATGGGCCGTATTTTTGTTGACTGCCGGTTCGCCGGCTTCCCCAACCCGAGACCGACGTGATGCGTTTCCGTCCCATCCGCGTGGCCACCCTGGTCGCGCCGCTTACCCTGGCCTTGCTGCCTTCCGTCGCTTCAGCGCAGGACAAGGCGCCGCCCGCGAAGACCGTGTCGGCCAAGGCGCCGATGCCAAAGCCGGTGTGGCCCGATGAAGGTCCGTTCAAGTGGGCGCCACGTCCTACCGAGAACGCGATCACGCCGAACGACCTGCGCACGCGTCTCTATCAGCTCGCCGACGACTCCATGATGGGGCGCCGTATCGGTGAACTGGGCAACTACAAGGGCACGTCGTACATCGCGAGTGAGTTCAAGCGCCTCGGACTGACGCCGGCCGGCGACAGCGGCAGCTACTTCCAGGTGCTGCCCTTCGGGCCGAGTGGCTTCGACACAACGCAGCTGACGTTCACCGTGAACGGCAAGTCGCTCGTCGCGCGCAAAGACTGGATTCCCACGGTGCCTACCGCCGCGAACGGCATGGGCCCCAAGGTGAGCTTGAGCAACGTGCAGGCGGTGTACGCCGGCGTCTGGGGCGACACGGCCGTTATGCTCGACGAGAGCATGGTGCGCGGCAAAGTCGCGGTGTTCATGGCGTCGCCGGCGATGCGCGCGGTGGCCGCGAGTCAGGGCGCGCCGGTGAGCTTTGTGAGCTGCGCCGATGTGCCGGACAAGTTCGGCGCGAACGCCTCAATCGCCGAAGAAGCGCGTCAGCGCGCGGCGGGCGGTGCGAACGCGGCGCGTCGACCTGCTGGTGCGACAGCGGTGCGTGACAATCGCGCGATGCGCGCCGGCGCGGTGGCGGTGCTGATCATCGGACTCGATGACATGACGCCGACGGCAGTGAATCAGGCCTTTGCGCAGCCGATGTCGATGCGTCCGGCGACGCCAATCAACGATGGTCAGGTTGGCGGCGCCAACATCACCAAGGCCGCCGCCGAGCAGATCTTCGGCAAGTCGGTGGGCGATCTGCAGGTCGGTACGACCGGTCAGTCGATCAGCGCGAACTGGCAGCACGCGTGGCGCATGTCGCCCACGCCGGCGCGCAATGTGATCGCGGTGCTCCCGGGCAACGATCCGACGCTGAAGGAAGAGTATGTCCTCGTTGGTGCGCACAATGACCACGTCGGCGTCAACACCACGGTCGTTGATCACGACTCGCTGCGCGCCTACAACATGGTGGTGCGTCGCCAGGGTGCGAACGATCCGGTGTGCACGCCCACGGCCGAACAGCAGCAGAAGATCAACGCACTGATCGCGAAGGCGCGCGCGGCCCGTCCGACACGCAAGGACAGCATCATGAACGGCGCCGACGACGATGGCTCGGGCACCGTGGTGATGCTCGAAATCGCCGAGAAGTTCGCGAAGGAAAAGCCGAAGCGTTCGGTGATCTTCATTTCGCATCAGGGCGAAGAAGCGGGGCTGCTTGGCTCGCGCTGGTTCACCGATCACCCCACGCTGCCGCTCGACAAGATCGTTGCGGCGCACAACATGGACATGGTGGGCGCCGGCCGGAACTGGGAAGTGAAGTACGGTGGCCCGAACTCGGTGCAGATGCTTGGTCAGCGCCGCCTGTCGCGCGAGTTTGGCGATATCATCGATTCGGTGAACGCGAACATCAAGGAGCCGATGGCGATCGACAAGAGCTGGGACGTTCCCGCGAACCCGCTCAATCGTTTCTGCCGTTCGGACCAGGTGAACTACGTCCGCAAGGACATCCCGGTCGTGTACATGTCACTCGGCTACGCGGTGGACTATCACCAGCAGAGCGACGAGCCGCAGTACATCGACTACGATCACTCGGCGCGCCTCGGCAACTTCATTCATCAGGTGATGACGGCGGTGGCGAACCGACCTAACAGGCCGGCGATTGCGGGGGCGGACCCCACGATGCCGACTTGTGCGCGGTGACGTGTTGGGCTCTCTTGGGGTGAAATGGAGAGCTGAGAGCTGAGCATGGAGAACACAGACGTGAGCCCTGAGCATTAAGAAATGCTCAGGGCTCATTGCTCATGTCTCGCTGCTCACGGCTGAGTTCTCAGTTCTCCATCTTCGATCGAGAGCGCTCAGCCTTCAGTCGTAGTCCCCGGGACCCGGAGCTCAAACACTGATCCCGATGCGTCGCTCGTCACCAGCGACAGCGATCCGCCGTGCGCCTTGGCGATCCACGCCGCAATCGGCAGCCCCAGACCGGCACCGGTCGCGTCGCCCAGTCCCACGCGATTCGTGGTGTGCTGCACGCGATAGAATCGCTCGAAGATTCTCGCCTGATGTTCCGGCGGAATGCCGGGGCCGGTGTCTGACACGCGCACGAGCGCGCCGCCACCGGGTGTGGGCTCGGCTTCGGCGATCACGCGGCCACCGCCTGGTGTGTACTTGATGGCGTTGTCGATCAGGTTCATCACGATGCGTCGCAGCAGCGCTTCGTCGCCGGTGATGGGGACTTCGCTCACCGGGGAGAAATCGAGGGCGACGTGCTTGGCCTGCGCGATGGTGGCCATGGCGTCAACGCAGTCACCCACCAGCTCCTCGGCGAAGAATGGCTGCTGATTGAGCTGTTGTTCAGCCGCATCCGCGCGAGCCAGCAGGAAGAGGTCGGCAACGATCAGCGCGAGTCGTCGCGCTTCGCCGTGAATGATCTGCAGCGCCGAGCGATAGTCGGCGGAGGAGCGATCGGCGGAGAGCGCGAGTTCGCTTTCGCCGATCACGATGGCGACCGGCGTGCGGAGCTCATGTGAGGCGTCAGCGGTGAAGCGACGACGCTGCGCGAAGGCGTCTTCGACGCGATCGAGGAGTGCGTTGAAGGTCTGCGACAACCGTGAGAGCTCGTCGGCGGGACGCGAAACCGGTAACCGTTCGTGCAGGTTACTCGCGGTAATGCGTGCCGCTTGCGCGCGCATCGCGTCGACTGGACGCAAACTCGCCGCAGCGAGCAGGTAGCCGCCGAATGTGGCGAGCAGCAGAGAGAGCGGCAGACCAACGAGCATCGCCTGCCGCACGCGTTGCAGCACCCGTTCGTTGGCTTCGATGGATTGACTGACGGCCACGACGAACACACCGCGCACGGTGCGCACCGGCATCGACACCACGCGCTCTCGATACGGTGCCAGGGTGACGATGTCGGTGTCCATGTCTGCCAGTGCACGTACCGCTGAGACGCTCGCGGTGCGCCAACCGGCTCGTCCACCAAACAGACGCGTCGCAGTCGACGAGCTGTCGACGGCAAGCAGCGTGAGATTGGGCTCCGCCTTCGAGGGGGTCGAACGGAAGATCGCGACGCCAATATCGCGGAAGCGGTGATTCTGGATGGTGACGGTTGCTGCCAACGCGACTTGCAGCGAATCCGAACCACCCGCCCGTGAAATGGTCTTGAGCGCGTCCTGCAGCGATGCGCCCACGGCGTCGGCGGTATCGGTCAGGAACGTGTCCGCGTCGCGACGCGTGATGCTCACCAACACGAGATAGGTGGCGACGCCAACCACCAGCAGCAGCAAGCCGAATGCGGTGGTGTACCAGAACGCGAGGCGCGCGCGAATGGAGAGATAGCGCGGCGGAGCTGGCGGTTCTTCGCGCTGCGGCGCCGGCGCGAAAATCTCGGCGTGAATGCGTTCCGGCGCCACGTGTGCTACTCGCTGACGTCAGTCGACAGCAGATATCCTGAGCCGCGACGCGTGTGCAGAATGGACGGCCCACCGGCCAACTCGAGTTTCTTGCGGACGCGTCCGATGTACACCTCGAGCGCATTCGACGCCGGATCGTGATTCGCGTCCCATACGTGCTCGGTGAGTTCAGCACGACCAACCACCCGTCCGGCATGACGGGCGAGATACTCGAGCAGCGCGTATTCGCGCGTGGTGAGACCCACCGGTAACCCACCGCGATTCACCTGCTGCGAGCGCGTGTCCACGACGAGATCGCCCACCACGAGACGCTCCTCCTGTAGCACCGGACCGCGACGCATGACGGCGCGGAGCCGCGCGAGCAACTCGTCCAGCTCGAACGGTTTGACGACATAGTCGTCGGCACCGCTATCGAGGCCCGCCACGCGGTCGTGCAGGGCGTCGCGCGCCGTGAGCATCAAAATTGGAGTCTTGAATCCGCGACGGCGCAGCTCTCGGCACACCTCGAGCCCCGTGCGGCGGGGGAGCATCACGTCGAGGACGATGGCGTCGTACTCATTGACGGCCGCCTCCACGAGCGCGGACTCACCGTCGGTCACCACGTCTACCGCGAACGACCGTTCCCGAAGGGCGCGGGCCAGCAGGTCGTGCAACCGGGCATCGTCTTCGGCAATCAAGATTCGCATCACGCGTCCCGTTCAGGGATCCCGTTATGGGGCCGTCAGGTTATTGGCGAGATACTAGTCGTACGTCCCGCCTATCACAGTCAAGGAGCACTCCTGTCATGATCCGCGCAACCGCTATCGCCGCCACCTTCGCGCTCGCCGCCGTTGCCGGCGCCCAGCCGGCCAAGCCGGCCGCCGCCAAGCACGACACCACCCACAAGGCTGCTGCTGCCGCCGCCGCGCCGGCCGCTGCCCCCGCAGCCGCTGCTGCGAAGCCGATGGCCAAGCATGAAATGGCCAAGAAGGACACCACCAAGAAGCCGGCCGCTGCCAAGAAGCCGGGCGTCTGATTTTGCCGTAGCGGCGCGTGTTGGCGGCCGGTGCTACTTCCGCACCAGGCCGCCCACACCGCCGGCAATGAGCGTCGCGACGTTCGTGAGGACCCGCGGCAATGCAATGCCACCCGGTGATGCGAGATAGCGCGGCTCCCACATCGGCGAAAACTTCTCCTTGAAGCCGCGCAGTCCCTGGAAATTGTAGAACGACTCGCCGCGCCCGTAGAGGAATGTGCCGGCGCGTGCCCAGAGCGGCGCCAGGTCCGGACGCGCAAGCGCGGGGTCCATCAATCCGGCGAGCGGTGTCATGCCCAGATTCACCGCGCGATAGCCCTGCGTGGCGCTCCACTGCAGCAGTTGCACGAACAGGTAGTCCATCACGCCCTTTGGCGCGTCGGTCGAACGGCGCATGAGATCGGGCGACACTTCGCCACCGACATGCCCTGTCCAGAGGTTGGCAAACGCCACCACGCGCGAGGGTGCGTCGGAGGGCGTATGCCGAACGACGGCCATTGGAAAATGCGCGAGGTAGGCCTCGTCGAAACGTCCGAGCGAGAAGCCCTTCTCGCGGGTCGTTTTGCCACCCAGCCACTCATCAGAGATCCGGTGCGCGTCGGCCATGAGCGCCGGCACGCCCGACGCGGGGACGATTTCGAATGACATTCCACCCTTTTCGGACTCCTTGATGGCACGACGCATCCACTTGCGCGCACCGCCATCGAGGGAGAAGTCGCGCATCGGCACGATCGCCTCTTCGCCCAACTTGAGGAGCGTCAGTCCGAGATCGATGTAGAGCGGCAGCTTGTGCGGTGTGACCTGATAGAAGACCGGCCACGCACCGTGCGCATCAGCTTCTTCGCGAAAACGCCAGGCCGCGTCGGCTTGTGCGGTCTCCGGTCCAACGGGATCACCCATCGCGATCCAGCTGCGCCCCGACACGCCATACATCACGAACGCATCCTGCGCCTCGGTGAAGAGCAGTGCCTTGTCGCCAAGCAGCGCGAGCGAGGGCGTGCTTTCCGGGACGCGCTCGATGACAACCTTCGCCTGCTCCAGCTCTTCGTTGGTTGGAAGCTCCGGTTCGTGAGTCGCCGGACGGAAGAGACGCCACATGCCGACACCAAGGACCGCGAACACGGCACCGGCACTCGCGCGCAGGAAGCGCGGTGCATTGCCACGTACGGCGAATTGCCACCACAACTCGTTCGAGTAGTCGAGATGGCGATAGGCAATCACACCAACCCAAATGCTCGCCCCCACCACGCCAACCAGTGACACAAGCCAACCGGGTGTGAGCATGTCGCTCGACAGGCTGGCCGGACGATAGAAGGCGCGGCGCGACGCAATGAGCGCCACGAGCACGATGCCAAGCAGCATCGCCTCTTCCCAATCGAGTCCCTTGAGCAGCGACGCCGAGATGCCGACCACGAGCAGCGCGACCGTTGTGCCCCACGCGGCATCGAGGCGACGGCGCAGCGCGGCACCCAGCACCATGAGGCCCACGCCGGCCATGCTGCCGGCGAAGTGACTCAGCTCGACCAAACCGAGTGGCAGCACCGCCGACAGGGCGCGCAATCGGCCGTGTGCCGCTGGAGTTGCCCCCGACAGCAGCAGCAGCGCGCCGCCGCAGAACGTGCTGATACCGATCACCGTGGGAAGAAGCGGCTGCAGCATGACTGCCACGCGCGCCGACACGCTGAGCACTACGCCCGCCCGCGTGGACACGGTGCCGATCAACACCGGCAGTTTCGCTCGATGCTGACTGACCTCCAGCAGGGCGAGCGTCACCACACCAAGCAGAAACGGCGCGAGGTAGTAGACCGCGCGATAGACGAGCAGCACGCCAAGCACTTCAGCCGGCGCGGCAACATCACGAAGCGCGAGCATCATGATGGACTCGAACACACCAACGCCACCGGGCACATGGCTCACCACGCCGACGAACTGCGCGAGCGCAAAGACCCCGAGAAATGACAGCGGTGTGAGCGGGTGTCCGGCGGGGAGCAACACATACAGCACCAGGCCGGCGATACCCCAATCCACCAGCGCGAGCAGCACCTGCGAGACCGCCATGAGTGGAGACGGCGTTGGGATCTGCGTGCGTGCAACGGTGATCACACGACCGCGCTGACGCATCGTCCATCCAACGTAGGCCAGCACACCACCCATCAGCAGCACACCGAGCACGCGGGCAACCACTTCAGGCACATGCAACAGCGTGAGGAGCGCGGTGGGCTCGAAGAGCAGCGCCAACCCGCACACGCTCGCCACTCCAACGGTGAACGTGACGCTCACGAACGCCGTCGCGCCGGCGATCTCCGACGATGACAGCCCCCACATGCTCCAGAAACGCACCCGCACCGCGCCGCCGGTCAGCAAGGGAAAGCCGAGCGTTTGACTCAGCGCATAGGCCAGCACGCTCGAGAGCGCGGTCTTTCGCACCGCAAGTGGATTCCCCACGAATCGCAGCGCAACGAGGTCGTAGCCGCACAGGCAGGCGTACGCGAGCACGGTGAGCAGGCCGGCATTGAGAATTTTTTCGCGCGGCACTCGTCCCATCGCGGTGACCAGCGTGCTGTACGCCGTGGCCCCCAGCTCATTGTGCATAACCCACAGCGCCACCGCGATCAGCAGCAACATCGCGAGTGGCGGCGCCCACGCTCTCCATGCGGGCGCGGCTCCGGCGATGGGCTCGTCGGGCTCTGATTCGATAGCCGCGGTGGACAGCGGCGGCAGGGGCATTGAGGGATTACTCACGCTTGAAACATCGGATGGGGAGCTGACGCGATGCTAACGTGACGCGTTAGCGACATGTCAGGATGCAGGTGTTTCCATTCGCCCATGGCGGTATTCCTCGATCCGACTGGGCGCCGGTGGCGGCGCGTACAACGCACCGCGATGGCGATTGGTATCGTCACCACCGCTTTGGTAGCGTACGTCCTGATCGGCATTCTGGTGCCACCGGCGTTGCCCGCGTGGGCGATGCCAAAAGTAGCCGAAACGGCGCGCGTTCACCGCGCCGCCGACACACTCGCCCGTGGCCGCGCTCGCTCCCGGCTGCTCTCTACGCTCGATGGGCGCGATCGCACGCCCATTCCGGGTACCAAGCGTGCTTCGACACGGCGTTCTGGGCGCACGGCAGCCGCACGCAGCAATGCCGCGCCAATTCACGCCGCCTTCTACGTGAATTGGGACGACGACGCCTGGCAATCGCTGCAGCAGCACATCACGCAGCTCGACTGGGTGGTCGCCGAGTGGGGCTTCCTGCGCACGAAGGATCTCGCGCTTGATGTAAAGATCGATCCGCGCGTCACGAACCTGGTCAACGCGCAGCCAGCCGCGACGCGCCCACATGTGCTCGCGATGCTCACGAATGTCGACAGTGGTGGCGCCACCTTCTCCGGCGCGCGCGTAGCCGCACTCGTGGCGTCACCGCGCGCTCGGGCGCGATTGGTGCACACGGCCGATTCGCTCGTCACGACGCTCGGCCTGGGCGGGATCGTGGTGGACTTCGAACAGGTGCCCGAGGGCGCGCGCGCTGGCGTTGACCAATTGCTGCGCGAACTCGCCACACCATTGCACGCGCATCACGCGACCCTCGCGATCACCGTGGCCGCTGACGAAGACGCCGATGCGATTCGCCGCTGGGGAAGCATCGCCGATTACACGATCGCGATGCTCTACGATGAACACAGCGCGACGAACGACGCCGGTCCGGTTGCGAGTCAGCGCTGGTATCAGGCGAGCGGTGAGCGCATGGTGCAGCTCGTGTCACCGAGCCGGCTCATCTTCGCCTTCGGCACCTTTGGCTACGCGTGGACCGATGCAGTGCCCGCGGAGCCGGCGAATGCGCTCACGTACACGGAAGCGATCGCCGAAGCACGCGATCGCGGGGTGTTGCCACAGTGGAACGCCGACGCACTCGAGCCCACGATTCGCTGGACCGATCCGGACTCCACCGATCACGTCGTGTGGTTTCTCGACGCCGCAACCAACTGGAACGCCATTCACACCGGCACGGCGCTTGGTGTCGCCGGTCAGGCGGTCTGGAGACTCGGCGCTGAAGATCCCGCGCTCTGGCGCGTCTTCGGACATGCCACGCGCGAAGAAGCGTGGTGGGAGCTCAGCACACAGCCGCCCGGCTACGGCGTGGCGATGCATGGCAATGGGGAATTGCTGCGCGTTACCTCGCACCCCACACCAGGGCTTCGCCAGCTCACACACGACTCCGCATCGGGACTGATCACGGCGGAGCACACGGTGGCCTTGCCCACCGCGTGGACGGTGGAACGCAGCGGCGCCGAACATGCGCATCGTGTCGCGCTGACGTTCGATGACGGCCCCGATGGCACGTGGACGCCGATGATTCTCGACACGCTTCGCGCGCACCACGCAACCGGCACCTTCTTCGTGATTGGTGATCGCGTACAAACGCAACTTGGGTTGACGCGCCGTATCGCGAACGAAGGGCATGCACTGGGTAGCCACACCTTCACGCACCCGGACCTGTCGCGCGTGTCGCCGTTCGTGACGCGCCTGGAGCTCGATGCCACAGCGCGACTGCTCGAGGCGGTGGTCGGCAAGCGCACGCTGCTCTTCCGTCCGCCGTACTTTGGCGACGCGGAGCCGAGCACGCCCGATGAACTCATTCCGGTTGAGGAGGCCACGCAGCTCGGCTACCTCACCGCCGGCGTGCACGTGGACAGTGATGACTGGCAAGGACTGCCCGCCGCCGAGATCGTGCGGCGAGTGCTCGAGGATCGTCATCGCGGCAACATCGTGCTGATGCACGACGGTGGTGGCAATCGCGCACAGACCGTGGCGGCACTGGGTCCGCTGATCGATTCACTGCGGGCGCGTGGCGATACGATTGTACCGCTTGCCGGGCTCGTGGATGCAGCGCCGAGTGTCTTCACGCCGCCGCTTCCGCCCGAGAGCGCGAATCGCCGCTGGTTGGCGTTCGCTGGCTACAGCCTGGTGAGTGGCACTGAGTGGCTGGCGGTTGCCGCGCTGGGCACGGCCGTCACGGTCGGGGTGTTGCGCCTCGTGCTGTTGACGGGACTCGCCGTGCGCCAGCGCGTGCGGTCGCGCGCGTCACAGCGCCGCGCCGCTGGCGAACCGCTCTACGCGCCGAGTGTGAGCGTGATCGTGCCAGCGTACAAGGAGCAGGCCGTGATCGTGCAAACGGTGCACAGCCTGTTGCAGCAGGAGTATGCCGGTGCGCTCGAAGTGATCGTGGTCGACGACGGCTCTCCCGATGACACCTATCAGATCGCGCGCAATACGTTTGCCGGTGATCCGCGTGTTCTGGTGCTCACCAAGCCGAACGGCGGCAAGGCGTCGGCGCTCAACACCGGTATCGCGCTGGCACATGGCGAGATTCTGGTGGGGCTCGATGCCGATACGGTGTTTGCGCCAGACGCGATCGAGCGCCTCGTGCAACCGCTGCGTGATGCGCGCGTGGGCGCGGTGGCCGGCAATGCGAAGGTGGGTAACCGTCTCAACCTCGTGACGCGCTGGCAGGCGGTGGAGTACATCACCAGCCAGAATGTGGATCGTCGCGCCTTCGCGGATTTGAACGCGATCACGGTGGTGCCGGGTGCGATCGGGGCCTGGCGTGCGACCGCCGTGCGAGACGCGGGCGGCTTCAGCGACGATACGTTGGCGGAAGATCAGGACCTCACGATTGCGCTCCGCCGTAACGGCTGGCGCATTGCGTACGCCGACGATGCAGTGGCGTACACCGAAGCACCGGATACCCTGAGCACGCTGGCACGTCAGCGCTTCCGCTGGGCATTCGGCACGTTGCAGTGCGCCTGGAAGCACCGCGACACCCTGCTGCGCCCCAGGTACGGCACACTGGGCATGATCGCGATGCCGAATACCTGGATCTTTCAGTTGCTCTTCACGGCGCTGTCACCGCTGGCCGATGTGCTGTTCGTGTGGAGCTTCATCAGCATCGCGATTGTGGCCCGCACGCATGGCGCGACGTATGCGCGGACCGACCTGCAGCAGTTGCTGCGCTTCTACGCGGTGTTTGTACTGACTGAGCTGCTGGCAGCGCTGGTCGCGCTTTTCATGGAGCCCGACGAAGACCGAAAGCTTGCCTGGCTGGTGGCGCTGCAGCGTTTCGCGTATCGTCAGGTCATGTACTGGGTCGTATTGCGCTCCATCAAGGCCGCGTTCCGCGGGCGCCTCGTTGGCTGGGGCACGCTCGAGCGAAAGGCCACCGTGCCCACCGCGCAGCTAGCCACCACGCTCCTGGCCGTCGCCGTGCTCGCGTCGGCCGCGCCGCATGCGAACGCGCAGGGCGCGCCGGCCGCTGTTTCGCAGTTGCCCATCACTGAAGTGCCAAGCGCGAACGGCAACACCGTCGCGCTCTTCTGGAGCGGCGACGGCAACTGGAAGGAGCTCACCGTCGAAGTGTCGAAGGCGCTCGCGACCAAAGGCGTATCGGTGGTTGGCGTCGGCTCACGTGCATGGATGACGTCAGGCGACGACAAGTCGGTCACCGATCTGTCGCGCGACAGCGAAGCACTGCTTCGCTACTACCTCGCGAAGTGGCACAGGGAGCGCATTCTGCTCATTGGCTACTCGCGCGGCGCGGGCTTCAGCGCGCTGCTCTACGAGCGCCTCCCGCCCGATTTGCGGGCGCGCGTTGACGGGATTGCGCTATTGGGCGCCGAGCACGCCGCGAGCTTCGAATTTCACCTGATCGATCTGGTGAAGACGGTGAATCGCCCCACTGATATCCAGATCAAGCCCTACCTCGAGCGCATCAGCGGCACCAAGCTGCTGTGCGTGTACGGCACGACGGAAAGCGACACCGTGTGTCCCGAACTCACCGGCAGCAAAGTGATTCTGAACAAACGCGAAGGCGACCACCACTTCGACAAGAATTACGAGGCCATCGCCACGCAAATCTCGAATCTGACCCGCGGTTGAGCGAAGTCACGAAGCCGTCGGAGTTGGCCTCACTGCCGGTGAAGCGCTTGCCCTGAGGCAGCTGAGTTAGCGCAGTCGACGTTAGCGCAGTATCGTTGGCCCATGCATCCGTTCCTGTTGCTCCAGCTGATCGGCACGGTGGCCGGCGGCAATCCGGTCACACTCGAAGCGAACACGGTGAAGCGTTCGGCGACCGAGATCACCGCCGTACTGCGCACCAATTTCACCAAGCCGGCCAAGGTGCCAGGCGGTGAGTGGTTCGGCACGCGCACCAAGGTGGCAGTGCGCTGTAAGGAAGGGACGGCGGCGGTGCTCGAGAACCGCTATTACGCAGACGCAAAGTTCACCAAGGTCGCGAACGAGCGAATCAACAAGCAGCCGGGGTACGCGGCGCCGGTGCCGGGGACGGCGCAGGGGCTCGCGTTCAAGGAGCTTTGCAAGAAACCCTAGACCCATCAACTCGAACTCAGAGACCCAGAAACTGATCAGTTGGTGGGTTACTGAGTTCGAGTTTGCGGGTTCCGGGTGAACTACGCGTGCGGCTCCGCCAGCCTCTCCTGCGTCACCAGCATCGCCCCCAGCGCCACCGCCATTCCGCCGTGCTCGGGAATCTTGATACTCGCGTGATAGAAGTGCCCGACCGCCGTGAGCGTTTTGCGAATACTCGGCAGGTCGGCGAGATGACCCACAATCACGGCGTGCTCGATCTGCTGTGACTTGGCGGCGCTGATCGCGACCACACCGATCACCTGCCCCACCAGATTCACCAGCGCGGCGGCCATGTCTTCGCGTGATGCATCGACGGCATGACGGGCAACGCGGCCGAAGTTCACCGCGGTTGTTTCCGGTGGCAGAGAACCGATTGCCTGCCCGAGAATTTCGCCGATGGTGAGATTGACGCTCGTGTCGTTCCCCTTGAGTGCCAGCGCATCGATCTCGTCGGGATCGACCGTGCCAACGAGCAGGCGCGCGAGACCGACCAACGTACCACCGCCAACTCCGGTGCCCGACACGTGCTTTGAGCCCTCCGGATGCGCGGCAACCACCGCCGTGCCCGAGCCGGCACTCGTCACCACCGCACGACCAAGCCCCGACAGCGCGAGCCCGCCGCGACCGATCGCCTGCACTTCATCGACCCGATGAACCGTCGCGCCATCGATCTCCGTGGACAGCGCGGACCGATTACCACCCGTCACCGCGATCCAGTCGAGCGACGTTGCGCTGACGTCGCGAAACGCCAGCACTTCGCGCACGCGCGCATCGGTCGGCTGCCCCTCACTCGGCAGCCTCCAGTGATGCGAACCGGCGCCATCATGCACGACAACTTTCGTATTGCTCGCACCAAAGTCGACGGCTGCCACCATGCCCCGCGTAGCCACCGTCACTTCCCCGGGTGATACGTGCGCACCGCGTGCTTCTCGACATCCTCGCGATAGTAATTCACGTCCTTGAAATCACCCTTCGCGTAGCGTTCGGCCTGATTGAAGAAGTACGGCGACTTGGGATCGCCATTCACTCCACCGGCGAGCACACTCTTCGCGCGCACCTTGGGGCCAAACTCCACGCCGGCCACAAAGCTGTTGCCGCGATCGCCGTAGATGCGCTTGGTCGTCCGCACACTGCTTTGACCGAAGGACGCGAGCGAGCCCCAGTTGGCACTGGCAAACGGCACCGGCACGCTCGGCTTGCTGTCATCGAAGCCGGCGTTGATGTCGCCCGACAGACGCTGATAGCGATTGATCTCGCCCCACGGCGTCTTCCACGAACCAAAGTCACGCGCGAGGCGATCGCTCGCGCGTTCGAACGCGGAGAGGAGCATCGAACCCGGTGCGCCGTTCGCGATGAATTCGAGCGCCGGCTTCCCCGCCTGACGCGCCGGACCTGCGGCGGCGCGCGTCGCCTCCTCGGCGTAATAGTTACCGAGTGACATGCCAACGCTTTCGAGCGCGAAGCGCTTGTCCCACGCGCGATAGACCGCAATCTGATCGACAAGCTTCGTCTTGAGCGCATCGCCGGCGGGCAGCGCGTCATACGCCGCAATGAGCGGCGGATTGAGTTGCTCGAAGGCCGGTAGATAGCTGTCGTACGCGCCGGCGATCATGCTTTCCAGCGTGAAATCCTTCTTGCTGCCAAAGACGCGTTCGGCGTGAATACCGCGCGGCGAATTCTCGCGCTGCGCCGACATGTACGCCGGATAGTCACCGATCTTTGGGCTCGAAGCACCTGAGCTCGAGAAGGGCCAGTTGTTCGAGTTGTAGATCCAACCGCTCGACGGATTCTTGAGATGAATCATGTCGTCGAGGGCGTGCAGCCCCTGCCAATCCGTGGCTGGATCGCTGCCGTCAACCGGCTTCGTCCAATCGAACTTCGGATTGCGCTTCGGCACGAAGTTGCCGTGGAAATACGCGATGTTGCCATCAGCGTCGGCGTACATCGTGTTGTTCGACGAGTTGGTGCGGAAGTTCATGACCTTCTTGAACTCGTCGAAGTTCTTCGCCTTGGTTCGACCGTAGCTCTGCTGAATGGCCTCGAGCGGATTGTTCATCATCGCGATGGCCACCCACTTGCCATCCTGCTCGCGAATGACCGGGCCGTGTTGCGTGAAGTACGCCGTCACCGTGCGCTTGGCCATGCCGTTCGCCGTCTTGTACGGGAGCGTAATGACCTTCGCGGTCACCGGCTTCTGCGCGCCACCGTGCAGATACGTAAAGCCCGTACCCTTGGGCGTCACGGTCTCCAGGTACTCGTCGGTCACGTCACCACCACCCGACGTATGCATCCAACCAAGTCGGCTGTTGAAGCCCTGATAGATGAAGAACTGTCCCCACGTCACCGCGCCGTACGCGTCGAGTCCTTGCTGGCTCGCGATGTGGATCTCGGGGCGGAAGTAGAACGACGTGTGCGGGTTGATCATCAACATCGCGTGCTTGCCCGTGGTGTTCGACGGTGCGATCGCCATGCCGTTCGATCCACCGGGCTCCCGCCCAAACGGACTCTCGTCATCCTCCGCGCTCCGCGCCCCCTCCGCGATAGTCACGGGTGCGCCGCGAAGCGGCGCCACCGAAACCTCCGCGCCCTCGGAGGGGGCGCCTCGCCCCCGACCATAAAATTGCTCAATACCCCGGAGCGCCACCGACTCGATATCGCCACCGATCGAGCCCTCACTGAACGACAGCGCCATCCAGGGAGCGAACTTCGTGATGAGACGCGGCTTGACTGCGGGATGCGTGGACAGGAAGTAGTTGAGTCCATCGGCCCACGCCGTCATGAGCGTCTGCATGCTCGCCGGCGTCTTCGCATACAGCGCTTTCAGCTGCAGCGTGTCGATGAACAGCTTCATGCGGAGGTCGCGCCAGATCTCCTTTTCGCCTTCGACTTCGGCGAGACGTCCCATCGCATTGATGTAGTTCGTTTCGACGCGATTGAAGTCGTCTTCCGACTGCGCGTAGATCATGCCGAACACCGCATCCGCGTCGGTCTTGCCGTACACGTGCGCGATGCCGAACTGGTCGCGTATGATCGTGACGTTCTGCGCCTGTTGTGCCCACTTGGCGGGCTGGGCGGACAGTGAGGAGGCCGCAAGCAAGAGGCTCGCAGCTGCAGCGCGACGAATGAGTCGCATAAGCCGATCAGGTGGAAGGAGACGGTGTAGCGGGAGTCGACACACTGCTCTGTGCCGCGTGGGCTTCGAGCGCCACGACGCGACGCTCGAGATCACGAACCGACGCGTGAAGCTCTGCCGAGCCGTTGGCCACGGCAAGAGGGGCCGGCGGAAGGGTACGCGCGGGCGTAGCGAGGCGTTCAGGAAGTGGCGTGAGCGCTCGCTCGGCGCCGGTGGGAGGGACCGTGCGCCCGGACGCCTGGCTATCGGCGCGTCCCAACAAGAGTCGCCCGAGTGGACCAAGCCAGAGCATCCTGAAGCTGCGATCACCCAGCGCGAGAATGGAGCTGCGGCCGATGAGTACAATGCCGATGCCCAGCATGGCACTCGTTGCAAAGAACGCCACCATGGCCCACTTGGGCACGTGATAGCTCATCGGTCCGATCTGGGTGCGTGACGCGCTGGCGATGTTGCCCAGAACCGGAGCACCCAATAGCAACATGACGCCGACAGTAAGCCACCGGCGTTCACGGGCGCGCTGTTCCGGTTTGGCGCGCATTGCGACGCGATACGCATCGCGCTCATCCAGCAGCTGTTCGAGCTGTCCGCGCAACACCGTACCATCGAAGCCGAGTACAGAGAGTCGACGTCGATGGTTGATCGCTTGCACGACGCGCGCGCCCATGATCGCCAGCACGAGCGTAATGCTGGTGAGTCCGTCGGTGCGCGCCCAGCCACGCGCGGTGTTCAGGTCGAGCATCAGGTCGATGATCAACCATCCAACCAACAGGACCACCGGCAGCGCCGACAGCTCCTGCGCAAACTCGCGCACCGGCGTGGCGACTTCCGGCTTGGCCAGCTGCGCTGCATCAAGCGCTTCAACAAGTGCCTCGGCCGATGCAAAGCGTGCATCGGGAGACTTCGCCGTGCACCGATCGACGACGGCGGCAAGCGCTTCGGGCACATCGCCGCGCGCAATGCTCACCGATGGTACTGGCTCAGTGAGTTGCCTGACCACGATGCGCGACACGCTGTCGCCGCTGATCGCGAGCATCCCGGTCATCGCATAGTAAGCGACCAGGCCCAGCGAGTAGAGATCGCTGCGTCCGTCGAGCGCATCACCCGAGACTTGCTCGGGGCTCATGAACTCGGGCGTGCCCACGATCTCACCAACTCGCGTCAAGCCATTCGCCGCTTGCGGTGTGTCGACCGCGCGCGCGATGCCAAAGTCCATGAGCAGCGCGCGTCCGGTGGCGCGCTCGATCATGATGTTGTCGGGCTTCAAGTCGCGATGCACGATGCCGCGACCGTGCGCATAGGCGAGCGCGTAGCCAATATCCTGCAGCAATCGCACGGCATCGCGTACCGACAGCGGGCCGCCGCGCTCAACCCGCGCCGAAAGACTTTCGCCTTCAACGAAGCCCATCGCGAATGCGAGCAGCGACTCCGACTCCTCAATGCCAAAGACCGGCACGATGTTCGGATGCGAAAAGCCTGCAACGAGTCGTGTTTCGCGCAGAAAGCGCTCGCGCAGCCCCGGCTCCGCCGCAACTTCTGGCGGCAGCACTTTGAGCGCGACAGGTCGATCGAGCTGTCGATCGCGTGCGAGATACACCGCGCCCATCCCGCCACGCCCAAGCTCTCGCTCAATGGCATAGCGGTGACCAATCTGCTCGCGCAGCGAATTGAGAAGCGGGGCAGTCACGGGCGATAAAGTAGCACGCGGGCACCCCCCTCGGCGCGTTACGCGGAGGGCTCGTCTACTGCCGGTGCAGGTGCGGGCGGTGCCACTGGAGCTGGCGCACGATAGATCGACACACGGCTTTCACCCACCACCATTTGCTGCGCAGCCGGTGGCAACTTGTGGATCAACGAGTGCTCGCACACCAGCACCTTCGACCACGGCTCGCGCTGCCACCGCTCGATCAGGCGATCCAGCATGCGCGAATCATACGGCGGATCGGCAAAGGCCAGATCATAGCGCAGTGGCGGCAACACGTCCGCAAACGGAAGCGCGTCCTTCTTGTAGATGCGCGACTTCTCGCGCACACGCAGCGCGGCGATGTTCGCCTTGAGCGCGAACAGGCTGCCGGGCCGAAACTCGACAAAGTCCGCGTACTTGGCACCACGCGAAATCGCTTCGAGACCAAGCGCACCCGTGCCGGCAAAAAGATCGAGCACTTTCGCGCCATCGATATCCGCTGCGATCAGTTTCATGATCGCCACGCGCATCGGCTCGGCCGTTGGGCGCACACGCGCATCAGGGCTCGTCAGCGATCGACCGGCAAACTTTCCACCAACAATTCGCACTGCTTACTCCGGCTGGTTGCGCATGTGATCCGCCAACGCATGGAGTCGTTCGCGCAGAAATGTCTTGAGTTCGTGGGGCGCATCCTGCTCATCGAGCGCCTTGTCCATGCACCAGAGCCATTCGTCGCGCTCACGGGCCGCGATGGCAAAGGGAAAGTGCCGCATGCGGAGACGGGGATGCCCGTACTCCTGCTCGTAGAGCGGCGGCCCGCCGGTCCAGCCGGAGAGGTACTTGTAGAGCTTCTCGCGCGACGACTTGAGGCTGGTGGCGTGAAGCGCTCTCACGTTCACCGCTTCGGGGGCGGTGTCCATGAGGTCGTAGAAACGATCGACCAGGCGGCGGATGCCAGCTTCTCCGCCCAGGTGGTGGTAGTGCGCTTGTGATTCAGTCACGACTGAAGGCTAATCCCGCGGCGCCAGAGTTAAAGCTGAGCTCGCCAATCTGCCTTTCGACGGGTGGCGTAGCCGTGGTGGACCCCAAGGTCCCGCCGGCACCTCACGGGTCCGGCGCCCCCCTTTTGCCCTTCGAGGACGCCACAATGCTCCGTGTCTCCCTGCCCGTCGCGACTCTTCGCCTCGTGGCCGTCAGCGTCGTCTCCGTGCTTGCTGCCTGTGCCGACAGCGAAATGCCCACGGCGGCGCCCCTCCACGATCACGCGGCTGCAATGTCGCCCAATGCGCGCAACGGCGCCGAGATTGGCACCACCGACGGCTGGTCCGACGGCAAGACGGTGACGTTCCACTACAACAAGCCGTTCTTCTGCGCCGCGCCGCCGGCGAGTGGTGCGAGTAGCGCCTGCGAGCTCGGTGCCGAACCCACCGTCGCGCCACGCGGCGGCTCCATTCCCGTCTTGTACGTGACGGTGCCGCTGGGCTTCACGCCCGCCATGAACACGCTGCAGTGCCCGACCGCCGGTCAGTGCATCAATCACCCGAGCACGATCGACCTGTCGCGCGTCTTTGGCCCAGGCACCGAGAACGCACTGCTGCCGCCGCACAGCCACGTGATCGGCGACGAGAGTGGTGCGTCGCGCGCGAACGCGGGCTGGTGGGAGATCGAAGTGGTGGGCATCACCAGTCAGGCCGCGTGGAATCAGCTGGTCGCTGGCAAGAGTTTGCCAACGCTGCGCACGTTGCAGAGTGGGAGCGGTGCGACGGGTGACATCCCGACGAATCTCTACCTGTTCTTCAGCGTGAACGGCAAAGACGTCTCGAGCGCCCCGTGATTACGCTGCTTTCGCTCGCCGGCAGCAGTGCGATTGTCGTAGGCGCGCTGCTGCCATGGATGACGTTTTTCGCGGGGCTGCAGCGCATCAGTGGCGTGTCGGGCGCCTATGGGAAAGCGTTACTCGCGGTGGGCATCGCGTCGACCGTAGTTGCCATTGTCGCACGTGTGCGAACGTCGCAGCGCGTCTGGCGCGGGCTGTCGATTGTGTTGAGCGCGAGTGCGAGCGTTGCGGCGGTGGTGTTGCTGGTGCGCGCGGTTCAATTCACGTCGAGTGACACGATGCGCATGATGGTGCCGCGCGTGGGGCCGGGACTTTGGGTGGTTGCGATTGGTGGTGCGGTGGCGGCTTTAACTGCGCTAACTGCGACTGCGCTAACTGGGCGACGCTAACTGACCTGCGCTTGTAAGCGGTTTGAAGTGCGCTAACAGGACTACGACAGCAGAAAAGCGCGAACGGTAGCCGTTCGCGCTATTCGCGTTTTCGCAGTTCAACCGCTTGTAAGCGCGGTTGAGTTAGCGTGGTGCAGTTGGCGTAGGTCAGTTAGCGCAGTTCGTTTGGCGCTAGTAGCGAGGAAACGTCCCACGCCCAATCGCGCCCCCGATAATGCCGCCAATAATCCCGCCGCCCCCCATCCCGCCCATCCCGCCCGGCATCCGTCCACGACGTGGCATCCCGCGCGGCTCGCAGTGATCCTCACCCGCGCCACCGCCGCGTATGATCACCCCCGTGCCGCGCCCCCAGCCGCCGCCATCGCGGCCGGTGCCCTGACCGGTTGAGCCGCTGTTGTCGCTCGGGCCACGACCCTGGGTCTGTCCCTCGTCGTAGATCACACCCCACGTCGGACGCGGTGCAGGCAGTTCGGTCGCGACGGCTGGCGTTGGAGCCGGCGCCGGCGTGTTGTTCGCCACTTCGATCACCGGAGCCGGAGCGTCCGCGACCTGATCGGTCACCGGCGCCTCCTGCATCTCCGTCGCCTTGGGTGACTGACGCGGCGCACGCTGCTGGCGCACCACGTTGTCGCGGCGTCCACGCTGATCACCACTCGGCGCGTTCTGCGGACCGCCTTCGAGCGCGGACACCACCTGCGACTGCGGGCGTACCGCACTCGACGCCATCGCCAGATCGCGTTCAAGGTCGGCCGTCATCACACCCGCCGTGCGGTCACTGCCGCATCCAAGGGCTACGAGGGCAAGCGCACCGGCGGCCGTGAGGCGAATCGCCGACGTGGAGCGACTGGAAACGAAGGGGAGCACCGAAACCTCCCGGCCGGGTGGCCGACGTGGTGCAAAGGGGGTGAGGTGGAACGACAACCCTTACGGCAGGGCAATTGCCTTGCCAACGCTATAGGATGTGCTCTCAAGGGCTAAACGCGCAAACTGCGTGTTTGAACGTCACCCAGAGAGGACAATCCACTGTCCCCGGAGTGAGAATGACACACGTCGGTCGTACCGCCGTTCGGACCTGCCTGATCGCGCTCACCGGGGTATCGCTCGGGGCACTCTCGGCCTGCGCCGACCCCCTGCGCGTCTCCCCCGCCGACCGTACCAGAATCGCCGACAGCCTCTCGGCGCTCGTCACCAACGCCTACGACTTCTCGAAGCCCGAGTCCGTCGATCGCCTGATCTCGCTCTACCCCGACAGTGGTCGGGTGATCAGCGCGGCGGGTGGTCGCGTGATGACCAATCGCGATACGCTAGCCGGCGCCATTCGCGGCTTCTGGCAACGCGTCGGCCAGAACATGCAGGGACCGAAGTTCGTCTTCGGTTCACGCTACGTCGATGTGATCACGCGCGAAGCCGCCGTGATGACGATGACGTACTCGATACCGCATCTCACTCCACAAGGCACACGCCACGTGGTGAGCGGCGCATGGACCATGTTGTGGAGGAATCAGGGCGGCCGATGGATGATCGTGCAGGAACACTTGAGTGACACACCGGAGAGCACCGCCGCCGGCCCAACACCGATGGACACGATGCGCATGGACAGCATGCCCGGAATGCAGCACCAACATCAGCCCCCGAACTGAACGAACCGCTTTTCAGCGTCGTTTAGTTCGCGTCTTCCAGTTCACGTCGTTCAGTTCGCGCTTTTCAAGAGTGCGTTCGCGCTTTTCAAGAGTGCGTTCGCGCTTTTCAAGAGTGCGTTCGCGTAGTTCAGCTTTGTACAGCGTGTGCCAAGGACCCGACGTAGCATGCGCCCGCGCCTTGATCGTGTCGACAGAAAGCCCGCAATTCTCAAGCGCGTTCACAAACCCCGGATCATCCCCCACACTCCAGTAGACAACGACTCCGCCCGGCTTGAGCGCGCCAATTGTGCTCACGATCCCGCCGCCCGCGTACAATCGCGAGTTCTCGGCCATGATCATCCCCTCCGGACCATTGTCCGTGTCGAGCATGATCGCATCGAATCCTTTGGGATTCTTCTTGAGCACCTTCACGACGTCTTCATGCACGATCGTGACGCGCGGATCCTGCATCGCCTCGTGCGACAGCGCGTACTCCGGATTGCCGTTCCATTCGATCACGGCGGCAACGAGTTCGGCGACGACGACTTCTGCATCCGGCCCCACGTGACGCAGCGCCTCGCGCAGCGTGAAGCCGAGCCCAAGTCCGCCGATCAGTACGCGCACACCCTTCCTGGACGCAAGCCCCGCGCACGCCACTTCAGCGAGCTTGTCCTCTGACAGGTGACGCCGCGTGGACATCAGCTCCACGCCGTCGGCGCGGATCAGATACGCCCCATCATGACGGTAGAGCTGCAGCAGCGTGCCGTCGGGCGTGTGGGCCTCGCCAAGTCGTTCGAGCGGTTTCATAGCCGCAAGTTAGCCGAGGCCAACAGACGCCGCCGGTAGCGCGACGCAATGACAAACACAAAGTTCATCCCCATGCGCATCCAACCCCGTCGCACCGCCTCCGCGCCCCTCCGCGAAGCAGTCCTCCGCGCCCTCCGCGTGAGGCTCATCCTGTCCGCACTACTCGCGCCTGTCGGAGCGCACGCGCAACAAGTCACGCTCACGCTCCCAGCCTCGGTGGCAAGCGCACCGGCAACCGGACGAGCGTTCCTGTTTGTCGCCAGAACGGACCGACGCGAACCACGCCAGCAAGCCGGGGCCCAGCGCAACAGCGAACCGTTTTTCGGCGTCGACGTGAGTGATGTCGCACCAGGCAGCTCGGTCAGCATCCCCGTCACCACACCAGGCTATCCGGTCGCGACGCTGAGCGCGCTGCCTGCCGGTGACTACGTCGTCCAGGGAATGATCCTGCCCTACACGAAGTTCGCGCGCGCCGATGGCCACACCATCTGGGCGCACATGGACTCGTGGGAGGGGCAGCGCTTCAACGATGCCCCGGGATCGTTCGTCAGTGCGCCGCAGACGATTCACGTCGACGCGTCGAGCAAGATTGCGCTCACGCTCGACAAGGTGTTGCCGCAGGTCGCGAAGATCGCCGACACCGAATGGGTGCAACGCATTCGCATCGCGTCCAAGAAGGCGAGCGCGTTCTGGAATCACGACATGCCACTTGGCGCCGTGGTCCTGCTTCCCAAGGGCTACGCGCAAAACACATCGAAGCGCTACCCGGTGGTGTACACCGTAGGCCACTTCAGTGAGCGCGCACCGTTCGGCTTCACCTTCGAAGGATGCGACACACCGGAAACGGCGCAGGCGCGCACTGCCCGACTCGCGCGCACGAATCGTGAACCCGGCTGCGAATTCCAGCAGGCATGGACAACCGGCAAGGTGCCGGAGTTCATCGCGGTGTTCATCCAGCACCCCACGCCGTACTACGACGACTCGTACGTCCTCAACTCGGCGAACAACGGCCCCTACGGCGACGCGATCACGCAGGAGTTGATCCCCGAGATCGACAAGCGCTTCCGCACGATCGCCGCGTCGTACGCGCGCACCCTCACCGGCGGATCAACCGGTGGATGGGATGTGCTCGGCCTGCAGGTGCACTACCCCGATGTGTTCGGCGGTGCGTGGTCGATGTATCCCGACCAACTCGACTTCCGCAATTATCAGTTCGGCAACATCTACGCCGATTCGAATGCGTTCGCGATGCGCGACAACAGCTGGCTGCCGCCACGCGAAATTCCATCGAGTCGTTCACCCGAAGGGATGACCGAACTCACCATGCGTGAGGAAAATCAGGCCGAGAGCGTGATCGCCTCACATGGCCGCTCGGGTGGTCAGTGGGATGGCTGGCAAGCCGCGTGGGCGCCCGTTGGCAGCGATGGCTATCCCAAGCCGCTATGGGACAAGCGCACTGGCGTGATCGATCACGCCGTCGCTGAAGCGATGCGCGCAAATGGCTACGATCTTCGCGACTACGTCGAGCGCAACTGGAAGACCATCGGTCCAAAACTCGTCGGCAAGATTCACGTTGCCGTTGGCGATATGGACAACTACTTCCTGAATCTTGGCGTCTACCGTTTCGAGACATTTCTCGAGAGCACCAAGGAGCCCGGCAAGGGCCCCTATTACGCCGGCAAGTTCGACTACGGCCGCCCGCTCAAGCCACACGGCTGGCAACCGTGGACGAATCAGGAGTTGCTCAAGATTATGGCCGATCAGGTGGCGAAGAACGCGCCACGCCCCTAGTCGCGCGCTGCCGCAACACCTCGAACACACCGATCGCCACTGATGTCGACAGGTTGAGCGAGCGCACATGCTCGCTCGACATGGGGATGCTCACGGCGTGCGATTCGAGTTGTTCGCGCACTACCGCTGGAAAGCCGCCGTTTTCGCGACCAAAAATCAGCACGACATCGTCGGCCGCGCCGAGTGGGGCGTCCCAATAACGCTGTGACGCGTGTTCATCGAAGAGCCACGGTGTGCCGAGCGTGGGGAGTGCCTCGGCGAATGCTGCCCATGAAGGCCAGGTGCGCAGATCGACATGCTCCCAGTAATCGAGCCCTGCCCGCTTCACCTGCTTCTCGTCAAGCGAAAAGCCGAGCGGCTCGATGAGATGCAGCGTCGCACCGACCGCCAGGCAAGTGCGGCCCGCATTGCCGGTGTTCCAGTGGATTTCGGGATGAACGAGGACGACATGGAGCGCCATGCCGAAAGGTAGCGCGGACGCAATGTGCTACGGACGGATGCGCCAGGCCGTCGCGCGTGCGGCGCCACCATTTCCGTAGCCACCTGTCACCAGCGCCGTTCCGTCGGGCATGAGCGCTGCCGCGCCGAATTGGCCCGCGAGCTCGGAGCGCCCTGGTACGAGAGTCGAGCGACCAGTCGCAATGTCCAGAACTTCTGCGCGTGGCGCCCCACCGGCCAACAGCACGCGACCATCGGCAAGCAGCAACGACGTCCCCTGATGCTTGTACCGGGAGAGTTGCAGCACAGGCCCATCGACGAAGCGTTCCCGCACCGGATCAAAGAGTTCGGTGCTGCTGTACTGGCCGCGGTCATCGCGCTTGTCCGATCCGGCAACCACCAGCACTCGTCCATCCGCGAGCCGCACGGCGTCATGCTTGTGTCGAGCGATGCGCATGTTCGCCGACGCAACGAACGTCGCACGCGCCGGGTCGTAGATCTCGGTGGACGCGTACAACACCATCGCCTCGCGTCGTCCGGCGTGGCCGCCAACGATAAGGACGTGTCCGTCCGCCAGCGCAACGGCGACATGACTTTCGCGTGGCACGGTCATGGAACCCGTCTCGCGAAAGGTGCCGGTGCGCGGATCGAACCGCTCGGCGCTGGCGAGGAAACTCCAGCCTGCGCCAACTCCCCCAGCAATCAGCACCGTGCCATCGGGAAGCAACGACGCCACATGACCGCCGCGCGCGGCGTGCAGGTCACCGGTTGGAGTGAACGTTTGCGTGCGCGGGTCGTACAGCTCACTCGACGCGAGCACCTCACCGCCGGGGCCATAACCGCCTGCGATCAGCACACGCCCGTCGGCCAACCGCGTTGCGGTGTGGCTGTGGCGGGGCACGCGCATCGACGGCAGGGCGCCGAACGTACCTCGCGTGGGATCGAACAGCTCCGCGGCATTTGCCGACGGACCCGCACTCGTAAATCCACCGGCCACGAGCACACGTCCGTCGGCCAGCGTGGTTTCAGTGTGCGCAAAGCGCGCGCTTCGCATGGGCGCGAGCTCTTGCAGATCACTGTCCGCCGCACCTCGCGCGCCCACGAGCGCGACCACCGCCAGCAGGATGAACCGTCGCATTGCTGCCCCTGAAATCGAATGATCACGAGAGAATCGCGAACCCGTGAGCACCGATGCCGCTCGATCGCCGAACGTTTACCCAGGAGGTACCAACTCGCGATCGCCGTGGCTGGGCGGCTGGCTGATCACCAGGAACGTCACGTCAGCGCCACTTCGGTTGAACGCCTGATGCGGCGTACCCGGCGGCACGCTGCACGCCTCGCCTTCGCGCAACGTCAACTCGGCGCCGTTCACTTCGAGCGTGAGCTCGCCCGTCAGCGCGCGAAAGAACTGAAAGGCCCGCGCATGCCGGTGCCGGACTTCCTGGGTACCGGGCGGCATGCGCTCCTCGATGACACTCAACTGTTCGGTGCGTACGAGATGCCAGCCATCGCATCCGTTGCCCCAGATGTAGTGATCGGCGTTGTCACGCGACTGCTTCACGTGGATCGACTCAGCTGAAGGTCAGGTTGGCATGAACCAGTGCACGTAACCGCACTGGGTGCAGATGTAGCAGTCGGCGGACGGCGACGTCCATTCGATGTTGAAGAACGAGGCAAGCGCGCCGTGCATCTGGGCGCGACGATGACGGAAGCGGGCGTTGTTGCAGACGCGGCAGGTCAGGCGCGTCGAGCCGATGTAGACGTCAGTGCTCGGCGATTTGTCGTCAAGATTGCCAAGTCTGACAACAGAGTGCTCAGCGGTATCCTCCGTCATCGGATCAGTGCGCTCGGGATCCAAGAGCACTTCGACGTCCGCCTCGCTATGTCCGTCCAGCGACGCGCGGAGTGCGTCCAGCAGCTCAACTGACGCGCCCTGCTCGCGAAGCCAGAGCACGGTAGTGCGATTGATATTGACGATCACGATGTCGCCGCGCGCGTGCTCAAGCTGCCGCAGCAGCCAGTAGGCGTCCTCTTCAAGGAAGGGACCGATAAGCTGCTGGGAATCAACTGGTCGCAGATATGCCATCGAATTCGCTCAGAAGCGTTGAAGAATTGGTATTTCGCTCAGTCTTTCGTAAACTGCATCATGCGCCTGCGTCTTGTCTTCGGCTTCCTCGCGATTCTGGCCATCACCCAACTGGCGCCCGTGTCGCGCACCAATCCGCCAACGGAAACCTCCATGCCGTTGCCGACCGAAGTGCAGGACATCTTCGATCGTGCGTGCGCCGATTGCCATTCGAATGACACGCACTGGCCATGGTACAGCCGGATCGCGCCGGTATCCTGGTGGGTCGCCAGTCACGTGCAGGACGGGCGACGCGAGTTCAATGCGTCAACGTGGAATCGATTGAGCGAAGCGCGCCGCCTGCGCATGCCGCGCCGCATCTGGCGCGAAGTCAGTGAGGGGGAAATGCCGCCGTGGTATTACACACCCGTCCATCCGCGGGCGAGACTGTCAGCAAACGATACGGCCACGCTGCATGCCTGGTTTCTTGCGCAGCCCCCGGCGCCCGAGCTTCCAGGGTCGCCGCGGCAGCGCTAACGCGTGGGCCGGATTGGAGGCTTCCCGGCGTTCGGACTTTGCCACACGCATCGGTGGTTCTGTCCGATTTTGACTTTTTCAGCGTCTGCGCTGGACACCTCGCACCACGCGCCCTGATAGCTGGTGAGGGTCGTCCCTGATTTGGCCACCACCGGGCGGCTTTCCCAATAGCGAGCCTGGCCGAGCGGAATGCACGCGCCGACGCCCGCAAGCGCAAGCGCAAGCAAGACAAGTGACGCCCGGGTGAACAGGCGGCCAGTCGAATTAATGAGCCTCATCGCTGTAACAGTGCGGGCCCTTTCGTCACAGATCAAGCACGGTCGCCGCTCAGGACGGTCAGCCAACGCCCATTTCCGGATCAAATCGTGGGGTTTCGCGGGGCGCATCCGATACTCCATCGAGTGCGACGCCGCGCACGCATCGCCCCAGATCGCGGGGCACTCGAGATGCGATGGATTGGTAGATGATTGGCACCGATATCCGAAACGTGATGGACCTAACCGGATCCACGCTGCGTGAGCAGTACGACCAGCAAGCCGCGATGCTGCGCCGGTTCGTACTCACGCTCGATTCGTCGCCGGATCTGGTGCTCATGTGGGCGTTGTCGGGCGATATCGTGTACGCCAACCCGGCGGCCATTCACGCGCTGCGCGGCTTGACCCGTCGACAGGGCGTGCATCTGCTGCGTTTCGTCGCGCGCGATGACATGCATCGCATCCGCTACGACGTGCTTCCCGAAGTGATGGAGAAGGGGGTCTGGGTCGGCGAGACCCGATTCCGTGCGCAGGGCCGCGACCCATGGCCCGTGCGACTCACCATCACGGTCCAGCGCGATCAGTTCGAGTACCCGGAAGTCTTCGTCGCCACGGCGCAGGATCTTACGACTGAGCATGCGATGAACGCCGAGATGGCCGCGCGCGAGGCACTCCACCGTGCGGTCATCGACTCACTCGCGGAAGGCGTCGTGGTTCAGGACCGCGACGGCAAGGTGGTGGCGTGGAACGAAACGGCGTCTCGAATCCTCGGCGTATCGGGCGAACGAATTTCCCGTGGCAACTTTCTGGCGGATCTCGACGCGACGCATCGCGACGGCCGCATTCTGCTCCCCGAGGAGTACCCGCTTCGCCGGGCGCGAACGCAGGGCGAGCGGATCGACAGCTTCCCCATGCGCATCGTCACGAATGGCGGCGAAGTGAAGAGTCTGTCGGTGAACGTGCGTCCGATGTTTTCGCATGACCTGGACGATCGACCAGGCGGCGTGGCGACCTTTCGCGACGTGACCGAGCAGGAGGCGTTGGCCGAAGAGATGGAGCGCCTTTCGGTCATCGTGCGGCAAAGCGATCATGCCGTGATTGTCACGACGCCCTCGGCACGCATCGTCTGGGTCAACGACGCCTTCACGGCGATGACGGGCTACAGCTGGGCCGACGCGCTCGGTTCGTCGCCGGGCCGCCTGCTGCAAGGTGTACATACTTCGCAGGAAACGGTGGGACGCATTCGCGATGCGGTGACCCACGGTGCCAACTTCACGGGCGAGATCCTCAACTATCGCAAGTCCGGCGAGCCGTACTGGGTGGAGCTGTCGATCAATCCGCTGCGCGATGCAGAGGGTGTGCTCACGGGCTTCGTCGGCCTGTCGCGCGATGTGACGGCGCGGCGTATTGCGGAGCGCGAACGTCAAACGTTGGCGGCGGCGCTCGCGGTCACGGCCGACGGCATTGCGATTGTGGATGCGGCCGGCGCGCTCGAGTTCACGAATGACGCCTTCGCGCGCATGCTGAACGATCGCCCCACGGCGCTCCATGGGCGGTCGTGGCTGACGCTCTACGATGAGAAGACCGCGTCGACGCTCACGCAGCAGGTGCGGGCCGCCGTCACGCCGTTGGGCTTCTGGAACGGCGAAGTGGTCGCGACGCGCTCGGATCGGTCGACGTTTCCGCAGGAGATCTCAATCACCGCACTGCCGCAGGGAGGGATGGTGGTGGTGGTGCGCGATATCTCCGAACGAAAGGCGCACGAGGAGAAGCTGCGTGACCTTTCGATTCGCGACGAGTTGACGGGGCTGCTGAATCGCCGTGGCTTCATGGAGACCGCTCGCCCGCTGATTGCCGGCTCGCTTCGCGCGGGTGAGCCATGCGCCATGCTCTATGGCGACCTCGATCGCTTCAAGCAGATCAACGACGTGCACGGACACGCCTGCGGCGATGTTGCACTTCAGGAGATCGCGACGCTCTTGCAACGCACGTTTCGCGAAGCCGACGTGGTCGCGCGTCTGGGTGGCGACGAGTTCACGGTGCTCGCGCCGGGGCTCGGTCCCGACGACGTCCCGCGGATCATCGAACGGCTCGAGCGGGCGATTGGCATGCACAACATCGGCCGCGCGCATGATCCGGCACAGAACTGGGTGCTGGGGATGAGCCTTGGCGTGGCGTGGGCGGAGCCTGGAGACAGCAGCGACGTCGAGGCGCTGCTCAAGCGGGCCGACGCTGCCCAGTACATGGTCAAGAAGGAGCGTCGCGCAGGGCGCTAGCCGACTCCGCCGTGGCGATGGCCGAGAAGCGCTTCTCGGCTATCGCTTGGCAAATACTTGCTTTGGGCAAGTATTAGGCACATGCTGGGTTATGACGGACTCCAGCCCAGACTCCGCGTCGGCCATCGAGGCCATTCGGCAACTCAACCGTGTCGTCACGCAGCGCTTCGGACTGCTGCGTGACTTGCCCTACGGACGCGGGCTTTCGCTGCCGCAGGCGCGTCTCATCTGGGAGCTCGCGCGTGGCGAGCAATCGCAGACTGCGCTTCGTGACGCGCTCGAGCTCGACCATGGCTATGTGAGTCGGTTGGTCGCCAGGCTCGTGTCGCGGAAGCTCGTGAGACGTCGTGTGGCGGCGCCGGATCGTCGCACACGACTGCTGTCGCTCACCGTGAGCGGACAAAAGGCATTCGCCGCGATCGACGCGGCGTCGCGCGAACAGGTCGGCGCGGTGGTCGCTGCTTTGACCGACGCGCAGCGCGCGCAACTCGCCGCGTCGAGTCGCACGGTCTCGTCGTTGCTCGGCGACGCTGGCGAGACGCAGGCGTCCACGATCCGTCTCGCTGCGCCCGGCGACTACGGATGGATCGTGAGCGCGCACGGCGAGCAGTATGCCACCGAGTACGGGTGGGATGGCAGCTTCGAAGGACTCGTCGCGGAAATCGCCGGCGCATTCGCGAAATCGCACGACGCCGCGCGCGAGCGATGCTGGATTGCCGAAGTCGGTGGCGAGCGGGTGGGATCGGTGATGCTGGTACGTCATCCATCGCGCGAAGGGGTGGCGAAGCTCCGCTTGCTCATCGTGCTCCCGCGCGCACGCGGTCACGGCATCGGCAAGCGCCTGGTGCACGAATGCGCGGCCTTCGCGAAGGCCGCGGGCTACCACACGATCTCGCTCTGGACCAACAGCATTCTGCACGCGGCACGCGCGATCTACGTGGCCGACGGCTATACGCTCGTCAACGAGGAGCCGCACCACAGTTTCGGTGTCGATCTTGTCGGCGAAACCTGGGAACGCCCACTCTGAGGATGCGATGAAGCACTTTGTGTTGCGCTACACGGTCGTGAGCGACTACGTCGACCGCCGCGGCGCGTATCGCGAGGCTCACCTCAAGCACGCCGGTGTTTCACGCGCGCGCGGCGAGCTGCTCTTGGGTGGTGCGTTGGCTGAGCCGGTCGACGGGGCCATGCTGCTCTTTCGCGCTCCTGATGCGAGCACCGTGCGCGCGTTCGCCGAAGCCGACCCCTATGTGCTCGCGGGACTCGTCACGCACTGGGATGTGCGCGAATGGACGACGGTGATTGGCGATGGCGCGATGCATCCGGTCGCGGTGATCTCGGGCTCGGCGACGCCGGTGGTCCGCGTGTGGCGCGGTGTGGCGCGCGCGGGCGAGCCGGCGCGTGAGTACGCCGCGCACTTGGCAAACAGCGTGTTCCCTGCCCTGCGTGCACTGACTGGCTTCCGCGATGTTCGCGTGCTGCGCCGCGAGGTCGCTGACGGCGTGGAGTTCGTTGTGGAGACCAGCTGGGTGTCGCTCGAGGCGATTCGCGCGTTCGCCGGGCCCGATGTGTCGGTGGCGGTAATCGGGCCGTATGCGCGAGAGCGGCTGGTCCGCTTTGACGAATTCGCTGCTCACTTTGAGCTGGCGAATTGATTGCTTGGTTCGGGCGACTTTTTTCGTTGGATCTGCGCGGATAACCGACAGAGCGTGCGCGGATCACACGGATTTAGCGGATTCTCGCGGATTGATTTCGCAGACTGCTCCGTGCCTATCCGCGGAATCCGTGTGATCCGCGTATGCTGTGTCTTTTATCGGTGAAGGTCCGCTCGAATCCGCGCGATCGCGTTCAGCCGAGCAGTTGCTCCCGCAGCGTCGGCCACCTCTCCTTGGTAATCGCGAAGACCACCCGTTCGCCGCGATCGTCATTGAACAAACCGAGGAGTTCACCGCCAATACGCTTCACGGCGGTTTGCGAGCGAATGTTGTCGGGGCCGATGTGAAATGTCACGCGATTCACGCTGCCAAACGCGTGGTCGAGCATGAGCCGCTTCATCTCGTGATTCCAACGGCCGCCCCAATGCGCGCGTGACAGGAAGCTCCAGCCGATCTCGACTTCGCTCGTCTCGCTGCTGAAGCCGTTGTATCGCGATGACCCGATGATCGCACCGGTGGCGTTGTCGACCGCCACAAGGGCGCTGCCGCCGGCCAGTGCTTCATCGGCGAACGCGCGGAAGACCTCGCGCTGATAGCGTGTGCGCGCCGGGTGCTGCTCCCAGATCAGTGGGTCACTCGCGACGGCATACAATGGCTCGAAGTCGTCTTCGGTAAGCGGGCGCATCGTGAGGCGAGCGCCGACGAGCGTGGGCTGAGGGTTCCAAGGCATCGGTAGAGGGTAACACCTCGCGCGATTGGCTGGCGCCTCGCTGGCGCCCCGTGGGCCGGGTGACCAGCTTTGCTGCAACCACGTCCCGCCCGATCCCGAATTCCCCCTCCCCCGCTCATGGTCCTCGCGAAAGACGAACTCATTGGCCTGCTGACGCACGAAGTGAACGTGCTGCGCCATCTCATCACCAAGATCGATGCCGACGCGGTGAACTACCGCCCCACCGAGGGGCAGCGCACCTCGATCGAGTTGGTCCGCTACCTGGTGCTGCAGGGAGAGGCGCTGGTGGATTGGATCAAGGCTGGCGCGACCGACTTCCCGCGGTGGACGGCGATGCAGGCCGAGCTCGGGGCTACAGATCTGGCCGGCCTCGACGCGCGTCTCGCGACGCATGCGGCAATGTACGCGGAAAAGATCGGCGCGATGAGTGACGACGACATGCGCGGCGTCATTCAGCTCTTTGGCCCGCCGGCCACGCGCGGCGCGCACTTCGTGAGCCTGGTGCTGGCGAACTACGCGGCTTATCGCACGCAGCTCTTCTGCTACCTCAAGCTGTGCGGCCAGACCGAGCTCACGACGTCGAATCTGTGGCGCGGCATGGACGCGCCGCCCAAGGCGTAACCTCTACCTCGAACATCGTCATGCCGACTGTCGGCAACTATCCGGACCTGTTCGATCCGCGCGCGGTGGACGAAGCCATCGCGCGTATCAACGCCCTCACAGCGGAAACACAGCCGCTGTGGGGGAAGATGAGCGTCGGTCAGATGCTCGCGCACTGCTGCGTACCGTATGAAATGGTCTACACCGACAAGCACCAGGCGCCGAACCCGGTCATGCGCTGGGTGCTCAAACGTCTGGTGAAGCCCAAGGTCGTAGGCCCGGCACCGTACCCGCGGAGCACGCCCACCGCACCGGCATTTCGTATCACGGGCGCGCGTGATTTTGTCGCCGAGCGTGACCGGTTGATCGCCTGCCTCAGGCAGGCGCTGCACGATGGTCCGAAGTTCTATGAAGGATTCCCCTCACTGAGCTTTGGTCCGCTGTCGGCCGTCGAGTGGAACGTGCTCTACTCGAAGCACCTCGATCACCATCTGACGCAGTTCGGCGTCTGACCTGGTGTGCGCTAAGGCGTCTTGATCCGCCAACGCATCAGCACCGGTACATCATCATCGGTTTTCGTACTGCCGATGATCTCCGTGAGACTCACACGCATAGCCCGAATCGGGCTCGGAAGCGTCAGTCGCGCCCGAGCCTGACCGGTTGAGTCGAATACGACGTAGCGGACCGGATCGCTCGTGAGCAACGATGGTCGTTCGAGCCATACGCTGCCGTCGCTGCCGTAGATCAAACGATCCACCGGCATGAAGTTTTTGGAGAATCGCCACGTTTGCGCGTTCTTGTGCCATTCGGCGCGCAGCGACGGCGGCATCCCCGATTTGACCAGGTTCGAGTCGACTTCCATCAGGAAGCGAGCGCGATCAGCCTGGGTGAATGGCAGCGGAGCTTCGGCGAAGCGCACGATGCGAGACAACCCACGTCCACTGTGCGCGCGCCATTCCGGCGTGTCGTTCGTGGCGTACACGAAGCCGTTGCGGTGATATCCCACCACCGTGTTGAGCCCGAAACGGATGGGATAGATGTCCGGTCGCGTTTCGCCATTCTCGGTCGTTGTCGCGAAGTACGATTCTAGACCCGGGAGTCGTGCGAGCGTGTCGAGGGCGTCGAGTGAGCCGTCGTCGAGCGTGCGCGCGGCCACGACGACGAGCGAATCGCGAAAGGCGCGATCGCGGGGAATCGTATCCTCGTTCACTGTCGGACGAAGCGGGCCTACGAATCGGCCGTCATCAAAGCGAACAAGCAGCCGAACCAGCGTGCCGTTGCTGAGCTGCGGAAAGGCTACCTGACGAACGAATCGACCATCCGGCGCCGCAATGGTGAAGCGTCGCTGATTCGCATCGCTGTACGCGATCGAATCGAGCGCGAGCAGCTGCAGCGTCGACAAAAACGCCAGCTCGCCCGGGCCGGCTCCACGTCGCGCAACAACCTGCTCGAGCGCGCCGTTGGCTGCGTAGCGCCTGATATCAGCGCGCCGACGGTCGTTGATCAGATACTGCCCGTCGCTCCGACGAACCGCCGTACCAATGTCGGTAAAGCCGGTGTCGGCTTCACCCGTGATGCGATCGATGGGTTCGCCCAGCGTCCAGACGGGTAGCGCCTGCATCGCAGCGGCCGAGTGCTCGACAATCGCGATACCGGCGCTGTCGCGCTTCACGACGCCAGACTCGGACCGTCTGGATTCCTTCGAACAGCCATTGGAGACGACGCCAACTACAGCGATGATCGCGACGCGACCTACGGCACGTGTTGCTCCAACCATGTGCGAATCTCCGCGGGAAGGGATTCGTGAAAGGCACCACGATCGAAGCCCGGTGGATCCTGCGACGGCGGAAAGTCCGGTCGACGCATGGCTTCTGGGAACGGTGTGAGAAAGGCGAAGTGCCCGCCGTTCGCGACATCGCGAATTTCACACGATGTCGACGCCGGCAGGCGTTCAAGCACGGCGCGCACGCGCGCCGGTGGCGTTACGGGATCATGCTCGGCGACATACACCAGCAGCGGTGCGCGCACCTGCTCGAGCGAATCGGGGCCCATGAACCAGTCGGACGCCGGTGCCAGGAGCACGGCCGCTCGAACGCGCGCATCGTGCGTCACATCGAGACGCGCACGACTGCGGCTCCAGGGCTGACCGCCCACAAGACAAAGCGCCGTCAGTCCACCCATCGAATGACCGATTGCGGCCATTCGATTGACGTTGACGTGCGCGCCGAGCTCTGGATGCGCAATGACGGCATCGAGCGCAAGTGATGCATGACGGGCCCTTCGCTCGGCGGCAACGTCGGTGTCCACGAGCGAACGATCATTGCGATTGTCGTTCGGATGCTCGAGGCAGACCACGATCCAGCCGTGCGATGCGAGATGGGTGGCGATGCTGCGATAGAGAAGATGCGATCCGCCGCCACCGTGTGACACGACCGCGAGGGCATGCGTGCCGCTCGCCACCGGTGCGTCGCGCGTGGCGTCGAACGTGTACGGCCCTATCACCGTTGGCGCACCGGGCGCGTCGGTCGGATAGCAAACGATCGCCGGGAATTCGAGCCCCAGTTCCCGATCGGCAATCGTGAGCGTGCGCAGTCCTGCCGCCGTCACGAATCAGCCGCCGCCAGCAACGAAGGCGCACCCCAGATTCTGCGCCTTCATCAGGCCGAACATGCCAGACGGTACCGTGAACGCGCCGGGAACGAGATTCGCCTTGAGTTCGCGATGCACATCGGCGCGATCAAGCTTCATCTTGCCCGCGAGCCGCGTCGCGGTGTGCCCCATCGCAAAGTCGCACACCAGCGCGATCGATCCGCGTGTTACGAGATCGTTGATCGCGCCGTACTCAGGACCCTGCCCTGCGGGCACCTCGAGAAACGGATTGCGATCGGAGAATCCCGCGGCAGAACCGTCGCGCCCCTTGATACCCACATCGGCACCGAGCGAATACTTGCTCCACATCGCGTCGTTGAGCGCCATCGCGATCGCGCGCGTGCGGATATTGAGGACCACGCGCGCTCGATGCTTTCCCGCGCCATACGCGGCGTCGCAGTTGTCGAGAATGCGCGTGGCAATTTGCAACGGAAAGTCACCGGGACTCGGCATGTCGATCACGGCCCGATCGGTCGCCCGCTCGAGCTGTTTTGCCCACGACAAGTCGTAGTCGCCGGCACTGACCTGCTCCGCTGCGAGCGACTCGTCGGCAAACGGCACGCCGAGCAGCGCGAGCATCGAGGTACGGGAGGTGCCGCGCAGGAACCCGCGACGCGACGCGCCCTTGAGCCAATCGAATTCCATCACTGATCCTTTGGTGAGCCGGCGGCGTCGCCGGGTGTGCAGATGCCGCTGCCTTCCATTTCCGGATCGAAGCGCTCGGCCACAAGCTTTCCATCTCGGCGCCTCACGAGGAAACGCACTGTCGCCTGTGTACGCAGGGTGCACGGTGATGTTCCGTTGGTCGATCGCTGGCTCCACTTTACTCGCGTCACGATCGCCGCGACCACCCCGTCGTCGTCGATCCGCGGCGCATCCGCGCTGTACGATTGAACGGCCACCAGCGCCGTATCGGCGCCCGCCGTCGCACTTAGCGCAATGGGCAGGCCGCGACGCACCAACTCGCGATGCAGCACACCGGACACGATGCGCGAACTCGCGCTGTCCATCAGCGTGAGCAGCGTGGTGTGGGTCGAATCGTGCGCGGCGCGCTCGGACACCAGTACGGCGGCGATGGCTTCCGCCGAATCGCCGGCGAGTGCTTCACGAGAGGACATGCGAAGCAGGCCACACCGCGCCGCCGTTGGTCCGTAGCGCTCGGTGACTCGACTCTTCACCATCACGGCCGACGTGATCGAGTCGGTGAATGTTTTCGGGATAACCGCCACGTTGTAGGGACCCAGATACTCGCCATCGAGAATGACGGGCGACGCGGGTCTGGGCGTATTGGTGTCACCCACCTTCATGAGCAGCTGCGGTAGATTCGTGCTCGAATCGGCGCCGCACCGGTCCGGTGTTTTGCGCGTGAGCAGATCGACAAAGCCAGCGATCGCCGGCACCAATCCCGTCGCGAGTGGAACGTTGGGATCCATCCACGACGGTTCCTGACGTTCCGGTTCCGACGCGCCGCGCTTGAGACTGTGCGTCATGCTGTCGATGATCACGCGCATGCAATACGGCTGCGCCTTGGCGAGCGTGTCCGCTTCGGCACGATTCACCTGCACATCGAACGCGCCGTGCACGATCAGACAGGGTTTGTCGAGACGCGACAGCTCGGTCGCGGGTGAGTAGGCCATCCACGACATCAGATACGGCTGCAACGTGGGACGAAAGAGCTCGGACAGACCGATCGGAATGCGATCCACGCCGTCACCTTTGCGCAGCGACTTGATGATCGAGTCGACCTGCGCGCTCACATTGCCCGACGGTCCGGTGCGCAGCTGTTCACGCAAGATCTCATCCGCGCGCCGCGCCGACATCGCCAACGTGATGTATCCGTCGGCAACGATATCGCGTCGCGAGAGAATGCCGGCGAATCCACCTTCGTCGTATCCTGCGACAATGAGCGGACCAAGCGATCGCTTGCCGGTATCCCAGATCCAGCTCGCGGCATCGTGCGCGAACACTTCAAAGCGCATCTCGTGTTCGGGCAGCTCGGCCTTCGTGCTCTCGCCAACACCGCGCTTGTCGTAGCGAAGTGATGCGATACCGCGTACGGCGAGCGATTCGGCCAGCTGGCGAATCGCGTCGGTCTTGCCTGGCGCGCCGAGCATGTTGCCGTCGCGGTCCATCGGCCCGGCGCCGCTCAGGAAGAGCACGACGGGTGGGCGCGAGACGTTGCGCGGTTTGAGGAGCAAACCGGCGAGATTGCCGGGCGGGCGCGACAAGCGCACCTGCGTGCTGTCGACGTCGTAGCGATTGGCGGGTTGCAGCTGAATGGACTGCGCCTGCGCGAGCGTCGGCATGCCAACAGCAAACGCGACTGCCCACATCACTACGGAACGCACGCTGGAACGCACGCTGGAACGCCAGACGGCAATGACTTCGATCATATTGGTGTTGACATCCTTCAGAGGCGCCAGCGTTGCCGAGCTTAGCGGCGCGGATAGACGGTCACCGCGCCCTTGGCGCTTGCGAGTAGCGTAGTGAGCTCGCCCGACGACGGAAAGCCGTCGAGCACGTCCTCGGCGTGCTCGATGAGATCGTCCCATCCGGGCGCGTCGTCGTGCGCGGTGAAGGTTTTGTTGTTCGCCATGGTGAAGCGCAGCGTGATCACAAATCCCTCGCGCTGCGCCTCGATGCTCACCACGTCTTCCCATTGACCGGAGGCGATGGGGCGCGTGCCGCGCAGGAGGCTGAAATCGACGTCGGTGGCGACGAGCAGTTCAGGGACCATGGACGAGTGGTGTTGCCGGTTTGTTGTGGAGTCGCAGCGAACGTACGTTGCGGCGGCGCTGCCCACAATCGGGAATGGCTACCGGACCCGTCTATCGTGTGATGCGATACACCACCACGATGGGGACCTCGTCTTCGTCGGCTTCGAGACTGACCAGGGAGCCGTCGGCGAGGAAGGTGACGGGACGCTTGGATCCGAGCGGTACAGTGCCTTCGTATCCGGTTACTGGATTGTAGACGTCGGCCTGACGCGCGTCTTTGCCGATCGCGTAGCGCGTGGCCCAGATGCGACCGTCGGGTGCGATCGCCAAGGCCTCGTACGCTGGAAGTCGCTTCGCGAATCCGGCTGCCTTTACGATTCGATCGGGAGGAATGAAGCACTCGTGCTTCGGCCCAATCTGCACGCGCGCACCTTTACCGAGATGTCGGATGGCGAGTGCGGCCGATGCCGGTCGACGAGGCGTGTTGCGCGTGAGTACGCGATTCACCTTGTCACCATCGAATAGCGTGATCCGAAAGTCGCCGGAAGTATACGCGATCGTGTTGCCCTGTGTCGTCCACGCGAACACGTCCCTAAATACCGGCCGGGCATTGTACTCCGAGAGTGAACAGATCTTCGGTATCTCGACCGCCTTGGGCTCCGCGAAGCGCGCCACGGTGTGCGTCTTCGCGGCCCGTCGCGAATCGAGGAAGGTGCTGTCGCCGGCCAACCGAATGCCCATCGTCGTGCCGTTCGCGAGTATGCGGAGCTGCTGCAGCGCCGGCGCAGGCTGGCGCTCTTCGGGAAGCACTGTTCCATCGGCGGTGAATCGGACCAAGAGTTCGCGGTCAGCATCTTCCACACGAATCGATCCGTCCTGCGCCACGCTGACCGACAGCGGAAAGACGAACTCCCCCGGCCCCTTCCCCTTCCTGCCGAGCGTTCGCAGATGCTTGCCGGAACGATCGAACTCTACCAGCCGATGATTCTGCGCCGCGAGCACCCACAAGTTCCCTCGCGCGTCGGAGGCAATATGCTGCGGGAACACGTGCGACAGTTCGAGGATTGGGTCGGACACGCCACCCACCGACCATCGCTTTTCGAGTCGCCAGCTGAGTGTTCTATCAGCGGCGGCGCCGGCGACGACAGGTTGCGCGAGGAGTGCGGCAGGCGAAGCGCACAATGCGAGCAGAATGGGCAAACAGCGCAATACAAATCGACTCATCGCTTTATCTCGTTGAATTTCCCTTTTACAGGACAGGCTGGAGGAATTGCCCCCTTCCTCACGCGGTACGTATCGTCTTCAGATTTGTCGGCAGTGATCGCCACGTCCACTCCGAGACCAAGCAGACGCTGCGTGGGCGGCAACTTGAAGCATCGGGCCAGCTGACCTTCTTCAGTCACTTCGATGATGGTCGCGCCTTCTGTGCTACCCGGCGTGGTTTCGACCCGCATCCACATGCGATCGCCAGGGCTTGTATACAGGCGCGATACGGCTGGTACTCGCTCAGGGATCCTGAGCACGCGACGGTAACCGGCCTCGGCCTCCGGCGGCATCCAGCTCGACTTGAGCCACTTCTCGAGCGCGTCGCGCCGGGTGGCTGCAGACAGCACATGCTCAGGAAGCTTCATAGGAACGGTCCGGGATGTTCCGTCGACGCGCCACACATGCATCGAATCCTTGTCGAACCAGATCATGCGTCGCTCGTCGAGCATGGCGCCCAGCGTAAGATCGAAGGGCGTTGAGTTCACCATGGCATTGTTGCCGTAGTGCAATCGCGCGCCGGAACCCGAGACGTAGCTGACCGGTGCACGAACGGACTTTCCGTCCTTGATGAATCGAACGTGCGCCGTGTCGAGGAAGTAGCCGTCAGGTCCGTTCTGCGAACCCTTGGACGGCGCGCGCACCACCGCGACACCGCCTTCCATGATCATGTCCAACCGCGATCCGATGACCGAATCCAGAGTGGAATAGCGAAACTGACGACCTTTGCCGTTCTGCACCGACAGCACGGTCGCGCGCATCGCATACATGTCGTTCACCAGAATCGAATCTCCGAGCCACCGATGGAGTACACAAATGTTCGAGTACTCCATTGGTCCATTTCCGCTGCGACCGAAAGCCTGCGTCTGTCCGGTACGCAGGTGCACGCGGACGACCTGCGCGGTGTGTCGATCGAAGTACACACCGACGGAATCGCTCACGAGCGTGAACGCGTTCGCGAAATCCAACTCATTCAGGTTGGGAATGGGCTGCGTCGTCACGGTCGGCGCGCGTGCGTACCACTGTGCAGGCGAGACTGCCGACTGCGCGAGCGCAGCCGAGATTCCAACGAACAGTGACGCAACCACAAGACTTACTCGTCCCTTCAATGACATTCCCTGCTCCCGCCTAAGGTGGCACTGAGACTACAGTTGTCCCGTACTCCCCCAACTCTCCAATCGTTTCAAGTACTCCGCATCAGCATATCGCTCGATGCGGAATGCTGACGCGTAGCTCGGTGTCGATTCGCCCAGAATCGCGTCGGCCACCAACTCGGCGCAGGCGGGTGCGGCCATGAGACCAAAGCCGCTCAGGGCGGCGCAGACGAACGCACCCTTGGCGCCTGCGGGGCCGGCGAGCGGACGGTTTTCGATGGTCTTGGTGTAGTAGCCGCCGTCGACAAACGCGTGCGGCAATCGCTCGAGATACGATTCGAGCGCCGGCGCGAGTTTGGTCATGCCACGCAGCACGACTTCGGGATAGAACGGATCGTCGGGCATCGGATACACCGGCGCGTCGAATCGATGCGCGCTGTGATAGTCCCAGAGCATCAACACAGTCGTGCTCGCGCCATAGCCTTCGGGGCGCAGATGAATGCCGGCCGGCAATGGTTCGGTGAGCCACCGCGTGATGTCGTCGGCGGCGAACTCCGCACGCTCGTCGTCGCTCCAGTCGAGCGACTGCGCGTCGTCGAGGATGACCAACCCTGTACCACGATCGACCGCGCCATGCGGATCTTCGATGCTGATCTTGTAGTGCGCTTCCGAAAAGAGCGGCAGCGACTGACCGACAAGTGCGCCGACCGACTTTGCGAACGGGCCAGCCGCGTTCACGAACACCGGTGTTTCGATGTCGATCACGCTGCCGTTACTCGCGCGCACCGAAACGCTGCGCACCGCACCATCGGCTATACCCACCGCCTCGACACGACCGGCGAGCAATGACGCGCCACGCGTCTTGGCTTCGTCGAGCAGATAGCTCCCCAACTGCTGGCCGCTGAACCAGCCGCATCGGCGCGCATGCAGTACCGCGCACAGGTCCTTCGCCAACCACGGAAAGGTCGCGCGAATGACATCGTTGCCAAGAAACAGATCGGCGCCGTCCGGATGATCGCGCCACCCACTCATGGCAGAGGGCACGTAGTTCACCGCGTCGGCGACGGTGCGATGGACGCGCACCGGACCAGCCCCCTGCGCGCTCGCCGTAATCGCCTCCGCTTCGAACTGCGCCGCACGTTCCGCCCGCGCCGTGCAATAGAAGTAGCCGCGCCTGTTGAGCAGAAAGCGATTGTCGCTCGCGTCAGCCCACTGCTCCAGACGATCGACGGAGCGATTGATGAGTCGCACCATGGCATCATCGGGGCCGGGCCACCAGTTGCGATACGCTTCGGTGCTCTTGTCGCTCGTAAGGGTGAGCGGTGCGTGATCGTCCACGAGCAGCACTCGCGTCATGCCACGCGCTGCCAGTTCATGCGCAACGGCCACGCCAGCAATTCCAGCTCCGCAAATCACCGCATCGGCAGCACGCACATCGCTCACGTGGTGGTCACCTTGAGTCGATCTCGGCGATAGCGCTGACGAAGACCCCCAAGGACCCACATGGCGTGCTTGAGCAGGAAGACTATCAGTTTGAAGCGTTTGCTGGGGACGCACACGACGCTGCCACGGGCCCTGGCTTGCGCAAGTGATTCGTCGACCACGCGTTCCGCTGGCAGCCACGCCCAGCTCGGAATGCCGCCGCGACCGCCGCCCAGTCGGTCATGGAACTCGGTGTACGTGAACCCCGGGCACAGTGCCTGCACATGCACACGGGTTCCATCCAACTCCGTCGAGAGCGCCTCGCAGTACATGCGCTGGTAGGCCTTCGTGGCGTTGTAATTCACGTTACCGGCTGTCGGACTCCAGCTGGCGACGCTGGCGACGACAATTATGGTTCCGTTGTTACGCTCGGTCATGCCCGGCAGTGCGGCACTGATCAATTCGTGCGTGGCGACAACATGCAGCTGGAGCATGCGACGCTGATTGGCCTGATCGGCGGTGAGAATCGTGCCGCGCGAACCAAACCCCGCGTTGCTCACCAGCATCGCCAGTCGCGACTCTGTGCGGAGACGCGCGGCAAGTCGCTCAATGTCGGTTGGTTCACTCAGATCCGCGCTGAATGGTTCCGCGTTTCCACCGTATTGCTTCGCGAGCTCAGCGCACACGCCTGTCAGTCGCTCACGGTCGCGCGCGACAAGCAACAGATCATGGCCACTCGCGGCCAGACGTTGCGCGAAGACATGACCAATGCCGGAGGTGGCACCGGTGACTACGGCAAGCGGACGAGGTGTGGACATGCCGCAAAGCTACTGGCGGCGACGCCACCCGACCATTGCGGCGAGCAACACGATCCCGACGCCCGCCTCGATCCACGTTTTCGTGTCTTCGGCCAGCAGCCGCTCGCGCACCTGCTTCACGCCGGCCTCGCGGACCAATCGCAGATCCGCCAGCGAGGTGCGAATCGCCTCGTACTCAGCGTTCGTCCGTGGCGTCTGCGAACCCGGCGCCCTGAATGGATTGAGGTACCTCGCCTGCCACATCGAATCGACGTTGAGGGCGGACATGTCCGGCCACGGTGATGTAGCGCGAAGTCGCCTGTTCGCTAGGTCGCTGCGCATGGACGCAAGCGCGAGCTGGGTCGCGCTGTCCGGAGGAATGCCGAGCGACACCAAACCTTGCCAGTGGTCACCGGCGCGATTTTGCGCGCGAATCACCTCATCATGCGCGCGCTGATCAACGTGGGACGTGGACTGGTACACAATCGCAAGAATCAGCGTCGCGACCGCCACGGCAATCATTTCAATTGGATGTGCTCGCATTGTGATCACCGTTTCGTCGCCGCCTCCGCTCGCGCCAACGCCTCGTCCAGCAGCTTCACCAACTGCTCGCGATCGTACTTGTAGCTGCTCCCCGCATTGAGCTGCACCAGCTCGTCGATCGCCCGCCGAATCGTAAGCGCCTCCTGCCCTTGCTCGGGCACGATGAGGTAGCGTGGGCGCGGCGTGGGCGCGGTGAACGCGTGGGCGGCAGCCGCCGCAACGCTGTCGGGCGGCGGATTGGTTTCGAACGTCCCCATCGAGCGCACGAAATTCTGCATGGCGCGCTCGAACGGTGTCCCCTTCGCGCGCGCGGCCGCCGCTTCGAGTGCTGGCATCGCATTCTTGCCGATCTCCGATCGATAGTTGCCGGGTTCGATCAAACTCGATGTCACGCCGAACTGCGCCATCTCCGCGCCCAGTGCGTCGCCGAACGCTTCAGTCGCATGCTTGGTCATGGAGTACACGCCAAGCATCGGCTGCGACACGATGCCAGAAAGCGAGGAGATCGTGACTACGCGACCCTTCGAGGCGATGAGCAGCGGCGCCGCGGCTCGCGTGACTCGAACCGCGCCCATCACGTTCACATCGAGCATACGACGCAGGTCATCGTCGGTGGTGGTCATGAGCGGGCCGCCCACCACAATGCCGGCGTTGTTCACGATGCCGTACAAACCCTTCCCGTCGCGCTGAATCAGGGCGAGCGCCGAGTCTACTTCGGGTGTCGAGGTCACGTCGATGCGGATGCCGCGCATGTTCGGGATCTTCGACAGCTCGGCGATATCGGCGGGCTGCCGTGCTCCGGCGTAGACAAAGAATCCGTCTTTCGCGAGGCGCTCGGCGATGGTGCGACCCAGTCCGGAACTCGCTCCAGTCACCAGGATGGCGCGCTGTGGCGCAACCTGGGCAAGTGCCACGGCGCGGCCACCAGCGAGCATCAGAGCGACAGCGAAAATCTTGCGCAGCGTAGTGAATGCCGAGGATTGGAGGGCGAACATGACTCCGTAGATACTGACGGACCGATCGACCGGGCGTAAGCTTCCGGCATGGACCGCAGACGCTTTCTCACGCACACCGGATTGGCGAGCGCCGCCCTTGGGCTTGGCGCGCTACGCGTGCCGAATGCGTGGGCGAGTCCCGTCCCCGCACCCGACCGCACGACGTGGTGGCGCAACGCGAAGTTCGGGATGTTCATCCACTTTGGCCTGTACTCGGGTCCAGGCGGCGAGTGGAACGGCAAGCCGACGGGATCGCACGAGTGGATGCGGAACAATGCGAAGATTCCGCATGAGGAGTACATCCGGCTCGCCGATTCGTTCAATCCCACGGCCTTCGACGCGGACGCGTGGGTCAAGACGGCGAAGGACGCAGGCCAGCGCTACATCGTATTCACGACCAAGCATCACGAAGGCTTTGCGCTGTTCGACTCGAAGGTGTCGCGCTACACGGTGATGCACACGCCGTTCAAGCGCGACATCTGCGCGGAACTCGCGCGAGCCTGTCGCAAGCATGGTATGAAGCTCGGCTGGTACTACTCTATCATGGATTGGTACCACCCCGACTATTTACCCAAGCGCGATTGGGAAGCGCGCGTCATCCCGGATGCGGACTTTTCACGCTACGTCGCCTACATGAAGGCGCAGTTGCGCGAGTTGCTGACGAACTACGGCGACATTTCCGTGTTGTGGTTCGATGGCCAGTGGGAGACCACCTGGACACACGCGGCCGCACTCGAGCTCGAGGCGTTTTGTCGCAGGCTGATGCCGAATGTGATCATCAACGATCGCGTCGATGTTGGTGTGCCCAAAGACGCACCGTCGAGCTATCGTCGAGGCGGCGACTACACGACACCGGAGAACACGGTGCCCGAGCGGGGATTACCGGGGCAGGATTGGGAGTCGTGTATGACGATGAACAAGAACTGGGGCTTCGCGAAGGACGACAGCGAGTTCAAGTCGGTGCCAGCCTTGGTGAAGCTGCTGGTTGATACGACATCGAAGGGCGGCAATCTGCTGCTCAATGTTGGTCCATCGGGCGACGGCCGTATTCCGCAGGAGAGTCTGGATGGACTCAAGGGAGTGGGTGCGTGGATGCGTACGAACAGTCGCGCGATCTACGGGGCAAAGCTGAATCCCTTCGAGCGTGGGCTCATGGTGCGGCGCGACGGCATGCGCACTCCGGTGTGGGCGACGACCACCGATCGCACGCTCAATCTGTTCGTTGAGCGGTGGACGGGCGGCGCGCTTGTGTTGCCAGGCGTTCGCATCAAGCCCAAGTCGGCAACGGTGCTCGGCGCCGACGGCGTGCCGATCGAATTCGAGCAGACGGCGTCGGGACTGACACTGACCTTTGCAGATCGCGGCCCGTCGAGCGTGATGCCGGCGGTCCAGCTGCGCTTCGATTCGACGCTTCGAATCGCGCAGTAGTCGAGGCCGGCTTCCGAGCTGTCGTCCCAGAGAATTTTGAGCAAGGCTTGCGCAGAAGTCCGGTCGGCCATAACCTACAACCACATGGTTGTACGTTCTTCGCTCACCGATCCCGAGCTCGACCGGCTGTTCCGAGCCCTTGCTGACGCCACTCGCCGCGACATCGTCGCCCGGCTGCTGGCGGGGGAAGAGGCGTCGGTCTCCTCGCTGGCGGCCCGCTATGACATGTCCTTTGCGGCCGTGCAGAAGCACGTCGCCGCTCTGGAGGAGGCAGGACTCGTGCACAAGGAATCGCGAGGGCGCGAACGAATGGTCCGCAGCAATCCCGAACGTCTCGCGCAGGCACGGGCTCTCCTGCTGCAACTCGAGCAACTCTGGATAGCCCGCTTCAGCCAAGTCGACGACGTACTCGCCGACCCCACCAACACCAATCGCCCCCGTTAGCCATGCCTATCACCGATGTGATTTCGAACGCGAAAGAGCTCACGCTCACCGTGAAAGCCGAGTATCCCGTGCCGGTCACGCGTCTGTGGGACGCGTATGCCGATCCGCGTCAGATCGAGCGCTTCTGGGGACCGCGCGAGTGGCCGGCCACGTTCACGCGCCATGACATGTCGGCCGGCGGCCAGTCGAGCTACTACATGTCGGGGCCTGACGGACAGAAGTCGCATGGTTGGTGGCGCTTCCTGTCGGTGACGCCCTATCAGCAGTTCGAAGTCGAAGACGGTTTCGCGGACGAAAACGGCCTGCCGACGGAATCGATGCCCAGCATGCGCATGGTCTTCCGCTTCGACGACAATGGCAGCGGCTCGCGGTTCACGAGCACGACCTTCTTCACGTCGGTCGAAAGCATGGAGAAGCTTGTCGCGATGGGGATGATGGAAGGCATGAAGTCGGCGATGAGCCAGATCGACGATGTGGTGAGCGACCTCAAGTCGTACGCGATCGATCTCGCGACAAACGCACAGATCCTGAGCGATACGCAGGTGCGCATCAGCCGAGTGATTCGTGGCACGCCGCAGCAGGTCTGGCGTGCGCATCACGAGGCCGCGCTGATGCAGCGGTGGTTGCTCGGCCCGGATGGTTGGACGATGCCGGTGTGCGAGCTCGCGTCGAAGGTTGGCGACAGCTATCGCTTCGAATGGGCTTCGGTCGATGGCGCGCAGCGCTTTGGATTTGAAGGCGAGCTGCTGGAGACGGCGGCGCCCTATCGCGAGGTCACGTCGGAAAGAATGAGCGGCACACCCGGCCCCTCGACGCGCAATGAACTGACCATGACGCCGGTCCAGGGCGGCACGTTGCTCAGCCTCGTCGTCACGTACCCCAACAAGGAGCTGCGCGACATGATCCTTGGCACGGGAATGACCACGGGGATGGAGGCAGGCTACGCGCGCCTCGAACGCGAGGTTCTGCCGACGGTCTGAATGGCTGAAGACTGATCGCGTCGGCACGGCCGGCGGCGTATTCTTCGACGCCGCCGGCCGTGTGCGTTCGGGCCGGTGAGATGGTCAGTCGCCGGCCCACCGCTCAGGACTCGCTGATGTCCCGCTCTTCGCTGTTCGCCCGTTCTTTCGCGACGGCATTCGTCGCAATTGCTTCATCGATTGGTGCGCAGACGACCGCCGCACCCGCTGCGCCAAAGCCCGCTGCGCCAAAGCCCGCTGCGCCAAAGCCCGCGGCGCCGAAGGCCGCGACGGCGGTGCGCTCGATCATTCCGACACCGGAATCGCACTTCGGCTTCAAGCCGGGCGCCGACAGCATGCTCTTCTTGTACGATCAGAGCATCGACTACTTCAAGAAGCTCGCGAAGGCGCAGCCGACGCGTGTGAAGTTGCTCGATGTCGGCAAGACGAGCACTGGGCATCCCTGGACGGCCGTGCTGATTTCGTCGCCGCAGAATCTCGCGCGACTCGAACGCTATCGGCAGATCAACCAGCGTCTCGCGCGACCGGAGCAGCTTACCGATGCGCAGGCGCGGGCGCTCGCGAAGGAAGGTCGTGCCTTCGTGGACATCAGCGGCGGCTTGCATGCCTCGGAGATTGCCGGATCGCAGCACACGCCGGAGCTGGCGTATCAGCTGCTGTCGAAGATGAACGAGCCGGAAACGAAGGAGATTCTCGACAATGTGATCTTCTTTCTGTGGCCGAGCATCAACCCCGATGGCCAGGACATCGTGGTGAACTGGTGCAACGAGCGCGCGAAGGGAACCGCTGGTGGATTGCAGACGCCGATGGAGCTGTATCAGAAGTACGTCGGTCATGACAACAACCGCGACAGCTACATGCTGAATGTGGTGGAGTCGCGTGTGGTGGCGCGCACGTGGCGTGAGTGGGAACCGCAGATCATTTACGCACACCATTAGTCGTCGCCGTTCCCGACACGCATCTGGATTCCGCCGTTTGCGGACCCCATCGGTCTGTATGCGCCGCCCATCATGAGCCGACAGGTGAATGCGATTGGGACGCGCATCGCCGCGGAACTCGATGCGAAGGGGCAGACCGGAGCGACGCACATGCTGGCGACGTTCGATGCGTACTACCCGGGGTACATCGACTACATGCCGATGTATCAGAACATCGCCGCGTGGTGGACGGAAACGCAGGGTGGTAATTGTGGCTTGCCGCGCACGAGCACAGTGAATGAGCTGCCGGCCGACTACAAGGCGCTCTTGCCGACGTCGATGTACTCGAGCCCGTGGGCTGAGGGAACGTGGCACTTCCGCGATCAGATCGATTACATGGTTACCGCGAGCATTGCGACGCTGCGCTATGCGGCGCGATTCCGCGAAGAGTTGCTGTACAATCGCTACCAGAGCGGGCGCAATACGATTGCGCAGTATCGGAAGGGACCGCCGTACGCGTATGTGGTGCCGCAGGCGCAGCATGATCCGATGGCGCCGGTGGAGCTATTGCGTCGATTGGCATTCCTGGGGCTGCGAGTGACGCAGCTCGATGCGGCGGCAACGATCGACGGCACCGAGTATCCGAAGGGCACGTGGGTGGTGCCGACCGACCAGGAGTTCGCACAGCTCGCGCGAGAACTGCTCGATGTGCAGGACTATCCGGAGATTGGCGACGACCAGCCGTACGATGCGGCCGGTTGGACGTTGCCGATGCAGATGCACGTGAACGTCGTGCAGGCGCAGCAGCCGTTGAGTGATGCGGCGCGAGCCTCCATGAAGGTGGTGAGCGGCAAGGCCGAGCCGTGGGGTGCGTCGCCGGAATATCCGTTCACCACGAATGCGATGGCGGCGGGTATTGTCGCGACGTCGGGCACGCTCACCGGTGCTGGCGACGCGATCGTACTCGATGCAAAGCAGAACAACAGCTTCCGCTTCATGAATCGCGCGCTCAAGGCCGGTGCATCGGTGCGTGTGGATACGGCGATGGCATCGCGTGGCGCGCGCTACGTGGTGACGGGTCTCGACGCGGCGAAGGCGGACGCGTGGGTCAAGGAGCTGTCGGTCGATGCGCAGCGTGCGAGTGTGAGTGCCACGACCGTGGCGGCGCCAACTCGTGTTGCGCTTTACAAGGCGGCACCGGGCAACATGGATGAAGGGTGGACCGAGTGGCTGCTTGACAGCCATGAGTATCAGTACGCACTGATCGGTCCTGAAGTGCTGCGCGCGGGCAAGCTGTCCGACCGCTTTGATGTGATCGTGCTCGCGTCGCAAAGCATCGCGCGTGGTGGCGGTCGCGGATTTGGGGGTGGCGGCGGCGGTGGTGGTGGTGGTGCGGCGGCTGGTAACGACAGCGCGATGGTTGGTGCGATAGACGAATTCGTGCGCGGCGGTGGCACGGTGGTCGCATGGAACGGCGGCGCAACGGGCGCGATCACGGCGCTCAAGCTGCCGGTGCGCAACGTGCTGCAGGGAGTCAACCGTCAGCAGTACTTCACGGGCATCTCGGTGATGCGCGCGCTGGTCGACACCACCAACCCGATCATGTCTGGCATGCCCGACTCGGCCGATGTCGTGGTGAGCAACAGCCCAGTGTTTGCGACAACCGACGGATTTGAAGGCTCGGTGATCGCGAAGTATCCGGCCGATGTCTCGCCGCTTCGCTCAGGCTATCTCAAGGGCGAGAGTTATATGAAGGGGCAGGCCGCGGCGCTCGATGTGAAGCTGGGCTCGGGGCACATCGTGCTGATGGCGTTTCAGCCGCAGTGGCGCGGGCAGCCTACGGGAACGTTCCGCACGATTTTCAACGCGCTGATGATTGGTGGGGCTTTGGCGCCGCGACAGTGATTTTAGTGTTGTTACCAGACCGTTAACTGCCCGGGCGCGGCTTCGCCGCGCGAAAAAAGCAGGACTTGGGGGAAAACTGCAGGAGATTCCGTCCTGCAGTTTTCCATTCAGTCCTGCTTTTTTCGCGCACCGCAGGTGCGCCGCGGCAGTTAGCGAACTCCGTCAGCGGCACGTCGCGCGTTGAGCTCCGTTTCGATCGGCCACTCGGAGAAGGCGAAGTAGAGCCACACAATGATGTTCACCAGCGGAATCATCAACGCAAGAGACAGCACGCCGGGATGACCCGTTTTCGCGACGATTCGCCAGGTCGGCCAGATGGCGATGAGTGGGAACAGGATGAGCATGAGGACGATGCTCATCTCGCCGATCCCGAAATTGCCGAAGTTCATCGGTTGCTCCAGTAGTCAAGAATTGGTCAGTGGCGGGCGCCGCAATGAATAGCGCTCGGATGGGGGATGCGCGAGAGTGCCGGCCCGCTGCGTTCGGAAAACCGCTGAACTGCATTGGGCGCGGCGATGCCGCGCGAAAAAAGCAGGACTGAATGGAAAACGGCAGGAGTGAATTTCCTGCAGTTTTCCCCCAAGTCCTGCTTTTTTCGCGCACCGCAGGTGCGCCGAGGCAGTTAGCGATCCGTACGCTCGACGAGTCTGAGCTACTTCGCCGGCGGCAGCGCGATCGCGCGCGCCAGAGCCGGATCTTGGCCGCGCAACACGTCGGCCACGCGCGTCGTCGTCGAATCGTCGGGCATCGTGCCGCGACTCTTGACCGTCGGCGGCTTCACGGCGTTCCAGTAGTCGTACATCATGATCTTGAGACGCAGACCCGAGTACGGCAGCACCACGATCGCGTTGAGCGCCGACGTGTTGCCCTCGTAGCCGCCACCGGTCTCCTCGCCAACAAACGTGGATCGGCCGGTCGAACGGAGCTGCGCAGAGACGTCCGCCGCGGTCGAGAACGTGGCTCCGTCAATGAGCGTGACGACTTGCCCGCGGAATGGCTCTGCCGCCGGCTGCTGCATTCCCACACCGGTGTGATACGCGGGCGTCACAAGGAAACCGCCCTTGGGATCGGGGGTCGTACCGCCCTTCAATGCGGCAAAAGTGCGATCCGGCCATGTGGCAAAGTGCGGAGCGATGGTTGGCAGATGAATGCGATCGAAGTATCGGAACGGCGTCTCCAGAAAGTGCCCCACCAGCAGCGCACCGTACTCGTCGACACCGCCACCATTGCCACGCAGATCGAGCACGACCTTCTCAGCGCCGTGCGTTTTGATGAGCGCAAAGGCGCTGTCGAGCGTCGCCGGAAATGCCGCGCCATCGAACCCACGAATGCGCAGGCGCGCGACCTTATTACTCTCGAGCATCTCGACGCCAATGAGGCCCGACGTGCTATCGCTGCGCTTGGCGTTCGCCGCGTAGACGGCGTTGACTGGGTTGACCGTCTGTCGGCGATCGCGCTCGAAAATGCCGCTCACACGCGTCGTGAACGCACGACCCGCGACTGTGCGCGCGTCGATCGTGAACTGCCCGCTGCGCTCGACGTAGAACCAGTACTGCGTCGCAAACTCGCGTGACACGCGGATCCTGCGGCCGGTTCGTATCATCCCGTCGCCGCTCATCTTCGGGATGAGCATGGCGAGCAGCTGCGGCACCGTGCGGCCGTTGATGCGCACGATTTCCATTCCTGGCGTGACCGTGGTATCGGTGGGCGTGTCGTTCGACACCACGATAAGTCGATCACCTTCGAGCGACACGCGCAGCGGAAAGACGCGCGCGTTCGCGAGTGCATCCATTGTCGCAGGGTCGTACTCGAGTCGAAGATGACCATCGCCCATCGACGTGACCGCTTCGGCCACCAACCCGGTAAACGCAGCATGCGACCGGCTGGCCGTGATCGTGCGCTGCATCGACAGCAACCGTGCATTGGTTGCCGCATGTGTGGCGTGTCGGTCGTAGCCGCCATGCGCCTCTTCGAGTGCGCTGCGCAGCACCTCGAAGTCGATGCGCATCGCCGCGGCGGTGAGCGGGCGCGATGGATCCTGCGCCGACAGTCGGGTCGCTGCGAGGGCGGAGATCACCATCGCGCTCACACCAAGCGCAACTCTGAACGGGACCGACAAGACGTAGCGCAGCATCAGCTAACCAGGGACATGGGAAGAGTCAGATCGACGCTTTGACCTTCCCATCGTCCTGGGGGTTTGAACTGACTGTCCCTATCGGCCCTGAATCATCTTCCAGCCGTTGCCCGATGGATCGCGGAAGCCGGCGTCAATGGTGCCGTATCGGTCCACCGGATCCTGCGTGAACTCCACGCCGGCGGCTTTCATCTTCTCATATGACGCGCGGCAATCGGCCACCATCAGCACCAGCGGCGGCATCGCGCCCTTCGCGACGAGCGTATCCAGCGCCTCGGCGGTCTTCGCATCATGGACCGGCGCACCCGGTCGATAGATACCCAACTGAAACGACGGCTGCTCCGGATGCTGCACCGTGAGCCAGCGATAGTCGCCGTTCTTTACGTCGGTGTGCACCGTGAACCCGAGCTGATCCACATAGAATGCGCGGGCCTCTTCCTGGTCGCGCACATAGATACCGGCAACGCCAACACCACTCATGTTTGCTCCTCGTTTGGGGGAGGCGTATGGTTACCGCCCTCGGCGCGGCGGCGCTTCTCCGAAACTGCGATGTTGAGATCGGGACGCTCGGCGGCCGTCACAATACAGCCTGGGATCGCCTCCAGACCGGCGGCCTGTACTCGCGCTCGGTCGCGCAGATCTGACGGACTTTCGCCAGTGATGTCACGAAAGGTGCGGCCGAACGTGCCGAGGCTTGCCCAGCCGGTTTCGAATGCGATATCGATGATTGGGCGATCAGTGTCGCGCAACAACGTCGAAGCCCTTTCGATGCGACGTGTGAGCAGATAGCGATGCGGCGGCAGGCCAAACGCCGTCTTGAACTCACGCGCAAAATGCGCTTCGGATACGCCGCTGACGTCCGCGAGACGCGCAACCGGCCACGCCTCGTGCGACGCCGCGTCCATGCGATCCTTCGCTCGCAACAACCGACGCACCAGCGCCGGGTCCTGCACACGCTCGCGACTCACTTTGCTACCGGTGCTCCCGTTTCGATGAAGCGCTGCAGTCGGCCGATCGTTTCCTGCAGCATCCCCGACACGGGCGCCGACATCTTGTCGAGGCCACCGTCCATGTAGCCGCCCACGACATAGGTCATAGTGAGTTTCGTGGCATTGCCGTCGGCCGCGAACTCCCACGTCATGTGCGCACCGACGCCCAGTGACTGGAGTGGACCGAGACCACCATCAAGGCGAAGCAGGCGATTCGGCATCACCATCACCACGCGCATGTGTTCGACACTGCCGCCATTCGGCAGAGTTTCGCAGAAGCATCCACCGGCCTTTGGCGCCATCGAAAGGTTTTCGGAGTTCTTCGAGTACGAATGGTCGGGGTTCCACCATTTGCCTACCTGCGTGGTGAGCGCTTCGTAAACGCGACTCGGTGCCGCGTTGATGCGCACCGCGTGCACCACGGTGAAGCCGTTCGTGCTTGTGCTGACGACCCCGGTCTTTGGCATCGCGACCTGCTGCGCGGCGAGCGGTGCCGCCGTGAGGAACGGAAGCGCCAAGGTGATCGCGCGAAGGCGTCGCAACGTGGTTGTTGGCATACGGGCAGGGTGAGAGGGATTGCCGAGGAAGGTGCATCGGCACGAGTATTTCGTCACCCCCTCACGAACGGAGCGTTGCATGGGCGCGACCCTTCCCCCGGTGCCGATCGGTAGCGGGAAGCATCCCGTGATCATGGTGGCGTTGGCCGCCAACGATTTGGCTGCATCGACGGCGTTCTATCGCGACGTATTCGGATGGCAGCTGGCCAACCTGAGCAGCGAGTTGGCCTCCGCCACGTTCGCCGCGGGCCCGGCTGTCACGCTGCGCGCCAATACCGCGGCCGGCTTCCAGAGCGCGGTGCCATTTGTCGCGGTGTCGAACGTGCAATTGGCGATGGAGTCGGCAGTCGCCGCCGGGGCCAGCGTTGAGCGCGCGCCGTGGCAGGCGCCGATGATCGGAACACTCGCGCGCGTGTCGGCGCCTGGTGGCACCGTGTACGGCTTCTGCTCCGCCATGACGCCCGTTCCGCCTGCGCATCAGCCAGCGCCGTTCGGCGATGCACCGCGTCCGCCGGTGAACACGATTTGCTCACTGGAGATGCACGCTCCCGATCTCGACGCATCCGCGCGATTTGTCGAGTCGCAATTCGGCTGGGGGACGCTCCCCACGATGCCGCAGTATTGCATGTTCGATGCGGGCGCGGGAATCGGCGGCGTCTTTCAGTCACATACGCCGGCAACGCGCGGACTGGCGTACATCTATGTCGCGGACGTGGCGTCGACTTTGGCGAAGATCGATGCTGCTGGCGGAAAGCGCATGGGTGAGCCAATGGCCGTGCCAGGGCTTACGACCTTCGGGTATTTCACCGATCCGTCTGGGACAGCGATGGGACTGATGGGCTAATCGCTGAGTTTGACTTTCATGCCGATGTGCGACGCGGTGAAGCCGAGTCGTTCGTAGAAGCGTCGCGCATCGGTGCGCGTGTGATGTGAGGAAAGTTGCATCACCGTACATCCGGCCAGTTTTGCACGGCGCATGGATTCTCTCACCAGCGCCTCGCCATATCCCCGCCCTCGCTCGTTGGCGGCGACACGCACGCCTTCGATCTGCGCGCGCGTTGCGCCCTGCATGCTGATTCCGGGGAGCACAATGAGCTGCAGGCAGGCGACGATTTCGCCATCGAGTTCGCCGACGAGGAGTTCGTTGCCACCTTGTCTCTGCATTGCTTCAAACGCGTTGAGGTAGCTCGCGGGAAGCGGATCGGTGACGATTTCGCGGCCGGAGCCGAGCGCATCGTCGGCGAGCATGGCGACGATTGTTGGCAGATCGTGGATCGTGCCGGTGCGGAACGTGAGCTGCGTGTTGGTCACGACCCGAGATTCTCCTGAATGAAGGTGGGGCTCAGGTGGATGTCGAGTTGCACGAGCGGTTCATCGCTCGTGGCTTTGAAGCTGTGGATCTCTCCCGCTTTGACAACGAGCACATCGCCGGCGCCGGCTTCGAACGTTTCGCCATTCACGGTCCATATACCGTGTCCGGATTGAATGAACTGGATCTCATCGTACGGATGGCGATGCGGGCCGGGGCCGCTGCCCTTCACACCGTTGAAGAGGAACACGCTCACGTTGACGTCGTTGTGATCGGCGCCAACGAAGCGGTGTGAACTACCGAGGTGCGGGAGGTCGGATTGTTTGAGGCGGAGCATGACGCAACATGCGCATCAGTGCTCCGCCTCGTTAGTTGTTATTTGCTGAGGGCCCACTCCATGCCGAGGCGGATGGACCACCAAGAGGGCGAGACGCGGATGTCTCGGCTGTTGGCGGAGACGCCCGTCGGAGTGGAGGTGTACCGCGTTTCGTATGCGTCGACCGTCATGTTCATGTGGTCGACTTCGAGTAGCACGTGGCGACGGCCGCGTGTACCGATCGCGGCTCCAACGACCCAGTACTTCTGGCGTGGTGGCGTATCGGATGCGTCACCGCTCAGTGAGATCGTTTTTGGCGCCGACGAGCGCCACAGCATACCGCGGCCGATTGTCAGACGGAGTAGCGGCATTCGTGCGGGAGTTTCTACGCCGATGCGCGCGGTGGATGAGAGGATTCGGTCGTCGTAGCGGCTATCGGGGTAGGTCGTGTCCGGAGGTGTTGGACCAATCCTGACGACACCCACGCAATCGCTTCCAACAAGTGTATGCGTGAGTCGGGCATCGAGCTGCAGGGCAAGCAACTTCCATGGGCGGACAATCAGTGCACCATTGGCGTCCATGCCCAACTTGCTGTCCTGCTGCGATGGTCGACACCCGGTGCTGATGGCAATCGGAACGCCGGTGGGACCGACCGTGGTGGCGACCGAAACTCTCGGTGCGCGCGCGTCTTGCGCGTTGACGATAGTGCCGGACATCAGGACACCGAGTACTGCGACTGACAAGGCAGGTTTCATCAGTTCTCCGGGATTGGGTTGGATTGAATTGCCTTGGCAATATGTGAATCGATCGCGCGAGACGAGCGCATCTGGGACGAAAGAATTGCTGCGAACCGTCACACGAAGGCACAGGTCGGTGGCAATCCGTCATAGATGACGCGACAGGAGCGCACTGCGACTGCCAATAGCGATGAGACGATCTGTGTAGTGCCGCATCGCCTCATCAGACGCGCGTCGTCGAATACCCGAGCCACACGTGGCAATGCGGACAGAGAAACACCTTCTCTCCGGAGCCGAACACACCTTGCTTCTTCACCCACACGCGGTCAAGCCGCTCTTTGCACGACGGACACTTTGGAATCACGTCGTCGGGTGCGTCATCGATTTGTACGCCGTCCAGGCTGAACATGCCCATGGTTATGATGGTTGAGGGGGTCTGCGATGCTCACTCTGTCGATGACGCCTGTATTCGCGTTCTCGGCGCCAGAACTGGCGTCGGGCGTCGTCCGCATGCTCGGCTTGAACCAGCATGCGATAGTCCTCGCGCAAGAGCCGCCACCAACGCCTAGTGCGACTGACTCGCCATTGATAGGTGAGACGCGTCCAGGTTGCCACGCTTGCACCAGCCCGACGAATGAGGTCTGCGATCGAAGGCTCAGGAGCGCTCGCCGTGGAATACGCCCTCTCGTCTTTGGCGAGCAGCGCATCGAGCTCCACGACTGTGGTTTCGATGCGAGCTCGCGCGCGAGTTTCAACGGCGCGACAGACGCGCACATGCTCCAAGAGAGTCGCGTTGCTCGGCGTTCTCATGGGGGTGCTAAGGCAGCGCTTTAAGGCGCGCGGTGACTTCAGCTGTGCGCACGTGACATGCGTCGGCGGTCACTTTCACTCCGGACTTCTGCCACGTCGCATAGCCATCACGCGTTACAGTAATGGTGTATGTGCCTTTGCGCTCTGAAATCAGATAGAGCGTCTTCGTTTCGGCGGCGCCGGCCGCTGGCATGTCACCCCGCGTCGATCTAGTGAATTCGCCATCTGTCGCAGTGACCAATGCGCCACCGCCACGAGGGGCGTTGGTGATTGAGTCGACCACAGAAACTGCCAAGCTGAACTCGGCGACCAAGTCACAGTCGGTGCCGTTGTTGAGAAAATTCTCGCACCCAGCCAGCACAACGCACGTCACCAACCACAAAATCGATTTCTTCATTGAACACCGAGTTGGCGGGACAACAGGAATGACTACGCTCGCAAAATCTTGCTCATTGCTTTGCCCTTTGCCAGCTCGTCGATGAGCTTGTCGAGCCAGCGAATCTTCTGCATCAGCGGGTCTTCCAAAGTTTCGACACGCACACCGCACACGACGCCGGTGATCAATGACACGTTCGCGTTGAGCGCCGGAGCGTCAGCGAAGAATTGTTCGAAGCTCACGCGATCCTTCACGACGCGTTCGAGTCCTTTCTGATCGTAGCCAGTGAGCCAACGGATGATCTCATCGACCTCGGCTTTCGTGCGCTGCTTCTTTTCCGCCTTCGCGATGTAGGCCGGATAGACCGACGCGAACGGCATCCCGAAAATGCGATGTCCGGCCATCTGTTATTGACCGGCTGGCGGTTCCCAGAGTTCGACCTTGTTGCCTTCGGGATCGATCACCCAACCGAACTTGCCGAACTCCGACTCATCGGTCTTGTCGAGCACCTGGCACCCTTCCTCGCGCAACGCGGTGAGCAGCGCCGCGAGATCAGCGACGCGGTAGTTCACCATGAACGGCGCTGTGCTCGGCGCGAAGGCGTCCGGCTTGTCTGGGAAGAGACACCACGCCGTCGTGCCTCCCACGGGGGTGCCGCTCGCATCCGTCCAATTGAACGCAGCACCGCCCCACGGCTGGACGTCGATGCCAAGTCGGTCGCGATACCAGGCCTGCATCGCCTTGGGGTCCTTTGCCTTGAACATGATGCCGCCGATGCCGGTGACTCGAACCATGACTGCTCCCTAAGCGATGCGGTGGAAGGTTCTGCGTGGAGTTCAATGACTCTGAGTCATTGAAATACTGCGAAAATTTCAACGACTCTGACCCCTTGAACGCGAGGATCGGATTTCAACGACTCTGACCCCTTGAAAGGGGTTTGGCTAGGCTTGACAGATATATCGTGCGATATATCTTACGATACAGCGCGACGATATATCGCAGCGATACATCTTAGGTCGCGGGACTGTCCCGCCCGATCGCCTGACGACGTCGCGCCCAGTATCAAGGAGTACGCAGGATGCGTTCACATTTTGGAAAGCAGTTCCGCGGTGACTGGAGCGGCCATGATTGCCGCGGTCGCCGCCCCTTCCCCGGCTTTGATGCCGACTTCAGCGCCTTCTTTGGCGCGGGCCGCGGTCGTCGCGGTCCGTTTGGCGGTGGTCGCATGTTCGACCAGGGCGATCTCAAGCTCGTGATTCTCCGCCTGCTCGATGAAAAGCCGCGCCACGGCTACGAAATCATCAAGGAGCTCGAGGATCGGTCGGGCGGTCGCTACACCCCCAGCGCCGGTGCGGTCTATCCGACGCTCACGATGCTCGAAGACATGGGCTTCGCGGTCGCCACTACTGAAGACGGTGGCAAGAAAGTCTTCACCATCACCGACGCCGGGCGCGAACATCTGCAGCAGAACCGCCCTGTCGTCGACGAGCTGTTCGAGCGCGTCGGTCAGATGGGCGAGGCGGTATTCGGTGATGCAGTGCGCCCGGCGCGCGAAGCGATGATCAACCTCGCACGCGAGTTCGGCGCCGCGATGATGAGTTCCCATCGCAACGCCGAACAGGCGACCAAAATCGCCGAGATTCTCCAGCGGGCAGCGGCGGACATTCGCACCGCCACCGGTCGCTGAAGCACGACGACATCATCCTCAGGACTTCGCGATTCGCGCGTCGATCCAGGCGGTGATGTCACTCATGACCTGCTCACGCCCGATGTCGTTGAGCAGGTCATGGTAGTGCCCTTCATACAGCTTGAGGGTTTTGTCGGCGGAGCCGGCGTTCGCGTAGAACTGTTCGCTGCCACTCGGCTTCGTCGCCTTGTCGAGCGTGCCGTGCAGAATGAGCACCGGCAACGTGATCGACCCGAACGACTTCTCGAGGCGTTCGTCCGCACGCGCGAGTTCCGCGACGGTCTGAGTGGACTGCGTTTCGTGCTCGATCAGTGGATCGGCGTTCATGGCGGCCACGATGGCCGGATCACGTGAGAAATCTTCGTTCTTGAGACGCAGCACATGCGCATGCGGCGCGAGATGCGCGAGTCCGCGTAGCGCGGCCAGTGCGAAGTCCGGCGCCGGAATCTTGAAGGCGAAGCTTTCACAGACGAAGCCGGCAAGCGTTGCGCCATGCTCGAGCGTGTACAGACAGCCGACAACACCGCCAGCGCTGTGACCGAGCAGGAACACCGGCAAGTTTGGCTGCTGCCCGCGCGCGTACGTTACCATCGCGTGGACATCGCTCACGTAGTCGGCCGACGATGCCACGTAGAACCGCTCACCGTCGGACTTACCGCGACCGCGCAGGTCCACCGCGTAGACCGCATAGCCGCTCGCCACGAGCTGATTCGCGGTCCACTCGTAGTATCCGCCGTGCGAGTTGAAGCCAGGCACAATGGCAACGACGCCACGCAGCGCGCCGGCCGGCGTCCAGGCGTGAACATTGATGGAAAGATCGCCCGTCGTCGGGATACGTGATTGCGTCGCAGTCATAAGCTCGCTCGAGTAAATGGATCAATACAGGAGCGCCTACAATTGCCCGTCAGTCGCTGCAACGCTAGTCACGCGGGCGTAACGCTCGCGAGAGTTTGACGCGTAACCGTTTACCGGAGGCCCGCGGCCAGTTCGTTGGTCAGCTGTGCCGCAGAAATCGCACGACCACCGCTCGCGTTCTGTCCGGCCCACAGCGGTGACAACTCACCACGACCCTGCTGCTCAGCCTTCATTCGAGGCGGCGTAATTGCCGCAGCCGCCAGCGGAAACTCGGGCGCGATTGCACTCAGGGGTCCGAGTTCGCGCATGATGCGATTCACGATGCCGCGCGCGGGGCGTCCCGTGAACACATTCGTCAACGCGGTAACATGCACATCGCCGCTCGCGAGTGCCGCGCGATGCACAGCACTGGTGTTGCTCTCGGGGCAGAAGAGATACGCGGTACCAATCTGCACACCGGCGGCACCCAACTGCATCGCGGCGGCTACGCCGTGCGCGTCGGCGATTCCCCCGGCGGCGATCACCGGCACACGCACCGCACGCACGATCTGCGGCACCAGTGCCATCGTGCCGATCTGCGTGTTGATGTCGGTCGTGAGGAACATGCCGCGATGACCGCCGGCTTCGAGCCCCTGCGCAATGATCGCATCGGCGCCGTGCGCTTCGAGCCAGCGGGCTTCGCCGACGGTTGTCGCGCTCGACAGTACCTTCGCGCCCCACTGCTTCACACGCGCGAGCAAGGCTGCATCCGGCAGTCCAAAGTGAAACGAAACAACCGGCGGCTTGAACTCCTCGAGCAGCGCAGCCGCCTGCTCATTGAACGGCTGTCGCCCCGGTCCACTCGCGATCTCCGACTGATCAACACCAAACTCGGCGTAGTACGGCGCGAGCACCGCCCGCCACTGCGCTTCACGCTCAGCGTTCGGTGTCGGCTGCTGATGACAGAAGAAGTTGACGTTGTACGGACGATCGGTGCCGGCGCGAATTGCTTCGAGCTCCTTTCGCATTGCGTCGATCGACAGCGTCGCACACGGTAACGACCCAAGACCGCCAGCGTTCGACACCGCGATGGCCAGCGCGCTGCCCTGCGAGCCCGCCATTGGCGCCTGGATGATCGGCAGCTCGATGCCGAGCAATTCCACGAAGGACATCAGACGGCTGCGCGGAAGTGTGACCACAATGCACGCTCGACCATCATCGCGTTCCAGTGGCCACCAAGTTCACCCGCGCGCGCCACCAGTGCCTCGGCGTACTTCCGATAGTAGGCGAGCGTCCACGCGACCACACCGAGCGATGGCACCTGCTTGGCGACGTCTTCGTCGAAGAACGGATAGCGTTCGGGATCCATGATCGCGAGCACGGCACTCGCGGTAGCGGGACCGACGCCATCAAGCTCGCAGAGCGCGTTGATCGCCTTATTGAGCGTGCCCAAGTTTGCCGATGCATTGCGGCCGGCGGTGTCCACCGCCTCTGCCGAATTCGCCTTGACCTTCACCAGGTTCGGCGCCCGCCACACACCGCGCGCCATCTTCCACTCGGTGACGCGCACCATTTCGTCGTGCGTCAGTGTCATGGGCTCACGCGCGCGAATGGCTGGTGGCAGCGTTTCACGATACCACGTGTCGAGATCCCTTAAACGGGCAACCGGATGCGAGGCGATCGCCGCCGGATAGGCGTCATACGCCGACTGCCACGAACGCAGATCAGTGGACGAATACAGCGACATAGTCACCCCTTGGGCACAGAAAGGACCCGCACGTTCTTCACCACCCATTCGTGGCGAATGCGTTTGAGCGTTAGCCGCCACGCGTTCCGGCAGTGCTCGCCGCAGGCGCGTCCGACAACGACGCTGGCGTCGTTGTCATGCACGACCGACGCCGCGACTTCGACCAGTCCCGCATTCGACGGGTTGGCGTCGAACCAGGCGTCCCATCCAGCAGGGTGGTCGCGGAAGAAGGCATCCATGGTCGCGCGCGTCGCGACGCGGGTAGGCAGCGCGAGGGCGAGTGAAGCCGAATCGAGCACCACGCGCGGCGAGGCGTCGGCATCTGGAAGCGCGCCAAGGGTGAGCGACACGGCCGTGTCCTGCCACAGCGTGATCGCCTGCGCCTTTTCGCGCGACACAAACAGTTGCTTGAGCGCGACGCGAGCGATATCCACGTTGGTGACTTCGGGTGGACGACCGCACGCGATAATTGGTCCCACCAGCAAACAGAGGAAACCGCGTCGCACGCGCGTCATCAGAAGCCCGACGAAACCTCGGTCAACACCGAACGCGACGCACTCCGCACCGCCGGATCGGGCGCCTGCGCCGGAAACTGATCGGTCGCCGGCTGGAAGGTGCGCCAGCTGTGCCAGAACTCCTGGCTTGCCGTAAGCGCCAGCAGTTGCTTCGAGGCGCTCTTGCCGTTGAACGCGTAACGCGCGGTTTCGGCGATCAACGAGTCGCTTTCGACGCGAAACGTCGTGGCAGAGTCGGGACGTTCAAAGGCGAAGAAGCTGACGCTGTCGCTCGCGAGCGCAATCACGATCGGCGTGCCGTTGAGCACATCGTTGATCACGCCGTGCTTTTCGAGGTAGTTCCAGTCGTAGGCGCGACTCTTTCCCTTGATGGAGATGCCAACCACCCAGCTCTTGTCTTGCCACGACCGCGGGTCGGTGCCGGTGAGTGCCTTACGACTGGTTCCCCGCTCGTACGCGTAGTCTTTCCCGTACTCCGCGGTGAACTTCGGATCCTGCTGCATCACGCGAGTGTTGGGGTACAGCGCGAGCCATTGACGCAGGGTGACCTGCCGGCTCGGAATCTCTTCGAGCAGCGTGCCCTTTCGCGGACCCACCACCGCTTCGCCGTTCGCCTGACGCCACCAGCTGCCGGTGCGCGTGTCTTCGAGCATGGCGTTGAAGTGATCCATGCCGACAAGCCGGAAGTGCTGCAGCTCGCCTTTCACAAACGGCTTGAACACGCGACCCGTGCGACAAACAGTGCAGTAGGTGACGAGCACCTCCTCGCCACCGATCTGATCACGCACATGGTGATGGTAGCCAATGATCTGCAACGGATAGGCGCGAGCTTCGCCATTCACCTCGACACCAACGACCAGGCGATCGAGCGCGATCGTGTTCCCGCTTGCCGCGACCAACTGCACCTGGGTGGGCTGCTTGAACATCTGATCGGCAGCCATGCGGAAATTGATGAAGCCACTCACGCCCATGAGCACCAGCAGTAGCGGGACCGCCACGAGCCAGCGGCCGCGCGTGCTCCGCCACTGCGTCGGCAGGCCGGCCACGATCATCAGCACGGCCAATCCTCGCACAAACCAGCGCCACGACCAGAGCGTGTACGCCAGATCGAGGCTTCGCATGCGCTGACTGCCCGGCATCGGCATGATGAAGTAGACGTTGGCCAGCTCGAAGAGCAGGAGCAGCAACACACCAAGAGGCAGGAGTCGACGCATGGAGGAGTACGTGGGGGTCAGTGCGCACGCCTGAAGAATCGCACGCTCCGCAGCAACGCGTCTACGCTGGCGGAGTCGCCCAAGGTGTGCGGCTCGCCTGGATAGATATGAAGCTGGGCCTGTCGCTTGTTCGAGTGCAGCGCCGCCAGCAGCGTTTGCGCGTCGGCCAGCGGCACGACCTCATCGCTCGAGCCGTGCAGCAGCAACGCCGGCGGCTCTCGCTTGAGGCTATCGCGTGCGGAGGGTTCGAGCCCGGAGCCAATCAGCGCAAGGCGATGCACGCGTGGATCGACGGCACCGACGCCAACGCCCACCCACGCGCCGAGTGAGATTCCGAGCAGCTCGACCTGGCGTTCATGGACGTACGGCTGCTTGAGTGCCCAGCTGATTCCGTCGCGCACATGATGCACCCACGTCCAGTAGTACTGACGTTCGTCATCATCCGACGCCGTGAAGTGTCCGGTGACGTCGAAGTAGTGCACCACGAGTGCCGTCACACCAAGCGACGCGAGTGTGCGCGCGTATCGCGTGATCTGCTGCGGTCCGAGATCGTGGATGCCGGCCGAGCTGTGCAGCAAGAGCACGGTGAGGTGCCGCGCATTCGACTGCGGGCGATAGACATCGACTTGAATGTCCTCACCGTCGCTGGTGTACGACGCATCCTCTTCGATGACGGCATGCTGCAAGACCGATGACGGCAGCTTGAGCGCCGCGCGATTGAAACAGCCGGCGAGCAACACGCCGGTCAGGGAGACCACGCACACGCGGCGCACCGTGCGAAGCCCCCCGCGGCGCGTCATTTCTCGAGATCCGCCAGCAAATAGGTCGGCGCGTGTGCACCAGCGGCACGTGCTTGCGCTTCGGTGGTGACACCGGTCAGCACGATCGCGCTGCTGATCCCCACGCCCTGCGCGCCGGCAACATCGGTATGCAGCGTATCGCCCAGCATGACCGCGTTGCGTGTGCCCATGAGGGCGAGTGCACGTTCGAAGTGCATCGCCGCCGGCTTGCCAAGCACACTGAACGTGGGTGCGTGCTCGCCAACCAGGAGGTGCAGCGCACGATCAAGCATTCCGGCCAGCGAACCCGCCGTGAAACCGAATGTGCCGGTGCCTGACGGATAGACCAGATCGGGATTGGCGAGGAGCAGCACCGGCGGCTTCCCGCGTTCGCAGCCGCGCACGACCATCGACAGCACTTCGTCCATCACGTCGAGAAGATTGAAGCCGCCTTCGTCGGCGACGACCAACACATCGGCTGGATCATCCGGATCGGGATCCATCAACGTCGCACCAACCGCCGCCGCATAGCTCGCCGAGTCTCCGGTGCCCAGCACCACGACGCGTGATCGTTCCAGACCACGCTCGATGAGTGCGGGACCAATCAGCATGCCCGACGACAGGATGTGCGCCGGCGTGACTGGCATCCCAAGCCGAACGAGCCGATCGGCGGCGCGCTCCGGCGAACGCGACGCGTCGTTGGTCACGACGAGAAATGGCACGTCATCGCGAACGAGTGCACTGATCGCCGCCGGCGCGGTGGGCAGCGCACCCGACGCATCCACGAGCACACCGTACGCGTCAAAGAGAATTGCATCGTAGCGTTCAACGAGCTCACCGAGTGTCGCGCGCGCCGCCAAGGGCGTTGCCGCAGTTGCCGTTGCGTCAGGCATCGGTCATGATCGCCAGGAGTTTTGTCATCGTGTTCCAGTTGCGACTGGTCACTCCAGTACCAAGCTGGCGTCCGAGCAGTTCGAACGGTTTGCTCGCGGAAATGCCGTCGGGCAGAGAGAAGTACGCCGCATGCTCACCAACGGCAGCCTGTTCAACGGTGAATGGCGTTCCGGCGATGCGTGTCGCGTGGTCGGCCGTGATCGGACCATCGAAGATCGACACAAGAAATCTGGTGGGATGGGCCGCGCATTCCTTGCGCAGCGGATTGAGCTCGAGCACCCGAGCGAGCTCATCGCGTGTGCGCACCATCACCGGAGTGTCTACGCCCAAACGTTTCACCAGGCCGGCGCGAATGCGTGACGCCGCGGTCGCGGTCGTGATACGCGGCGCACGGAACACGACGTTCCCACTGTTGAGCAGTGTGCGCGCCTCGTGATAGCCGCAGTCTTCCACGATGGCCTTGAGATCAGCCATCGGGACCTTCTGCCCACCGACGTTGACACCGCGAAGCAGGGCCACCATCCAGGCAGAATTCGAAGCTTTGGTGCTGGGCATCTCCAAAAGTAGTACGCGACGTGCGTTGTTCAGACGACTGCACTCGGCTAACTTTCCATGCTGGATCCCTCTGGTGTCGCGTCGCGAACAACAGCTTTGTGATCCAAGCCTCAGCCGGCACCAACGAATGATCGAACGCGCCCCCGCTTCTCCTCCGGCAACAGATGTTGACCGCCATGCTTTCCTGGGGTCACACCGCGCGCTGTCGGTCGGAGGACGTGAGTTCACGCGGCTCTCGGAAGCGATCGTTGCAGCGGCGAAGCAGATCGCTCCGGAACACTGCGCGGAGGTGGCCACGTCGCGCCTCTCGCCCGACCGCTGCATTGTTCAGGTGGGTCCGGTCGCCCTCACGGTGCTCTACATCCGTAATGGCGCCGATGTGCCAGCCGGCGGCCAGCTGCTGGCGATGGTGTGGCGAGGCGTCATTGCGGCGCGCGGCGATCATGTGCCCGAACGTCAGCAGGCGCGCCGCGCGACGCCGGCACCGGTCTCGGTGTGGGAAGAGTCGTTTGTGGTGTCCGCCGAAAACGAAGCGTCGTGGCACTGGCACGCCAAGTCACTCGATCAGCATGGCTACACGTCGCCCGAGTTGGCTTCGCGCTGCATCGAACAGCTCGTGGCCTCGCTGGCCGAGTCCCCGGCAACTGCGTAAGCTGGAGGGGTGACCCCCTCCCTGCCCTCTACCATGCGCGCCGTGCGCATGGTCGCTCCCGGTCGTCCGGTTGAAGCATTCGAAATTCCGCTGCCATCGGTTGGTCCAAACGATGTGCTCGTGCGTGTTCGCGCCGCCGGTATATGCCACTCTGATGTGCACTACCGCGCTGGGCGTTCGCGTGTCGAACCGCTTCCGCTGACGCTCGGGCACGAGGTTGCCGGCGAGATTGTCGCCGTTGGCTCGCACGTGATGCGACAGCAGGTGGGCGATCGTGTCTGCCTGCACTATCTCGTCATCTGTGAGCAGTGCGAGCACTGTCTGGCCGGTCGCGAGCAGTTCTGCGATTCCGGTTCGATGCTTGGTCACTTCACCGACGGCGGATGGGCGGAGTATATCGCGGTGCCATCGCGCAACGCGGTCTCGTTACCTGATGGCGTGTCGTACGCGCACGGCGCGGTGATGATGTGTTCCTCGTCCACATCGCTGCATGCGCTTCGCAAAGGACGCATCGCGAAAGGCGATACGGTGCTGGTGGTAGGCGCCGGCGGGCTCGGCCAGAGTGCGGTGCAGATCGCGCGCAATTTGGGCGCGGCGCAGGTGGTGGCCGTGGATCGTGATGCGGCGAAGCTCGCACTGGCTGCGAATTTCGGCGCGATCACCGTGGATGCGAGCGGCTTGTCGGTCGAGGAGACGGTCAACGCGGTGCGCGCAGCCACGGGCGGTCGCGGCGTCGATGTCGCGCTCGAGCTGGTGGGGCACGGCGATACGGTGCAGATCGCCCTCAAGAGCCTCGCACCGCTCGGTCGCGCGGTGGTGGTGGGGCTCAATGACGTCCGCGTGCCGATCGATACCTACCGCGATCTCATTGGTCGTGAGGGGGAGCTCATTGGCTCCAACGATCACTTTCTGAGCGAACTCGAGGAGCTGTGCACGATGGCCAGTACCGGCACGCTCGTGTTGCACGACATTGTGACGGCGGAAGTGCCACTCGATGCCACCGCGATCAACGGGGTGCTCGACGCGCTTGAAGCGGGTCGCGCGCCGGCACGCACCGTGATCGCGTTTTCGTGATTACTTCGCGGCCTTCGCCCAGCACTCCGACGTCTTGAGCGTGGGCAGCCAGGCGCCTTCGCGACGCATGTCGACGTGCTCGGGGTCTTCGAGCTTGTACATCGTGAGTGCACCGCTGGCGTCGCGCGTGAATTGCGTGCCGTAGAGCTGTCCGCGATTCTGACGCACACGATTCGCGTCCTCTATCACGGCGACTTCGGCGGGCGACGACTCGCCGAGTCCCGCTTCCATCATGCGACGTTGCGCGGCGATGCTGAGCATGCTGTCACCGGCTGTGATAAGCCACGTGGCGTGCACACCGGCAGCGCCGACTGATGCGCGCGACGGCCACTGACGCTTGCTGGCCATTTCACGCAGCGTCGCAAACACCGTGGTGTCCTTCGCGCTCTTGGGCGCCACACCGATGATGCGATAGCCGAGTTCAGGACTGAAGGTGGCCTTCGCATCGTAGCCGGCGGCCGCGAGCAGCTTTTCGCGCAATGCCGGATCGGTGAAGGTCGCGCCGGCACTGTCGGCGAAACTCTTCTGCTTCACAAACCATTCGGCCTTCGGGTTGATGGGCGCGCAGGCGGGAAGTGTGCGCTTCGGCGTTTGCGCGCCGAGGGTGCTGGCGGCGGTCAGCAGCAGCGTTGCGGATAGAATCGTACGCATCAGCGGCTCTCCGGCGTGACGATGAACGAATCGAACAACGTCATGCTGTCCGTCTTGGACCAGAGTCCGACCTTTCCGCTCACCGGCTCCGGCAGCGTGAACTCCACGGCAAGCTTCCCATTGAGATACGCCTTGAAGTCGGTGCCCTTCACCACGAGCGACAGTTCATTCCACGTGCCCAGCTCGAGCGGGAACGCGCCAGTACCACGCTTCACGAACGAGCGCACACCGTTCTTGAAGGTCCAGAGCACGACGTTGTCTTCGGTGCCATTGAAGCGCACGGTCAGGTAGTCACCGTTGGGCTTCACATTGAAGAGAATGCCGCCGCATCGATCGAGCGCGCCACCAATCATCTTGAACTTCACCGAGATGGTGCCGTTCGTGAAATTCGGCACGGCCTTGTTCACGGCGATCGGGAAGTACGCGAACGCCTTCACGTTGTCGATGAACTCTTCATGCTCGGCGCCGTAGATCGCTCGCGCCTTGTCGGCGAGTCCGCCGGCGGGCTGCCCCTTCTTCCAGATGCGACCGTCCACCATCAGCACATTCTTGCCCTGGTCTTTGGTGACAACCCAGTTGCCGACCATGGGGAGGAATTGGAGGGGTTCCTTGTTGAGGGCGTCGTTGGCGAACGAAAACGTTTGCGCGGGGAGAGCGGTTGCACTGGCGCTGAGAAACGCGGCAAGCAGGGTGCTTCGTAAATGACTCATGGCTTCAGGGGTCAGGGTGGAGAAGTCAGGTTGCAGTTACTGATTGCGGCGACGCCACCAGAGGAGCGCCACCAGGATTGGCCACGCGATACATGTGAGGAGCAGCTCCCACGTCGCGGCACGAATGCGCGCGGGATACCCGGGGTAGACCGGGGCATCGCCAACGGGAGCAGCGACTTTGGCGAGTTTGTAGATCTCTTCGAGTACGATGTTCGGTACGGTGGAGCGATTCATCACGCTCGCCCCGCCAAGCTCGTACACGATTTCACCGTAGTGCTCTTCATTGCCGGCGAAGAGGCCAGTGCTGCTTTGCGCGGCATACTGTACCGCCACGTTCGGCATGACGCGCTGGAGCTTCTGCAGCACACCGCGCTCGAGGTCCGCGCGACGTGGGTCGCTTGGGCCTAAGTGAACGGAAATCGTGAGGGGCGCTTGAATGGACGACAACGCGCGCTCATCGGCAGGCGAGAACGAATTGCGCCGGTCTTCACTGAGATCGGTGCCTCCGTGCAGGCGGGTTGCGAGGGGCAGTGCACAGCCGAGCGCGATGATCACGAGCATCGATCGGGTGATCGCGGAACGCCTTGACTGCGCGGGTTCGAGCCAGATAGTCGTGAGGACCAGCAGCGCGGCAACGAGCAGCAGTGCGACCATCATTTCGTCATGCGCGACCAACCCGTGTTCAAAACTCCGCAGCATCGCGTCGGGTGTGTACGGCGCAAGCAGTGCAGCAAGTCCGCCTCGCACACTGGCAGTAAAGTCAACTGCCCATCCGCCAAGCGTGACCGCGAGTGCAACAACTGCCGCACTTGCGGCGCTTTCCGTGATCGCGGCACTCGCCAACCCCAGCGCCGCGACAAATGCGCCGTGCATGACATGCCCGAATAGCACGCCGGCCGTTTCAGCCGCGGCGAGATGTCCACCCCGCGCACGCCAGATGAGCAAGATGGCCACGCCCGGCACGAGCCACAGCAGCCAGGTGCCCACGAGTGCGAGGAAGCGCAACGCCACTTGCTTCCACACCGGCACGTTGACCTGCAGTAACAGTCCATTCGCGCCACTCGCCTTTTCAGCGGCGATCGTACGAATGGCCACGAAGGGCAACAACAGCGTGGCGAGCACCGCGTAGGCACCCAGCACCGGCGACACCACACCATCGAGTGGGCTGAGTGCACCCGACATCGCGGCCGCGTCGCCCGGGGTACCGCTCATCTCTGTGTAGAGTGTTGCCGCTTCACGCCACGCGAGCCCCACGAGCGGACCGATCGCGAGCGCCACGAACAGCCAGGCGCGTGAGTGCCGCAGTGTGCGCCAGTCCTTGCGCAACAGCACCCGTGACGCGGAGGTTCGCATGCGATCAGGTGAGCGCAAGGAAGATCTCCTCGAGCCCAGCGTCGGTGCTCACCTGCGCCTGCAACTGCAGCGCGCTCAGTGGTCCGTGCGCCAGCACGCGTCCTTCATGTAGCAGCAGGTGCGCGTCGCAGGTCCGCATGGCGTCGCCCGCGGAGTGAATCGACAACACAAAAGTGCGACCTGCGGCAGCGGCATCGCGCACCACACCTGTGAACGCTCGCGCCTGCCGTGGATCGAGTCCTTCAAACGGCTCGTCGATCAGCGTGAGCGTACGTGGCACCAGCATCGCCATGGCGAGCAGCACGCGCTTGCGTTGTCCTTTGGAGAGCTCGCCAAGTCGCTTGGACTTGAGCGCATCGATCGACAGCGCATCGGCGAGTGCGCCCCGCCAATCGGTCGGCGCATCGTACACATCGCGCGCGAAGTCGAGTATCCACCCCGCGCACTGATCTTCCCATGGCGTGATGCCGTCGGGAAGAAAGAAGGTGTCGCGACGACGTTCGACGGCGCCGCGCACCGCGCCGCGCAGCTTGATGTGCCCGCGCTGCGGCTCGAGCAAACCGGCAATGCAGGCGAGCGCCGTGCTCTTCCCTGCGCCATTCGGACCGATCACACCAAGCACGGAACCTTGCGGCACGATGAACGACACATCGTCGAGCGCGCGCACGGGACCGTACGACTGATGGAGTCGTACGGCTTCGAGTAGTGCCGAGGGTTCCGCAGTGGCGAGCATGCACGCAACGTACGCACGAACCTTGACGTATGCTCAACGTTCGTGGTTGCATCGGTCCCGCCCCGACAAACCGCTACATCCGGGGCCGCCCCAATCATGTCGTTAATCGCAGGTAAAGGTTTCCGTCGCGTCGTGCGCTGCGGGACACTTCTCGCCTCCGCCGTCCTGCTGTCGGCAACGTCGCTCGCCGCGCAAGCACGCGGCCGAATCACCGGCACCGTCAAGGGTCCGAGCGGCGCGCCAGTTGCTGAAGCCACGGTGTCGATCGCGTCGCCAGCGCGCAGCAGCCTGACGAATGTCGATGGCAAGTTCACACTTCCCGACCTCGCCGCTGGATCGTACGACGTCACCGTCACATCGGTTGGTCACGCGAGTCAGCGCGCCACCGTGAGCGTCGCCGCGGGTCAGACGGCGAATCTCGACTTCTCGCTCAAGGCGGGATCGATCTTGCTGCCGGGTTATGTCGTTTCAGCGACCAAGCAGTCGGTTGAAGCGAACAAGGTGGCCGGCACGGTGAACTTCCTCACACCGGAGCAGGTGCGCACCACGCCCGCGCGCGAAACGCAGGACATGCTGCGCGAGATCTCGGCGATCGAAATGCCGCGTACAAGCAGCCAGGTGGGCGGCACGGCGCAGATCGTCTCCATTCGTGGTGTCGACGAAGGTCGCACCGTGGTAGTGCTCGATGGCATTCCGATCAACGACGCCTGGGGCGAGTGGATCGACTGGAATCGCGCGCCGCGCGGCAGCATCGAGCGCGTTGAAGTGTTCGAGGGCGGTGGATCCAACCTGCACGGCAACGGCGGTATGGGCGGTGTGATTTCGCTCTTCTCGAAGCCGATCACGCCGGGTGGTTATCGCCTGTCGGTGGACGGTGGTTCGCGCGGTGGTCGCCACAGCTTTGGTACGGTTGGTTTGCCGCTCACGCACGGCCTCACGCTCGGTCTGACAGGCGACTACGGCGACGGCGGCGGCTATCAGCTCGTGCGCAAGTCGAACGCCGGCCCGATCGACGGGGAGTCGGAAGCGATCGTGCGCAACGGCATTGCGCGCCTCGAATACGCGCCGACCGCCAACTTCAGCGCCTTCGCCACGTACCAGAAGTTCGGCGACACGCGTAACCTCGGCACACCGCTCACGCGCGCGCGTCGCGAAGACGATACGTACACGGGTGGCGTGAACTTCGGTTCCGACGACAAGGGGCTGCTTTCGCTTCGTGGCTGGACGCGCGAAATGACCGAGCGCAGCGTGAGCAGCACGCTGCTTACGGTGAACAACGTGGCGCGCGCTGGTGAGCGCTACAATACGACGGCAGAAATTCCGAGCCAGGATCGTGGCGTGACGCTGGCGTGGACGCGCAACCATGTGATCGGCTTTGAAAGCGTCGCCGCTGGTGCCGACTACCGCTTCTACGGGGGTCACTACGTCGAGCAGGCGTACGCGAACAACACGGCCAACGCGCCGACCACCAAAATTGAAAGCGGTGGTGATCAGGCGCTCAGCGGCGTGTTCGTGAGCGGTGTGCTGGCGCCGGTGTCGAACGTGCGCATTGAGCTCTCAGCGCGTGGCGACCAGTGGGGCAACAACAACGGCTATGTCGTTGATGCGTCGGGCCGCACCACCTTCGCCAATCAGACGCGTCGCGCCTTCTCGCCGCGCGCTGGTGTGCGCTGGCAGGCGCTCAGCACGTTGTCGCTGCATACGGCGGCGTATCGTGCCTTCCGCGCGCCAAACCTTGCGGAACTGTATCGTCGTCAGACGAGCACCAGCACGCTGTCGTTGCCGAACCCGGGCCTCAAGCCCGAGTACGCGAACGCGTGGGAAACGGGCGCTGACTGGCAGCCGACGCACTACTTCCAGCTCAAGGGCACGTTTTACAACGCCGAGTACAAGGACTTCAACACCTTCGTGACGACCAGTGCGGCGGGTGTCACGCCGGCCACGCGTCAGCGCCAGAACGTGACGCAGACGCGGAGCCGCGGCGGCGAAGTCTACCTCGCGTTGATCCCGATCAAGGGCCTCACGTTCTCGGGTAGCCTCAACTACAACGACTCGAAGGTGACGGACATGGGCACGGCGACGCCCACAGCGACGCTGTTCAAGGGATCGCGCGTTGCGCGTGTTCCGACGCAGAAGTCCACCACGCGCCTGTCGTACGACAACCCGGTGTTCGGCACGCTGACGTTCCTGTATCGCACCGAAGGCATCGTGACCACGTTCGGCAACAGCTTCACGCTGCCGAGCTACCGCGTCGCGGATGCATCGTATCGCCGCGATTTGATCGGCGGTTTGTCCGTCTTCGGTTCGGTCGAGAACATCGGCAACACCGAGTACTTCGTTGGCCTGTCGGGTGCGGCCACCGCTCCGATCGCGACGCTCGGCCTGCCGCGCACGGTGCGCCTCGGCATGGAAATCTCCCGGTAAACGGTGCGAGAATGTGAAAAGGGGAGCGGCGTACGGTGCGCCGCTCCCCTTTTGATTTCATCTGCCTCTCAGGCCGCCAGTGCATTGACGCCCAGCAGTACGCGCATTCGCTCAGCGTCCCAACTGCGTATCAGCGACGCCAGCGTCTCGCGGTCGGTTGGGCGCGAGATGATGAATCCCTGCGCATGCGTGCAGCCCATGCGTGCCAATTGCCGCAGCTGCCGCTCCGTCTCGACGCCTTCGGCCGTGGTACGCAGTTGCAACGACTGTCCGATGGAGAGGATAGCTCGCGTCACACCGTCGGCGGTGATATCGGCGTCGTGATCAGCGAGGAAGCTGCGATCGACCTTGAGGATGTCGATCGGGAAGCGGCGCAAATATGCGAGCGATGAATAGCCCGTACCAAAGTCATCGAGCGCGATCTGCACACCCAGCGCCCGCAGCAGCTGCAAACGATCGGCGATGACCGATTCGTTGGCGGCGAGAACCGTCTCGGTGATCTCAACCACCATCGCTTGCGGTGAGCAGTTCGCCGTGGCGAGCGCCTGCTGAATGTCCGAGACGACATCGGGCAACAGCAGATGGCGTGGTGAAAGATTGACCGCCACATGCAGATGCTCAGCGGCGGCGGAGCTCGAGCGCAGCCACACCGCATCACGCGCCGCCTGCCTGAGCGCGGTGCGACCGATTTCGACAATCAGATCGCTTTCTTCGGCGACCGGAATGAAACGACCCGGCGAGATCGACCCCTTCGTGGCGTGATCCCAGCGCATGAGTGCTTCAACGCCGGTAATCTGACCGCTCCCCAGGTCGAGCACGGGCTGGTACACGAGATAGAGTTCATCCTCTTCGAGCGCGCGACGGAGCTCGCCTTCGATTTCCATGCGCTCACGGGCCGTTGCGCGCATTGCACTCGAGAAGCCTTGTACGCGACCACGACCTGCCTGCTTCGCTCCGTACATTGCGGCGTCGGCGTCGGAGAGCAAGTCGTCCACATCGTGCGTTTCGTGGGCGTGGGCGATGCCGATGCTCGCGCGCGCGTAGACCTCGCGATCATCAATGACGACCGGGCGCTCGAGCGCCTGTTGAATTCGTCCGGCTGCGGCTTCGGCATCGCCGATCTCGGCCATGTCTTCGATCAGCACGGCGAACTCGTCGCCACCCAGACGCGCGATGGTATCTGAGGTCCGCAACACGGCGGCGATGCGACCCGCAACCGTCGTCAGCAGCAGATCGCCGGCGGCGTGACCGAGGGTGTCATTGACGAGCTTGAAGTGATCAAGATCGAGAAACAACACCGCCATCAGTGTTGCGCCGCGCTGATGACGCGCCAACGCGTGCTCCACGCGATCGCGAAACAGCCGGCGGTTGCCAAGGCCGGTGAGTGGATCGCGCAACACCTGATCGAGCAGTCGGGCTTCCATCGCCTGCCGCTCGGTGACGTCGCGTCCATTGAGCACAATCGCGCCGATGCTTGGTTCGTCGCGCAAGTCGGTCGCAAAGCCATCGATCCAGCGCCACGAGCCGTCGCCGTGGCGCAGGCGGAAGGTCATGGCCGATGAGCCAAGCTCGCCGCTCACGATCGAGTTGAAGCTCTCTTTGACTTTCCGCAGGTCTTCGCGGTGAACACCGGCGAAAAAGTTGCGCCCGACCAGATCCATTGGCTTGTGGCCCATGGTGGATTCGTGCGACGGACTGGCAAAGCGGAGCGTGCCTTCCGGTTCGACGATCGAAAGCAGGTCCGTGCCATGTCGCACGAGTGCTGCCAACTTGCTTTCGGCGTGCAGCGAAGCGCGTTCCGTATAGAGCGACTCGAGTTCGCGCGACGCGATGTACTGCCGCGCCATCACCAGGATGGTCACGATGCCCACGCAGAGCGTGACCAGCTTCATGAGCTCCTGATTGTTTCCCGCAACCGCGAGCACCAGCGCACCATAGGCGAGCGTGACCATCACGTACGGCAGCTTGGAATGGGACACACGCGCGGTGGGCACACGAAGCTGCGGACGCAGCGCGAGTGCGGCGGCGTACGCGTGCGTGCCCCAGCTCGCATACCATGCGAGTCGCACAAACCATGGTGAGGGATGCCCGACGCTGCGCGGCAACGCGTAGTACACGTCGCCGCCCATGCCGATGAGTGCTGACCAACCGAGCCACATCGCCCACGCGGGTACGTCGGCATGATCGCGACGCACCCAGATCGCGGCGAGTCCGCCGAGCGTGAGGAGTCCGGTGATCGGATCGAGAATGCGCAGCACATCCTGCGGTCGCGTCAGCACATGCAACGCGCCATTCGCCGCAAAGAGCGACGCCAACAGCGTGGTGAGCGCAATGAACACCACGGTGATGTCGATAATCGTGCGCCACGCCTCGGCACGGCTGAACACCTTGAACCGTCCGCGCAAGCAGCCGATGGTGATCATCGGCGTGAACGTCATGCTGACGATGTCTTCCGGATCCCAGCGATTGGTGGCACCGGTGTACCAGCCGGCGAACCACCAGAGCTCGTACGCGTACAATCCCAACGTGCCTGCGAGGATCCATTTCCACGCGGCCGCCGTGTCCGGATCAGCCTCGCGAATCGTGCGCCATGCCCACCACAAGGGAAACAGTGGGAGGACGACCGACGACCACGCGTAAATCGCATCGCCCACTGACTTCGGGACCTGCGAGAAGAGCAGTGGCAGCGACAGACCGATGGCGATGAGCGCGTACGACACGTGCACCGCAGTGCGCGCGTCGCGCCCACGCGAATCGCGCGTCGGGGTCGTCAGAGATGCCAAGCTCCACATAACAGCTGGAAGTGTCGGCATCTCCGAGACCCAACTTCATTGACCCGGGGGTCTCCATCCGAGCGATTTCAGCTCGAGAATGGGTATGAACAATGGTTCAGGGAGCTCGTCCCAGCGGCACCAGCACCAGCTCACGCATTTGTCCGGTTCACGGAGTTCGGCCTCGCCTTTTTCAGCGGTTGTAAGCACGAAAAGCGTCACGTACTGTCGCCCTTCGGCGACAAAAAACGAATCCACCCACGGACCGCGTCCAGTGACCGTGACATCAAGGCCGGTCTCTTCGGCGGCCTCACGAATCGCGCACTGTTCGACCGTCTCGCCGAACTCCAGATGACCGCCGGGGAATTGCCAGGTGCCGTCACCGTGGGTGGTGCTTCGACGTTGTCCAACCAACACCGTGTCGCCGCGCTGCATGATGACGGCGACACCTATTCGGGGAATTCTTTCATCCATCGCGCAAGCTGCTCACGATTCAGCGGGCTCCGGACTGATACAGACCGTTGAAGAGGAACTTGAAGGTGCCATGCGGCTGCGCCCGCTGGGTGATCTGCGGGCCGTAGAGCAGTACGCGGCCGCTGCCAACCGTGGCTTCCACCGCGGCCACCCCGTCCTTGAGCAGCTCCTGCCCCCACGCCCAGCCACTGCGCAGTGGCGTGGTACCCTCGAACCAGGCGATCGGACGCACGCCCTTGGCGGCGGCATCTGCACCGAGCCTGAAGACCGGGCTCGCGTCAAAGAAGACATCGGTGTGCGCGTTCATGCCGGCGCCGCCCACCGTGGTCGTGTCTACCGTGACCTGCAGAACACTGCCCGGCACGTAGAACTGCGTGCGCGGATAGGCGGTGCCGTTTCTCGCGAGATGATTTTCGATGGGTAGCTGCAGGTACGCGGCCAAGTTCACCGCCGAGCTGCCGACGGCGACGACGGTGCCGCCCTGCGTGATGAAGTCGCGCAATGCGGGCAGGCTCTTCTCGACGCTCATGCGACCGAATTGGCCTTTGTATTCCGCCGGCAGGTTCGCCGGCTCATCGAGAACACCGCCACCCGCGCCGCCGCGACCACCGCCCTGATTGCCGGGAATCGCGCCTTCGACAAAGACCAGCGCGTCGTACTTCGCGCGCAGATTGCCGCCATCAATCTCCGGCGCGTAGACCCGCGAGAATGGAAAGTCGAACTGTTCGAGAATCCACCGCGTCCAGCCACTGGGCATCGAGCCCCCGTACGTATCCCACAATCCGATGCGCGCGGCGCGAAGCGGTGTGGTACGCGCTGGCGCTGCGTTGCTGCCGATCGCACTGATACCAAGCTTGGTGCTCGCGTCGCGCAGTGCGGCGGTCGCCGCGTTGCTCGCCGGTATCCAGAATGCTCCGGCGGGAAGCGCCGTCGTACCGACACTCACCGCTTGCGGTGCGCGCGCGACGGCGACCTTTGCCGCGAGCAGCCGATTCACGGTGGTGAAGGCATCGTTGACACGCGGATCGAGCCAATAGCCCTTCGCACCGCTCGCATTCGCGATGGTGCCGGCACGCGGTGTGACGTTCCAATCAGCGACGTTCTCGAGTGGCGCAGTGAAGGCTTCGAGTACACGATCGAAGCGAATGCCCATCTGGAATGCCCATGTCCAACCGGCGTTGTCGTACGGTGGCGTGGGCGCGGAGCCAGGATACGGGAAGACGTCAGGGTGTACCTGCGGTTCGAACATGTCGATCACGTGCGGACGAAACGCCTGCGCCGCTGGAACGACAAATGAACCGGCCGCGTAGCGCTTGCCAGTCACCGTGAACGGCTGGGTGGCGCGCTGCACGGTGATGCCCGTTTCGCGCAGTCCGTTGATGAACTTGATCGCGGTGAGAAAGTCGGGCTGATCGCTGGGAATGATGAACGCGCGGGGATCACGATACTCCGGCGCGTGTTGCGACGCCCAGATGAGTGAGTCGGCGCCCTTCACACGCTTGGCCACGTCTGCGTCACGGCGCGGATTGGGTGTCCAGGTGTCGCGACTGCCGCGCTCGATGGAGTTCTTCCCCATCCGGTAGATATTGAACAGCAGGTTCTCGCGCTGACGCGATGCATGATCAAGCACGCCGCGATTGAGCGACACGCTGTACTCGATGCTCTGACGCATGTGCCACTCCTGCGGCGCGATCGGCATCGCAAGATCACCACGCGGGATCTGCCGATCGGCGACCAGCGGAATGCGCATCGGCGTGGGGCTGCCGATCATTTCGGTGAGCAGTGCGATGGTGTTGTGAAAGGTCGCCGTATTGCGAATGCCACCATTCCACCAGCCATCGTACGGGCCACCGGAACGCATGGTCGCGCCGGGCTTGCCCTCAATGGCGAGACGTGTGTGCATCGCCGTGCCCATCGCCTCGATGCCGAGCAGCATGGCCGGATCGAGGTTGTAGTTGTACGGATCGCGGAAGGGCGGCGAATAGACGACCGTGCCAGCGGGTCCGCTCTGATGATGATTGTAGAGCAGCTGCGGGAACCACTGGTGATACAGCACGCGATTGATGTTCTCCGTCTCCTTCTGCGTGGAAGTGAAGAACTCGCGGTTGTTGTCGTGCCCGATGTACTTCTGGTAGAGTCGCGGCAATCCGTTGAGCGTGCGCGCCTTCGGATCCTTCTCGCGCATGTACCAGTCGGCAACGAGATCGTTGCCATCGGGATTGGCGTGCACGTAGAGCGTGATCACGTCATCCAGAAAACGCATCGTTTCGGCGTCGGTGCGACTGGCCATCTGGTAGACCATCTCGCCGAGCTGTTGCGCGCCGAGCGTTTCGGTGGCGTGCAATCCACCATCAATCCAGACGATGGTCTTGCCTTCGCGCGCGAGCGCACGCGCTTCGTCGTCGGTGAGGTTCTCGGCACGAGCGAGACGCTCGGAAATGCGCCGGTACTTCTCGAGATTCTTCTGATTCTCGGGCGAGGTGATGATCACCATGAGCTGATCACGCCCCTCGGCGGTCTTGCCGATGTTCTCGACCTTCAATCGCGGCGACTGCTTCTCGAGCGTGCGCCAGTAGCTGCTGATCTGCTGGTAGTTGGCGAGGAAGTAGTCATCACCGAAGTTGGCGCCGAAGGCTTCCCTGGGCGTGGTGATGGCACCTTGCGCACCGAGTGGCGCGGCGGCGAGGACGGACGCGAGCAGGAGACGGCGCAGCATGAGCAGTCGGGGCGGGGAGACCTTGGGCTTGGGCGCGGACGACTGAACTTACGGCGCTGGCTCACCTTCGTGCTTGACTTGCCGCGCTCCGATCGGTCGGTAATTGAAAAACTGCGGGCACCGAGCATCCGGGGCATCCCAGACATTTTTTTACTGACCACATCCAAGGCGTCCAAGGGATCCAAGGCATCCGAGATTGATTTGTTTTTGGATGCCTCGCATCCCTTGGATGGCTCGGATGTGGTCAGTTTGCAGTTTTCAGCCAGGATGCCCCGGATGCACGGGATGCCCGGTGCCTGCTGTTTTTCAGTTACAAGCCTGTCCCTTGCAGAACAGGATGCGGAGCTACCGCACGTACTCCTGCGCGGCTGCACTGAATGCTGTTGGCCTGGGCTGTGTCCCCGCGACGTACTCGAGACGAACGCGCGTGTCGCTCACCATTTGCGCGAGCACCCAGCCGGCGGTGATGCGACCCATCACGGGTGTGCCGCGGTAGACGACCAGGCCGCGCGCGACGTCGATCGTACGCGGATCGGGATCATCGGCGGCAATCTTCAGAACGCCGGCTTCGGCGATGGTGCCGCCGATCGAGATGCGTGGCGACGCATCGGTCCAGTCGTACGCGAACGACACACTCTTGGGCCATCCGATGGGGCCGTTGATCGACTCGACGGGGGATTTGTCGAGCGACGAATGGAACCAGTCGCCCACCAATCGTCCGTTGACACCATAGTCGACGCGGCCGTACGGATCGACTGGAACGCCATCGATGGTGCGCACGCGCGCGAGCAACCAGCCCCGCAGCGGCTCGGCGAAGTACCGGTATGGCGAGACGACGTGCAGCGACACGCCGTAGCGCGCTGGCGCGACGCGTCCGGGGATTGGTGCGTCGTCGTCGACAACACCGAGATCCATACTGGGACAACGCCCGGTCGTGGTGGCGATGGTATCACCCGCCTGCACGTGCTTTCCGAGCACGATGCCGGGGCGCAGCAACACGTGATCGTAGTAGTAGCGGAAGGTGCGCGTCATCTGCACTTCCACCTTGAGATCGCCGAACGTTTCGGTTTGCAGAATGAACGACACCACTCCACTGCCGATGGCGCGTACAGGTCGCGGCGAACAATCGGGCGGAGTGGGGCTGCCACTCCACGGATTCACAAAGTTGAGATAGATGTGATCGGTGGGGAGCACATGTCCCGGCGGCGCGAGCATACCGAGTGGCGAACCGGAATGCAGTGTGCTGCTATCGAGCGGCAGGACGGTGAATACACCCGGGCCAGTCGTGGTCAGGCCATACGGGTTGTAGTCGCTGTTGGGTCCATTGGACTCCGCGCCCCCACATGCAACGAGGGCGCACAGTCCCATCGTCAGGAGGCGTCGCATGCCTTCATGACGTGCGGCGACGGTGGGGGGCAACTGGGCCTTGGTTTAGTCTTTGCGCCGGCTTCACGATTTGGCGCGTTGCCCCGTTCTGGGCGCCTTCGGCGCCGACAACTCACGAAGTTGGGGACAACCAACGAAGACCGGCGCCGCGGCGATGTCATTCTTTGTCTGCCGTTGCTCGGATCCTCGTGAGTTGTCCTTTACCTCGTTTGTTGTCGGCGCCGAAGGCGCCCGATGCGGTGCTGGGGAGTTACGCCGTCTGCAACGCGAACGCGCGCTCGACGGCCTTCGGATCGGCGAGATAATTCGCGCCGACTTCCTTCGACATCGGATCGGGGAACACATCCTCGGTGCCGGCGGCAATGGCATCGAGCACCGCATGCGCAACGGCCTCAGGCGACGTCTTCGGCATATCGATATCACGCGCCATGTCGGTATCGATCGGTCCTGGATAGACCCCGTGCACCGCGATGCCATGCGTGCCCAGTGCCGCGCGCCACGCTTGCGTGAGTGAATGCACCGCCGCCTTCGATGCGCTGTAGGTGGGAATTGACGGGAATGCCGCGAGTCCGGCCACCGATGAGAAGTTCACGATCGCCGAGCCCGCACTCGGCGTGCTGTTCGCCTTGAGCACCGGCGTGAAGGCGAGCGTGAGCGAATGCAGCCCCACAACGTTCGTGTTGAGTTCCTCGCGCAGCGCCGACAGATAGGTCGTGTCGCTCATCGGCGCGAAGGCGTGACTCACGAGGCCAGCGTTGTTGATGAGGAGGCGCACGTCGGGCGCCTTGGCGACGGCCGCGGCAACCTGCAGATCATTGCGGACATCAAGTTCGACGGGCACGAGGCGATTGCCGTACTTGGCCTGCAGCCATTCGAGACTTTGCGGCTTGCGGGCGGTCGCGTACACGCGGGATGCACCGCGGGCCATGAGCGCTTCGACCAGCGCCGCCCCGATGCCACGATTCGCACCGGTCACGAACGCCACGACCCCTTCGATCGCGACGTTGGAGGTCGTAATGGCAGCTTGTGAATCAGACACCTGAAACTCCGTTGTTGAACGTTCAGTCAAAAACAGGAAACAGCGAGAACCAGCTACACACTGCAGGGCGTGCCTCAGGGTTGTCGGCGGAGCTGACTGATCGCCGCGTCGACTGAGGTCAGGAGCTCTTCGCGGTTCGCTCCGCCCTTGAGCAGGACGGAGAGTCCGAAGAGTTGCGCGGTCAACATGCGAGCCAACGCCGGGACATCGGCATCGCTTCGCATTTCGCCGCGGGTCACCGCGACCGACAGCACCGTGGAGATCGTGCTGATTCGCTGCGCGGCGTTGGCGTTGCACGTCGCACGCACATCAGCGTGCTGGCCGGCGCATTCGAGCGCCGAATTCACCAGAAAGCAGGACGTGGCGCCCTCCCCCGACAACGCATCCACCACACCAATCAGATACTTCCGGAGCGCGCCCAACCCTTCTCCCGCATGCTCGAGGAGCGCCACGGTACTCGCCGAATTCTCACGGGCGTAGTGGCGAAGCGCCTCCAGATACAGCGCATGCTTGTCACCGAAGGTGTCGTACAAGCTCTGACGGCCCAGCCCGGTTGCGACCTCGAGATCGGCAATGGAGGTGTTGGCGTAGCCACGCGACCAGAAGGTCTGCGTGACCTGCTGCATCACCGTGCCGGGATCGAAGGCTTTGGGGCGGCCCATGGGATGATCTTAGCGTTATTTGACCGATTAGTCAACAAAAATTTCTGCGAACGTTGCCGACACTCCGATCGGATGACAGTGACGGGGCGAGTACCGATTCGTCCCACCAGATGAAATAACTATCACTTTGCCGGCCTGCTCCCGGACGGCCGTCCATTCCTCCCGATCCGAATGTCCGCTCTCAAGGCCCTCGACTCTCGTCCACTCCGACTGCTGCTCGTAGCCGGAACTGGCGTCGCCTTGCTGGCGGTCTTCGCCGAGCGTGCGATCTATACGACGTCGATCGAAGCGGTGGTGAATGCGCCGCGCATCGACATCGTCGCACCGTTCGATGGGGTGGTGGATTCGGTCGCTGCCACGCTTGGCCACCGGATGCTGGCCGATGCGGTGGTCGCGCGCGTTCGCCGCGACGCGTGGAGCCCTGATGCCGACAACGCACTGGGTGTTCGCACGACGCTGCTGGGCGATCGCGTGGAGATTGTGGCGCGTCAACTCGAAACGTTGCTCACGCTGCAGGAAGAACTGGGCGCGCGTTCACGGCAATATCGGCAGACGCAGATCACGCGACTCGAGGCCGATCTGTCGGCAGCGGATGCGCAACTCCGTGAGCGGCGCCTCGCACTGTCGCAGGGAGAGGCGCTCAGGGCGGTCGATGGGATGCCGGCGTCAGAACTCGAAAAGTTGCGCGCGGATGTGGCCGTCGCCGATTCGCGCGTGAAGCAGCTGCGCGCGTCGCTGGCGAGTGCCTCGCACGGTGTCGTGGTCGACGAGAGTGGACAAGATGCACCGTATTCGCAGCAACGGATCGATCAACTCACGATCGACATTGCGCGACTCCGTGCGGAACGCGACGGTCTCAAAGCGGAACTGCATGCGATGTCGGCCGGACACGCACCAAACGCCGAGCGCACCGATTCAACAGCGACGCGTGCAGCCGATTCGAGTGCACTGGGCGTGCTGCTGCGTGCCCCGTCTGCCGGTGTGGTGTGGACGTCGCCAGTCGCGACTGGATCGCGGGTGCTCAAGGGCACGACGGTGGCGACGCTGGTGGACTGTCGTCACGTGTATCTCGAAGCCACGGTGACACCGCGTGATGCCGACCGGATTCGTGTGGGCACGCCGGTGCTCGTGCACTTCGCCGGGCAGACGCACGAGTATCGTGCGACCGTGCAATCGATTCGTGGCGGCGGGCTTCGCACCGAGGTCACGTCGGCCGCGCAATTGGTCACACCCAATCGCGACGGCGACAGTCATGTCATTCTTGGATTCGACGGCGCGACGCTCGACCAGAGCGCCGACAACTTCTGTCAGGTAGGGCGACAGGCCAAGGTGGTCTTTGCCGAACAGGCGCCGCTTCGCCCGTTGACGCGCGTGCGCGCGTGGCTGAACAACTGATCGCGCACCGCCAGCGCCGCGCACTCGCATGCTGAGCGTTCTGGGCGATTCGGCGTGGCTGCCGCTCGCGGTGGTGGCGTGGGTGATGATTCTGCTCGCGCCGTCGCGGCATCGCATGACACCGCGCTGGCGTGTCGCGCTTGCGGCGATCGCCATTGGTCTGTCGGTGCGTTATGCGATCTGGCGCGTGGATCGCCTGCTCACCGCCGACGCGGTCTCGTGGATTGAGCGGGCGTGGCAGTGGCTCTTTCTGTTTGCGGAGCTTGGCCTGCTGGTTGAAGGCATTGTCTTCCTGTTGATGCTGTCGCGCGTGAAGGCCCGCCACCGTGAAGCAGACGACAACGAGCAGTGGTTCGAAGCGTTGCGCGCGAGCAATCCGTCGGCGCTGCCATCGGTGGATGTGTTCATTCCCACCTACAACGAAGGGTGGGATGTGCTGTCGCGGACGCTCGTTGGCGCGCTCGCGCTCGACTATCCGAATATCTCGGTCTACGTGCTCGACGATGGCGCACGCGACTGGCTGGTCGACCGGTGCGCGGAGTTGGGCGTGCACTACGTCCGTCGCCCCGATCGCGCGCACGCCAAAGCCGGCAACATCAATCACGCGGTGAAGCAGACGCATGGCGACCTGATTCTGGTCTTCGATGCCGACTTTGTCGCCCAGCGCAATTTTCTGCGTCGGACGGTGGGCTTCCTCCGAGCGGAGAAAGTTGGCGCGGTGCAGGTGCCGCATCACTTCTACAACGACGACCCCGTTCAGGCGAATCTGCACATCTTCGGCGGTCACGCCGACGACCAGATGTTCTTCTTCAACGACATCATGCCGGCCCGCGATGGCTGGGGCGTGGCGTTCAGCTGCGGGAGCAATTGCCTCATCCGTCGTAGCGCGCTCGAAGCCTTGGGTGGCATTCCGACGTCGTCGATCACGGAAGACATCCTCACCAGCGTCGCGCTGCTGCAGCGCGGCTGGCACACGGTATATCTCAACGAGCGCCTGGCGCGCGGACTCGCGCCCGAAGGGCTCTCGGCGCTCTATACGCAGCGGGCGCGTTGGGCGCGTGGCGGTATTCAGCTGCTGTTCCTGAAAGAAGGCCCGCTGCTGGCGAAGGGGCTGCGCTGGCACGAGCGACTGTTCTTTCTGCCGCTGTCGTGGATTGCATCGAATCTGTTTTTGCCAGTGATGATTGCCGGTCCCGTACTCTTTCTGTGGACGGGGCTGGTCGCCGTGCCCACAGTGAACGGCAGCGAGTTGGTGCTCTATCAATTGCCGATGCTGCTCGCGACACTCGTCGCGACCCGGCGACTGGTAACGAGCGACCGGAGCATCCTGCTGGGACTCGCGCATTCCGTCTTTTCGACCTTCCGACTGTTGCCGGTAGTGCTGCACAGTCTTGTGCGCCCGTTCGCGGTGGGCTTCAAGGTGACACCCAAGGGCAAGCTCGCGGTGGGGCTCGAGGTGGATCGACGCGCGGTGACCATTGCGCTCGGTACGATTCTGTCGCTGGTGTCGGGGATGCTGGTGAGCGGACTGCCCGACTTTGAGCGACTCCCCCCGGACGCATTTCTCACACCCTCGCTCGCGTGGGGCACGATCACGGTCGCGGTGATGTTCGTCTGTCTCTTGATGGCGTTCGAGTTTCGACCGCCGCGTGAGCAGGAGCGGTTCATTGTGAAGGAGGAGCATCGCGCACAGGCGGACGGGCTGTGGCGCACGGTGCGACTGGTAGACGTCAGCGCGAACGGTGCGGCGATTCAGTGGGGGATTTCGCGACCGACGGTTGGCAGTCACCTCCGCGTTGACATCTCCGACGTTGGTACGCTCGAGGCAACGGTGCGTCGACATGTTGGCGAGGTCGGTATTGGCGTGTCGTTCGACAACATGCCGGACGATGTCGAGCGTTACCTGCTCGCCAAGCTGTTCGCGCACGATTACGAAACGCGACAGGACGAAGCGAGCGCGCGAGCGGGGCTCACCGCGTTTCTGCGTCGACTGCTCGGTGGCGCGCCGCCGCGCCGTGTGCCCTCGTGGGCACTGGGCGCCTGGACCGAGGCACCGCCCTCCCGCGGCTGCCGTCCGCAACTCGACGCGGCACCGGAAACCGTGTATCCGCGACTTCCGCGCGCAGCCGACCGCTTGTCGATAGCCGCTCCCGCGGCGTAGGCTTGGAGACTGCAGCTCCCTCCTACCTCCGGCCATTCCTCCCGTGACGCGCTACGCGGCCATCACTGGGTGGGGCGAAGGGCTCCCGCCCGCTGTCCTCACCAACGACGACCTGTCGACGTTTCTCGAGACCTCCGACGAATGGATCGTGCAGCGCACCGGAATGAAGGAGCGCTTGATCTCGCACGTATCGGCGATCGAGATGGCGGCCATCGCCAGCAAGCGCGCGCTCGCCTGCGCCGCGCTCGACGCATCGGCGCTCGAGCTCATTGTCTACGGCAGCTGCACGCCGGATGAGCAGGTGCCGAACGCCGCGTCGGGTGTGCAACTCGCGATCGGCGCCAACCGCGCCGCGGCGATGGATGTGAACACGGCGTGCACGAGCTTCCTCTACGGACTCTCGAGCGCGACCGCGATGATCCAAAGCGGTATGGTGCAGAATGCGCTTGTGATTGGCGTGGAGTACATCAGTCCGTTCATGGACTGGAGCAATCGCAATGTCGCCGTACTATTTGGCGATGGCGCGGCAGCCGTGGTGCTCCAGGCCAGCGACACACCGACGGGTGTGATCGGCACGGTGCTTGGTTGCGATGCCGAAGCACGTCAAACGCTGCGTGTCCGCGGCATGGGCTGCTCGTACGTAAACGCGGGGCCGCTCACCTACGGCGATACGCTCTGGGACTTCGACGGCCAGGCGATTTTCAAGCGCGCCGTACACGGCATGAGTGAGGCGTGCGCCAGGGTGATGACGGAAGCCGGTGTCACCGCCGATGACATTGACCTCGTCGTGCCGCATCAAGCCAACCTGCGCATCATCGAAGCGGTGGCAAAGTACGCCGGTGTGCCGATGGAGAAAGTCATGGTCACGGTACATCGCTACGGCAATATGAGCTCGGCCACGGTGCCAGTGAGTCTTGTCGATGCGCTCAAGGAAGGCCGAATCAAGCCAGGCTCACTCGTGCTGATGCCGGGCTTCGGTGGTGGACTCACCTTTGGCGCACTGCTCGTGCGCTGGGGCGATCGCATCACGCCGCTCGGCACCAGCGATGCCGCGTTTCCGCCGGTGCAACACACGGCGCTCGAGATGGTCGATGCGATTCGCGCCCGCCAGACCGACAAGACGCGGTCGCAGCAGGCGCTCCTCGAAACACGATTCATTGAAAGCACACTCGCGCCGGCGTGAGATAGAAGACTCACACCGGCGCGAGAAAATCAGATCAGCGCGAGCTGCCCCAGATCGTTGACGGCGGGCGGCTCGCCAGAATGGCGGGGAGCGTTCCGCAGGTGATCGTGGTGGTGCGCAGCGCATTGCCACCGGTTTCGCTGTCATCCGACCAAATCACCGGGCGGTTGTTGCCAACGCACTCCGTGGCGGTGCCGAGTGCGAAGCCTTCGTTGTTCAGATTCGGCATCCCCGTGGGACGCGCGTAAGTCCGCGTGCGCAGGAACTTGCCGAGCGTGGCCGAGCCGGCGGCGCGGTCGATTTCGAAGGTGGCAGTCTGACCGCCGCATCCGTCATCGCACTCCACCCAGAGCGCCTTGAGGATGTTGTCGTACTCGAGCCCCATCACACCGGGGAAGGGGGTGGCGATCGTGGCGAGCTTGGTGAAGCTGTTGTTGGTGTGATCGAGCGCGTAGCCGTACACGACACCCGTCTGCTCCACACCCACGAAGAAGACACCACCCGCGTGATTCGCGTAGTCGGCCGGCGCGTAGGCACGCCCCTTCGATTCGTCGAAGAAGCCGCGATTCACGAGTACCGAGTCGGGAATCCAGGTGATCGCTTCGAAGCCCAGGTTGGCACCCGTCGCCGGAATGTCGGCGGTGAGGTTCCACTCGTTCGTTGCCGTGAGCGTGGTGCCCGCGGCCGACGCATCGTAGCGCAGGATGGCGTTTCGGCTCACGCTGTTGTTGCTGTTATTGCGCTCCGAGGCGATGTACATGCCGTTCGCGCTGGCTCCGGCGAAAGTGATGCCTTCAGCGTCGACATCACCGGTGCCATCCATGTAGCGCAGCGCCTTGCCCGCGCCCCAGCTGTTCGTCGCGTCGGCAATCCAATTGGTGCCGTTGAAGAGCAGCTTGAACATGGTGCCTGGGCCGTTGCGTGACGCCCACAGAATGGCCGGATTGATTCCCGCCGCACCTTCGATCGTGAGACCGCTCATGTTGCCGTTGAACGTGCCGGCGACATCGACGGTCGAAATCGTGTTGCCACCGGGCCACGCAGCCGCCGTGGGACCGCTCATGGTCGAGCAATCGTTGACGGCACCCTTGGTCGGTGTGCCCGTTGTCGTGAACGTGCCACTGCCATCTGGGCATCGACCATACGTGGTCGTCGCGTGTGCTGTCCAGGTATAGCTGTCGAGCAGTACACTGTTCGCGTCGTAGATGCGCGCGGCATCGGCCGCACCAAGGCCAAAGCCCATCAACGACTCTTCGATCACATAGAAACCGCCGGGGGCGATAGTGGTACCCGCCGGGATGCGCGTCGTGCGCGTGTCGTCATCGTCCTTCACAAGGAAGTTCGAGATGTCGACCGCCGTCGGACCGATGTTCATCAGTTCGATCCAGTCACCCGGCACGCCTCCGCTCGACTCGACTTCGTTGATGCGGATGAGCGCGCGACAATCGTTCACGGCACCCTTGGTGGGCGCATTCTGCGTCGTGAATGCACCGGTGCCGTTTGCGCAGCGACCGTACGTGGTCTGCGCATGCGCGGTCCACGAGTAGACATCGACTTCCACATTGAATGCGTTGTAGAGGCGCGCGTCGTCGGCGGCGCCAAGCCCGAATCCGAAGGCCGCTTCTTCGAGCACGTAATAGCCACCTGCTGGGATCGACGTGCCCGCGGGAATTTTGTAGATCGCGTGCGTGACGTCGTTGTCGCGGAAGCCCCAGTTCGAGATATCAACGGCGGCGCTGGTGGGATTGTAGAGCTCAACCCAGTCGCCCGGCGTGCCGAGGTTCGACTCGACTTCGTTGATGCGAATGCCGGCCGACGCCTTGATCGGCAACTGGATCGACGCGGTCGCGCTCGCCGTTTTGGCGGTGATGACCGCCGTACCGGCGCCAACCGCCGACACGACGCCAGTGGCTGACACCGTCGCGACGGAAGCCGAGGCACTCGACCAGGTGATCGCTTCTGCGCTCGGTACGCCACCAACGCCATATGCCGCGGCGTTGAGCGTCACCGACTGACCGGGTTCGATCGCGGCAAGCGATGGTGACGTGATGATGACCGAAGCCGGCGCATTGGACGGCGGCAATACGGTACTCACATCGTTGTTGTCATCGCACGCCGTGATCGTTGCAACGCTGATCAGAAGCGCGCCGGCCGCCACACGGCGGAAGGCATTCGAAAGGGGGCGCATGGACCGTAGGGAAGGTGAAGAGATGCATGACCCATCAATTCACCGTTGCCTGGCGATCACTCGATCACAACGCCGTCACGCCTTCGTAAAGGAGCTACGCCTGGCTGTTGACCAGCGGAACCCATACGCTGAACGTCGTTCCCTTCCCCACCGTGCTGTTCACGCGCACGCGTCCCTTCGCACTCTCGAGAATGCGGGTCACCATCGCAAGTCCAAGCCCAGTGCCGCGCCCGGCACTCTTGGTGGTGTAGAATGGCTCCCACATCCGACGCTGCACGTCGTTCGGGATGCCACTGCCGGTGTCGCTCACATCGAACGACACACCGCCGTCTTGCGCGAACGCGTGCACGCGCAACGTGCCGCCCGTTGGCATGGCATCACGCGCGTTTAGCGCGAGGTTGATCAGCACCTGCTCCAGTCGTCCGCGATCGATCGCCATGGGTGCCGCGATGTCGCTCTGCAGCTCGACCGTGATGCGACGCCCCATCAGCGCGCGCAACACCAGCTCCAGCCGCTCGAACAGCTCGGCTGGGCGCGCGATCGCGGGTTCACCGCTCGTCTCGCGACCCACGGTGAGAATCGTGCGCAAACGGGACGCCGCTTCGTCGCCAACGCGGCGCAGATCGCGCACCGCGTGGTGCCCATCCTCATTGAGCGGCCCCTCGGCGAGCAGCTCAGCGGTGGATGTCATCACCTGCACGATGTTGGCCAGATCGTGCGTCATGCTGGTCGTCGCCACGTTCACGAGCTCCCGGCGCTGCAGCAGCTCCGCCTCACGCTGCGCATCGAGCATGGCCAGGAGCCTCGCTTCGGCGGCCGCCTGGGCGTCGCGATAGATGCGAATGGTTTGCTGCAACACCGTGGCCGAAAACCAGAGACCCGTGAACATCACGAGAATCGTGATGACACGTGACTGAATCGTTTGCTCGGAATCCGGCGGCGTGGGCGACACATAACCCATGTTCGACATCACCAGGTTGGCCACTACCGCGGTGAGGTAGATGGCCAGAATCACCAGCGATTCGCGCATACCGTAGAACAACATCGCAAGCGTGAGCGCGATCGCGACGGCCATGGTGCTCAGCGCCCGAGGGCTGTTCAACGTCATCGGGACTGCGGAGATCAGCACAATACCGGCGATCGCGACGCGGGCGCGTCGCTCGGCCGACCAGCGACGTCGCTGCAGCAGCCAGCCAATCAGCGGCAGTCCACCGAGCACCAACGCAATAAGCGGACGCTGCCCAGTGTCACTCCACCGCGAGTACATGCCATAGGCAAAGACCGGCGTCCACAGGAACAACATCAGCCGCGCCAGCAAGCGAAGCGCCGCTTCGCGTGCCGATTCAAGCGGATCGTTTTCAACCTCAAGCATGCCTGAAAGCAATGAGGCTGACGCAGTGCGCGCCAGCCTCTGTCGCCGCAGACTCCGTCACTCGCGTGACGAGGCGCAGAATCCTCTGGCTACTTGCTCAGCGCTGTATCAGGGCCACGGCAGTACGATCACCGCGTAGCGCGGGCGCAACTCCGGCTTGTCGTTGCCGTCCATGAAGCGCTGGATATCGAACGCGGCAGCACTGATGTGAGCCTTGGCCGCCTCATCGGCGCCCGACATGCTACCGAGACGCGCCTGCAGTTGCTTGAGCTGATGCACTGCGGCGGCGCGTACATCCGGCATGGCCTTGGCGTTGCCGGCCAGGTCGAGCAGCACGTCCAGCGCCGAGCGCTGCGAAGCGCGGAGCATCGCCTTTTCAGCAGCTGACGTGGGCGCCGCCACGCCCCACGTGCGGTTGAGAATGGTGCCGATGACTTCGTCGAGCGTCAGCTGGTTCGCGTCACGTGATGCCTGAATCACGACGCGAGCCGAGCGCTCAGGATCGAGCAGATAGCCGATCACCTCGGTCGCGAGACCGCCACCCAGCGTCACCGGATCGAATGTCGGTCCCGTATAGCCGTCGGCCCACACCTGATCGTTGTTGAAGCCCGGTGGTGGTGGCGGAATGATCGCCTGCACGCGCTCTGGCACCGTGAGCTCAGCCGGCTGAATGGCGTCGAGCGAGAGTGCCAGCGCGCGACGCTGCTCGTCGGCGGCAATCACGCGCGTGGGCACCTGTCCGTCGCCGCGAAGCGCGAACGAGAAGTCCACGCCACCGATGTACTTCGCGAGGCCTTCGAGTGAATAGCGGTGGTGCAGGTAGGCGTGCGTGAAGCGCATGTTGAGCAGTGACATCGGCTCACCCGGCTGGATCGCGCGCTCGTCGAACTTCTCGATGAGGATCTTGCGCACGGCACGGGTGCGGTTGACGCCTTCGAACGCCGTGGCGCCTTCTTCCCAACGCGTCACGAACGGGTTGGGCGTGTTCGCATTCGCGTACGTGTCGTTGATGAAACGCACGTTGCGGGTGATGCCGTCCTTCATGATCGTCGCGAGGCCAGCCTTTTCGGCGGCGGCATCGGGATACCAGTGGTAGCCCAGATTGATCGCGAGTGAGTCCCAGGCGCCCGGACCCTTGCGATAGGCATCGCGCAGATCGAGGGTTCCGTCGGCGCGCGCCGTGATGAACGGGAAGGGATACTCCATCACGCTCGCCCGATTCTGCGTGCTGGCGATGTAGTTGTGCTGGAGTCCGAGCGTGTGGCCGATTTCGTGTGCCGCATGCTGACGACGACGCGCCATGGCAAAGTCGAGCGCACTCACGTTCGGGCCACTTGCACCGGCGGCGGGCACGGTGCCGGCCCAGATGTTGTAGTCGATCAGTGAGCGATAGGCGTCCATGCGGACAACTGCGCGCACAATCTCGCCGGTGCGCGGATCGCTGTAGCTCGGACCCACGCTGGGGCCCGGCGCGCTGCGATGCACCCACATCAGCATGTTGTAGCGCGCGTCCATTGGATCGGCGCCGGCCGGCAGATCGAGCACGCGGAACGCGCCCTTGAAGCCCGCACCTTCAAAGACCTTCGCCCACCAGTTGCCACCCTCACGCAGTGCTTCGCGGTAGGGCGCCGGAATGCCCGGGTCGAGGTAGTACGTGATCGGAGTGACCGGCTCAACGAGCTCACCGCGACGATAGGCCGCGGGATCCTTCGGCACGAGACGCCAGCGATTGATGTAGCCACCGCGGTAGTCCCCGTCGAAGCCTTCAGACAGGTCGAGGAACTGCGTGCCGCCGAAACCGTAGCGCGGATCGTAGTCGCGACCGCGAAAGCCGGCCGAATCCGGAAGCATCACGAGGGAGTGATGCTCTTCGAACGTTTGCGCACGCGCATCGGGGACGAATCCGCCACGACCACCGCGGCCGCCAGCTTCGTTCACGAAGGTGAGCACGGAGTGCACTTCGCTGTTGCGCGGGAACGCCTTGGTACGCTCGGCGTCAATGTAGCTGCGCGCGACGTCCACACGCGGCGCGGGGCCACCGCCAGCGCGCAGGCCGTCGCCCACACCATACGCGTCGGCGAGGAAGAGCGATGACGCATCAACGACGATGGTGCCGCTCGAGTCCTTGTCGATCGGAAACGACCCCACGATGGAACGCGGGAACGCTTCCTTGGCGGCCTTCACGTTGTTGGCGTCACCGGAGAGTGCACGCACGCTCCAGTTATCGCGCACCATGAGCACGCGATTGCCGCGACGCTCGAGACGCACGATGGCGTTGGAGCCCATCTGCCCGCGGTCGAGCGATCCCGTTCCGCTGCCCGTGGTCAGCGTGATCTGATGCAGGAAGTCTTTGTTGAGCTGCCCTTGAGCGATTTCGAGGAGCGCGCGATTGCGGGCGTCGTCGATGCGCACACGCAAGAAGGGCGTGTCCTGAGCCGACGCTGCTGGCGCAAGCGCAGCAGCGCTGAGGGTGGCGAGCGTGGCGACGAGGGCGCGCACGGCCGCGAGGGAGAGAGGGACTGGACGCATGGCCTACGGACGAGGGTGAGAGGAACGGCTTGAGGCTAACCCAAAGGCGGCGCTTCGGCCACCAACGATCGATCCGACAATCGATCCACGAGCCCCGATTCTCGAGCCACGCTGCGTGACAGCGCGCGTTGAAGAATCGCCTCGGCGCCGACAAGCGTGACCGACCTTCGGGCGCGGGTGATGCCGGTGTAGAGCAGCTCCCGGGTCACGAGACGCACATCGCTCTCCGGAAGGACGAGGACGACCTCGTCAAACTCCGAGCCCTGCGACTTGTGCACCGTCATTGCCCACGCGGTTTCGTGCGCCGGCAGTCGCGACGGCGCGATAGCGCGCGGGCCATCGGGTGCATCGAACCAGACCATCGGCTCGCCGTCCACCACGAGCGTTGTGCCGACGTCGCCGTTGAAGAGCTGCGTGCCGGGATCGTTCTGTGTGATGAGCACCGGCCGATGGTGATACCAGCCCCGTGTCGCCACACCCTGACGGGAGAGCCATCGTTCGATAGCGAGATTGAGACCGCTCACGCCCGATTCGGTGTCCCTGAGCGCTGCCAGAATGCGAAAGCGACCGAGCGCCGCAAGTGCGTCGGCGGGTGTGCTGCTCGCGAGATACGCGTCAAGGTTTGCCCGAATGGGAGCGACAAGATCGGCGACGCCTCTGCGATCGGGGTGCCACGCAATGTCGTCACTCGCCTTCGCGTGCAGGGTGCTGAAGAACGCGTCGACGTTGCCCGTACGAGCAGCGGTGGCGAGTGCGCCGATGCCCGGACGCTGGCCGAATCGATACGAAACAGTGAGTCGCGCCAGCGATTGCTGCAGTGTCGCTGGCGCATGCTCGTTCGAGGCGGCGCGAACGATGTCGCCGAGGACGAAGCCGGTATCGACACTCGCGAGCTGATCCGGATCGCCAAGGACAATCAGTCGCGCATCTGGACGCACGGCCGCGAGCAGTGACTCCATGAGCAGGAGGTCCACCATGCTCGCTTCGTCGACGACCACCACATCCTGCGCAAGCGGATGCTCTGCGCGATAGGCGAAACGATCGTCCCACGGCGTGTAGCCAAGCAAACGATGCAAGGTGGTGCCGCTGCGTGGGAGTCGCGCCGTAAGCGCCGCTGGCAGCGCTGCGCGCGCCGCCGCCGCGTTCATCGACTCGCCAAGTCGCGCCGCCGCCCTGCCGGTCGGAGCGGCGAGCGCGATCTGCAGTGTGGCATCCTGCTCGAGCAGCAGCGCGATGAGCTTGGCCGCCATGGTCGTCTTGCCCGTACCGGGGCCGCCAGTGATGAATACGAGCGGAGACTTGAGGGCGGTTGCCGCCGCTTCGCGCTGACCGTCTGCGTTTTCACTCGGAAAAAGCTGATCGAAGAGCGTGCCTGGCGCTGCCGCGGTGTCTGCGCCGAGCTTCGCGCGAATGGAGTCAGCCAGGAGCGCCTCGGCCTCATGGAATCGCGCGAGGTAGACACGCGTGCCCTCCAACACGAGCGGTGCGCGTTCGAGTGGATCGGCGCTTGTCAGGTTGCTGTCGGCGTCTTCGCACGCTCCGCTGACGGCGAGCGTCGCGCGCCAGAGGTCGACATCGGGAAACGTGAACGGATCTGCGCCTTCGTGCTCGATCACGGTGAGCCCGGCCCACCGATCGCATGACAGGCAGCTATGACCTTGCGAGCGTTCGGCGCTTACCAGCAGTGCCGTGTGATAGAGCAGCGGATCCAACGCGCGTACTGCTGCCACATCGAAGCGATCCTCGATACGGGCGCCGCGCAATGGTGCGATACGGCGGACCAGCTGCCGCGCAAACGCACGGTCAAGCGGGGTGCTTTCGAGATCGATCGCCACTGCGTCGACGTCACTCGAGTCGTTGCTCGCGACGTTGCTCGCGACGTTGCTCACGACCCTGCTCATCGCGCGCCGCCGGCGAGCGCACGATCGAGTGCATCGATCACGACTGGCTCGGTAGGCATCGTGAACCATCCGTGCCCGGTGTTGCTCGCACCGGGCGCAAAGCCGCGCAGAAACGCATAGGCCGCGCCCGCGAGCTGGGAGATCTCGTATGTGGCAACACGACTGCGCAGGAAGCGATGCACCGCCACGAGATAGAGGTGCGCCTGCAGGATGTAGTGATGCGATTCCATCGCCACTCGCAACATGTCGTGCTCGAAGCTCGACGGATCGAGCGGCAAACGATTCGACTTCCAGTCCACCACCACCCAGCGCCCGTTGTGCTCGAAGAGCACGTCCACGAAGCCCTGCAGGAATCCGAACACGCGGCGCGCGTTGAGTTGCTGCACCTGATCGGCGTACGCGCGCAGTGACGGGTCCTGACTCTCACGGAACGCATTGGCCAGGTGACGCATCGAGAGCGGTGTGTCGCTGCTCGCGAGGGGTAGTGTGAACTGCCACTCGTGACGCACGCGCGCGTGTTCCACCTGGCTCAGCGACGTACCCAGGAGCGGCAGCGGCGCGTCGTACACGGCGTGCATCATGGCGGTCACCGCATCGATGCGTTCATCGGCATCGGAATCGGCGAGGTGATTCCACGCGAGTGTCCGGGCGACGCGCGGGCGCAGCGCACTGATTTGATCGTCAAAACGCGACAGCTCGAACAGTCGATGCAACACCGTGCCTTCGCGCGGGCCGGCCGGGAAGGCACGGAAATCTCTGCGCGGAAGCGCTTTGAGCTCGGCGATCGACACCACCGGCACCGCGACCTGTGCAACGTTCCCGTCGATATCACGCGCCGCGTCGTCCTGATCGTCGGCGAGCGACTCGGTCGACTTGGCGTGAGTGAGTGCGGTGTAGCTGGTCATCGCGTACGTGCGAAAGCGTTCCGCAGGGCTCGGCTCGGGCGGCAACACGCGTGGTTCGAGCGTCGCCGCCACCGTTGCCGGCGGTGTCCACCGCGCGCCACCGATGGCACCGCGTACCGGCTTGATCGCGATGCGCCCTACACTCCGCTTTGACAGCGCCCGCAGATGCGCCGGCAACGTGTCCATGGAATCGATGAGCGCATTCGCCGCATAGGTCGGCACATCGTGCAGCGGCAGTGTATCGACCGTTTCGTCAACGAGAAGCAGATAGCCAAGCGCCGAGTGAATGCTGCCATCGGCGATCAGCACTTTGTCACGTTCCTTCGCATTGCCCTTCACGACCGGGCCCCAGGTCGCGTACGTGCGAAAGCGAGCGCGCGTCAGTGCGACGTAGAGCAATCGGAGGTCTTCGGCGAGCCGCTTGGCGTTATACGCCACAAGTCGCTGCGCGAGACGGTCGGAGCCGTGCTCGAACACGATGCTCCCCTCTTCCTGCACAACAACGGGCGCCTCCGACTGAAGTCGCGCATTCCACAGAGTTGGACAGAAGACGATGTCGTACTCGAGCCCCTTGCTCTTGTGGATCGTCACGATCTGAACCGCGTCGGCGTCTGTTTCGAGACGTAGCTCCACGGCATCGACCTCGGTGTGTTCAGCGACGCGCTCAGTGGCGAGCCAACGGAGCACACCATCCACATTGAGCTGACGATCGACAGCGGCGCCGTGGATGAGTTCAACGGCATGACGCAGGTTGGTGATGCGGCGATCGCCGTCGGTGAGCGGCAGCAGGCGCTCGTAGACCCGTCGCTCCGAGAAGCAGCGCTCGATCATACTCACCAGCCCATCGCGTACCCACCGATCACGGAGTACCGCCAGCTCGTTCAGCAGTGCGTCCCACGTGAACTCGGCGTCGGGCGCAAGCATGCTGATGAGGTCCTCGTGCGTCGCGCCCCAGAGATCGGTGGCCAGTGCGGCGCGCACGAGCGAGGTATTGCGCGGAGTGGCAATCGCTTGCAGCAGACGATGCAACTCGTCGACTTCGCGTGACTTGAAGACATCGTCCATTCCCGACACCACCGCCGGGACATTCGCGTCGCGCAGCAGCGCTTCGACGGCGCGCCCCTCCCGTCCCGTGCGAACCAGAACGGCGATGTGTCTGGGCTTCCATCCTGCGTCGAGCAGCGCAACGATCTCGTCGACGCAGGCAACGAAACTCAACTGCTCGGCTTGCGCGCCCGTGAACGCGGCGCCGCCATCGGGGTCGAGCCAGACGATTTCGAGCGCGTGACCATCGGTCAGGTCCGCGGGCGGCCGCTCGGTGCGGGCGGCGCTTGCCGGTGGATACGCGATGCCCTGCTGGAGAAACGGATTGGTGCGTCGCTCGAAGAGCTGATTGACGGCACGCACCAGGTCATCGGTGCTACGGAAGTTCTTCTGCAGCGAATAGCGTCGCTCGACCGGTGTGAGGTTCGCTGCCTCGAGATACACCTGCACGTCAGCGCCACGAAATCCATAGATCGCCTGCTTCGGATCGCCAATGAGAAAAAGCGGGCGACCGGCGAAGATCGTGGTGAAAATCTTGAACTGCCGAGTGTCAGTATCCTGGAACTCGTCGATGAGTGCCGCATCGAACTGCGCCCGTACGGTCGTGGCGAGCAGGCCGTCGGCCCCTTGCACGGCGAGCGCGTCGTGCAGGCGTTCGAGCAGGTCGCCGAAGCCAAAGAGATGTCTGCGACGCTTCTCCTCGGAAACGGCTTCCTGAACCGCGCGGATGCAATCGGCGCGCAGCGCAGCAAGCTGACGCGCCGCGACATCGGCGACTCGCTGCGCCGGTTCGGTTTCTGGCCACTCCGGCAATAGTGCCACCTGCGCCTTCTGTGCATTCGACCGCTTGGTTGCCTTGGAAGCCAACGCCTCGGCGGTGAGCGGTGCGATCAAGGGCGCGATCTCGCGAAGGAGTGCGGGGTCGCCCACGCGAAGCGTGCGCGCCAGCGCGATCGCCGCATCGATCTCCGTGATCTGCTCGGCGGTCGCGCATGGCGCGCCCTTGTTCCACGCCATGCCAAGAGCACGCTCGGCGAACGCATCGTGTTGCCACACCTGAATGAACGCTTGAACGGCTGAGTACAGCTCCTGGTGCAGCTCCATGAGCGAATGCGCCGGTGCCATGACGGCGCCAGGCCAATTGCACCAGGTTCGATAGGCGGACAGAAACGCGTCGGGGCCAAGCTTGGCTTCGACGGCCAGCTTGGCGAGCGATGGTTCGTCGTAAAACGTGCGGCGCCACCAATCGAACAGCGCCTCGCGCACGAGGTCGTCTTCGTTTTCGAGCAGCGATGCGCCGAACGGTGTTCCGCTTTCGAGCGCAAACTCTTCCAGTACTCGACGCGCGAAGCCGTGGATGGTGAATACGGAGAGCGTGTCAACGGCGGCCAGAGCGGCGCGCAGACGCTCCTCGGCGTTCTCCTTGCCGGCGCCGATCTCGCGAATGCGCTTGACCGTGGCGTCGTTGTCATCAACTGCGGCGCCAGAGAAGACATCAACCGCCAGGCGCAGCACTTTGCGAATGCGATTGATCAGTTCGTCGGTGGCGGCGTTGGTGAACGTGACCACCAGAATGCGACCCACACCGCCCACCAGTGGCGCGTCGGAAGGTCCTTCCAGCAACAACCGCACGACACTCAACGCCAGATTGAATGTCTTGCCCGTGCCGGCGCCGGCTTCCACAAGTGACAGTCCCGGCCCGAAGGGTGCGGTGACGACATCGAAGGGGCGCACTGCGTTGGCCGGACGGTTCACGAGGTCGGCTCCAACGCGAACTTCGACTCGCTTTCAGTGAGCGGCTGCCAGAGCGTTTCGCACCACTGGTGGAAATCCCTCGCGAGCTCGTCCAGTGGATTGCGTCCACGCCAAAGCAGCGCGACATGCGGATCGGCAAGATCGGCGGTGTTCCACTCCGAACTCTTCGCGAACGCATCCTGCGCGAGCTGCATGGCACGCTCACCCTTCGCAAGATTGCGCCAGTAGGTATCGCCGGCACTGGGGAAGTACGGCAGCGGCGCGATCAGGAGCAGTCGATAGGCGCGAATGAGCGTATCGAGCACCTTGACCGCGTCCGACTGCGAGATGGGCGCGAACCCGGTGTCGTCTTTCATGCCGCGAAGCGAGGTGACGCCATCACCACCCATCGCCGCATACGCACAATGCGCAATCCACCCCTGCACCCGGTCACGTACACCGACGCGTGCGGCGCGTACGCGGAGCTGCCCGTAGCTGACCTGCCCGTCGAGTTGACCAACCAATCGCCAACCCGGCCCGTCCACGCGCACCGCGAGCGGATCGTCGAACTCCGGTTCGCCGAGTCGCGCCCAGAGTTCGTCGAACTCGCTGCGCAGATCGTCGTACCACACCGGACCGAGTGCGCCGGGCGGCAATTGACCGGCGGCCGACGTCAGTCGCGCGTCGTCTTCCCGCGCCAGCTGCGCTGCGCCGGAGGCTAACGCGCGCTCGAGCATCGCCTGCTGGATCAGAAACTTGTCCAAGCCGTCGACCTTCGCCGGCTCCTCGTCGACGACACCCTCATCGAGTCCGGGAACGTGCAGTTGCAAGACGCGCCGGCAATGAAATCGCGCCGGATTGATCCAGGCGTCGGTCAGCGCGCCAATCTCGATCGTGAGCGGATTTGCCGGATCAAGCGACGGCACTGCGAGATCCGTCTGGGTGAAGAACGGCGACGGATCGCGACGCAGCACGGCGGCGGACACACTGCGCGCCCAGCGCTCATCGAAGCTGAACAGTCGATCGTCACCAGCTCCGAAGTACGCCGCATTGAAGGGCTGCAGCGCGTGCGGCACCACCACCTGCGTTCGCGCGAGTTCACCCGTGGCGCTCGTGAACTGTGCATCGAGCACATCGAGTAGCTCCGAGATCACCACACTGGGAGCGATTTCGGCGTTGTTCTGCTGCGAATGACCGACCCAGCTCAGGATCAATCGCGACTCGGCGCACAACAGCGTGTCGAGAAAGAGCTGCCGATCGTCGGCGCGTGGATTGCGATCGCCAGCACGCGGCTCCGCTTCAACGCAATCGAATGCAGCGCGACGCTCGCGACGTGGATAGGCGCGATCGTCGAGCCCCAACATGGCGATCACCTTGAACGGAATTGCGCGCATGGGCTTCATGGCACAGAGCGTCAGTCCACCGGTCAGAAAGCCGGTGTCGTGCTGATCGCTGCCCAACGCGCCCGCCAGCCAACGCCGTGCGACCTCGAACGACACGTCGGCGTTCGTTGCGGCACCCAGCTGATCACCGGCCGTTCGCGCCAACTCCACGAGCTCGCGCGCCACGCGCTCAAACGCCGCCCGCTCGGCGAGTGAATCGGGTTTGACCAGCCAATTGAGCGTGTCCTGCAGCGCCGCGCTCCACGCCGCGAGAGGGCGATCCGCGCGCAGTCGATCGACATGCCAGAAGAGATGGTCGACCCAGTCGGCAAATGCGCCCAGCAGCTCGGCTTCACCAATCGTGTCGCCGGAGACCGGCAGGACGCCTTCGACGAGTGCGTCCACGCGACCCGTTGCGTAGCCGGCAAGCAATCGATCGATCCCCTGTCGCCAGGTATAGTCTTCGAGCGACGGCAGCTTGAGCGCTCCACGATCGAGACCATCGCGCCCCCAGCGAATGCCGGCATCGCGCACCCACTCGGTGATCTGATCGAGCTGCGCTGGTGCAATGCGCGCCGCCTGTTGCACCGGCGCGAGCGTCAGCAGATCGAGCACGGCGCTCGCGGGAAAGCGTGAGCCAACGAGGTCGAGTACCATCGACAATGCCTGCGCCGCGCTGGCATCTCGAGCGAGAGCGCGATCGGCGAGACGATAGGGAATCGCGAGGCGATGCGACTCGTTCGGCTTCGCGCGCGCATGCGGATCGCCAAAAACAATGGCGGCGAGCGGCGCATAGCGTTCGACATCCGGCACCATGACCAGAATGTCGTGCGGGCGCAGCTCTGGATCGGCCGCAAAGGCATCGAGGAGCTGATCGCGCAGCACCTCGAGCTCACGCACGGGCGAATGACAGTCGTGCACGAGCAGCGAGTGATCGCGCGCGCTGATCGGACGCCCCACGGTGACCGATGCGTTGTCTCGCAACGCACTCTGCAAACTGCCGAGCAGCGACGTCGCATTTGGTTGAGCGACGGGCAAGTGCTCCACAGCGGCGTTACCCGTGGTCAGTTCAGCGAGCAGCTCGCGCGATGTCTGTCCAAATGCCTGCTCGAGCGCGTGCCGCTCGTGCTCATCACGCCAACCCGAAGGCGACGGTGTGAGCACATAGCAGGTGACCGGCACAAATTGCGAAAGCGCCTTGAGCAAGCGCACGAAGAGTGGTGGCAGCGTCGACACACCAAACACCGACACGCGCGGTGGCAACCCCAGTGGCGCTGCGGTTGCCTGCTCGAGGCGGTGCACGGTTTGCGTGAACCACCGCGCGAAGTGCGCTGGCGACTCACCGTTTGTGAGTCGACGCCACAGTGCCGCCTGCCATGCGACATGCGGCGAGTCTGGTCCGTCGTCGCTGCCAGATTCCCAGGACAGCAGCCGCTCGGGCCGATAGAGGCGGTACTCGTCGAATCGGCCGGCGATGCGTCGAGCCAACGCGTAGCGCTTGGGCTCGTCTGCATTGTTGAGATAGGTGGCGAGCGGCGCGTACACCGCATCGCTGAGCTCGCCGGATTTGAGCAGCGAAGCGATGCGCCAGGTCAACGCCTCTTCGTCAAATCGAGGATCGAGCGCCACACCGTTCGCTTCACGCTGCAGGAGCGTGGCAAGCTGGCGACAGAACGCCGCCGGAAACGGCATGTTGAGCGACGCCGCCGCCCCGCGACGCGTCGCGAGCTGCTGGCGAACCCAGCGCTCCATCCCGAGGCTCTGCACAACGATGAGCTCGTCGTCGAATGGCGAGAGCGCGGCAGCGCCCTGATCCGCATCGAGTCGCGCCAGCAGGGCGCGCGGCGAATCGCCGGTGATGATGCGGAATTGGGGAGAAGAGGACACACCGCAATCTATGACTTGGAGTCGGGACTCCGGAGTCCATGGCCCGGAGTCCGCACAAGCAAAGAACGGGCATCCGGGTTGCGATCCCGGATGCCCGTTCAGGCCAGCGAGGGCTTCAACGTGCCGACCTCGTTCGGCGGATCCTTGCTGCCATCCGCTTGCGCGGACCGCTACTGATCACTGCCGCGCCGAGCGCACAGCTGGGCTCACCTCAGTCCGTTGTTCGGTGTGAGTCCTCGCGGACTCTCCCTGGCATCAGACCCCGGACCACCGTCCGGTGTGATTTGTATCGCGCCGTGGCGTGGCGCTATCTCCCTGCCGTGGCCTTTGGCAGTTCGATGCGGATTCCGTCGCGCCAACGTTTGCTGTCGCGCACATCTGCCGCACGTGGACATTCGGACACGACCGTCAGTGTTCACTTGCGTGTTCACTACCCGATGCGCCGAGTGGCGTACTGCAGACTCCGGAACAGATGCGTTGCTACCAACAACACATCCGGAGCGGTAACTCCCCTCACCACCACATCCACTGCGATTGCTGTCGATGCGATGGCTGTATTCAACCTACGTGCGCCTTTACTTGATGTCCACCACTTTGACGCCGGCTGTGCTCGCTCCCGCGCTTACATAGCCAATCGCGCCGGGATTTGCTTTGACGAACGCAACCACTTCGTCATCGCTCGCCTTACGCGGTGGCGGAACTTCCTTGCCGGAAAAAATCTGCTGCTGCCAGTAGGTCTCAACAGCCGCCGACGAACGGCCCAGCACCTTCTTGCTGAACGCGTTACGGACCGGACTGTCTTTACCGAGATCCACTGGTGACGCGGCAGTGCCGTTCGGAAACGAGGCCGCTTCTTTGAGAAAGAGCTTGGTGAGCGTTGCCGACGAAAGGTCGACTGACGTGTTCGCTGAGTTGACGATCACTTTGAAATCCTGTGCCTGCGCCGGAACGGCCGCGATCAACACCGACGCGGCACCAACCAGGAGTGTGCGAATGAATGACATGAGAAGTCCTGGTTAGAAGCTGAAGGCGAAGCTGGCGAGCCAGTACATCCCCTTGGACGGCGGATTCACCACCGTGACACCGTTTGTTGTCGTCAGCAGCGGCACCAGCTGGTCGAACGCATAGCCGTGTACTTCATGGCGCTCGAGCCGAACCAATGCGCCACCACCGAGGCGATACGTCGCGCCGACGGCCAGATCGCGCGTCGCGATGACGTCGACATTCTTGAGCGGCGCCGTCTGGAAGATGCGATTGTTCGTGATGCTGAGTTCCGACATGAAATCCACCTTGTCGGTCGCATTCACCACACCCTGCACGTAGCCGCTCTTGCGGTCCTGCATCGGGCCCTTGCCGTAGATGCGCAATCCCTCAGCACGAAGTGCCGTACGCGGGACGATGTGCGACTCGGCCGACACCATCATCTCATGACGCATGCCATAGACACGCGCCGAGTCGATTCGATATTGCGCGAAGTAGCCACCGACGCGCGTTTCACCCGGCGTGAACTTGAGCCACGCCTGCGTGCCCATGAGCGCGTTGCCGCGAAAGGCACGAATGGAGTTGCCGGTCGCGGTCACAACCTGCGTACGCACTTCGTTACTACCACCGAAGGCGTTGAACTCCACCGACGCGCTGCCCAATGGCGCGCTCTTGGTGTAGACAACACCGTCGACTGTTTCGCGCCCTTCGCCGTACACCTCGAACGACGGACGGAAGAACGGCAACACTGTGCCAACAAAGCGAATTTCGTTGAACAAGCCACGCGGCATCGGATTGCGGCCCACCTTCACCGCACCGAAGTCACCGCGGCGCTGCCAGTACGCCCACTGCAGCGAGATATCGGGAAGCGCAGTCTGCAGCGGGCTCACACCGAGGCGACGGTTCACCAGCTGCACCACGAACTGATCGCGCTTGTCGACGATGTAGCGGAACTGGACCGCTGCCGTGCGATAGTCAAACGTGCCGAAAGAGGGCACACCAAGAACGGGCAGTCGGCCAGAGACACCCGCCGCCGCATTGATTGCGGCATGGAACTGCAGCGGAGAATCGCTGCTCTGCGACTGGGCGGGACGAGCGAACGCGACCGTCAACACGGTCAACGTCGCGAGCACACGCAAGTGCGAACGCACACGCATAAGGGACTTGGCTGAGAATCCTGAAGAAAAGAGCCACGTCGCCCTCGCCCCCGAAGTTTCGGAGCTCCAGCAAGCAAACTTGAGCGTGCGTTAACGCGCCTACATCAGGGCTGCGTCTGCACCAAGCAGTGCGCCGAGCAGCACGTCGGCGCCGCGCGCGATATCCTCAGAACGGGAAAACTCCCTGGGCGAATGACTTATCCCACCAACACTGGGAATGAAGATCATCGCCATTGGCGCGATGTGCGCGATCTCCTGCGCATCGTGACCGGCGCCACTCGGCATGCGCTGAAAGCTCGCGCCAAGATCCGTCGCGCTTTTCTCAATCCAGCCCATGAAGCGCTCGTCAGAGAGCGCCGGCTTGCTGTTGGTGAGGACGCTGAACGCGAAGCTGGTATTCGTCGCCTTCCCGATCTCAGCGGCGATCTGCTTGAAGCGTGCATCAAAACGATCGACCTTCGTCTGATCGAGATCGCGAAGGTCAACAGTGAGCACGACCTGCCCCGGGATCACATTGGTCGTGTTCGGCGACACGTTCACGCGCCCCACCGTCGCCACCTGACGACCAGGTTCACTGGTGATCGCATCGTGCACAGCGACGGTGAACTTCGCGGCGGCGAGCATCGCATCCTGACGCTGATCCATCGGCGTCGCACCGGCATGATTCGCAAAGCCGGTGATAGTCACTTCGAACCAGCGAAGGCCAACGATCCCCTGTACCACGCCGATCTGCTTCGACGCCTTCTCGAGCAGGCCGCCCTGCTCGATGTGCAGCTCGAAGTATCCTGCCACATCGCCACGCTTCTTCACAGCCTCGGCAATGCGCGCGACATCACCACCAATGATACCAATGCCATCGCGCACGGTCTTGCCGCTACGCGCGGTCTTGGCCAGGTCGGCATCGGTGAGCTCACCGATGTATCCCTTGCTCCCCACGGTGCCGCCTTCCTCGTTCTGCCACACCACCACATCGAGCGGGTGACGCAGCGGGATCTTGTTTTCCGCCAGCGTGCGTGCCACCTCGATCGCCGAGAACGATCCAACCGGTCCGTCGTAGTTGCCGCCGTCGGTCACCGAATCGACGTGCGAGCCGATCAACAGCGGCGCAAGTCCAGGCACCTTTCCCGGCACGCGGGCGATCATGTTGCCGAGCGTGTCGAGGCGCATCGTGAGTCCGCTATCGCGGAAGAGATTGGCCGTGAACGCACGTCCAGCGAGATCCGCTTCGGAGTACGCGACCCGATTGATGCCGTTCGCCGTTCGGCCGATCTTGTCGAATTGCGCCAGCCAGCCGTTGAGTCGCGCAGCGTTCACGTGGAGCGGAGCGCTCTTGCTCGCGGCGCGCAACACCGAGGGCGCGACGGCGGGCACAGCGGCGGCAGCATAGGCTCCAGCCAATTGCTGCAGGAATTGACGACGATCGACGGTCATGCGGGCTCCAATCGGGTGGGACGGCTGGTCCTTGCATGATATCGCCTCCACGAGACGCGCGCGCTCCAAAATCGGCTAGTCGTTTCGTCGCCGAGGGGTAGCTTCGTCCCCATGACACACGCTCGGTCTACCGTCGACATCGCTGTCGCCCTCGCCCTCCTCGCCGCGCCACTCGGTTTGGCGGCGCAGAACGTGAACTGGCCGGTCTATCACGGCAACGACGATCACACGCACTACTCCACGCTCGCGCAGATCACGCCGGCGAATGTGAAGCAGCTCAAGGTCGCGTGGACCTACGATACGAAGGACGCCTTTTCCGGATCGGAGATGCAGGCGAATCCAATCGTGATCGACGGTGTGCTCTATGCCACGACGCCTAAGCTGCAAGTCTTTGCGCTCGACGCGGCGACTGGTAAGCAGCTCTGGCGCTATGATCCGCAGAACGGCGCCGCGCCGACGTCGCGTATCCGTCATCGCGGCGTAGTGGTCGTGAACGACCGCGTGCTCTTCAACTATCGCAATCGACTCTACGCGCTCGACCGGAAGACCGGACAACCCATTCGCTCGTTCGGAGACAGTGGCTGGGTCGACCTGCGTCAGGGTCTTGGGCGCGCGGTGGAGGGACTGAGCGTCAGCGCCAGCACGCCTGGTGTCGTGTTCGAGAATCTGCTCATCATGGGGAGTACCGTACCGGAGCAGCTACCGAGTGCACCCGGCGACATTCGCGCCTTCGATATCAACAGCGGAAAGTTGATCTGGAGCTTTCACACCATTCCGCATCCGGGCGAGCCGGGCTACGAAACGTGGCCCACTGACGCGTGGAAGATCGCCGGTGGTGCGAACGCATGGAGCGGTGTCACGCTCGACGTGAAGCGCAACATGGTGTTCGCCGCAACGGGTTCAGCGAGCTACGACTTCTACGGTGCGAATCGGGTGGGCGACAATCTCTACGCGAACTCAGTGCTCGCGCTCGATGCACGCACCGGCAAGCGTATCTGGCATCACCAGGTGTTGAAGCACGACCTCTGGGACCGCGACCTCCCTGCCGCGCCGGTGCTCGTCACGGTGCAGCGCGATGGCAAACCGCTCGACGCGGTCGCGCAGATCACCAAGACGGGACACACCTACCTGTTCAATCGCGAAACAGGCGCGTCGCTCTTTCCACTCAGGGAATTCGCGATGCCCGGCACGGCACTCGCGGGTGACTCGCCAAGCAAGACGCAAAGCTTTCCGGTGAGTCCGCCACCGTTCGCGCGTCAGCAGTTGACCAAGGCCGATCTCACGCATCGCACGCCGGCGGCATACAAAGCCGCTCTCAAGACGTTCATGGAGTTCAATACGCCGCATCCGTACACGGCGCCGAACACCAAGGGAATCATCGTCTATCCCGGCGTGGACGGCGGCGGCGAATGGGGCGGACCAGCGTACGATCCGGAAACCGGTCTGCTCTACGTGAACTCGAACGAGATGGCGTGGCTGCTCAAGCTCGTGCCGCGCAGCGATGCGAGTCTCTACAGCGCCAACTGCGCCGGTTGTCATGGCGAGAATCGCAAGGGCACGGCGATTGGCCCCACACTGCTTGGCGTCGACACACGCCGCACGCGCGAACAGATCACGCAGATCGTCAAAGAAGGCACCGGTCGCATGCCGGCGTTTGGTGCAGCGATGGATGGCGCAGCCGTCACCGATCTCGTGAACTTTCTGATCACCGGCAAAGACGCCACGAAGGACAAAATGGCGACGCAGGCGCCGAGTCCGTTTGCGCTGCCGTATCGCACCGCCTACTTCGACATCTTCCTCGACCACGAGGGCTACCCCGGCATCAAGCCGCCATGGGGTACCCTGAACGCGATCGATCTCAACAAGGGCACGATTGCCTGGACCCGGCCGTTTGGTGAATACCCCAAGCTCGCAGCCAAGGGGATTCGCAACACCGGCACCGACAGCTACGGCGGCGCCATCGTGACCAGAAACGGCCTGCTCTTCATTGCGGCGACCACGTACGACAACAAGATCCGCGCCTTCGACAAGCGCACCGGCAGCATGCTGTGGGAGGCGACGCTCCCCTTTGCGGGGAACGCGACGCCGAGTACCTACATGGTGAACGGCAAGCAGTATCTCGTGATTGCCTGCGGTGGCGGCAAGAACGGCGCGCCGAGCGGCGGCACGTACGTCGCCTTCGCACTTCCCTGATTCGGTATCTTCGAAACTCATGGGCTACGGACACAACGAAGACAACGACGCCCCCGAACGCGACCTCGGGTTTGGCAAATTCGTATCCAGTCAGTATCGCGGCCGCTTCCTGAACCGCGACGGCAAGGGCACGGGCGTCAAACTGGGATTGGGGTCACAGCGCACCGAGCGTCTCTACCTCGAAGCACTGAGTCTCCCCTGGCTGCAGTTCATGGCCTGGGTGGTGGGACTTGTACTGCTCACGAACGGACTGTTCGCGCTCGCGTATCGCGCGCTGGGTGATCAGGCGATTTATGGCGTGGACGGATTGGGACTGAGCGATCCGTTCATGCGGGCCTTCGTGTTCAGCATCGGCCTGTTCACCACGACGGGTACTGACGGTTTGCACGCCGTGGGAGCGACCGCGCACTTCCTGTCGATCGTGGAGATGCTGATTGGCCCGCTCACCGGCATCGTGGTGGCTGGCGTGATTCTCGCGCGCCTCATGCGCCCACGAGCGCAGATTCGCTTCAGCGAGTCGGCGGTGATCGCGCCGTACGAAGGCGGACGCGGACTGATGTTCCGCATCGTCAACGAACTGCCAGGCGAACTCACGAACATCACCGCATCGGTGAACTTGAGCTGGTGGGAGATGTTCGATGGCAAGAAGGAGCGCAACTACCACAGCCTCGAACTCGAGCGCAGTGATGTCGCCTTCTTCCCGTTGCACTGGACGGTGGTGCATCCGATCACGAACTCGAGTCCGTTGCGCGGCGTGACGCCGGAACGACTGCGCGAAGGCGACGCCGAGATTCTCATTCTGCTGACCGCGCACGAGGAGACATTCTCGACGCAGGTCACCGTGCGGTCGAGCTACAAGTGGGATGAGATCGCGTGGGATGCGAAGTTCGCCAGCATCTTCGTAAGCGGCGAAAGCGATGCGCTCACGATCGATGTCGAGCGGCTCAGCCGACTCGAACGACTGGCGGAAAACTCCACCAAGCAGCCGGTCGCCTCAGAACTGCAGCCAGCACAGCTTCGCGCCTGACCCGGCTTACGCCTCGCTGTGCCCCTGCAGCGCTTCGAGATCGAGCTCCTGCTCGAGATCGCGTAGCACTTCATCCGAGATCGCCCCTTCATTGCGCAGCCGCACGAGCAACCGTCGCTCGGCGGCGCGCATATGCGATCGCAGCCGCGCGCGTGAATGACCGCCGCCGCTTTCATGCTGACGCAGTCGCTCGCGCACTTCCGCGCGGAGCCAGTCCACGTCGTCCGGATTCGCCCACGGCTCGCGTGACGCGTCTTCGAGCGCTTCCGCCGCGCGCCGAAGTGCTTCAAGCCGTGCGAACCGCGCTTCACGCTTGTGATGCTGCTCCGGCTCGAACGCAAAGCGCTTGATGATGGGCGAGAGCGTGCACCCCTGCACCACCAGCGTGAAAAGAATCACCGCCATGGTGGCGTAGAGCAGCTCTTCGCGAAACGGAAACGGCGTGCCGGCCGCCGTCGTGAGCGGCAACGCGAGCGCGGTGGCAAAACTCACGATGCCGCGCATGCTCGTCCAGCTGACGAGGAAGATGGCCTTCCAGTTGGGGAGTGGGTCGCGCTTGCGAACGTCAGGGCTCAGCCAGCGCGGGAGCAGCGTCGCAAAGGGCACCCACAACAGTCGAATGACCACCGCGACCAAACTGAGCACCAGTCCTGGCAGCAGCAGCGACGGCAACTTCACCGAATCGGTGTCGCGGAGCAGCACAGCGAACTGCAAGCCGAGGAGAACAAAGATCATCGCGTTCAGAATGAACACGACCAGATCCCACGTAGCCTTGGACTGAATACGCGAACGCGGTCCGACGGCGGTGGAGAAGTGCTGGCGCACAAAGAGTCCGCCGGCGACGCAGGCAAGCACGGCGGAGACGTGCAGCTCTTCGGAGATCACCCACGCGGCGTACGGACCGGCGAGAGTGAGCAGCGTTTCGGCGAGTTCGTCCTTCGTGCGACGCAGCGTCCAGATGATGAGCCAACCGACCGCCCAACCAACGAGAATGCCGGCGAAGGCGTCGAGGAAGAAACGCACCATCGATTCGCCGAGACTGAACATGCCGGTTACCGCGGCCGCAACGGCGGAGCGGTAGAGAATCAGCGCGCTGGCATCATTGACGAGGCTTTCGCCTTCGAGGATAACGATGACGCGACGCGGTACGGGGAGGCGCGATACGACCGCGGTTGCGGCAACGGCATCAGGCGGCGAAACGATCGCACCGAGGGCGATGGCCACGGCCCACGGCATGCCGGGGTAGAGCTCGCGCGCGATGAACGCGATGCCGAGCGATGTGATGACCACCAGTCCAATCGCGAGCAGGCCGATCGGGCGGCGATTGGCCTTGAACTCACGCCAGCTGGTGAAAAATGCGGCGGCCCAAAGGACTGGCGGGAGGAAGACGAAGAAGACGACTTCCGGATTGAGCACCGGCACCGCGACCGACGGGATGGCGCCGACCAGCAATCCCATCACCACCTGCAGCACCGGCGGTGGCACGGGTAGTCGTCGGCCAAACGCCGTGAGTGCCACGACCATCGTGGCGAAGGCAATGCCGACAAGAATCGGAGAACTGGTGCTGGCTTCGGCGCTCATGGGGCTAAGGTAACGCCTTGGACGCGCTTGGGATCCTTGTACGTCGGCGCGATGCCCAGACTCGGTGGGGATCTGCACGGATAACTGACACTGCATGCGCGGATGCTCGCGGATCTCGCGAATTTTCGCGGATCAAACCAATCCGCGTGAATCCGCGAGATCCGTCTAAATCCGCGTATGCTGTGTCTGTTATCCGCGAGATCCGCCCTTCAGAATCCGTGAAATCAACGCTGAAATTGCCAGTGACTATTGTTCAGCAGGTGCCACAAACCCCAGACCAGCCAGGTATGTCCGCCCTGTTCTCGCCGCTCACGCTCCGCAGCGTCACGTTGCCCAATCGCATTGGCGCGTCGCCGATGTGTCAGTACAGCTCGACCGACGGCTACGCGAACGACTGGCATCTTGTGCATCTGGGCGGACTCGCGACCGGTGGAGCGGGGCTTGTGCTTACCGAGGCCACTGCGGTCACCGCGGACGGTCGCATTTCGCCGCAGGACTTGGGCATATGGAAGGACGACCACATTCCGATGCTCAAGCGCATCGTGTCGTTCATGCGCGATCATGGCGCGGTGGCGGGTATTCAGCTCGCACATGCCGGCCGCAAGGCCAGCACGAAGCGGCCGTGGGATGGGACCGGTAAGGTCGATGCGGATGCGGGCGGATGGACGGTCCGTGCACCGAGCGACGTGGCATTCTCACCGGAGTATCCATCGCCTCAGGCGCTCATGTTGAGCGAGCTCCCCGGTATCGTCGATGCGTTCGTTGCGGCAACCCGTCGTTCGCTCGAGGTGGGATTTCAGGTGATCGAGCTGCATGCATCGCATGGCTATCTGCTGCATGAGTTCATGTCACCGTTGTCGAACACGCGCACCGATGCGTACGGTGGCAGCCTCGAGAATCGTATTCGTCTTTGTCTCGAAGTCGCTCACGCGGTGCGCGCGGCGTGGCCGGCGGAGTTGCCACTCATCGTTCGACTGTCTGCGACCGACTGGGCCGACGGCGGATGGACGGTCGACGAAACCGTCCAGCTTGCGGCGCGTCTCAAGGCGCTCGGTGTGGATCTCATCGACTGTTCGAGCGGTGGCCTCACGACCGCGCAGCACATCACGCCGGGACCGGGATATCAGGTGCCGTTTGCGCGTCGCGTGCGCGAGGACGCTGGCATTGCTACGGCAGCCGTCGGGCTTATCACGACACCCGATCAGGCCGAAGGCATCATCGCGAATGGTGATGCGGATGTGGTGCTGATGGCGCGTGAGCTGTTGCGGAATCCGCGGTGGCCGTTGGAGGCGGCGCGGGTGCTCGGCAGTGAGGGGCGGTGGCAGGCGCAGTATGTGCGCGCGCGAAGGCCGGCGAACTCTGAAAAGCGCTAACTGAACTACGCTAACTGGCACTACGCTAACTCGACTACGCTCACCAGCGGTGGAAGCGGTGGTTGCGGGTTGGAAACCCTCGGGGCGGGGTGAGTGACACATACTTTGCTGGCACCTCTAAACCCTCCGCCCTCGCCTTTTATGCGCCTCTCTGCACGTGTTGCCCTTGCGGCTGCCTTCGTTCTTCCCGTCTCGCTTTCAGCGCAGGCCGCTTCGCCGATCCTCGGCAAGTGGACCATCGAATGGGAGTCGGGGCGTCGCATCGAGAACGGCGACGTCACGGTCGTGAAGTCCACCGGTGAAATTGAAGTCGTTGCGTCGGGCGATTCGCTCCTCGCTACCGTGACGGCCAAGTCTCGCACCGACGGCGCGAACTTGCCGAAGCCGTTCACCATGGGTGGTCGCACCACGGTTGCTGGTGCGCTCTTCAATCAGGCGTCGGTCGTCACCATCAACATGAACGGTGAAGCGAAAGAGCAGAAAATCACCTCGAAGTGGTCGCTCTCCGCTGAGGGCGATAACCTTCAGGGGAGCATCTCGCGCGAAATGTCTGGCGGCATGATGATGCAGATGGAACCCGCCGTCGTCACCGGCAAGCGCGCAAAGTAACGACGACGCGTTACAAGCCGCCGAGTGCGCAGATGTGCTGCCACTCGGCGGCAGCAACCGGAACGATGGACAATCGGCCGACCTTGATGAGCGCCATTTCGGCGAGCTTCGGGTCGGCTTTCATTTCTGCCAACGTCACCGGCGTGGGAAAGGCCTTCACCGCCTTCACATCCACCATGAACCACGTCGGCGTCGCCGGATCGGAGTCTTCGTCGTAGTACGCGTGCTTCGGATCGAATGCCGTGTCGTCCGGATAGCCTTCGCGCACCACTTCGCAGATCCCGACAATGGCTGACGGTTCCGCATTCGAGTGGTAGTAGAAACACAGATCGCCCTTCTTCATGCCATCACGCAGGAAGTTGCGAGCGCCGGTATTACGCACCGAGTCCCAGCAGGTCGTATGCTTCGGCGCCTTCTGCAGGTCGTCGAATGAGAAGACGTCGGGTTCCGACTTGAGCAGCCAGTAGCGCACTTCGCCAGGCTCGCGCACGTACACGTGCGCCCACGCGCCCTTCTCGTAGGGTGCGGACTGCGGCGGCTTCTTCGCAGCGGGTTTCTCAGCGGTCGCCTTTCTCGCCGCGCCTTTACCCGTAGTCCGGGCTCCCGTAGTGCGGGCTTCCGCAGTACGGGCTTCCGCAGTACGGGCTTCCGCAGTTCCGGCTTTCGCCTTCGCCGCTTTCTTGGCAGCCATCAGGAAACCCGACAGCAGTTCGTCGCTCCACACCCCGCCCCAGGCGAAGCCGCCGGCGTCGCCCCCGTAAACGTGGTCAGCCCCCCGCTCAGCACCCGTCGCACCGGCACTGACGTCTCCGGATGCGCAGTAAGCGGCGCCTCGCTCATCGACTGACGCACTTCAAAACGCTCGGGAATCTCGCCGGCCGTGGCCGGGACCGTTTCGTATTCGTAGATCGGCATAGGGGAAAGTTACGGCAGGCATCAAGGCCCGTCACGCGGTACATTCGCGCCCATGCGCTCCCTCCGTCTCGCCCCATTGGCCGCCCTGACGCTGCTGTTCAGCGCGCCGTCGTTACACGCGCAACTCGTTCGCCCGCCCGCTGGTGATGCGCCCGGGCTTGTCGCCATCACGGACCGCGTCTTCGCGCAGTACAACGACACGCACAGCCCCGGGTGTGCCGTTGGTATCGCACGCGGTGGCTCGGTGCTGCTCGAGCGTGGGTATGGCATGGCCGACCTCGCCGGCGAACGGCCGATCACACCCAGCACGATTCTCGAATCCGGCTCGGTCGCCAAGCAGTTCACCGCCACGGCCGTCTTGCTGCTCGCGAAGGACGGCAAACTGTCGCTCGACGACGACGCGCGAAAATACATCCCCGAGCTGCCGAAGTACGACAAAGTGATCACCGTGCGTCACCTGCTCACGCACACCAGCGGATTGCGTGAGTGGAGCAATCTCGTGGCGTGGCAGGGGTGGGCGCGTGGCACCCGTGCGCACACGAACCCCGATATGGTGCGCCTCATCGCGGCGCAGCAGGCGATCAACTATCCGGTTGGCGAGCACTACTCCTACACCAACTCCGGCTTTCTGCTGCTGCATGCGATTGTCGAACGGGTAAGCGGCATGCCGTTCGCGACCTTCGCGCGCTCGCGCATTTTTCTTCCCGCAGGCATGACGCACACGTCGCTGCGTGACGACTTCACACGGCTCGTGCCGGGTCTCGCGCAAGCCTATCGCAAGCGCCCCGACGGCTATCACATCGATATGCCACTCGACAATGTGATCGGCGCGGGCGGTCTTTTCACCACCGTTGGCGACTGGCTGCAGTGGAATGAAGTGCTCACGAATCATGCGCTCGCCGGTGGCGCCACCGACGCGCTGACGCAGCGCATGAAGCTCAACAACGGCCTCGAGATCGAATACGCTCTGGGTCTCACGAACGGGTCCTATCGCGGCACCAGGCAGCTGTCGCACTCGGGCTCCACCGCGGGCTACAGTACGTATCTCGCGCGCTATCCAGATCAGGGCAACCTCTCGATCGCGGTGATGTGCAACGTCGCTGGCGCGAACGCCACGCTTTTCACGCACCAGATCGTCGACGCACTCGGCAATAATCTCACCAAGGTCACACCGCCAGACACCGTCACAATCAATCAAGCGGATGTGATGCAATGGCGTGGAGTGTATGAAGACGCGCGCTGGCACGCGGTCACCACGCTCGATACCGTGCGCGGCGTCATGATGAGTGGCACCACACCGGTGCGCGCACTGCGCGACGGTCGCTTCATCGCCGGCGGTCAGCTGGTGCGTTTCGATAAGGACGCCAAGGGCGTGCGCACGATGCGCTTCGCCACATCAGACGGTGATTCCGTCGTCGCCACCTGGCGTGCCGCGCAAGCACCGGCACTATCGGCTGCGGATCTCGCGGCCTTCTCCGGCCAGTATCGCAGCAATGAACTCGGCTCGATCATGTCGGTCGCGGTAGAAGGCACCCAATTGACGCTCAGCGTCCGCGACGGGCTCGCCGTACCTCTTGCACCCACCTTCCGCGACGCCTTCGACAGCGACGCCGGCGCGGTGTGGTTCACCCGCGATGCGCGTGGTCGAGTGACCGCGCTGCATCTGGGCGACACCCGTGTGTGGGATCTCACCGTTCCGCGCTTACCCGACATTCGCAAGTGACCAGCGTGACCAGCTCCTCGACACAGCCTGTTGTCCTGATCACCGGTGCCGCGACGGGCATCGGCGCCGCCTGTGCACGCGCCTTCGCGCGCGCGGGGTGGCGCACCGGCATCTGCACACTCCCCGATACGCGCGCCGACGCCGACGCCCTGGCCGTCGAATGCGAATCGCTTGGCGCTTCAGGACTCGTACTCGAATTCAGCGTCACCGACGACGCCGGATGTCGCGCCGCCGCTGATCATCTCGAGAAACACTTTGGTCGCATCGACGGTCTGGTCAACTGCGCCGGCGTGACCCGCTTTGTGCCGCATCATGATCTCGAAGGGCTGCCAAGCGCCGAGTTCACGCGCACGAACGACGTGAACGTAATGGGCACGTTCCAGATGATTCGCGCCTGTCGCGGCGCGCTGGAACGCAGCGGGCGGGGCGCGGTCGTGAACTACTCGAGCATCGCCGGCCTTTCTGGTGTGGGCTCATCGGCGGCGTATGCAGCGAGCAAAGGCGCAGTGATTGCGCTCACGCTCTCGATGGCCCGCGCACTCGCGCCGCACATTCGCGTAAATGCCATCGCCCCCGGCTACGTCGCAGGTGGATTGCCAAGCCGCGTACTCGCCGCGGATGCGTTGGCCGCCGTCGAAGCGAAGTACCTCGAGACGCAGCCACTCAAACGCCTCCTCACGCCAGACGAAGTCGCGACACTCACCATGTTCCTGATCGCCGGTCCGCCGGGCATTACCGGCGAAGTCATTCGCATGGACAACGGCTTGCATCTCAACGGTTGATTCGATGAGCGAGTCTCTCCCGCGTATTGGATTCATCGGTACTGGTCTCATCGGCACGCCGATGGTCGAACGCCTGCTCGAATGTGGGCGACAGGTGACCATCTGGAATCGCTCGACCGACAAGATGGCGCCGCTGCTCGCTGCCGGCGCGACCGCCGCGGCCACGGCCGCCGACGTCGCGCGTGAGTGTGAGCTGGTGTGCCTCTGTCTCACCGACACGAAGGCCGTGGACGACGTCGTTTTTGGCAACGGTGCACTCGCCACGGTAATGGGTGCGCAGCATCTCATCATCGACTTGTCGAGCATCTCGCCGAGCGCAACGCGTGACATGGCCGCAAAGCTTGAGTCGACGTGTGGTGCGCACTGGATCGACACGCCGGTCTCGGGTGGTTTGGTCGGTGCGCGTGCCGGTCGGCTGATCGTCTTTGCTGGCGGCGACGCCGCCGATGTCTCGCGCGCGAGTGCGGTGTTCGATGCGCTGTCGCAGCGCGTCACGCACATGGGCGGGCATGGCGCGGGGCAGCTCACCAAGAGTTGCAATCAGCAGTTGGTGGCGTGCAATCTGGTCGTGATCGCCGAGATGATTGCGTTTGCGCAGAAGGCGGGCATCGATGCGGCGCAGCTTCCGGCCGCACTCGCCGGTGGATTTGCTGACTCGCTGCCACTCCAGGTGTTTGGTCCACGTATGGCCGCTGGCGTCGACGAACCGCGCATCGGTGCTATTGGCACCTTTCGCAAGGACATCGATCAGGTGGTTCGACTGGCGGGTGAAGTTGGCGCCGATGCACCGACGACGGCATTCGTCGCGTCGCGCTACGCCGCGGCCGCCGCTCACGAAGGTATCACCGCCGAAGGCGACGCGTCGCGACTCATTCGCTTGGTGCAATGAGCGAGCACGTGCCGCGTCGTTTCCGCTCGGCTGCCATTCACGACGGGCTGCTGCGCGCACCCACGTACGCGTTTCTGCAGGCGCTTGGGCAGGACGACGCCGAGATTCGCCGTCCGCACGTTGGCGTGTTTCACACTGGCGGCGAGATGAGTCCGTGCAATCTTGCGCTGCGCGAGCAGGCGTTGCATGCCAAGACGGGGATCTACGCGCAGGGCGGCATGCCGCACGAATGCCCGGTCGTGAGTGTGAGCGATGGTCTGAGTGTCGCACACTCCGGGATGCGCTACTCGCTGGTGTCGCGTGAGCTGATTGCCGACAGCGTCGAAGCCAGCACCGAAGCGCATCAGTGGGATGGTGTGTTCGCGATTGGCGGCTGCGACAAGAATCTCCCTGGTCTCATGATGGGGATCCTGCGCTGCAATGTGCCAGGCATCTTCGTGTACGGTGGCAGCACGCTTCCCGGCACGTTCGAAGGGCGCGATACGCACATCGGCGAAACGTACGAAGCGGTGGGTCGCGTGCTCGCTGGCGAAACAACGATCGACGAAGTCGTTGCACGAGCCAAGAGCTGCATTCCCACGGCGGGCGCCTGCGCCGGTCAGTTCACCGCGAACACCATGGGGATGGTGGGTGAAGCACTTGGGCTGTCGCCCATTGGCTCGAGCATGATCCCCGCCGTGTACAGCGAGCGCGCACCCATGCTGCGCCGAGCCGCGGCAGTACTGATGCGCGCGGTCATGGACGATGCGCCACGTCCACGCGATCTCGTCACGCGCAAGGCACTCGAGAATGCCTGCGCGGTGGTGAGTGCGACCGGTGGCTCGACCAATGCCGCGCTGCATCTCCCCGCTATCGCGCACGAAGCCGGCGTGGAGTTCACGCTCGAGGATGTTGCCGCAGTGTTCGCGCGCACGCCGCTGCTCGCTGACTTGCAACCGGGTGGTAAGTATCTCGCGCGCGACCTGCATCATGCCGGCGGCGCCGGAATCGTGATGAAGGCGCTGCTCGACGCGGGCTTTCTCCACGGCGACGCACTCACGATCACTGGTCGCACGATCGGCGAAGAACTCGCCGCGATTGGTGCGCCCGACGGATCAGTGGTGCGCGCCGTAGACAACGCGCGCAGTCGCGACGGCGGTGTGACCGTACTCACCGGCAACCTCTGCCCCGCTGGCGCGTTGCTCAAGACCGCCGGCCTCGCAACGCTCGTTCACGAAGGCCCCGCGCGTGTCTTCGAAAGCGAAGAGCTCGCACTCGAAGCCGTACGCGAACGTCGCTACCGACTCGGCGACGTCATCGTCATCCGCAACGAAGGCCCCAAGGGCGGACCCGGCATGCGTGAAATGCTTGGCATTACCGCGCTGCTCTACGGACAGGGCGTTGGCCAGCAGGTGGCGTTGCTCACCGACGGTCGCTTCAGCGGCGCCACTCGCGGATTGTGCATCGGACACGCCGGTCCAGAGGCGGCCGATCACGGACCGATCGCCGCGCTGCGCGATGGGGACACGATCAGCATTGATGCGACGCCGGGCGCGCGGAGTATTTGTGTCGCACTGACTGACGCTGAGATTCAGTCGCGGCTCGATACGTTGCCGCCGTTTGAACCGAAGGTGCGAGGTGGGCTGCTCGAGAAGTACACGAAGCTGGTGGGGCCAGCGAGCGGGGGGGCGGTGACGCACTCGGGCCCAGTAACTCCCTACCCCTAACCCGAACCCACAAACTCACGCACTGATCAGTTGGTGGGTTCGTGAGTTCGAGTAGCGAGTTTGGGGTGCCTACGGCGCCGCCGCCATCGCCGTCACACACACCGCGTACACATGGTACCGCACCTCGCCCGCTTTGAGCGGCCGCGCGGCGTCCACGGCGTCTTCCGCTTCGGTGTTCAGCATCGCCGGGCCGTAAAAATTGAACAGGCAGTCCACCTGCCCGGTTCGGAATCGCAGCGACGCTTCGTTGGGTGAATCGCGCGGCTCTGGAGTGCGCGCCCAGCCGCCCACGGCGCGAATCCGCTCGTAGAAGTAGACCGCTTCCGGCTGCACGCCGCGTGTCGTCCCACCGGCGGCGGTCACTCGGCAGCCGATCAACTTCTTGTGCGTGCGCCAGTCGTCGAGCGTGTCCGGCTCGATGCGCGTCACCATCTGTCGGTCGCCGGTGAGAAAGCGATCCGCAGCTTCACAGAGCGGCTGGCGGGCGGGCTGAAGCTCGGCGGCGAACGGCGAATGCGCACCACCGAGTACGAATAGCAAAAGCAGCAGAGAGACGGGCATGACCCATTCTACGCCAGAGGGTCGTCTCGCGTTCGCCTCGCGGTCGCCTCGCGGTCGCCTCGCGTTCGCTGAGAGTTCCGGATGCGCGGTGTATTGCCACGCCTCCGTCCGCTTCTCAGCTTTTATGACATGACGACATCATCGTCCGCCTACGACATCGCCTATCAGCGCGCGCTGTCCGATCCGGAAGGGTTCTGGGCCGATGCGGCCAGCGCATTGCATTGGGACCGGCCGTGGGAACGAGTGCTCGACGATCGTAACGCACCGCTTTATCGCTGGTTCAGCGGCGGAAAGCTGAACACCTGCTACAACGCCATCGATCGGCATGCCGAGAACGGTCGTGCCGATCAGCCCGCGGTGATTTACGACTCGCCGGTCACCAATGGCCGTCGCGTGATCACGTATCGCGAGTTGCAGGATGAGGTCGCCCGATTTGCCGGCGTGCTCACCGGGCTTGGTGTCGCCAAGGGCGATCGCGTCATCATCTACATGCCGATGACGCCCGAAACTCTCATCGGCATGTACGCTTGCGCGCGCATCGGCGCGGTGCACTCGGTGGTATTCGGCGGCTTTGCGCCGAACGAGCTCGCCGTACGTATCGACGACGCGCAACCGAAGGTGGTGCTCACCGCGAGTTGCGGCATCGAAGTGCAGCGCATCGTGCCGTACAAGCCGCTGCTCGATCAGGCGTTGGCAATCGCAACCCATCGTCCCAAGCACTGCGTCGTGTTGCGTCGTCCCATGCAAACGGCGGAGCTGCTTCCCGGGCGCGATCACGATTGGCGCGCGCTGGTGTCACGCGCCGAGCCAGTGCCGTGTGTGAGCGTCGACGCCACCGATCCGCTCTACATTCTGTATACGTCGGGCACGACCGGCGTTCCCAAAGGCGTCGTGCGTGACCATGGTGGCCACGCTGTGGCGCTCGCGTGGAGCATGGAGCACGTCTATGGCGTCAGGCCCGGCGAAGTGTTCTGGGCCGCGAGCGACTTTGGATGGGCGGTTGGCCACTCGTACATCGTGTACGCGCCGTTGCTCGCGGGATGCACGACCGTGATACACGAAGGCAAACCCGTTGGCACGCCCGACGCCGGCGAGTTCTGGCGGGTGATTCAAGAGCATCAGGTGCGCGTGCTCTTCACCGCACCGACCGCGTTTCGCGCCATCAAGCGCGAAGATCCCAAGGGCGAGTTTTTCACCAGGTACGACACGAGCTCACTGCGCGCGCTCTTCCTGGCCGGAGAACGACTCGATCCCGACACCTATCACTGGGCGCGCGCCCTCCTCGGCACGCCGGTGATCGATCATTGGTGGCAAACCGAAAGCGGTTGGCCGATCGCTGCGAATTGCCTGGGACTCACAGCGTTTCCCGTGAAGCCCGGCTCGCCCACCAAGCCCGTGCCAGGTTACGTCGTGGAGATACTCGACGATGACGGCCATCAATTGCCCGCCAACAAGGAAGGCGCGGTAGCAATTCGTTTGCCGCTGCCGCCAGGTTCACTGCCGACGCTGTGGCGCGATGACGCGCGCTACATCGACACGTACCTCTCACGCTATCCCGGCTACTATCTCACCGGCGACGGCGGCTACATCGATGAAGACGGCTATCTCTTCATCATGGGTCGCGTCGATGACATCATCATCGTCGCAGGGCACAACCTGTCGACCGGTTCGATCGAGCAGGCGCTTTCGAGCCACCCCGATGTCGCTGAATGCGCCGTGATCGGTGTGCGGGACGCGCTCAAGACGCAGGTGCCGGTTGGACTCGTGGTCTTGAAGCACGGTGTCGTACGCGAGCCGAGTGAACTGGCCGCAGAGCTCGTGCAGAAAGTGCGCGACGAAGTTGGACCCGTCGCGAACTTCCGTCAGGTGACCGCCGTTGCGCGATTGCCCAAAACGCGCAGCGGCAAGGTGCTGCGCAAGACGATGCGACTCATCGCCGACGGCGACGCGTGGAGCATACCGGCGACGATTGATGATCCGGCGATTCTTGATGAAGTGAAGGTGGCGCTGCAGGGGCTGGGATACGGGGTACGGCCGGTGGGGGCGATTGGGGAGTGAGATTTAACCGATCAGTTGCTGAGTTGGTGGGTTCGGGTATCGAGTTATGGGTCGAAGCGTTTACCCCGGACTCCACACCCGAACCCAGAACCCATCAACTGATCAGTCAAATCGCGTTGCGTTAACGCCGCCGCCCACCCCGAACAACAATCGGCACCCCCACGTACCCCGTATAGAACGGCGCCCTGTACCCGTACCCAAAGCCGTATCCAAACCCAGGGCCGTACAGCGAGTATCCCCACGGATCAAAGAACGGATAGTTCGCGTAACGCTGCGTGCGATCCTTGTCGTTCTGCGTGACCTCGAGCGGTGCGACGGCAACCGATGCGTTCCCCTGCACGTCCTTGCACGAGCGCTTTTCCTTGTCAGCCGTGGCGACAAGCTTGCCATCGACCCAGAGCTCGACGTCTTCCTTGCTCTTCGACGTGAACTCGACTTGCTCGTGCGGGCCAAGCGCCACCTTCGTGTGTTCGCCGCTCTTCGCGACACTCACTTCCGCATCAACCGACTTCGCGCCGTCGTTGCGCACAATGAAGCGGTCTTCGCACAGCTGACCGAACGTCAGTCGCGAGATATCCGACACCGCACTATGCGACACGTCGGAGATCTGCGCCTTCGCGGCCGTGGCGAGTGGTCCAACCAACAGCGCTCCCACGGCCACCGCCGACGCGCCTAGCGCGCGCGTGCGATTGGTGATGTCCATCATGGTTCCCCCTGCGTGATTCAACGAGCGCCGCGCCTCATGCGCGCGCATCGTCTTACCGGAGTGACACGCGCGGGCAGACTCTCCCCCACCTCAGCCGCTTTGCGTTCAAAAAGCACCGCCGACTCTGACCCCTGCATTGAAAAGACACCGTCGACTCTGACCCCTGTTTTCAATGACTCAGAGTCATTGAAAAGTGCGGGGAAAAGACACAGTGACCCCTCAAAAGACACAGCGAGGGGCGATTGGCGCGCGTATTTTGGGGTGTTCCGTCTCCCACCTTCCGCGAGGATTCACGATGTCCCGCCGTTCGCCGCTGGCCGCCGCACTACTGGCCTTGAGCGCTTGCACCATTCAGAGCAGTACCCCTGGCAGCGCCAGCTATTCGCAGCTTCCGTCCACTGGCATGCGCTCCGGCGCGATGGGCGGCATGGACGATCACAGCGCACACATGCGCTCCGAGGACCTCAAATCGCCCACGCTCGGCGCCTACTCGATGGTCCAGGACATGTCGCTCCCGGCGAGCAACAACGCGGCGCCCGATCGTTTGAAGGGGAGCAACCGTCACAGCGAGTGGGTCAAGTTCCCTGCTGCGCCGGGCTCCAAGGATTCGGTGATGGCGTGGGTCGTCTTCCCGTACAGCAAGACGTCCAATCAGAAGGCGCCGGTTGTCGTGGTCGTGCACGAAATCTTCGGCTTGTCGACTTGGGTTCGCGGCGTTGCCGATCAAGCCGCGGCCGACGGCTTCATCGCCATCGCGCCCGACTTCCTGTCGCGAGTGCGTGGTGGTCCGTCGAGCGTCGAACTTTCGAGCGATACGGCGCGCAAGCTCATCGCCGGTGTGAACGTTGCCGAACGCAACGCGATCATTGCCGCTGCGGCGAATTACGCGATGATGTTGCCGAGTGCGCAGCAGAAGTACGCCGTGATCGGCTACTGCTGGGGCGGCGGCACGGTGTGGAATCACGCCATCAACGGTGGTGTGAAGGGCTTTTCCGGCGGCGTTGCTTTCTACGGCGCTCCACCGGTCAAGGGCGGTCAGCCCGCGACGGCCACAACCGCCGCCGTGCCCGCATCGCTCGATGGCGACTCGCTGGCGAAGATCACGAAGCCGGTGATGCTGCTGAATGGATCGAAGGACGCGCGCATCGGCGCGCTGATGCCGTCGATCGACTCCGCCATGAAGGCGCTCAAGAAGGACTACAGCGGCACGAACTACGGAGGCGCCGTGCACGGCTTCCTGCGCGCGCAGAACGATCCGAAGCCGACGAACCGCGATGAAGCCGAAGAAGCCGCGAACTACGCGGCGACGAAGGATGGGTGGCCGAAGACGGTGGCGTTTTTGAAGAAGGTGCTGAAGTAGGCGGCTCAACCCACCACTCATAAACCCGAACCCCGAACTCACCAACTGATCAGTTGGTGAGTTCGGGGTTCGAGTTTGAGGTTTCGAGTTTCTACTACTTGTGCGTACTGAGCAAAAGACTCGTCTCCGTATTCGCCACCCCCTTCACCTTCCCGATCTGCCGCAACACCTCGTCGAACTCCTGCAGCGTATCCGTCGCAAGTTCGGCGACAATGTCCCACCGACCATTCGTCGTGTGTAGCGCGCGAACCGCCGGATAACCGCGAATCGTCCGCAGCACCACATCGGCGTCGCCCTCGGTGCGAATCGTCGTGATCGCACGAATCCGGTGCGACGCCGCCTCGGCGGCCGTCTTCACCGTGAACCCCAGGAGCACCCGCTGCTCGACGAGCTTGTCGATGCGGTTCTGCACCGTCCCCCGCGATACGCTCAGCCGCTTGGCCAGCGTCGCCACACTGAGCCGCGCATCCTCACGCAGCAGGGAGATGAGTCGCACGTCGAGAGCGTCCATTTGTGCAATATGTCAACATTTGTTGGCATTTTGCTAGATAAGTAGCTCATTTATACCAACTCATTGCGATTGTTGCTGGCACCAAGAATGCCGATTCTAGGGGCATGCAGCCAATCGAAATCATCGGCGTCCCCCTCGACCTCGGCGCCAGCCGCCGCGGCGTCGACATGGGCCCTTCCGCCATGCGCCTCTCCAGCATGGTCCAGCAGCTCGAGCGCCTGGGCTACGCGGTCAAGGACACCGGCAACGTCAGCGTCCCCGATCGCGCATCCATTGGCGACAGCTTCGACGATCGATTGAGCGCGATCACCTCCGTCTGCACCGAAGTGGCGCGACGGACCGCAAAAGCGGTGAGCGATCATATCACGCCACTCGTGCTCGGTGGCGATCACTCACTCGCCGCCGGTTCGGCTGCCGGTACCGCGCGCGCGCTCGCCGAGCGTGGTGAACGCATGGGCCTGATCTGGCTCGACGCGCACAGCGATCTCAACACGCCGGAGACGTCGCTCTCCGGCAACATCCACGGCATGCCGGTCGCGCATCTGTTGGGATGGGGTGATCCGACCCTGCGTCATCTCGCCGGCGATGCACCAGCGGTGCTGCCACAACATCTGGTCTATGTGGGCCTTCGCGATCTGGATGTCGCGGAACAGCAGGCGATCAACGCACACAACATCCGCGCCTTCACCATGCGCGACATCGACGAGCGCGGACTGCGCGCCGTGATGGACGACGCGATCACGATCGCGACGACAGGCACCGGCGGCATGCATGTCTCCTGCGACGCCGACTGGGTTGATCCACGCGAAGCGCCTGGTGTTGGCACGCCGGTACGCGGTGGTGCAACACTGCGCGAAGCGCATCTCGCGATGGAGATCATCCACGACAGCGGCGCGATGCGCGCCATGGATCTCGTGGAAGTGAATCCGATTCTCGATCGACAGAACGCCACCGCCGAACTGTGCGCTGACCTGATCGCGAGCGCCTTCGGTCGACACATTCTCTGAACGGGTGACCCATGACGAGTCTCGCTTCGCGAACTGACGCTCTTATCGCCCAGGAAGACAGATGGGGCGCGCACAACTACAAGCCACTCGACCTGGTTATCGCCGAAGCACACGGCGCGTGGGTGACTGATGTCGAAGGTAAGCGTTACCTCGACTGCCTGAGCGCCTACTCCGCAGTGAATCAGGGCCACGCGCATCCGCGGCTCGTCGGCGCCATGATTGCTCAGGCGCAGCGCGTCACGCTCACCTCACGCGCATTCCGCAACGACCAACTCGGCGCATTCTGCGAAGCGCTCGCTGCGCGTTGCCACAAGGACGCCGTGCTCCCAATGAACACGGGCGCCGAAGCCGTGGAAACGGCACTCAAGGCCGCGCGTCGCTGGGGATATCGCACGAAGGGCATCGCATCCGATCGCGCGAACATCATCGCCTTCACCGGCAACTTCCACGGTCGCACGACATCGCTCGTCGGTTTCTCGAGTGAGCCTGCCTATCGCGCTGACTTCGGTCCATTTGCACCGGGATTCACGCTCGTACCCTTCGGTGACATCAACGCCGTGCGCGCCGCGATCACGCCGGAGACGTGCGCCGTACTCGTCGAACCCATTCAGTGCGAGGCCGGCGTGATCATTCCGCCGGATGGTTTCCTCGCCCAGCTGCGCGCGCTCTGCACTGAGCAGAACGTGCTGCTGATGGCCGACGAAATTCAAACCGGCCTCGGTCGCACCGGCACCATGTTCGCCTGCGACTACGAGCAGGTCACGCCGGACATCTACATTCTCGGCAAGGCGCTCTCCGGCGGCATGTATCCCGTGTCAGCGGTCGTCGCGAACAAGGAAATCATCGATCTCTTCGAGCCCGGTTCGCACGGCAGCACGTATGGTGGCAACCCGCTTGGCTGCGCGGTCGCGAAGGAGGCGCTCGATATCATCGACGACGAACAGCTGGTATCACGCTCCGCAAAGCTCGGCAGCTGGTTGCTCGGCGAACTCCGCACCCTGAGGCATCCGGCCATCAAGGACGTGCGCGGGCGTGGACTGATGTGCGCCATCGAACTGCATGAGAACGCGCGACCGTGGTGCGAGGCGCTGCAGCAGCGCGGCGTGCTCTGCAAGGAGACCCATGCGACCGTCATTCGGCTCTCGCCGCCGCTGGTCGTGAGCGAAGACGATCTCGCTTGGGGCGTGGCCCAGCTTCGTGAGGTCTTCAGCGCAACCAATTGAGCCAACCCGCTGTCCCACTCGCGACCCTTCTCTCCGAGTGAGTTTGTGCGGCTTGTCCCTCTTGTTGCGCTCCTGATTGCCAGCGTTGCCCTTGCCCCCTCAGCGTCCGCCCAGAATGCGGAAACTCTGAGGGGTCGCGTCACATCCGATAGCGGCAAGGTGCTCACCGGTGCCACCGTGATAGTCACGCGTGGTCCCGATCGACTGGTGCAGCAGGGCGTCACCACCGACAGCGGCACCTACCGCATCACCTTCGAAAACGGCACCGGCGACTATCTCATCGCCGTGCAAGCCACCGGCTACAAGCCCGCGCGACGTCGCGTAACGCGCGTCGGGACGGAGCGGGAATTCGTCGCCGACTTCGTCATGTCGAGCAATGTCGTCTCGCTCGCGGCCATGAAGATCCAGGCAAACCTCCCCGTGCGTGCGTCGGTCAGTGTGTCGGCCAACAATCCGGAGACCGGGTCGAGCGAGCGCTTCAACGAAGGAATGATCTCCGGCCTGCCGCCCAACATGGCCGGCGACATTAACACCACCGTGAGCACGATCCCTGGTGCGACAATGGCCGGCGGCGGGCTTTCGATGCTCGGCGCGAGCGGCACCAGCAATCTCACAACGTTGAATGGCATGGCGATGGGCGCGGGCAGCGTACCGCGCGCTGCGCGTGTCGATACGCGCGTGACTGGCGCGACCTTCGATGCAACGCGTGGTGGCTTCAGCGGCGCGAACATCGATGTGCGACTGGGCGCTGGCTCGCGGAATTTTCAGAACCGACAGATCTACGGCACGCTCGACGCACCGGCGCTACAGGCCACCGATCCAATCGGTCGCGCCTTTGGCGTGACGAACACCAACTGGCGCCTGTCCGGCGGTATCGATGGCGAAGCGATCCGCAAAGTGCTCACCTACAATGTGGCCGTCGATGCGTCGCGCAGCACCCGCAATCGCAACGATCTGCTGAGCGCTGACCCGCTCGCCTATCAGCTCTCCGGCATTTCGCTCGACTCCGTGCAGCGCGCGCGTACGCTCGCGCCGAGCACTGGGCTGCCACTCGCCGGCGCCGGCATTCCGAACGGCATTCAGCGCGATGCGTTCAGCGCGATCGCTCGCTTCGACGACACGCGCGACACGACGCGTTCTCATTCCGTCACCTTCTACGCGAATCAGTCACAGGCCGACAACGAAGGCACTGGTGCGTTGAACGCGCCGGTCTCTGGCGCCGAGCGTACCGATCGGGCGTTTGGTGGCATGTGGTCGCTCGGCAAGTGGTCAGGCCCTGGGTTCAGCACCTATCGCGTGACTCGCCTGAATGCGAGCAGCACGCTCGCTCGCACATCGCCGCACACCGAGCGCCCCGCTGTCGACGTGCTCGTGCGCACACTCGCTGATGCATCAGCGACAGACGCGGGAGTAGCGAGTCTGTCGCTTGGTGGTCGCGGCACCGACGAAGCGACTACTGAGCGCTTCACGCTCGAGGCGAATCACGAGTTCATGAAGAACATTCATGGTCGTCGTCATCAGGTGCGTGCGATCGCGTGGGGCCGAGTGGACGGGTTCGACCAGTCGGGCGGCGCGAATGTGAACGGACGCTATAGCTTCGCCTCGCTCGCCGATCTTGCCGCAAGCCGTCCGAGCTCGTATTCGCGCACACTCACCAATCCCGATCGCGAAGGGCGCGTATGGAACGCGGCAACGGCTGTGTCGCACACTTGGAATCCGAGCCGCTTCTTCTCGCTATTGTACGGTGTGCGTGTTGAAGGCAACGGTTTCCTCGACGCGCCGGACAAGAACCCCGCGCTCGAGCAGGCACTCGGCGTGCGCACTGGTGGTGTTTCGCCCACCGTGCACGTCAGTCCGCGCATTGGTTTCAACTATTCGTTCAACAAGGCGCGCAACAACGGCACCGGCACGTCGATGAACGGGTACGGCACGTGGTATCGCTTCCCCACTGGCGTGCTGCGTGGCGGCATTGGTGAGTTCCGCGATCTCTGGCGTCCCGATGTGGTGGCCGACGCTGCCGCGCGCACCGGACTCGCCGGGAGCACACTTACGCTGTCGTGCGTCGGCGACGCCGTGCCGCAGGGCGATTGGAGCATGGCCAGTTCGGTGTCGCGCCCCACGCAATGTCGCGATGGCAGTGGTGCACTCGCCGAGCGCGCGCCAACGGTGACGCTGCTCGACAAGAACTACGATGCGCCGCGCAGCTGGCGTGCGAGTCTTGACTACAACAGCTCGCGTTGGCACATGATGTTCCGCGCCAGCGCGTTGGCGTCGTACGATCTCAATCAGGCGTCACTGGTTGATGCGAACTTCGCCGGCATCTCGCGCTTTTCGCTCGCGAACGAAGGCAATCGCCCGGTGTTCGTGTCACCAGCGGCGATTGATGCGAGCACTGGCAGTGTGTCGGCGGCTGAATCGCGGTTGAGCAGCGCGTATGGTCGCGTGGGCGTCACGACCACCGATCTTCGTGGTCGTGGTGGTCAGGTCACCATGATGCTGTCGCCCGATCGCTTCAATCGTATCTGGCGCGGCTGGCCGTTCTGGTCGGTGAACTACACGGTGCAGCGCATCGATCGCCAGCAGCGTGGATTCGATGGCGCGACTGGTGGCGATCCGCGCGCTGTGGAGTGGGCGCCGGCGTGGTCGGATGCGCGCCAGGTGGTGATCGCGCAGATCGGCCACTCCGGCAAGTGGGGCCAGGCGTCGCTCTTCGGACGCTTCCAGAGCGGGCTGCCTTTCACGCCCACCGTGCAGGGTGACATCAACGGCGACGGTCGCAGTGGTGATCGCGCGTTCGTGCCGAATCCGGCGACCACGACCGATGCAAATCTCGCCGCCGGCCTGCGCGCGCTGCAGGCGAATGGCAGCAACGTCGCGCAGGCGTGCATCGAGCAGTCCATCATGCATCCCCTGGCGCGCAACGCCTGCCGCGGGCCGTGGACGCGTACGCTCAACCTCACCTATTCTCCGCCGATCAACTACGCGAGCAAGTCGTGGCGCAATCGCGTGAACATGACGCTCTTTGCGAGCAATATCCTCGGCGGCCTCGACCAGCTCGTGCACGGACAGGACAACCTGCGCGGTTGGGGCGGTGTGGCGATGCCCGATGCGACGCTGCTCATTCCGCGAGGCTTCGACGCGAACTCCAAGTCGTTCCGTTACGACGTCAATCCGCGCTTTGCCGAGACGCGCCCCAGCCGAACGTCGTGGCGTGAACCGTTCCGCCTCACGATCGACATGCAGGTGCGCCTGCACGTGGACTACGACCTGCAGGACCTTCGTCGCACCATCGAGCCGGTCAAGATGAACGGCAAGTGGGAGCGCCGCTCCGTCGATTCGCTCCAAGCGCGCTACCTCAGCCAGACCTCCAGCATTCATCGCGCGCTCGTCGTGGAGGCCGACTCGATCTTCCTCCGCCCCGACCAGGTCGAAAAGCTGCGCCAGCGCGATTCGACTTTTGCTCAGCAAGTGCGCGAGATCTATCAGCCGCTGTCCGAGTACCTCGCCGCCCAGCCCGAGGGTGTAGCCAGCAAGGAGTCGCTGGCGAAGGTGAAGACGGCGACCGACGCGTACTGGGAACTGTTCTGGAAGCAGCCCGAGATCGCCGCCGAGGTGCTCGAATCACAGCAGATCGACACCTTCACGATGCTCAAGGACATGATGACCACGTCTCAGCAGGCGAGAAAGGGCAGCCACTGGTTCTTTGGAAGCCAGGTAACGCTGAAGCACACGGTGGCGCAGCCGCGGAAGGACTAGCGCCCCGGCAGCACCGCGCGCGCCGCCTGGTCGATCACATCCGCCACCGCCTCGGGCTGGGACATGTACGCCATATGACTGCCCTTCACTCGCGTGATCGTCGCGTTCGCTCGCTTGGCCATCTGCTCCTGCGCAGCGGGCGGATTCACCGCGCCTGGCCTGGGGCTCCCCGAGCGAATGCGCCTTGAATATCGATTGGACGGCGCCGACAGTGATTGGACGGTCAGTTCACTGCCGCGCGTCGCGTACTACGGCCAGTTGCGCGCCGGGACGTACCGTTTTCGCGTGAGAGCATGGAACGAGGATGGTGTTCCAGGCGCGAGCGAAGCGACCCTCGATTTTCGAGTGCTGGCGGCGTGGTATCAGCAATGGTGGTTCATCGCGCTCGGCACGATCGCGGTGGTAAGTGCGATCACCGGCGCCGCGCTGTTGGTGCAACGAGAGCGCAACCGTCGGAGGTCGCGCGCGACTTCGCAGCGCTTCGAGGCCGTACTCGCTGAACGGAGCCGCTTGGCGCGCGAGTTGCACGACACGTTGCTTCAGGGTTTCACCGGACTCACGCTCAAGATCGACGGCGTCAGGAATCGGCTGGAAGATCAGGAGAATCCCAACGCCGAAGAGCTTTCGCAGATCCTGCACGTCGCCGATCGCTCATTGCGTGAGGCGCGCGAGATGGTGTGGGAGATGCGCGAGCCAAGCGGCACGCCGATCGATGTGGTGGACCGGCTGGAGCAGGAGTGCCGCGCGCTCCCCAATCCTCAGGAGGTCGTGATCAGTCAGCGTGTTTCCGGACCCACCCGCAACCTTTCGCCAGAGGTCGGCGTGCCGTTGCTCAGGATCGGCCGCGAGGCGCTGAGCAACGCATTGCGTCATGCGACGGCACGCCGGATCGACGTTCGCCTGACCTTCGAACCGCACTTGATCGTGCTGGAAGTTCAGGACGATGGCAGGGGCGTCGATCCGGAGCAGCTTGACCGGGCAATACTGAGCGGCCACTGGGGTGTCGCGGGGATGAGAGAGCGTACGCGAATTGCCGGCGGTACGCTCACCGTGCGAACGGCGCCCGGCGAAGGAATGTGCGTGATCGTAACGCTGCCGACCCCCGCCACATCGCCATCGCCAGATGGGTGAGTATCGCCGCGACGCGAAGCCGTATCCTTTCACCCCACCCCACTCGTTGTCATGGTATGACAACTCTTCGTGGGAAATCGGCGCTGGTCATCGGCGCAAGTGTTGGGGTGGGTCGTTCAACCGTGGCGCGTCTGCTCGCCGAGGGCGCCCGAGTCACCGCCGTGGCAAGAAATCCTGATCGGCTGGCGCTGCTTCATGCGGAACTCGGCGAACTCGTTGAACAGGGTCCCGGCACCCTCTCGACCGTTGCCGGTAACGCCTCCGATCAGCGGTTCGTTGATGATCTGCTGCAATCGCTCGACCCGGACCTCATCGCGCTCGTCGGCGGAACGCGCGTGAGCAGCGCGCCATTCGTCGACTATGACTGGTCGACGTTCTCTGAGGCGTGGAGCAATGACATGCAGTCCACCTTTCATGTGTTGAAGCGCGCGCACGTTCAGCCGCTCCGACCCGGCTCGTCCATCGTGGTGGTGTCGAGTGGCGCGGCGATCAGCGGCTCACCCATTTCGGGAGGATACTCGGGTGCCAAGCGCATGCAGTGGCTTCTGGCCGGCTACGCGCAGAAGCACGCGGATCGCGAGGGGCTGCAGATTCGCACTACCACAATTGTTCCGCGGCAGCTGATCGAGGGCACTGCCATCGCAGATCGCGCGGCATCGGTCTACGGCGCGATGGAAGGGCTGACGGCCGGGCAATTCATGAGCAGATTCCCTGCTCCACTGAGCTGCGACATGGTGGCGGATGCGATCGTGCGCGCGCTTGGCGACGATCTTCCCGGACATGCGGGCGCCTATGGAGTCTCGTCGAACGGAGTCGAGCCGCTTGTCTGACGATTCAACTCGACACGAACCTTAGCTTCAATGAGCGAAGATCTGAGCGACCCTGTAGCTGACGCCGCCGCCGCGGGCGCCCGCGCGCAGCAACAGTTCATGGAGCTGGTGGCGGGCATTCGGCCGGAGTTGCACCGCTATTGCACGCGGATGACCGGCTCGGTATTCGACGGCGAGGATGTGTTGCAGGACGCACTCGCCAAAGCGTGGTTTGCGCTCTCGCAGATGGATTCGTCGCCACCGCTTCGCCCGTGGCTGTTTCGCATCGCGCACAATACCGCCATGGATTTTCTCCGTCGATATGAGCACCAGCACGTCGATTCCGGCGTCGACATCGAGCGGCTTTTGGATCAGTTCCGCGAAGAGCACGATGCGACCGATGTGAACGGCGCGCTCACCGATATGGCACTGTCCATTCTGACATCGCTCCCGCCGGTACAGCGCAGTGCGTTGATCCTGAAGGATGTCGTGGGCCTCTCGCTCGACGAAACCGCGGCCACCATGAGCACAACGGTTGGAGCAGTGAAAGCCGCCCTCGTGCGAGCGCGCGCCAATGTCGCGCGCGCTCGTGGGCTTCACGCATCGGGGGCAGCGCTGCCGTCGGGAGCCGATGCTGACAACGCGAACCGCCTTCGTCGGTATGCCGAGCTGTTCAACGCGCGGGACTGGAACGCGCTGCGTACGTTTTTCGATGACGAGACGCGACTGGAGCTGGTGTCGTATCGTCGACTCGTGGGCCCGCCGGCCGCCCAGTATTTCACACGCTACGAGCAGTCAGTGGCCCGCGAGGCAAGTCGTCTCCAATTCGGCCACGTGAACGGCGAACCGGTGCTCGCGCTCTTCCGTCAGCCAGTGCTCGAGACGCCCGCGTACTTCATTCGGCTCGATTGGCAGGACGGTCACATCGCACAGGTGCGCGACTATCGGCAAGTGCCGTACATCGCGCACGAGGCGGTGTTCGTCGCGAGCTGACCGCCTGGTCTTACCGCCACCCCATCGCCGGCGCAACATGCGTCAGGATCGATTCGATGCAGTGCACGCAGTAGTCCACGCCGAGTTGATTCGGAATCGTGAGCAGTAGCGTGTCCGCTTCCGCGATCGCCTCGTCTTCCCTGAGCTGTTCGATCAGCGCATCGGGTTCGTCAGCGTAGGTTCGGCCGAAGATGGCGCGAAGGTCGCCGCCGATCCATCCGACTTGATCTTCGCTGCCGTGTCGCTGACCGAAGTAGAGCCGGTCCTGGTCGTTCATGAGCGCGAAGATGCTGCGACTGACGGAGACGCGCGGCAGGCGCGTATGGCCGGCGGCGGCATACGCCTCGCGATAGAGCCGTATCTGGTCGGCTTGCTGCGCATGGAATGGTTTGTTCGACTCGTGTTCCTTGAGCGTGGAGCTCTGCAAGTTCATACCGAGCTTGGCTGCCCACTGCGCGGTTGCGTTGGAGCTCGACCCCCACCAGATGCGTTCGCGGAGCCCTTCGGAATACGGCTCAACGCGCAGCAATCCCGGCGGATTCGGAAACATCGGCTGCGGATTCGGCTTCGCGAATCCTTCGCCGCGGAGCGCGTCGAGAAACTGCTCCGCACGCACACGTGCCATGTCGGCTTCGGTTTGGCCGTCGGCCGGTTCGTAGCCGAAATAACGCCAGCCGTCGATGACCTGCTCTGGCGACCCGCGACTGATACCGAGCTGCAGTCGGCCACCAGAGATCAAGTCAGCCGCTCCTGCATCCTCGGCCATATACAGCGCATTCTCATAGCGCATGTCGATGACTGCGGTGCCGATCTCGATCTTGCTCGTCCGCGCCCCAACCGCGGCGAGCAGTGGAAACGGCGACGCCAGCTGTCGCGCGAAGTGATGCACGCGATAGTACGCGCCGTCCGCGCCCAACTCCTCGGCGGCAACCGCCAGATCGATCGATTGCAGGAGCGCGTCGGACGCCGAGCGCGTTCCCGACTGCGGCGACGGAGTCCAGTGACCAAAGGATAGGAAGCCGATGGATTTCATACCCGAAACCTAAGCGGCGCGTGGGGCGGTGCTGAACTCAGGCGGGGGCGCGAATGCTGAGTATCGACTCTATCGAAACGCGAGACTCACACCATCACTCCACAACGACAGACTCTGTCCACCGTGCGACGGCATCACGGCGCCGCGCAGCAGGGCACCGACCCCCGCACGTGACGCGAACATCGCATTCAGGTCGATTTGCGCTTGGACGCCGATCGAGTTCGCGTCGAGACCGTGCAGGAACGCTGGTCCGATGAGCGCACGCATGGTCCTTGAACCGCTGGTCCGGCTCACGCCGCCAACCGCGTAGACCGTAGTGAGCCCGCCACTCTGTCGACACAGTGTTCCGCTCACCACGTCACACTGATCGGGCGTCGCACCAAAACTCGACTTTACCGCGTACAGGCCGAAGCCCGCACCGCCAGTCTTCGTCCAACGGTTCTCCGTGCTCCGCTCTCCCGCAAGCAGCACATCGAGGAGCACGCCTGACTGACTTTTCGACTCGCTCCCCTGCTCGCTGTATGCACCGAGCGTCAGATCGATGCGTCGCCTCCAGGCATCCTGTGCGTGCAGGGCACTCGCCGGCACCAGCGAGAACAGCATCGCGAGGATCAACGCAGGTCGATTTGAATGCACTGGACGCTCCGAGAGGGGATCGGTCGTGCTACAAGCGAGGAAAGCTGCAGCCTACCGCTGCGGAGCGCGAGCGCGAGCGCGAACGATGGAGCTGAAATTGCGGCACCGCCCCACCTTCGGCCACCGTGCGTGACGCTCGGAGACTATCTTTTCTGATGGCTCCCGACATTTCCATGTGGCTCCGCGACCGTCTTGCGCTGGCGGCTCCCACTGCGGTCGAATTCCGACGCGCTGAACTGAAGGAATTCAACGGCTATCGCCGCGAGCGTCTCGAGTACGAAGGACTCGAGGGTGATCTGATTCCGGCCTTTCTCTTTACGCCGGTCGATCGTGCACCAACTGGCGGCGTGGTGGTCTTTCACCAGCACAACGGCGAGTTCCACTTCGGAAAGAGTGAGGTGGCCGGCGAAGTCGGTGATCGCTTTCAGGCCTTCGGTCCGGCGCTTGCCCGTCGTGGCGTCGCGGTGCTCACGCCCGACACCCTCAGTTTCGAGGATCGCCGAGTGTCGACGCGTGGCGTTGAGCCGGGCTATCGCGATTGGGTCGAGCACTACAACACCATGGCATATCGCCTGCTCGAAGGCGATCTGCTGATGCGAAAGTGTCTGGACGATGCGCAACGTGCATTGAGCGTCTTGCTCGACACGACCGCACTCGATCCAACGCACGTCGGAGTCGCTGGGCATTCGTACGGCGGCTACATGGCGATGTATCACGCCGCCGTTGATTACCGCTGCAAATTCGTCTGCCTGAGCGGCTGCGTGTGCAGCTTCGGCAAGCGATTTCGCGAAGAGACGGGCATGCTCCTTTTTGAAACCGTGCCCGGCCTCGCTCGAGACATCGATACGCACGGCATTCTCACGGCCATTGGCCCGCGGCCAACGTTTGTGGTGTCAGGGACTGACGATAAGTATTCCCGCGACGCCGATCAGGTCGTGGCGAAAGTTCCGGGCGATTTCATCCGCCACCTTCGAGTCGACGCCAGCCATCCGCTCGACGAGCAGCGATTCGGTGCGATTGTCGCATGGATCGTGGCCCAGGCAAACGACGCGTAACACTCGGCGCCTGGCGCTTTGGACGGTCGGACAGCGGTTGGCTGCAGCTGCGCCCCCGATCGCTGCATTCGGCTCTCGGTGAAGGCGAGGCGGCGTAGGCTTCTGCGCACGCGCCACCAACGGCCGTGTCCAAACCCTTGCCTCGCCCATCATGCCTGTCGTACTGCTTCGACGGCTCCTCCTGCTGCTGTCGATCTCGGCGTCGTTCCTGGCGCGCGTGTCGCACGGCCAGACCGCCTTGCACGAACTGCTCGATCCCAAGCGCGTCACCGCCTCGCGCGACTCCTTTGTCGTCATCATGCAGGGACAACCGCGCGGCTGGCAGCGACTGGTGCGACGCGCCACGGCAACTGGCTGGGAATTCGAGGACGCCGTCTCGGTAGACGGCATGGTGTCCCAGTCGAGCCGCATTGCCACCAACTCACGACTCGCGCAGCAGTCGCTTCACCAGACTGGCGAGATGAGCGGCAAGCCGATGCGCATTGATTTGACGTTCGCGAAGGGGCGCGTGAAAGGGGTCGCGGAGACACCATCGAACCCCTCCGGTCCTGTCGCGATCGACACCACCGTTGCCGATGGCGTGACTGACGACAATGCGCTGCTTTCGCTGCTGGTGGCGGTGCCTTGGCGCGACAGTCTCGTGGTGAACGCCCCGTACATCACCAGCGGGAAGGGGATCATGGAGCGCGCCACCCTTCGCGTCCTCGGCACAGACTCGGTCACCGTGCCGGCCGGCACATTCGACTGTTGGCGCGTCGAGATGATCATGGGCCGCTCGCGGTCGAACGTGTACATCACGCGTCGGGCCCCCTATCGCGTCGTGCGCGTGCAGCTCGGTCCGGCCTTTGAGATGCAGCTCGTTCGCTGACGCCGAGCCTGAAAGACACCCTTGAGGTGCCGCGCGCACACACCGATGGTTCAGGCGTGGATGATCAATTGACGCCTTCGCGCGGCGCCGCCTGGCGCTGGCTCACAGCGGCCGTGGTGCTCTGCGGTCTGATTGGCGTCGTACCCACGATGCAGGCCATTGATGTTGTCGGCATTCAGCGACCTGCACCGCCGGCACTTCGCGCGCAGCTCTTCATGACCATCGCGTGGATTGTTGCGGCGCGACCTATCGCCAGTCGATGGTCGCTCGTGGACTCCGAACGGCGCGCACTCGCCAGCCTCGCAGCCATGGCGTTCGCAGTGAGCAGCGCGACGGCAGGCCTGTTGGTCTGGTGGCTGCGTGCGCAGCTCACCATTTCGCCTCTCGGTTCGTGGATCGAGCTGCTTTTGGCGCTCCTGCCCATCCACGCGCTCACGCTCGGACTCATCTCGCTCGTGGGAAGCTGGACGAACACGCGGCTACTTCGCGATCGCGCTGCCAATCGCGAGGCAACCTTGCGCGCGTCGTTGGTGCATGCCGAACTCGACGCACTTCGCACCAAGCTGCAGCCCCACTTCCTGTTCAACGCGCTCAACACCGTCGTTGGGCTGGCGCGCGGCTCGCACGGTGAGCGCGCCGCCGATGTCGCCGCCGATCTCGGCGACCTGCTCCGCTTTTCGCTCGCCGAGTCGAGCGACTCGGTGCCGTTCGATGCCGAACGTGAGATGGTGGAACGCTACTGTGCGATCGAGCAGGCGAGACTCGGCGAGCGACTGCGCATCGTGTGGCAGCTCGATGCGGCGGCCCGTTCCGCCACGCTTCCCGCATTGATCTGGCAACCGCTCGTAGAGAACGCGGTGCGCCATGGCGTTGCCCGTCGGACATCTCCGGGTGTGCTGACGCTTGGCGCGCACATCGACGATCGTACGCTCGTGCTCAGTATCGATGCCGACGGACCAGAACATCCCGCAATGGGGACCGACGAGTCGAGTGGGCTCGGCATCGGACTCGCCGCGACGCGGCGACGGCTGACATTGATTTACGGCCAGCTTGCGCAGCTCACGCTCGAGGTGAGTCCAGGTCGCTCACGAACGGTGGTGCGAATGCCAATGCAGGCGCACACCGCCTCCGCTGCTCGCCAATGACCGCAGCAGCATTGCGTGTTGTGGTAAGTGACGACGAACCCGTCGCCGCCGAGTTGCTCACGCGAGAACTCGAACGACTGGGGTGCGTGGTCGTTGCGACGACGCTCTCAGGTGAGGCGGCGATCCGCGCGTGCGCTGAGCACAGGCCGGATGGCTGCTTCACTGATGTATCGATGCCAGGTGTAGACGGTCTCGCCGTGGCGCGCGCACTCCGCGGCAGCAGTGCGGGTATTCGCGTCGTGTTCGTCAGTGCACATCCGCATTTTGCAGTCGATGCATACGCGGCTGACGTGGTGGATTTCGTCATGAAGCCAGTCCGACGCGATCGACTCGCCGAAGCCGTGGCGCGCGTGATGCGATCGGTCCAGCTGCAACGCGATGGTTCAGGCGACACCGGCGAACGGTTGCTGGTGTCTGAACGGGGCAGCGTGCATCTGGTCCCCATTCGCGAGATCGAATGGGTACAGGCCGATGACTACAACCTGTGGTTGCACACGCCCTCGCGGGCGTGGATGCTGCGCGAGCGGATGCACCGGCTCGAAGAGCGCTTGGTGGCAAACGGCTTTCTCCGGGTGCATCGCTCGGCGCTCGTCCAGCGCCGTGCTATCGCGTCCCTCGAGACCGACGCGGGCGAGACGCACGTGATCCTGACGTCTGGCGCACGTGTTCGTGTGGCCCGCGAGCGGGTCGCGAGCACGCGCGCGCAGTTGGATACGGCGGCGGGCGAGTAGACTGGCTGAGAAGAGATCGTGCGAGTGAGGTCCAGCGCTAGTTCGCGACGTTTCGATCCGCGACCCGCGCGAATTGAATCCCATCCACAATGTCCTGAACCTCTCGCGGCGCCGTCGGATGCCCGCGCGGATAGGTGAAGCTCACGACAAAGGGCAGCGGATCGGGCTGGGCGTCAATGCCCTCCGTAAGCCACGCATACGTCAGCAATAGCGCCGGTCGCCCGCCAATCCAAACCACGTGATGGTCATAGCGCGCCAGCAACGGCGCGTCGGCTCGACTGCACACGCCTTGCCAACGCTCGTCCGGATATCGCTCACGAAGCTCGGTCGAATCGCGATGCCATTGAGGCATAGATCTCTCAGCGACTCGCGCCGCTCGAGGCGAGTCCGCGCTGCGTCGTGAGATACGTCCCAAAGCTGCCGAGCCAGTGTCCGCCGGCATAATGCTCACCGCTCACCGCAGCGAGTCCGCTCTTCGCATGCGCCTCGGCCGCGGCCAGCAGTGCCTTGCGACGCGGATCTGACGTTGGCAGCGCCGACGCGATCCCCTCGAGCATCCACGCGCGACTGAGATTGAGTCCGTCCAAATGCGCCAGCTTGCCGTCGGTCTTGTCGAGCACCACGCCGATCGGGAGCCACGTCGACGTCGCTGTTGTGGGAATGCGTGGCAGGAACGCGGTCAGCCAGCCGACAAACTCCTTCTGCGGTAGCACGCGACGCATCACGTCCGCTTCCGCTAGACAGGGCGACAGAAAATCCTGCCCCGATGGCTCATAGCTTATCGGACAGTCTCGGTCCTTGAAATAGAACGCGCGCACTTTCGACGCGACCGACTTGGCGAGCGCGGGATCGGATGCCTGCGCATAGTCGAGCATAAGACCGAACGAAAACGCAGTCTGCGAATGCTCACCAACACGAATGGGATAGACGAGCTTTGGCAACCAAGCGCTCAATCGGGCAACAACAGCGGTCTCGAGCGGCCTGAGCGTCAACGACAGCGCCCTCGCCTGCGGTGTATTCGTCTCACGCAGCTCGGCGCTCAGCTGCAGCAGCCAGGCCAATCCGTATGGACGCTCGAAGATCTCGCGTCCGGTACCCTGCAGGTACTTCACTTCTCCCGCGACGTTTGCAGCGGTGATGTTCGTGCGGAGCGCAGTGAGCGCTGGTGCGGCGAACGGCGCGCTCGGAAACTGGCGAACAAGGCGCGCGAGCATCCAATGGCCATGCACTGCCGAATGCCAGTCGTAGCATCCGTAGAAGACCGGCGTGAGCTCGTGCGGCGCCTTGATGTCGGCCGCCGAGTTGATGATGTGCGAGATCTGGTTGGGATACTCCTTCTGCACGCAGGCCAGCGCGAGCGTCGCAAATCGCGATGCGGTTGCCGCGTCGAGCGATGCATGCGCCGTCTGCGCCCGCAGCTGCGCGCAGAACGCGCAAGCCAAGAGGAGGAGCGGCCCAGCCCTACGCCTCATCGTAGGCCTTTTCGAGCGCCGCCACATCCAGCTTCTTCATTGGCATCATCGCATCCATCACCGCCTTCACCTTGGCTGGATTCTTGTCGCCGACAAGCTGCATGAAGCGCTTCGGCACGATCTGCCAGGTCACTCCAAACGGATCGGTGATCCAACCGCACTGCATGTTCGTGCCGCCAGCGGCAACCAGCTTGTCCCAGTACTGGTCGACCTCGCGCTGATCCTCGCAGTCAACGAAGAGCGAGAAGCCCTGCGAGAACTTGAAGTACGGCCCGCCATTGAAGCCCATGAACTTCTGACCGCCGACCGTAAACTCGGCCGACGTCACCGGTCCGTCCGTGCCATTGCGAGACATCCGCTTCACTTCAGAATCGGGGAACGTCGACGTATAAAACTCGATCGCCGCTTCGAGTTGATTGTCGAACATCAGGAACGGCGTCACTTTGCTCATCGGTTCCCCCATGGAATGTCCCAACGCGCCCCCGCTACCAGGTACGCATACGATCCGGTGGGAAAAGATACCGCGCGTTCGCAGGTGTCAGCGAGCAGGGTGTGAGCCAGTCGGCGGCGCTCCCTGGCGCGGATAGACCGCGCTCAGCGGCTCGCCACCAATGACGCGCTTGACGCGGACAACCTCAGCCCGATAGTCGTCGCGCACGGCGGTGTGATTGCAACCTTTGTCGAACACACTGATCGCCTGCTTGGCCTCCTCACGCTTGTCGAGCAGTACATCGGCGTAGGCGAAGGCCACGAGAATGTGACAGTGATCGATCGTGCGTGGGGTGCCTGGATGCAGACTGAGGTAGCTCGCACCCTGCGAGCGACGAACTCCCCAGCCACTACGGATGACTGTCGTTCATTCTAGTATAGTCGATTCCCGACTCATGGCACCCCGAGCACCCCGCGCCCCGACGCGATGTTGAATAGATCACGGTGCCGTTCGGTCCGAGTTCAGCCCAGATCCATCCGCCGAAGCCAGCGCTCGATGAGTTGCGCACTTTCATCATGATGGCGTAAGTGCTCACCGTGGTGCCGTTGGAGAGCTCCTTTACAATGACCGACGAATCGGGAAAGACCGCGCCGCTGCGAACTTTGCCAGCCGCGTCCAGCTGCGACGCCGCCAGCGCATTGTACCGCACAAGCGCATAAGGCTCCGCGTGCGGGCGTGACTCTCGCCGGATTGGCGTGGCGGATCGCTTGTAGTAAGTCCAGCTCCCATTCGACTGCGACAGCGCGTACAGCGCGGCATCGGACACTGCCGGACCAGTACCCGGTGTGAGGCCATCCAGCGGATCAGTCTTGCAGCCACCAACGACAAGTAGCATCAGCGCGAACGCAACTCGTTTCATCGAATCTCCGGAGCGGGTACCACACGTAGCCACTGCCCCGGTCCAGAGTTCCGGCTCCGGATCTGGCGGCCCGCTCGCGCGTGCTGCAGCATAGAGAGTGCAGCTGACCGGGTCCCGCCGCGATGCAGCGGCCCAGAGTAGTCCGACACTCGCGGTTTGGCGACTCCTCGCCGCCGTCGCGCTGGCCGTGGCTGTGCCCTTGTCGGTCGTGGCCATCATGACCATGCGCGAAGTCGTGGCCGACGAGCGCGAAAAGGCCGAGCGCGACGTGCGCGTCCTCGCACAGCTCGTTTCCAGTCGCCTCGATGACGTTGTGCGCGAGCACGCTGGCGTGCTCTCCGTGGTCGCGCGGACTGTTCGACCGAACGTCGGCACTCGAGACACCCGCGACAGCCTGCTGGCGGAGATCTCGCGCCATCTTCCTGCCTACATCACCAACCTCAGCATCTACGACGCCCGCGGCGAAAACATTGGGCATACCTATCCGTTTGGCGCCCAGAGTCGGCCAAATGTCAGCGACCGCCGATACTTCATCGAGGCACTGCACACCAAGCGCCTCGCCATCGGTGAACCCAACGTGAGCAGGCTGAGTGGCCGTCGCATCATTGGCATTGTACTGCCGGTGCTTCGCGCCGACAGCACCGTCGAGGCCGTCGTTGGTGCGACCGTCGAACTCGACTATCTGCTCGATCGCATTGCGCTCCCGAATCTCCCGGCGCAGTCCGTGATCAACGTGATCGATACGTCGGGTATGGTCGTCGCCCGAACCATCGATGCGCAAACGTGGATCATGCGCAATGTGCGGCGTCATCCCGCCATTCAACCGATATTTCTCAGCCCGAGCGGCGCCGAAATCATGTCGGGGCTGGATGGTATCCCGCGTTACATCGCGTACCTGCGAACGGGGATCGCGCCGTGGATCATCACGATTGGCGTTCCGCCGGAGTATGTCGAAGGGCCGGCCTCGCAGCGCACGTGGCAGGGTGTCGCTCTCGGCCTGCTCTCGTTGCTGTGCGGGTTGGTCGTCGCCGCACTATTCGCTCGAAGGATTGGCGTGCCGGTGCGACAGCTCTCTGAATACGCGCAAGCGTATGGAGCTGGCGACGCCACGCGACGCGTCGATGTGGACACGGCCGGTCCGCTCGAGTCGCTGGCGATCGCGTTCAATCACATGGCTGACGAGCTCGACGTCCGGGCCCGCGAAAGCACTGCACAGCGTGAAGCGCTCAGCGTCAGCGAAGCGCAGCTGCGTCAGGCGCAAAAGATGGACGCGGTGGGCCAGCTCGCCGGCGGTATCGCGCACGACTTCAACAATCTGCTGACGGTCGTGCTTGGTCACGTGTCGTTCGCGCGTAGCGAACTGGCCACCATGAGCAACGGGCGGGAATTGAGCGAGAGTCTCGCCGAGATCCATTCCGCGAGCACGCGCGCCGCCGAACTCACGCGCCAGCTCCTGACCTTCGCGCGGCGCCAGCGCATTTCGCGTCACGCCGTGAACCTCAACGAAACCGCGCGCGGCATCGACCGACTGCTGCGCCGGGTGCTCGGCGAACACATCGAGCTGGCCACGATTCTGGCCGAAGATTTGTGGGTCTCCGAAGCCGACGCGTCTCAGGTCGAACAGGTGCTGGTCAATCTCGCCGTGAACGCACGCGATGCGATGCCCGACGGTGGCCTGCTGACGATCGAATCACACAACGTGTCGCTCGGCGAGGAGTATGCCCGCGCCAACACCGAAGTGACACCGGGCGAGTACGTCATGCTGTCCGTGACCGATACGGGCACCGGTATCGCGCCGGAGCATCTTCCGCATCTGTTCGAACCGTTCTTCACCACCAAGGCGCCGGGTGCGGGAACGGGGCTCGGACTTGCCGTCTGCTACGGCATCGCGAAGCGCCACGGCGGTCACATCTCCGTCTACTCCGAGCTTGGACACGGCACGACGGTTCGTTTCTATTTGCCGCGCTCCATCAACGCGGCCGACGCGCCAATCAACTCCGCCACGCCCGCGGCACGACGTGGCCACGAAACGATTCTGGTGGTCGAGGACACCGATGCCGTGCGCGCGATCGCGCAACGGGCGCTCACGGTGCAAGGCTATACCGTGCTGACGGCGGTAGACGGTGCCGACGGTGAACGCGTTGCCTGCGACTATCCCGGTCGCATCGACCTGCTGCTGACCGACATGGTGATGCCCAAGCTCGGTGGCCGCGAACTCGCGGGGCGACTGCGTGCACTGCGGCCAACCATGAAGGTCCTGTTCACGTCGGGATACACGGCGAATGCGTCGCAGCGCGCCGCGGAGCTCGACTCCAACGAACCGTTCCTGGCGAAGCCGTATCTCCCCGAGCTGCTGCTGCAGAAAGTGCGGGAAGTGCTGGACGGCTGAGCGATGGCTGCGTTTAGCGCGGCGGACGCAGGCGATCGATGCGCCCCTGTACTTCCCGAACCTTGGGCTGCAGCACAGGCTCCGCCTTCGCCCAGCGATCCACAAAGCGCTCGTACCACAGCAAAGCGCTCTGCTTGTCGCCTTTCGCCTCGTAGAGTTCTCCGAGCCGTTTGAACATACCGGCCTCATAGAACGCCGCCATCTCGATGTCGGGGTCGGGGGTCTCCGCCGCCTTGGTGAACCAGACGATCGCGGAATCGGCCCGATCGCTCAGATCATACGCGCGCGCAATCATCAGCTGCGCGTAGCGCTCGCTCGTCATGCGACGATCGTTCGCAAACTGCATCTTCTCGATGACTTCGGCGTACTTCCCCTGTGTGAATGCGAGATTCGCACGATAGACGGCCGATCGTCCTTCGGGGTCTGGTGCTTGCGACGCCTGGTCGCGCTCATGCCCCTCAAACGCCTGACGGGCCAGCGCTGTGTCGCGGAGCTCCACCGCGATTCGTGCCAGCTCACGCCAGGGGCGCTCGCTGGCATCGACCTTCGAAATCGGAAATTGTGCGGCCATGCGCGACAACACGGCGCGCGCTTCTGCGGGGCGTTCAAGCGCACCAGCGAGTACGCGAGCGGAATCGATCCAATAGAGAATTCGCGTCGCGGAGGCCGGCTCCGCTTTCACTTCGGCGCCGATCGACTTGGCGTCCCACGCCAGCGCGTCGGTCGGCCGACCACGTGCGAGCGCGACCTGCATGGCTCCGTCGGCCGACCGGACTGCCTGGCGTCGCGTCTTTGCTGTGGGATAGACGAGGCGCGCGAGACTGTCGATTCCCTCGAAATCGTGCCGACTCCACAAGACGTACGCGTCGGTCTCCCAGCCATCGTTGCTATCGGGAAATCGCGCGTGAAACGCTTTCGCCGTCTCGGCCGTCCCCAGCGAATCACCGGTAAAGATCTGAACGCGTTGCAAGTTGGTGAACGCCCCTCCGAACGTGCGCGGCAGCTCCGTGACGCGCTTGTACAGCGCTCGCGCCTCCTTGTAGCGACGCTGATCGGTGTAGATCACCGCCGCGTTGTTCAGCGCTGACGTCGACAGCGAGTCGAGCGCGGCCACTTGCTCATACGCGGCGAGCGCGCGCGCGCCGTCGGGGCGCGGGCCGCGCGTGAAGTAGTAGCCTTCGGCCGACAGCCGTTCGAGCTCTGACAGGCGATCACGATGACGATACGCCTTCTCGATCGCCTCGAGCGCGCGCGGGCGCTCCCGATTCTCGTTGTTCAGAAGCACCGCGATCTTGCGCCACGCCATGGCAAACGCGGTGTCGATCGCGACCGCTTCCTGCAGCAATGCGAGTCCGCGATCAGCGTCACCGCGCTCGTCAGCGGTTATCTGCCCTTCGACATATTTGCGCAGCGCAATGAGCGACGGCGTGGTGACTCGTTCGAGATCTTTGCTCGCCTGAATCGCGCGAAGTGATTCACCGGCCCGATCGCGTACATCACGCGACAAGTTGCCGAGCGCTTCGAGCAGGCCGTCCTCGTTTTGCGCGGTCTCGCGAAACGTTGCAAGCTCCGCACCATCGAGCGCGCCAACCAATCGCGCGGAGATGACGTAGCTCTGCCCCAGCCGCTCGATGCTGCCGTCGAGCACCGCTTTCGCGCCTTCGCGGGTCGCAATCTCGCGCGCGATGTCATACGGCACGCCCTTGTCCAGCGGGCGCGCCATCAACCGCAATACTTCGCGCATGCTCGCGCGCGAGATCACGCGCAGGGCGCGCGACTGTCCCAAGTCGGTGCGGAGCGCCTCGGCCGCCGTGCCGCCAAGCGCTGAATCGCCGGCCGGACTGACAAAGTCGGCAACGACCAGCGTTTCGTGTTCCTTGAATGCACCCGTGCCGCGCAGCGACGCGGCGGGACCGATTCCCATCGCGCGCATCACCATCCACGCCACAACGATCGTGGCGAAGCCGCCAACGGCCAAGCCACCGCCGAGCCACGCGCGTCGCCACGACAAATGCGGGCTCGCCTTGATCGCCATCGTGGCCATCGTTCCGACCGGCATCGCTGGCGGCGCCGAACCACCCGGCGTGCGCGACGGCGTTGCCGTGAACGCGCGATGCGCGACCTTCTGCGCGTACCACGTCAGCAGAATCACCGGCAAACCGGCGAACATAATGCCCGATGCGCCAGGGAACACCCAACCCGGCAGGCCAATCACGCTGGTTGCCGACCACGCGGTGACACTTACGAGTGTGGTAGCCGCGGCCCATATCGCGAGCGCCTTGCCGAAGCGAATGCGCCCGCCCATGAGAACGGCCGGCGCCGCCGCACCCACGCCGCTCGTGGTGATGGTGTCGAGCACGCGCGCAAGCTCACTCGCCTGCGACGGACGCGCCTCCGGATCCTTCTCGAGGCACCGCATGATCAGCGTGGCGAGCGACTCCGGACAATCGGGGCGCAGCGTGCGTACATCCTGCGGTCGCTCGCCGATGTGGGCCGCGAGCAACTTCGCCGGAGACAATCCGTGAAACGGGGGCCGCCCGGCCAGCAACTCCCACGCCATCACGCCAAACGAATAGATGTCTGCGCGATGATCGGTGGCCGGATCGCCCGCGGCCTGTTCCGGCGCCATGTACGTCGGCGTGCCGATCGACGTGCCCGCCATCGTCAGATCGGTGCGAAACTCCGCTCCGTCTGTGGTACGCGCGGCGTTGATCGCCTTGGCGATTCCAAAGTCGGTCACCGTTGCACTGCCCGCCGACAGCAGGACGTTGTCCGGCTTGATGTCGCGATGCACCACGCCGTTCGCGTGCGCATACGCGAGCGCACGGGCGACATCGCGAAGAATGCTGACCACTTCCGTGGTGCCGATCGGTCCCTGCGCAAGTCGATGCCGCAGCGAATCGCCATCCACATACGGCATCGTGAACCACGGCAGCCCGTTGGTGTCGCCGGCCGCGAGCACCGGAACGACATGCGGGTGCTGCAGCTGTGCGGCCATCAGCACTTCGCGGCGGAAACGCTCTACCGAAATACCGGCAAGTAGCTCGGGTGCCAGCACCTTCACCACCACGCGGCGATCGAGCGCCTTTTCGCGGACCAGGTAGGTGCGGCTCATCCCGCCGCCACCGAGTTCGCGTTCGAAGGTGAAGCTGTCGGAAAGGGCCTGTTCGAGTTGCTGGCGGAGGGGGTCCATTGTGAGGCGAATATGCGGCCTCGGCGGGTTCTCGACTAGCAGGAATTCGGTGAAGACTCCTAACCTTCTGCATGCAAACGTTGCCGTTGCGCCGCCTGATTGCCGCGCTCGCCCTTCTGGGCTCGCCACGAGAGTTTCACGCGCAATCCCGTGTCGCTTCCGACTCCGTCGCGGACGGACTGCAGGCGTGGCGCGCTCGGCCAGCTCAGCTCACGACGCGATACTTCGCGACACTCTGGACCTCGACTCCGGCGCAGTTCCGAGCTCGCTGGGACAGTGCCTACGCCGCGGATTCCACCGCGCTCAACTCGCTCGCTACCGACACGAGTGAGCACCTTCGTGGGCGCGAGCGATCACGACTGGCGCTTCGCTACACGTGGGGACGTACCGTCTGGCCATTTTTTCATTGGCGCGAGGGCGATGCGACGGCGATAGTGCCGGACCGCGACCTTCAATCGCTGGTACGCAAACTGTCGTTGGAGGACACCGCGAACTGGGCGCTGCCGGAACACCGCGAGCTGACGAGTGCGTTGGTGCATGAGCGCGCGCGCACTATACTGACACGCGACGCGCGGTCGCGTCGTGGCGATGCCCAGTGGTTGCGCGCCGAGTTTTCAGCGACGCTCGCACAGTTCCGTTCTCCCGCGCTACGGAAGGCGCTGACGACCCGACTCCTGCTCGCGCATCTCGACGAGAACGATGAACGCGGCGTCGATTCCGTGCGTGGCAAGTGGCTGGCGCTGAGGCCAGACACGGCCGACATCATTCGAGTCGACAGCGCCATCACCGCGTCGCGCGCGCTCCGCAGCGGGCACATCGCCGTCACGTACCAACGCGTTGCCGGCGTGCCGCTGGAGCTTCACGTACTTCGCCCGACGGAGGGCGACACCAGCGGTGCACGTCCAGCGATGCTCTGGTTCCATGGCGGATCGGCGACGACTGGAAGCTGGAGCCAATCACCTGGTGTCACGCGCCGCCTGCGCGAGAACGGTATCGTGGTGATCGCCGTCGAGTATCGAACCGGCGCACGATTCGACGCCACGCCGGTCGAGCAGTACGACGATGCAGCGACTGCCCTTCGCTACGTGCGACAGCACGCTGCCGAGCTTCGCGTGGATGCCACGCGCATCGGCGTCGCCGGATTTTCGTCGGGCGCTGGCCTGGCGCTCCAGTTGGCCACACGCGGCGTGAACTCGATTCGCCCGGCACCGCCGGCCGCCCGTCGCACGTATCCCGCAGCGGCCATCGTGACGGGTGCGTGCACCGATCCGGCCAGCCCCAACGAAGACCGATGGTTCCGAAAGACCGTCTCACGCGTGGGCAAGCCGTCAGACTACGCGCCCATCGATCTCGTCAGCGGCGGCCAGCCGCCGATGCTGCTCGTGCACGCTGTGCGCGACGAATACTGCAGCTACGATGACGCGAAGCGCTATGTCGACCGGGCGCGATCAGTGGGTATCGACGCGACGCTCGAATCCGTGGAAGGAGCGACGCATTTCTTCGGCTTCTACTTCCGACCGGGCCAGGAGCAGATGCGGCGCGCCATTGCTGATGCACTCACACGCTGGGGTTGGCGCACGCCGTAGTCGAACCGCTACTGCAGCTTGAGATCGATTCGCTGCAGCGGGATGTCGCCTTTCGCCTTGCGAAAGCGGACCAAGAGGGAATCCAACGCCTGACCGCGATCGACCGCGACAAGGCAGAGCACCCGGAGCGACTCGACGTACGCTGAATCGAGTCGCGGAGTGGCGAGCGGCGCTTCGAGGGCAAACTCGCCGGTGCTGTTGGTTATGGCCGCCCCAAGGTACCCGTTCACCGGAGTCGCGCAGCGGCTGAAGCTGATCTCGGCTCCCGAGACCGGAAATCCCGCCGACGTCTTGAGGCTGCCCACGATCGCCGTGTAGCCCGACGGCTGCTCAACGTTGTCGACGATCGTCGGGCTTCCGCCGCACGAGCTCGCTCCAGCGGTCGCGAGGATGACGCCGAATGCGAAGGCTGCTCGCACAGTCGAAGCTTTCATGTGATGCGACGGTAATGAACCGCGATCGCACCACACCGCAGCGATCTCTGCGAAACCAGCTCGAGCTGGCGCGTCGCCGGCAGACCGCTTTCGTAGAGTCGGGGGCCGTGGCCGGCGATGCGCGAGTGAATGAGGAACTGGTATTCGTCGATCAGGTCCAGCTGATCGAGCTGCGCCGCCAGCTTGCCGCTGCCAAGCAGCACGCCGTTTGGTGTCTCGTCCTTTGCGTGCTGCACGGCGGTTCGCAGATCGCCGGTGAGGTGTTGAGTCCCCGTCCACTGAAACGCCGTGCGTGTCTTCGACACCACGTACTTGGTCTTAACCTCCAACTGATCCCCCCATTCGCGGATCGCCGGTGGCGCCTCCACCTCGCCACGCGCAACGAGTGGCCAGTAGCTCTCCATCATCTCGTACGTCACGCGCCCCCAGAGCATCGCACCGTGCTCGTTCATGAGGCGCGTGAAAAACGCATGCGTTTCGTCGTTCGCGATCCCCTCGCGGTGATCGACGCAACCGTCGAGAGTCACGTTGGTGCTGAAGGTCAGTCGGCCCATGATGTAAGCTAGTCCGCTGCGCGAGTGCGAATCGCTTCAAGCCCAACATCCTGCATCCCGAGCCATTCGAGTGTCCCGCTCTCACTCCGGCTGCTGAGTGTGATCTGCACCATCTGCAGCGCATGAATCAGCGCCTGCATCGAGTCAACGCCCAAACCGCAGAGATCCTGCCGATGGCCGGTGATCCTGATCGGACACCGCCAGTCGAGCCCGCCTGCGACCGGTACATCGCGAACCGGAGCGCCAATCCGAACCAGCACGCGCTTCCGACTTCCTTTTTCCACCAATGTCAGCCGACGCTCGGCGATCACATCGGTGAAATGCGTGGGAATGTCGTCCATTTGTTCAGCCTTGACTCTCGGCATCATTCTCCCCGTTTGCGGATCATGAATTGCTTTGCGCGTTGGATCCCGCTCTCCAAGTCAGCTCCGGCGAGGCATGTCAATCACAACGTCGAGCGTCCGGCAGCAAGATCCGCCAGCACCGCCACGTGCACGTTCAGAGCGTCGATCACACGATATCCAGGATCGAACCCGTCAAAGGCCAGTCCGAGGTCGGTACCGGCCAAGACTATCGCCTCCGCGCCCTGCTCACTCACCATGCGTTGACCGGCCTCAAAGAAGAGTGCGCGCTGCGCGTCGGTGCAGATGCCAGTGACGGCGACGTCCTGATAGGTCTGACCGAGCCGCTCGATGTCATCATCGCATGCCACCGCACTCGTGCGATGCAGTTGGCCATAAAGTCGCGTGCGCATGACTACCCGCGTCCCGAGCAAACCAATGCGCGAGATACCCTGACTGGCGAAGAACGCGTCGAGTGGCGCGACGGCCGACACCAGCGGCAACGGGGAAATGCGCGCCGTTTCGTCGAAACAGAAATGCCCGCCGAGCGACGTGATGCCCACGCAATCGGCGCCGGCAGCCTTGAGCCGATCGATCAGCTTTGCATAGACCGCCGCCTGCGCCTCGCGCTCATCAGCGAGATTGTTCCTGATCAGCGTGTTGACATCGGCCTGCACAATTGTGAGCTCGAGTGGCGCATCGAGTTCACGCATGCGTGCGCACAGGCGCTGGTAGTACACGAGCGTGGCCGCTGGCCCGATGCCGCCAATGAGACCGATGTGAAGCGGTTTACGAGTGGTGTGGTTCATGTCTGGTCGTGCATCGTTTGCACCAGAATCTTCCATCCGTCAGCACCGCGATAGAGCTCATAGGTGAACGTCCACTCGAAGAGCACCTTGCCCTGCGGGTCCTGATAGGCCCATGTGATCGTGGCGGCAATCGCATTGGCTCCGAGCTCGACAAACTGAAATGCGCGCATCCCACCCTGCGAAATGCCCTGCGCGCGATATTGCTGCAGCACCGCGCCAAAGAACGCCTGCACGTCGGCGCGTGTGACGTTGAGCCGCACCTGTCCCTGCCGCGCGGTCATGCACGGCGCGTTGTAGAACTCGGCGATCTCCGCTTCGGTCTGCGAAAACGACGCGCCGTACGCGTCGAAGAACGTGCGTAGCTCGGACTCGGTCATTGGCGTGGATTGGAAAGGAGGTCGCGCCCGCGTGGCGCAGCAATTTTAACCTGCCGTCACCTGATCCGTCGCGGTGACAACTCAGACACTCAGAAACATGAGGGCCAGTTCGTCCACGTAGCCCGCGCCAAGCTGCTCGTAAAAGCGTCGCGCGGTGACATTGCGCCGGTCGACCGTCCAGACGAGCTGCTTCGCGCCACGCGTCGCCGCGACCGCACGCGCCGCCCGCATGAGCGCCGCCCCTGATCCCTGCCCGCGCGCGGTCCGCGTCACGAACAGGTCGGCCACAAAGAGCAATCGGCACGCCGCATCGGTGTCGTAGCCCGGGTGATGCAGCAGGTAGCCAACCACAACGCCCGACGCCTCCGCTACCAGCCCTTCAAAGGCCGGCTCCACGCCGAATCCGTCTCGTGCCAGCGACTCGGCATCGAATCGAAATGCCGAAGTGTCGCCGAGTTCGCGCATGTAGTCCGCGAATTCTTTGATGAGGATGGCGATCGCTGGTACGTCGTCGCGACGGGCGGCGCGAATATGAATGTCGGCAGGGGAAGTCATCGTGAGCTACATAGACTTCCAGGCGCTCACGCGTTCCCTCTCGCGAGCTACGTTCTGCTACCTCCTTCTCGCGCGAACGAACCGCAAGTGATGAGATCTGTCAGCTCCCAGTCATTGAGGAGCGTTCGCGTCGCTCGCATTCCAACACTCAGCGAGACCCGCCCCGCATCGCCTTCATCATCTCCGACTGCTGTAGCTGCGGAAGCTGCGCACGCTGCGCTTCCGTGAGCAACGCCCCTACCGCGCGCCGATCTCGCGCCGTGGCAATGAGCGCGTCGGCCTCAGCTCCGGACCTTTCGCGGACGTACTCACGAATTGCCACCTCGTCGATCGGGCCGGTCCATTGCATCGCGCTCATGAACGCGGGTGATGGCTTGCGACTCTGAAGCGCACGAGCGCGAACCAAGCTTCGTGCCGCGGCGGAGTCCTTCAGTGCCATGGACAATTTCTCAAACGACGCGACTTGAGCTGTGCTGAGCGAAAGCTCCTTGCGATAACGCAGAACAAATTCCGCTGGCACGTTCATGAGTCGACTGGCGTTCATGACGGCCGCCTGGCGTTCAGGAGTGATCGTCGGTTGCTGCGCGCGGACGGCACCAGACATGAGCAGCAGGAACGTCGAGCAAATCAGTTGACGATTTCGCATGGTCTCATTGGAGAGAGAAATCACCATCGTTGGCACCACTACCACAGAAACTACAGCGTCGACCCGTCGACGCGCGCCTTGTGCTCGAGTGTGAACCGCATCTCGGCAAACAATTTGTCGTAGCTCGCACGCTTACGCGCCATCCGCTCTTCCGGTGTGCGTCGGTCAAAGGCCCCGCCGCATTCTGCACAGAGATGCGCGGTGTACTCCTCCTGTCGTCCGTCTCCGCAATCGCGTGCGTAGGCGATCATCCTCGAGGCGGCACGCTGTCCACATCGTTCACAGAGCATTCGAAACTCCCGTTGAAGCGGCCAACAGACGGCGCCTTCGGTTACGGCGGCGACACCGATCGATCACGTCCCGGCATCGGAATCGGTTCCTGCCGAACGTACGCGGGCTTCGGGCGGCCCCACGTGAAGTAGAATGCATCGAAGTCCTTCGGACGGAGCCACCACGACTTGAGCTTCTTGTTCCAGTACGCGCGGAACGACACGGCGCGCATGAAGAAGATCTGCCAGAACGCGAGCATGAGCACAATCGGCAACCACTTGGGTGGCATGGCGAACATCGCCGTCAGCGGAGACATCGATGGAAGGTTCGCCGCCGTGGCCGCTCCATTTTGCGCGGCACCGTTCGCGAGCAACGCGAATATCACCATGCGCACGGCGTGCCGCGCCAAATAGTACGTGCGATTGCGACCCCACTGCTGATCTCTGCGGCAGAGTGGCCAGAATGTGGCGACGGTCGCGACCAGAATCAGCGCACCGCGTAGCGCTGGAGCGCCACCAAGTCCGATCGCATTCGCCAGCGCTTCCACGGTGAAGGCCACGATAAACGCAACAGCGGTCGCGACCGGATAGAAAATCGCAACAAACGGCGCAAGCACGAACGGAGCGACCAGCCACTCGAGACTCCCTTCCGTCTTCCCGCGATTCGCCGCGATGGCCATGCCCGCCGCAAAACCCGCATTGCCCTCGGCCGACGTCGGACCGAAAACGGAGCCGCGCTCTCCGGCGCGCAAGCCAGCATTGTAGTCGTCGTTACTCATCGCTCGTTGGCTGCAGTTGACGATTGCGCATGGACTTTGGGACGGACCGTCGATAACGCGTCCACCGCCACGATCAACTTACCTCGCCGAACCACGTTGCACCGTGTCGAAGACACACGTTCCATCTGCGCGTGTCGCGCCGACACGACTTCACGTGGTCTGACACCAAACCGATCGGCCCCCGTAGGGACGCGACCTCAGGCTCACGGCGTTGCTCGAGCCCTCCCTCCGCGTACCCCTCGGCGACCTCCCGCATGTCGTTCATTGAAGCCATCCACCTGGCTTTGGGACAGATTCGCGTACAGAAGCTCAAGAGCTTCTTCACGCTCCTCGGCGTCACCATTGGCGTGATGTTCCTCGTGGCCGTCGTCTCGATCGTGGAGGGGATGTCCAAGTTCGTCGAAGAAGATTTCATTGGCCGCTTCATCGGCGCGAACACCTACACGCTACGTCGCTGGCCAGACTTCTCGGGACCGGAGACCGAGGAGGAGTGGCGTCAGATGCAGCGCTGGCCGCTGCTCTACAAGAACGACGCACACTTCGTGGTGAGCCAGCTCCCGAAGGATGTGAAGTGGGCGATCGAGACGGATGCCAACGCCACCGCATCGAGCGCGTATGCGCCCCGACCCAAGCAGGCAACGGTCTATGCCGTGGAAGGCGACTACTTCCAGATCAAGAACTACAACATCGTCGCCGGGCGCGCGATTTCGCAGCAGGAGTATCAGGTCGGCTCGAATGTGATCGTCATTGGCGACGAGGTGGCCACATTCTTTTTCCCCGACCTCGATCCGATTGGTCGAGAGCTTCGCATTCGCGGCGTTCCTTACAACGTCGTCGGACGCATCGAAAAGCAGGGCTCACTGTTTGGCATGTCGATGGATCGCCTCATCATCGGCCCGCTCGAGTCCGGACTCGGACGTATCACCAATCCGCGTGGCGACATCGATGGCATGATGCTCAAGACGGCAACCACGGCACAGATGTACGACGGCATGGAGATCGTTCGTGAGGCAATGCGCGCGCGTCGACATCTCCGTCCATCGCAGCGCGACAATTTTTCGATCGAAACCTCAGAGTCCGCACTCGAGGATTTCAATCAGGTGAAGACCGTGATGACAATCGCCGGCACCGCACTGCCATCGATCGGACTCGTTGTCGGCGGTATGGTGATCATGAACATCATGCTGGTCGCGGTCGCCGAACGCACTCGGGAGATCGGTATTCGCAAGTCACTGGGCGCGAGACGAAAGGACATCCTGCGGCAGTTTCTCGTTGAAGCGGCCACACTGAGCACGCTCGGCGCCGTCGTTGGCATTCTGCTGGGTCTTGGCGCGGCCTGGGTCATTCAGGCAACAACCCCTTTGCCCGCCGCTGTTGCGCCATGGTCGCTCATTGCAGCGACCGCCCTGGGACTTGTGGTAGGCATCATGTCCGGCGTCTACCCCGCGCGTCGCGCGTCGCGCCTCGACCCCATCGACGCGCTTCGTCAGGAGTAGCTCATGAACTTCGGCACCAAACTCCTGACTGTCACTGAAGGTGTGAAGATCGCGTTCAGTGCGTTGCGCGCGAACAAGGTACGTGCGGGCCTCACCATCATGGGGGTCGCGGTCGGCGTATTTGTTGTGGTGGCGCTGTCGTCGGTCGTGAAGGGCGTCAACGAGAGCTTCGCACGCGACATCGAAGCGGCGGGGCCGACGTCATTCTTCGTGTATCGACGGCCGGTGGGTGGGTTCAACGTCTGCGACGGCACCGACGAAACCTGTCCCGAGCGCCGCAACCCTATGATCACGATGGACGAGGTGCGCATGCTCGAGCGGCTGCCGCGTATTCGCTCGGTGACTGCGCATGTGGCGCTGCGCGAGCCCTTCCGATATCGGGACCGTCAGGAGAACGCGGGTATCGAAGCCTATTCTGCCAATTGGACCGACGTCGACGCCGGCGACATCTATCCAGGACGCAGCTTCACGAGCGCCGAGTATGCGGCTGGTGCGAAGGTCGTGATTCTCAATACGAAGCTCGCGCAGCGCCTCTTCTACGAATCAGACCCGCTCGACAAGCGCGTGCTGATCGCTGGCGTCGAGTTCACCGTCATCGGCATCTACGACTACACGGCGAGCCCTATGGGTACACCGACGTCGGCCACTGATGGCAATGATCCCAAAGCGATCATTCCGTGGACGACGGGGAAGACGGCGCTCAACATGTGGACACTTGGCAACAACCTGATTGTGCGGCCACGTGTTGGTGTGACGACCGAAGAAGGTGTCGACGACGTGACGGCCGCACTTCGTGCCGCTCGTGGCCTTCGTCCGAGCCAGAAGAGCAACTTCGAAATCGTCACACAGGATCGATTGATGGAGATCTACAACCAGCTGTTCGGTACGTTCTTCGTCGTGGGCCTGGCCCTGAGCTCCGTGGGACTCGTGGTCGGCGGCGTTGGCGTGATCGCGATCATGATGATCTCCGTGACCGAGCGTACCCGCGAGATCGGCGTGCGCAAAGCGCTGGGCGCGACGCGGGCCACCATTCTCTGGCAGTTCCTCGTGGAGGCCGTGACGCTCACGAGTATCGGCGCATCGGTCGGACTGATACTCGGCATTGGCACCGCAATAGGAATACGCACCGCGTGGCCGGAGATTCCGGCAGCGACACCGCTCTCGTCGGTGGCCGCTGCGCTTCTTGCCAGCTGTGTAACGGGCATTCTGTTCGGCATGCTACCCGCAATGCGCGCCGCGAAGCTCGATCCTGTCGCGGCGCTGCGGCATGAGTAGCACGCGATCGCGACAGGGCGCGCCGCGCACCTGCGCCTGGTGCTTGCGTCGCCTAGGGAAGCGCGCGACATTCGCGAGTACAAGCTCACGCAACATCCTTCCGAGTGAGGAGCGAGTACCATGCGACACCGTTTGCAGAACACCGCCATTGGTGCGATGGCCATGCTGATCAGCACGTTGCCATCGGTTACGCTGGCCCAGTCTGGCAGCGCTTCCGTCGATACCCGAATGAACTTGTTCTCGGTGCCCGGCAATCCCGCCATGCCCGCCGCCGGCGGCCAACCGGGAATCGTGCCACTCGAGATTCTGCTCAATGCAGGCACGGGTCGAATTCTGAGAGTTGATGCAAGCGGTACGGCCACGTTTTGTCCGAATGCGGCGTGCGGTACCGCCAATCCCGACGGTCCCTCAATCGGCGGGACCAACGTGAATTCATCGGGCAACATTGCCGGCCTGCTTGCACCAACCTCGGGTTTCCTGGCTGGAGTGTTTCTCTCGTCGTCGGTCCCCGTCTCCGCTCCCACTCGGTTGGACTTCAACGTCCTGTCCACCACCTTCCTGAGTCTGACGGGACTTCAGCTCGGTCAGACGTTCTTCATTGGCGATGGCTTCTCCGGCGCCACACAGCAACTGTTCTACGTACCGGACGGCGCGACACGACTCTTACTCGGGATTGTCGACGGCTCGGGGTTTGGCGGAGATCCGGGCTACTATGATGACAATGTTGGCACGTACACCGCGCGATACTCAATCACCGGAGCGACCACGGTGCCTGAGCCGTCCACGATCGCACTGATGGGAGTCGGACTCGCGGCGATGCTCTTCGTCAGTCGTCGTCGGAATGCCTGACGTGTGACCGGTTGACCCACACGACCTTGAAACCGGAGTGTCGCGTTCAGGGTCATCGCGATGAATTCGCTCGTCGCACCCATCACTGAATCCCCAGAGGGCCGGCACATGCCGGCCCTCTTTATTCCTATTCCGGGTTGCAGCGACACGTCCTGCTCACCGCTCCCTCTTTCGTCGCTTTGACTCCTTGAGGCGCTTCGCGTAGGGATTCTTGGTCGCCGCAGAAAAATCGTAACGTGCTTTCATCGAATTTTCAGAGAGCGCAAGGTCGCGCGAGTAGTGGACAGCTCATCGCGTCGACTCAGACGTTTCCGGCACACGCACCACCATCGCCGAGATCAGGAGCAGTCCGCTGCCGAGCGTCAGCACCCACCCTGCCCAGTCGAGCAACCGCCAGCGCGCAGCCTGAACACGCAGCGTCTCGTTCACCGAATCATTGTATCCCACGCTCACCACTACATCCTGCACTGGACCCATCACGAGCACGGTGAACAGCCCCGCTGCGATGAATAGCGCGACGGAGGCGAGGAGCAGCCGGCGCCGTGGTGTTCGCCAGTTACCGGCCAGTGCGACAAGTATCAGCCCGAGCGTGACCGTGGGCATCACTTCCCAGAAGGGGCCGCTGTTATAGGCGTACGGGCCGGCATACATCGCGAGTGAACGCGGTGGTGCGGCGGTCACAGTGTTCACGATGACGACGATCGCAAACAGCTGCGCGCCTGCTTGAAGCAGTGCTGAGACGGTGGCGGTGATCAGTGAGAGGGTAGCGAATTTCACGGTAGGTTCGGTGCAAGGGAGCGCACGCGGCGAGTGAACTACCGAAACTGCCCTCAAAGATCCAGGCTCGGAAGGACGAGTGCGGAATCGTTCACACCCGTGACGACCAGCGCGCGACAAGCGCGCGACCCGCGCGCGACCAGCGCGCGACCCGCAATCGCCCGACGCGGCGGGCTTCGTCTACGGCTTGAGCACCATCACCGCAATCACCGACGCCATCAGCAGCACATAGATCACGTGTGCAGCACGCAACGCGCTGCCGGCAGAGATCAGCGCGGCGTCGGCGGAAGAGGCATCCGCCGCCACTCGTGCCAGTGCACCAGTGCGCGAACGGAGTACGGTGGCCGTATAGGCAAAATGCACGGCAATACCGACCAGTCCCCACATGACCCAGAGCGAGCGCGCGGGTGCGCCAGCCACTCGCAGCATGGCCATTCCGCTCACCAGTACCAATATCGCCGCTGGCGCACCGATCCGTCGTCCGAAGTGTCGTGCGCGGGGCAACAGTGCCGCTACGGTCGCACGATCACGCGCCGCCACCAGCATGGCAACGATTGCACTGAGAGCCGCGGCGCCACCAAGCCAGGCGACGACCGAAAGGATATGGACCACTTTCAGAATATCGTACAGCATCTGCGCTGCGCCTCCGTCATGGTGAATGGATTGACACCGGTCAATCGGTCATCGCAATCGTCAGTTGACGCAGTCGCATCGGATCGCCAATCGCTTCCACCCGTGCAATGCGCTCGCCGCGGAAGCTCAGCCTGAGCACGCGCGTCAGCACGCCGCGTGGAGCAAATACCACACCCGGCACACCATCGATAAGCGCGACCTGCGCGAACGGCGCGCCCTGCGACATCATCACGAACGTCGGCGCCCAATTCGCCACCCCAGTGATTTCACGCGGCTGCCCCACCTCGTCCGCCGGTGCGTTGTGACGGATGGCGGCTTCGATGTGCAGGACGGCGTCGGGGTCGAGTTCGGCGAGCAGCGCTTGCAGGTCGCCAGTCCGCACGGCGTTGAGAAATGCCTGCACCGCAGTGCTCTGCCTGGACCGTGCAGGGTCGGACGGTGCCGGTGATCCACGCACGCGCCGTCGTGCACGGCTGGCGAGCTGCCGGGTGGCATCGAGCGATCGGTTCAAGATCGACGCAACCTCCTCGAACGACACGCCGAAGATGTCGTGCAACACGAACGCGATCCGCTCCGCCGGCGACAGGGTGTCGAGCACCACGAGCATCGCGACCCCCACCGCGTCGGCCTGCGCCACCTCGCTTTCGGGATCAGCGCCCTCCGCCAGCAGGTTGCGCGCATCAACCGGCGCGGCGCTTATCGCCTCCTCTCGGCGGGACGTGCGAGTGCGCAGCATGTCGAGACAGATGCGCGAGACCACGGTCGTCAGCCATCCGCCCAGATTGCCGACGCTCGTTGGGTTGGCGCCACTCGCGCGCAACCACGCCTCCTGCACAGCGTCTTCCGCCTCGCTGATTGAGCCCAGCATGCGATAGGCGACCGCGCGCAAGTGTGGTCGCGTGGCCTCGAATCGCTCGGCTAGCCAGTCCTGTTCGCTCATCTCACCCGAATCCCGATGGTTTCGATCTGCGTCTGCGTTCGTACTCTGACGGATGGACGCGTGAAAATGTGAGATCGCGACGGCGAGCGTGCCGGGACGCGACGCCTTAAACCGATTCGTCCCACCACCTCAGCACCCGCAGCGCCTTGAGGGTGATCCACGGTGATGGCGACCCGGGCCCATCATTCATGTGAAACCATACGGCGCCCGGAAGCTGCCAGTCGAGCAGCCAGCGCCCGTCGCGTTGTTGTTTGGCGCGCAGCAGCTCGACGGCGTCGGCGCCGCGAGGATCCGGGCGAGCACCAGTGTGCGCACTGCACTCGCGGAAGTACTCGAGCGCGCGCAGCATGTCATAGCGCCAGCGATGCGGGTGCAGCAGCATCACATATCGTTCGTCGATCACGTCACCCGTGCTGCGCCGGCGAAGCAGCTGTCGCGACAAGAGATATTCCTCACCGGCTTCGCGTGCCGCGATCGACGTTGGCGTTCCGCCTGTCGCGCGCTCGAACGCGAGCAATCCTTCGAGCACATTGAGCGTGCTGTTGAACGACGAGCGCTGCGAGCCATTGCAGCGCTCGCAGTTCCAGCCGCCGTCCGCCTGCTGTTCGCCCAGCAGTCGCGTGACAATCGGCGACACATCGACGCCGAAGTACGCGCCATCGGCGACCGTGCGGCCGTTGATGCACTCTTCGACCTCACCACTCCAGTACGGCTCCTGATCGTGATCCCAACGCGCATGCGTCGCCAGCTGCTGCACCGTGCGGCGCGCCGGCGCTGAATTCGGATCGAGGCCAAACTCGCGCAACTGCGACAACGCCCAGCAGGTCGCGGTCCAGGGTTGTCCGGCCGAGCGAATGGTTGTCCAGTCGAAGTCGCGCGGCACGAACGCGCCACCGGCCCACAATCCATCGCTATCCTGGCAGGCGAGCAATCGAGCGCCCCAGCCGGACGTTGCAACGCGGTGACGCACGCGCAGCCATTCGTCCTCGGGGGCGTCGAGGAGATCACGCAGCACCTGCCAATGGATGGCCGGATCGGCGGCGCACAGCCAGTCGATCACCGCGGTTTTCGGGGACTGCGCATCGTGCACCGCGTCAACTTCGTCAATCCGTCAGCGCGGCCGTGTCGTCGGCCACCAGCTGTGTGAGGCGCGCGTAGCTCGTTTCCATGCCCTCCGTCATTCCGCTGGAAAGCGCCCCGTTGCGCGCCGCCTTCGACGCGTAGACAATTCGCACCGTGAGCGTGGTGATCCCGTCCTGCTCAGCAAACGACGTGTGATTGGTGGTCTCGCTGGTCGGCATCTCGCCGCCGAAGGTGCCGGGGTCGAATCGCTCGACGCTGACCAGCGCCGACGGCCGATCAACCTCGATGTACTCACCGTGGAAGCCGAACTCTTTCTCCTCGGCATCCTGTCGCCAGCGCCAGCGGAATGCCCCACCCGGGCGCACATCGAGTTCGCACACCGGCATCGACCATCCTGGGTACCCGCCGATCCAGCGTCGAAAGAGCTGTGGATCAACGTGCGCCTGCCAGAGCAACTCGCGTGGCGCTCGAAAATCGCGAGTCACCAGAATTTCGGTGTCGTTCGGAAGCGAGACCTGCGTGACGCTGTTGAAGCTGCGGCTCATGCGGTGATTACCGTTTGGCGTCGAGGAAATCGTTCACCATGGGGATGATGACGGGCGCGCGCTCCATCAACGTCACATGCGTGCTGTTGGGGATGATCGCCAGCCGCGATTCGGAGCGAGGTCCCAGGTCGCCGTGAGTTTCGCCACCCTTCAAACGGAACATCTCAGCGACGTGTGCGAGCCGGATACCGTCGGCATCCCCATGAATGAAAAACATCGGTGCGGTCGTTGCTTTCAGCTGCTCGGCGCTCAGCTCAGTTTCGCGCGCGGCGCCGTCCACCATGCGTGAAATGAACGTGGCGAAGTGTGTGGGCGTCGGACTCAGTCGCAGGTACTCCGTTTCGATGGTCGAGCCCTTGAACAGTTCCGCCGACAGCGCCTTCAGCGCCTCGCGCCCTTCCGGTACGGCGCCGTCCCGACGGAACGTCGACGAAATGACGACGACTTTTCGCACGCGATCGGGATGTCGTACCGCAACCTGCATCGCGACACCGCCACCCATGCTGTATCCGATCAGATCGGCGCGGGGAATCTTGAGATACGCGAGCAGTGCGGCCACATCATCGGCATGATTTGCACTGCTGAATGGCCGTGCAATGTCTGCGGTGCGCCCGTGCCCCTGCAGCTCGACCGCAATGACGGTGTGGGATTTCGCGAGCTCATCGATCCATCCCGTCCAATTGTTGGAGATGGTCATGAAAGCACCGTGCACCAGGACGACGGGCTCACCGGACCCACGAATCTCGTAGTACATCCGGAGCCCGTTGACGGGCGCATAACCCGTTGCGGCCAGTGGCTGCGCGGACGCGGCGGCAGCGCTCAGGGTGCTCATCAGGATGCTGGCCATCGCGACGGTGGCGGCCACCCACCTCGCGCGGCGCCAGGCGCCAGGGAAGAATAAAATATACTGAACCATGCGGTTCAGTATACGGTCGCTTCCAACAGGGCGCAAGCTCGTGCACAGCGCCGAGCGTGCGTCACCTCGGCACCGCGGTAACCAGAACAGCCTCGTCGCCGAGCTGCTCGCTTGCGACAACTCGGAGTGGCGTGCGCGCGCGCGCGAAGTACGCCTTCCCCCGACCCAGCACGAGTGGCCGCAGATACAACCGATATTCGTCGATCAGACCGCTGTCGGTGAGACTCGCCGCCAGCGTGGGTCCGGCGACATCGATCTCTCCATCACGGTCCTGCTTGAGTCGACGCACCAGAGCCTCGAGGTCGTCACGCACAAGCGTCGCGTTGGCGCCCACCGACGTCAGCGTCGTGGATACCACCCATTTGGGCTGCGCGCGCCACACCGCAGCGAACGCATGATCGCCGGCATCCCAGTCTGGATGATCGTCATCCCAGTACCGCATGACCTCGTACATGCGACGTCCGTAGACGCCGCCCGTGATATTGCGCGCGCGCTCACTCAAGTGCGCGCCAAGCAGTGGGCCGGGTGGCGGGAAGGTGAGTCGATCACCGAAGCCGTCGACGTATCCGTCGAGCGATTGCATCATGCCGAAGACAAGCTTGCCCATGAGAACTCCCTCGACGTCCAGTTCACCCCGCGCATCGACCGTTTGGCGTCACCGAGATTCGCTTGCTGATTGCGCGGCCTATGCTGCGGATGTCACCATAAACTATCCGGAGAGTCGGTCATGCCAGCTGCTGCCCTTCGTCGCTTCTTTCGAGTTGCCCAGCGTTTGCTCTTCGCCGCTATCGTGTTGGCGGCTTCCCTCATGATCTCGAGAGCCGCGAGCGCGCAGTCCGTCAGACCGGATAGTCTGCCCGAGCTGCAGGGGATCTGGGACTTCAATATGCGACTCGGCGAGCGCACATCCCCCGGCTTCCTTGCGCTCGGCCCGCTCGAAAAGGGATGGGGCGGCTCCATCACCATGTACCTCACCAACACCCTCGCCATCCGCGAACTGGTCGTGAAGGGTGACTCGGTGCGCATGGTGGTCGCGTCGCGCGAAGGCGATGTGCGATACCTCGCGCGCCTCTCCAACGGAGGACGCACTATGGAGGGGATCGTGGAATACCACGGCGGTGCGTTGGTCCCGATGACGGCGGTTCGTCGCGTGCAACCGGTGCTCCCACGCTAGACTCCAGCGTGATGAACCGCGAGCAGCCTTGCCGAAACATCGACACGACGGAATCCGCAACCGAGCGACTCGTCGTGCCGATTGGGGCCGTTGTACTCACCACCTTCTTCGCCCTGCTCTACGCGCTGCGTGGCGGCATCACGCTCCTGGACGCGGGGGCCGACCCGCGCTGGAGCTGGCAAGTCGGCTGGTCGCTCGCCATGTGGTGGACGTGCCTGCCCTTCCTGCCACCGCTCGCATGGCTCGTTCGCCGCTATCCGATTGAGCGTCCACAGGTATGGCGAAACGCCGGCATACTTTTGCTCGGAGTGATCGCGGCAGCGTGGCTTCGGCACGTCTTGATGACGCCGATTGTCGTAGCGATCTCCGGCGCGCCAGATGTGGCAGCGAGCGCAGCGGCGCGCACGCTCACTTACTTCACGGTCTTTCTCGTGATGGTGGCGCTCCTGCATGCCGCGCACTACTATCGCGCGATACGCGCCCGTGAGATACGCGAGGCCGAGCTCGCGCGCGGACTGGCCGAGGCACGGCTCGCGGCGTTGCGAACGCAGCTGCAGCCACATTTCGTCTTCAATGTGCTCAATGCGGTCACTGCACTAGTGCACGTCGACCCCTTCGCTGCCGACCGCATGCTGACGCGCTTCGCCGCTCTGCTGCGGGTGGTGCTGGAGGAGGGCACGGAAGAGCATGCGCTGAACCGAGAGCTCGAACTGCTCGCGCAGTACGTGGATCTCATGCAATTGCGATTTGGCGATCGCATTGGAGTGGAGTGGGCGGTCGCTGACAACACGCGTCATGCCCAGGTGCCGTTCCTGGTATTGCAACCACTCGTGGAGAACGCGTACGAGCACGGTCTCGGCGCACGGGAACAGGGTGGACGGGTGCGAATTGGCGCTTCGCGTACAGCAGAAATGCTGCACCTCACCGTGGAAGACGACGGAGTCGGCGTGCGCGACGGCGACTCGTCCGGCACTGGCGTTGGCCTGCGCAACACGCGAGAACGAGTGGCGCAGCTCCATGGTGAACGCGCCTCGCTTTCGCTCGAGCTCCGGGCTGGAGGCGGCACACGTGCAGTGCTCAGGATGCCGTTCGTCGAGAGGGCGACTGCGGTCGGGTTACGCACATGATCGAGCAGTCAGCACGCACGTGGAAGGTGCTCATTGCCGATGACGAACCGCTGGCCCGCGCGCGATTACGTGCGCTGCTCGCGCGCCATGCGGACTTTGAGCTCATCGCCGAATGCGGCAGCGGAGCGGCCGTCCTGGCTGCACTGCGGGATGGGCCGGCTGACGTGCTTCTGCTCGACATTCGCATGCCCGGTCTCGATGGCATCGCCACGGTGGAGGCGCTGGCGCGCGAAGCGCCCTGGACAATCGAGCGCCCACCTTGCGTTGTATTCGTGACCGCCAGCGAGGAGCACGCCATTCGCGCCTTCGATGTCGCTGCGGTGGACTATCTCGTGAAACCGGTCGACATTGATCGCTTCGATCGCACGATGCGACGCCTGCTCGACACGCTCGGCGCACCGACCGGAGTAGCTGCAAGCGCAGGCGCATACGCGACCAACGCGCAGGCTATCGCCACTGCTGATGCCGCGCTCCGCCGCGCCCTGCAGGCCATAAGCGGCGACCTGCCAGCGTCACCGGGCAAGTACGTCACGCGCCTGGTCATACGAGAGACAAGTGGCATGTACTTCGTGCCCGTCGCCGACCTGGATCGCGTGGAGGCCGATGGCAACTACGTCGCGCTCATCGCGGGGGGTAAACGTCACCTCATGCGCGAGTCGTTGCAGTTGCTGGAGACACGACTCGATCCGTCACAGTTCGTGCGCGTGCATCGGTCGCATCTGGTCCGTATCGAAAGGATTCGTCGTCTCGAGCCGTGCGGTCACGGTGAGTTCGAAATCACGCTCGATGGTGGCGTTCGTATCACATCGAGTCGCAGCTACAGAGATCAACTGAAGCGGCTGCTGGACTGACGCGCAGTACGGCGCGCGAACGTGGAGGCCCGCCACTCGATTCTGCAGTCAGCGTCGGACATCGGGAATTGGGAGGTGGCGCAGTCGTTCGATCTCGGCAACCATTTCGCTCACCTGCGCTTCGACGACGGCCCGCCCCTTGTCCCGCGTGGCGAGCGTGGCGTTCCCGAACACGCCACTCCGTGACCACACGCGCTGCTCGCGAACCGCTGTAGCCGAGTCACGCGTCAAGCCGCCACTTCCCGGGTGCACGTCGTCCACCGCCTTGCGCATCTGCACCACCTGCGGCCGGATATACAGCATCATCGAGGTCTCGATTTCGTCCGCATGCGTGCCACCGGCCTGTCGACTGATGCGCTTCACGGTGGAATCCGCAACGCTCAGCACATCGGTGAACGCCATCAGAATCCCGTCAGCCGCAAGCGTATCACGTGCCTGCGCCAACGGGCGAGCCGTCGAGACGCCCGTGTTCAGAATGTAGAATCGGCGCGGTCCGTGGCGCGCAATGAAGCGCACCAGGTCCACCACAAGGTCACGCGCGGTGGCCAGTCGCAACCCGGTCGATCCTGGATACTCCTCGAAGGCCGGATAGAAGTGATAGTTGATGGTAGGGTAGACCACGACGCGCGTCGCCGACATCACCCGCTGCGTGAAATACTCGGCCTGCAGCCAATCGGTATTCAGCGGCAGATGCGGCCCGTGTTCCTTGGACTCCGCGCCGAGTGGGATGACGACCACGGTCGAGGTGTCGAGCAGCCGTTCGGCCTCGGTCCATGGGAGTGAACTGATGCGCACGCTTGCCGCAGCGGCGCCGCGGGCACGCGTGCCGGACCGCGCCGCGGCCGCTTGCTGCGCCGAGGCATGCTCGGCCGTTGAAACACCCAGGGCCAGGCACACCAATGCACTGCTGATCGCTCGAATAGCGGTCGATCCCGACCGCATGGCCGACGTGGTGCGCATGAGTTGCGTGAGGAGTCCGGTCAGCACAGCGACGAATGCGCCCGCTAGTTCATTGCTTCGAGCAGTGCAGCGAACTCACGTTGTTGCGCTGCTGTCAACTTGCCGAGGCGCGCACCAAAGGCACTGGAGAGCAGCGCCAGCCCCTGCGTAAGCGCCGCGCGCCCACTGTGGGTGATGGTCATGCGATGGCGACGGAGATCGGTAGGGTCGATCTCGCGGGTCACGAAACCCGCCGCCTCGAGACGCTTGAGATAAACGGTGACCGACGGCTTGGGCATGCACAGCGTCGTCGCGAGCGCGGCCGGATGGGGATTGGCATCAACCTCAGCCAACACAAACAGCTCCTTCGGTTCCAGGCCAAGCTCGGCGAGTTGGTCCTGCACGCCGAGGATCACCGAGTTCACGAGATGGAAGCTCAGCGTCCAGGTCCGGGCGACGTCGATTTTCGAAATGTGTGCTCCCACCTCTTGCCACCAACTCGTTTAATATTAAACTACACCAAACGGGAACTAGTCGAATAATAAACCTACACGACTATAAACTGTCTCCCGTCGACCTCTTTTGACGGAATTCACGATGTCGCTCGATCAGTATATCACTCTTGGACGCTCGGGCCTGCGCGTCAGCCCCCTGTCCCTTGGCGCGATGACCTTCGGTGAAGATCTCGGCTGGGGATCGAGCGTCGAAGAGTCGCAACAGATCATCGATCGGTACCTCGAGCGCGGTGGCAACTTCATCGACACCGCCAACTTCTACACCCTCAGTCACTCCGAGAAAATACTGGGCGACCATCTCGGTCGTCACGCCGCGCGCCGAGATCGCGTCGTACTGGCGACCAAGTTCAGCGGCAATCTCTATCCGGGCGACCCGAACGCTGGGGGCTCGAGCCGCAAAGCCATCATTGGCTCACTCGAGCAGTCGCTCCGTCGGCTGCAGACGGACTACATCGATTTGTATTGGCTGCACAACTGGGATCGTCACACACCCATCGACGAAACGATGGCCGCGTTGGATGATCTCGTGAAGGCTGGCAAGGTCCGCTATATCGGTGTGTCTGACACGCCGGCATGGAAGGTGGCCGAGGCGAACGTGCTGGCGCGATTCCGCGGGTGGGCGCCCTTCATTGGTTTGCAGATCGAGTACTCGCTGTTGCAGCGCAGCGTCGAGCAGGAGCTGGTGCCAATGGCCGCCGAGCTCGGGTTGGGCATCACGCCGTGGTCGCCACTCAAGAGCGGACTGCTCTCGGGCAAGTTCAATCGCGCGAATGGCGGAAAGGTGGACGGCGCGCGCGGCGCCTTCTTCGCCAGTGATCTCAACGATCACACCTGGACCGTCGTGGAAGCGCTCGAACGTATTGCAGAGTCACACGAAACGACCGTTGCGCGTGCAGCACTGGCCTGGGTACGCCAGCAGCCGGGCGTTACCTCGACGATCATCGGCGCGCGTCGGCTGAGTCAGCTCGAGGACAACATTGCGTCGCTCGACGTGACGCTCACCAGCGAAGATCTCGTCACGCTCGATCTGCTCACGAAGCCGACCTTCGGCTTCCCGCAGAGCATGGAGCCGATGTTCCCAGCCATCCACAACGGCGGTACGAGCGTCAACGGCGTCTATGCCGATCCGTCACCGTTCATCATGCAGCGCGGCGGCACGCCGTACTGAAGTCAGTCCAGCGACTTCTGCCAGCGCCGGCGTACTGCCGATAGTCCGTAATAGTCCCTATCGGTAGTACGCCACGAACCCCGTCGCCGGAAACGCCGTCGGACAGAGCCCGGTGTTGCTGTACGACACGTCCATCTGCGTCTCGCTGTTCATACGGAGCCACAACCAACCCGACGACGTGCTGCCGTCGATGATCTGATAGCAGTGCGACGTGGTGATGCTGGCCGGATTGCGCCACGTGGGATTGTTGTTCGCAATGCGGATGTCGTTGGTCGGGCCGGTATGGCCGATGTACACGGTGCTGTCCACGCCGAACACGATCGGCAACGGATCGCCGTAATCGCCCTCCTTGCTGAACGGCATCGAGCTTTGTACTGCTTGCGAGCGGAACCACTGGCCCGCTGGCGTTCCGGCCACATCACGTTCGATCGTGCCGCATCCTGCACCGGCGACACGGAATCCGGTCTGTGCGCCCATCGTCGCGAGATACGCATCGCGCTTGCCCGATTCGAACAGATTCCACGGGCACACGATATCGAGCAGGTTGCTGTGCCCCGTTTCGTAGCGCTGCTGGTTCGTGAACTTGTTGCGAACGGTGTTGTCGTGCGCGATGACATCGAACGCCACCGAATTGAGTCCGCGCTGATACCAGCCGAACGTCGTTCCCGCCGCGAACGGCACTCGCGTCGGCAGCTGCTGCCACGCGCTGCTGTTCGAGATGGTGGTGTCGGCAACCGCCTTGATTGACGGCGCGACGTCCTTCACATGAAACAGCTCGATCGTGATGCCACAGCCGGTGTCCAACAAGAGCGACCAGTCCGGTACATACCCAGTGGTTGGCGCGCCCGGCGGGAGGTAATGCTTCGCGGCCACGACATTGAGCGCCGTGGGAGCCGTCAGCGGCATGCGCACACCGTCCTGACCATCGATCGGAAACACGTACGAGCGTCCGATGATCTCGGTGTTGCCACCGCCAATGATGCCGATCTGCGTCACGACCTTGATCAGCGACGGATCGATCAGGTAGTCCGAGAACGCGGTCCGGTTGGTGCACGTTGGCGGCGTGGTGGGAGGCGTGACCGGTGGAGTAACCGGCGGCGTGACGGATTGAACCACGACCTGTACGGTGGCGCTCGCCGCACCGGCCGTTGCCATCACCGCCGTCGAGCCGGCCGCGATGGCCGTCACCACTCCATTCGAGGACACCGTCGCGACCTGCGCGTTCGACGAACTCCAAGTCACCGTATAGTTGTTCAACACCGCACCCGCCTGATCACGCACCTCGGCGCTGAGCGCCTGCGTCTCACCAACAGCCGAGAACTGCAGCGTGTTACGGCTCACCGTGATCGACGCCGCAACCGGGGGAACCGGCGTAACCGGGTCGCTGTTACCGGGCGGACGTGTGATCCCGCCACCGCTGGTGTCACCGCCGCCGCATGCACCCAGTGCACTGCCAACCGTGATACAGATCAGAGCCTGCTGCAGCAGCGTGCGCGCGCGATGAGTGAACATTGACGGATTGCCTGCAGATAAAATGGATCATTGGTATTCGCACGGGCGTGCGTCCGGGATTGGACGAGCGATCGCTCGACGAGGCAACCGCGCCGGTGCCCGTCTCGCAGGTCGCCGCTGCAGTTCGCTGCAGTTCGCTGCAACGATCATGCAACTCGCTGCGAGGAGCGCGGTTTACAGTCGGATTTCGCGTAGGCTTGCATCGGCGCTGCGCCACGCGGCGCTGATCACGTCACCATTGCAAACGCGCACACCATTCTCGCTCATGCGTCGAATTTTCATCGCTCTGATAGGGCTATTCGCGGCTTCACATGCCGCGGCCGCACAAACCACGCCCCTCGCTCGAGATAGCACCGCCGCTCGTCTTCCTCGCTGGCGCGTGGGGTTTGCGGCCGACATCGGACAACCCGTTGGCGACTTCAAACACCAGGTCAGGAATGCGGCGGGCGGTCAGGGATACGCCCTCCTTCGACTGGACCGCGCCGCCCTGGTGTCACTCCGACTGCAGGGCGGGTGGCTCAACTACGGCAGCGAACGTCAGCGCACTTGTCTCGGGTCACCACCGTATTGCCGCGTCGCCGTCGACCTGACCACGGCCAACGGGATCTTGTCCTTAGCTCTTGGTCCGCAGCTCTCGCTGCCGATCGGACGGACGCGAATGTACGGCTACGGGTTGGTTGGCATGAGCCGATTTGCGACGCTGAGCGGACTCGGTGGCGGATTGCTTCCCGATTTCATTGCCGCCGACGAGAACTTCGGAGATACCGGCTTGCTCCTGACCGGCGGCACGGGCCTGGAAATCCCGGTGCACCGCAAAGCCGCTATTGACATTGGAATCGGCTACGAACGCCACGGGACGCGCGACTATCTCGTCAAGGGCGGCTTGACCGACAAGCCCGACGGAACACTTGGCATGGATATCAAACGATCCAACGCGGAGCTGCTCGCGATTCGCGTTGGCTTGACCATGACACCCGGCCGTCGCAACAAGCAGGTCAAGCCATGACGCGCTCTTGACTCTTTTAGTTAACAAGGAAACTATTATGCACTGACCGGATTCACAAACCCGGATACTGCACTCACGCCTCACGGTTCCCGATGACTGACACGCTCACGGCAACGGCCCGGCAATGCCTCGACGCCGCCTATGCCAGCACGATGAACTTTCCCACCATCGTGCGGACACTCATCAACGCAGGGTTCGAGGGATACACCGTCGACTATCGACTGAATACGTGTACCTACATTCACGCCAGCGACCAGTCGGTGCAACTGGAACTGCCACCAACGCAGTCGCGGGTAGCGGAGCGTTTCGATGCGGCAGTCGTCGAGCGCGCCGTGCGAGCCGCACAAACCAACGCCGAAGGCTACAGCTACCGCGGCTTCTGTGAGACGGTGAAATCGGCGGGCTGTGCGGGCTACATGGTGTCATTTCCCGGCAAACGCGTCGTCTACTTTGGCCGCACGGCGGAGCTGCATGTCGAACACTTCCCGCAGTAAGTCAGCGCGCGCTTCCGTCAGCGAGCTCGAAAGTCACCTTGGCTACTGGCTTCGCATGGTGTCGAACCATGTGTCGCACGCGTTCAGGGCGCAGGTGGAAGCGCATGGCGTGACCGTTGCCGAATGGGTCGTGTTGCGAGCCTTGTTCGAGCGAGACGAGATCAAGCCGAGCGAACTTGCCGCACGACTTGGGTTGACGCGTGGCGCGATCTCGAAACTCGTGGATCGCCTCGTCGCCAAGCAGCTCGTTTCGGTCCGCGCCGACGCGCAAGACGGTCGCGCCCAGCTCCTCATCCTGCGGACGTCAGGACGAAGGCTTGTTCCTGTACTTGCGACGCTTGCCGATGAGAACGATGCGCGCGCGTTTGGTCACCTCAGTCAGCATCAGCACGCCTTGCTCGCCGCAACACTGCGCGAATTGGCGGCGCGTCTGGGAATTCAGCACGCGCCAATCGACTGACGACACCCACTACCCCCACTTCAGCGACTCATCCGCAATCGGCAACGTCCGGATCCGCTTCCCCGTCGCCGCAAAGATGGCGTTGCACACCGCTGGTGCGGCCGCAGGCAGTGCTGGCTCACCGAGGCCAGTTGGTTGTGCCGTGGACTTGATGAAGTGCACATCGACCGCCGGCGGCGCCTGATTCATGCGCAGCATGGGATACTTGTTGAAGTTCATCTGCGCCGCCGCACCACGTTCGATGGTCACCTTCTGAAACCATGCCGCGCTGATCCCATCGAGCATCGAGCCCTGCACCTGCGCTTCGGCGCCGCTCAGGTTCACGATGGAACCGGCATCGACCGCGGCGGTGAGCTTTTTGATCTTGAGCTCACCGGCCTGACTGACCGCGACATCGGCCACGATCGCGACATAGGCGCTGTTCGCGAAGCAGATCGCGAATCCCTGCCCTTCGCCACGCGGACGCTTCTGTCCCCAGTTCGCCTTGTCGGTCGCGAGCTTGAGCACCGCCGTCATCCTGCTGGCGTCAAAGCGCGGCGACGCGGGCACCGTGGCCAGCATGTCGAGCGTGAACGCGAGCGGCTCCTTGCCAGCGGCGTGCGCCAGTTCGTCCATGAAACACTGCGTCGCCCACACATTGCCGTTATCACCGGGCGCACGCCAGAAGCCGGTTGGTATGCCCGCGCGCAGCTTGCTGGACTTGACCGTCGATCCCTGAATCGCATTGAACGGGAAGCCGCCAGCAGTCATGTCACCCGGTCCGCCCTGCATCTTCACAAACGCGTCGTGCAATGCGACAACCGAGCCCTTGCTATCGAGTCCGGCCGTGAAGTAGTGCCAGCCGTTCGAGCGATAGTTGTCGTGCGCAAAGTCCTGCTCGCGCGTCCATGTCAGCTTGATCGGTGTGCCGGCCAGCTTCTTCGCAATCGCCGCGGCCTCGATCGAAAACTCATTGCTACCGCGACGGCCGAACCCGCCGCCCAATCGCGTGATGTGCACTTTCACATCCTTCGCGGCAATGCCGAGGCCCTGCGTGACGAGCCCCTGTCCTGTCGCGGGGATTTGCGTGGGTGTCCACATCTCCATCACGCCATCCTTGAACCACGCCGTGCAGTTCTGCGGTTCGAGCGTAGCATGCGCGAGAAACGGATAGTGGTACACCGCTTCAATCGCACGAGCGCCCGGGGGTAGCGGCGCCGGTCCGTTGGCTTTGGCCAGTGACTGCGCCTGTGTGGCCATATCCACGCTGCTCTGCGAAACCTGCGCCCCTTCGTTCCACTGCACTTTCAACGCTTTCGTTGCACTGAACGCGTTCCACGTCGAATCGGCAACGACGGCAACACCTGATGGCAGCCCTGCGATACCACTCAACACGAACGCGTCACGCACACCCGGCCTGGCCTTCACTTCGTCGAGATTCGCCGAGCCGACTTCACCACCAAACACCGGGCACTTCGTGTACGTCGCGTACAGCATGCCCGGCAGTTTGACATCGATGCCAAAGAGCGGCGCGCCCTTTACGATCTTGCGATTGTCCACGCCCGCCACGCGCGTGCCAAGCAGCTTGAACGTGCCCGGATCTTTGAGCGTGACGTTCACCGGCACCGGCAACTCCGCCGCCTTGGTCGCCAGCGCGCCATAGCTCAGCGTTCGCTTGGTCGGCGCGTGCGTCACAACACCGTCGGCGGTAGTGCACTCGCTCGCGCTCACATTCCACTCGCGCGCGGCCGCCTCAACGAGCACCGCACGTGCCGCGGCACCGGCGCGACGCATCGGGATGTAGTTGGACACCGTCGATCCGCTGCCAACACTGAACTGCCGCCCATACGCGGGATTCAGATCGCCCTGCACGACGGTCACCTGTTCCCACTTCACATCGAGCTCTTCGGCGATCACCATCGGCAGCGAAGTCTTGATCCCCTGCCCCATCTCCGAGTTTGGCGCGATGAGTGTCACCGCGCCGCTTGGCGCGATACTCACAAACACATTCGGTGCGAAATCCGCGAGCGGCGCGAGCCCGTTCGTGGGCGCCGATTGAGCGACAGCGAAATTCTCCGTCGCGTCGAACGAGCTCGCGACCAGCAACCCACCGCCCGCGAGCGCACTGATCTTGATGAATTGACGCCGATCGATCTGTGTCATCAGCGCTTCCCTCCAGCCGGCGTCGCCGCTGCCGCCAGCTCGGCCGCACGCTTGATGCCAGCACGAATACGCGTATACGACGCGCAGCGGCAAAGATTGCGAGCCATCGCCGCGTCGATATCGGCGTCAGTGGGCCGGGGATTCGTTTTGAGCAGCGCGGCCGCCGCGAGAATCTGACCACCCTGACAGTAGCCACACTGCGGCACATCGAGTTCGCACCACGCGTCTTGTAGCGCGCGCGCCTGTGGTGTGTCGATCCCCTCAATAGTTGTGACGCTCGCTGAGCCAACGGTCGATACCGCCGTTCGGCAGGATCGCGTGGGCACGCCATTCAGGTGTACCGTGCACGCACCACACTGTGCGATGCCGCAGCCGAACTTGGTGCCCGTCATATCCAGCGAATCACGCAGCACCCACAATAGTGGGGTGTCGGCTTCAACGTCGACGGACCTTGATGCGCCGTTCACGTTGAGGGTGTACTTGGCCATCACAAGCTCCGTGGAATCGTGACGAGTGTTGCCGGCTAGCCCGGGCGCCCGGTGCTGCGTAGCTCTGAAAATAGCACCCGCACCTTGATGGGATCGACAGGCTTTACCATATGCCGGTCAAATCCGGCCGCAAGCGCGCGCTCCTTCTGTTCCGGTGAGCCGTAGCCGGTCAGCGCCACGAGCACGATCGCCTTGCCCGCCGGCGATGCACGGATTTGCTCGGCCACCGCATAGCCATCCATCTCCGGCAGGCCGATGTCGATGAATGCAATGTCGTGCGGCTCCATCAGCGCCATCGCGACACCGGCGCTGCCATCGCTGGCCGTGGACACCTCATGTCCCCACATCTCCCAGAGCGCGACGAGACCGGCGCGCGCGTCGTCGTTGTCTTCGATCAACAGGACGCGCAGTGATTCGCTGGCCGTCACGGTCGGCGCGTCTTTTACGCGCGGCGGCACGACGGCGCCTTCGTCAGCGGATAACAGTGGCAGATTCACTTCGACCGTCGTGCCCTTTCCGAGGCCGTCGCTGCACGCCATAACGGTGCCGCCCTGCAACTCCACAAGGCTCTTCACCAGACTGAGACCAATCCCGAGTCCACCGCGCGCGCGATCGATCGACACCGACGCTTGCGCAAACAGGTCGAAGATCTTGGGGATCACGTCAGGCGCAATGCCAAGACCGTGGTCGCGTACCTGGACGCGTACACGAGACTGATCCTTTGTTTGCACCACGGTGGCACTGACCTCGATCGCACTGCCCGAGTCACTGTACTTGGACGCGTTGTCGAGCAGGTTCACAAAGATTTGCTCGAGCCGCGTGGCATCACCATGCACGACGAGACGTTGAGGGGGCAATGTGAGCGTCACGCTTTGCTGACGACGGCCGATGTTGGTATCGCGCGCCGCACTGACGACCTCTTCGAGCACCGTCGAAAGGTCCACGTGCGATTGATGGAGTTCGATCTTGCCGCGCGTAACGCGAGCCACGTCGAGCAGGTCATCCACCAGCTTGCTCAGATGGAGAAGTTGACGATCCACGATTTGCCGTGCGCGCCCTTCCCGATCATTCACCGGTGGCCGTTGCGCGAGCAGAGGCAGCGAGGCACTGATGGCGGAGAGCGGATTGCGCAGTTCGTGCGCCAGCATCGCCAGAAACTCGTCCTTGCGCTGATCGGCCTCCACCAGCAGCTCCGCGCGCATCCACAATCCCTGCTCCGCCTTGCTGAGGCGAGCGAGTGACTGCACGGTAGCGACCAGCTCCTGCGCCTCGAACGGCTGCGCCAGATAGCCATCCGCACCCATCTGCAGTCCCTGGACGCGCTTTTCGATGGTCACGAACGTGGCCGACGTGTGCAGGACCTTGATGCGCGACGTTCGCGGGTTGCTGCGAATCTGTCGACAGACCTCGAACCCATCGATGTCTGGCAGGCGCACGTCGAGCACCATCACGTCAGGTATACTTTCGGCGAGCGCCAGCGCGCTGCGGCCATCCGCTGCCTCAACGACGTCGAAGCCGGCCTGCCGAAGCATGAGCGTCGTGGTGTAACGGGCCGCCTCGTGATCGTTCACATTGACGACAAGCGTTCGCCCCAGCCGATCACCGATGGAGAGTGCGTCGCGATCACTTGCCATGCTGCGTGGCTACTCCCGCTTTTCTGAGAGCATCCCGGATGCGATTGATCGCGAGTTCACGAGAAAGATGCTCCTTGGACAGCACGGCTTCCGTCTCGGCGAGCAGACGGCTCTTGTCACGGCCATCGAGGACATGCGAGGTGATCACGATGACAGGAATTTCGCGCGTGCGTGGGTCGGCTTTGAGCTCGTCGAGTACATCGAAGGCCGTGACGTTCTCGAGCAGAAAGTCGAGCAGGATCACCTGCGGCCGCAGCTCTTGCGCAACGCGCACACCGTCGGGACCGTTGACCGCTTCGGTGATCTGATAGGCGGTGCCCTGGAGCAATTTGCGAATCAGATAGCGTGCCCTCTCATCGTCGTCGATGACCAGCACACGCGTAGCCGATTCCGGACGATTGAGCGACTTGAGTTTGCGAATCAGTCGATCCTGATCGATCGGCTTGAGCCAGAACTCGTCGGCGCCGAGTGCACGCGCCTTCTGCGCCTTGCTCGTCACCGTGACCACCAGCACCGGAATATCAGCGGTCTCAGGATTGCCCTTGAGCTCCGACAGGAAGTTCCAGGTCGTTTCGCCCTCGAGCATCACATCGAGCACCACCGCCGCCGGTCTGAATTCCGTAAGCAGCTTGCGTGCGTGGTCGATGGTGCGCGCCGGGACCACCTGAAATCCGGTCATCGACAGATACTTTTCGTACATGAAGATGGTTTTCCGATCGTCTTCAACAACGAGTACCGGCGACTTCGACGCATCCACTGGACGCGTCGTCAGCGTCGTCATCTCGAGCACCTCCGGATGGACCGCCGGAATGCGGAGCGTGAAGATCGAACCTTTGCCGAGCTCGCTCTGCACATCGAGTGTGCCGTCGAGCAGTTCGGCGAGACGGCGTGACAGCGGCAAACCAAGCCCCGTGCCGCGCGCACGTTTTTGCAACGGACTGTCCACCTGACCGAACTCTTCAAAGATGCGCCCGAAGTCTTCTTCGGCGATGCCGATACCAGTATCGGTGACGTGGAACAGGATCTTGTCATCGCGTCGCTCGGCCGACACGCGGATCTCGCCAGCCTCGGTGAACTTGACGGCGTTGGAGATCAGGTTGCGGAGCACCTGCGCCACTTTTCCATGATCCGTTTCGAGCTCGATCGGCGCATCATCCGACACGAATACGAGCTTGACCGATGGATTCGGCTCCATGATCGGACGCATCTGTCCGCGCAGTGCGGAGAAGAGTTCCTCAACGGTGAAGCGCTCTGGCCGCAGCTGCGCCTTCCCTGACTCTGCTTTCGAGAGATCCAGCAGGTCGTTGACGAGGTGCTGCAGTTCTTCGGCCGACGAACGGATGTAGCGGAGCTGCTTCTCCTGCTCGCTTGTGAGTGGCCCATCCGCGCCATTCAACAGCAGCTTGGACAACCCGAGAATGGTGTGAAGCGGCGTGCGGAACTCGTGACTCACATTGGCGACAACCCGCGTCTTCACATCAGACGCGCGGCGCAGCGATGATGCCTGCTCTTCCAGTTCGGAGTGCAGTGTGATGACACCGCGATTGCTTTCGGCGAGGTCCGTGTACGCGACTTGCAGCTCCGCCTTCTGCCGCGATACCTGCCGATTGAGCGAGATCACTTCGGCCATGGACTCCTGCACCTGAGTCAGCGCGCTGCCGAACGACTCGGGCAGCAACGAAAGCAACAGGTGCAGTCCTCCATCGGGGCGAGGCTTCGCGGATACGGCGAACGTGGCGACCTTGCCCTGCCAGAGCAACGGCAGCTCCGCGCCGCGCACCGCACCGTCGCACGCGCGCGCGAAGACACTCTGCGCCTTGGACTCCGCGCCGGCGGGCACGAGCTCGAGCAAGCGGCTGCCCGGTACGAGTCCCAACCGTTGTGCGGCAATCCGATCGGCCCACGTCACGCACAGCTGATCGTCACAGGCGAGCAGGAGCTCCGTGCGCTCGTCGTCGAACGCTTCAAACGCATGGGTGGCATCTGAGATGTGGCGCTGGGTCATGCTGCGACTCCAAGGAAGCGCGATGCAGTCGCCACAAACTCCGCGGCGCTGCAGCCGGTGATTTCCACCGATAGCTCTCTGGCGAGCGCCTTAGTCCACTCGCACTCGCCACCGCCGATCGCGATCGGGATGCTGCCGCCGGTGTGCTCACGTACGCGCATCACCACATCGCGCGCTGCGGGAGCGTTGAAGTGCATCGTCACCGACAGCGCGATCAGATCCGGATGGTCCTTGTCTATCGCGGCAAGCAAGCTTTCGGTTGGTACACTGGCCCCAAGGAATCGGACCTCGAAGCCGGCCAAATCGAGCGCGTCAGCCGCGAAGCGCGCCGGGAAATCGTGAAGCTCGCCATCCACACACCCCACCAGCACCAGCTTGCCGTTGGGTTGCCTGGGTCGGGCGATCTGGTACACGAAGCTGAGCGCCATCTGCGAAATGGCCGTCGCCACATGTTCTTCGGCGACGGAGATTTGGTCCTCCTGCCACAATCGGCCAATCTCGCGCTGGGCGTCCGCGATCACGCGCGCGAGCGAGGTGGCATCAACGCCGCCTGGATCACTCGCCTGCGTAATGATTTCCACTGCTTGTCGGCGATCGCCACGCAGCTGAGCCGTCAGATAGCGATCGCGGAGTGCACGCAATTGTGCATCATCGTCGTATTGCTCCACACTAGCTCCTGCGATCGAGCGTGACGCGAATGCATTCCACTGCAGAGCGCGCACCGTTGAGGCCGGTATTCTCCATACCCGGCTCTACCGCAAGAGGCGAACCAGCGAGCGATCTCCTGTGTGCGGAGTGTGATGCGCGTCGCTCTCCGGTTGATGTTCCCATTTGACGAACAGGGAAACATTCAAACCATTCTTTCGCTGGTGTCGTGGCAGACCGCGATCGCTACGTCACCGCCGCCTCGCGTTTCCGCTCCAACGCGAGCGCGCGACCGTGACGTCGCGGCGATGTGCCGATCACACGCTTGAACGCCGCACTGAACGAACTCTCTGAGTCGTAGCCGAGCCAGTGCGCGACGGCGGCAATGCCATCGTCGGTGTTGGCGAGGCGATCCGCTGCGAGCAGCATGCGCCACTGCGCCAGATAGTCCATCGGTGACACACCAACAGTACGCTTGAACTTCTGCGCAAAACTCGAACGTGACATGCTCGCGAGCGACGCCAGCTCGTGCAGCGTCCACCGATGCGCTGGCGCCTCATGCATCGCGCTGATCGCCACGCTGATTTGTGGATCGGCCAATGCGAACAACCATCCAACGGCACCGCGACCCGCATCGGCAAGATGCAGTCGCAACGCCTGCACCAGCATCATGTGCGCCAGATGTTCAGCAATGAGTACTGAGCCCGGACGCTTTTCGCGCAGCTCCTGCATCATGCGCTCGACCGACCATCGCAGCGCGGCTTGATCGGCCTGATCGCGGATGTGCACGATCGGCGGTAACATCGACATCAGCATCTCCGCCTGTTCGCCACTCACGGTGAATCGACTGCCGACCAGAAAGAAGTCGCCACCACCGTTCCACACGGCCACGCCGCCCGCGCGCGCCGGCGCGAACACGGTCGCGGCTTCCACCGGTTCGAGCGACAGATCACTCGCCAGCGCAAACGGTCGTCCACTCGGCAACAAAAAGCAGTCGCCGGCGGTGAGTCGTACCGGCTCAGGCACTCCCTCCACCGCCAACCAACAGCCTCCGGACACCACCGCATAGCACTTGATGCCAGCATTGCGTCCAAACCGGATGGCCCAGGCTCCGCCGGCATCGAATCCGGCGGACAGGTAGCTGCGCGGCTTGAGGAGCGCCAACACGTCGGAAAGCGGATCCATGTGAGTTTGGACGAATAAAGAGATTATTTGGATTTTATAGCATAGATCGTACAGACTGGCCTGTCTATCCTCACTCCGGTCGCGCAGGATGCGCGTTCGCACACACCAGAACTGGAGCAGTCGATATGCGGGTTTTTGTAACTGGCGCGACGGGATTTGTCGGATCGGCGGTGGTGGACGAACTCCTTCGTGCCGGACACAGCGTGCTCGGCCTCGCGCGGAACGGAGTCGCGTTGGAGCGTCTCGAGCAGCGTGGTGTGTCGGTGCAGCGGGGCGATCTCACGGACCACGCCAGCCTGCTCGAAGGTGTGGGCGCCTCCGACGCGGTCATTCACACCGCGTTCGTTCACGACTTTTCGAACATGGCCGAGTCGGGGCGAATCGATCTGGCCGCAATTGGCGCGATGGGCGAAGCGCTGATCGGCACGAACAAGCCGCTGGTGACCACGTCAGGCTTGGCGCACGGTGAGCCGGGGCAAGTTACCACCGAGGATATGCCGATCGGACGCAGCACGCGCGCGTCGCACCGTACGCCGTCGGACGAGTTGACGCTCGCGCTCGCGTCGCGCGGAGCACGTGCGATGCTGATGCGACTGCCACCCTCTGTGCACGGCGCAGGAGATCACGGCTTCGTACCGATGTTGATTTCGATCGCGCGCACGAGCGGCGTGTCGGCCTATGTCGGTGACGGCGCGAATCGCTGGCCTGCCGTGCATCGCTTCGACGCCGCCAAGCTGTATCGACTCGCAGTCGAACAGGGCGTTGCCGGTGCCACGTATCATGCGGTCGCTGACGAAGGCGTACCAACGCGCGAGATCGCGACCGTGATTGGTGAGCGTTTGCAGCTCCCGCTCGTGTCGAAGGCTCCCACCGAGGCCGCGACGCACTTTGGTTTTCTCGGCGCGTTCTTCGGCGCCGACGTTCCATCGTCGAGTGCACTCACGCGTGAGCGACTCGGATGGCGACCGACGCAGTCGTCATTGCTGCTCGATCTCGATCACGAGCGGTACTTCGCGCAGTGAGGTGACGGGTGTGGCGCGGTGCACAAGCCACCCAGCGCCATCACAGCAACGAACGGCTACACCGACGTCGCGCGAAGCGAAAACACGGAAACTTCGGGGCGCACGTTGAAGCGCGCCTGAATCAGATGGCCGACGCCGCGACTGATGTAGAGCGTCCTGTCAGCGTCGACGGATACGGCGCCGGCCACGTAGCGCCGGTTTTTCACTGGCAACAACGGCGGCGGCAAGAACGGCGCTTTGCATTGACCACCGTGCGTATGACCGGCGAGCATCCAGCCGCGATAGTCCGGCCATACGTGATCATCGGCGGTGTCCGGATTGTGCACGAGCACCAGCGCGGCCGCGCTTTGGCGCCCTTTAAGCGCGGCGGTCGGATCACTGCGACGCGCCCACAGATCGTCCACGCCAACGATGTCCAATCCAGCAACCGCCTGCGTCTCGTTGCGCATCATGCGCACGCCAGCGCGCTCGGCTTCGGCGACAACACGCGCCGCGACGTCATCTTCGCTCCAGTCGCGGCCGTAGTCGTGATTGCCAAGAATGCCGACGGTTGCCAGCCGACCATGCGGCACATGCGAGAGCACATCGCGCAGTTGCGCGAACTGAAAATCGCCGCGCGAGTAGCGATAGCTGATGAAGTCGCCCGTAATGACCACAATGTCCGGCTGGAGCGCGCGCACGCGATCGAAGGTGTTGATGATATACTCATCGCTGACCTGCGGGCCGATGTGCAGATCACTGAACTGCACGAGTCGTTTGCCAACGAGACCGGACGGCAGATGATCGATCGGCAGGTCGCGCTCGACAATCTCGAACCAGTGGGGCTCGATGCCGAGCGTATATCCCACGGTTCCCAACCCAGACACGCCAATCGCGGCGGCGCTCAATTGCACAAAGGTGCGGCGATTCATGCGTGAGCCTCGCCTTCGTCGCCATCATAAGCGATGAACGTCATTCCCCCGAGCATCAGAAAGTCGTGCTCGACCACGATACGCCACGAGTCGTCTCGTTGACGACGCAAGCACAGCGACTGCGGATGCGTGCGCCCCCACGCGTCGTTTACGAGCGCGCGCTCCTCTTCATCGAGCTGCATGGACTGCGGCAGCGAGGGTGGGCCGTCTGTTTGACCGGCGTGGCGATAAAGCAGATGCACCAATCGATCACCGTCGTTCACAACGCCAATCGGCTCGAGATCAACGATCGGCGTCGTCATTGACACCATCTGCTCCAACACCCTCTGCGAGACGCGGCCCTGCTCGACCTGCCGTTCGACCTTGCGCCGCGGCGATTGCCCTTCCAGCCAGGCAATGAAGACCCGCTCCGCTGTGGTTTCGCGGAGCTCCCGCGGCGTCGAAAACCCCGGCAATTCGCTGGAGAGCCGCGCGGCGCCATCCTCGTGATGTCGATTGTGCTGCGCCGCCTGATACTCCGCGACCTCCAACGGCATGTCCGGTTGGTATTGGCGCAGGAGCTCCGCTGTCATCGGTGTCGCTTTCTGTGAGGGAGCATACCGCTCACACAGATAGCGATGAAACGCGCGAAGACTGATCGGATCGCAACACTCAGCCGCGCGTCGCCAATCGCTTGCGTTCACCGCGGCCACCGCCTCGCGAAAAATCTCCATCGGGTCGGAAAAGTTCTTCATTGGTGTGATCTGCGATTGGCGTGCTTTCATCGATTGCGCGGCATTCGTCGCGCAAACGGTCCCGCTCCCGTTCCGGAAACCACAAATTACGGTCGCGGTGCCCGCCATGTTTCGAGGTTGTTGATACCCCGAATGGACACAAGCTCACTCTCGCTGAACCCAACCTGCGCCAGCACGCCCAGCAGAAAATCCGTCTTGCCCGCGATGTAGCTGTCAATGTCCTCGGGGAACTGCTGTGCGAGTCGTTGTTTGAGCGCGCCATACTCGCTCGCCGCCTCAGGGTGCACGCGCAGATAGTCCCGCACGCCCAGATGATTGCGCATGCTCAAGCTCTTGCGAGGACTCGCGTACAGATGATGACGCGGGCCGGGCCTCGTCGCCTTGAAGGCATGGCGATCCGGTACGCCGAGCTCACCTTGATGCGTGTAGCTCAGCGTAGCGAGCGCTTTCGCAACGAACGGAATGTCGCGCGGCGAGGCCACCACAATGCAGAGGTCAATAACGGGTTTTGCCGCGAGCCCCGGTACCGCCGTACTGCCGACATGCTCGATAGCCATCGACGCATGCTGCACCACGGGCCAGAGCTCGGCGCGCAACTGCTCGAATGTGCGCGGCCACTCCGGGTTGTACGGATGCACTTCGATGCGAGACATGCGATGGCTGGTCAACGGTGAACGAACAGCAACGAGCGATGAGCTTAACTCTCGCGAATGGCCGCCGGATCGATGAGACGCGATCGCACATCATCCGGCGCTGACTCGGCCCACGTGAGCAGCCGATCCAGCACCGGACAGAGTGATTGCCCCCACTCAGTGAGCTGATATTCCACTCGAGGCGGCACCTCGGCGTGCACGATACGAGTCACAACACCGTCGGCTTCCAATTGACGCAACTGCTGAATCAGCATCTTCTGCGAAACGCCAGGAATTGCGCGCTCGAGCTCAGAAAACCGGCGAATACTCCCGCCGAAGAGCTGAAAGAGAATGACCAGCTTCCATCGCCCTTCGAGCACGCGAATCACATTATGCGCGCTTTGCGCCGCGGCCTGAGCGGTGTATTCAACCCGCTTACCTTTAGGTTCGTACTGCACTTTTTCGTCTGTTCTTGTCATTTGTACAGCATACTTTGACGTTCTCCTGAGCGCTATCACACACACGCTCAGTGGAGAACACCATGACGCTTTCCCTCCCCAAACCCATCGCCGATTACGTCGACGCGAACGCCCGACTCGATGTCGACGGCATGCTGCAGCCCTTCGCCTCCGATGCGGTTTTCCTGGACAACGGACGCCGATTCGCGGGCCGCGATGAGCTCCGAACCTTGATTGAGAACGAAGTGGTCGCCGCCAAGGCGATCTTTACACCGGGATCGTTGCGCCACGAGGGAGAGCAGATCGTGGTGGTCGGGCCGGCTCACGGCGACTTCCCCGGCAGCCCCATTGAGTTCACCTACCGCTTCACGCTCGAAAACGAGCTGATCACCGCGCTGGAGGTCAGCGGATGACCGTCAACGCGGATCCCACCGAGTTCGCAGGTAAGCGCGTGCTCGTGAGCGGTGGCAGCAAGGGCTTGGGTCGCGCCACCGTGGACCGCTTTCTGGCGGGAGGCGCACGCGTAGTGACCGCCGCCCGCGGAGCGATGGAGGCCATGAACGGCGTCGAGTTCTTGCAAGCAGATTTGACCACGGCCCGCGGTGTCGAATCGTTCGCGAACGCTGCGCTGGAGCGGATGGGCGGGGTCGACATTCTCGCGCACGTGCTGGGCGGATCAACCACGCCTGGCGGCGGATTCACGGCCCTGACCGACGACCATTGGCTCGGCGAGCTCAATCTCAACTTGATGGCCGCGGTCCGTTTGGACCGCCTCCTCATTCCGCAGATGACCGAGCGCGGCACTGGGTCAGTCATACACGTGACGTCGATTCAGTCAGTCCTGCCACTTCCCGACGCGACCACGGCGTACGCGAGTGCCAAGGCCGCACTGCGCACCTACAGCAAGTCCATTTCGAAGGAGCTCGGCCCGAAAGGCGTCCGCGTGAATGTGGTGTCGCCGGGTTGGATCATGACCGAAGCATCGGTCGGTTTTCTCGAGCGTTTGCAAGCCGCAAATGGCGGCACCATCGAAGATGCGCGGCAACTGGTGCTCGACGGCCTGGGCGGCATCTCCATTGGACGAGCAGCCGATCCTTCTGAGGTCGCGGATCTCATCGCATACCTGGCGTCAGACCGAGCGGCCGCAATTCACGGCGCCGAGTTCGTGATCGACGGTGGCACCGTTCCGACTACTTAGTCGGCGCCCGCACTTCCGTGACCAACCCAACACGCTTCACGACCCATCCCCGCGGAAGCGTCAGTCGCCATCCATCGCCGCTGACGGTGATCGGAGCAGAGACAACGCCCTCGGCGATCGACGCATTGCCGAGTGGCACCTGCACGTACGTCCACGACGGATTGACGAGCGCACCGTCAGGCGCGGAAAGCTCGGCACCGTCGGCACTGGCCCATCTGAAGTTGCGCATCACGGTTCCCTCATTCTCGAGGGGCACCTGGCCGTTCGGATCGAATGTCACCTGCATCGAGGCCGGAATGACGCGCAACACCGCGGGCCGCACGTAGCGCGTTCGCAGCGAATCGAGTGTCCGAGCCCGCTCTGCGTCTCGTGCCTGCTCATCTGCGATGATTGTACTACCCTCGTCGTCGTGCGTCGCGCGCTCCGCAACCGTTGCACTTGAACGATCGGCGCCCACAGCATCCCGCAGGAGATCAGGAAGTCGCGCGCCGCGCTGCCAACGTTCGCGCCAGCCCGGGGCGCCAATTGCATCCAGGAGATATCCGTAGGCCGGTCCCGTTGAATAGCCCACCGCGCGGACCCAGCTGACGTTGCGGCTGCGAGCATTCGCAAGCTCTCCCGCCAACTGCGCCGGTGGTGTGTTCACCAGTCGCCATCCCGAATACTCAGGAATGCCCTCGGCCAGATCGAGCGCATCAAGACGGGCGCGCTCCGCAGGCGTCGCGAGTTGATCACGATGCGCGCGATAGGCAAGCGCGTCATGTGCGGCCGCTGTGCGCTTGAGGCCCTGACTCGTGAGCGCGCGCGCAAGCGCCCGCAGCTCGAGGAACAACCATGTGCGTCCGTCGGCGCGATCGAGAAAATCGCCTCCGGTCATCGGCTCGGTGTTCCCCGGATTCGGCAGGAGCCGCGGCTGCAGCGTGTGCATGGCCTCGTGCACCAGCAGGCGCGCATTCGCGTCGGTATCAGCACCGAGCGGTAGCACGATCATGGCCAGCCGTTCACTGCCCATGGTGTATGACATGTTCGCGCGCGGTGCCCCTGCCGGCAGCGAGACACTTTCGATGGCGCGGGCGCCGCGCGTGCGCAGTGCACCGGACTTCGAAACGAACAGCCAATCGATGGTGGCGGTGTCGGTGTGCCACAGCGACCGCAGCCCCCGCATTGCCAGACGGGCCCGTGAAACGGCTATTCCGACGCCGACGGTGTCCATTTGCGCCCACAGCGTGTTGGGTGCGAACGCACTCAGCGACGATGCGGCGAGAAGTAACTGGCAGAATAGTCGTGGCATGCTGGCGAAGGGAGGGTATCCGTCTGGGACACCCGTTTCGCACACATGGTTGTGTGGAGTGCGGATCGCGCTTGACGCACGGCACAAACTTGTACAGCTTTACTGTACAACAAACGACTTGGGTATATGGCGACAAAAACGAGCTACAGCCACGCGCGCGAGAATCTGGCCACGCTGTGGGATGAGGTCGAGAGCTCCCGTGAGGCGGCAGTGATCCAACGCCGTGGGCACGAAGACATGGCGTTGATTCCCGCAGAAGAGCTTTCGAGTTTGCGAGAAACTGCGTACCTCTTGCGTTCGCCGGAGAACGCCGTTCGACTGCTCGCCGCGCTCACACGCGCTCGTCGTGGCAAGAAGAAGGCGACTGACCTGACCGCGTTGCGCAGAAGCCTGGAGCTCACACCCTGAGCGCGCGTCCAAAGCGCGCACGGTATGCCGTCGTTCAGGATGAATGTCTGGACGATCTGCGCTACTGGGTGGACACGAATCGAAAGACTGCGCTGCGCGTACTCGATTTGATGGAAGCTGTTCTGCGCGACCCGATAGAAGGCATCGGCAAACCAGAACCGCTCAAATATTTCGGTGGGAACGTGTGGTCACGTCGGATCAATGAAGCGGATCGTCTCGTGTTCGAAGTGTTCGACGATCGCATTGAGTGCTTGCAGGCCCGCTATCACTACGGCTGATCAGCCGTTCGCTGGAGAGATCACGGAGCTCTCGCGCGTGTGGCCGCGATTTTATCGAACGCCACGTTGCCGATGGCATAATCGCGCCAGTTGCCGTAGTCGAAGTGCCACCACTCCGATGGATTGACCGCAAAGCCTTCGCGCTCGAGCGCACTGCGCAACAGCGCGCGATACCAGTGCTGCAGCGCGGTGCCGCCGGGATAGTCGGCGTACGCGCGACCCGTGCTCTCGTCGTACGTGCTCGGCATCTCGACCGGCTTTCCCGTCGCGATGTCGTATAGCGTGAGGTCAACGGCTGCACCGCGATTGTGCTTCGAGCCCTGCGCTGGATTGGCGACGAGCCAGCGCTTCTCCACCGGCGTCGCATCCCAGAACATGCGGGTCACATACCACGGGCGATACGCATCGTGGATCAGCAATCCGTACCCCAGCGGCTTGAGCGCGCGATGCGCCCGCACCACCGCCTCGGCGGCGGGACGCTGCATGAACGCACGCGCTTCGTCGTAGAACCTGGTGCCAAGAAAATTGTTCGTCGTTGCGTAGCGGATCTCGAGCTTGATGCTCGGGTCGAGCGCGGTGAGCTCCACCAGATCCGTCGCCTTGGCCGGCGGTGCTTCATTGGGCGGAGACGCCGCAAGCGCCTCGCGCCGCACCTCGTCAATCGGACGCACTGGCGTCACGCGAAGCTGATTGCTCCCTTCCTCAGGGCCGACGCGCCGCTTCACCAGATGCTGCGCGGCAATCTGCGTGGTGGTGATCACCCGACGTGGTGCGGCTCCCTTCGTCGTGTCGACGAGCCAGAGTCGCGCACGGTCTTCGACGACAAAGAGGACTTTGCCGGCGCTGTCGTATTCACCGACGGCGCGACGCAGCGCTGCCGGAGCTAGTGCGGGTTTGGGACCAGGCGGGAGCGGCTGAGCAACGCCAGTGGTCGCAGTTACAATGGTGAGCAGGATGGCACGTCCAAACGACGCAGGTTCGAATACGGCAGTCTTCATGAGGCTGGTAGAGAAGCGTTTAACGCAACACGACACGCATTCGCATGGCTACGGCACCACCGACAACGGAATCCGCGGGTCGTCGTACACCAGCTTCCCTGAGTTCAGGAAGAGCCAGTAGGCTGTCGATCCAAAGGTCTTTGCATCGTACAGCAGTGACACGGCGTTTGTTGCCAGGTTCACCTTCGTGATCGCGTAACCCTTGTAGTTGCTGCATTCGCGAAGGATGTACGCGAAGCCTCCGCGAACCACGAAATCAAGACTCGTGAGGCAACCGCTCTCCGCCGGCCACTGCACCGGTGCGTAGTTGGTGAACGTGCCGTTCGCCGATCCCTTGAGGAACGTGGCCGGGCCGGCATTCGCATCACCGCTGTCGAATCCCGACAGAAGCAGGTCGGTGATCCCGTCGCCATCCACGTCAGTCAACTCGGTGGTGAAGTACGAGGTCTTGAAGAGGTAGGCGGGAAGTCGCGTATCATCGCGAACAAATGTCCCGGTACCGCCCTGATTGATCAGAAAGAAGTACTTGTTGTGCGACGAGTCGACCAACAGGATGTCGGGATAGCCGTCGCCATTCACATCGGCCGCCGCCCCTCCGTGCGAATAGGCGACGATCGGGATGACATACCGGTCGTAGGTGCCCTGCGGGTTGCTCATCAGCAAAATCGACTGCTCGCCTGTGAATGGCGAAACGTCCCAGCCGGTACACGCGGTGAAAATGTCCGGCTTCTTGTCGCGATTGAAATCCGCGACGATCGCCTTTCGCGGATGTACGCAGCCGCGCGAGTCCTTGATGTACGTCGCCGTCACGTCAACCCAATTGCCGTTCGACCCGCGGCGCTCGAGACACATCGTGCCCGGAGTCACGCCGTCGTACACCGCTCCATGCGCAAAGCGCGCAATCGTGCCCTCCTGCAAAAAATCCCCGTAGGCGCGCGCTCCAGCGTTCTGACAAATCAGTGGCTGAAGTCCCACGTTCGTCACCGACTGCACGGGCGTATCGATGTTCTTCGCGTTCGCGTAGCTCGTGGCAAACACCGGCAACGGCACGATCAGGCGCGCTGAGTCGGTAACACCTCCTCCCGCTCCAGTGCATGCGAGCAGGAACGACCTCACACCGCCCGTCGTGAACGCCAGACGTGTGCTGCCTTGTGTGCCTTGCGCACCACTCCAGTCGCCCGTCGCCTGACATGACGTGGCTTGTTGTGTCGACCACGTGAGCGTCACGCTGTCGCCAACGAACGCTTTCGGCGCGCCGAGCGAGAGCTGCAGCGTCGGCTTGGGAACGGGCGGCGTCACCACCGATGGTGCATCGGCGCCTCCACCGCACGCCACGATCACAAGCGAGAGACCAATCGGCAACAGCGAGCGGCGCATGGTCAAGCGGGGCAAAGAGAGAAGGGCGGTGCGCTAAGGTAGCCTCTTCGGAATCGAGTCGTCGAGTGTTCCGTCGATCTCCTGATAGATGCGCGGCACCACCCAGTCCACGAGATAGACGTTGAACTCGCTCACGCGCGCGGGGTTGCCGCCAGCGAGCGTCTCCCGCAATGAGAGAATCATCATGTCGGCGAGAATCGCGCGCTTCGCTTCCTCGATCGTCTTTCCCTGCGCCTTGAGCGCGGTCGCGATCTCGCGCTCCCGCTTGAGCACGGCAGTCGTCGCGCGCAGCACGTCTTTATCGCGCATCGGCGGCCCGTGGCCGGGCACGATGACCGTCGGATTCATCGCATCGAGTGTCTCGAGGGTTTTGATCCATCCGCTCGGGTAACAGAACAATCCGAAGGTCACGCCATTGAGCACCAGATCGCCGGTGATGGCGATGCGTTCGGCAGGAAGCCACAGCATGGCATCGCCGGGCGTGATCGCGCGATCCACATGCTTCACCGTGATCACGCGTCCACCAAGCGTGAGGGTGAGGGTATCCGTGAACGTGCGCGTTGGAACGGTGTGCTGCGTCTTCACTTTCTGCGCGAGAAACCACTGGTCCGCGGCCACATGCGCTTCCAGCGCCTTCACGACCGAGTCTGACGCTGCACTCGCGCGCGCCTTGGCGAGGCTCGCCTGCATCGCGGCGATGTGACCGGGAATCTGGCGGTCGAGCCCATCCTGGTTGAACGCGATCGCCGGACCACTCATGAGCGCCTTCGTGCGCTCGTGCCCAATGATCTGGAGCGTGGGAAATGCGCGCTTGTACACCTCGGCGCCGTACCAGTGATCCCAGTGCCAGTGCGAAAGCACGAGATACCTGACCGGCGCCTTCGTGAGCTTCCGTATCTCCGCGAGCACCGCGTCTGCCGCACTCGGCGTTCCGTTCGCATCGAACACGAGCACGCCGTCGTTCGCGACGATCACGACCGAGTTGCCGTCGAGCCCCGCATCTCCGTAGGGCGTCGTCTGGAACAGATAGATGCCGGGCGCCACATCGACTCGTGTCGGTGCCGGTCGGTGCAAGGCGGGTAATTGCGCCTGCGTGGTGGCCGCGAGCAGGACGAGCGCGGCCGCCCATGAGAGCACGCGTGAACTGTTCATCGGTAGATCATATCCGGTGTGCTGACGCGTTTTGGGTGGCCGGCGCAAGCGCATCTGCTCGACCGTGGTAGCTATTCGACCCGCGACCACGGAAGACCGTTTGCGCGCAGCCACGAGCAACTCCCTGCGCGGATACCCTGTCGTCAAGACGTAGCGCCAAGCGCCGCGCCCTCAATCGCGTGCCAGTGCCAATACGATTGCCCCTCTGTTCTTCCGGTCTCTCCTCGCCTCCGGATCGCCCAATGCCCTTCCAACGCCTTGTTCCGTTGCTCGCCGTGTCCGCGGTCGCGCTCACGGCCTGCGCGGTCGACGTCGCCGCACCCGCTCGCCCGGGCGACACCAGTGAGTTTCTCACGCCCGGTGCACCGCGGTCCTGGTTCGGCGGATCGCCGCGCCAGGACCTCTATGAGATCGGCATCGACGCTGGCATACGGCACGGCGGTCAGGCCGCCGCTTATGTGCGCTCGAAGACCACCGCCATCGACACGTCGTCGTTCGCCTCGGTCGCGCAGTCCATCTCTGCCGTTGCGTATCGCGGGCGACGCGTACGCGTGACCGGTTTTGTGCGCGTCGACTCGGTCACCGGGCCGGGCGCTGGCTTGTGGATGCGTATCGACGGTCCACGCGGAACGCTCGGCTTCGACAACATGATCAGCTACGGCCGCGCGATCGTCGGAAGCCGAGCGTGGTCGGAATACTCCATCGTGCTCGACGTGCCCGTCAGCGCTGTTGGCGTCACCGCTGGCCTGCTGTTTCAAGGCCGCGGAAGTGCGCGCCTCGATGATGTGCGTATCGAGGTCGTCGATGTCAGCGTGCCGACGACCGGATCGACTGGCCCCTATGCTCAGACCGGTGACAGCGCGAGCACGACGAACACGTATAGCAGAATGCCCTCAGCGTTTGTAAACCTCGACTTCGAGGGCGCGCAGTCCATCCTTGATTCGGCTGCCGTGTCTTGGCTCGCTGCCACGGCTCGACCGTTCACGACCGACGCGCCGAATTCAGGGTTCGACGACCTCGCGGAAATCGGAAGCATCGTTGGCGATGCACGCGTCGTGGGGTTCGGCGAAGCGACACATGGTACGCGCGAATTCTTTCGCATGAAGCATCGGGCCTTCGAGTATCTCGTCGAAACCAAAGGCTTCACGCACTTCACCATCGAAGCGACGATGCCGGAATCGCGCGCGATGGACCGCTACGTGACGCGCGGCGAAGGTGACCCCGCCAAGCTGCTCTCCGACCTGTACTTCTGGACGTGGAACACGCAGGAAGTTCTCGATCTTGTGAAATGGATGCGCGAGTACAACGTGCGCGTTGGAGCGCCGAAGTTGCGATTCGCCGGTTTCGACATGCAGTACCCACAACAGTCGGCGGACAGCGTGCGCGCCATCTTCAACCGGCTTGACCCCTCGTTCGGCGCGCGCGCGAGCGCTGCAGTGGCGTGTATCGCTCCAGGGCGTGACGCGAATGGTCAGTACACTGCTACTCGTTACGTCACCCAAACCACGACACAAGTGCGCGCCGCCTGCGCCGACTCATTGAGTGCGCTCGCTGCGACCGTGGCCGCGCGTCGATCCGAGTGGGCTGGCGCCATGTCAGCCGACGACCTGGACTGGGCGCAGCAGTACGTCACGCTCGTGCGCCAGTGGGAGCGAATGGCGGCGGCGTCGATTGGCACGATCGAACGTGACCGTGCGATGGCCGAGAACATCGGCTGGGTTGCCGACCGAAACCCATCGGCGCGAATCTTCGCGTGGGCTCACAATGCGCACGTCGGCCGCAAGGCCAACGCGATGGGATCATTCGTCGATCAGCGATTCGGCACGCAGTACCGGACGTTCGGATTCACCTTCGGCACCGGCGGCTTCAACGCGGTCACGCTCAACCCGAATGGCATCCCCCTGGCGCTGGAGCAGCAGACGATCAGCGCCGTCGATTCCACCGCGATCGAAACGATCTTCTCGGCGACGAAGCAGCCCAGACTTATCTTGGACGCCAGGAAGATCGCCACCGGTGGAAGCGCCGCCTCACTCTTCACCGGCGGCCTGCGCATGCGCTCCATCGGCTCGTCATACGCGGACGACCGGCCCGCATCGTTCTTCGAAACGACGTTGCTACCGGGCGACTACGACGGGCTCATCTGGTTCGCGACTTCGACGAGGAGCATTCTGCTGCCGTTTCGGTAGGCCGCACGTTCGGCTGTGACGATTCCGCTTCGTTGACCGAAGTCTTCCGCGACAACACCAACGGCACCGGCTATGGCCGAGCCAACAGATGGTCCTGCGACGGTAGCGCCAGCGTACCCGCATCGACCGGATCGGAGTATCGCCGCCACGGATTCGCGAAGCCGACCGCGAGTCCAATTGGCGGCAGTACGAGGATCAGAACGGGCACGCCGAGGATGAGCGAGATGCATCCGCCGGCTACCGCAGCAGCGAGTGGTTCCGCAAACGTTCGCCAAAGCGGCACTGGGCGCAGCGCCGACCACGCGATGAGCGGACTGACAACTGCCGACAGCGCACCAAAGACGGCGGCGTTCCACACGTGATTCGCAAGCGTCGCCGGAGGCGCACCCGTGGCCAGTTCAGCTGCGGATCGTCAACCTGCTCTGCGCAAAGGCTTCAGTCGTGCAGCATGTGTCGATTCGAATGCGCGGTTGCAGACGTGTCACGACTGATCAGGCTGAATGGAGTTGAAGCGTCCGAACGCTGGCCAACAATCGAGTGCGCGAGCGCCGAGTGCCCGCCCAGACGGCGGCATGAAGCGTCGTCCAGTCATCGATATACCCTCGCACGTGAGCAACGTACCGCTCTGGATCGCCCTGCTCCATCAACTCGACCAGCATCGGCGCTCCCGCCACCATGAGTGAACGACGGTCATCGCGTCGCTCGAGTAGCATCAGCGCGATGCGATCGTCGGAGCGATCGACAGCAAGTTGAAGTCGATCGCCTGACGGCCACGACCAGATGCGAAACCCGCTCTCCTCCGCCATAGGACTTGATTGCGCGAGCTCGCCGTCCGGAAGCTCGATCGAGGCGATCAGCTCGGGGAGATCAATTCGCACCGTCGTCGCGTGCTCGAGATCTTCATCGAGGGTGAGCGGCTGATGTACCCGCGTCGCCTGATGCTGATCGGCGACGCGAAACGGCAGTTGGATGGGATGACCAGGCCACTGGTCGCTCATTCTTTTACACTTTGCGGTCGGTTCCTCAAGAATTTTACTGCGGACGCCAAACAATAGTGGAATCTCAAAAGCAGGAGTTCGGCGATCGGGTCACGAGCCAAGCTCCCGGAAGCCGGCGTCGGTCGCATTGACGTGGGCACTTTTGTTCAGAATGATTGGAGATGCCTCTCCAGCTGACCCTGGCATTCGCCCGCACTTTCACCGTAGTGGCGGCCACATGACGGAGGCGGCCACCCCAATGGAGCAGGGACCGTCGAGGCGGACGCCCGGCGCCGGCACGGCGTTCAGCTCCGCCGATACACTGCGCCATCTCGACGTTGGCGTGCTGGTGCAGGACGCGTCGCTGCGGATTGTGTACGCCAACCCCAAGGCCACGGCGCTGCTGGGCATCGGTACCGATGAAATCACGCAGCGTACCACCAACGACGAGCGCTGGGATGTCATCACGCCCGAAGGGTTACCCGTCGCTGACGACGATCATCCAGGACCGCAAGCGCTGCGCAGCGGTCGTGCGGTCCACGGTGTGGTGCTCGGTGTGCGTCGCGGCGATATCGCGGAGCGTATCTGGCTCCTCGCGTCGGCGATCCCTGAGTACGCAGACGATGGAACGGTCTTGCGGGTCTTCATCACGTTCAGCGATGTGAGTGTCGCGCAACGCGCGCTGCGATCACACGAAGCGATGTATCAGTCCGTGGTTCGATCGATGTCCGAGGGCGTCGTCCTCCATGACATGAACGGCGCGATTCAGGCGGCCAACCAAGCCGCGCAGCGCGTGCTTGGCTTGACGCTCGAGCAGATGACCGGCTCGCACCCCCTGGATGAGCAGTGGCGGCTCGTAAATCTCGATGGCTCTCCCTTCGCACCCGATCAGATTCCGTCGGAAATCACGCGGAAATCCGGTCAGCCCGCTTCGGCACAATTGGGAGTCCACCGCGGCAACGGTGAGGTGAGATGGCTCGAGGTGCGCGCTGATCCGGTACGCGAGCCAGGTGAGAGCACCTTGAACGGCGTCGTGGCGACATTCACCGATGTGACGCTCGAGCGTGAAACCACGCTGGCGCTCGAGGCGAGTCGCTCGCAAGTGCAGAGCGTACTCGATGCAGTGCCTGGCATCGTGTATCAGTACCTTCACGAGGCACATGGCTCCGGGCGATTCACATTTGTCGCCGGCCGGATTCACGAGATTCTCGGAGCCGACGCCGATCTGCTCCGCGCGCATCCGGAAGCCGCGCTCGACGTGTTTGCGCCGAATGAAATCGAGCGACTACACGCCTCGGTGCACGCGGCCGCCAAATCGGCGTCGCGGTTCGAGCATGATGCCACCTTTGTGCATGAGGATGGAGCGCCCCGGTGGGTTCGCTTGTTCGGCGTGCCCAAGTCGACGCCTCACGGGTTGCTGTATACCGGCGTGATGCTCGATGTGTCCGCCGAGCGGCAACTGGCGGACGCGTTGCAACGTCGCCAACGGCGCGAAGCGATGGCGGCGATGGCGGCCGGCATCGCGCACAACTTCAACAACATGCTGGCGGTCATTCTTCCCAACATTCAATTGGCGAAGACCGCATCGCCAACGGATCAATCAGCACACCTTGCCGACGCCGAGCGCGCCGCGCACAGCGCCGCTGATCTGGTGCGGCGCATGCTGGTGCTCGGCCGTGAGGTGAGTGAACTGGACACGGCCGTGGATCTCGTGGCGGTGGTAGGTGACGCGCTGCACCTCTGTCGACAGTCATTCGATCGCACCATCACGCTCATCGACGAGATCCAGCTCGCGTCAGTACCTGTGCGCGGATCCCGGAGCGAGATGCAACAGGTGGTGCTCAACCTGCTGCTGAACGCGCGCGACGCCGTCGCGGGGTGCCAGGTGCGCAACATCAGCGTTCGCCTCGAGGCGGGCACGCCGGATGGCGTGTCGCTCGTCATCAGCGACTCAGGGACTGGCATGTCGGACGACGTCATGCGCCGGCTTGGCGAGCCATTCTTCACCACGAAGCAACCGGGCAAAGGCACCGGACTTGGCTTGGCGTCGACGTTTCAATCCATCACCGAATCGGGAGGCACGTACACGGTGGCCTCGATTCCGGGTGAAGGCACGACGTTCACGGTGCGTCTGCCAATCGTGACTGCGACTAGCGCCGTCGCGACCACGACGGTGGCGGCTCAAACGATGGCGCTCGATGGGACGGTACTGATCATCGATGACGAACCGATGGTTCGCACCGCATTGGCGAGACAGCTGTCGCACGCCGGCATGCGTACCGAAACAGCAGAGAGCGGAGACGCGGCACTGACACGGCTTGCCGCAGGCGTTGAGAATCTGCGTGTCATTCTGCTCGACCTGTCGATGCCCGGCATGTCCGGCGCGGAACTGCTCCCGGTCTTACGACGCGTGGTGCCGCAGGTGCCCGTGCTGGCGTTATCGGGGCACGTTCCCGGCGACGTCGAACTGCACGGTGCGGCCGCGGTGCTTCAGAAGCCCATTGGGCAGCGCGAACTGGTGGCGGCGATTCATGCGGCGGTGGCGCAATTCAACTGACAGACAGATCGGTGATGCGGCGCGCGCGGCGCGAATCGCGATCGCGATGAGTCCACCCGATAGCGTCATTTCCGCAGGCACTCGTTGACGGGTGAGCTCGGTGCGCTCACCAGCGCCACGAGCCGTCTGCCCGCCAGCGACTCTCCCTTGCACCGCGGTCGAGGCCAAGCCGCACAAGCAGTTGCTTCAGACGCGAACTGCCGGTCCCCAGGAAGCCACCGCTTTGCCAGCATTCCGGTTCCGGTACGTGGCCTCGCGCCTTCGCGGCCCCCAGCGTCGTACGCGCGAGGACGGGTGCGTCGTCCGGCCGTGCCGTCGCACACGCCGGCGTGGTGAACGTCCGCGCACGCACGTCATCGAGAACGATCGCATGCTCCGGTGCCAGCTCTGCGGTCCCAATGATCGAGAACAGATAGATGAAGAGCGCCGCCGCAACGCCAACGCTTACAACCGTCCGCCGCGAGACGGTCGGCTCAACGGTCGGTTGCACGACGTGATCGGGCCTGGACATCTCGGACAGCTGCCCAGCCGGAGCACTGATCAACGGCTCGCCCGAAGATGAGGAATGGTCACGGATTTTGGTGGGGCGATGTGAATCAAGCATGGAGTTGGAATCAAATAGTTCGGCGGCCCGTACACCGTCTGAGTAAGTCGTCGGCGTTTACTTGCGCCAGATCAGCAGCGCACCGCACTCCGTTGGCGCGTCGAACTGTTTCGGGACTTCCCAGCCCCAGCGATACAGCTCAATTGTGCGGATCTCTTGCACATCCGCCAGCGCGTCTACCTCGCCGGTGGTGTTGGTGAATTGGCGCACGCCGTCAACAAACACAGTGGGCTCGCACGACTTGCGCGGTGTGCCGAGCACGATGCGATCGCCGAAGGTGCCTTGATCGGTCGCGCGAAAGGCAAAGGAGCGGCGTTCACTGAATGTCCCGCGCGCAGCAACCGAGTTGATGAGCATCACACCGGGCATGCCACGCACCGCGTTCCCGATGTTGTCGAAACGACGACGCGCGATTGTGGAGTCATCGAGGAACGATGCCACGTGCTTGCGGCGTCGCTCGTCAATCGCACTTGTTCTCGCTATGACGCGCACGGGCGCCAGTGTAGGCAGGTGCGGCGATAACTCAATGTTCAGCGGCGCAATGTCGCCACCGAGAATGTTGATCGGAATGCGTTGTGCCTGAAAGCCAGCGGCTTCGATGTCGAGCATGCGCGTGCCGAGCGGAGAGGCACGAAGCTCGAACGCGCCACTCGCGTCACTGGTCGCCGTCGAGGCATTGCCGCGCACGCTGAGTCGCGCGCCGGCAATGGGCTTCTGTTCAGCGGAGCGTACCGTGCCGCGCATGACCGCGCGCGCGCTCGATTCGAGTGGACTCACCCAAATGCTTTGCAGCATGAGTCCAGACGACGGCGCGTCGATCGCCAGGGCTGGCGACGAATCGCGTCCAACAGTCGCGCGCAGATACAACCGGACCTCCGGCGGCAGCCCACAGAGCGCAAACGTGCCGTCTTGTCCGGCACGTGCGGTGGCCGATCGTGGCGATGTCGATATCGATTGTGCCGTCATCGTGAGGTCCGACCATTCTGCGCGGATTGACGCGTCCGCGCGCTCGCCCGATGCGTCGGTGGAGCGCAGGCGACCCAGCATGACGATTGGTGACGCTGCGTTGGCTCCGCAGAACGTCGTGACCAGGGTGGCTTCACTGGGAATCGCGAGCGCAATCACTTGCGTTGATGTGCCACCGATGTCGACCGGCCGCAGCGACGGCACGAGCAACAGCGAATCGAGTCGCGGATGCAGGAATCCAATCAGGTATGAGCCCGAGCGCAGCGAGTCGATCACGAATTCACCACGCGCATTGCTGCGCGCCGACATCGCGTACGCACGATCGTTGGTGGCACTGATCTGCACCAGCGCATCGGCCAGCGGCGTGCCTCGCACACTGTCGAACACCACGCCGCGCAACGAATGGCTGCCCGCGGGCGATTGCTCCGACGATTGCGCTGCCAATTGCATGGCTGACGCCGTCAACGTCAATGCGAGAATCGCTCGTGTGCCGTTCAAGCTGCCTCGCCTGCCACGTCCGGCTTTCACGCCACTGACGGTAATTGCTCCCAGAACTCTCCGCATCCATTTCATGCCTACTGCGACGTTTCCAAAATTCATCGTCACTCCGAAACTGAAATTTTGTTGCCAGCTGCGGTAAGGCACCGACTCGCGTTCAGCGCTTGAAGCGAACAGTGCTCGCAATGCGCCTGACACCAGGCGCTGCCGCGGAGCCTCATAACAGCGCGACAGGCGAAGGTAGTGGGCCAGTCGCGCTCCGTCATCAGCCCTGTCGGCAGCAACCACCCATTCGCCATGCCCTAATTGCCCCTGGTACTTTCCCACGCGCCGTTCCGGTCCATCCAGCGAATCGCGCTCGAACATGCTTGCGCACACCCGAAGAACCAAACCGACGCAGCGAGCGCCAATGCAGGGTCGACCAGTGACAGCCGCAGCACCGCGACTACGCCACTCACGAGCCCCGCGACGGAGAGCAAACCGTACCAGAACTGAGCGGCTGCGCGATTCGGGACGCCGGCAAGGCAGAAACGCACCCAACCGGGGCGTCGTCGTTCGGATTCATGCGTTCGTACTTCAGACTCCGCTTGTGCTACGCTTGCGGGATCGAAACCTGCGGCGAGCGCACCTTCCCTGACGTGTCGCCACCGTAGATCAGCTTGCGATTCGAGGACAGTCACGCGTTCAAGAAAGTCGGTACTCGCCGCCTCGCTCAAGCGGTCGTCGTCTGGAGTGACCATTGCATGAAATCGATGAGTGAGTGCCTGCCGAATGAGACTGGACGACAGACTTGGGCGCCGTGTACTCCGGGTCCATCCCAGTTCGCTTCCCATCGCCCGCGGATGCGTCGAACTCTAACGCTTCCCGAATTCCCAGAAATAGTGCGACAGCGGCGCGCGCCCGACCCGAGCACTGTCGACCTGAACGAGGCCATGACCAACCGCACACCACCAGAATCATCGCGCCACTCGGAAATGCGGAACACGACGGTATCATCGCCCACTGGACGTCGCGCAGACGCCGGGACACCCTGTGTAGTCACAGACAGCCGAATCGCTGGCGAAATCGCGACACTTTCGCTGTCCGCCTGCGACGGTGTCCAGAGCCATGCCACATCGCGCGCCTGCGCTGAAGATGTTGCGAGGCGCCAAAATGCGCGTACGACTTCCACACTGTCCTGCGTGCTGAGAAGCGATTGCCCCGCGAGCCTGCAAACGGGGAGGGCCTGAAGTACCGCGAGGATCCACGGCAATGCTCGCAACGAGATTCTCATGGTGTCCATTGGTCAGTAGAACGCTGGGCCAGTTCTCTACGGATGGCGCGACCAATCGGGCTCGCTGAACTCAAGGCGACTGGGGCCGTCGGTGGTGGTTGAGCTCAGCCACGCCACTGAATCGCTCACCTGTGGGCACTCTCTCGGAATTGGTCCCAGCCAACCACGTCGTCTGATGAAGATCGGCTTGGCTTCATCCGCGCGCTCCATCAGGTGATCCTCCTCGTAGTCATCATTCGTGATCCATCCAACCGTTGGCGTGTAGCCGGCGCCGCACACCAGCCAACGGGTGCTTCGACGTTCTGCGGCCCCAAAAGGAAGTCGTGTCACACCGCTGGAGTCCGCGACGATTCGTTCGATAACACCGTCGCTCCGGTCCACGAAGATCGCGGCGGCGCGAACCGGAGCGCCGCGCTCATCGTGAAGGATGATGCGAACGCGCGGATCCCGAATGAAGTCGCGGCCGGTACGCACTCCAGAGATCACGCACCACAGCGTACCAACGCACGCTAGCAGGATCAGGACTGACTGTCGCATTGAAGTCGCACGATGGGGTTGAACGCCGGAAGTAGATGACAATTACAATCAGTGCCGCTAACGCCAGGCTCCATAGCGAAGCCTTCTAACAATGCGATCGGCCGACGCGGTCAGCCAGTCGCTCGCACCCGCCTCACGACCTCACTGCATGCGTTCGACAGCGACGCCCAGTCGGGGAGCGACAGACCACGCGCCCCATAATTGAGGCTGCCCACCCTGCTCCGAGTGATGAACCCTGGACCGTGCGGCCTGACCAGTCGTAGGGAGTTTCGCTCAGATCCGCGTCCACACCAGCACGAGACAGGAGAATCCGCGGCCGGCCGGCTTGTATTCCAGCGGAAACTCCGCCGGGCCGAGGTACACCTCCACCGCCTCCACGGTGACCGGAGGGATCGCGTCGATTGCCGGCGGCGGCGGAGGACCGTCGCTGAGAAACTGATCCTTCCGCCTCGGAGTCGACGGCGGCGGCAGTGGGACCGACGAACCCAAGAGCGCGCCGTCGACGAATACCGTGGGCGACGGGCACCGCGATGGGAAGTTGCCCATGCGACGCAGCAGCTCCGTCATGGTGAGCGGCGGACGCTTGTCGAACTCCGCGCGCGTCGTGAATCGCGACGCCGGAACAGCGCCGTCGGCTCGTCGACGCACGAAGCCCACGCGACTCAGTCGCTCGCTGACCGATTCGCCCGTGACGTTTACGGTCGCGAGTTGATTCGCCACCGGCTGCAGCTCAATGGCCAGGCGCAACGTATCGGCGGCGAGGAGTTGCGCGACGTGCGTGACACCCTCGAAGCCCAGGCGCCGAAACTGGATGACGTACGACGATGCTTTGAGTGGACCCAACCGAAAGCGCCCCAGCGAGTCCGTGACCACCGGATTCAGCACGCCGACGAGCAACACCTGGACGTCGGGGACACCTCGGCCGGTGCTGTCAGCGACGACCCCGAGGATCAGGCTGACGGCCGGTTGTTCGCGCGTTGTGGTGTCGCGGGCCGTCGAGGGCGAGGGCGCTGCACGCAGCAGCGCCAATGCGCAGAGCAGTAGGTAAAGTATGGAACTCCTCTCCGTCCATGATCCGTCAGCGCGGACGAAACAGCCGTGTCCTCACAACAGTCGACAGGATGGATGCCGGCTCGGTTGCCGCCACGTCGGCCGCGCAGTGGTGCGCTCATGCACCTCGGTCCCGGAGCGCGCCACGGCTCGCGCTCAGGTGCTCTTGATGCCCTCGGTCGCAGCCCTATACTCGTACGACACCGATCGGATGTTTTGATCCGATAGTGTCAAGACTGCCAGAAGCGCGGACTGCGGAATTTCTCAGACCGACGACCGCTCAGTTGACGTACCATGACCGGTCGACCGGGGCGGTACACTCCTCATGAAGCTGGGAGAAATGAGCAAGCGATCTGTTGTATCCATCGTGGCATTGTGTGCAATCGTGGCCGCGCCTCTGTGTGCACAGACGCCAGCCGGAACGTCGCTGTTCACGGCGCGCGTTCTGGACGCGCGCACCGAGCGACCAATCGCGGAGGCGAGCATTTTACTGGTCGGCCTCGAGCGAACCGCAAGAGCAGATGCGCGCGGGAATATCCGTCTCACGCAACTGCCAGCCGGCAAGCACATCGCACTGGTGCGCGCCGTCGGCTACGACTCGCTGCTGTTTGCGATCGATATTGCGCGCTCCGATACCGCCGAAGCGGAGCTGATGCTCACGCCGATTACGCAGCGACTCGAGGCGGTGAAGGTCGCCGCCACCGGCGGGATGATAGCTGCGCGCATGGCGGAGTATGAGGAACGCAAGAAGATGGGACTCGGGCGTTTCATGGACTCGACGGCGTTTCAGGAATTTCCTGGCACACGGTTGGGAGATCTACTGCAACGACGGTTTCCCGGCCCGAGATATCGCGGCGCTCGGTGCATCATTCTTGATGACGTGCCGATGGCAGGAAACGACGTCAATCTCATTCCTCCCGACGAGATCGCGGCCGTTGAGGTCCACACGCGTGCAAGTGTTCCTTTCAGATACGGCGGGACGAATGGCTGTGGCGTTACCGTTATCGTGTGGAGGAAGATGCGGTGAGCATCTTACGTGCACGGTGCGCAGGCGGACTACCTACGGAACCTGCGCGGTGACACTTGCCGAACTGCATTCAGGATCGCACCCGGCGCCGTTCGGTCGCGACTTCGTGTAGCGAATTCCGTTGAACTCCGTCACGCGAGCGCCAGTAGACGTATTCACGCGCACCGAAAACGTCGCCGCCATAGTTTCGAAGAAGAGATCCTGTTGACATTGACCATCGGTCGAACACTCCCTGGTCGCCTCAATGCCTCCATTGACGATTAGCTCGACTTTGAACGGACCCGTGGGAAGCGCTGCCAGATGCACGCGCACACCGGATTCGCAACCGACCAAATTGCAGCCGCACCCGGCAAGCATCGCCAGCATTGAGAACGCAAATACGCGGATTAGTCCTGCCACTCTGCTAGACCACATTCGACTCTCCCTGATTTGTGCGCTCCGTCATGCTAACGCCGGCTTCTGCAGCGGGCGCTTACGAGCGCAGCGAGCTACCGCTGCGCCCGTCTGCAGCCAGCATCGTTAACTGGCCGCAGCGTAGACCACAACTTCGCTGCCGAGCCGTGCCCCCAATCGGTCCCGTTCGACCTCCAAGTCAAACCGCGACTGCAGGTTGAGCCAGAACTGGGGCGACATGCCGAAATAGCGGCCGAGACGCAGTGCGGTGTCGGCGGTGATGGCACGCTTGCCGTGCACGATCTCGTTGATGCGACGCGGCGGGACGGACAAATCCTGCGCCACGCGGTACTGCGAGAGCTCCAGCGGCTGAAGGAACTCCGCCAACAGAATCTCGCCAGGATGGATGGGGGCAAGACGCGTAGCCATAGCTGCCTCAGTGATAGTCAACGATTTCGACGGCATGCGCCGCGGGCGATCGTAGTGAGCCAGTCGCGCTCTTTAACAAGCCCGGTCGGCAGCAGCGACTCGTTATGCCACGCGCAGCGGCTGGATGTGCGCAATCTCTCGCTTCAGCCCCCGAGCGGCATCCCACAGGTCGACGTTGCGCTGCAGGTTCAACCAAAACTCGGGGGTATTGCCGAAGAGCTTACCGAGTCGTAACGCCATCTCCGGACTGACCCCTCGCCGCTCGTGCAGCAGCTCGTTGATCGACTGTCGGGAAACGCCAGCCGCCTCAGCGAGTGCAGTGACCGTCAAGTCGTACTCCGGCAGGAAATCCTCGCGGAGAATCTCGCCCGGGTGAATCGGGCGACGTTCCAAAGGACGAGAATTCGGGACACTCATCAAAACGCTCCAGCTAGTGGTAGTCGCAGAACTCGACGTCGTAGGCATCCCCGTCGCGAAAGCGGAAGCAGATGCGCCACTGATCGTTGACCGCGATCGCGTGCTGCCCGGCGCGATCCCCTCGAAGGGCGTGCAGCTGATTGCCGGGCGGCTCGCGAAGATCGGTGATCCGCATCGCCGCATGAACGGCCTCGAGCTTCCGAAGGGCGCGACGCGCAACATCGGCAGGCACCTTCTTGGCGTGTCCGGTTCGGAACAGCTCCTCGGTTTGCCCGTCGGCGAAGGTTTTGATCACCCAGCAGTGTAACGCGTCACGTGACACATGTCAATCAGACTTGTTCGCATAACGCCAAGCTCTGCGCGGGCCCCATAACAATGCGACAGGCGAACACAGTGAGCCAGTCGCCATCCTTAGAACAGCCCTATCGGCAGCAGCGACCCGTTATGCCTGGGATATCATCAGCGAACGACTGACTCTTTGGCCGCTTGGGCAGTCCATGAATGGCGTGGCGCTGAGCTTGGAAAATGCAAGGGATTGCGGGGCTTTAAGGAGCGGCGATAGGCCCAAAGCGTGGCGACCGCGCAGCTCGCACTCAACGTCACCATTGTCAGTGTCCGTGACAGCACAAATCCGAGCACGCCCGCAGGAATGCGGAAGCGACCAGCCGCCAACTCCGCTCCGCAGATCGCCAGCGTGATAGCACCGCCGACAGCCGCCATGCTGCGATAATTGATGCGGTCGAGGCGCTTGGCACCCATCGCAACCACACCCAGCGCATAGCCGGTTCCCTTCACCGCGCCGAAAAGGGAGAAGTCGAGCCCGAACGACAGCAGCATCGACATGGATGGGAAGAGTCCCGATTCAGACGGGAGCAGTAGGCGAAGCGCGATGCCAGCCGCTCCCCACGGCAGAGTCCACGTGAGCGCGGTACCGATGTCTCCGCGGACAATCCGAATCGCAGGCAACATCCTCATCTCCATTGGTGTGCATAGCGCAGCGCTCTGCCGGGGGGCCGCATGACAATGCGACAGGCGAACGGAGTGAGCCCGTCGCGCTCCGCAATCAGCCCTGTCGGCGGCAGCGACCCGTTAGCTAAGACGCGAGGCGCCTCAACGCACTGCGAGCGGCGGGCAAAGCAGTCGCGTCCGACGACGAGAGCTACAGCGGCGAGAAGTAACGTGCCCTACCGCACTGGAATGCGCCTGATAGTCGGGCAGCGGTCTGGATATCGCGGGACAAGCGGGATGTGCAGGCGCATACCAGTAGTCGAGCTGACGGTTAGCGTATCGGAATACTCCGCGAAACCAATCGCGCGAATGCGGAAGACATATCGTCCGTCAGATGCAGATGAGATGCGAAACGCGCCGAGCGAGTCCGTTGTGACGCGCCGGTTACCCGGATGGAGCGTCACCAATGCGTAGTAAACTGGTCGTCCCGTGTCGCGATTGGTGACTTCACCTGTGAGCGCCGAGGCCAGTCGCAGATCGGCAACAACACGCAGCGAGTCGCGTGCAGGCGGACACTCAGGCTCCAGACGATGGGCCTGACCGTGGAGAGGCTCGACGAGCGCAATTGCGGCGAGAGCGCCAAGAGCGAAAGTGCGCATACCCCTGATTGACGAACGAGAAAGCTCAATAGCTACCTAACGCCAGCTTCTGCAGCGGGCAGTCAAATGAAATGCGCGCGGAGCGCGCTACCGACGGTGCGCCCGACTGCAGCAAGCATCGTTAGCCGGCGCCGCGCTTCGACGGACGATCTGGATTCGTAGCTCTGGGTGCAAGTCCAATATCGTCGAGGAATCGTATCATGCGCTCGTTGACTTCATTTCGAGTCGGCGCGTCCCCAGCACGCACGAGTTGTCCGGTAAGTACAAGTTCTTCGACACGTTCGCCAAAGCCGTGCTTGTCGAGCGCTTCTCGAACACCGTACAGAGTGTTGTAGACTGACCCATTCAATGTGCGAAGTCGCTGAAACTGCCCTACAAGCTTCTGGTAGTCAGTCGCTTGAGACACCGCGAGATATATGTCGAGCGCATCACGCTTACGCTTGATCCCTTTGACACTCTCTGACTTTGTGACCACGACGCCGACTTCGTCCATCAGGGGAACCTGAATCTGAATCTGCCGTCCGTCTGAAGTCACAGTTTCCAAGGCGAATGGACTGACGTGCCCGTCGAAGAGGAACGCGGCCTCCGGCATTACAATCGACTTTATGCTGAATGTCGAGTCGCAATACTCAGAGAGCGGTACGGGCAAGGTTACATGATCGACAAACATCTCCGGTTTGGCAGATGCCTCACCAGGGTGTAAGAGGTCGACGTTGAAGACGAAGTCGATGCCGGCGACACTTAGTATTTTGAGCAACTGAAAGTCGTGCTTTGCCGAAGGGTGATAGTCGCGTCGCAAGAAGTGCTCGACGACACTCTTCAACCGGCCCGCTTCGGTCCCTTCCTCAAAGAGAATGTCAACATCGCGCGTCCCTGGGTGCCCTATCGGCCCAGAATTTCGAAGCAACGGCGACCATCCGCCGACTACGACAAAGTTCGCGTCGATGTCGTTGAGTATCTGCGTGGTCTCACCCAAGAGGCCTCGCGCCGCATCGAGAATTGAGGTGTAGTTGTGCATTCTTGAGTTGTTCGAATGTCCGGCTAACGCTGATTATACCGCCCCCAAACCCCGCGAGCGACTGTTTATCTCGTCACTCCGCGCGACATAGCGCGGAGGCGCGATATGCCGCGAGGCGAGCGACAACTGTCGCCCCACCTTCAGGATACGATCGTGGAGGCGGCTTCGCGAGCTGCGGAGTGATGAGTGTTAGGCCGCGTTTATTGCAGCCTATTCGGTCGCGGCGCCGAGGCGGCGGAAAGAGGCGGCGGCCTCTCGCACGTTACGGCGAGGGGCGTGGACGCAGATCGAAATCCGGCGCCCGCGCGTGCATCGCGTCCAACGGGCTCTGCACGCCGCGGCCGCCGCGGTTGAGGACGTGCGTGTAGAGCATCGTCGTCGAGACATCCTTGTGTCCCAGCAGCTGCTGGATGGTGCGAATGTCGTAGCCCGAATCGAGCAGATGCGTCGCGAAGCTGTGCCGCAGCGTGTGGCAGCCCACGCGCTTCGTGAGACCGGCACGCCGCCCCGCCGCGAGAACGGCGCGCTGCAGCACGGTGTGATGCTGATGATACATCACCTTCCGCTGCGCCGACTCATCCCAGTATTCGCGCGAGGCCGGAAAGAGCCAACACCATCCGGCAGTCAGCTGCACGCCTCTGGCCTTCGTGCCCGGCGCGCCTGGATGCCACACGTAGCCCCCGCCGCGCGCGCGTCGCTGCACCCAATCCGCGCGCACACGAGTGATGTGTGTGCGCAGTGGCTCTCGCAGCGACGCGGGCAGCATCGTGATGCGATCAGCGGCTCCTTTACCGGAACGAACAAGGATCTCGAGCCGCTCGAGATCGAGATCCTTGAGCCGCAACGCGCAGCATTCGCTGAGCCGCAATCCGGCGCCGTACAGCAACTGTGCCATCAGCGCCGGCTGCCCCTTCATGACGCTCAGCACGCGTCCGACATCCTCGCGGGAAAGCACATTGGGCAGTACGTGCGGACGCTTGACAGGCGACTGCAGCACCACCGCATCGAGCGGCAGCTCCAAGACGGACACATACAGAAACCGCAGCGCCGCCAGCGCCTGATTCTGCGTCGACGCCGCCACGCGCCGCTCCTGCACGAGGTAGCGCAAGTACGACTCGATCTCGGCGGCCCCGAGCAGCCGCGGATGACGTCTTCCATGAAAGCGAATGAAGCCCACAATCCATCGCAGGTACGCCTCCACCGTGCGATCGCTGTAGCGCTTGAGCGCAGCCTTGGCCCGCACCTCGTCGAGCAAACGCGATGACATACCACGAGGGTATACAGCTCGCGCCATTCCTGTCGCATCAATTCAACGCGCGTCAGGTCATTCGAACGCGCAACGCTGAGCAACATTGCCGCAGCGCACGGCAGCTGACGCGCTCGGGGGGTCGCGCGCCAGCTGCCGGCGTGAGCACGCGCGAGTTACGGCGTAACCGCAATCCCTCGCAGCGCCGCCGCGTGCGCGACGTTCCCCACGGGGAAGATCATGCCACTCGCCAGGTTCACAATCGTCAGCGTGGAGTTGGCAACGCCACCACCCAGCGTGAGCGTCGCGTAGGCCGTACCGGTGCTGCCGACAATATCAAAGCCCACATCGGCCGACGTGTTCACGCCAAGCGAACCCACGGTGGTAATCACCCCATCGTTTGGATTGGCGAGCGTCACCAGTACGTCGCGCGCATAGTCGATCGCGTAGAGTGTCGTGCTGGTCGCACCGGCGACACTGTTCGTGTACGCGGTTCCACCGATCTGTGGCATCTGCAGCGCACCGCCGTCGGTGAGCGCGTACGTGAGCGCGCCATCGGTTGCCGCCACGGTGCCGTCGGTCGCGCCGCCGAGTGCGGGAACGAGTCGAAGATTCTGCGTGCTGCTGCTGTGTACGCGAATACGATTCGGCACGGGATTGAAGTCGAAGCCGAACGCGGTGCCGGTGAGCGCTGGCGTGAATGTCGCAGCGCCCACTGCCGTGGCCGCACCAGTGAGCGTGTCGAGTGTATACACGCGGCTCGATGAGCCCAGCGCGTAGAGTCGCCCATCCACCGGTCCAAAGTCGATGCCCTGCAACGTCTCACCGGCAGCGAGACCGCTCACCGTCACTCGGCGATGCACCACATCAGGACGCTGCGCCCCAAACGCGATGAGCATATTCGCGCCGTCCACGCCATAGATCGTGCGACCATTGTTCGTCGCCCCGGTTGCACCCGTCGGACCCGTGGGGCCGGTAGGACCGGTGGGGCCGGTCGGCCCGGTGGGCCCCTGCGGTCCGGTGGGGCCAGCTGGCCCAGCGGGTCCCATGTCGCCCTGACAGGCGCCAAGGGAAACAGTGGACGCACCAACTACCAGGAGCGCGAAGAAAAGGCGTGAGCGGGGCGGGGTAAGCATCCGAAGTCTCCAGACCAAGGCGTAATGCACCCCGTTCGGGCGACGCCGTACGTCGTCTCGTCGCCCAACGGATTCACAGGGTGCCGAACATCGCTACGCCGGCCGCTTGGAATCGGATCTCTTTTCGTTCAAAACCCCGCGCAGTGTGCCCCGGGGAGTGTTCGCGCTCGCCTCGGTCCCTGCCAGACGATGGTCAGTCCTGCGCCGACTCATGCGGCGCATCGACCGCCGCACGCTTGCGCGGATGCGCCACGGAGTGCCGGTACAATGATTCGACTTTGGCCCGCGCCCATGGCGTCTTGCGCAGGAACTTGAGCGACGAGGAGACACTCGGATCCTGCGTGAAGCATCGGATGTCGATGCGTTTCCCGAGCCCATCCCATCCGTATCGCTCGACCAGATGCTCGATGATCGCCTGAAGGGTGACGCCGTGCATGGGATCGACGCGTCGTGGTTCGGTCATCGGGTCCTGCGGTTGCTCGAGTGGCGGAGACTTCGCATGCACAAAATCTAAGGGACCTGCCATCGCTGACGGCGGCTACCTGTCAGCGAACGCGCACACCGACATTGATGCTCCGCAGCACGATCGTCGACTCGCCGACGCCGCTAATCGCGAGTCCACATCCCGATACCGCGAGCGACAGACGCCTGATCGCTGGCGTCGCATAGTCGGCCCGGAACAACAATCCAGGATGAAGACTGCGGACCGCCCCGAGCGCCACACCCGGTCCGGCGGCGACCGACGCTGTCCCCAGCATCCCCATCTGCTCGACGCCAAGCACGGCCGACGCATAGCCGAATCGCGGCATCAACGGCGCACACTCGGTGTTGCCCGCGCTCACCCGGCAGGTGAGATCGCTGCCATTCACAAACGTTTTTCCGGCAACGAGACCCACGAGCAATCCACGCGAGGGTCCGCCGCGAAAAGCGCGCGCCAGCATCAGCTCCGCGGTGTAGTCCTCTCTCTCCTCATATTCGCCGCCGGTGCTGCTTCCGGCGCCAAGCGAGAACTGCATATAAGGTGCACGCACCGGTTGCGCGTGCGTTTCCGATGTGATCGCGACGAGTGCGACGGCGACAACAACAGATGCAAACGTACGGGTCCGTGGCATACGATTCATTCGGAAGAGTGTAAGTCAGCAGTCTACTTGCGCTTCAAGCCAACACGACGTCGCCATTCTGATCGCGCGCTCTGCGTCAGCGGCATCGGACATCGCCTTGATATTCCGCCCAAAGCGGCGCGCCTTCGCTCGGCGATTCTTTTCGAGTTGCCATTCGTGTGACATAACTACTGGAAAATCTACTCACTATGCCGAAAAACGTCCGGCAGCAGACTCAACCGACAGCCCGCGCGCAACAGACACCGGCAAAACGAAACGGGTGCCGAGTCGCTCCAACTCGACTCGACACCCGCTGTAGTCCGCAACAGCTAGTCTACGGCACGATCGTCATCGTGATCTCGCCACCGGCCCCCATCACGTCATAGCGGATGCGCACGGTGCTCCCTACCGTCGCATTCGCCGCTGCGGTCATGATGTAGTAGTACCCAGGAGTCACGGGACATTGCGGCACACCTGGCGCGCATGGCACGATACTCACCGAGCCGGACGACGACGTGATAGTCGGTGCCGGCGTCACACCCGACGTGACCGGCGTGCCGCTCGCGTTGCGCACGATCAGCTGAAAGAGCAGCGACTCGCCGGGACGCAGCGTCCGCTGATTGTTGTTGTTCGTCGACAACGTCGCCGATCCATAGTGCCCGGGCGAGTTCATCGCATACACCGTGAGCGGCGTCGCGTCCGTACGGATCAACACATTGTTGCGCAGGTAACGCGCCGTGATCGTCGTGACACCGGGATTGGCCGGCGTTGCAAGTCCTGTAGTCGTGTCGACCGTCGCCACATTGGGCTGCGACGAGGAGAACACCAGTCGTCCACCCGACTCCACCGTCGTGCGATTTCCCGCGGCATCGTAGAACATCACGCGATACTGCTGCGTGACCGGTGCGGTGATCTCGGCGTTGCGCGGTTCGATCTCGATGCGTGCGACACTGCTCGTGATCGGCGGCGCCACGACGGTCACCGTGAGACTGCTCTCGACATCATCGACTCCAGCCGACTTACCAGTCACCGCGAACAGATACTGACCGGGGGGCGTGGCACTCGTCGTCGTCACGCGAAGCGACGTCGACGAAGCGGTGATCGGATTTTGCACCAGCGACACCGTCATCCCCGCCGGAAGTGCGCCGAAAGGCTGCAATGTCACTTGCACCGGTCCCGCAAATCCATTGTTGCGCGTGATCGAGACCGGCGCCGTCGTATCCGATCCCGCCGCGACACTCACACTTGGCAGCGTGAACCGATACGCCACAAACGGTGTCACCTCCACTTCGACAGTGGTCCGCTGTTCGCTCGCAAACGCCTCGGCCACCGGTACACCGAGCACGCCCACCGTGTACTTGCCCGGCGCGACGTTCGTCGCCACGCGCAGCGTGAGACTCGCCACATCGTCGACCGCGGGATTGGGTGAGAAGCTCCCCGTGATCCCCGCCGGGAGATTCTCCAGTGACATCGTGATCGGCTGCGTGAATCGCGGCGACTTGTTGAGGCCGATGTCCACCGTGGCCTGTGATCCCGCCGCGATCTTCGCAGTGGCGGTGTTCTGTGGTGTGAACCGATTGACCGTGAAGAAGACGCGCATCTGCGTCGAAACGGGCGCGAGTCCGGCCGGCGTCGCCTGGATCACGAACCGAAGCTCCGGCGTGAGCGCGGCCAGCTGGAAGTACTGCAGCACCTTGCTCTGGTCGTTGGCAAAGAATCGAACGCGCCACGTGTCTGCCACACCGGCCACTGGCGTGATCGTCGGCGCGAGGATCGACCCCGACGATCCGGCCGCTGGAGCGATCGCCATCGACACCGCGCCGGAGTAGTTCCCTTGCCGAGCGATCGTGACGAGCGCTTCGCCGATCTCTCCCACCAGCATCGTCACATCGCCTGGCGTGACGTTCGTTGTGATGCCGGCCAGGTTGCTCGGCACGAGCCGCAACTTCAGCAGTGTACTGTCACGCAGCAAACCCGGACCCGTCGCCCGAACACGGATATTCGACACCGGAGGATCAGCCACGTACTGCACCGGAGCGTTGGCGCTCACCGATACGCGGGCTGTGGACTGGATGACGCCGGAAGTGAGTACAGCGGGATCGAATTCCACGGTGACACCGGTCGGTACAGTGAACGTGTCGACCGACAGACGGATATCGCCGGTGAAACCGATGCGATCCGCGACCACCGTGAACAGCGTCACCGCGCCTTGCGCCACTCGTTGCTCGCTGGGGGACGCCACAACCACCATGCGGGCCTCCTGGGCTTCAGTCACGCCATCCTTGGTGACGCATGCACCGAGCGCGCCAATCGACGCGGCGAATGCCGCCAATCGGAATGCCCGCCGTGCTAGCCGCTCGAATGCACGGCTGTATTTTCCTTCATCTCGCTCCGACTCGCTGTGCATCACTGCTCCCGTCGCTCGTGTCCGGTTCATGACCTGTTGGCTGCTCCGTAGGGAGCGCAGGAAACGAGACCGGATCGGACCATCGGGGTTGCTCGCCCGATCGTCCCCCACCGCGCCATGACCCTCGACGACGAATCGCCTGACCAGTCGGCGTCCGATCAATCGGCGCCGAATAAGGCGACGCTGGACAAGGCGTCATTGGATGCGCTGGTCCCGGCGGTCTACGCCGAGTTGCATGCGATCGCCGAACGGGCGCTGCGGCGCGAGCGGCCCGATCACACGCTGCAGCCCACCGCGCTCGTGAACGAGGCGTACATCCGGCTGAGCGCGCAGCACAGCGTGCCGTGGGGGAGCCGATCGCAGTTCCTCGGTCTCGCCGCCGGAATGATGCGGCGCATTCTCGTCAATCACGCCGAAGCGCGGAATGCAGCGAAGCGCGGCGGGCTCGCGACACGCGTGACACTCGACAATGCAATCTCGTGGACCGGAACGCGCGATGTGGATCTCGTGGAACTCGACCACGCGCTCGAGAAGTTATCGGAGCTCGATCCGCGTCAGGCGCGCGTTGTGGAGCTCCGCTTCTTCGCCAGCCTCACCATTGATGAGACGGCGGATGTGTTGCAGCTCTCGCCTATGACGGTCAAGCGCGAATGGACCGTCGCCAAGGCGTGGCTGCGACGTGCGCTCACGCACGACGGGTAGTTCGCGCGCGCCTCATGAGCGCGTATAGAACATGTAGTCGTTCAGATACTTGATGGTCGCTTCCTGCTCGGCGGCGCGGTGCGCGAGCACGTCACCGCTGCTGATCAACCCATGCAGTCCGTTCGCGTCGACCACCGGCAGATGCCGGATGCGGCGTGACGTCATGATCGCGCCGCATTCGTCGAGCGTGGTGTCGGGAACGCAGGTGACGAGCGCGGTGGTCATGACCGCCGCCACTTCGGTGCTCGCCGCATCGACACCAACCGCCACGACGCGCCGGAGCACATCGCGCTCGGTGAAGATGCCCAGCATCTCCGATCCGTCCACCACGAGCACGGCGCCAAGACCATTGTCAGCCATGATGTGCGCGGCTTCCAGTACGGTCGCGCGTGGGCCGACAGAAACAATCGCATGGCCCTTTCGATCGAGGAGGGTGCGAACTGTGCTCATCGTGCGCTCCGTGCCACGGGTGAACCTGCCGGCGGACGTTGGACCGCCGGGTGCGATGATGCTAGCGCTTCTGGAGTGCTGGCGCGAGTAAGTGCCTCGGACCTGTCGCGCCCGGTTGCCTGTCACGCCGCGCGATCAACCTCCCACACCGTGCGATTGCACGCGCGCTGCATCGTTGTCTCCACAGTCAGAGCTGACCGAGCATGTGAGGGTCCCTTCACCCACCTCACATGCCGCTCTCCACATCCTGCGCTCGCTTTCTCACGACGAGCATCTTCGCGCTGCTACTCACTGCTCGTAGCGGGTACGCGCAATCGTCTACCGCAAGTGAGCCGTCGCTGCGCGCAGCGCTATCGCACCTAGCCACAAAGCACGGCGCGTGGGTGTCGGTGGGTGCGAGCCGTGGCGCCGCCGATCTGCTGTGCGAAGTGTGCACGCAAGATCCGACGTACGCGTGGGCGTTGCACGGCGCCGTAGGCATTCGACTTTCGCCATCGGTTCTACTTGGTGTGGAGTCGATGGGGTGGTTCGATGTTTTCGGCGACGCGAATCGCACGGCGAGCAGTCTCACGCTGCAGCTGCGGCAGTACGCGTTCGGACAACGACGTCCCTATGTGAACTTCGGCGCCGGCATCGCGAGCTATCGCGTACGCGACGGCGAAGCCGGATTTCGCACGAGGTCACCGGCGCTCTCGGCCGGCCTTGGCTACGACTGGCGCGTGGGTTCGACCATGCTCAATCCGTCGGTCACTGCCCTCGCATCAGTTGGCGGACGCTTGCAGAGCGACCGCACCGACAACGCGATCGATACCAATGCGCGCCTGGTGCTCGTGCGCACAGGGATGGCGATCTCATGGTTCCGCTGAAAGTCGCCCGTGCCGCTCACGCATCTCTGACCAACTGTACGAGGACTCGGCTCATGCGCATTGATCGCATTCTATTGTCATTCGTCGCCCCGGCGCTTCTTCTGGCTTGCACCGCCGAGAGCAACATGCCGTCGCAGCCGAGCCCTGACGCGCTCGCCGCGGCACCATCAGCGCGGGCGTTTGGAATTTGGACGCCGGCCAAGACGGGTGAGTGTTCAAAGGCTCTGCACGATAGCTACGTCACGCTTGGCCCCGATGGAAAGAAGTATCCTACGTGGCATCCACCGGTTGATCCGGCGACTGGATGCAGCTTTGGACATGAGCACGGCCGCGATCCGCATGGCTCCGCGTTGTATCGCGAGATTGGCGATCTGCCGTTCGGCTATGCGAACGAGCAGCTCGACGCAGCGGGGCTCAACATGCAGCGCCACGAAGATCATGTGGGGCACAAGATCGAGTGGGAGAACGGCATTCGCATTCGCCCCAACGGCAGCGGCGGTGTGCTCGAAGTCAGTTGCGACGTACTCACCAAGCTGCATCAGGGCACACACTCGGCGGACGCGTTCACCAACAATCTGCACGAGCTGCACTACCACATTCGCTGTAACGACCGCACCGAGATGCATGTGATTCTGATGAGTGCGATCGGGCGGCCTGGCGAGTTCGTAAGTTCCTGCGGTGGCACGGTACAGGCGGGCGTCGGCAATCCCGCGAATGCGCCATCGGGTGGCGGACATCGTCGCATCCCCGACGCCGCGTGCATCATCAATCGCATTCTGGTGGATGCCGGTCAAAGCTCCGACTTCGGCAGCCTGCACGAAAGTTGGGAAACCTCGAACGAAATCGTCACCGCCGACGGCAAGCGCATCGCGTTCTTCAATCCGTACTTCCAGGCGTTTCGTCCCAGCCGCTACTTCGATCCCGCCGCCACTGGACGTGTCGGCCGCCCGGTGAGTCTCTGCGCGGCCACCGCTGGCGACCGACGCGCACGGAGTCGCGAATGCGATGGGCTCACGAGCACCGTGAGCGGCACGTTGCTCAGCGTGGACTTCGACGACTCGCGTTCACCCTTCAACGGCTCGCGCCGACAGGTCGACGTGAATGACAACGTGATCAGCAACGCCGGCGGACCCACCGTGTGGTACACCGATCCTTTCGGACGCAACGGGCGGAGTGCACCGTTCCCCGGCTGCATCAGGCAGGTCATCGCGACGATCGACAACAACTACGGGGTCTGCGTGAACGGGCCCGTGATTGGTGGAGAGCGGGTTTACAGCGGGGTGGGGACG
>CBHWDN010000004.1:0-213064 GCA_966112585.1 uncultured Gemmatimonadaceae bacterium
CCACCACCCCCCCCCGCGCCCCCCCCCCCCCCCCCCCCCCGCTTCCATCCCCTCAGAGCCCCTAAGCCCGCATCACCCTCTCCACCGCCACCCGAATCGCCTCCACGGTGGGCACCACTGCATCCAACAGCGTCGGATGATAGGGCACCGGGATATCCGCCGGCGCCAACCGCTCCACCGGCGCGTCCAGGTACCAGAATCCATCCTGCGCCACCGCCGCCGCGATCTCGGCGCCAAAGCCCGCTGTCATGTTGTCCTCGTGGACAATCAAGCAACGACCGGTCTTTTCGACCGATTCTAGCACCGCATCGCGATCCCAAGGCGCAATCGTGCGCAGATCAAGCAACTCGATCTTTCCGTCGAGCCCTTCGATCGCCTCGACGCAGCGATGCACCATCGCGCCCCACGTGACCAGCGTCAGATCAGTGCCCTCGGCCACCACACGCGCCTTGCCGAGCGGCAGCACATAGTCATCGCCCGGGTATCGCGCGCTGCCGTCGCCGGTCATGAGCAGCGAACGATGCTCGAAGAACACCGTCGGATTCGAGCTGCGCATCGCGGCGCGGAGCAGTCCAACAGCATCGGCCGCGTTCGACGGCATCACCACCTGCCAGCCGTAGGCGTGCGCAAAGCGCACTTCGTCCGACAGCGAATGCCACGGATCGCCAACGTCCTTGCCGAAACCACCGGGCATGCGCACCACGATTGGCGCTGCGAAGCGGTTGGCTGTGCGCCAACGCATCGTGCCGCAGTTGTTGAGCTGCTCGGTGGCGGGATCGGCGTATTTGCGGAACTGAATTTCGGCGACCGGCATCAAGCCGCTGATCGCCATCGACACCGCGCGACCAATGATCCCTTCCTCCGACAAGCTCGTGTCGAACACACGCTCCTTGCCGAACTGCTTCTGCAATCCTTCGGTTACGAGATGCACGCCGCCTTTGCGACCCACGTCTTCGCCAAACACCACCACCTTGGGGTTCACCGAAAGTTCGTGACGCAGTGTGCGACGCACCGCTTCCGCGAAGCGCAGCAACTCGCCTCCCGTCGACGGGACGTCGGTGCCACCAAGCGATTCGACATCGGCACGCGTCAGACCACCCATCGCATCGAAGCCTTCCGCGGCGTCAGCGTACACATGCTTCGCCACGGTTGACGCGTCGGGCATCGCACGCGCCCGTGCGCGATCAACAGCCGCCTGTACATCACGCGTGACTTCCGCCTCGAGCGAACTCCACTCCGACTCGCTCATCAACGCCGGCACGAGGTACTCGCGCAACTTGGGGAGCGGATCACGCTCGCTATCGGCCGCGATTTCCGCTTCGGTGCGGTATCCCTTCTGGTTGTCCGGCCCCGAGTGGCTCGACAAGCGCGGCACAGTCAGACGCACCAGCGCCGGACCATTCCCACCGCGCACATGCTCAACGGCTTCGGCGAGCAATCCCGATGCGTCGTCGGGATCGGTGCCACTGCCGTTTCGAATGAAAAGATTCTTGAAGCTCGCGAGATTCTCGGCAATGTCGCCGCCTGGCGTTTGCATGTCGCCGCGAACGCTGATGCCGAGATCGTTGTCTTCGATGTAGAAGAGCATCGGCAAGCGCAGCGTCGTCGCCATCGTAAGCGCGGCCCAGAAACCGTTCGTCGCCACACTCGCGTCGCCACCAAGCGACACGCTGATGCACCGATCCCAGTTTTCGTCGCGCAATGTGTCACGATGGTACACGATGCTCTGCGCCCATCCGGCCGCCGGCGTGTACTGCGAACCAACGTCACCCGCCATTGGCAGCACCGTGCAGCTGTCGTTGCCCGGCAGATTGCACACCACGCCGATGTCGCGCCCATCACTGAATCCACCAGCGCGACCAAGCGGACTGCCGTGCGCGTCGTCGATGCTCAGCCCAAGTGACAAGAGCAACGGTCGCGAGCGATAGTACGCGCCAGCGCCATCACGCTTGCCGGTCAGCAACGAGCCAAGGATGACCTGCGCCATGTCATGGCCGCGGGCCGAAAACTGATATAGAACGAGATGATCGCGCGGCACCGCAGTGCGGTTGCGATTCGTCGTTTCTTCGAGATCGTCGAGGGCGCGCGACGCGAGCGTGTGATACGCGATGCGGCGCCAGTCGAAACCAGGTCGTGGCGCGCCTGACTTTCCAAACAGTCGGGCGACCGGCCCAGAGGCAGTCTTAGCTGGCATAGCCGGTTAATCTGCCGACCTGACTCCCGCTTTTGCAGGGCGCCCCACGATGCGACTGGCGGCGTTCATCATGGTCGTCGGTGTATTGCCATCGACGGCCATGATCACGAGGCGCACCGCCGACGTGGTAGCCGGTACGGCGACGCCGACAAAGATCAGAATCAGGTTCGCGGCAAGCCAGGGAGCGACCCACCGTTGCACAAGATTGCGATCTTTTTTCCAGATCCACACCGCAATCGCGACGCCGTTGACCAGCAGGAGTCCACCGAGCGACCAGGTGAACGCGGTCCATCCGATCGCGGCCAACCAACTTGAAAGGTCTGGCGTCATGCAAACGGGCCCGGCTGAGGTGGGACGACCAGTGCACGTTACGCTGCGAATCGCCATCGCGCGAGACAGCACTTCTACGCAGCGCCGCCAGTCTGCGCCGCCACTTGGCACCCGCTAGTTTCCACGGGATGTCCTCCACCTCTCCCTCCCTGTTGGTCGAGCATCGTGACGGCGTGCTCACGCTCACGCTGAATCGCCCCGATGTCCTGAACAGCTTCAACCGCGAAATGGCGCAGGCGCTGCAAGCGGCGCTTGCCGAAGCGGCCACTGACGCCTCGGTGCGCGCCGTCGTGCTCACCGGCGCTGGACGCGGCTTTTGTGCTGGACAGGATCTCGCCGAGGCGCTGCCGAAGGATGGCGGACCGATGCCCGATATCAGCGAGATCGTGCGCGCGAGCTATAACCCCATCATTCGCGCGATTCGCCATCTCGAAAAGCCGGTGTTGTGCGCGGTGAATGGCATCGCCGCCGGCGCGGGTGCGAATCTCGCATTTGCCTGCGACCTCACCTTCGCCGCGGACGACGCGAGCTTCGTTGAAAGTTTCGCGAAGCTTGGACTCATTCCTGATACCAGCGGCACCTTCTTCGTACCGCGCCTCGTGGGCACGCAGCGCGCGACGGGAATGTTCTTCCTCGCCGAGAAGATGCCGGCGTCAAAGGCGCTCGAGTGGGGACTGATCTGGGAAGTGATGCCGAAGGCCGAACTCCTCGAGCGCGTGCATGGCGTGGCGAAGCAGCTCGCGACGCAGGCGACGCGCGGGTTTGGTCTCACCAAGCGCGCGATGAATGCGAGCGCCGCCAACGGTCTCGACGCGCAGCTCGAAGTGGAAGCGCAAGCGATGCAGGAAGCCGGTCGCACCGCCGATTACGAAGAGGGCGTACGCGCGTTTCTGGAGAAGCGCGCGCCGGTCTATCGTGGCGCCTGAGCCAGCGGACATGACGATCACGCCGTCCACAGCCATTGGCGTCATCGGTGCCGGCGCGATGGGCGCCGGTATCGCACAGGTCGCCGCGATGAGCGGACATCCCGTTGTGCTGGCCGATGCGCAACCTGCAGCGGTAGCGCGCGCGAAGAGTGGTCACGCGAAGGCGCTGGCGCGCGAAATCGAGAAAGGCCGACTGACGCGCGACAGCGCCGATGCGGTGCTGGCTCGCGTGCAATACGTCGAAGGCGTGCACGCCGCCGCACTCGCGGCATTTGCACCCTGCGGCATCGTGATCGAAGCGATTATCGAGCAGCTCCCGGCCAAACAGACGCTGTTCAAAGCGCTCGAGCAGGTCGTTGAGCGAGAAGCAATTCTCGCGAGCAACACCAGTTCGCTCAGCATTGCTGCACTGGCCGGCGCCTGCATGCACGGCGATCGCATGGTGGGGGTGCACTTCTTCAATCCCGCGCCGATCATGCCGCTCGTGGAGATCATCCCATCGATCGGCACCACACAGGCCGTGATCGACACCGCGCGCGCACTCGTGCAGTCATGGAAGAAGGTCACGGTGCTTGCAGCGGACACGCCGGGTTTTCTGGTCAATCGTGTCGCACGACCGTTCTACGGCGAAGCGCTGCGTATTCAGGAAGAAGGGATCGCCGATATCCCCACCATCGATTGGGCAATGCGCACCATCGGTGGCTTTCGCATGGGGCCATTCGAGTTGATGGACTTCATTGGCCACGATGTGAACTTTGCGGTCACGCGTTCAGTCTTCGACGGTATGTATCAGGATCCGCGCTACCGGCCCAGTATCGCGCAGCAGCGTCTCGTGGAGGCGGGTTGGTTGGGCCGAAAGGCGCAGCGCGGCTTCTATGATTACGCCGATGGCGCAGCCGCCCCGGCGCCCACTGAGGACAGCGCGCTCGGTCAGCAGATCGTAAATCGCGTTCTGGCGATGCTGGTGAACGAAGCCGTTGACGCGGTGCACCTTCGCCTCGCGTCACCCGATGATGTGGAACTCGCGATGACCACCGGCGTGAACTACCCGCGCGGCCTGCTGGCGTGGGGCGACGAGATCGGTGCGCGTGTCGTGTTGGAACGACTGGACGCACTGTTCGCTGCTACACACGACATGCGCTACCGCGCGTCGGTGCGGCTGCGTCAGGTCGCGCAGGCGGGGACCTCGTTGCGCAGCAGCGAACGGTATGTCTGACGCTACGCCCAGCGCGCCGGAGATCGTTTCGCATCTCATGAAGCGCGATCGTTTTTCGCAGTGGCTGGGGATCGACGTGGTGGAAGCGGCGGCGGGGCGATCGGTGCTCACCATGACGGTGCGCGACGAGATGGTGAACGGCTTCGGCACTCTGCATGGCGGTGCGCTCTTCAGCTTTGCCGACAGCGCGTTTGCCTTTGCCACGAACAGCGGCGGCTTCTTGAGTGTCGCGATTGACTGCACGATCAGCTTTCCGGTGGCGTGCTCGCCGGGAGACCAGCTGCGCGCGGTGGCGGTCGAACAAAGCAGCACCAATCGTCTCGCCTTCTGCGAGGTGACGGTGACGAATCAGGATGACGTCACGGTGGGATACTTCCGTGGCACTGTGTATCGCACGGCGCGACCGCATGTGATTGGGCAGCACTTTGCCTGATCACGCGATGGCGAGGCGTGTTGATCAACCCGTTGGACTTCTGAGTCTTTCATGAGCGATCTGCAGCAGGCGTTTCTCGTAGACGGCGTTCGCACGCCGATCGGCAATCTGGGTGGTGCGCTGTCTCCCGTGCGCGCCGATGACCTTGCGGCACACGCCATCACGGCGCTGCTGGCAAAGGTCGCTGAGCGGGCTCCCACATTCGACGTGAAGGACATCGCCGATGTGATTCTCGGCTGCGCCAATCAGGCGGGCGAAGACAATCGCAATGTGGCGCGCATGGCGGCGCTGCTGGCCGGCCTGCCGGTCACGGTACCCGGTGAAACGGTGAATCGATTGTGCGCCTCGGGGCTCACCGCGGTGGCGCATGCTTCGCGTGCGATCAAGTCGGGGGAGGGCAGCGTGTACATCGCGGGAGGCGTGGAAAGCATGACGCGCGCGCCGTTCGCTCTGTCCAAGGGCAGCACACCATTCGCTCGCGACGTGCAGTTGTTCGACACGAGCCTCGGCTGGCGCTTTGTGAACCCGCGCATGAAGGCCATGCACGGTACCGACAGCATGGGCGAAACCGCGGAGAATGTCGCCGCGCAGTACGGCGTGACGCGCGCTGATCAGGATGCGTTTGCCGTGCGTTCGCAGCAAAAGGCGAGCGCCGCACGCGCGGCTGGACGCTTCGCGGTAGAGATTGCGCCGGTCACGATTCCGCAAAAGAAGGGCGATCCACTGGTCGTGGCGCAGGATGAGTTCCTGCGTCCGGGCACTTCGATGGAAACCCTCGCGAAGCTCAAGCCCGCCTTTCGCTTTGATGGGCAGGGCAGTGTGACGGCGGGTAACTCGAGTGGGCTCAACGACGGTGCGGCGGCACTGCTGCTGGCCAGTGGCGCAGCGGTAGACATGAATCGCTTTGAGCCGCTCGCGCGCGTCGTGGCGAGTGCGGCCGCCGGTGTTGAGCCGCGCATCATGGGAATGGGGCCGGTGCCGTCCACCCGTCTTGTGCTCGAGCGCGCCGGGCTCACGTTGAATCAGATCGATGTCATCGAGCTCAACGAGGCGTTTGCTGCGCAAGGGCTCGCCTCGCTGCGAGAGTTGGGCGTGGCCGACGATGACGAGCGCGTGAATCCGAACGGCGGTGCGATTGCGCTCGGCCATCCGTTGGGGATGAGCGGCGCGCGTCTCGCGCTGACCGCGGCATACCAGCTCAAGCAGACCGGCAAGCGCTACGCGCTCTGCACCATGTGTATCGGCGTGGGACAGGGCTTTGCGATGATTCTCGAACGCGTCTGACGTCCAACGGTCATGATCTACGCGTTCGATGGATTCATTCCGGTGGTGCATGAAAGCGCTTTCGTGCACCCGCAGGCGGCGGTCACCGGCAATGTGATCATCGGCCGGGATGTGTACATTGGTCCCGGTGCGGCCATTCGTGGCGATTGGGGCGGCATTGTCATCGAGGACGGCTGCAACGTGCAGGAGAATTGCACCGTGCACATGTTCCCCGGCGTGGTGGTCACCCTCGAGCAGGCCGCGCATATCGGTCATGGTGCGATCGTGCATGGCGCGCGTATCGGCGCGAATGCCTTGATCGGCATGAACGCCGTGATCATGGACAACGCCGTCGTTGGCGCCGGCAGCATTGTGGGCGCACTCTGCTTTGTGCCCGCGGGCATGCAGGTGCCGCCACGCAGTGTGGTCGTGGGTAATCCCGCCAAAATTGTGAAAGAGGTGAGCGACGACATGCTCGCCTGGAAGAGTGAGGGGACCGCGCTCTATCAGCAGCTGCCTCAGGCGATGCGCGACCGTTGGCGCCCTGTGGAACCGCTTCGTGAAGTGCCTGCCGATCGACCAATGCAGATGGCGATGCTCGAGACGTGGCAGCAGCGCAAGACAGATTCTGAAACGTCGCAAGACACAACGAACCCGAAGGAGTCGTGATGTACCGGCTGCAGAACTACGCGATGGGACAGTGGGTCGCCGGCAGCGGCGCCATGATCGAGCTCGTCGATGCCGTCACCGGCGAGACGATCGGCGAGACGTCAGCCGCGGGTCTCGATTTCAAGGCGATGCTCAACTACGCGCGCACCGTGGGTGGCCCCAAGCTGCGCTCGTACACCTTCCATGAGCGCGCGCTGATGCTCAAGCGCATCGCGATAAAGCTCATGGAGCGAAAGGAAGAGTTTTATCCGCTGTCGTATCTCACCGGTGCGACACGCACCGATTCGTGGGTCGATATCGAAGGTGGCATCGGCACCTTCTTCGCCTACGCGAGCCGCGGACGTCGCGAGTTCACGAACGAGCGATTTCACATCGATGGCCCCAGCGAACCGCTCTCCAAGAACGGCACGTTCGTGGGTCGCCACATCATGGTGCCGCTTGAGGGCGCCGCGGTGCACATCAACGCCTTCAACTTCCCCGTCTGGGGCATGTTGGAAAAGATGGCGCCGGCGCTATTGGCTGGAGTGCCCTGCGTAGTGAAGCCGGCTACGACCGGCAGTCATCTCTCGCACGCGGTGTTCAAGGCCATTCTGGATACGAACGAATTGCCTGAAGGCGCCATCCAGCTCATTTGCGGAGAAGCGCGCACGTTGCTCGATCATGTCGAGGAACTCGATGTGGTCGCGTTTACTGGATCAGCAGCGACGGGACAGAAGCTCAAGCAGATGCCGTCGGTGATCGGTCACTCGGTACGCTTCAACATGGAAGCGGACTCGCTCAACTGCTGCATGTTGGGTCCCGACGCTGTCCCGGGTACCGAAGAGTTCGATCTTTTCATCAAGGAAGTCACGCGCGAGATGACGACCAAGGCGGGGCAGAAGTGCACCGCCATTCGTCGCACGATCGTTCCGGCCGGCCTCGAGCAGGCGGTCATTCAGGCGCTCTCCAAGCGACTCGGCTCCACCACCATTGGTGCTCCAACGGCAGAAGGGGTGCGCATGGGCCCTCTCGCCAGTCGCGCTCAGGTCAAAGCGGTTGGTGAAAGCGCGGATCGCATTCGCGCAGCCACCGAACATGTGTACGGTGTGACCGATTTCGCGGTGATCGGCGCCGATCGCGACAAGGGCGCGTTCTACTCGCCCGAGCTCCTCTACTGCAATGACCCGCTGCGCAAGTTGGAGCCGCACGACATTGAAGCGTTCGGTCCGGTGAACACCATCATGCCATATCGCGATCTGGGCGAAGCGGTGCAGTTGGCGCGTCTTGGACGCGGCTCGCTGGTGGGTTCCTTGGTCACGGCCGATCCGAACGTCGCGCGCGAAGTGATTCTTGGCACAGCGCCCTATCACGGCCGCATGCTCGTGCTCGATCGTTCGAGCGCCAAGGAGAGCACCGGTCACGGCTCGCCGCTCCCCAACCTCGTGCATGGTGGCCCCGGTCGCGCCGGCGGCGGCGAAGAAATGGGTGGTGCGCGTGGTGTGTCGCATTACCTGCAGCGCGTGGCGTTGCAGGGCAGCCCGAACATGCTCACGGCGATCACACGCGAGTGGACGCGCGGCGCCGACGAGAAAAAGGACGAGATTCATCCGTTCCGCAAAACCTTCGACCAACTCGAAGTTGGCGATACGCTCATCACGCAGCCGCGCACGATCACGCTCGAGGACATCGAATCGTTTGCGAAGCTGTCGGGCGACACCTTCTACGCGCATATGAACGACGAGCACGCGCGCAGCAATGGCGTCTTCGAAGGACGCGTGGCGCACGGCTACTTCATTGTGTCGGCCGCCGCCGGTCTCTTTGTGCAGCCCGACCTGGGTCCGGTGCTCGCGAACTACGGTCTCGAAAAACTGCGCTTCACCAAACCCGTATATCCGGGCGATACCATTCACGTCCGGCTCACGGTCAAGCAGAAGACCAAAAAGGACACTCCCGAAGGCACGATTCCGCAGGGCGTCGTGGAGTGGGATGTCGAGGTCTTCAATCAGCACAACGAGCCGGTCGCGGTCTACTCCATCCTCACGCTCGTCAGGCGCAGCGAATCGGCAGTCGCCGCCTGACCGCTCTCCCTCCCATGGCCACCACCACGTCCACTCGCAAGATCGATCGCAGCATCGTCGAAGGCCCCATCGGTCCGGCGGTGTGGAAGGTGGCCTGGCCTACCGTGCTGCAGAACGTCATCGCCGGTTTGCAGGGGATGATCGATCACGCACTGGTTGGTCAGTACGTGGGCTTCGCCGGCAACGCCGGAATTGGCGTAGGCTTCCAGATCTTTCTGGTGGTGATGGTGTTCATTTCGTCGCTCTTCAGTGGCATGGGCGTGCTTGTCGCCCGTTACGCTGGTGCGGGCGACGAGGCGGGAATGAATCGCGCGGCGAGCCAGGCGTTCCTGTTGGCGCTCATATTGAGTGTGGGTGTACTCGCGCCCATCGGCTATGTCGCGTCGCCGTTCCTGCTGACGCTGGTGAACGCCGCGCCGGCCGTGCAACACGAAGCGTTGCCGTATCTCCGCATCATGTTCGTCTTCGGCTTCGGCATGATGATGTTCTTCATGCTCGGCGGCGCGCTGCGCTCGGCTGGCGATGCAAAGACGGGATTGCGATTGGGGATTGCGCTCACGATCGGCAACATTGTTTTCAACGTCGTGCTCATTCGCGGACTTGGCCCGTTCCCGCGCATGGGCACTGCCGGTGCGGCGGCCGGTGTGATGATCTCGAGTGGGCTCGTGGCGATCTACTCGATCTACAAACTCTTCAGCGGCGCGTGGGTGATCGACTTCCGCGGCATGTCCTGGAAACCGGATTGGGAAATCATCCGCGCGCTCTTCCGGTTCGGATTGCCGACCGGCTTGCAGGGCATCGCGATGAACATCGCTGGCGTGCTCCTGCTTCGCTTCATTGGGTCCACGGCGCAAAGCGCTGAGGCGCAAGCCGCGTACGCGGTGGGATACAGCGAACTGTTCTCGCTCGTCACGTGGACGAGCGTCGGTCTCATGGGCGCGGCCGCCGCGGTGGCCGGTCAGAATCTCGGCGCCAAGCAACCCGAACGCAGCCACATGGCCGTTCGCGAAGCGGCCAAGATCGGGCTCGGTATCGCGATGGTTGTCGGCGCGATGTTCCTGATCATTCCCGGCCAGTTGCTCGCCATATTCGGCATGCGCGAAGCTGACGTCGTGCGCATTGGCCGCGAACTGCTGGCGTATCTCAGCATCTCAGGCTTGTTCATCACCGTGGCGCTGACGTTCACCGGCGGGCTGCAAGGCACCGGTGACACGCGCAGTCCACTGTACATCTCACTCATCTCACAGTTCGCGCTGCCGATCGGGTTCCTGACGTTCATGCAAGCGCGTGGTCCGCTCGAGCCGCATCACATCTGGCTGGCTATTGTGATGGGACATTTCCTGCGCATGGTGCTCAGCGTGTGGCGGTTCGAGCAGGGCGCGTGGAAGAAGATTCAGCTAGGACTTAAGACGACTGGATAGAGTTGCTGCCTCGCTTGTGCGACTGACGGAGAGCTGAGAACTCAGCATCGAGAACACAGCGTTGAGCCCTGAGCCTTGAGAAATTCTCAAAGCTCAGGGCTCATGTCTGTGCTCTCAAGGCTGAGTTCTCAGCTCTCAATCGGTCGAACGCGCGAGCCTACCGAATCCGCCGCACCAGTTCCCAGTACCGCCGCACACTATCCACCGAAGCATCCGCAGCGAACGACGCTAACGGTTCGACCAGCTGCGTCGTGTGATAGCCAGCAACGTTTTGCGGATGCGATCCCTCGCCACCAAACCAGCTGCGGATGATCACCGCACTCGGCTGCCGCGGCAGTGCCCGCACCCCGCGCGCAAACGCCGGGAAACGCCCGTCGCGAATGAGATAGTCTTCCACATTGCTGGTGTAGATCACGCTCATCGCATCGCCGCGTTCACGAAGCATCGTGGCCAGCTTGCCGAGCACCGCGCCCGAGAGATCGCCCACGACCGGCACGATCAGATTGCGCCGCTCGAGCGATTGTACGACGCGAAAGGCGGTATCTGATGCGAGGTAGCTCGACTGCTTCCCCTCACGGTCTTTCTCCGTGAGCAGCTGTCCAAGCGTCGGGTAATACCACTGTGGCGCACGTCCGGTCGATGTAAAGCGGAGCAATACGCCGTCGGTGATGAACGCGGTGTGAAATCGCGTGATTGTCGCCACGTCCTGTTGCGAGAGCGGAACGCCGTTCAGCAGCAGCTGTTCGCGCACCACACGCAACGCACGCTCTCGCGACGCCGCGGTCGCGGGCGTTTTCTCAGCCCACGTGATCAGGGCATCGATGGACGTCGGCATCGGTGCAGGCGGCGTTGGCCGCCCAATCCACAGCGCCAGGAACTCCTGACGCGATGAAGCCGCCGCGAACAGCGCCTTGAAGAGCAGGTGATGCAGCAGATTGTCGCGGCGAATGTCTGAAATGATCGCCAGCTTGGGCTGCACCCGCGCGATGTAGTTGAAGTTCTGGTCCGGCCCAACGCCGAGATACACGCCACCGCGCACATTACGTCGGTCGAGCTCGCCCATCGGATGCAGCAAGCTCGCTTCGTTCGAGATCAGGTTGTCGGTGTCGAAGTACCCGCCGCCGTCGCTGAGACGCGCTGACAGTGAGGCAAACTGCGCCGCGGTGAGACTGTCGCGCGTTTGCTGCGCGGCCAGTGGTGCGCTGCCGAGCACAAACAACGTCAGTAGTGCTTTCGTCGAGCGCATACGCTTGTTCAAAGTCCGAATGAGAAAAACAGAACTGCCTGGGCACGGCTTCGCCGCGCGAAAAAAGCAGGACTACCGGGAAAACTGCAGGAGAAAAAATGTCCTGCTGTTTTCCCCAAAGTCCTGCAGATTTCGCGCGCCAACGGCGCGCCCAAGCTGTTACAGCAGCGTTCCAAACGATCCTACTTCCGCCGAGGAGCGCGTCCCGAAGTCGTCCAAATAACAACGACGCCACAGCCGGCGTTGGCTCCAGCAAACTCGCCCGGAACATCCGAAGCGCCCGAATACACTTCGATCCCCTGAATGTCGCGAATAGGGATAGTCGGCCCGAACGCATTGTCGACGCGTTCATCAACGACATAGTCGGGCGAGCAGCCAAGCGGTGCACGCGACATGTGCGCAAGACACTGTCCGCCAGCGCACGAGAATGAGACGCCGCGGAGTGTCCGCATTGCATCCTGCAGGTTCGCGTAGTTGCCTTTGTCGATGTCTTCGCGTGTGATGTACTGGCCGCGCCCTGTCTGTCGGCGCCGCTCGAAGTCGGCGTAGCGTCGGCCGAGCGCCGGGTCGGCGTTCACCGGTACGGTGGACAACTTCTGCACTCGCGCGGTGTCGCCGTTCGGGGTACCCAGTAGCTCGAGGGTGAAGTCCCGTTCCATGATCTCACGCGCCGCGAAGGCCAAAGAAACGGCGCCGCGGGCGTACCCCTCGCGGGTGACCAGGAAGCGGTGGATGCCGACTTTGAGTCCGCCCAGCGTGAAACGGCCCAACGAATCCGTCTTCGCATTTGATCCCGCCGTCGACGACGCAATCGTCGCATTCGCAAGCGGTTGGCCCGTATTGGCGTCCAGAATCCGTCCCGTCAGCGTCGCGGTTTGTCCCGCTGCGGATGTGCTAAACACCAGCATCATTGTGATGTACAGCACACTGCCGAGTACGCCAAATCGCGTCAGGAAGCGGCGCATATCTGATAACCCCATGCGGGATAAGGAGCTGCGTGGACGAGCAGGAAGTTGGTCCCAAATATTGACGAGTGTGACGTCCCGCCCACAGAATGGGACGCGCGGCAAGACGAGTCGTCCAAGCCGCATTACACCCGGGACGAGTGTCCCAAAGACAGGAGCCTGAATGCTACACCTCTCGCGTCGGTTGCTCGCCGTCGCCTTTGCGGCCGCGGTGCCGCTTGGCGGACTGGCCGCGCAGCAGAACGCCCAAGTGACGGGCCGCGTCACCTCCAATGGCGAGCCGCTCGGCGGTGCCCAGGTAGGAATCGTGGAAGTCGGTGTTGGTTCGGTAACCGATGCGCAAGGTCGATACACCTTTACGGTGGATCTCGCGCGCGCCGGAGGCAAGCCGATCACGATTCTCGCGCGCACGATCGGCTATCGACCAAAGAAGCACATCGTCACTTTGACCGCGGGACGTGTCGAGCAGAACTTCGAGCTCGAGAAGGACATTCTGAATCTCGACGCCGTCGTGACGACCGGTGTATCCGACGCCACGTCGCAAAAGAAGACGACGTTCGCCGTTGCGGCGGTGGACAACTCCCAGATCAAGGAAGCGCCCGCTACCTCGCCGCTTGGTGCCCTCAGCGGTCGAGTCGCCGGTGCCAGCGTGACGTCCGTGAATGGTGAGCCCGGCTCGGCGCCGCGCATTCGCTTGCGTGGCCCCACCAGCCTCACCGGTGGACAGGACCCGCTCATCATTGTCGACGGTACGATCTCCCGTATCTCCCTCGCCGACATCAACTCCGAAGACATCGAGCGCATCGAAGTCATCAAGGGTGCGGCCGCGAGCTCGCTGTACGGATCGGACGCCGCCAATGGCGTTGTGCAGATCTTCACGAAGCGTGGTGCGACGTTGGCCGCTGGCCAGACCAGCGTCACCGTGCGTAATGAAATCGGTTCGAGCGAGCTGCGTCGCAGCATCCCGAACAACATGTCGCACGCGTGGAAGATGAACGCGGCCGGCACGGATTTCCTGCGTGACGCCGGCGGCAATCGCATCCGCGAAGACGACGGCATCTCGGACAATTCGTATCCAGTCGTGTTCGATCAGCTGGGACAGGTGTTCCGCCCCGGCATGTTCATGACCAACTACGTGTCGGTTGGACAGCGCAACGCGTCATCGAACTTCAACGCGTCGTTCCAGAACACCAAAGATCAGGGTATCGCGAATCTGCTGAGCGGCTTCAACCGCCAGAACTTCCGCATCAACCTCGATCAGGAACTCAATTCGCGTCTCGACTTCCAGACCGGTGCGTTCTACGGACAGTCGAAGGCCGACCAGTCGGACGATAGCTCCGGCGATGCGTTCTTCGGTCTGCGCTTCCTCGAGCCGAACATCGATCTGCTCGCGACGAATCCAGATGGCTCGCCCTACAAGGCCGCCATTCGTCAGACGCCAGCGTCGGGCAACGTGTCGAATCCGTTGTACACCTGGAACAACGTCAAGAATTCGAACTCGCGCACGCGCTTCACGGGAACGTTCAAGGCGCGCTATCGCCCCACGTCGTGGCTGACCGCCGAAGGCAACACGAACTTCGACAAGGCGAGCCGCAACTATCGCTCGTATCGCCCGCTCGGCTTCATCGGCTCGACCGGTACGATCAGCAAGGGCAACATCTATAACGAAAGCGGCGAAACACGCGCCTACAACCTCGGCGGCACGCTGACCGCCACCAAGAGCACGAAGTGGTTCAACAACACCACGAAGCTCGCCTGGGTGTACGAGGACCAGCTCAACACGCAGGTCTCGGTGACCGGTACGGCGCTCACTGTGCCCAAGGTGACAGAGTTCTCGGCTGCGTCGCGCGATCCCGAGAACCCGATCATCCCCGGCTCGTTCACGCAGCCGATTCGCAACCAGAACTACTTCGCGATCACCACGTTCGACATCAAGGACAAGCTCATCATCGACGGCTTGCTCCGTCGCGACGAGTCGTCGCTCTTTGGTAAGGATCAGCGCAGCAAGTTGTTCAAGCGTTTGTCGGGCGCGTATCGCCTCTCGGAAGACATGCACATTCCGAAGGTGGACGAGTTCAAGATCCGCGCGTCGTACGGCGAAGCGGGTTTGCGACCGGTGTTCGATGCGCAATACGAACAGTTCGCGATTCAGGGTGGCAGCCCGGTCAAGATCACGCTGGGCAATCCGAACCTGCGCCCCGCGTTCTCGCGCGAAATCGAAGCGGGCTTCAACCTCACGATGCTGAAGCAGCGCCTGACCTTCGAGTACAGCTACTCGAGTAAGATCACCGACGATCAGATCCTGAACGTTCCGGTGTCGGCGTCGACCGGATTCCAGAACCAGTGGATCAACGCCGGTACACTTGCCGGCAAGACGCACGAACTGCTGGTGGGTGCGGTGCTCGCGTCGAACAAGGATTTCCAGTGGCGCTTGAACGTTGCGGGCGACCGCACGCGTCAGACGATCACCAAGCTCAATGTGCCGCCGTTCCTCGTGGGCCCGGTGGCCAACACCACGATCTTCCGCTTGGCCGAAGGCCAGCCGTTCGGCGTGGTGTACGGCGCGCGCTGGGTGCGCAATGCAGCGCAGCTCAACGACATGATCACGAGCAAGGCGCTCAGTGGCACGGCGGCGGACTATCAGCTCAACGAAGAAGGCTACTACGTCCCGAAGTCCGCGTGGCGCACGATCAATGAGAAGCCCATCAAGTACGTCGACGGCACGGGCAACTCGCTGTTCACCATCGCCGACGTCAACCCCGACTTCAACCTGAACTTCAATTCCCAGATCAACTACAAGAGCCTCGCCATTACCGGCGTGGTGAACTGGGTGAAGGGCGGGCAGATCTACAACTACACGCGTCAGTGGCCCTTCTTCGACGAACGCGATCCGGCGTTCGACCAGCGCGCGAAGAAGCCGGAAGAGAAGAAGCCCACCGCGTACTACACCACGTTCTACAACAACTTCGACGCGAACGAATACTTCGTGGAGAACGGCAGTTACGTTCGCCTCAAGGAACTCGCGGTGAACTACACGTTGCCCGGCAAGCTGGTGCGTCACTTCGGCATGACCGATGGTCGCACCGCGCGCCTCGGTATCGTGGGTCGCAACCTGTTCACGTCGACCAAGTACTCTGGCTACGATCCTGACGTGTCGGGCGGTGGCGCGAATCCGTTCGCGTATCGCGTTGACTACTTCACGTATCCGATCTTCAAGACGTTCACGTTTATGCTGGAGCTCGGACTGTGAGCGCCGCCAACAATACCAATCCCATGAAGCGCATCCTCCCCTTCGGTCTCGGGGCCCTGATGCTGGCCGGGTGCAACACGCTCGACGTGGAGAACCCGAACGCCCCGGACGCCAAGCGCGCCCTCGCCGATCCAGCCGCCATTGAAGCGGTGGCTGGCGGTACGCTCCGCACGTGGTTCAATACGTATGACGGCATGGAGGGCGGTGGACCGCTCGTCACCATGGCGCAGACGTTCTCCGCGTCGTGGAACAATTACAACATGAATTACTACTCGTCGATCGACGCCGATGGCACGCGCAACACGCGCAGCTATCAGAACGACCTCGCGTCGGCCGGTCGTACGACGGTGATTCAATACTGGCAGGGATACTACAGCGTGCTCTCGTCGGCGACCGACGTGCTCACCGCCATTCGCAAGAACAACCTGGTCATCACGAGTGCTGCGCAGACCAAGCGTGCCGAGACCGTTGCCGCGTTGATGCGTGGTGCCGCCCTGTCGGGCATCGCGCTCAATTACGACAAGGGGTACGTGATCGATGAAAACACGGACCTCTCGAATCTCGTTTACAAGACGCGCAAGGAAGTCCGGGATGCCGCGGTAGCTGCGCTCAACGAAGCGGCCACGCTCGCAGCCGCCAACTCCTTCTCGACGCCAGCGGGTTGGACAAACGGCACAGCGTACACGAACGTCCAGATCGCGGCAATCGCGAAGACGATGGCCGCGATGACGCTCGCGTACTATCCGCGCAACGCCGCCGAGAACGACCAGGTGGATTGGAATACCGTGGCGACGCTGGCGGCTGCCGGCATGTCGGGTGGATCGAACAACTTCGACTTCACCTTTACTGGCGACGGTTGCAGCTCGTGGTGTCATGAAATCCTGTACTGGTTCGACGCCTTCGACGGCGGTCGTGTCAGCACGCGCGTTGCCGCGCTCATGGACCCGGTCACGCAGAAGCATCCCTATCCGGACGGCGGTAACAAGCAGCCGAACAGCGCCGACAAGCGGCTCGGCAACGGCAGCTTTGGGCCGAACGATCCGGGTTTTATCGACGGATTCGGAACCATTCCGAAGAACGCTGGTGCAGGCACGGATTTCGTGTACTCGTCATATGAGATCTTCCGTCCAGCGCGTGGCATGTATCACCAGTCGAACATCGGCCACATTCGCTACGATCGATCAGGCGAACAGTCGCCGGCCGGCATCTATGGCGGGTATGGTCCGGCGCCGGTCATCAGCGCCACGCAGAACGATCTGTTGTGGGCCGAAGCCGAACTGCGTCGCACGGGCGGCAGCCTTGCGACCGCGGCGAGCCTGATCAACAAAACGCGCGTCACGCGTGGTGGCCTCGCGGCTGCCACGGCGGCGGAAGGACAGGCGAGCCTGTTGACCAAGCTGCAGTACGAGCAGGATGTCGAACTGCTCGGACTCGGCGCCAACGGCTACTATAACCGTCGTCGCGTGACGGGTGGCCTGCTTGTGGGCACGCCGCGCGAAATGCCGGTGCCGGCGAAGGAGCTCGGCGTGAAGGGCGAGACGTTCTATACGTTCGGCGGAACGGGCTTGGCGAATAGCCCGACGCCTCCGTGAGTTCGCAGTAGCGTATAGAAACCCCTGAGATCTCAGGGGGAAGAACGTTAGGATGAAGGGGTCAGGACAGCCGGGATGGTGCTGTCCTGACCTCTTCGTCCTGGTACCCCGCCTCCTGAGTGCTCGGGGGTTCTCTTCGGTTCAACTCCCAATCCGCGCCGCGCCCGAATGCTTCGCAGTCGACTCGCCGTACTATTGCTGTCGATCGCAGCATGCGATTCTCGCGCGGTGCCAGTCGCTGAGTCCGCGCCGGCGATTCCGATGCTCGACTTGCCCTCATCAGTCGCGATGGCCGCACGGATCGACAACATCAGCGTCGATTGGATCTCTGCGCGCCGCGACCCAATCGATTCGGTTGGTCAATTGGTGGGCGATTCAGCGGTGCGCCTTCGCCTCTGGCCGTCGTCGAGTGTGTCCGACAGCGCCATGTCGCGCGCATGCGGATCGATCGCTACTGGGCGCGTTCCAATCGCGCTGGCAGATGCGCGAGTGCTGCCAATCGACACCAGTGCACCCGCTCTTGGCATCCGCCGACTCAAAACCCAGGACGTGAGTGGCGTGCGTTGGATTGTTCCAGGTGCGCATGCGCAATACGCATTCGAAGGCGTAACCGACGACGGACGGCAGCGCGTGAGTTTCAGATGGCCGGTGCGCGCCGACTTGTCAGCACGCATTCCGGTTGGTGCCGCCGATTCGGTGATCGAGGCCGTGCTGTCTCCGTCGCCCGATACGCTCGATGCACTCATGCGGCGCGTTGCGATGAGCCAGAGCGAAACGCCGACGCCTGCGCCCAAGAATCTGCCAAAGCCGCGTCAGGCGGACGCGGTTCCGTTGGTGTCCGACCTGCCGTTCCACGTCGTCACCCTGCCACTGGCATGCCCGACGACGACGTTGCGCATAAACGTCCTCGCGCGCGCCGAACAGCGCATTCGCATTCCCGTTCGCGCTGGCGATCAAATCGATGCGTTCGCCAGCACGGAGTATGGGGCGGTGCAGGTCAATTTCGAAGAGGCCGGACCAACGGCGCCGGCCACCGGATTCGCGAATGTGCCGGAGGCACGGGTGATCGCCACGGTTGATGGCACCGTGACGCTGCGTCTCACCTTGCAGGTCGTCTCCAAGCAGCAGCGGGCCGATCAGGACGTACTGCTGCGCATCACACGTCGCGGCGCGCAGTAGCGGCGTTGTAGCAGCGAGGTGCGGGTCGAGCGCGTACTTTCGTTCGGACCTCCACCCCACCCATCATGGCTTACGCGCCCATCGCTCGGCGTCGCCTCGTTCACGCGGCCGCTGGCGTTTCGATTGCCGCGTCCTCGCTGGCGGCTCAACCAATCAAGAGTATTGCCGGCTTCATGTCGCCGGCGTCGCCCCTCATGCTGGTCAGCGCCGAGAAGGCCGATCGCATCGCGTGGATGGCGTACGAGAAAGGCATGCGGAATGTGTACACCGCGGCCGCGCCGAGTTTTTCGGCGGTGCGACTCACGAACTTCATGAAAGACGACGGCACCGATCTCACCGATGTCGAGATCAGCGCCGATGGATCGACGATTGTATTCGTGCGCGGTGGCGCACCGAATCGCACCGGATGGGTCGCGAATCCCGGACACAATCCCGATGGCGGTGAGCGCGCGATCTGGGCGGTGCGCTCAACGGGTGGACCGGCGTGGCGCGTGGCAGTTGGTGCGGGCCCCGAGTTGTCGCCCGATGGCAAGTGGGTGCTTTTCACGAAGGACGGTCAGATCTTCCGCACAAAAGTGAATCGCGGTGGACCGGTGACGGCGATGGATACCGGCGGTGTGCCGTTCATCAATTCGTGGGGGCGCAACGGATCGCCCAAGTGGTCGCCCGATGGGAAGCGCATTGCGTTCGTAAGTGATCGCGAGAATCACGCATTCATTCTGGTGTACGACATGGCCACGCGCGCGCTCGCGTACGTGTCACCCGGTGTCGACTGCGATGGTGGACCAACGTGGAGTCCGGACAGCAAGCGCATCGCGTTCTATCGCCGACCCGGTACGCCGTTCGGATTACAGTCGCAGCGCGGCACCGGTGGCATTGGCAACCCGCCCGGACCGGCGGCAAATCTTGCGGCGCCAGCGCCAACGTTGATCGGCAATCCGAGTGGCGGATGCGGCGGCGGGTTTGGTGGCGGCGGAGGTGGCGGAGGCCGTGGCGGTGCGCCCGGCGATTCGACGGGACGTGGCGGTGGCAATCCGTTGCGTCGCTCACCGGGGCTGTTCGCGTCGGCGTTTCCTGGTGGTCACACGTTGTCCTTGCTCGTCGCTGACATCTCGGGAGCGGTCTACGGTTCGCCCGATGTCGCCAAGCAGATTCCGTCAAAGGAAGTGTGGCACAACGCGCCGCGCGACAGCATGTACACGAGCCTCAACAACATGGTGTGGGCTGGCGAGAACATCGTCTTTCCGGTGAACGTGCCGAAGGACGAATGGGAGCGCTGGTACTCCATTCCCGTGAGTGGTGGCTCGCCCGTTCGTTTGACCACGACCGATGGATTGATCGAAGACGCGACATCGCTCGCACTGTCGCGTGACGGTGGCAAGACGCTCTTCTACTGCACCAATGCGCAGGACATCGAGCGTCGGCACATCTGGATGGTGCCCACCGGTGGTGGCGCACCCGTGCGCATCTCGCAGGGCGATGGCATCGAGACGTATCCGCAGCCATTGGCGAGTGGCAAACAGGTCGCGGTGATCTATTTCGATGCGACCACGCCAGCATCGATTGCGCTCGTGCCAACTGCGGGTGGCAAGCCGAACGTGATCTTCCCCAAGCTCACGAAGGAATTCCCGCAGGTCGCGCATGTGGTGCCGCAGGTCGTGCACACGAAGGCGGCTGACGGTCTCGATATCAGCAACACGCTTTTCCTTCCGAAAGATCTCAAGGCCGGTGAAAGGCGCCCCGCGCTGATCTTCGTGCATGGCGGCCCGCGCCGTCAGATGATGCCCGGCTACCACTACATGCAGTTCTATCACTGGGCCTACGCGGCGAATCAGTGGCTCGCCGATCAGGGCTATGTGGTGTTGTCGATCAACTACCGGAGTGGCATCGGCTACGGCAAGAGTTTCGCCGCCGCACCGAACACGCAGGCGCGTGGCAACAGCGAATATCAGGACGTCCTCGCGGGCGCCAAGTTCCTGCAGCAACACGGCAACGTCGACGCGTCGCGCATCGGCATCTGGGGATTGTCGTACGGCGGGCTGCTCACCTCGCAATCCCTCGCGCGCAACAGCGACATCTTCGTCGCCGGCGCCGACCTGGCCGGTGTGCATCTGTACGGAAACGTCATCGACTCGACTAACCTCGCCTTCCGCTCGAGCGCTGTGGGCGCAATTGACGGCTGGAAGTCACCGGTCTTCCTCGTGCACGGCGACGACGACCGCAACGTGGACTTCGCGCAAACGGTCGGTCTGGTGCAGTTGCTCCGCGCGCGCGGCATCTACCACGAACTCATGGTCGTGCCCGATGACCAGCACGAGTCGATGATCCACCAGAACTGGGTGGACACGTTCGATCGGATGGGAGCGTTTTTGAGGCGCTTTGTATGGAATAAGGAGCCGGCGCCGAAGGCGGCGCAGTAACGCAGGAGAGCGTGATTCAGGCACCGCAATTCAGGAGTCAGGCGGTAGCAGTCAGGGGGGGGTGCCTCATTGCGGGCACTCCGCCCTGACTGCTACGCCCTGACTCCTGAATTACGATGCCAGACGCGCGCTCTCCCTCTACGGTCGCACCGCCCCAGCAGCACCCGCACGTCGCGGATCCGCACCCGCCGTAACGCTCTTCGCATCAATGCGAACCGCCGACCCGTATCCCTCGCGCAACTCACCGCGCGCCGAGACAAACGTCAACTCGTAGCCGAGCGCTTTCAGACGCGATACTACTGAAGGCGCGAAGCCGTCCTCGAGCTGAATGTTGTACGGCTGCGGACGCCCCACCACCGGCGGGCCACCGCCACCGCCGGGGAGGAAGCGCGGCTGCTCGAGCGCGGCTTGCGGGCCAAGATTGTAGTCGAGCGCACCGAGCAGCGTCTGATACACCGCGCTCGTGATCCACGCATTGCCCGCCGCGCCAACGGCGAACACTGGGCGATTTCCCTTGAACGCGATCGTTGGCGCGAGTGTGCTGCCATGTCGCGCGAACGGCAAACGCGAACCGTACTGCGTGGGATCGGTGCCGTAGCTCGTGAGCTTGTCGTTGCTCAGGAAGCCGAGGCCCGGTGTGATGTAGAAGTTTCCGCCCCATGTGCCCAACGTTTGCGTCACGGCCACGGCGTTGCCGTCGGCGTCGGCTACGGCGAACGCGGTCGTGCCGGCAGCATGGCAGAATGTCACTTCAGCTGCGTGATCATCGCCGCACATGGAGTGCGTTGATGCATCGGCAAATTCCGCGTCGCGCGTTTCGTCGCGACCTGCGCCGCTTGCGGCTTTCGCGGAGTCTTTCTTTGCCGAGAGGCAGGGCAGGGTATCACCGCGAACCGACGCCGGCGTAAGCGCCTTGTCGGCGTCGTAGCAGCGCCAACGCACCTCAGCGGTGTCCTTGCTGACGATCGACGCGACATCGATCGGCCATAGAGCCGGATCGGCGATCTTGTTGCGGCTCGATGGCACGAGGAACCACGCACTGAGCGCCGCGTGCATCGTGGCCGCGTCATCGCGATAGGCCTTGGGTGTCTTGAACTGTTCGAGCAGGTTGAGACGGGCGACGAGTTCGGCGCCACCGCTCACCGGCGGCGCACTCGAGCACACCCGATACGTGCGATAGCTCCCGCACACCGGCTCGCGCTCGTTCGCGAAGTAGCGCTCCATGTCGCTCACCTTCATTGCGTTGCCTTTCGCGCGCAAATCACCTGCGTACTTCTTCGCCACATCGCCTTTGTAAAAGCCGTCGGCGCCTTTCGCGGCGATCTGCTCGAGCACCCAGGCGAGATCCGGGTTCTTCACCGTATCGCCCACTACCATCGGCTGTCCGTTCTTGAAGAAGAGCGCCTTGCTTCCTTCGTACTTCGCGAAGTGCTCGCGTTCGGTGGCGAGCGTCGTCGCAAGTCCCTGGCTCACGGCGTAGCCGTTCTTGGCAGCGCGAATGGCCGGCGCCACGAGATCAGCCCACGCGACTTTCTTGCTGCCATGACGCTGCCACGCCGTGTACATGCCATGCACGGTTCCGGGCACATTCACCAGCACCGGTCCGTCATTCGGATAGCGACCGTTCTGCAACACGCTCGTGTTCGACAGCCCGCCCTCCTCCGGCACTCGGCTCATGAACTCGATCATCGTAGGCGCCTCGTTCTTGAGCGCAATCACCATTTCGCCGTAGCCACCAACGCCGCTTGCATCGGGCTCCACGACACCGAGCGCAAAGCTCACCGCAACGGCGGCATCAACGGCGTTGCCGCCCTTTCTGAAAATCTCGAGCCCGGCTTCAGTCGCCACCGGATGTGCGCTCGACACCGCCGCACGCCCGGTCGCTTCTTCACGAAGCGGGGGACGTTCGGCCAGCATGGCGTGAATCACATTCTGCAACGCACTGTCGCTTGGAGCGGCAATCGCCTGCTGACGATATCGCGCACGCGTGGCCAGCCACTTCGTGTGGCGTGCCTCGGCGCCGGGGCCACTGAAGTAGAGGCGGTCGCTTCGTGACCAGACGCGGTCGTAGGCGGCGAGGTTTGAGATGGCTCGATCGCTCTCCACTGCACCGGTCACGGTCGTGCGACCCGCGTCCGGCGCGCGAGGTGCCTGCATCAGATACATCTGAGCCGTGGCATTGCTTCGTTCGCTGACCGAGCGATCAACGCCGCGGTCCGGGTCCCCATTGTACCCGACCGACACTTCGCTGAACTCAGCGATGGCCAGGGTGGAGCCGTCACGCGACCACGCGAGATCTCCATGAAGGCGAGACACCAGGGTGGAGTATGACGCACCTTCCGTCGGCACGACCACTACGCCATTGCGCGTCGAAAGCGCGATGCGGCCGTCGGTTGTCCAGGCCAGGTCCTCGATCGTGTTATCGGTGCTCACCACCTGTTCACTGCCGCCGCTGAGAGGACGAACCACCGCTTTTCGGCCGTTCTCGCTGAGGACAATGTAGGCGACCTTCGTCTGGTCGCGGCTCACGCGAGGACGACGCTCCGTTTGTTCGGCGGTGCCGACTCGATGCTCTCGGCCATCGTGTTCATGCACCCAAATGCGCGAGTCGTTGCCGAGCCCACGTTGAAAGACGACGCCGCCATTGTTAAGTGGCGATGGCGACACGTCGTGCGCGGGGCTGCTAGTCACACGCTGTAACGTTCCGCCGGACACACCCTGCATGTCGACCATGGACTGCCAGATGTCGTAGTTGCCCATCGAATCCGAGGCGAAATACAGCGTATTCGATATCCAGAACTCTGCATCGCGATACCAAGCGGCGCCTGACGTGATGCGCATGGCACTCGCGCCCTTTCGCGGTATCAGATAGAGCTGTCCTTCGCGCTCGAAAACGAGCACGTTGTCCTCAGACAAGGTCGGACGCCGCGCCCCCCGCAGCCCAAGCGAATCGCCAGTCTGCGCCTGCGCCGCTACCGGCGCGACGGTGACCACTAGTGCAAGCAACAGCCGCTTCACTTGCTCGCCTCCATCTTGCCGGCGCGGGCGAGTCGCACCGAATCGATCACGTCGCCTTCCTGAATGCGGTCCATCACGTCGAGCCCCTTGAGAATCTCGCCAAAAACGGTGTAGTCGCCGTCGAGGCGCAAGTTGTAAATGAGATTGATGAACAGCTGGCCGTCACCGGTATCGCGGCCGCGTGTGGAAATGCCGAACGTGCCGCGACGATGCTCGCCGCCCACTTCGTCGCGCATGAACGCCGTCGTGACGGGATCGTATTCATCGGCACCCGGGCTTGCGCCCTGGACCACGAAGTTGGGGACGATGCGATGGATCGTATTGCCCGTGTATTTGCCGCCGCGCGCGAGCGCGAGGAAGGTGGTCACCGTAACCGGCGCATCGGTGGCCATGATGCGCATCAACATCTTCCCCTTGCCACGTATGGAGATTTCGATGGTACTGGAGTCGTCCATCACGAGGTCTTTTGCCGCGGGCAGGGGGACGGGAGTGTAGGTGCGCGTGACCGGCTCAGTCGCGACACCGGTTAGCGCTTTGATCTGATCCGCCGCCGCGCGTGCCACGCCCGGATCCCGATCGTATAGTCGCGCACTCAACCAATTGAGCGTCCACGCGTCGTTGCCGCGCATCGCCTTCACAATGCCGACAAGCGGGTCGCGCCACGTCATGCCGTGCGCGGAAGCGATGCGCGCAAAGCTGGCGGTCAGTCGCGGTGTCCATTTCGCGTCATACGTCGCCTGCTTCGCGAGGAGCTCACTCGCTTCGAGCACGAGCCCCGCGTGATCTCGAGTGAGCGCGTCGAGTGCTTCCGCGGGCGTACTCAACGCCGCGATCGCGACGTTGGGTGCGCCGTCGCGCGCCAATCGAGCGAGTGTCGCCGAGTCTCTGACCGCGCGAGCCGCCTGCGCGGCCCACGCGCGTGCCTGCCAAACCGTATGGGTCGCGAGTGCGCGAGCGGCGGTACGTGCCGCGCTCGAATCGACCTTCGTCAGCGCCATCGTCGCGTGCGCGCGCTTGCGCCAATGCGTCGTCGCGGTGAGCAACGTTTTGAGTAGCGCGATGTCGCACTTCTGCGTGCCCAACTGGTCGATCGCGAGCAGCGCGACGTGTTCGTTGGCATCATTGAGTCGCGCCTTCGCATGTTCACAGCTCGGTGACACGGAAAGCGACTGCCAGCGCACCATCGGGCTCTTGTCGTCGACCCACACGCGCCCCAGGGCGACAGCGATACGACGAACCTCTGCATCGTTCGACTTGAGACCAATCGCAATCGTGGTCGAGTCACGGTCGCGAGCGCCGGTCAACGCCAGCAGCCCGACCAGGGCCGCATCCGCGCCACGCGGATGCGCGACCGCTTTGCGAATCTCGACGACGGTCTCCGGAGACGGTCGAAAGCTCCGCGCATTGAGTCGGATCATCGCTTCGAGCCCACGAAGCGCACCGACCTGCACAGCACCATTGCTCTCCGCCAACCCCTTCACCAACTCCAGCTCCCATTCGACCGACGCACCCTGCGCGCGTCCAGCGGCCGCATACCACGCACCGCGCACCGCCGGATCGCGTTCAGCAGGCAGCGCTTTCCCCACCACCGGCGCTTTCATCTGTCCGACGGCCTGCGCCACCGCAATGCGCACCGATACCGCGGGCGACGACATGAGCGGCTCGATCAGCGACACCTTGTCCGGCTGCTCCAGCCGACCCACCGCCCGAACCGCGAGCCGCTGCACCACCGTGTCCGGCGACGCCAAGGCCCGCCGCAAAACGGGCAGCCCCGCCTCCCGGAGATACTCGGCGGCAATCACGTCATAGCGCGTGACAGGAGGGGCGGACGGCGCCGGCTGCGCCACCTGCAAAGTGAGGAGGAGGAATGGCCACATTCCCCTAAGTTGCAGCCCAATCAAGGTGTTTGGGAGCGTCTAGCGAGCGATTAACAGCAACGAAAGCGCCCCCCGCGTAACTTCACCAACCGTAGTTCAGCGTACCTCAGTTCGCGTAGTTCAGTTCACGTCTTTCAGTTCGCGTAGTTCACCGAACCCAGTTCGCGACTTTCAGGAGTAACTCATGCGGTCGGTCCGCACCGTGCTGGCCCTCGTTCCAGTCGTTCTTCCGGCGCTCGCCTCCGCGCAGCCCGCCACCAACCACTACGGCAATCCGCAGCGCGTCCGTCCCGCGCCGACCACCGCCGCGATCGACGTCCGCGATCTGCAGATCCGCCTCTATCAGTTCGCCGACGACTCGATGCAGGGCCGTCAGGTCGGCCGAGCCGGCAACAAGAAGGGCACGGACTACATCGCCGCCGAAGTGAAGAAGCTCGGTCTGATTCCGGGTGGCGATAACGGCACGTACTTCCAGAACCTGCCGTTCCACGTGCGCAAGTACACCGATCACTCACGCGTGACCGTCGACGGTAATCCGCTCACGTGGAATGTGGATGTGACCGCGACGCCAGGTCAGCGCGCGCCGCGTCCGATCGCCGATGCGCAGGTGATTTTTGGTGGCGTCACTGGCGACACCACGGCGCAGATTTCAGCGGCTGATGCGGCCGGCAAGATTGTCGTGCTGCTCCCCGCGCCACCCACGAATCGTCCGGCCGGTGCACCTGGCTTTGGCGGACGTGGTGGTGCTCCGCAGGGTCCACCAGCGCGTTTTGCCAACGCCGTGGCTGTTGCGACAATCGATCTTGATGCATTGACGCCTGCGCAGCGCATCGCGATCAACGAACCCACCGTCGCATCGCAGCTCGCCGGTCGTGGCGGCGCGCCCGGTCGCGCCGGTGGCGCACCGGTGGACTCGCTCACGCTCCTCAAGCAGCAGTTTCTCGCGCCGGCCGCGTTGCGACTCACCAAGAGCGGCGCCGCCAAGCTCTTTGGTCGCGACAACATCGACGGACTCGCGCCTGGTTCAAAGGGTGGACTCGTCACGGCGACGCTGGATTTTGTGGAGCTCCCGACCGATTGGGCGCGCAACGTAATCGCCATCCTTCCCGGCAGCGATCCCAAGCTCAAGGCGCAGTACGTCGCCATCGGCGCGCACAACGACCACGTCGGCATGACGGCACCGGTCGACAAGGATTCGATCAAGGCGTTCAACGACATTCGCAATCGGCTGCTGCTTGCGAATAACATGAACGGCTTGGGCCCCGAGGTGACGTCCACGATCAAGGTGAACATGGACAGCATCCGGAAGCTTTATCCGAAGCCGCGACTCGACTCGATCAACAACGGCGCCGACGACGACGGCTCGGGTTCGATGGGTGTGCTCGAAATCGCCGAGTCCATGGTCAACATGAAGGTCAAGCCAAAGCGCAGCACGATCTTCGTCTGGCACGCGGGTGAGGAAGCCGGCCTGCTGGGTTCCGCTTACTTCGTGAAGAACCCCACCGTGCCGATCGACTCGGTGGTGGCGCAGATCAATATCGATATGATCGGCCGCGGTCGTGCGGAGGACATTCCCGGTGGAAGCCCGGACTACCTCGGCGTCGTCGGCTCGTGGTTCGACTCGAAGGACCTGGGCGAAACCGTTGCGAACGTCAACAAGAAGTTGGCCAAGCCGCTCACGCTCGATTACAAGTTCGACGAAACGATCTCGTGGGCCGGCTACAACAACATTTACGGCCGCAGCGATCACTTCAACTACGCGCAACAGGGCGTGCCGATCGCGTTCTTCTTCACCGGCCTGCATGGTGACTATCACCAGCGCAGCGACGAGCCTGAGTACATCGACTATCCGCACTACGCGCGGATTGCGAACTACATCAAGGACATCGTGGTGGAAGTCGGCAACGGCCCGCGTCCGCGTCTCAACGGCACGAAGCCGGCCAAGCCCAAGGCGATCACGCCGTAACTAGTAGCGCCGCGTCCATCGCACCATCACCATCTTCGCATTGATCCCCGGATTCGCCTTGCCGAATCCACCATTCGAGATGTGATGCAATCCAACGCCGGCTGCAAGCGCTCCCGCTTTCAGCCGGCGTTCGAGCATTAGCTTGGCTTCGAATGTGTAGTTGTTGCGCGTCGCATCTTCACCGTATGGCATGATCTTCGTGTAGTGCGCGCCTCCGCCTACCATCTCGAGCATCGCCGCGGTACGCGACGTCTGTGCGACACCGAGCGGGCGGCCCATACGGATGCCAAGAGGCGCAACGCCGAAACCCACACCACTGCGCCGCGCATACTGCTCGCGTAGCCCCGGGCCGATCTCGAGGAGGCGCTTTCCACTCGCGCCCATGTGCGCCGAAATGAACGGTGTCGCTTCGAAGACGTAGTGCCACTGCAAGCCGGCCCACGTGCCCAACGGATGCGCCGCCTGCAGCAACACGCCGGTAAGCGAACCATCGAGCTTCTCATTCGGTTGAACCGACTGTGTCGCGAATGACGATGTGAGTTCCACACTGAACGTCGAAGCGCGATCGGCGGCCAGCTGCGCCTCGGCGCGACCAGAACCGACCGCGCCGAGGAGTACTGCAGCTACCAGGAAGTACTTCATACCTGCAAAAAAGAGTGGCGCGTGCCCACTACTGCATCGTGGTGATCTTCTTCGGCTGATTCGCGTTCTTCACGTACTTGTCGAGCCAGGCTACCCAACGCGCCCACTGGTCCATCACCGTTTCCCTGGCAATCGGGCCATGGTCTTCGTAGGGGTACATGTACAGCGACGTCGTCTTGCCGAGCCCTTGCAGTGCGTGGTACATGCGCACCGAGTTGATGGGGTCGGTGCCGACGTTCTGATCTTCGCTGCTGTGATACATAAGCACGGCGGCGCTGATCTGGTCGGCGTACAGGAACGGCGACATCTCGAGATATGTCTGGCGCGCCTGCCACAGATCGCGACGCTCACTCTGGAAGCCGTTCGGCGTGAACGTACGGTTGTACGCACCGTCGCCGGCGATGCCGGCCTTGAAGAACGGCGTGTTGACGAGGGCGTTCATCGTGCTGAACGCGCCGTAGCTGTGTCCGCCAATGCCGAGTCGCGTCCGATCGATAATCTTGAGCGAGTCGAGGCAATCGATCACCGCCGACAGGTTGTTGCGCAGGTCGACGACATAGTTGTCGTTCGCCAGCTGTCCTTCGCTCGCGAAGATCGGTGAGTCCGGCTCGACCACGGCGTAGCCCTGCGTCACCAGGAACGCGAGTGAACGCGGGCCGTACGACTGGAAGCGACGCTCGGCCGGAATGCCCGTTTGCACGAAGCGATCGTAGTCGGCCTGATTGTCGTACTCGTACGGATAGAACCAGAACATCGCCGGCAGGCGCGTGCCTTCCTTGTAGTCGGAGGGCAGGGTGACCTTCACCTTGAACGAGAAGCCGTCAGCGCGCCGTGCGGTGTAGGTGCGCTTGATCGCCTTCGTCATTTCCGGCATGACATCGACGTTCTCGGTGATCTGCTTCGCGTCTTTCGTTGCGAGCGTGAGCACGAACGACTGCGGCACGGCGCTCACCGATTCGCGCTGAATCACGGCCTTCGAAAAGTCGTCATCGAGCGGCGCTGAAATCGCTTCGACCATCGCGCCATCGCTTTCGTACGTGCGCGTGCGGGTGCCCGTCTTGATCTCGATCTGCTCGACATACACCGTGGCCTTCTTCGCCGTGTCGGGCGACGCGCCCTGCATGAACACGTACTTGCCGTCGGTCGATACCATCACGACCGGGTCGCCGTGCTTGCCGGGGCGCGTGACGAGTCCACCGGCGCCACCACGACCACCGGCAGCGCCACGCGGCGGTGCCGCGTCGCCACCACGACCACGTGGCGAGACAACGGTGAACTTGGCGTTGTTTTCGTTCAGGAAGACGGCCTGCTCGAACGTGCCACCCGTGCCCGTTTCAGACACGAACAGGATGGTGCCCGCATCGTTGCTGCGAATGGCCGTGATGCGATTGGTGGTGTTGTACACCTCCGTGCCTTCGGCATCGAAGGGCGCCTTCCAGAACATCACGCGGTCGGCGCGGCGCGCGAGCGCGGCACTATCGGGTCGCGCACCGGCGGCTGGAGCGGCCGCACCATTGCCACGACCGCCCGCGGGTGCTGGAGCAAGCTGCGCGTAGAGGACTCCGCTCTGCGTCGGATGCCATGTGAAGAGACGCTTGCCCGTATCCGCCGGCGCACCACCACGACCGGCACCAACACCAGCTGCCGGCGGACGCGGATCCGTTGGATCGGTGGGTTCATCGCTTTCACGCAGCGGGCGCTTCACGATCTCCTTGAGCACCTTGCCCGTGCCATCGATGATCACTTCATGCATGCCGTACGACGTCACCGGCTGCACATACGAGAACGGCTTGTCCATGTAGCCGACGCGATAGTACAAGCCATCGGGCGACGGATCGATGCTGCGAATCATCCCCGGCGCGCCGATCTTTTTTACGGTGCGCGTCTTCACATCGTACAGCACCAGCTGACCGGTGCTGTGGTACTCAACGAGCTCCTTTTCGTACGGGGTCATCACGAGATCGGGATACGTGCGCGTCTTGAGCTTGTTGCCTTCGTTCACACGCACCATGGGTCCCGTCGCCAGGAGCTGCTCTTTGGGCTCCGGCTTGCGCATGTCGGGGATCTGCACGGCAAGGATCCCCTTGCCATCAGAGGTCCACACCGGGGCCGTGACCATCGTGGCGAGCAGGCTCACCTTCGACACCGGCTTCGATACGCCGGTCATTGGATCGGCGACGTAGAGCTGCGTCGCGTCCTCGAGGAGCGCAAGAAACGCGAGCTGCGTGCCGTCGGGCGACCACACCGGCGGACTCACACGCGCACCAGCAGGCACCTGCACGGTCACGCGCTTACCCGTCGTCCAATCGGTGACTTCAAGACCGGCGGCGCTGCGCATCGTCATGCCGCGTTCGCGATTGCCGCGATAGTCGACCTGAAAGCCACCAAGGTTGTAGTGCACCTTGCCGACCTGCTTGAGCGACGGCAGGCCATCACTCACCGTGCGTGCAAAGAATCGGCGTGCACCGGGACTCGGCGCCGTAAACGATCGATTCGTTTCGCGCGGCGCCGCGATCAGCTTGGCGAGGGCCTCAGGCGGCGTGACGTAGCCTTCGTCATTCAGCAGTTCACTCTTGGCGTCGGTTCGCGTGGCACTGGCGGCCTGCGAACCAGCAGCGTTCTGCGCGGTGAGTACCCCGGGGGCCGCAAGCGCGCCGAGGAGTGTGAGAGCACCCAATGGGCGCACGGAGAGGAGCGGGCGAGAGGGCATGGGCAGGTCTCGAAGGGAACGGGCCGTGCGAGGACGTGCGAGGGTCGGGAACACGCCAAGAATACGCTGCGCCGTGGTGGACCGCTCGAAATTCGCGGCGAATTTCCACGCCCGATCACGGTGGGGATTCCCGAATCGGCTATCTTGAAGACATGACTGCCGCAGCCACTTCCGACGATCTCGCCCGCCTCGAGCAGGTCCGCAAAGACCTCCTTCGGGTGCATCGGGCGCTGCTCGAAACCGAGCGGGGACGCTACGAGACCCTGAACGGTCCGATCCCGAATAACATGATGTTCCTGCAGCTCGTCATCGACGATCCATTTTTCGAATGGCTCCGTCCGATGGCGCAGCTCGTCTTGCTCATCGATGAGAAAGCGTCAGACAAGCAAAATCCGCTGGGCGCGGACGAAGCCGCCGAGCTCTTCCGGCAGGGGAAGTTGCTGCTGACGCCGGACAGCGGGGGCGAGCCGTTCCAAAAGCAGTTCGATCAGGCAGTTTTGTCGTCACAAAAGCTGGCTGTGCTCGTCCATCACGTACAGCAGGCCTACACGACCCAATGAGGCGGCGTTCAGGACCGACGCCGTAACCCGACGGCGTTGGTCCCGCGCGATTGCATTTTCGCTCGTTTTCACTCTGGACCTTCGCTGGTCCACAACACAGTGTAGAGGGTATGCGAGTCGCCGCACGGTGGAACGTCGTGCTGGCGTTGGGGTTGGCTAGCGTCGCCGCGGGTTGCGGAGGGCATCCGCTTCCCCGTAGCGAGGCTCCTACCGCCGCCCTGCGCCCGACCTTCCTCGATCAGTTCGATACGCTCTGGACGCGTTTCAACGACGTGTATCCGTCGTTCGCGTACAAGAACGTCGACTGGCAGGCTCAGCGTGACCGTTACCGCCCGCGCGCAGCGCGCGTTCGCACGCAAGACGAGCTGGTGGTCGTATTCCGCGAGATGCTCGCGCCGCTGCATGACATGCACGTGTGGCTGGTCGATCCGCGCGGCAGTGTCGTGCCCACGTACCAGAACCCGACACTCCCCAACTTCGACCGTGCGCGCTGGTCGGCGGCCATGCGCGCCGCCGGATACACCTCGCGCCCCGGCGGCGTAGGCGATGCGACGGTGGGTGGTTACGCCTACTTCTACGTCGGCTCCTGGCGCCCACCGGTCGACATCGACCTACTCGATCAGATGCTCCAGCGCGCCCGCGATGCGCAGGGGCTCATCATCGACGTTCGTACGAACGCGGGGGGAAGCGATCAAACCGCGCTCTCGTTTGCGAGTCGATTCACGACCAAGCCATTCAACGCGTCGTACGTCGAAATCAAGACCGATCCGCGCGTGAAGGACATCGAGATGCCGCTTGCGCGCTCAATCGGTCCGCGCGGTCCGTTTCAGTTCACACGTCCGGTGGTGGTGATCTCCGGACGTGGTGGATTGAGTGCAACAGAAAGTTTTGTCGCCGCGATGCGAACGCTGCCACAAGTCACCGTCATTGGTGATACGACCGGTGGCGCTTCGGGCAATCCGGGCACGTACGCGCTTGGAAACGGATGGCAATTCACTGTGCCGCGCTGGCTCGAGTTTGCGCCGGATCGACAGCCCATCGAAGGACGCGGCGTCGCACCGCAGTTGGCGATGCCATGGACACCGGCGATGTACGACAGCGCGCGTGATCCATTGATCGACGCCGCCGTTGGTTTGCTCGGTGAGCGCCTCGGACTGTATCGCATGGCCCCAGCCGGTGAGCCGATATCGCGTGAGTGATCCGGTCTGGGGGCCCGTATGGGAGGACGACCAATGGACGCCACTGCCAAGTCTCACCGCCGACGTCAGCGCCGACAGCTGCGTCATCGGGTTGGGCGGCAGTGGGCTCACGCTCGTCGAAGAGCTGCTTGCGCGTGATGAGCGCGTGGTGGCGATCGATGCGGTAGACGTCGGCGCTGGTGCTGCCGGTCGCAACGGCGGATTTCTGCTCGCCGGCACCTACGACTTCTATCACGACGCGATCCGCAAGCACGGTCACGCCCGCACGCAAGCGATCTACAACGCCACGCTGCACGAGATTGAGCGGATCACGCAGGCCGCGCCGGGCACCGTGCGCAAGGTGGGCTCCTGTCGCGTTGCCGCTGACGAGTGGGAGATCGGCGATTGCCGCGCGCAGATGGACGCCATGCAAGCCGATGGCATTCCCGTAGAGTGGATGGACGGCGACGACGGTGTTGGGTTGTTCTTCGCGAACGACGCGTCGTTCAATCCGCTGGCGCGTTGCCGTGTGCTCGCGACGCGTGCGCGTGCGGATGGCGCGCGATTGTTCGCGCGCACGCCAGTGACCCGCATCGATGGCACAAAGGTCGTCACGCCACACGGCACGGTGCACTGCGGACGCGTGTTCGTCGCAATCGACGGTCGTCTCGAAGTGTTGCTCCCCGAACTCGTGGGACGCGTGCGCACCGCGCGATTGCAGATGCTCGCCACCGCGCCAACCGCCGAGCGCACCGTGCGCTGCCCGATGTACTACCGCGAAGGATACGAATACTGGCAGCAGTTGCCGAACGGTCAGATCGCGCTCGGCGGCTTTCGTGATCGCGGCGGTGAAGACGAGTGGAGTCTCGATGCGCGCCCCACGGACAACGTGCAGGGGATGCTGGAGACGTTCTTGCGCGAAACGATTGGCGTGCACGCGCCGATCACCCACCGCTGGGCCGCCTGCGCGGCGTACACGCCGACCGGCATGCCGGTGATTGAGCAGGTGCGTCCGAACGTGTGGGCGCTCGGCGGCTATTCGGGGACAGGCAATGTGATTGGTGCGTTGGCGGCCCGGGGCGTCGCTGCGGCAGCGATCGATGGAAATCCGTCGGCCGTGCGCTTTCTGCTGGGTTCAGAGTGGTCTCCAGAAGTCGGCGAGGCTGCGCCTACCACATTGGCGTAGCCACACTCCCTCGGAGTGGGCATTACCTTCCCGCGGTGATGCCCGACGATCTTCGATACATCCTGCTGCTGTTCGCGCTCTTCGTTGTGCCCCGCTTCCTGCAGCGCTTTCGGCTGCCAGCGGCCATCACGAGCTTTTTGCTGGGCGCGGCGGCCTCGTTCTCTGGACAATCCGTTCTCCCAACCGGACCGACGCTTCCGCTCCTCGCGACGTTTGGCATCTCGGCCATGTTCCTGGTGGCGGGGCTCGAGGTCAACGTGAAGGACCTTCGTGCCGGCGCCCGCATCATTGGTGAGCACCTCGCCATTCGCGTGGTATTGCTGCTGCTCGCAGGAAGTATCACGGCCGCGGTACTGCAGATTGGGGCAAGACCAGCGGCGCTCGTTGCGCTCGCGCTTTTCACGCCAAGCACCGGATTCATTCTCGACTCGTTGCCGTCGCTTGGCGTAGCCCGCGAAGAGCAGTTCTGGATTCGCGCCAAGGCGATCGCCACGGAGCTGCTGGCGCTGGCGGCGCTCTTCGTGACCTTGCAGTCTACCTCGCCCTCACGTTTGCTGATGGCCACGGCCGCGCTTGCCGCGATGGTCACGGTGCTCCCGCTCCTGCTCCGCGTCTTTGCGGCGCGAATCGCTCCGGTGGCGCCCCGATCGGAGTTCTCGTTCCTCCTGATGTTGGCGGTCGTCGCCGCGTATCTGACAAAACAACTCGGCGTCTACTACCTGGTGGGGGCGTTTCTCGTCGGGGCGAGTGCGCAGTTTCTGCGCGAGCGAGTGCCGGCGTTGTCGAGCGAGCGACTGGTGCACGCCGTCGAAGCATTCGCATCGGTATTCGCACCGTTCTATTTCTTCAATGCGGGGATGCATCTGCGGCCGGCCGACTTCAGTGCCAAGGCCATCGGAGCAGGCGTGGGGTTACTGCTGCTGTGCGTTCCGCTTCGTCTTGCGCTTGTGCTCCTGCATCGCGCGCGTGCATTCAATCAGCCGTGGCGGGCGGGGCTACCCGTTGCGATCGCGCTGACGCCGACGCTCGTTTTCTCGCTTGTCCTCGCCGAGATCCTGCGCGATCGGTTTGCGGCGCAGCCATGGCTCGTCGGCGCGATCATCATTTACACCGTCGGCAATACGCTCCTGCCGGGCCTCGTGCTGCAGGGGCGCGCTTCGCCAGAATTGGACGCACTGAACCCCATGACCGAAAGCGTACAACCTGACCTTCATCGATGACGCCCGATGCCCGGCAGCAGCAGACCAAGGGGCGCGTCGCCCAGGCGTCAGTCGATCTCGCGAACGGCTCGGTCGTAGGCATTGAGTAGATGTCCTCGATCGAGTACGCCAATAACGCGACCCGTCGAGTGTTCGATTACCGGTAGTGCGGATATGCCGCGCTTTCCCATCTGGTCGATCGCGGCGGTCAGCGAGTCATCCGCGCTCACGACTTCGCTTGGTACAGCCACGTCGCCGGCAACGAGGATTGGATCGAGTTCGCGCGGCAATTTTGCCAGCGCACCGATTTCCGTCGCGGTGAGGACGCCGATGAGTCGACGCGTCGCGTCGACGACGGGGAGCACCTCGGGTGCACCCGTCGCAAAGCAATCGATGACTTCGGACATGGAAGCTGACTCGAAAACGACTGGTGCGTCGGCAGACTGCACAGCGCGTACGACAAGCTGGTCGAGCGCGTGACCATCGCGGCCATGATCAATTCGCTCACCGCGCCGACGGAGCCAACCGGAGTACAGGGTGTCGCGGGTGATCCGGCGTGCGATGAGTTGGCTGATCGCGACACACGTCATCAAGGGCAGCATGATCGCGTAGTCGCCGGTAATTTCGAATACCAGCAATGTGGCCGTGATCGGCGCACCGGTGGTCGCCGCTACCATGGCACCCATGCCGACAAGGGCGTACGCCTCGGGCGCGGACGTGAAGCCGGGTACCACGCGGTGAAGCGCGATCGCGAGCGCCGAACCGAGTGCGGCACCGGTGAAGAGAGACGGCGTGAACACGCCACCGCTGCCGCCGGCCTGCAACGTGATCGAGGTAATGAGGATCTTGCCGAGCGTGAGCAACACGAGCATGATCGCGGACATGGCGGCGAATCGCTCGAGAGGGATGGCGAGATGTCCCGTTCCGACCAGCACACCAGCGGACAAGGCGACCGCCGCTCCAACGGCGCCTCCGCCGACTGCCGCGACAACTGCAGAAACGCGAGCACGTTGACGCCAGTGCGAAAGCCGCGCTCCGATAGAGAAATGCAGGCGAACGAATAGCGCGGCCACCAATCCGCAGGCGATCCCCAGCAAGGGAAACGCCCACAAAACTTCCAGGGCGTTGTCATAGCTGTACCGCTCCGGGAGCGAAAACACCGGATGGTTGCCGAAGATGGCGCGGGACATCACCGCGGCGGTGACGCTGGCTATGACGACCGGTGCGAAGTGGTCGCCGCGAAAGGTGCCGAGAATCTCCTCGAGCGCAAAGAACGCACCGGCAAGCGGTGCGTTGAATGCGGCGCTGATTCCCGCCGCGGCGCCAGCGGCCACGATCACTCGCGTCCGACCCTCGGCAAAGCGGAAAACGCGGCTGAAGCGCGACGCAAGCGCCGCGCCGAGTACGGCGACCGGGCCTTCGCTACCCGCCGAGCCGCCTCCACCGATCGTCACCACACTCGCCATCGTGCGACCAACGGCTTTACGGAGCGAGACGCGCCCCCCGCGTCGCACGACGGCCAGTTGAACGTCGGGAACGGTCAAGCCGTCGTCGCCGGCGCCGACACGACGCCACAGCAGAAACGCCGCGACGAGCGCGATGCTCGTGATGAGCGGCTGATACAGAAGGCGTGGGAGGAGCGAAAGTCCACCGGTGGTCCACCGAAAGACCAACGCGTAGGCGGCGTCGATGGCGGCGTAGAACGCGACCGTGCCCGCTGCCGCGAGGACGCCGACGACGACTGCGCAAACGATCAGGATCGACTGTTCGTCGAGACGCAGTCGTTCGCCGATGGCGCCGATCTTACTCCATCGGCGCGGCAGCAGGGAACGAAGCGCGCCACGCCACAATCGCGAAGCTGAAGTGAACGACCGTATCACGCTATTCCGGCTGGTTGGTTCTCTCGAGCACCAGCGCAAACTGCTCGCAAAGGCGAGTGGCTCCTGTTTTTAGTTGGATATCCAAATATAAACGGGTGTGCCGGGTACGGTTCCGGTCCGACGTGCTCCCGTCCTTCGCTCGCGCCTCGCCGCCAGTGATACCGTCCGCCCGGCTGAGCAGCTTTGTGACAAGGGCGACCGACAGCCCTGTGTTTCAGTAAACCGGACGGCAGAGTAAATTCCGCAATCCATCCCTACCCCTTCCGCGTGACGTCGTTGCTCCACCTGCGCTCCGCCACCGAGGCCGATGTTCCCGTCATCCGGGAGTTGATCGAAGGCCTCGCCGACTACGAAAAGTTGCGCCACGAGTGCGTCGCCACCGACGACCTCCTGCGCGAGACGCTCTTTGGCGCGCGTCCGTTCGCGGAAGTCGTGCTGGCGGAGTGGAACGGCGACGTCGCCGGCTTCGCGCTCTTCTTTCACAACTACTCGACCTTCCTCGCACGCCCCGGGATCTACCTCGAGGATCTGTTCGTGCGCCCCGCGTTTCGCGCGCGCGGCATCGGCAAGGCGTTGCTGCAGCACCTCGCAAAGCTCGCGGTCGAACGCAATTGCGGCCGGCTCGAGTGGTCGGTGCTCGACTGGAATGTGGACGCCATTGGCTTTTACAAAAAGCTTGGTGCCCGCCCGCAGGATGAATGGACCGTCTATCGCGTCACTGGCGACGCGCTGACGGAGTTGGCTCGCAGCTCGGTGTGATGCCACACCCAATGTCACACCCAACGGAGAAGCAGATGGAGTTGCACGATCGCAAGGGCGCATTGTCGCGCCGTGAAGTCCTTCGGTATCTGGCCGCCGGTGTGGCGGGTAGTTCGCTGTTGCCGTATATCGCGCACGCTTCGAACGATCGCCGCATTCGCAACATCGGCCTGCAGCTCTACACCGTGCGAAGCGCGATGGCGAAGGACCTGGAGGGGACACTCGACGCGATCGCCAAGGCGGGGATCACCGAGCTCGAGTTCGCCGGCTACTACAACAAGGATGCCGCGTGGTGGCAGGCGGCCCTCAAGAAGCGCGGCTTCAAGGCGCCGTCGACACACGAAGGTATGCCGGCGACGGATGATGGCTGGGATGCGATCTTTCAGCGCGCCACGCAGATGGGACACGAGCTTGTGATCGTGCCGAGTGTGAGCAACGACTATCGCGGCACCGTGGACAAGGTCCAGAAGCTGTGCGACCGGCTCAATCTCGGCGCCGAAAAGGCGTCGCAGTACGGACTCATGTTCGGGTACCACAACCACGATCAGGAGTTTGCCCCCATGGAAGGCACGTCCATGTGGGATGTACTGACGGCGCGCACGGATGCGGCGCTCGTCAAGCTCGAACTCGATTGCTACTGGGCCACCAAGGCGGGGAAGAAGCCGCTCGACATCATCAATCAGTGGCCAGGCCGCATTGTCGCGGTGCATGTCAAAGACGCGACGCCGGCGCCCGAGCTCAAGATGACTGAAGTCGGTGCTGGTACGATCGATTACAAGTCGATCCTGGCGAACGGCCGCGCGAACGGCCTGCAGTGGTGGTTCATCGAGCACGACATGCCTGCTGATCCCATCGCATCCATCACGGCGAGCGCCGCCGCGATGAAAAAACTCTGAGGAGAATCCCGCGTGTCCTCTCGTCGTTCGAAGGTCGCTCCGCAGTATGACGTGATCGTGGTGGGCTCGGGCGCGGGCGGTGGCATGGCCGCGTATCAGCTCTCGGTGCAGGGGCTCAAGGTGCTCCTGCTCGAAGCGGGCCGTGACTACGACCCGGTCACGGAAACACCGATGTTTCAGACGCCGAAGGACGCGCCGCTTCGCGGCAGCGGCAACGCCGATAAGCCCTTCGGCTTCTACGACGCCACGGTCGACGGTGGCTGGCGCGTGCCCGGCGAACCGTTCACGACCGCGCCCGGCTCGCAGTTCAGCTGGTGGCGCGCGCGCATGCTTGGCGGTCGCACGAATCACTGGGGACGCATTTCGCTGCGCATGGGCCCGTACGACTTCAAGCCCAAGTCGCGCGACGGACTCGGTGAAGATTGGCCGATGACCTACGAAACGCTCGCGCCGTATTACGACAAGACCGAGCTGTTGATCGGTGTGTATGGTGGCGACGACGATCTGGAGAACACGCCGCGTTCCTCGCCCGGTGTGTTGCAGCCACCTCCAGCAGCGCGCTCGTATGAGCTGCTCGCGAAGCAGGCATGCGGTCCGCTCAAGATCCCGGTGATTCCCGCGCATCGCGCCGTGCTGACGCAGCGCCAGGATTCCGCGCGGCTGCCGGCCAAGCTGCATCCGGGCAACGCGCTCGCGCAGCGGGTGCTGCGTCAGAGCATGAATGATCGGCAGGCGTGTTTCTACGCGACCGAATGCGGACGCGGCTGCTCCATCAAGGCCAACTTCCAAAGCACCACCGTGCTGCTGCCGCCGGCCATGGCGACGGGCAATGTCACGCTCATCACCGATGCCATGGTGCGTGAGGTGACCGTCGACGCGCAGGGGAAGGCGAGCGGGGTGCACTACATCGACAAGATCACGCGGGTCGAGAACCACGTCACGGCAAAGGTTGTCGTGCTCGCCGCGAGTGCGTGCGAGACCGCGCGCATCATGCTCAACTCCAAGAGCTCGCAGTTCCCCAATGGTATTGCCAACGGCAGCGGGATGGTTGGCAAGTATCTCATGGATACCGTGGGTGCCGGCATCTCGGCGCAGATCCCGAAGCTCGAAGGGTTGCCGCCAGTAAACGAAGACGGCACCGCCGGCATTCACATGTACATGCCCTGGTGGCTGTACGGCGAGCAAAAGGCGGGCAAGATGCCGTTCGCACGCGGCTATCACATCGAGTTCGGCGGCGGACGCGGCATGCCCGGCCCCGGCATCTTCGGTGGCCTCGAGAATTACACGCAGGGCGCCTACGGCAAGAAGTTCAAGGAAGAGGCGCGTCGCTACTACGGCTCGTTCATGTACTTCGACGGCCGCGGTGAGATGATTCCCAACGAAGATTCGTACTGCGAGATCGATCCGGTTGCGGTGGATCAGTGGGGCATTCCCGTGCTGCGCTTCCACTGGAAGTGGTCGGAACACGAAACCGGTCAGGCGGCGCACATGGTGAAGACCTTCGCTGACATCGTGTCGTCGATGGGTGGTAAGGTGCAGGGCACCATCCAAACCGATGGCTCAAAAGCGATCGCCGCCGGTGGCTCGATCATCCACGAAGTCGGCACCGTCCGCATGGGGTCAGACCCCAAGAAGTCAGTGCTCAACGAATTCGGTCAGGCGTGGGAAGTGAAGAACCTGTTCGTCACCGACGGCGCGTCGTTCGTGTCGAACGCGGACAAGAATCCCACGTTGTCGATTCTCGCGCTGGCGTGGCGCAACTGCGATCATCTGGTCGAGCAGCTGAAACGAGGTGACTTGTGAGGAATTCGCACATGCTCGACGAGGGCGCGGAGCACAAGGAAGAAGCCGTGACTCACGCGGAGGGCGCGGAGACTGCTGCGGCATCGCCGCTTGACATGCCGCGTCGTGACGCGCTGCGCGTGATGGCGGCGGTCGCAGTCGTTCCCATGATTCCGGCAACGGCGGCCGCAGCGCCGGCGAAGGTTGCGCGTGAACCATTGCCGTTGCTCGACGACGCACAGCAGCCCGTGCGTAAGAAGGGGCCGCGCGGAACGCCGAGTGATCCGGTGCTGCAGGTCGCCAAGGCGGATTGGAAGATGCAGTTGTCGCTGCGTGAGCTCACCACCTTGAGCGCTCTCTGTGACATGATCATTCCGGCTGATGCCAAGAGCCCGGCGGCATCAACGGTTGGTGCGCCGGGTTACATCAACGAGTGGGCGAGTCGTCCCGGTGGTGAAGCGTCGCTGGTGCGTGTGCGCGGCGGATTGGCGTGGCTCGATCGCGAATCGAACACGCGCTTTGGCAAGCGCTTCCATCTCGCAACCAACGCTCAGCGCACGCAGATCTGCGACGACATTTGCTATCTGCCGAAGGCCAAGCCCGAGCATCAGTTCGCGGCGCAGTTCTTCGACACGATTCGCGATCAGACGGCGACCGCGTTCTACACCACGCCGCAGGGGTGGAAAGACCTCGGCTACATCGGCAACGTGGCGATCCCCAAGTTCGAAGGACCGAACGCGGCGATTCGCAAACAGATCGGGTTGGAGTAACGCTTGTGACTCGCTTTGCGGTTTTCGTCGCGTCGGCGGCTTTCACGATTGGCGGCGCAGTTGAAGCGCAGCGCGCCCCGCTCGGCCCGGCCACGCGCAGCTACGTGCGTTACGACACCGCGGTGCTTGCGCTGACGAATGTGCGCGTCATCGACGGTACAGGCGCTGCGCCACGCGAAAATCAAACGCTGATTGTTCGCGATGGTCGGATTGCCAGTGTGGGTGACGCCGCGCGCGCGAGCATTCCGGCGGGTGCGCAGGTGGTCGATCTCGCCGGCAAGACGGTGATTCCGGGGCTCGTCATGGTGCACGAGCATCTCTACTACCCGGTGGGAAGCGGCACGTACGCCAACCTCACCGAAAGCTTCAGTCGGTTGTATCTCGCTGGTGGTGTGACCAGCATGCGCACCGGTGGCAACATGAATGGCTTCGCCGAAATTCTCGTCGCGAAGGCCACGGCGGCCGGGCAGAAGGTCGGGCCGTTCATTGATGCGACGGCGCCGTATCTCGAAGGGCCAGGAATGGGCTTCAATCAGGTCGTCGCCCTGCGCGATACGACCGATGCGAAGAAGCTCGTGTCGTACTGGGCCGATCAGGGTGCGACGTCATTCAAGGCGTACATGAACATCTCGCGCGACGAGCTGCGCGTGGCCGCGCGCGAAGCACACGCGCGCGGTTTCAAGATCACGGGCCATCTCTGTTCGGTGACGTATCGCGAAGCGGCCGATGCCGGCATCGATGATCTCGAGCATGGCTTCTTCGCCATGAACGACTTCGTGCCGAACAAGAAGCCCGATACGTGCACCGGTCGTGGTGGCGCCGCCACGCAGACGATGGCGCAGATGGATCCGCAAAGCCCGGAAATTCAGGCGCTCTTCAAGTATCTGATCGACAAGAAGGTCACGGTCACGAGCACGCTCACGATCTTTGAAACGTTCACCCCCAATCGCCCCATTGGTGGTGGATTGGATCTGCTGCTCCCGCAGCTCAGGGACGAATACGAAAAGCGTTGGGCCGCGACGCAGAAGAACACCATGTCGCCGTATCTCACCGCGTTCGCAAAGGGGATGCAGTTCGAGCGCGCCTTTGCCAAAGCGGGCGGCACGCTCGTGGTGGGAACCGATCCCACCGGTGGCGGTGGCCTCGTACCGGGCTTCTCCAATCAGCGCGCTGTGGAACTGCTCGTCGAAGCCGGATTCACACCCGTAGAAGCCATTCGCATCGCGACGCTCAACGGCGCGAACTTCATGGGGCGTGGCGAGCTCACTGGATCGATTGCCGCTGGGAAGCTCGCCGATCTGGTGGTACTCGATGGTAATCCGGCGGCGAATATCACTGATCTGCGCAAAGTGAACACCGTCTTCCGGCAGGGCGTGGGGTACGACCCCAAGGCGATCATCGAGTCGGTGAGAGAGAACGCGGGGCTCTGGTAGCCGACTCGACTCGGACCCCGTGAACCGCCGAAGCGTTTCACGGGGTCAGGGTCGATTGGGACGAATTTCAATTACTCAGAGTCGTTGAAATGCAGGGTGGAGGAAGGGCGGCGGGGTCTGCCGCCCAATCGGGTCTTGACGTATTCCCATAACGGAATACAATTCAGCCATGCCACGCGCCCCGACCACGCTCGACCCGTTCAACGCCATCGCGGAGCCGCGACGACGGGAAATCCTTGAACTGCTCGACGGCGATCCGCAGCCGGTCAGCGCGATTGTCGACGCGCTCAAGCTCGCGCAGCCGTCGGTCTCCAAGCATCTGCAGGTGCTGCTCAAGGTCGGCCTGGTCGAAGTGCGGCGTGAAGGTCGACAGGCGTTCTATCACACGAACGGCGAAAGCCTCCGGGCCATCCACATGTGGACCGAACGGTTCGAGCGTCACTGGCTCAAGAAGCTGCTCCGCATCAAGGAGCGCGCAGAATTGGCTGCACAATCCGCGACACAGTCCGCCGCATCATCGAAGGATCCACCATCTCGCACACAGGATCGGAACGCATGACCAGTTTCGCGACATCCACTGACGACCGCGCGCTGCAGCTCGAGCAGCAGACGCGCGTGCATGCCTCGCTCGAACTGACGTTCGCGGCGCTGCTCGAGGAACTCGGCCCCGCCAACCTCGGCATGCACGACGCGCCGATGCCCATGGTGCTGGAAGCCTTTCCCGGCGGACGCTGGTATCGCGACCTCGGTGACGGCAACGGTCACTGGTGGGGCAACGTGCAGGCCATTCGTCGCCCCACATTGCTCGAAATCTGCGGACCGATGATGATGTCGTTCGGCGTCGCGTCAAACATCCAGTACCGTCTCACCGCGGATGGCGCCGACACGGTGCTCACCTTCCGTCATTCGGCGCTGGGCCTCTTTCCCGAGGGCTATCGCGACGGTCTCACGCAAGGCTGGGCCGGTATCACGCGTCGCGTGCAGGCCCGTTTCGCTGCCAAATAACACCTCAACCAGAGCAAATCCGATGTCAGTCGCTCAAACGCTCATTCAAGAGCTCGAGATGGAAGCCGCCACGACACGTCGTGTGCTTGAGCGTGTGCCCGATGCGCACCTTGGCTGGACGCCGCACGCGAAGTCGCGCACGCTCGGTCAGCTCGCGATGCATCTCGCGGTGAATCCCGCCGGCGTATCATCGCTCGCTTCGCAGAACCCGGCGAACTTTCCGCAGAACATGACCGATCCCGTTCCCACCTCGACCGCCGAGGTGCTGACCGCGCTCGACAACAGCGTCGTCGAAGCCAAGCGCATCCTGTCGTCGATGACGGACGAGCAGTACGCCGAAACCTGGCGCGTGCTCTCCAACGGCAACGAGATCATGGCGATGCCCCGCATCGCGTTCCTGCGCGCCGTGCTGCTCAATCACTGGTATCACCACCGCGGTCAGCTCACCGTGTACCTGCGCATGCTCGACGTACCTCTTCCGTCGGTGTATGGGCCGAGCGCGGACGAGAACCCGTTCATGTAGTCGCGACCTGGTGCAACGGCTTGCGATCGACCCGGCAGGACGGGAACTTCGGAGAGGTCCTCCGCCCCCCTCCTGCCGGAGTCGCTGTTATGGGTTCGCGCATCATCCCGAGTTCGCGCCCCTCGGTCGATATCCCCGAAATGCCGCTCGTGCCGTTCGTGCTCGAGCGCGTCGATGAATTCGCCGAGCTCCCCGCACTGATCTGCGGGTCGACGGGCAAGACGTACACCTATCGCACACTGCGCGATGCGGTACACACCGTAGCCGCGGGACTGAGCGCCAAAGGCATTCGCAAAGGCGATGTCATTGGCCTGGTGTGTCCCAACATCCCCGACTTCGCCGTCGTGTTCTACGCGGCGTCGTTGATTGGCGCGGTGCCGAGCACGGTGAATCCGATCGCGACGGCCGAAGAGATCGGCGCGCAGTTCGCCGATTCCGAAGCGCTGATGATCGTGACGATCCCCGAGATGTTCGCGAAGTGCGAGGCGGCGTCGCGGCTCGCGAGCACGGTGCGCGAGATTGTCGTTTTTGGCGAGCACGAGGGCGCTACGCCATACAAGGCGCTCTGGGCGCACGGTAGCACGCCGCCAATGGTGTCGATCGATGTGCACAATGACCTCACCGCACTCCCGTACTCGAGCGGGACCTCAGGCATTCCCAAGGGCGTGATGCTCACGCATTACAACCTCGTCGCGAATCTCTGTCAGATGGTCGACGTGACGGCGGTGATTTCGCCCGGTGATCATGTGCTTGGCGTGCTCCCGTTCTTCCACATCTACGGGATGGTCGTCGTTATGAGTGGGGCGCTACGGCAGGGCGCAGCCATCGTGACATTGCCACGCTTTGATCTCGAGCAGGTGTTGGGCGTCATGCAATCGCATCGCATTCACATGGCGAACGTCGTACCGCCCATCATTCTGGCGATGGCCAAGCATCCGGCCGTGGCCAACTACGACCTGTCGAATCTCAAGTATCTGTTCAGCGGCGCAGCGCCACTCGGTACCGAGCTCGCCCAGGCGTGCGAACAGCGGCTCAACATTCGTGTGCGACAAGGCTACGGTCTGACCGAAACCAGTCCGGTGTCGCACTACCACCCCATGGACGACGTGCGTGTGGTCAACGACTCCGTCGGTCCGTCAGCGCCCAACACCGAGTGCCGTCTGGTGGACAGCGACACCGGTGAGGACGTCGCCGTCGGCGAGCGTGGCGAGATGTGGATTCGCGGCCCGCAGGTCATGAAGGGCTATCTCAACAAGCCTGAGGCCACCGCAGCCTGTATGACCAGCGACGGCTGGTTCAAGACCGGCGACGTGGCGGTGGTGGACGAGCAGGGGTGGTACAAGATCGTCGACCGAGTGAAAGAGCTGATCAAGTACAAAGGACTGCAGGTCGCGCCGGCGGAGCTCGAGGCGCATCTCCTCGGTCATCCGGCCATCGCCGATGCGGCCGTGATCCCCGTGTACGACGCCGACGCGGGAGAAGTACCCAAGGCCTACGTGGTGGCGCGAGTCCCCATCAGCGCCGACGAGGTCATGCAGTACGTGGCCGATCGCGTGTCGCCCTACAAGAAGGTGCGGCAGGTCGAGTTTGTCGATACGATTCCCAAGTCGCCGTCGGGGAAGATTCTGCGGCGGTTGCTTGTTGAGCGGGAGCGCCAGAAGCTCGCGGCGGCCTCCCAGTCCTGATTCCAGCCACCTGCACGAATTCCATGTCTGCTTCCCGTCTTGGTATCGGTTTCGTTGGCTCGGGCTTCAACGCCCGCTTCCACATGCAGGGCTTCCGCTTTGTGCGCGACGCCGATGTGTTGGGGGTCTGGAGTCCCAACAAGAAGAACGCCGAGTCGGCGGCGCGTTACGCACGTGAGCTCGAGGTGGGCGACGCCAAGGCGTACAAGAGCATCACCGACATGGTGGCCGACCCGGCGATCGAAGCGATCTGGCTCAATGGTCCGAATCAGGCGCGCATCGAAAACGTCGAGGAAATCTGCGACGCAGTGAAAAGTGGCAAAGGCACGCTCAAGGGCATCGCCTGCGAGAAGCCGCTGGCTCGCACGGTGGCCGAGGCGAAGCAGGTGATCAAGCTCGTCGAAAGTGCCGGCATCATGCACGGCTACCTCGAAAATCAGTACTTCTCACCGCAGGTCGCGGTGGGTCACGATCTGTTGTGGCGTCGCGGTGCCGCAGCGACGGGCGCACCGTATCTCGCGCGCGCCGCCGAAGAACACAGTGGTCCGCATGCGCCGTGGTTCTGGAACGGTGCGCTCCAGGGTGGTGGCGTGCTCAACGACATGATGTGTCACTCGTCGTTGGTGGTGCGTCAGCTGCTCTCGCCGCCAGGTGCCAACCTCGCGGACCTCAAGGTCAAGCGCGTCACCGCGCACATCGCGAGCCTCAAGTGGTCGCGCAAGGAATACGCGGCGCAGCTCAAGAAGTCGTCGGGTGTCGACTACACCAAGACGCCGAGCGAAGACTTTGCGTCGATCAACATCGAGTTCGAAAATCCCGAAGGCCGCACGGTGATTGGCGAAGCCACCACAAGCTGGAGCTTTGTTGGCCCCGGCCTTCGCTTGAGCGCGGAGTTGCTTGGCCCCGAATACTCGATGCGGTGGAACACGCTCGAAAGCGGACTCGATCTCTTCTTCTCACGCGCCGTGAAGGGCAAAGTCGGCGAAGACCTCGTCGAGAAGCAGAACGCCGAGATCGGCCAGATGCCGGTGGTGGTGAATGAGGCAATCGCCTACGGCTACGAAGCTGAAGACCGCCACTTCGTGCGCGTCTTCCAGGGAAAGGAGAAGCCGCTGCTCACCTTCCACGACGGCCTCGATGTCGTGCGCATCCTCATGCACGCCTACAAGAGCGCGGAACTCGGCAAGACGCTCGACTACAGCGAAAAGGGTGTCGACAAGTTCGTGCCGGCGGTGGCGCAGGGGACGTGGAAGCCGTAACTCAATCGTAGTTCACCCAGTACCCACCACCTAAAGCCCGAAACCCAAAACTGATCGGTTTTGGGTTTCGGGCTTTAGGTAATGAGTCTTGGGTGAACTACGGAACCACCTTCGGTGGATCCAGCCTCCGATAATTCACATCCATCGCATCCAACCGCTTCAAGTGCTGCGGCAATCGCTGCATGAAGTTCCCAAAGTCCTTCCGACTCTTCGCGCTCCAGAGCCCTTCACTGAGCGCAGTGAGTCGGGGATACGCCATGTACTCGACCTGCTTCGCGTCGAGGATGTACTCCGTCCAAAGCTGCGCTTGCGCGCCAAGAATGTGTTTGGCTTGCTCCGGTGTGAGCTCACCCGGAATCGGCTCGAAGGCATACGCACTGTCGATCGGCGTGAAGCCACCAATCGCGAGCGGTTCGGCCTTCTTGTCGCGCGATTGGTAGTGATCGAAGTAGGTGTGACTGCCCGGCGCCATCACCACATCGTGATTCGCCTTCGCCGCATCGATGCCACCCGCCATGCCGCGCCAGCTCATCACCGTGGCGCCCTCGGCTAATCCGCCTTCGAGAATCTCATCCCAGCCCACCATGCGACGTCCCTTCTTCGTGAGGAAGACGTCCATCTGGCGGATAAACCAACTCTGCAGCTCGTGCTCGTCCTTGAGCCCGAGCTCCTTGATGCGCGCCTGAATGGCCGGGTTGGCCTTCCATTGATCCTTGATCGCTTCATCACCGCCAATGTGAATCCACGGACCCGGAAAGAGCTCGAGCACTTCGCTCAACACATCCTGCATGAACGCCACGTTGGCGTCGGTCGGATTGATGATGTACGGGCTCACACCCCACACCTGCAGGACGCCAGGGTTGGGCGCCGTATCGGGTGAGCTCGACAGCTGCGGGTACGCATACACCGCCGCCTGCGAGTGCCCCGGCATCTCGATCTCAGGGATCACCGTGATCATGCGCTCGGCCGCGTACGCCACCACTTCGCGCACATCGTCTTGCGTGAAGAACCCACAGTGCTTTTTGCCGTCGAACACCCGCTTCTTGGGGTCGGCGACATATGAGCCAACCAACGTCTGATCGCGGCAGGAGCCCATCTCGGTGAGCTTCGGATACTTCTTGATCTCGATGCGCCATCCCTGGTCTTCCGTGAGATGCCAGTGAAAGCGATTGAGTTTGTGACGCGCGAGCAGGTCCACGTACTTCTTGACGAATTCCTTCGGCATGAAGTGGCGAGCTACATCGAGATGCGCGCCGCGCCACGAAAATCGCGGCGTGTCCTCGATGTGCACCGCCGGCACCGTCCACGTCACACCGGGCATCGGCGCATCGCGAAAGATGTCGGGTGGCAACAGTTGCTTGAGCGTTTCGAGTCCGTAGAATGCCCCCGCTGAATCGCTCGCCGTGATCACCACACCAGCGGCCGTGGCATCGAGCGTGTACGACTCCACGCTCATGCCCGCCTTGTGGCGCAGCACGATGCCCGAGGGGCCCGGCGCCGATGCAATCGTGAGATCGAATCCGGTTGGGTTCGCGATATCGCGCACAAATCGATGGGCGACTTTCGCGAACGCCGGCGACGCCGACACGGTCGTGCGGCGCGTCATGACGTAGCTGCCCGCTTTGGGGGTCAGCACGGCCGGGCGCGGAATCACGGCGTAACGGGCTGCCTCATTCGCCGATGACTGCGCCGATGACTGCGCCGATGACTGCGCCGATGACTGCGCCGATGACTGCGCCGACAGCGCGGAGACGGCCGCACATGCAGGAATCGCGGTGGCAAGAAACAAAAGACGGATGCGCATGGCGGGAACGGATGTGCGCGAAGGGAGCCGCTCAGGCGGCGCTGCGAATCGTGGAAACGAGTTCGCGGATGATTTCCGGATCGACGCCACGCGCATGTACTTCGCGCAGTGGTGCTCGCGTGAGCAGGGACATCACGTGGTCAGCGCGAATGCTGCCGCCGGCCAGCACCGTGAGTCGGTCGCCGGCGCGCGCCTGAAGCTCCGCCAGTTGCGGCGCGCCCGCATACGCGGTGCGCGCGCCCCCCGAGGTGAGCACGTAGTCGACACCACACCGAAGCAGCTCGTCGAGCGCTGACACCTGATCGTGCACCGCATCGAACGCCCGATGGAAGGTGACTCTCAGCGGGCGCGACAACGCGACCAGCTCGGCGAGTTGCGAGTGATGCACCGTGTGGTGGCTGGTGAGCGGGCCAAAGACCACGCCGTCGACACCGAGCTGCTTCATCACCTCGATGTCCCGACGCATCACGTCGAGATCATCGTCGTCATACAGGAAGTCGCGCGTGTGCGGGCGGATCATCACGTGCAGCGCGATATCCAGTTCGTCGCGCACACGGGCGACGACGCCGAGTGACGGCGTGGTGCCGCCGTCACCCAGTCCGCACAACTCCACGCGATCAGCGCCGTACTGCTGCGCCATGCGCGCGCTCGTTACCGAATCACAGCAGGCTTCGACCAGAATCGTGGATGTGCTCACGTGCATGGTCGCGCCGCTCAGGCCGCCGCGTTCGCCGTGCGATTGGCCGGCGATGGACGGAAAAGGAACAGGAAGACGGCGAACACCACAAACGCACCAATCGCCGCAGTTTGCCAGATCTGCAACCAGTCATGCGACGCGGCGCCGGCAGCATTCGTCGATGCGTACCGGCTCACCACTGATCCCGACACGGACGCGCCAATGAAATAGCCGACGCCGTTGGTGACGAGGTTGAGGAAACCTTGCGCCGCCGCCCGAATGCGCGGGCCCGCGACTTCGTCGGTGTAGATCTGCCCCGCCACAAAGAAGAAATCGTAGCAGATGCCATGGAGCAGAATGCCGCCATAGATCAGTGCCATGCCACCTGACGCATCGCCGCGACTGAAGGCGAAGTAGCGAAGTCCCCACGCGAGCATGCCGATCAGCATGATCCACTTGATGCCCAACTTTCGTAAGGCGAGCGGCAGCAGCAGCATGAAGCCCACCTCCGAGACTTGTCCGAACGACATGATGCCGGCGGCATTCGGTACACCAATCTCGTTCATGAACGGATTGGCAAAGGCGTAGTAGAACTGGAGCGGAATGCAGAGCAGGAACGAACCGAGCACGAAGATCACGAACTCAGGGCGCTTGAGCAGCTGCAGCGCATCGAGGCCGAGTGCGTCGCGGACACTGAACGGTGCGCCGGCCGCGCGTGGCGGCGTGTGCGGGAGCATCAATGAGAACAGCGCCATGACCGCGGAACTGGCGGCCGCAATTTGCATGGGCAACGCGAGCTTGTCGGCTTTGAGCCAGAAGCCCACCACAATACCCGACGCGGCGATCCAACCCAACGTGCCGAACACGCGAATGACCGGAAAGTCGCGTGTGGAGTCCTCGACGTTGTGCAGCGAGATCGAATTCGTGAGCGACAGCGTCGGCCAGTAGCAGAACGCGTACGCCAGCAACAGCGGATAGAAGGCGCCGAATGTCGTCTGCTGCGACATCAGGTACATCAGTATGGCACCCAGACCGTGCAGAATCGCCAGCAGCTTCTCGCTCGCGAAGAAGCGATCGGCGACGATGCCCATGAAGAATGGCGAAACGATCGCCGCGATCGCCGTCGCGCCAAACGCGCTGCCGATCTGCGTGTCGGTGAAGTGCAGCGTTTGTCCCAGATACGTGCCCATCGTGGCAAACCACGCGCCCCACACGAAGTACTGCAGGAACATCATCGCCGACAGCCGCGACTTCGTACCCATTACGGGAGCTCCTTGATGCGAATGTTGCGGAAGGCCACCTTGTTGCCGTGATCCTGCAGGGCGATCTGCCCCGTCTTTGCCCGACCATAGAACTGCGAGTTCGCGAACTTGCTCTTGGCGCGACGCGCTTCCCAGTCAGGCGACAGCAGCTCATAGCTCACCATCTTGGTGCCGTTGAGCCAATGCTCAACATGCGAGCCGTTCACGATCAGGCGCGCGCTGTTCCATTCGTTGGCGGGCTTCACCGCGCCACGCGGGGCTTCGTTGAGCGCATAGTTGGCTCCTGACGACGTGAGCGGATTCTTACCATCCGGATGCCGTTCGTCATCGAGAATCTGCATCTCGGGGCCGGTGCGGTAGGACCACGTGGTATCCGCGTTCCGGTCGATGCGATAGATGACGCCGCTGTTGCCGCCCGGTGGCACGCGCCACTCGAGCTCGAGCTCGAAGTTCGTGTAGTACTTGTCGCTCGTCAGGTCGCCGCCCTGGCCGCTGCGCACGAGCAATCCGTCTTCAAAGCTCCACCCCGCCGCCGGCTTTCCGGGGGTCGCGAAGTTGTGCCAGCCCACAAGCGACTGATTCGCGAAGAGCGTCGTCCACTGGCCGTTCGGCCGGGCGGCCGCGCGAGGCGCGCTTCCGGCGCCCGAGGTCGAGCCCGCGCACGCGCCGAGCCCAGCCGCAGCAAGCAGTGAGACGCCGATCGCGACGGTCAGGGAAGAAAGCGCCGGAAAGCGCCGGGGAGCGGGGCCGGGAGTGGCAGGCGTCATGACGGGAGGCGGGGGAGGGCGGGCGGGACGTACGCAATGCTAGGGCGTGGACCTCATGCGCGGAAGGCGCGTTACACGGCGTTCCACAAGCTGCGGGGAAGGGGTGTGGCACCAGACGTGCAAGTCACAGAAACGAGGTGCATTCTAAAACCGCCACGCGTTTTTGAACCCTGCAACGGAGTGGACTCCATGTCTTTGCTCTGGACAGCACTGATCGGACTCATCGCTGGTGCCCTGGCCAAGGCCATCATGCCCGGACGGGATCCGGGCGGCATCATCATCACCATGCTCCTGGGCGTCGCCGGCGCGATGCTCGGCACGTTCCTCGGTCGGGCCGTGGGATGGTATCAGCCCGGACAGGGCGCAGGACTGATCGCCGCGATTGTGGGTGCGGTGCTCATTCTGTTCCTCTATCGCGCGATGAAGGGCCGTAGCACGACCGTGTAGCAGACGGCGCGGTATCGGTCGGCGCATCCGTCAACTAGACTCGGTGGCATGACCACCACCGACGAAAAGCTTCGCTTTCCCCTGGGGCGTTTTCAGCGCCAGGACATCTACACGGCGGCGGAGCGCGCCGACCATATCGAGCGATTGGCGTCGCAGCCGTCGCGGCTGGTAAGCACGGTTTCCGGATTCTCTTCGGAGGATTGGAGCAAGCCCTATCGGCCCGGCGGCTGGACGACCACGCAACTCGTGCATCATGTGGCCGACAGCCACGTCAATGCGTACATCCGCGTGAAGGTGGGGCTCACTGAAGTGCAGCCGACCATCAAGCCCTACGATCAGGATGCGTGGGTCACGCTCGCCGATTCGGCGCTTTCACCCCTGATCTCGCTCACGCTTCTGGAGGCGACGCACGCGCGCCTCGTGGAAGTACTGCGTCACACTGCGCCTGGTGATTTCACCCGGACGATCAATCATCCCGAAAACGGGATCATGACGATCGATCATGTGGTGGCGATGTACGCGTGGCATGGCGATCATCACATCGCGCAGCTCGCACACTTTCGGGAAACGCGTTGACGCGCCACGGAAGGGAGATGTTACGGTTTCCCTTCCCATATTCGCGCCCGCTCTCCGACGGCTACGACGCCGTTGCCGCCGGGGAGTGAAAAGAGGGCGTACAGAATGCGATCGAGCGGATTGTTGACCGGTTTCCAACCGCTGCCGTCGTAGCGAATGAACGTACCGCTGTCGCCAACGGCGTAGACATCGGTCGGACCGCGCCCCCAGATCGCGCGCAGGTCGCGCGGCGTGCTGGTTGCGAGCTGCTGCCAGGTCAGTCCGTCAAAGCGCAGTGCGGTGCCGGAGTCGCCCACAGCGAATACATCGCTCGAGCTGGTGCCCCACACCGCACGCAGTCGTTTCGAGGTGGGCGTCGACATCGGGGTGAAGCGACCGCCGTCGAAGCGGAGCATCGTACCAGAGTCGCCAACCACGAACACGTTGGTTGGATCGGCACCCCAGATCGAGCGCAGGAATCGATTCGTGCCACTCACCAACGGCGTCCAACTGGTGCCGTTCGAGCGCAGTACGGTGCCCAGTTCGCCAACTGCGAAATGTTGACCACCGCCACTCCATGAGGCACGCAGCAAGCGCGAGGTGGGCGAGGCATCTTTGCGCCACGTCGTGCCGTCGAAGCGCAAGATCGTACCTGTGTCGCCAACCGCCACGATGTCGGTGGCGCTGTTGCCGCTGATCGAGAACAGATCGTTCCCTGACGGCACCGGCTCGAGCGTCCATGTGCCGGCAGCCGAGCGACGCATGACGGTACCGCCAAATCCCACCGCGAACAGTGGACCGCCAGCGCCACCGTATACGCTGAGCAACGACGGATCGGCGATCTCCGTCGTGGCGACTGCAGCCGTGCCACCGCCGCGCAGCGAAACGACGGTGCCGTACCAACCGGCGAGCTTCGCCGTGCCATCGGCGCGCACGGCGAGTGCGCGCAAGTTGAAGCCGCTGCCAATCGACAACGCACGCCACGACGCTCCATCGAACCACCACGTCGCTCCGTTGTTGCCCACGGCATAAACGTCGTTGAATGCGCGACCCCGAATAGCGAACAGATTGGTCGCGCTGGGGGTGGTCATGCGCGTCCACACCGCACCATCGTAGCGGTGAATGGTGCCGTTCACGCCAACCGCGAACACATTGCCGGCGCTGGTCCCCCATACATCGAACAGCGGCGAATTGTCCGGCGCGACCAGTCGTGTCCACTGCGCGCCATTGTAACGCAGAATCACGCCGTTGTTGCCGACCGCGAAAATCGTGCTGCTGTTGGCGCCCCAGATCCCCCACAGCTCATCGGTCGTGCCACTCGCCATGACCTCGAGCGCGGTGCCATTCCATTTGAGGATGCGCCCCTGGTCACCGGTGATGAATACCTCGCTCGCCGACAGCCCCCACACTTCGAGCCACGTGCCGCCCGTCAGCGGCGACGTGACCCGTGTGAACGTCGTGCCGTTGCCGCGCAGAATCATCCCATTCGATCCAACCAGCCAGATGTCCGTCGGCGATGAGCCCCAGATGCCAACGACCGTTTCTGCGGTGCCCAACGGAATGATCTGCCACGCGCCTTCGTTCACGGATCGAAGCAGCGCGCCATTCTGTCCGCCGGCGTAGCTCGTACCGGCGCCATCATCCCAGAACGACAGGAATGCATCGTCTGTGAGACCGGCTCGTACGAGCTGCCACTGCGCAATCGGGGAGAGCGCGGGCGTGACCGTCACCGTGGAAATGGCGCTCAGCGTGCCACCACTGCCGCTGCCACTCGCACTGATGCGCGCTATTCCCGGTGCGATCGCGCGGATCACACCCTGCGCGTCGACGGTGGCGACCGACGGTGCGTCGGTACGCCACGTCAGGGTGAGGTCGGAAAGCTTGGTGCCGACTGAGTCGCGACCGTCTACTGACAATGTCCGCTCCGCACCCACCGCCAGCGCCAGCGACGCCGGCGACAGGGCGAGCGATGCGAGTCTGGGATTCGACGGCGGCGTCGGCGTGGTGGGACGGTCGTCGCAGCTGGCAAGCAGCAGCGCTGAAAGCAGCAGCCCCGGAAGGGCAGTGGCGAGCACACGTGGTCGCATGTCGCTCAGCCTAGCGACTCCGCGAGGGCTCCCGCAACGGTAGCTTAGACGCATGTCTCTCCTCTCCGCGATTTGCATACCGTTCGGCCGGCCGCGCATCGCTCGTGCCGCGCTCGCCACGCTGCTCACACCCGTTGCACTGCTGGCGCAGACCGGCGTTCCGCGAACGTCGCCGCCGGCACCGGACTCCGATATCTGGCTCGTCCCACTTACGATGCGCGGCGACTCCGTCAAACCCGGTGTGCCGCTCAACCTCACGAAGCGTGCGGGCTACGACAACCAACCGTCGTTTGCCAAGGATGGCCGATCGATCTTCTACACGTCGACTCGCGACACGCAGAGCGACATCTATCGATACGACCTTTCCGCCGGTCTTTCGATCCCCGCGCTGTTGTCGTCGCCCGAAAGTGAGTATTCGGCGTTTCAGTCGTGGGACGACAAGGCCATCAACGTTATTCGCGTCGAACGCGATTCCACGCAACGGCTCTGGCGTGTGCCCCTCTCTGGTGGGGCGCCGAGCGTGGTGTTCACTGACATCAAGCCGGTGGGCTACTTCGCGCAGCCGAACGACTCCACCTTCGTGATGTTCGTGCTGGGCTCACCGGCCACGCTGCAAATTGCCCATGCGCGGACCGAGCCGGCTGCGGGTGCTGGTGAAGTGCTCGCGCGCGACATCGGCCGCTCATTGCACCGCATCCCAGGAACGAACGCCGTGAGCTTCGTGCAAAAGGGAGCGACGCCATGGAAGGTGATGCGTCTCGACCCCGATACGAAGGCGATCACGGAGCTCGTCGCGCTGCCGGCCGGCACGGAAGACGTGGCGTGGGCCGACAGCACCACGCTGCTCACTGGCAATGGCACCAAGCTGATGGCGTGGAAGCGCGGCAGCGGCAGCGCGCAGAGTGCGTGGCAGTCGGTGGGCGACTTCGCGTACGCGCATCTGGGCCACATCACCCGTCTCGCGGTCAGCGCCAATCGCAACTACATCGCGATGGTCGCCGATGTGCAGCCGCGCGCCGCGGGCGCTGCCGCGACGAGTGCCGCCGCGAAGTTCGTCGACAAGGTGGATAGCGCGAGTGTGCGAAAGCACGTCTACATCCTCGCCGCCGATTCGATGGAAGGCCGCATGACCGGCTCGCCGGGGATGGAGAAGGCCGCGAAGTATCTCGAGCGCCAGTACAGGGCGGCAGGTCTCGCACCGGCCGGTGACTCGGGGAGCTACCGTCAGAACATTCCGCTGCGCAGCGCGCAGGGACCGAATCAGCAGCCCGGTCGCACGCGCCCCGCACCGGTTGAATCGTGGGAGGCTTGGAATGCGCTCCCCGCCGATCAACGCCTGCGCACGCAGAACATCGCGGGCATCATCAAGGGATCCGATCCAGTGATCGGCGATGAAGTCGTACTCGTCACCGCGCACTACGATCACATTGGCATTGGCCGTCCGGTCGACGGCGATTCGATCAACAACGGAGCCGACGACGACGCGAGCGGCAACGTCGCACTGCTCGAAATCGCCAAGGCACTGCAAAAGGGTCCGCGCCCCAAGCGCACGATTCTCTTCATGTCCATCACCGGCGAAGAGGTGGGTGGCTTCGGTACGCGCTGGTATCTGCAGCACCCGATCTTCCCGCTCAACAAAACGATCGTCGATCTCAATATCGAAATGATCGGCAACGCCGATTCCCTCGCTGGCGGTGTCGGCAAGGCCTGGCTCACCGGCTACGAACGCTCAGAGCTCGGCGATCTTCTCGCCGACAACGGCATCCCGCTCGTCGCCGACCCTCGCCCCGGCCAAAGCTTCTTCACCAGAAGCGACAACGCCGCCTTCGCGCGCATCGGCATCCCGGCGCACTCGCTGTCGAGTTACAACCTCGTCACGCCGTATCACTCACCGAAAGACGAACCATCGGTCGTGAACATACAGCACATGACCAAGGTGATCGAAGCGACGATTCGCGCGGTGCGACTGCTTGCTGATGGACCGAAGCCGGGGTGGCATCCGGGCGGGCAGCCCGAAGCGCGCCGCTAGCCGGGCTCACCGAGCAAGAGACGAGTTCGCAGAGAACTGTTTCGCACAGAGCACACAGAGGGCCACAGGGGACGCAGGGAACTGCAAAGACAAAAAAGGTCGCGCTTCAATGGCTCTGAAGCGCGACCCTTTTCTGTTTGATGCTGTTCCCTGCGTCCCCTGTGGCCCTCAGCGTGCTCTGTGCGAGGCAGTTCTCGGTCTCTAAGCCTTGGTCACATTGCGGAACCGCGGCGTATAGTCCGGGAAAATCGTCGACAGGTTCGTGTTCCCCAAACGATTCTGCACGATCTCGGCGAGGATATCGCGATGATCGAGCGTTACGCGCAGATCCTGACCCGACTCGAGATTTTCGCGCGCCAGTCCCGGCCAGCCGTTGATGAGTACGCGGCCGCCATTGATCTTCTGGCCCATCGCGAAGGCCACGTTGCCGCGGCCATGATCCGTTCCTCGATCGCCGTTTTCGCGAGCGTTGCGACCGAACTCGGAAATCACAACGACCGTGACGTTCGTGTTCGTGTTGCCCTGAATGATGTCGGCGTGGAAGGCGGCGAGCGACTGCGACAGCTGCAGCATCAGGTTGTGCATGTACTGACCGTCAACACCCGGGATCGGCCCGGCCGTCGCGTGCGTGTCCCAGCCACCAAAGAAGATATGAGCGGCTTCCAGCCCCACGTCGGCTTTGATCATTGCGGCCGTGCTGCGGAGCGCCGTCGAGAATCCACCACCCGGATACACCGCGCCGCCTGTTGGGGCGTAGCCCGCGAAGTTGATCCGCTGCAGGAGCGCGATCGTGTTCGTGGTATCCAGCGCGTTCGACTGCACCGGATCGGGAGCAATGCCGTAATTCTGCGCGAGAAACGCAGTGCGTGCGGCTTGCGTCGTGCCACTGCCGCCAATCGTGAAGCTCGCCGGATTCGGAATCGGCAGCGCCTTGGGCGCACCCGATAGCGTGACTGGCATACCCGACGTGTAGCTGAGCGCGCGAAGCGGCGCGTCGGCCTTCATTGGCGTGGAGAGCGCGAGATGGCGGCCGAGCCAACCACCATTCACCGTGATGTCCGCCGGCTTTCCGACCTCCATGTACCGCTGCGCGTCGAAGTGCGAACGCGAGTTGTTCACCGAACCCGTCGCATGCGCAACGAGCAGATTCCCCGCCTGATACGCCGGATAGAGCGGCGCCATGCCGGGGGAGAAACCGAAGAAGTTGTCGAGCGCCGTGGCCTTGGGGCCGGTGCCGGCGGCGTCCGGGCGTGCTACGGCGATCGTGGGGCGACCGGTGTAATAGTCCGGATCGCCGAACGGCACCACCAGCGACATGCCGTCGCAGCCGCCGCTCAGGAAGATCGACACGATGACATCGCGCGAGGTGTTCGCCGACTGCGCGAGCACCACCTGCGGCATCCACGTGGGCACCAGCGCGGCGACACTCACACCGCCCAGCATGGTGAGGAAGTCGCGACGCGCGAGCCCCTCGTATTCGCGGCAACCCGAATGGTCGTGATGATGGCTCATGCGAGGCTCGTGCTGAAGAGGAAAGCGTGCGGGGCGATCATCAGAACCACTGGAATTCGTTCGCCGACAGCGCGAGCGACAACGTTTCACGAATACGCGCTTCGTTGTACGTGCCGCCCTTGAGGTAGGTGACCAGCGCGATCTTCACCGTCGGCGGAATCTCGCCAGCAAAAAGACGGCTGCTGATCTGGTTCACCACACCGTCAGCGGTGTCGATCACACGGAACGGCGCGAGATCGAAGCGAGCGGTCGTCGTGCTGGTCAGCGTGGACATTCCGCGCATGTAATTCCAGCGCGACACCACGAGGCCGCTCCACCAATCCACGCGATCGGGGAATCCGTCCGGCTGCTCCCACTCGAACAGCGGCTGACCCATGAAGTCGGCCGACTGCTTGATGGCAGAGCGAATCACCGGCACCGTGGTCATGTCCATCGAAAGCGCACGCATCCCCGAGACCGCGAGATGGAAGGGACGCTTGAACTTGGCCGGCGCCGCCTTGAGGTTCGTCGACGTCAGGATCGTGCGAATCATCGTCTTGATGTCGCCCGACGTGCGGAGATACGCCGCCGCCGTTGCGTCCACCACGGCAGCTGGCGGATCGTACGCCAGAAGGTAACGCGCCAGCTTCCGTGAGATGAACTGCGCCGTATTTGGATGCGTCAGCAGCATCGTGATCGCGCTGTCGCCTTCACCTTTGAGCTGCGCGACTGACGCTGTGGACGCCATCGCCGGGAATGCCGTCCCCAGGAACGTCTTGGCGTTGCGATCATGGTTGTTGCGATTGAACACGAACGCGCCGTTGGCGTCCGCGCTCCAGCCAGTCAGGATGCGCGACAGTTCGGCCACATCATTCTGGGTGTAGCCGCCGTCGACACCGAGCGTGTGCAGCTCCATGATCTCGCGCGCGTAATTCTGATTCGGCGTCGGCGTGCGGCTGCTCGCCTGGTCGAGATACTGCAGCATCGCACCGCTTTGCGCTGACGCACGCAGCAGCGTGAAGAAGTTGCCCAGGGCGTTCGGGCGAATCACGTCGCGATCGTCAATGAGCTTGAGCCACGCGACCTTGTTCGTGCTGATGTTGAAGTGGTCGCTCCAGAACTCCACCATTCGCTCACGCAACTGCGCCTTCGAGAAGGCGGCGCGATACCACGTCGCATCCGACAGCTGTTCCACCGCTTCGTTAGCGTCCTGCGTGCGCAGGGTCGCGCCGGGCATGGCGAGCATCGGCAATCGCGTCGCGATCACCGATTCGTTCGCGCTGTCGTCGATCTGATCCGCCCGGAGGTGATACTCGAGGTAGCCGTTGAACCCCATCTGTCGAGCCAACGCAACTTCGGCCGGATTCAAGCCGAAGGTGAGGCGGCGCACCAGGCGGAGCAGCGGATCCTGCCACGTGGCGGCGACATCACTTCCTGGAACGCGCGCCGGTGTGACCGGCTTCGTGCGGCTGCCACCACGCGGTGGCTGCGCGTCAACTGAGGCCGTTGGACTCATCGCGGCCAGTGCACCAAGCGCACCGGCACCGAACGTCAGGAAACGACGGCGATCCGGCTGGTTGGTCTGCTCGGTGGGCAGTTCGTCGGCAACCGTGTCCATATCGAAGGCGCAGTGAGAGGGATACAGCGCGCGTGCATACCTACGTGAACAATGCTTCAGCGCCAGAGCGACGATGTCAACGGATTCAACGTCACGTGCCGTGCACAGGAACGCCCATAACGTCGAATCGTGTCGGCGAGCGCCCGTCCTGTGACGTGATGACGATCACAGCTGGCCGGCGTTAAGGCCATAGATCGCCTGCAGCAGTGCCAGTGCGACGAATCCAACGATGCCGCCAAAGAGCAGAATCAGCAACGGTTCGATCACCGCAACGAGCTGGGTGACACGTCGCTGAACCAGCGCATCCGCGGCCTCAGCGGCGCGTTGACTCATTGCCGCCAATGCGCCCGCCGATTCTCCGGCCTCGAGCAAACGTAGCGCCAACGGTGGTAACGAGTCGTTAAGAGCGCGCGAAATTGGCGCGCCGTCGCGAACTGCCGCCTCGGCGGGCTCGAACTGACGAACCAGTGACAGGTTTTCCACCGAACCACGCGCCAGCCGCATGCTGCTGAGCACCGGCACGCCGTTACCGAGAGCGAGTGCAAAGCTGTCGAGGTAGCGCGCGCCGTCGCGCGAGCGCTCGAGTGGCCCAATCACCGGCCAACCCAATCGCGCGGCGTGAAAGCGTGCGCGCCCCTCAGGTGACTGTACCCAACGCACCGCCAACACGACGGTCACCGCGACCGCAGCAAACAGCCACCATCCGCCACTGGTGAGCGCCGCACCCATGAGCACCAGGGCGCGAGTCGCCCATGGCAACGCGACGCCGCTATCGGCGAGAAGCGCGGCGAAGCGGGGCACCACCACCAGCAAAATCACCGCGGTGCCAACTATCGAGGCCACCGCAAGCAGCATGGGATATACCAGCGCCGCGCGAATCGCGTTGCGCGTGCGCACCTGACGTTCGATATGCGTCGCCAATCGCTCGAAGGTCTGCGGTAACGCCCCGGCCGACTCCGCCGCCGCGAACGCCGGTGCAAACGACTGCGGCAGTCGACCAAGCGCCATCGCGGCGCCCGCCAGACTTTCGCCCTTGCGAATGCGATCACGTAACGCGCCAAAGACCGCTGACCACTCACCGCTGTCGCCACGCTCGTCGGCCGCGTGGCCGAGCGCGCGATCGAGCGGCATTCCCGCATCGAGCAGCGTGGCCACCGCGCGAGTGAGCACGGCCAGCGCTTCCAGATCAGAACCGGCGAGTCGAGACCAACCCGCGGCAACGCGCTGCGAAAGCGAGTTCGCTCGCACGTCCGGCTCCTCACGCGCCACCACGCTCGACGCACTACTTGCGAGCGGCGCGATGTCGATTACCCACAGGTCACGTGCGCGAAGCGCAGCGACCGCGGCTTCCGACGACTCGGCCGCGAGGTCGCCGGACGCCTCGCGTCCCGTCGCATCACTCGCGCGATAGCGCCAGCGCTGCCCCGGGTTCACGCGCGATGCTCGCTGTTGCCCGGGATGTCACGCTCGCCGCTTCGCGTGCCCCACGACGCGTCGATATCGCCCAACACTCGCGCAATTTCCGCTGAGGTCGTGACACCATCGCGCACCGCACGACGGCCGTCGTCGAGCAGGCTCGCTGCGCCACTGTGGCGCGACAGAGTACGCAGTGTGTGAATCGACGCGCCTTGAGTGAGCGCCTCGCGCAAGGCATCCGTCATGGTCAGCAGCTCGGCGATCGCGACGCGCCCGCGATAGCCCGTACCGTTGCAGACCGCGCAGCCCGCACCAACACGCACCTGAGTCGGTGCGCCAGCCTCACCGAAGAGCGCCTGATCGGCAGCGGACGCCGCACGCAGCTCGCCGCAGGCCGCGCACGTGCGTCGAACAAGGCGCTGCGCCGTCACGCCCTGAAGCGTTGCCGCCAGCAGATAGGGTGGCACGCCCATGTCGCGCAATCGCGCCAACGCACCTACGGCATCGGTGGTGTGCACGGTGCTCAACACCAGATGCCCGGTGAGCGCCGCGCGTACCGCAATCTCCGCTGTTTCCGCGTCGCGCATTTCGCCCACCAGAATCACCTCCGGATCGTGTCGCAGAATGGCGCGGAGGGCGTCGGGGAACCCGAATCCGGCTTTGAGCTGCACCGGCAGCTGGACCACGCCATCCAGGCGATACTCGACCGGATCCTCAACGGTCACGACCTTCACTCCCGACGTGCTGCGTTCGCGAAGCGCCGAGTACAACGTTGTGGTCTTTCCTGACCCGGTCGGACCGGTCACGAGCACCAGTCCGGCGCTGCGCTGCACGAGTGCGCGCAACGCCGAGAGCAGTTCGGGCGTGAATCCCAATCCGGCGAGTGTTTCAGGGTGCGTGTCACTGCCCCCGTCCAGCAAGCGAAGCACCACGCTTTCGCCGTGCAGCGCCGGCAGTGTGCTTACACGCACATCGACCTCGCGATCGCCAACGCGCACACGCGCTCTGCCATCCTGCGGCAGTCGGCGTTCGGCGATATCGAGACCGGCCAGCACCTTGAGTCGGGAGATGACCGCCGCCTTGAACTCCACACCCAACTGCTGGGCGTCGTGCAGCACGCCATCCTGACGCATGCGCACGCGCAACGCATCAGGCATCGACTCGAGATGCACGTCGCTCGCACCGGCGCGCAGCGCTTCGGCGAGCATCGCGTTCACCACTTGCACGACCGGCTCTCGGCTCGCCTGTGCACGCAAATCGTCGAGGCTCTCAGTTGCATCGCCACCACGCTCCGATCCGGTCGGAATCATCGTGGAGACGCGCGGTGCTGCGAGCAGTGCCGCGCGAACATCTCCCCGCGCGACGTGCACCCACTGCACCGTGGCATCGAGATGTCGCTCCAGAGCATCGCGCACATGATCAGGCACGACGCCATCGGCGGCCACGGTCGCCACGCCGTCGTGCACGCTCAACGGCAGCAGCGCATGCTCTTCCAGCCAACGGGCGGGGAAGCGCTGCGCCAGCGCGCTCGCGGCAGCGGCGCGCAACTCGCGGGCGTCGATCACCGCGCGCTCGTATCCGACACGATTCGCACGCGACTAGCGCTCACTCGGCGGCGGACGTTTGACGGGTGGCGTCAGCGGCGTGTCGTCGAGCGCGCCCGGCGAACGCTCTTCCATGCGCTTCCGCACTCGCTCACGAATCGCATCCGCATCGGCATCGTTGCGTACGATGTAGGGGGTCACGAAAATCGCGAGCTCGGTGCGTTGACGCGTGACGCTCTGTCGCTTGAACAGATTCCCCAGCAGCGGGATGTCCTTGAGTAACGGCACGCCATTGTCCTGCGTCTGGCGCGTGTCACCAATCAGGCCGGCAATCACCACCGTCTGGCCGTCGCGGATCACGGCGCGCGTGTTGGCCTCACGGGTGGAGATCACCGGCGCGCTGAGTGCCGCGGCGACGGTCTGCGGTGTCAACGAGCTCACCTCTTGCAGCAGCTGCACCGACACATAACCGTCTTCATTGATCGTGGGTACAATCGACAGCTTGGTGCCGACATCCTGATACTGCACGGCGCGATCGATCGACACGTCGTTCCCCAATCGCGTCGACGAAATGAACGGAACCTTGCTGCCAACCAGGATCGACGCCTCGCGATTGTTGGCTGCGATGAGTTCCGGCGACGAGAGCACGCGCACATCCGTCTTGGAGGCAATCGCGCGAAGCAGTGTACGGACCCCGGTGCCGTTCTGCAGGCGCACCATGCGCAGCAGGAAGTTGGACGACGATGTATCCGGCATTTCGGGATTGCCGAACGACGCGTCCACATCGCCGCCGCGATTTACCGCCGCCCAGTCCACGCCAAACTCCGAACCGCGGCCGAGTGCGATTTCAGCGATCGTCACTTCGAACAGCACCTGCGCCGGTCGCGTGTCGAGCGCGAGGATCGTTTCGCGCAGCATGGGGAAGTTGGGCGGCGCCGTGCGAATCACCAGTGAATTAGTTGGTCCGTTTGCGACCACCGTCGTACGTCCCACGAGCAGGCCGGCCGCCGAATCGCGTGGGGTTGATACTGTCGCTGCCGCGTTCGTCGGCGCGGATGGAGACGCGCTGCTATTTCGCGTGCGCATTGTTTCCTGCTCGCGCCCGCGAAACGTATCTAGCGCACGTGACAGCGAGCGGTCGCCCAGCGAGCCGCTCGAATTGGTCGCCACGGTAACACCGAACAGCTGCGCCAGCGAACCCGCCAGATCATCCGCGGCGGCGTATTTGAGGTTCACGACGTATGTGCGCAGCCCCGACTCGCCAGCCGGCGCCGCATCGAGCGTTTTGAGCAGCTCGAGATAGCGCGCGAGGTTACTGCCGCGATCGGTGATCAGCAGCGCGTTCGAACGCGCGACGATCTCTACACGCGCCCCCTTGGCGAGCACCGCACGCAGCGCTTCTGACCCTTCGTCGGCGCGAATGGCCTGCAATGGCACCAACTGTGTCGCAAGACCAAGCGGCGCCGGGTCGGGGAAGGCAAAACCGGTGCGCAATTGACCCGCCGCCGGCGCCTTGTCATTCGGCATCACCTGCGCCACGGTGCCACTCGGTATCAACATCAGTCCATGCGATTCCAGCAGCGATTCGAGCACCCGCTCGAGCTCCGCCGGCTTGATCCCCGGCGGCGACGCGAACGTCACGCGCACATCCGGGATATCGCTCAGAATCACCGTGCGCCCCAGCACCGTGGCGATCGTGCGAATGACATCCGCCAGTCGCGCGTTTGAGAAGTCGAGCGAGTTGGGGCGCGCCGATGTATCGCGCGGAGCGCTGCGTGCCGCCGTCTGTGCCGCAAGCGGGTGCGATACCGTGGTCAACGGCACCACAAGCAACGCGGCTGTCAGCAGCAATCGTGGTGCGCGACGAGGCGCAGTCACATGAACCAAGATCATGGCAACAACCCGCCGGAATCCGAGGGAGCGCGACGGGACAGGCGCACGGTGCGCGTTCCGGTCGACGACGAAAGTACCGCGCGATCAGCACCGATTTGCTGAACACGCCACCGTCCAATCACTTCACCAACAGCCACCAGTCGTGGCGTGCCATCGCGCGCGACCTGCACCAGCGCGCGCGGCGTCCCGTCGACGGTGACGATGCCAAAGAGCTGCGGACCCACATCCGGCGCGATGTCCGCGCCCAGCAGAGAAGCGGCGGGCGTCGGGTCGACGTACACCTCGGTCCCGGGCAGTCTGAATCGCTCGCGCGGCGCGCGGCGCGAACCACTGAACAGATTGGCCGCGACAATCGAATCGCGCGCCGAGAGGTGGTCAGGATTCGCTCCGGCTACCGAGGGAGCGGAGGGCATTGGCCGGTTGTACTGCGGAACCGCCACACGCGCCGGCCACACCAGCAACGCCACGCCAACCACGGCGACCACGAGCGCGCTCAGTTCCATCGCCCGCGGCGTGATCCCAACTGAATCGCGGCTCATTCGATCACCACCGGCGCGCGAACGGTGAACGAGAGCTGCAGCACATCGGGCGCACCGCGCAGTGCCGTGTTCTGCGTGACTGACATCTTTTCAACCGAGAGCACACGCGGGCCATGCTCCAGGGTCGCAAGCAGGGCAGCCAATCCGTGAATGTCACCGGTAACCGAGAGCGTCGCCGAAACGCCGTCGCTCGAGCTGTCGGCCAGTGCCTCCACGCGATTGACCACCAGCCCGGCGCCGTCACTGGCTTCCTGCAACAGCGCCTGCAACCCACTGGCCGCAAGCGACAGCGTGCGCGCATGGAGCGCCCTGCGCGGCGAGCCAGCCAACTCACGCTCGGCGATCGTGGCATTCTGCGCGAGCATGGGCGTCTGCGCTGCCAGCGCGCGAAGCTGCGCGGTGCGTTCGAGAACGCTTTCCAGTTGCACTTCGCGAGCACGCCACTGCTGCACAAACGGCACCACGCCCTTCATCACCACCACGGCGATGAGCGCGACGACAATTCCCCACACGATCGTGCGACGCTCACGCTGCGATACCATGCCCGATTCAGCGGTTGCCACGCATGCCTCCCGCGGCGCTCACCGCCGGGCCGGCGACCGAATCGCCGCGCACGGTGAATCCAATCGAGAACGAGCTCCGTTGCGCGCCACCATCCAGAAAGCGAGTGCTTGGCGCGAGCGAACGCACGCCCTCGAAATGCCCATCGCTGTCCAACCGAGGCACGAGTGCTGCCGCATCGGTCGCGCTCCCGTCAATCCGCCATTGCTGACCATCCCACTCGAGTCGCTGCACAAACGCATTGCTTGGAATCAGCGCACCAAGTCGCACCAGCACGGCCGACGGCGAATCGCTCGCTGATTTTCCGTTAGCCGCACCTCCGATCAACGCCATTTCTCGCGCCGCGCGCTCAAGGCGGTCGCGCGCAGCCAACGCTGCCGTCGCGTCGGCCGTGGCGGCGCGCATTGCGTCCTGTGCAGCAATCAAGGTGCGCTCCCGCCACGCGCCAAGCGCCCACGCGGTGAACAGGACAGCGGCCGCGAGCAGCCCACTCGCGCGCCACCAGCGCCACGTGTTCGCCCGCGCCAGCATCGATTCGCCCGCCACGTCCAGCAGCTGTCGTTCAGCACTCCACGGCACGCCGTTCGCCTGAACACGCGCGAGCACCGCGGCGACATCCAATGGCAACTGTCCGTGCTCGGCAACGGGTGCACCGCGTTTCGTTCGGGCATCACGCACGATCCCGTCGCGAATCGTGAGCGCGATTGAACCCGCGTGGTGCGTGCCCTCAGGGCTGAGCGTGGAAGCATCGGCGACGACGGTGCCGTTGATCGGTAGCAACGCCGTTGCCTCCGGAAGCGCCAGCACAGCGTCCACGCGCGCCCACGACTCGAATGCGGCATGCATCTCGGTCAGCCATCGCACCGGGCACCCAACCGAAAGCTCGCTGTAGATCGTGCTCGCAATCGGTTCTCCAATCGCGAAGAAGCGATCCGCCTGATGGTGTAGCGCGCGTCGCTTATCCGCCGATGCCATTGGCGGAAGGGTCGGGCGTGCGACTTCGATCCACGCGCCCCCGACAATCAGCACAACCGACGGTCTCGCATCGCGCCTCACAGCAGCGGCATCGCGAACCGCCTCCGACCACTGCGACAAGTCAGTCACAAACGGCACGGTGCGCACATTGCCAGTCGGCGGCAGCACGAACGCCTGCGTTCCTTCAAGCAACACAACCGTCGGCGCGCTCATCGCGTCTGCTCCCGCCAGCGAACCAGCGTCAGTCGGTCACCTGCCACCGCATACACCGCCTGAATCTCCCGCGTGAGCGAAACATTGCGCTCCCATCCTCGCGATATGATGAGCAGGCGCGTCGGTGCGTCCACCAACGAGCCGCTCGCGGCACGAAGTACCGCTGCCGGAGCATGTCGTCGATCGATATTGCCGTCTCCGTCCACCGTCAGATACTCGGCCACCTTGGGGAGCCATGCGGCGTCGGTGCCAAGAAAGGCAGCGACCTCGTCGAGCGACTCGAATCGCCCGCTCGCTTCGGGAGCGACGTCGCGGCCCAGGAGCGCTGCGGAGATCGAGTCGCGTCGCGCTCGCGCCGGATCGGCTATGCGTCCAAGACGGGCCGCAATACGCGCCGCCGCGTCGGCCGCTTGCGACGGCGGCGCCGCCGTGGAGAACAGTCGCGTCAACCCTTCGGTATCGCCGCTGTTCACATCAAAGCGCGCACTCACGTTCACCAACGCCGTTGAAAACACGCCGTCGCCAAGCGAGTCAGAGAGGAACGGCCCAACGCCCGCTGACGGCAACAGACTGTCGAAGGCCTCTTCGCGCGCAATCGAATCAACGGCACTCAACGAACGCTCGATGCGATCGACCGCCGCGAGCACACCGCTCTCCGCCATCGCGCGGGCGGTCGCGTCAGCCCGCGCATTGACCACAATCGCACTGCTCGCGCGCGCGCCGCGCGACGCCATCGCCGTGATGGTCGCGAGCACCGCCACCGTGGCCAGTGTCGCGAGTAACGCCGAGCCGCGACGTGAACGTCGCATAGGCGTCACGGTGCACCTGCCTGCAGCGCGTTCATCGCCACTACGAGCGGCACGCGCTCACCGACGCGAGTCGACCAGGTCAGCGCGATCGCCGCTGGACGAGCGCTCGCCACTGGCCAGTCGTCGCGCCAGCGCACGCCGTCGAGCTGCGTCGCGCTTTCGAGTACACGCACCGAAAATGACGTCACGCCCGGAAGACGCATGCGAATTGGAGCGGCGGCAGCGCGTGACACGCACTCGGCGTCGACGACGAGTGAGTCGCTCTCCTGACGCACAGTTACGCGCCACACCGCACCAGTACCAAACGGTGCCACGACTCCACGCGACAGGAACGTCAGCGTCTGCGCGTCGCGCGCACCGGCGATCTCCACGAGTGGCGCATCCACCATCGACGCCGGCGGCGCATGGCGGAGCATATCCTGCAACATCGCTCGCAATCGCAAATCCGCTTCCGCGTGGAGGCGATGATCCTGTACCACCGCTTCCGTGCGCCGCGCGGCGCCGACGGCGGTACTCGCAATCGCTGCCGCGATGCCCGTGAGCGTCAGGGCGACCATCAGCTCGATGAGCGTGAAGCCCAAGCGCTCGCGCCGCACGCGGGGAGAAGAGGTTGTCCGGGTGGAATGCTTCACCGCGGTCGCTCCGCCGCGCGCGGTACCAACCGCGTGAGTCGCACCGTGCCACCATTCGGAGTCGCGACGTCCACGTCAATCCGATCCAGACCTGTCGCGCCATGTCCAGACGCATACGGAACGCGCGTCACGCGTGCATCGCGAGCATCAACCACTCCACCGGCAGTCGCTTGAGACAGCGCAGCTTCCGCCTGCATCACCGCGTGAGCCGTCGCCGCGGATTTATGCTGCAAGGAGGCCGCACCCCGCGTGCCCTCGAGGCAGGCTACGGCAACCACCGACAGGATGACCGTCGCAAGCAACGCTTCGAGCAAGGTCACGGTGTCCCCGCCTGCCACGTGCACGTGAGCGGGTTGAATGAGCTGGACGCTCGCGCGACACCAGCACTGCAGCTGCCCAGCGGATCGATCTGCAGTTCAGTACTCACGCCCGCGTTGCGACCGCGCTCGAGAACGTCTCCCCGCGAAGTGCGGAGCTCCCATTCGCCGTCGGCGCCAACCATGAGCGACAGTCGCTCAGCGCGCGCGACCGCGGTCCGGCGCGCTCGTGTGATCACGTCCGTCTCGGAGGCCACGCGGTCAACGCCGCGATTGAATACCACCAATCCCGCGCCAACTCCCATGATCACGAGCACAATCAGCAGTTCGAGCAACGTCAGCCCACGCCGCGACCGGCGACGGGAACGAGCGTCGGAGCGAACAGCGGGTCGCGCAATCAGAGTGGGCACAAAGGGGGAATCTCTGGGGCGGGAACGCGAAGTCAACAAAGAGCGGCTGCTCCCATGTGATGGAACGGCGCTCTAGGCAGGACGCGGCGCTGGCGCATCGGGTACTCGCGCGGCGAGAATTCCCGGCGATGGGTGAGGTCGCGCTCGTTGAATATGACAATTCAGGCCGGCCACGAACTGCAGGCAACCGATCAGACCCGATTTCGGGAGGACAGGGCAGTGCATCAGTCGAATCGTGAAGCGACGCGCAGCCGCGCGTGGCGTGTTGGAGGCGGGCTTGCCGTACTGCTCGCCGGCGGCGCCTTGATGGTGGCGGCGCGCCGGGTTGAAACGCGGCCGAGTGCGGGGTGCGACGCCGACAATGGCGGCCTTACGCTACCGCCGGGCTTCTGCGCCTCCGTTTTCGCTGATGGCTTGGGCGGTGTTCGCCACATGACCGTCGCCTCCAACGGCGATGTGCTGGTGATTCGACAGAATCGTGCGCGTGGCGATTCCCTGCAGGGCGGCATCGTGGTGCTCCGCGACGCCAACAACGACGGCAAAGCCGAAATTCACGGGAGCTTTGGGCCCGTTGGTGGCACCGGCATTGTTGTGAGCGGGAATCAGCTGTACGTCGACGCGATGTCAGCGATCCTGCGTTACAACTACCCGGCCGGTGCCACGGCGCCGAGCGGTGAGCCCGACACGATCGTCAAGTCGCTTCCCACTCGTGGGCATGCGGCGCGCAACTTCGTGATCGACGACGCCGGTAACCTGTTCGTGAACGTCGGGTCCAACACGAACAGCTGTCAGGAAAAGGATCGCGCGAACAACTCGAAGGGCATCGACCCGTGCGTCGAACTCGAAACGCGCGCCGGCATCTGGAAGTTCTCGGCCAAGACCACCAATCAGCTCTTCTCAACGAGTGCGCGCCACGCGACCGGCATTCGCAACGCCGTCGGTCTCGCCTGGAACCCCACCGAAAAGCAGCTCTACGCCACGCAGCATGGCCGCGATCAGCTCTTCCAGAATTGGGCGCCGATGTACAACGAAGAGGCGTCGGCAGATCAGCCGGCTGAAGAGCTCATCAAGGTGAGCGCGAACGATGATTTCGGCTGGCCCTACTGCTACTTCGATACGAACCTCAAGCATCTCGTGCTGGCGCCGGAGTACGGCGGCGACGCCAAGCAGGCCGGTCGCTGCGCGCAGAAAAAGGCGCCGCTGGTGTACTTCCCGGGCCATTGGGCGCCGAATGCGCTGATGTTCTACACCGGAAAAACATTCCCCGCGCGCTATCGCGACGGTGCGTTCATTGCCTTCCACGGGTCGTGGAATCGCGCGCCGCGTGAGCAGGCGGGTTACAAAGTCGTCTTTGTGCCGGCGAACAAGGGCAAGTACAGCGGCAGCTACGAAACCTTTGCCGACAAGTTTGCGCTGACGCTCGATCCTTCGAAGGCCGAGCATCGCCCAACCGGTCTTGTCGTCGCCAATGACGGCTCGTTGCTCGTGAGCGACGACAAGGGTGGACGCATTTACCGCATCAGCTACAGCGGTACGAAGTAGTCGTTCGACTACTTCTTGATCATCGGCTTGATCGCTTCCGGTACGACGATGGCGCCCGCCGGAAGGGTGTTGAACTCCACGTTGGTCGTGGTCATCAACATCGACTGCGGGCCCACCGTCGTTTCGGTGCGCGTCGGGAACATCACGCCATTGAATGCCTTGTAGTCGAAGTACGTCGAGCGCGACGAAACTGTGCCCATCGCCGTTTCGCTCGTCGCTTCGGAACCACGCAGCAGCCCCGTCGCCACCGAGAAGTAGCGCGTGGTCACGATGCCCGTGCTCTTCGAGGTGAACTTGACCTGCTGCGTCTTCTCGCCGGCAAAGTCCACATCGCCCACGTATTCGACGCTCTTGAAGCGATCAGCCGGCAGCAGGAGCTGGCCAATGAAATCCGCGCCGTCTTTCGTCGCTGTGAGCTCCTGACCTTCGAGCAGGCGCGGTCCCTGCATCGGATTGATCGACCAGCCGACTTCGCCATCGGTGCCAACAAGCATCTCGCCGAGTCCGCCGATCGTCACTTTCGTCGCGTTCTTGTTCGGCAGCGTGAAGAGCGCCTCGGTTTCGCCGCCAAGACCCATCGCCGGCATCGACAGCGTCCCCGTCTGCTTGACGGAGGTGATCTTCGAAACTGCATCGGCGCCACCAATGGCCTTCACGTGGCGCGCCACGATGTCGGTGGGATTCGGGGCCTGCGCGCGCGCGACCGACACAACGAGAGGCTGCACGACAAAGGCCAACGCAACGGCGGAACGACGCACGAATGTCGACATCGACATGGAAATCTCTTGGTAGAGGAGAACGACGAACGATTGGAACTACGGAATTGGCTTACGCGGTTGCTGCGCGGCCCACTTGATCGCCGCCAGCAGCGCGGGATCACGTCCATTCACTAACGACTTCCGGTCAAGCGGGGTTACACGGGACGGAATCACCCCATCGCCTTCCACTGGTTTTCCAGTTGGAGAAATGAAATCGGCGATGGCGTGGTACAGAATGTCGCCATTGAGCAGGCGCTCTGGGGTGGCGGGTAGCGCCTGACCGGCGCTCTGCGTGCCGATCACGGTCGCGCGCCCCACGTCCTTGAGACCGCCCGCGAAGATCTCGGTCGTACTCACCGACAGCTCGTCCACGACAATGGCGAGCGGTCCCGAGAAGGGCTGCACGCGCTGCTGACGCGTGTCGACGCGCCGTGGATTGGCCAGAAAATGCGTCGTGCCGCCGCGCGTGTGCATCGTGCCGATCGCGACCGCTGTGTCGAGGAAGTGACCGGCAATGCCAGTCGACATGCCGCCGACACCGCCAAAATTGCCACGGACATCGAGCACGATCGCATCGCTACCCCGGAGCGAATCCATCGCCGCATCGAACTGCGCGCTCAGGACGGGCATCCAAATGTTGAAGCGAATGATGCCAATCGTTTTGCCGTCCTCTCTGACTCGCTTCCAGTCGAGCTGCGCCGACAGCGCCGGCAGATTGCCGAACTTGGTCACCGTACCGGGCATCGGGCCCTGCACGATGTGGAGTTGACGGGGCGCATCGCTGCCGTCGAGGAACCGGAGCTGCGCGGTGTCGCCTTCGGCGCCGGCAAGCGCCTGCATCGCCACGCGATAGGCGTCGAGCGATGTCACCCGTTTGTCGGTGTGTACGGGCAGCGCGGCAAGTCGCGGCGCGAGCGCGCAGCCACCAATCGCGTCGAGTACCCATCCAGTGCGCACTCCGGCCGTCCACGCCGGCCCGCCGGTATCGACCCGGCTAACGACCATCACTTTGTCGAGGAGGCGCACATCGAAGCCCAGCGATCCGCCAGACCGATTTGAGGCGCTCGTGGTTGGCGCGGCGTCGGACACCTCCTGCGGGATCAGCGCGAAGTGCGATTGCCCGAGTCGCGCCACCATCTCGCTCAACACGACACGCAGCTCGCCGCGCGTCCGAGCCGCCGCCGCCTTGGGCCGCAGGTCGATGCGCACCTTCTGCCAGTTCACGCCATTGTAGGTCGTGTCCCAGTGGGTCCGCTGAATAATCGTCCAGGCGCTATCGAACACCGCAACCGCCTCCGCGCCGCTGGTAGGCTCGGCCGCGCGTGACGAGGTCGTGACGGGCGCGATGCAGTTTGCCGACGGCGATCCCGCTGCCGCTGGCTGGGCCGCTACGGCAGGATGTGGGCGGCAACCGGCTCCGAACACGGCGGTTGCGAGCGAAAAAGCAGGGATGAGCCTGGCCATGCCGAAGTCTACACCAGCGTGTAAACGGTTCCGACCGCCATCGGGCCGGCTGCCCCTCGCTCGGGGCCCGTGCAAGTCATTAGGATGCATGGTTGTATCGTCTCTTTTCCGTCGCCAGCCTCGGACCATGACCACTCGTTTGCACGCGCTCCACGCCGCCGGCCAGTCACTCTGGCTCGACTACATCGATCGCGTCATGCTGTCCAACGGCGACCTCGCGCGCCGCATCGCCGAAGATGCCCTCACGGGCATGACCTCGAATCCCACGATCTTCGAAAAGGCGCTCGCAGAAGGCGCGGCCTACGACGCCGAACTGGCGACGATTTCGCCCGACCTCTCCGATCGCGAGGCCTTCTTCACGCTGGCCGCGACCGATGTGCGCGTCGCCTGTGATCGCTTCCGCGGCGTGTACGACAGCACCCAGGGCGTGGACGGTTATGTCTCGCTCGAGGTTTCGCCCGACCTGGCCCGCGACGCCGAGGGCACGATCGCGGAAGCACGTCGCCTCTGGGCGGTGGTCGATCGTCCGAACCTCATGATCAAAGTGCCGGGCACTGAAGAGGGTGCGGTCGCGGTGCAGCAGCTCATCGCTGATGGCATCAACGTGAATGTCACGTTGCTCTTCTCGATCGCGGCGCATGCGCGTGTGATCGAAGCCTACATCGCCGGACTGGAGCAGCGCGCAGCGGCCGGCAAGCCGATCGACCGCGTGTCGTCGGTGGCCAGCTTCTTTGTGTCGCGTGTCGACTCGGCGATCGACAAGCAGTTGGCGGCCATGGGCGGTGATGCGACGAAGCTGCAGGGCAAGGCGGCCATCGCCAACGCGCGACTCGCCTATCGTCTCTTTCAGGCGCAGTTCTCGGGCGCGCGCTGGGCGGCGCTCGCTGGTCGTGGTGCGCGTGTACAGCGTCCGTTGTGGGCGAGCACGAGCACCAAGAACCCCGCGTATCGCGATGTCATCTACGTGGAAGAGCTCATCGGTCCCGACACGGTGAACACGTTGCCCCCCGCGACGCTCGAGGCATTCCGCGATCACGGCGAAGTTCGTGCATCGGTGACGGAAGATGTGGCTGGAGCCGAACGCGCCCTCGCCGCGCTTGAAGCGCAGGGCGTCTCTCTCGCAGCCGTCACCGACACGTTGCTCGCCGAAGGGCTCGCGTCGTTTGAACAGTCGTTCGTGACGTTGCTGGCCGGCCTGGCCCGTAAGCGCGCGGCACTCACCGTCGCGTAATCTCAGGAGCTTTCGTTGCCGAACACCGAAACATTACCCAGCGTCATGACGATCCCGCGGACTGGTCCCGAACAGGCGATCAGCGGCGGTGACACCAATGGCACCAGCACCGCGACCTTTCAGCGCCGCCATGTGCCGCGCACGAAGATCGTGGGTACGCTTGGGCCCGCGAGCAACACGCCGGAAGGCATTCGCTCGCTGATTGAAGCCGGGCTCAATGTCGCGCGAATCAACTTTTCGCACGGCACGCACGAGCAGCACGCCAAGACCATCGCGACGGTTCGTGAAGTCGCCGAAGCGATGTCGGCCACCGTCGCTATTCTTGGTGACTTGCAGGGGCCGCGCATTCGCATTGGTGCGCTCTCCGCGCCGCGTGAGCTTGAGCCGGCGGCAACGGTCGTGCTCGCGCCCGAGGAAGTGGCGCAGGGTGACGAAATTCCCACCACGTTCGCGGCACTGGCCGACGATGTGGCGCCGGGTAATCGCATCCTCATCAACGATGGTTTGTTCGAGCTCGTCGTGACGAAGGTCGAAACGCCGCGCGTGTGGGCGACCGTGGTGCACGGCGGCACGCTTACGAGCAACAAGGGGATGAATCTCCCCGGCATCGCGGTGTCCGCGCCGTCGCTGACTGAAAAGGACAAGTCCGATCTCGAGTTCGCCGTTGCCCATGAACTCGACGCGGTCGCGCTCAGCTTCGTGCGCCGCGCGCAGGACATCGAAGAGCTGCGCGCGCTGATTCCCAAGACGATGCTCATCGTCGCCAAGATCGAAAAGGACGTGGCGCTCGAGAACATCGAAGAGATCATGCGCGCCACCGACGGCGTGATGGTCGCGCGCGGTGACCTGGGTGTTGAGCTCCCATTCGAGGAAGTGCCGATCGCGCAGAAGCGCATCATCGCCACGGCCAATCGCATGGGGCGCCCGGTGATCACGGCCACGCAGATGCTCGAGTCGATGATCGAGCATCCGCGCCCAACGCGCGCCGAGGCGAGCGATGTCGCCAATGCGATCATCGATGGTACGGATGCCGTCATGCTCTCCGCCGAGACCGCGGCCGGTAAGTATCCGCGCCTCGCGGTGGAAGCGATGCGTCGCATCATCACCGAGATCGAAACGCATCCGCGACCGGGCGCGCAGCATCGGGCCGATCGTCGTGTCGTTGGCAGCGTGAACACCGAAGAAGCCATCGCGGCGGCGACGGTTGCGGCAGTACGCATGCTTGAAGCGCCGCTCGTCGTCACCTTCACCAAGAGCGGCTTCACGGCGCGCATCGTTGCGTCGCATCGGCCGAGTGTGCCCATTCTTGCACTCACCGACGAACCACGCGTGTGCCGCCAGCTCGCACTCGTCTGGGGCGTGGTGCCGCATCTCGTACCCACCGCGCGTGGCTACGACCACATGGTGGCGATGGCGCTTCGCGCGGCAGTGGACATGAGCCTCGTCACCAAGGGCGATCGTGTGCTCGTCACCGCCGGCGTTCCGTTCGACGTACCCGGCACGACCAATCTGCTGAAGGTCGAGACGGTCTAAGGCGCCCAGAGGGAAAGCCTTGCGCCTCACCTTCCTCGGTACCGGCACCAGTTTCGGCGTCCCGCAGATCGGCTGCGGGTGCGCCGTCTGCCGCTCCACCGATCCGCGTGACAAGCGCACGCGTTCAGGCGCAATCATTGAAACCGATTCGGGTGTGCGGCTGCTCATCGACACGCCGCCCGAACTCCGCCTGCAGCTCGTCGCGGCAGATATCAGCAGCATCGACGCGGTGCTCTTCACGCACGAACATGCCGATCACATTCACGGCATCGATGACTTGCGTGCGTTCACGATTCGTCAGCGCAAGGCACTGCCGCTCTACGGATCGATCGAAACACTGAGCACACTGCGCCAGCGCTTTCCGTATATCGTCGACGAGCGCTTCGACACGTTGCCTGGCACTACGCGCCCTGAAGGGCAGGTGCATGTTGTCGCGCCCGGTGAGCCATTCGATGTCGCCGGCCTTCGCGTGCGACCCTTCAACGTGCCCCACGGTCGCGCCCACGTACTCGGCTATCGTATTGGCAACCTGGGGTACGTGACCGACGCCAAGGCACTGTTGCCGGAAGCACGCCAGGCGCTCGACGGCGTGGAAGTGCTGGTGCTCAACGCGTTATTGCGCGCGAGTCATCCAACGCATTTGTCGATCAGTGAAGCGATTGCCACGGCGCAGCAGGTGGGCGCCGCGCGCACGTACTTCACCCACTTGACGCACGACAATTTTCACGCCGCGCTCGAAGCCGAATTGCCCGCCGGTATCATGCCGGCGTACGACGGTCTGGTCGTCACTCTCTCCGACGCACCCACCCCATGACGCTCGCTCTCGACTTCACCAACATGATGGCCGGCGCCCTGCCGAATGGCGCTGGTATCACCGAAGCACAGTGGAACGCGGCTGCGGCGCCGTTTGCCAGGGCGCACGCCGCTGTGCATGCGCGCACCGACGATCTGGGTTTCCTCACGCTCGCGTCAAACCGCGAGCTACTCGATCAGTCGCTCGCGATTGCCGCCGACGTGCGTGGCAAGTTCGACGACATTCTGCTGCTCGGCATCGGTGGGTCGGCGCTTGGGCCTATCGCGCTGCGCACCGCGCTCTGTCCGCCGCGCTGGAACGAACTGACCGCGGCGCAACGCAGCGGTCATCCGCGCCTGCATGTGCTCGACAACGTCGATCCGACGTCGATCAGCGCAACGCTCTCGCGGCTGGAGTTGGCGAAGACGCTCGTGCTCGTGGTATCCAAGTCCGGCGGGACCGTTGAAACGATGGCGCAGTATCTCATCGTGCGCGACACACTCGCGAAGGCGCTTGGCGAAGAGCTGGCGAAGGCGCATCTCGTCTTCGTGACCGATCCCACGGTCGGCGCGCTGCGCAAGATTGCGAACGCGGAAGGCATTCGCACCTGCGATATCCCGGCGAACGTGGGCGGACGCTTCTCGGTGCTTTCGCCGGTGGGTATTCTGCCCGCCGCGCTCATCGGTATCGACGTGAAGGCACTGCTCGCCGGCGCCGCCGACATCACCGCGCGCGCCGCCAAGCCGGAACTCGCGAACAATCTGCCTGGCTGTTTCGCGGTCATGCAGTGGCTCTCCGACACGGCGCATGGTCGGTCGGTTCAGGTGCTCATGCCGTACGCCGATCCGCTGCGTGATCTCGCGCTCTGGTTCGTGCAGCTCTGGGCCGAGTCACTCGGCAAACAGCGCGCCGATGGTGCATCGGTGGGTCCAACGCCGTTGCCTGCACTTGGCGCAACCGATCAGCACTCGCAGGTGCAGCTGTTCATGGAAGGCCCGCTCGACAAGACGGTGACCTTTATCGCGGTGAAGGGTCGCGAGCAGGACGGCAAAATTCCCGCGCGCCACGCCGACATCGCCGAACTCGGATATCTCGGTGGCCATACGCTCGGCGAACTGATTGACATCGAGCAACGCGCCACGGCCGGCGCTCTCGCCGCTCGCGGACGATTCAATGCGACGCTGTTCGTGGACGCGGTGGACGCCTGGCACCTCGGTGCTCTCATGCAGACCTTTGCACTCGCCACTGCCTACGCCGGCGAACTGTACGGCATCGACGCCTTCAATCAGCCCGGCGTCGAGCTCGGCAAGCAATTCGCATATGCGTTGCTGGGCCGTGCTGGGAGTGAGGCCGCGAAAGTCGAATGGGATACGCTGCCCCCTCCCAATCCGCGTTTTCGGCTGTAGCTGACCCCGTCACATCGGCGGCGCCCTTGCCGCCGCCCCGATCCCGGTGGGAACTTTCCACCGATATTCGTCACACCGAGACCCTCCACAGACTCTCCATGTCCGATTCGACGATGAACCCGGCGCTGCTCGTGGGCGGCGCCGTGAGTGTGAACGACGGTAAGGTGCAGGTGCTCGACGAAGCGGCGCTCGCCACCACGGCGTTCGATGCCGTGGTGCATCAGGCCGTCTTCGGCGGCACCGAGGCCGAGCGCGACTTTGCGCGCTGGTTGATTTGGGAAGTCGGTCAGTCGGTCGGTGTACGCGCCGCGTCCATCCACGACCTGTACATCGCTCGTGGCGAAGGGAAGTGCGCGGGCTTCACTGTGCCGGCCATCAATGTTCGCGCGATGTCGTACGACACGGCGCGCGCGATCTTCCGCACCGCAAAGGCGATGGATGCCGGCGCGTTTATTCTCGAAATCGCGCGCTCGGAAATCGCCTACACCGAACAGCGCCCTGCGGAATACGTCGCGGTGATGCTGGCGGCCGCTCTGCGCGAAGGTTTCCGGGGGCCCGTCTTCATTCAGGGTGACCATTTTCAGGTCAACCATAAGAAGTACGCGGCCGATCCGGTCACCGAGGTCAACGCGGTGAAGGCGCTGGTCACCGAAGCGGTCGCCGCCGGCTTCTACAACATCGACGTCGACACCTCGACGTTGGTCGATCTCTCGAAGCCAAACCTCGATGAGCAGCAGCGCCTCAACTACGAGGTGTGCGTTGACATCACGAAGTTCGTGCGCGCCGCAGAACCGGAGGGCGTCACGATCTCGATCGGTGGTGAGATTGGCGAAGTCGGCACCGAGAACTCCACGCCGGCCGAACTGCATGCCTTCATGCAGGGCTACAACCGCACGCTCGAGGCACAGGCGCCGGGGACCGAGGGGCTTTCCAAGATCTCGGTGCAGTCGGGAACCTCGCACGGCGGTGTGGTGCTCTCGGACGGATCAATCGCCGATGTCGCGCTCGACCTCGACACGCTGGAAACGCTGTCGAAGCTCGCCCGCGACGAATATCGGATGGCGGGCGCGGTGCAGCATGGTGCGTCGACGCTCCCCGATACCGCCTTCAACAACTTCCCGAAGCGCGAGACGGCGGAGATTCACCTCGCCACGAATTTCCAGAACATCATGTTCGAGCACCTCCCGGCTGAGCTGTTGGCCGAGGTGTACGCGTGGCTCGACGTCAACGCGAAAGACGAGCGCAAGGCAACCGACAGCGACGCGCAGTTCTATTACAAGACGCGCAAGAAAGCGATTGGACCGTTCAAAAAGCGTCTCTGGGCGTTGCCCGAGGAGCTGCGCGCGAAGCTCGGTGCCTCCTACGACGCAAAGTTCAACTTCCTGTTCACCCAGCTCGGCATGGGCGGCACGCGCCGCTACGTGGAGCAGTTCGTGCAGGTGCCCGTGCAGCATCGCCCGCAGCCGACCGGCGCGTCCACGATCGTGGCGGCGCCGGACGATGCGGATCTGTCGGACTGAGCAGGTGGGGAACTTCGGGCTGCCGAGCGGACTCTAAACCGATCGGTGATGGGTGACGAGTTTTTGGTTTTGGGTTTCGGGTAACCCACAACCCAAAACCAAAAACCCGAAACCCACAACTGATCGGTTCATGTAGCTTCGAGCTCAGCCCATTTCGTGGAGGAGATGTTCATGTCGCGTGATGATTACGATGACGATCGCGTAGTCGTGGTAGACCGGGGCCGCGATGGCGGAATCGGCATGCTGCTGCTGGGGCTAGCCATTGGCGCCGGCGCGGCGTTGCTGCTCGCACCGGCGAGCGGTGAAGAAACGCGTCAGCGTCTGCAGCAGGGGGCACGTCGCGCCAGCAAGCGCGTGCAAGAGCTCGCCGAAGAAATGGGCGATGAAGTGACCGATCGCGTCGGTCGTGCGCGTGATCGCGCGCGCGATGTGCGCGACCGCGCCCGTGATGAGATCGGCACGCGTGCCGATGCGGTTCGCGATGCCGTTTCGGTTGGTCGCGAAGCGGCGAGCCGCGCGCGCGTGGATCTCGAGCGTAATCTGGCTGACGCCAAGTCCGCGTACGCCGATCGCCGGCGTTCGCACGAGCCGACCGCTGCCGACGATATCAGCGAGGGTTAATCCCTGGTGGGACATTGTTCGCCGCGTCTGGAATCAGAGCGCGGAGGACAATGTCCCATTTCTCGCGGGCGGATTGGCCTTCAACATCCTGCTCGCGCTGGTCCCCTTTACGCTGCTGTTGATCACCGGGCTGTCGTTCCTGCTCGGCAATGGCGCAGAAGAAGCGGCGCTCACCGTTACGACGTTGTTGGAGCGTTTACTGCCGAGTGATGCACCCTCGGCGGGTCAGCTGCTTCGCGGAATCATCACCGACGTGCTCGTGACGCGTAGCACCGTCACGCTCTATTCCGCGATCACCTTCGCGTGGTTTTCAACGCGACTCTTTGGATCGCTTCGCAGTGTGCTCGCACTCTGCTTCGACGGCACCGACCGCGGAATCGTGGTGGGTAAGCTGTTCGACTTCGTGGCCACGATTGTGGCGACGCTGGCCGTGGTCGTGTACGTGATCATCTCGACATACGTCGATCTGGCGACCACACGCGGTCTCGAATTTTTGCGCGCCACTGGACTGCGCGACGATGCCATGACCGGCGTCGGATACGTGCTCGGCCGTCTGCTCGCACTGAGCGTGGTACTTACGCTCTTTTACGTGCTCTATCGTGGCCTGCCGCGCCGTCGACCACCCCGTCGCGCCGCATTGGTTGGTGCCACCGGCGCCACGTTGATGTTCGAGCTCGCACGCCACGTCTTTGGTTGGGTGGTACGCCACGCCGATCCGAGCTCGCTCTACACCGGCACCATCGCCGCCATCGTCGCGGTGGTATTCTGGACGTACTACAGCGCGTTCCTGTTCCTCATTGGTGGCGAACTCGCCCAGGCGTTCGATCTGCGTCGCGGTGAGTTGGCCGCGTTGCAGCAGGCGGCCGCGCCTGAGCGTGATGTCGCGCCCCGGGCAACTCCGGCGCGCGTCGTGTCAACGCCAGGCAAACCTTTACCCAAGAAGTCCGCACGATGACCGTCGTTCAGTGGCTCGATCTTCGCAGCGACACCGTCACCCGTCCAACCGCCGCAATGCGTCGCGCCATGGCCGATGCTGAAGTGGGCGACGATGTGCTGATGGACGATCCCACCACGAATCGCTTCGAGGCGGTTGTTGCCGAGCGACTGGGAAAAGAGGCGGCGCTCTTTTTCCCGAGCGGCACGATGGCCAATCAGGCGGCCATCTGGATACTCTCGACACCGGGCACTGAGATCTACGTCGACGCCGAAGCGCACATCGTGCATTCCGAGGTCGCCGGCAGCGCGGCGCTCGCCGGCGTGCAAGTCCGCCCGGTGCGCGGTGCAGGGCTCGTCATGACCGCCGAAGAACTCGACGCCTCGGTGCGACTCCCGACCGCCGACGGCGCCGATCCATCGCTCGTGTGCGTAGAGAACACGCACAACGGCGCCGGTGGTGTCGTATCCAGCGTGGACACGATCAAGTCGTTCACCACGGTCGCACGAAAGCGCGGCGTCCCCATTCACATGGACGGCGCGCGTCTCTGGAACGCGTCGATCACCACCGGCACGTCGCTCGCTGATTTTGCGAACGCGGTCGACACGGTCATGGTGAGCTTCTCCAAAGGACTCGGCGCACCAATCGGTGCCTGTCTTGTCGGCTCAAAAGAGCAGATCACTCGCGCACGAAAAGTGCGCAAGCGCTTCGGCGGCGGTATGCGCCAGAGCGGTGTGCTTACGGCCGCCGCACATCACGCCCTCGACCATCACTTCGATCGCCTCAAGGACGACCACGAGGCCGCGAAGTTCCTCGGCAGCCAGGTCCACGGAGTAGCCGGCGCCGCAATCGTGCCGCCCGACTCGAACATCCTGATGATCGACCTTCCCAAGCCCGTCGCCGCCGACGTCGCCGCGCGCGCCGCCAGGGAAGGCATCAGGTTGAGTGTATGGACGCCCAGCCGCGTGCGCGCCGTGCTGCACCTGGACGCGCCCATGGAGAAGGTTGAGCGCGCGGCACCGATTATTTCGCGCTCGATTGCCGAGGCGCTGAACTGATCAGTTTCGGGTTTCGGGATTTAGATGATGGGTAGTGGGTGCACCACGCAAACCGCGCTCGCAAACTCAAAACCCATCACCTAAAACACGAAACCCCAAACCGATCAGTTCAAAAGTCAGCCCCGAGCACTTAACTTGCCGATGCTCCGGGTCCCGGAGGGCGCAGGCCCGCCAATCCCGTCAGGACCCCGAAGGTAGCAGCGGCACGTGGAGTCCCACGTCGCTTCGTCAGGCCCGGAGTATTTGCGCGCGGAAGGTGAGCCAAGCTCTCCTCCGCGCGCATTTGTTTGTACCCGTAGTACAGGCTCCCGTAGTACAGGCTTCCGTAGTGCACGCTTCCGACGTTCAGGCTTCCGCAGTTCCAGCAGTTCCAGCAGTTCAGTAAGCCGAAAGTCCCAGCACATCCCCCGCCAGCCGCTCCAATCCGCCAGTCGCCAGCATGTCGGCAAACGCGCGAGAAGCGATCGGGCGCGAGAACAGGAAGCCCTGACCTAGCAGACAGCCGAGCTGCTGGAGCATCTCCACCTGTCGCATCGTCTCGATGCCTTCGGCGACCGTCGCCAATCCCAGCGCATCGCCAAGCGCCAGAATCGCGCGCGCGAGGGCTTCATCGCTGTCGGCGGTCCCGAGTTTGTCCACGAAGGCCTTGTCGATCTTCAGAATGTCGATCGGGAACTGCTGCAGATACGACAACGACGAGTAGCCCGTGCCGAAGTCGTCGATCGCGATAGTGATGCCGAGTGATTTGAGGTCACGTAACACGGCAATCGCCGCCTGCGTGTTGTGCATCATCACCGACTCGGTGATCTCCACTGTCAGCAGCGCCGGATCAAGCCCCGTCTCCGCCAGCACATTCGCGACGTCCTGCACGACGGCAGGGTCCTGCAGGTGACGTCCTGACAGATTCACGCTCACGTGCAGGTCGGCGATGTTGCCGTTCGGCTGACGCCAAGCCGCGGCGTCGCGACACGCCGTGGCGAGAATGAAGCGACTCATCTCCACCATGAGCCCCGCCTGCTCGGCGATGGGCACAAATCGACCGGGCGGAATCATGCCACGCGTCGGGTGCATCCATCGGACCAGCGCTTCGGCGCCGAGTACTTCACCCGTGCGCAAATCGAACTGCGGCTGGTAGTGCACCTGCAGGTCATTCGTTTCGAGCGCGCGGCGCAGATCGGCCTCGAGATGAAGACGTTCTGCCACCTGATCGCGCATCGAGGCCTCGAACACCACCACGCGGCCGCGACCTTCGCCCTTCGCGACGTACATCGCCACGTCTGCGTCGCGCACCAGGTCGTCGAGCGAAGCGCCGATTTCGGCAACCGTGACGCCAATGCTCGCGCCGGTGAACACTTCGCGTCCTTCGATCGTGAACGCGCGTGTCAGCTGGTGAAGCAGTCGTTCACCCGTTTCAATGCATTCCTTCGGGGCGGCATCTTCCAGCAAGACCGCGAATTCATCACCGCCCAGTCGCGCCACGGTGTCGGCGGCGCGCACGGCCCCCTGAATGCGACGCGCGGCCTCGCGGAGCAGCGTGTCGCCCGCGGCATGTCCGAGCGTGTCGTTGACGATCTTGAAGTGATCAAGGTCGATGAACAACACCCCCAGCGGCATGGCCGATCGCTGGCGACGCTCGAGCGCATGTCCGACGCGATCGGCAAAGAGCACGCGGTTGGCGAGTCCCGTCATCGGATCATGAAACGCCTGCCACTCGAGCTTCCCTTCGAGTTCGCGGCGCTCGGTGACGTCTCGCAGATTGATCACGAGTCCGTTGATGCTCTCGGTGCTCATGTGATTCGTGCACACGACTTCCACCCATCGCCATCCACCGCCGCCATGCTGAATGCGGCAGACGAACGTTTCCTGTGCGCTGGGGTGCTGGAGCAGGCGCGCAAGCATCAGCTGTGCGTTGTCGAGGTCATCGACGTGGATGAGCCCCAGGCCGTTGGATCCCACCAGCTGATCCGACGTCATTCCCAGAATGCGACCCGCCGACGGACTCACGAAGCGCACCGTGCTGTCCACGTCGATGATCATGATCAGGTCGGACGCGTGATTGACCAGCGCCGCCAGTCGGCTTTCAGCGTCACGACCGGCCGCGAGTTTGTCGAGCCGATTGATCTCGCTGTTCACCGTCGCTTGGCGTACGAGCACCACGACCAGCAGCGCCAGCAGGCCAATCGCCACACCACGCGCCGAGGCGAAGTGCTCGCGCTGAACGAGCTCGATGAAGAGCAGCCCAACAAGTGCGATCGACGCATAGGGGAGCCAGGAGGTACTGTCCGCGCGGGCGAGGGGTACCGTCGTCTCGTCGCGCGCGCCTCGCGCCTGCAATGCCGCCATCGACACGAGTCCGTACCACGACATCCAGCCGGTGTCCACCAGCAAAGAGCCCACTTGCTCGTTGGAGATCACCGACGAGGCGTTGAGCAGGTCGGCGAGCGTCTTCACGCCAATGGCCGCCGAGAGATACTTGATGCTGCTTGCGGAGCGTCCGTTGGTTTGCCTCGACCAGAGTACGAGCGCGCTGGTGAGTAGCATGACATCGCCGAGCGGATACGCGCCATTGATTGCGCCCGCGAGCCAACGTGCAGTCGATTCGCTGGACGCTTCGAGCGGCGCCAGCCAATAGAAAATCGTGCCCACTGTGATGGCCGCCACGAGCGCGTCCATCTGCACCCGCCGACGCTCGGCCGTCGTCGAGCCAAGACCGGGGAATCGCGCCAGCGCGTGAAGCGCGAGTGGGAAGAACGTCACGCTCGCGATGTCGGCAACGCTGAGCGGCAGGCGTGCACCGGTGGAAAGCGACAGCAGTGCGCGTGTCGCGTCGGCAGTCCACCACGCGGCGATGCCCCACATCAGCGCCCGCCAGGCGCGACGATGCTCGTCAGTAACCTCGCGGTCGCGCGACACGCCCAGAAGCGTCCACACCGTGGGGCCGCCCATCACGAGGTAGACGGCGTTGAGCAGCGTCTGTAGCGCCTCGTCGCCCGGCCAATGGGCCAACACCCCCACGCCAAGAATCGACGCGCACAGAAACTGTGCGACGACGATGCGGCGGGAGAGGGGTGGGGCGGTCATTCGGGAGATGCGTCGGTGCTGGTGTGAAGCGCGCCAACAGTCGACAACCCGAAGGTCCCCGGCGTCGGCGACATCAGTCTCATTGGAGAATGGTCGAGACCGTGCGTTCCAGTCTCGACAACTGACACGCCGTCCTTAACGCACCGTTTCACCGGCGGCCCGGCTGTCACGCCGCGCGCGCCTCCGACTATCGGCTATCTTTCGAGGATGTCGCTCGCCCTCGCCCGGAAATACCGCCCGCGCAACTTCGCGACGGTGGCCGTCCAGTCCCACGTTGCGAACACCCTGAAGGGCGCCATTGCGCACGACCGGGTGGCGCACGGTTATCTGCTCTGCGGACCGCGAGGCACCGGCAAGACCACGCTGGCGAGAGTGCTGGCCATGGCGCTCAACTGTGAGCGCCGCGGCGACCCGGCGCTCAATGGCGAGCCCTGCGGCGTCTGCGCCAGCTGTCAGCGTATCTGGCAGGGCAGTGCCTCGCTAGACGTGGTGGAAATCGACGCGGCGTCGAACCGCGGCGTCGATGACGCACGCGAGCTCCGCGAGCGCGCCATGTACGCACCCTCCGGCGAAGACCGATACAAGGTCTACATCGTCGACGAAGCGCACATGCTCACGCGCGAAGCGTGGAACGCGCTGCTCAAAGTGCTCGAGGAGCCACCACCACGTGTGGTGTTCGTCTTCGCCACGACCGAGCCACAAAAGATCGCGCAGGCCGCTGCACCGGTGCTGTCCCGTGTGCATCGATTCGATCTCAAGCGCATCGGTCCCGCCGAGATTCGTGAGCGACTCGCTTCGGTACTCACCGAAGAAGGGGTCCCCTTCGAAGCCGAAGCGCTCGGCATGATCGCGCGCGCGGCAGACGGTGGCCTCCGTGATGCGCTTTCGCTCGCCGATCAGGTGCTCTCATTGGGTGAAACCGTCGAGGTCACCGCGGAGCGCGTTCAGACGGCGCTCGGTCTCGTGCCCGACGAAGAGTACCTCGCGATTCTCGACATGGTCGCCGATCGTCGCGCGGCCGACGTGTTTCCCGCCGTGCAGCGACTCGCTGACGGCGGCGTGGACTTCGTGCTCGTGCTGGCGGGGCTCGGCGATCTGTTGCGCGCGCAGCTGGCTATCGCGCTCGGAGGTGTTCCGCCGGAACTGCCAGAGCGTTTGCGCGCCGCGTTGGAGCAACGCAAAGGACGATTCGCTGCGAGCGACCTGTTGCGCATGTTGCATGCGTTGCTCGAACTCGAGCCGATGTATCGTCGCAGCGGTCAGCCCCAGCTACTGCTCGAAACACTGCTGGTGCGTTTCGCGCTGCTCGATCGCACCGTCGAACTCGAAGAAGTGCTCAAGGGGTTCGGGAGCTCGAACGGCGAAGATCCGCCACCACGTCGCGTCGCGCATGAGTCGCGCGTCGCGTCCGCGCACGCGCTGCCGCCCGCACCGCCAGCCGCGGTCGCACCGGCGTTGCCGACCCCGGCGCCAGCCGTGTCGTACGCGCCGCCACCCGTGCCGCGCACGGCCACGCAACAAGTGGCCGACGCTGCCGCCGCCGCGCAAACTGCGCCACCAGCGCGCCGCGTACCCAGCACGCCAGCCGAGCCGCAACCAGCGCCGGACATCAGCGCCGTTCAGCAACGCTGGAGCGTCGTGGCCGATGCGCTGCGCGCCAAGGGCCGCGGCATGGTCGCCGAGGCCGTGCAGCGCCTCAAGCCGCTCGCGATGTCCACGCACGGCGCGCTCAGCATCGGTTACGACGTCAGCGACGACACGTGGGCCACGATGGCGGAGAACGCGCGCGCGGATGTGCTCACCGCGCTGCAGCAGATCCATCCCGGCATCACCACGTTCAATCTCACGACTCACGGTGTACAACCCGTCCCGCAAGTCGCGCCGAAGCAAACCAAGCGCCTCACTGCGCACGACGTGCAGCAGCAGCGCACCGAGCAAATGGCGGCGAAGGATCCACTCTTGGAAGCCGCAGTGAAAGCCCTGGAACTGGAGCTCTTGGACTGAGGGAATGGGCAAGCGCACGCGAACCCACAACCCGAAACCAAGAACCCGAAACTCAAAACTGATCAGTTACCAACCAACACTCGAGCATTCACGATGGATTTGTTCAAGATGATGGGCCAGGTCAAAGACATGCAGGCCCGTATGCAGTCCATGCAGGAAGAGATGGGCAACCGCACCTTCTCGGCCCTCGCTGGCGGCGGCATGGTTGCCGCAGATGTCGACGGCAAGATGCAGCTCAAGCGCATCAAGCTCGAGCCGTCGGTCGTGAACGCGAACGACATCGAGATGCTCGAAGATCTTATCGTGGTGGCGGTCGCCGAGGCGCAAAAGAAGGCCGCGGAAGCGATGCAGATGGAGCTGTCGAAGGTCACCGGCGGGATCGATCTGCCGTTCAAGCTCCCGTTCTGATTTCGCGACGTCGCTCAAGCACTTCGTAAGCCTTCGTGTCTGTCATCGACGAACTCACCGGCGAACTCGCGCGACTGCCGGGTATCGGTCGCAAAACGGCGCTCCGACTGACGTATCACTTGCTGCGCCAACCGGCGTCGCAAAGCCGTCGTCTCGCGGAAGCACTCGTCGCGCTCACTGAACGAGTGCGCCGGTGTGAACGGTGTTTCAACCTCACGGAGTCGCCGCTCTGTGCGCTCTGTACCGATCCACGCCGCGATGCTTCGATACTTTGCGTGGTCGAGGAAGCCAGCGATATCGCGTCGATCGAGCGGGCCGGTGAGTATCGCGGCCGTTATCACGTCCTCGGGGGGCGCCTTTCTCCGCTCGACGGCGTCGGGCCGGACGATCTCACGATCGGTGCGCTACTCGAGCGGATCCTGCCGGAGGCGGTTCAGGAGGTCATTCTGGCCACCAACCCGTCGCTCGAAGGCGAGGCCACAGCGCTGTACGTCCAGAGACAGTTGGTCACCAAGGGCGTACGGGTCACCCGCATTGCGCGTGGATTGCCGGTGGGTGGGGACCTCGAGTATGCCGACGGGGTTACGATTGCCCAAGCGCTCGCCGCCCGGCGAGACATGAACTAACCGCTTGGGGTCAGACTCCAAGAACCGCTTGGGGTCAGAAGTCCCACTTCAATGACTCAGAGTCACTGAAACAGGCATTCCGGTGACGCTCGTCATTTGCTGAAGATCACAAACGTGATTTTACGCTGAGTCATTGAAAACGCGGGAAACGGGGCACGAAAGGGAGGGGTGGGCATGCGGGTACGGATTCGCCGGAATGACTGGTCCGACGGCAGCTGGCTCGGTTTGGGGCTGCTGGTAGGGGTCGCCGCTGGCGTCGTTGCGTGGAGTGCCCAACAGCGCCGTCACCGCAGTGCCCTCTTTCATTCCGAACCGCTCCGGAGACTCGCCGCGCTCGGTTACCTTCGGGCGCACCCGAGCGTAGATAGTGCGCGGCTCCTACGGGATTATCTGGCGTGGGAACCCCACCCTCTGCTTCGTCGGCGGGCTCGAGGGGTTCTGCGTCGAACGGAACGGCTGTTACGTTCGTAGCGTCGCCCGTTGTCCCTCCACCATGCCGGCCGCGTGACGCGTGTCTCGTATCGCCGGTGGGGGAGCCCGAGCCCTTCGCCCATCCGTTCATGCCCATTGGCGCCGCCACCTGGTCGTTCACCGAGGACGACTTCGGGGCCATTACGATCACCTTGCAGCGATTCCTGTACGATGCGAAGGCGCGATGCGCCCTCCTCGTCGATCGCAGCGGGCAACTCGTCGCCACCGTTGGTGAACCGCCCCATTTCGACGCGACGGCATTTGCGACGCTCACAGCGGCGGATTTCAGCGCGAACGATCAACTCGCCCGGTTGATCGGCGAGTCGGATTTCAACGTGCTCTTCCACCAGGGCGAGCGCGAATCGATGTACCTGGCCGATATCGCGCGCCGAGTCATTCTCGTCGTGCTCTTCGACAATCGCACCACCCTGGGGCTCGTCCGACTGCGAATGAAAGCCGCTGTCGATGAGCTCACCAAAACGTTCGAGGCCGTCTTCGCGCGCGGTGAAAGTGCGACGTCGACGCCGCCTGGATTCCTCGCCGGTGCCGAGGACGAGATCGACCGGCTCTTTCAGTAAGGACGCGCGCGCATGTCGATGATCAATTACGCGTCCCGCGAAATCAACTGCAAAATCGTCTTCTATGGCCCCGGTCTCGGTGGCAAGACAACGAATTTGGAGTACGTCTACGGCAAGGTCTCGCCGTCCACGCGCGGGAAGCTCATTTCGCTGGCAACCGAGACAGAGCGCACGCTCTTCTTCGACTTTCTTCCGGTCGATCTCGGCACCATTCGTGGCTTCCGCACCCGCTTCCATCTCTACACGGTGCCGGGTCAGGTCTACTACAACGCCAGTCGCAAGCTGATTCTGAAAGGCGTCGACGGCGTGGTATTCGTGGCCGACTCGCAGGTCGAGCGCGCCGAAGCGAATCTCGAGTCGATGCAGAATCTGTATGACAACATGGCGGCGTATGGCTACGACCTGACGCGCATGCCCTTTGTCATCCAGTACAACAAGCGCGATCTGCCGAATGCGGCGTCACTCGCCGAGCTCCAGTCGATGCTGAACCCAGGCTGGGAGGTGACGGACCCGACGCGCATGCGACCAGCGGTGGATCCGTTCCGACCGGGCGAGTTCCTCGTGAACCAGCTCCCGACCGGCGAATGGGTCGAAAGAGTGCCGTATTTCGAGGCGGTGGCAGTGACTGGCGACGGCGTTTTCGATACGTTGAAGGCAGTCTCCAAGCTCGTCCTGAAGACGCTCGCCTAGTACCGCTTTAGAGGACCCTGCGTGAACCTGCCGAACGCAATCACCGTTGGCCGAATTGCATTGACGCCGCTGATTGCGTGGCTCCCGTTCACGACCACGTGGAGCGCGCGCCTCACCGCGTTCGTGCTCTTCATCATCGCTGCCGTCACCGACTACTGGGACGGCCACCTCGCGCGCGAACGCAACCTCGTCACCGATCTGGGTCGACTGCTCGATCCGCTCGCTGACAAGCTGCTGCTCCTCGCGACCCTCGTGCCGATGTACGTGCTCCAGAAGTGGCACGCCTTCCTGGTGCCCGACGGCACCACGACCTCGCCATTTCTCTTCGCGACGCCGTTCGGCAAAGTGTCGCTGCCGCTCTGGATCGTGCTGATCGTCCTCGGCCGCGAAGCGTTCATGACGATCTTCCGGCAATTCGCCGCGCGCCGCGGTTTGGTTATCGCCGCCATCGGCCCGGCCAAGTGGAAGACCACGTTCCAGAGCATCTGGCTCGGCGCCGCATATTTCTGGTTCTTCGCGATCACCTTCGCCACGCACCGCGGCTGGCTCGACGACAGCGCCTGGCGTGCCTTCGCCCTCTTCAACGGCTTCGTCGGCGTCGCGTCGATGGTTGGCGCTGTGGTGCTGACGCTCTATTCGCTGTGGCTCTATCTGCGTCGCTACGGGCGACAGGTCGCGCGACTCGCATAACACACCGAGCTCGACAGTGTCTCGGGAATGAACGTTGTTTCATTCGCAGCACATATTGTGGAATATGGGCCACACCGATTCAGCCCAATGCTTTCGAGCGAGCTCTCTCCACAGAAGGAACGTTTGACGCACTATTGTGAGATCTGTGTCATGAACTGTGCGTCATATGAAAGTCAGACAATAAAAGTGTGTCGCTGACACATCGGCGAGCTGATCGGTAAGCTCAGCTGGAATGGCGATTGCTCTCGCGCGAGGTGTCCGCGAGGGAATGCTTCGCGGAGACCATGTCCTATTTCCGCTTGAGGCGACGCATGACGAAACGGATTTCCGCAGTGGCGATGCTGTGTATGGCGATACCGACAATCTTGTCGGCGCAGGTGACGACGGTCGTCGGCCCCGGAACGCAGTTCACCAACGCGACACCCGCGGACGCGAACGATGCCGCATGCGCCGCCGCACTGAACACCTGGTGCGCCCGAAACGTCCGGAATGGCGGAGCGGTTGGCATCACGTCCGCAAATGCCCGCAGCGGCAACGGGTCGCTGCAGTTCAACGGACCGGCCAACGCCAAGGCCGACTTCGAGTATTACTTCGCCGCCGACGGCACGTCGGGCAACAGCATCCGACTTGGCGACCTCACCGCGCTTTCGTTCGACTGGTTTCGCTCCAGCTCGTCGACGGCCAACCCGTGGCTCGCGCCGGCGATTCGTCTCGCACTCTTCAATGGCTCCACGTATCAGGGCTATCTCGTCTATGAGCCGGGACTCAACGGCACGCCCAAGAACACGACGTTCACGCTGCCAACCGATTCCTGGATCACGCAGACCATCGACAATACCGGCTACTTCTGGAGCTCGCGCGAAGGGACGCAGCTGGGCTACTCGCTGACCGATTGGAAGTCTGGACGCAGCGGCTCAAACTTCAGCATCAACGCTGACACGCGAGTCGTCGCCCTGAACGTGGGCATCGGTTCAGGCTGGAATGGCAGCTTCGACGGCGCCGTCGACAACGTCGGATACATGAAGACCGGCGATCAGCAGATGCGGACGTTCAACTTTGAAACGAACGTCGTGCCGGAGCCTTCTACCTACGCGCTCATGAGCGCCGGCCTGATAGGCCTGTTCTTCGCCAGTCGCAGACGCCGCAACGGTTGATTTCACGTCGGAGGGAAGCAAGAACGCACAATGCCGAGGGCATCCGAGACGCAGTTCTCGGATGCCCTCAGTCTTGTCGACAGTGCAAGCGGCTTCTGACAGCGCACTGCGGAACAGCGCTCTGGAGGCACGGAGGAACGGGGGTCGCGGAGAAGATTGTCAGGGCAGCATGGTGTCATTGAAAACACGACTGATCCCCTCTTTCATGGTTTCCAGGCCAAAATTGAGCACAAGCCCCACGTTGAGTTGCATCAGCCGGAGGTAGCTCAGAACTTGTCTCTTGTGGATTGGCAGGACGCGTTCAGTGCATTTGAGCTCGACAATCACGACGTTGTCGACGAGCAGGTCGAGTCGATATGCTTGCTCGATGGTGCGCCCTCGATACGTCGCTGACACCAAGAGTTGTCTATCAACCGCGTGCCCGCGTCGCTCGAGTTCGTCGACCAAAAATGCTTCATAGGTCGATTCGAACATGGACGGACCAAGATCCCGGTGGAGCATCATGCTCGCGTCAACGATTGAGCCGGTGATGTGCTGATGCATCGGATTGAGTGCCATGGGGAGAAGGTGACAGGCAGCGTCACCATGACGTCAGCAGGCACTCCACCGTGCCCTCCGTTCCTCCGTGCCTCTGGGTCAGCTGTCAACAGCACTAGATTCAAGTCATGAACCTAGAAATCGTCACGATCGGCGACGAGCTCCTGCTCGGTTTCACCATCGATACGAATGCCGCGCATCTCGCGCGGGAGTTTGCATCTCTGGGCGTGCGTATCGTTCGCCGAACGACATGTGGTGACGACAGCCACTCCATACAAGCCGCCGTGAGAGATGCGCTCGAGCGCACCGGTGCCGTCATCACCACCGGTGGCCTCGGTCCTACCGCCGATGACATGACCAAGCCCGCCATCGCAGCGATCTTCGGCAAAGGCATGGTGATGGACGCGCAGATTCTCGCGAATCTCGAAGAGCGCTGGCGCAAGCGATTCAACCACGAATTGCCGCCCAGCAATCGGCAACAGGCGATGATTCCGGAAGGTTGCACAATTCTTCCGAATCGACACGGTTCGGCTCCGGGCATCTACCTCGAGGACGAACACGGGCGCTGGGTCGCGATGCTCCCCGGCGTTCCCAGAGAAATGCGTGGCATGACCGCCGACACGCTCGTGCCGTTTCTTCGCGATCGCATGGCTGCCGATGGACCGGTCATTCGTTCACTGACATTGCGTACCGCCAACATCGCCGAATCCGCGCTGGCGGATCGCTTGGGTGATCTCGCGCGCGGCGTAAATGGATTGTCGCTCGCCTATCTCCCGGGCAGCGATGGTGTGGACCTTCGCCTCACGAGCTGGAGCGCTCCCGCACGCGAGGCCGAACGGGCATTGCGTGACGCCGCGAATCAGGTGCGCGAGAAGGTTGGGCGCTTCATCTACGGCGAAAACGACGACGATCTCGCGGCGCTCATGCTGCTCGAATGTCGGAGTCGCAGTGCGACCATTGCCGTGGCCGAGAGCTGCACCGGCGGCCTGCTGGGCGCGCGTTTGACCGCCGTGCCCGGATCGAGCGCCGTCGTGCTCGGAGGCGTCATCGCATACGCCAACGAAGTCAAAACGCGTGAGCTGAGCGTACCTGCAGAAACCATCGATACTCACGGTGCCGTGAGCGAAGAGGTCGCCTGCGCCATGGCGACCGGCGTCCGCGCGAAATTCCGGAGCACGATCGGTATCGGGATCACCGGCATCGCCGGCCCCGACGGTGGCACTCCCGAAAAGCCCGTGGGTACGGTGTGGGTGGCGCTCGATCTGGATGGCGAGGTCCATTCGGTACGCGCAGTGCTCCCTGGCGACCGGAACGAGATTCGCTATCGTGCGGCCCAACTGGCCCTCGATCGGCTCCGGCGCGCCTTCGAGCGCGATACCGACACCACCGGGTGGACCGCGCGGGCCTGATCCGCATCGAATCCACTTCCAATTCGCCCCAATTTCCATCACGTCTTGAGTCGGCGTCCGGAACGCCCGAACTTTCCGGACCGACTTCACGTACGCTCAGCCATATGACCGATTCAAACGCCAGCGAACCGCTTGATCCGACCGCCACGGTCGACGCCCAGGACACTCAGGCCGAGCCTCAGGCCGATGGCGCCGTGCAAGATGGCGCCGCCGAGCTCGATGCGGCCAAGGACAAATACCTTCGCCTCGCGGCGGAGTTTGAGAATTTCCGTCGCCGCGCCGTAAAGGAGCGCCAGGAAGCCGGCTGGCGTGCGCAGGGTGACCTCGTACGCGGCTTGCTCGATGCGATCGATGACATCACGCGCTTCGCCCACGTCGACCCCGCCACCGTCGATGCAAAGACCGTGGTGGATGGCGTCGCGATGGTCGAGAAGAAGGTCTTCAAGTCTCTCGCTGGACATGGCTTTGAAGTCGTCGATCCCACCGGTCACGCCTTCAATCCGAATCTGCACGAAGCCGTCACCACCACGCCCGCCGAAAGCGCGGAGCAGGATGGCATTGTCGCGGCGTGCTTCCAGGCGGGCTATGTCATCAACGGCCACGTGCTGCGTCCGGCGCGTGTGGTCGTGAAGCAGTTCAACTGACGCGAACGGCCACCCCTCATCATGGCCAACGGCAGCGATTTCTACGCGGTCCTCGGGGTCTCGTCATCAGCGACCGCTGACGAGATCAAGAAGCAGTACCGACGGTTGGCGAAGCAGTACCATCCCGACGCAAACCAGAACGATCCCAAGGCGGCCGATCGCTTCAAGGAGATCTCCGAGGCGTACAACGTCCTGGGCGACGCTGAAAAGCGAAAGCAGTATGACGATATGCGTCGACTCGGTGCGTTCAGTGGATTCGGTGGTGGCGGTGGTGCGCGCGCATCGCGTCCGGGACCGAGTGGCCGTCCTGGACCAGGTCAGTCGGGTGCCGGCACGTTTACCGATTTCGATATCGGCGGCATCGGTGGACTCGGCGATCTCTTTTCGTCGATGTTCGGTGGCGCGGCCGGTCAGGCGCGTGCGCGTTCAAAGGGACCGGAGAAGGGGCAGTCGGTCGAGCAGACCGTCGAAGTACCGTTTCGCGTCGCCGCGAGTGGCGGAAAGATTCCAGTCGAAATCGATGTGAACGAAGAGTGCGGCATCTGCCACGGCAGTGGTGCCGCACCCGGTGCGCAGATCAAGCCATGCGGCGAATGCGCTGGTCGCGGTGTGATTTCGTTTGGTCAGGGCAGCTTCGCCGTGAATCGTCCGTGCCCCGTGTGCATGGGGCGTGGCAGTGTGCCGTCGGAGCGTTGCCCCACCTGTCGCGGAACCGGTGAAGCGCGCGCGCGTCGCACGGTGCTTATTTCGGTGCCCGCGGGCGCCGAAACGGGAACCAAGGTGCGTTTGCGGGGTCAGGGAGGAAAGGGCGCGTCGGGTGGTCAGGCCGGCGATCTCATCATCACCTTCGCGGTGCAAGCCGATCGCTTTTACAAGCGTGACGGTCTGGATCTCATTGCGACGGTGCCGATCAACATCGCGCAAGCCACGCTCGGCTCCCGCATCAGCGTGAAAACGCTCGATGGCAAGAAAGTCGCATTGCGTATTCCCGCCGGCACCAGCGCTGGCAAGCGATTCAAGGTGGCCGGGCAGGGCATCGAAAAAGACGGCGCGAAGGGCGACCTTCTCGTCGAAATCACGATCACCGTTCCGGAAAGCCTCAGCGAAGCGCAGGAGAAAGCCATGCGGGATTTCGCAGAAGCGAGCGGACTCAAATACTGATGCGCACCCTGCGTCGTTTTGCGAGCGCCTGGACACTTGGTGCGTGCGCGTCGGGTGCCGCGCTGTGCGCGAACGCCGTACGCGCGAACGCGCAGAGTGCAGCACGCGACACCACGGCAGATTCGCCGGTCGCGTGGCAATTCGATCAATGTATGGGTGGCCTCACCTACGGCGCGCCATTCAAGTGGGCGCTCAGTTATGGCATGGGCTACGTGCGCGAGTCGTCAAAGAGCGATTGGTGCATTCTGGGCGCCGCGAAGGTCGGCTTGGGGGGCGCCGGATTCAACGTGGGCATCGCGAATTCGCTCGGACATTTCGGTAGCGGCGCGTCGCTCACCGCCGGATTGATTCGCACCTTCGACAATCCGCTCAAGGCCAGCGCTCGTCGCACGTATGTCGGCGGCTCGTTGCACGTGTGGCCCATTCTCGGACTCGGTGGCGAAATCGGCGTGTACACGCGCGTCGGCAAGGATCCCGTAGGACTTATGAGCAGCCGGCGTATCATCACCTGGTCGACAGGATTCGGCTTCTAAGCGTGGCGCGGGCGGGCGTCGCGGCGTAGCTTCGCCGCCATGTCGCATCCCGCCCCAATTAGCGCCACGCCCGTCCGTTCGCCGCTCCGATCGCAAGGCGTTCAAGTGTCGATCGGTCTCGTTGCTGGTCTCAGCATCGGTATGCTGCTTTCGCGCGACGTCGATCCGTCCGCGCTCACGAAGCAAGTCGTTGCGATACTCGACACGATCGGCACCGCGTGGATCAATGCGGTGCGCATGACGGTGATTCCGCTCGTCGTGCCACTGCTCATTGTCGGTGTGGCCGGCGGCGACGATACGCGCACGACGGGACGCGTCGGCGCGAAAGCGTTTGCGTGGATGCTTGGCATGCTGATCGCGTGCGCGATTTTCTCCGCGCTGGCCGCGAAGCTGTGGTGGTCGGGATTCGTCGTAGATCCGGCCGCATCGGAACGCCTGCGCGCGAGTGCGCACATCGACGTGCCGACGGGTGACGCGTTGAGTGCGCGCACATGGTTTCTGTCACTCATTCCACTCAATCCGGTGAAGGCCGCCGCCGACGGCACATTGTTGCCCGTGGTGCTCTTCACGCTGCTTTACGCCTTCGCGCTGTCGCGCATATCGCTCGTTGGCAAGCAGGCGCAGCTCGCCTTCTTTCGCGGCATGGCCGACACGATGCTCATCGTCGTGAGCTGGCTGCTCGCACTCGCCGGCATCGGCATCTTTTGTCTCGCCCTCGTCCTCGGCGAAAAACTCGGAACTGCCGCACTCGGCGCGATTGGCTTTTACTTCCTGGTGCTGATCACGCTGCTCGTCGTCCCGGTGATCGGCTGCTACATCGTGATCGCCGTGACACGCAAAGTGCCACTCACCAAGTTCGCGCGCGCCGCACTCCCCGCGCAGATGGTTGGCATTGGCTCACGAAGCTCGCTCGCCGCACTGCCGGCAATGGTGAAAGGTGCGACCGACGTGCTCAAGCTGCCAACGACCGCGACCGGCTTCGTGCTGCCGCTGTGCGCGTCGGTCTTCAAGTTGAACAGCGGCATCTATTGGGCCGTCGGCGCGTTCTTCACATCAAAGTTGTACGGCCTGCCAATCACCGATGGTCAACTCGCCATCGTCGCGCTTGCTGGCGTGGTCCTGAGCTTCTCGACGCCCGGTATCCCCAGCGGAGGTCAGCTGCTGCAGGTACCCGTGTACACCGCACTGGGGCTGCCGGTTGAGGCGGTGGGGATCATGATTGCGCTCGATACGCTGCCAGACATGTTCAAGACGCTTTTGAACGTGACGAGCGATATGGTGGTTGCTGTAATGACGGTGCCGGCGGAGAGTGGGTCAACTGCCAGTGTAGAGTGAAGAGTTAGCAGTGAGGGGTGAAGAGCCACCGCGCGCTCCTCACCCCTCACCGTTCTCTCTGTCCTCTGTACTGGCAGTTGACCAGCCATCCGCGCACCTACGCCGCGAGTATTGGCAGCCGTCTCCCCGCCCGCTCCCGCATCCCGCGCTCGATCACGCCACCACCCAGCACCACCGGCCCGTCGTACAGCACCATCGACTGGCCCGGGGAGATCGCCTGAATGGGCTCGTCCAACGCGAGCTCAACACGCGTATCGTCGATGTGCACGACCGTCGCCGGCGACGGCTTGGCGCGATTGCGCACCTGCACGCGCACCTGATCGCCCACACTCGGGCGCTCGTAGAGCCAATTGAGCTCGCGCGCTTCAAGACCGCGGCCGAGGAGCGATTCGCGCGGCCCGATCACGACCGAGCGATCGTCGGGATTGATCGACACGACGAACATCGGCGCACCGAAACCGCCGGGCAGTCCCTTGCGCTGACCGATCGTGAAGCGCGCGAAGCCTTCGTGTTCGCCCACAACGTCGCCGCTTTCGAGACGAATTGGGCCGCGCTGCAGTGCCGGCGCATCGGCGCCCAGCTGCTCGGCGATCACGCGCACATGATCGCCATCGGGGACGAAGCAGATGTCCTGGCTCTCGACCTTCTCGGCGGTGCGCAATCCAAAGCGACGCGCGATGTCGCGGGTTTCGGCTTTGGTTTGCGTACCGATGGGCAACACGAGCCGATCGAGGACGCCGCGCTCGATCCCCCAAAGGAAGTAGCTCTGATCCTTGCCGTCGTCCACACCACGCAGCAACACGGCCTCACCGTCTGCGCGCGCGATACGCGCGTAGTGACCGGTGGCCATGTAGGGCGCGTCGATCGCGTCGGCCTTGGTGAGCAGATCGCGGAACTTCGTGAAGGTGTTGCAACGCACGCACGGAATCGGGGTGCGGCCGCGTGCATACTCCTGCACGAAATCGTTCAGCACGTCGTGGCCAAAGTGATCAACGAGATTGGTCACGTAGTGCGGAATGCCCAGCTTTTCGCAGACGCGGCGTGCATCGCTGGTGGCATCGAGCGAGCAGCAGGGGCGGTCAGGCACCTCTGCGCCGTCGCCATGCAGCTTCATCGTCACGCCCACCACGTCGCAACCGTGCTCCACCAGCAGCGCCGCGGCGACAGACGAATCCACGCCACCGCTCATCGCCACGAGCACGCGGGCGCCCTTGGGAGGCATCATGGTGGCGGACATACGCGCTTAGAAGTCGACCGTTTCGAAGACGGGCGCAGCCTTCGGTGCACGCGCCTTGGCGGCCAGCGTCGCCATCGCATCGACGATGCGCGGCACGTCGCCCTCGCTGCTCATGCAGCCGAACGACACCCGGAGTGCTGCATTCGCGATGTCATTCGACACGCCCATCGCCGACAGCACATGCGACGCGGATACGCTGCCGCTCTGACACGCCGATCCGGCGCTACAGGCAATGCCGCGCATATCGAGCGCCATCAGCATCGACTCACTGCTCGTGCCGGGAATCGACACGTTCGATACATGCGGCGCGCGTGACGCGCCACGCGCATGGAAAATGGCATCGGGGACACGCGCGCTCAGCATCGCCTCGAAGGTGTTGCGCAGCGTTTCCAGACGCGCGTGCTCGGCGTCATGCTCCGCGAGCGTCAATTCGCACGCCGTCGCGAGTCCGACCGCGAACGCGACATTCTCCGTGCCGGGGCGACGACCGCGATCCTGCGAGCCACCATGAAACATCGGCTCGAGCGGCGTGCCGCGACGAATGTACAGCGCGCCGATCCCCTTGGGCGCGCCAAGCTTGTGCCCGGAAATCGTCGCGAGATCGAACGGCGTCGTGCGCGCATCCACAGGCACCTTGCCGAACGCCTGCACGGCATCGGTGTGGAACATCGCCCCAACGGCCTTCGCCTGTGCGGCGAGACCCGGCACGTCCTGGATGACGCCCACTTCGTTGTTGACCCACATGATGCTCGCAATCGCGACGCGGTCGTCGAGCAGCGATGCGAAATGCGCCGAATCGACCAGTCCGTTCGCATCGACATTCACCAGGCGCTCTTCGCCACCTTCATGCGCCGCCTGATGTACCGCGGCCAGCACCGCCTTGTGTTCGATCGGCGTCGTAATGGCGGCCGTACGACCTTCGGGGCGGCGCGTCCGACACACACCCAGGATCGCAAAATTGTCGCCTTCCGTGCCCCCGGACGTGAAGCACACCTCGTCGGCATTCGCCCCGAGACAGGCCGCTACGCGTTCGCGGGCCTCGTCGAGCGCCACCCGGGCATCGCGCCCCCAGCGGTGGACGCTGCTCGGATTGCCGAAGCGGGGGCCAAAGAACGGCGACATCGCCGCCAGCACTTCCTCCCGAATAGGAGTGGTGGCCGCGTGGTCGAGGTAGATGGGCTGGGGCAAATCCGACGAGGTCATCCCTGAAAGTTAGCCAAGCCAGCGGACTCCCGGTACGGACAGAAACAGCGGGACGACCCGTCCAAGCCCCGGCGCAGGGCTACCGCGGCCCCTTTCACCCCTGCAGACTGCATGACAGCTCATGTTCACGACCTGCATTCATTGCACGGCACCTTTGGGGGCCAACGAGGCATTCGAGGAGTTCCCCGTCGGGAGCCGACTCGCGTTCGACGCCCGCCAAGGGCGCCTCTGGGTGATCTGCCGCGCCTGCGACCGGTGGAACCTCTCCCCCCTCGACGAGCGCTGGGAAGCCATCGAGGCGATGGAGAAGCGCTTCCGCGATACGCGACTTCGAGTCAGTACCGACAACGTCGGCCTCGCGCGGCTCAGGGAAGGCGTCGATCTGATCCGGATCGGCGAACCGCAGCGTCCGGAAATGGCCGCGTGGCGCTACGGCGATCAGTTCGGACGTCGTCGAAAACGACAGATGCTCATCACCGGTGCGGTGGTCGGTAGTGCCGTCGCAATCATCGGCGGCATGGCGGCCATTGGCGTGCAGATCGGATCAATGGCTGGCGTCTACGCCAACGGTGGCATCTGGGACGCGCTGGTGAACGGTCGTCAGGGAAAATCGATCGGCCTTGTTCGTCTGCCGACTGGTCGTCTGGTGGACGTACATCGCCGACATGCGCGCATGAGTGCGCTGGTCCGCTCAGATCCGGGCGGTCCGCTGCAACTGCGACTCGAGCACAAGGAAGGCACAGAGCTCATCACCGGTGACGAAGCGATGCGCATCGCGGCGCGCATCATGCCGACGGTGAATCGCTTTGGCGGATCGCGCGAGAAGGTGCAGGATGCGGTTGGCTTGCTCGAGTCTGCCGGCGATCCGTACAAGGTGCTCTGGAACGCGCAGCAGCGTTACGGCTGGGATGTTGGTGATCCCAGGTGGGGCACGGAAAAATGGGCCAACGGGAAACGCAGCGCCGTGCGCAAATTGCGCGGCTCACTGCATACGCTCGACATCCGCGAACGCCTCGCCATCGAAATGGCGCTCCATGAAGAGCAGGAGCGTCGCGCAATGGAAGGTGAGCTTGCTGAACTCGAGGCAGCGTGGCGTGAAGCGGAGGAGATCGCCAGGATTGCCGACAACATGTTCACCACCGCGCAAATCGAAACGCGAATCGCGCAGCTACGCGAGCGATCGGAGTAGCGCGCGTACCGGCGCCGCATCGGCGCCGTGCACCGCGAGTGGCGGTGCGATGAGTTCGTAGCGGCCCGGCGCCGCACCACGCAGATCAAGATTCTCGAGCACGAACGCCCCGCTCCCGAGCAGTGCGTGATGCACCTCGAGCGTCTTGCTGTGGCGACGATCGACACTCGGCGCGTCGACGCCCCACAGTCGCACGCCGCGCGCGACCAACCACTGCGCGGCCGCTGGCGAGAGGCACGGCCAATCGTCGGGAAATGCGCCAGTCGCCACGCTGAGTGACGTGCGAAGTAGCAATCGCGAAGACGGTTGCTCTCCCACCAGCTCCGTCAGCTCCGCGACATCGATGTCCGATTCGACAGCGCGCGACGCTGGCAACTCAATCACCGTGCACGGCCCCACGAACGCCGTCACATCCAACGCTTCCGACGCCGCCCACGCGCTCTCCACATGCAGCGGCGCATCGGCATGCGTACCGACGTGCAAACTCGTCGTGACGGCGGCGAGGTTCACACTCTCGCCCTCGTCACGGCGCATCGTCCACCCGCACGAAAACCGCTGATCGCCCGGCCACTCTGGTGTGGAGGCGCTCAGCGGAATCGAGATATCAAGTAGCGGGCTTGCCATAGAACTTCGACCGTACGCTCCACAACTCCGGGAAGAACTTCTGGCTCACCGTACGCGACAAATACTTGGCGCCCAACGTGCCACCGGTCCCCCCCGTGCTGATACCGATGATGCGCTCCACCAGTTGCACATGCCCAAATCGCCAGCGTGCAAAGCGCTGCTCGAACTCGAGCAGCCCTTCAACCAGCAGAAACAACGGCGTCGGTCCGGGACCGAGGTACAAGTCCTCGAGCTTCACCTGCTCATGCTCGAGCAGCGCCAGCACGAGTGACTGCAACGTGGGCCGCGCCAGCGCCGCAACGACCTCCGGCGGCGGATCGCCATGATCGCTGATCGCCTGCATGAAATGCGTATCGCGCAAACCCGCCGTCGCTTCAATCGCACGGAACTGATTGCTCTGCGACCCGCTGCTCGACCCCAGGTACCCACGGAACTGCGCAAACCGCTGCGGCGGCAACGTATCGAGTGAAGTGAGCTGCTGCGCCACAATCTCGGTCAGCACGTTCACCCGCTGCACCGCCAACAACGAACGCATCGTATCGAACCCTTCGAGCGCCGTGATCAGCGTGTCCATCTCATGTCGCAGCGCCTTGAACCACAACTCACTCGCCTGATGCACCACGATGAACAGCAACTCGTCGGGATGCTCAGGCGTCGACTGCGGTGTTTGCAGCGACAGGATCTCGTTCAAGCGGAGATAGGAACCGTAGTCGATGTCGGTCATAAGTCGAATCTAGGCGCAGGAACGACAGCTCGGCACTCGCCCCTCGGAACTGCGGAAGGCTGAAATCGGAAGCGGACGGGCGGAAAATTGAACGGCGGGATCAATCGGCAACCGCGGTCGCCGCTTGATCCCGCCGTCAATGTTTCCGCGGTTCCGCTTCCGCTCTCAGCCTTCCGCGGTCAAAAAGTCGAAACACCCAGAGAAGTCACGTCCTCAACTTCCAAAGTCTCCTCCGTCCAAAACGGCTCTCCATACTGCACCCGTATCAACGATCCATAGTGCGCCGCGTGATGCCGCACGATGTCGTAGAGCGGCTCGCCGTTCGGGTACACTTCCCCCGCCTGAATCGCGCCGTCAAACTGCGAGCCGTAGCATTGCACCGCCTGCAGCTTGCGTTCGAACTGCGCCGAGATATCCACCACGAACGTGGGTTTTACGGCGTCTTCGCGGTAAGTGAGGACGTGCAGCAGCTTGTGCGGACGAAATGCGGGGTGTTCACCCGGCGCGTACTTCGCGAGGCCGGCAAGGAAGCACGCATCGCGCACGAGCTCGGTGGTGCGGCGGTGATCCGGATGTCGGCCCGTTGGCGCGGGGGCAATCACGACGCGTGGGCGTAGCGCGCGGATGCGCTGCGCGAGCTTGGCGCGGGTCTCGTCGTCGTTGCGTATGCCGGCGTCGGGAAGTCCCAGGTTCTCGCGAACGACAAGCCCCATCAATCGCGAGGCGGCAGCGGCCTCCGATTCGCGCAGCGCGGCTGAGCCGCGCGTCCCCATTTCGCCTTGCGTCAGATCGAGAATGCCAACGCGGTGCTTCGCGTCAACGGCCTTGATCAGTGTTCCGCCACACGTCAGCTCCGCATCGTCGCGATGTGGAGCGATAGCCAACAGGTCGAGTGTCATCCCTGCAAGCTAAGGCCGCGCTATCCTGCGCGCGCCAGATACGCCGCCACGCGCTCTCCCACATCCACGCCACTGGCCACGCAATCGCCCACGCTCACGCCGTTGCGATAGTTGCCCGCCAGATAGAGTCCGGGGTTGAGTCGCTCGGTATCCTCGGCCGCGTCCTTCACCGTCTGATAGCCCACCGCGTACTGCGGAATGGCGCGCGGCCAGTAGACATGCGACGCGAATACGGGCTCGCCATGCACGCCGAGCAGCTGACGGAGATCGGTGAGCACGCGCTCCATGAGCAAATCGGAGTCCTCGCGTGCGCGCTCGGGCATCCTCGCTCCACCCACAAAGCAGGTGAGCGTGACATAACCATCCGGTGCGCGATCGGGAAAGAGCGTGGAATTGAACAGCACGCCCAGCAGGCTGCGTTGCTCGACCGCCGGCACCAGCACGCCAAAGCCATCCAACGGATGCGCGACATCACGGCGGTGAAATCCGAGGGTCACGGCACTCATCGGCGGATACTCGACACGCTCGATCGGCGCCGAAGACCGACGGAGCGCCGCCGGAAGCTCCATCGCCGCGAGTGCGTGAGCCGGCGTCGCCATCACGATGGCGTCAAATCGGCGCGAGATACTTCCGTCGACACCTGCATCCACGACCCAACGGGAGTTGTCGCGGTGCACCAGGCTGACGGGACATTCAAGCTTGAGCGCACCGGCGAGCGACGCCTCGAGCGCGTCGGTCAGCGTCTGCATTCCGTCCACGAACGAGATGAGACGTGCGCGCGCCGGTGAAGCGCCGGTCGAAGCGCCAGCCGAGGCTCCAGCCGCCGTCGCGTTCATGGGGCCGCCGGCCGACGTTGGTGTGGCGGCATCCGACACCGCACGTCGGCGCTGCGCCATCAGCCCTTTCGACAACGATCCGTAGCGTCGTTCGAGTTCGAGGACACGCGGAAACGCATGCGCCATACTCAACGTCTCGGGGTCGCCGGCGAAAATTCCGGAGATGAAGGGGTCGACGGTGTAGTCGAGCACCTCGTGCCCCATGCGTCGACGCACGAAGCTCGCGACCGACTCATCGCCTGTATCGAGCCGCGTCCGCATCAGCGGCTCGAGCAGAATGCGCAGCTTGGCGCGCAGGCTGAGCAGCTTGGTGGAGAGCATCGCGGGCGGTGTCATCGGAAACGCACGCAGTTGCCCGTCGCGCACCAGGTATCGGCGCTGCGCCTCCGTGTTCGCTTCCACGACATCATCGGTGAGACGAAGCGCTTGCAACAGCGCGTCCACCGGCGCTGACGTCACGAAGGAATTCGGCCCGTGCTCCGCCAGAAATCCGTCGGCGTGCGTGGTCTGAATCGCGCCACCGGTTCGATGACTCGCTTCGTACAGCGTGATGTTGATACCACGGCGCCGGAGCTCGTATGCCGCGACGAGCCCCGTAATTCCTGCACCGACAATGGCCACCGAACGACGCTCTCCGTGATCGTTCGCTTCGGTGGTCACCTGGCCACCCATATCAACAATCGCCCGCATCGCTATCCCCCGGCGACATCCGTCGCCCAGTCGCGTGGCGCCAACATCTCGATCAGGCGTGCTTCAAACGACCCGGGTTGATACCGGGGCGCATACTTCCACATCACCAGCGGTGGGAGACTCATCAGCACGCTCTCCACCCGCGCGTTGGTCTGCAGTCCGAAAATCGTACCGCGATCGTGCACGAGGTTGAACTCCACGTACCGCCCGCGACGCACGAGCTGAAACTCCCGCTCGGCTTCGCTGAACGACTCGTCGCGCCGGCGCTCGACGATCGGTTCGTACGCCTGCCGCAGTACGCGTGCCACATCGGTGACGAATGCGCCGAGTGCTTCCTGATCCAGTGCGTGCGCGGGATCGTTAGCTCGCAAATGATCGAAGAAGATGCCGCCCACGCCGCGCGCTTCGTTATCGCGATGCGTGTTCACGAAATACTCGTCGCACCACTTCTTGAACGTCGGATAGAAGCTGGCGTGATGACGATCGGCCATCTCCCTGAGCGCGTGATGAAACAGTCGCGCATCCGCCTCGTGCGGATAGAACGGGGTGAGATCCGTGCCACCGCCAAACCAGCGATCGGTGAGTTCGCCATGCTCATCGGTGAGCTCGAAGTACCGCACATTGAGATGCACGGTGGGCACCTTCGGGCTGCGCGGATGCACGACCAGGCTCACACCGGTCGCGAAGAAGTGCGTACTCCCTGATGCGGCACCGCGACCGCCCAGTCGCGCAGCGGCCGCCTCGGGAAGCTCTCCCAACACCGCCGATCGATTGATGCCGGCCTTCTCAAAGAGCACTCCATCAGTCATCACGCGCGCAACACCGCCGCCGCCGCCCGGTCGTTCCCATCGATCTTCGGTAAACGTGCCGCCACGATCGAGCCGACCGAAAAATGAAGTCAGCTCGTCGTGCAGTCCCGCGATCCAGCGCGTCGCTTCGGCGCGACGCGTCGTCGACACCGACTTGGCGGAGTGCTCCGACATGGGAGTCGCCACTCCGGATCCGTTCACTCGGCGCCCGCCACAGCCGACGCCATCGGCGCGGTCGCGGATGCGGACGCGGACGCAGACGCCGACCGCGCGATGCGCTCCTCGGTCCACTCCCATTCCTTCACGGCGTCGATAAACGCACGCGCATGCGCCGGGCTCATGTCCGGAAGAATGCCATGGCCGAGGTTCGCAACGTGGCCGCGTGGGCCAAAGCCTTCGATCATCGCATGCGTGCGCGCGCGAATTTCGGCCGGCGTTGCATACAACGCGCACGGATCGAGATTCCCCTGCAGCGCGAGATTGAACGGATCGAGCTGGCGTCGTGCATGGCGCGGCGTGGTATGCCAGTCCACACCAATGGCATCTGCATGCGTCGCCGCCGCGATCTCGCTCAACGCCCATCCGCCGCCCGGCGCGAACACGATCACCGGCGCGCCGGCCTGTCGCGCGCGATGCGCCGCCTTGGCCAGATAGGGAAGGGCAAAGGTGCGAAACTCGTGCGGTCCGAGTGCGCCGGCCCACGATTCGAACAATTGCACGACCTGCGCGCCCGCTTCGACCTGCGCCACGAGAAAATCGCCAACTGCCGTGGCCAACTTGTCGAGCAGCGCGTGCGCGAGCGCTGGCTGCTCAAAAAGCATTTTCTTGGCAACGGCGAACTGTTTGGTGCCTTTCCCTTCCACCATGTACGCCGCGAGCGTCCACGGTGCACCGGCAAAGCCAATGAGCGGCACGCGACCATTGAGCGCACGCTTGGTCATGCGCACGGCATCCAGCATGTACTTGAGCTGATCTTCCGGTTCGACCGTGCGAAGCTGCGCAACATCGTCCGCGCGACGCACCGGTGAGGAGAACTGCGGGCCGACGCCTTCATCCAGCGTCAGGTGCATTCCCATGGCTTCCGGAATGACCAGGATGTCGCTGAAAATGATCGCCGCGTCCACGCCAACCAGATCGATCGGCTGCAGCGTTACTTCCGTCGCGAGTTCCGGCGTGCGACACATGGTGAGAAAATCGGACTTGGCGCGCACTGCGCGATATTCGGGCAGGTAGCGGCCAGCTTGACGCATCATCCAGACGGGCGGACGGTCAACAGCCTCGCGACGCAATGCGCGTAACAGCAGGTCGTTCATGTCTGACGGGCGAATTCGGCGTTCAACAATCGGCGGCGCCCGACTTGGCGCGCGCCGAATAGCTCAGGAGAGCGTTCCTGGCGCGAACGCCAGGCCTATGGAACGTACTTCTGGGGACGCCTTCCGGTCGGCCGTGGACGTGCGATCGGACGGGCGCACGGTCGCGCGATCAGCCGACCGTGCCGGTTGGGCGACGGAGCGCTCCTCGGTCGGCGGTACCGAAGGCGTGGCGGGCGTGCTCGACGGTGGCGCGAACATTTCGAGCAGCATCATCGCCTGTGCATCGAGGTCCTCGCCACGCTGAAGCGATCGCCGGAGTGCCGCCATCGGGCCGGCCAGCAGCTTGGCCACGATGCGGCTCGCCGCACGTTCAGCGACGCCGGCATCCTTCGCATGAAACGCGACCTCGCGACGCGCCACGTCTTCAAGCGCCTCACGCAACGGACGGATCGCATCACGCGCGGGCATCGCGGCCACCCACTTCATGAACGCCTGTGTTTCGTCGTCGCAGATCCGCTCGGCGGCTGGTACTGCCTCGGCTCGCGTGACCTCGGCGTTGAGCACTGGCTGTTGCAACGTGTCGAGATCGACCAGCGCCACACCGGGTTGATCGGTCACGGCGGGGTCCACATTGCGCGGCATGGACAGATCCATCAGCAACAACGCGTAGCCACTCGCCGCGCACGCTTCACGCGCTCGTGCGAGCTGTGGTGCGTGGATGACCGGCACCTCGCTTCCGGTCGCGACGATCACGACATCGGCCATCGCCGACTCCACGTGCAGGGTCTCCCACGTCGCCGCGCGCCCACGCACCATCCCGGCCAGCTCCTGCGCCCTCGCATGCGAGCGATTCATGATGACGAGATCGCGGGCGCCCAGCTTGTACAGCTGCTTCGCGGCGCGTGATCCCGTCTTGCCGGCACCGATCACGACACAGCGCGCGAGCGACAAGTCACCAAATCGATGGGCCGCGGTGATCGCCGACTCTGCGCCAACCGAATTACGACCCGCGGCGAGTGACGTCTCCGTTTGCACGCGCTTTCCCGCGCGGAGCGCGGTTTCGAAGAGACGATGCAGCACCGGTCCCGCGGCATCTCCCCGTGAGCAGCGCTTGTACGCCGCCTTGAGCTGACCGAGAATCTGTCCGTCGCCCAATACCTGCGATTCGAGCCCCGACGCGATGCGAATGACATGGCTGGCCGCGTCGGCGCCCAAACGGCGCGTGGCGGTGCGCAACAGCGCGTCGCCGTCAGAGCGCGTGCGCATCCAGCGACGGGCGAGACGCTGCACCGCCTGCTCGATCTCCTCGCGGTCATCGCTGTCCACCCATGCATACAGTTCGGTGCGATTGCAGGTGGCAATCAACGCCGATTCGGTGATCACACCCGAGCGCGCCGTACGGTACAGCTGCGTGAGCCGCTCCTCGGACAGATGGAAGCGCTCGCGCGTAGCGACGTCGGCGTGTCGGAAATCGATGGCGATCGAGATCAGCATCGGGGAGGGGTGTCGACGCGAGACTCAGGCGGTCGTGAGACCGGCGAGGTGCGCCAGGTTCTTGAAAAAAATCCGCGCATGCGCGGCAGGTTTGGCCATCACCAACCGCTTCTGCGTGTAACCGTCGAACACCAGCCGCTGCACATCCCGATCACCGCAGATCGCCACAAACCGCTCGCGACGATCGTCCGTGTGATACCAGAACCGCTGCATGACGTCGAGCACCAGAAAAACGAGCCCGTGCATGCGCATGAAGCGGCGCCGCGCCATGCGGAGCGCGCGCGAATTGCCCGTTTCCAACGCGTGCTGCACGGCTTGAGCGGCGAGCCGTCCGCCGGTCATTGCGTAGAAGATTCCTTCGCCCGAAGCCGGCGCGACGACGCCGGCCGCATCGCCAGCCAGCACGACATCACGGCCGTTGTCCCAGCGCCGCAGCGGCTTGAGCGGAATGGGCGCGCCTTCGCGGCGCACCGTTTCCAAGCCATCCAAGCCAAGCCGCGTGCGCAGCTGGCCCACGGCCTCTTTAAGGCCAAAGCCGCGCTGCAGCGTTCCGGTGCCGATCGATGTGGTCGGGCCGTGCGGAAACACCCAGGCGTAAAAGTCCGGGGAGAGCGGGGCGTTGTAGTACACGTCCACGCGATCATGCCCGAATGCCTCACTGTCCACAGTCGGGGATTTCACGATCTCGTGGTAGGCAAAGACGTACCGAGCGCGATCGGCGCCCGGTACGCACTGACGCGCCACCGGCGATAGCGCGCCATCCGCGCCAATCACGAAGCGAGTACGAACGGTACGTGACGCCCCGTTGCGGGAACGCCCTTCGGTGTAGCGAATGGAGGCCACGCCCTCCGCATCGCGCTGGAACTCGACAAATGTGCCTTCGCGTCGCTCGGCGCCAGCGCTCACGGCGCGCTCGCGGAGGAACTCGTCGAAGACGTCGCGATCCACCATGCCCACATAGCTGTCGCCCACCGGCATATCCACCGACGTTGTCGATGGCGCCACGACGCGTGCGGTGTTGATCCGCGCGACAAGCAACGACAGCGGCACATCGAAATCGCGCAGCAACTGCGGTGGTACCGCCCCGCCGCACGGCTTTGTCCGTCCACCGCGATCGAGCAGCAGAACCCGTCGGCCGGCGCGAGCGAGTTCGTGCGCCGCGGTCGCACCCGCTGGACCGCCGCCCACCACGATCGCGTCGTGGATCACGTCGTAGCTCACGTCGTTCGCGTCCACCGAAGCCAGCGTCTGACTCATGACTGCAGCACCGCCGGCAACACATCGCCATGTCGGCGAAATACCGAGGTCGCGCCATCGCGTGACGCGCTCCGGAGCGCGAGCCATGCCGATCCGGCAAAGAGCACCGATTGTACGCTGAACACCGCGAGATACCCATCGAGTGGTGAGCCGAGCAGCGCCTTGGCGGTGTCCACGCCCGCCGCACCCGCCAGCGTGCCAATCGCATACGCGGTTGCCTGCGCGGCACCAAACACGCCAAGACGCAATCCCGCGCGACCGTCGGCCCGATCACCGGTGAGCGCCATCATCGAGCCGATCGCACCAATCGCGAACACGCCATTCGAGAGGCCGAGCAGCACGACGATGGCGCGGAAGGCGCGAACATCATGCATCGCCGGAGCGAACGCGAGCGCGATGTAGGCGAGCGCCGACGCGGCGCATCCGGCCGCTGCCCACTGCCTGAGCTGACCACGACGTGACGCGAGAATCGCGGCCAGGATCATCCCGATGAGCACACCACCATGGTGGGTACCGGACAACGAGGTGCTTTCCCCCGGCGTCATGCCAAAGGCGATGCCGGCGAACGGTTCGAGAATGAGATCCTGCGCGCTGTACGCGAACATCGCGAGGAAGACAAATCCGGCGAACAAGCGTGATGCTGGTTCGGCCAACACCGTGCGTAAGGCCTCACCGAAGGATGCGTCCGAATGGCGGCTCGACGGAGCGGACACGGGGCGTTCGCCGCGTTCGATGCCGATCGTCGCCAGCACGGCGACAATCACGCCAGCGATGCCGACGCCCGCCGCCACGCGCGTCAACTGTGCGAATGAGAACGGATCGAGCAATCGTCCCGAGGTAGCCGCGGTGATGATGATGCCGACGATCATCAGAATCCACGTGATCGCGGCGGCGCCGGCGCGTTGTTCACGCGACGCACGCTCACTCATCAACGCCAGCAATGGTGTGCCAGCAGCACTCACGCCAACACCAAGCAGCACACTGGCCAGCGAGGCGAGGGCGATGCCGAGCAGCGGTTCACTGCGCATGATCGGTAGCGTCGCGGCCACGGCGACGCCGCCGATGGCGCACACCACCAGGCCACCCCGAATCCAATTCGTGCGGGATCCGATATGATCACTCGCATGCCCGAGGCGCGGACGCAGCACCAACTGCACACCGAAATGCAGCGCGACGAGCACGCCGGGCACGCTCGCCGGCATACCGAGCTCCACCACAATGACGCGATTGATCGTGGTGGTGAGCAGCACGACGACCGCGCCAATCGCCGCTTGAACAAGCCCGAGACGCCCGAGTTGAAACCAGGAGAGTCGAGTCGCGGTCGTCATTACCGCACCGCCACGGTCATGACGGGCAGCGCGCGAATGGCAAATGCGGCGATCATCATGCCCGCGACATAGAACGGCACGCCGAATGCACTCTGGTACAATGCGCGGCGCACCGGTTGCTGTACGAACCAGAGCATCATGCCGGCCTGCGCAAGGACCAGCACACCGATCGCGAGCGCGTGAATCGGGCGCCCCCATGCGAACATCGCCACCACCACGGCAACCTGCGCCAGTAGCATCACCGCCGACGCCACACGGGCCGCGTTCTTCGCGCCCAGCATCACGGGCAGCGAGTACACGCCCATCCGTCGATCGCCCGAGATCGACTTGAAATCATTGAGTGTCATGATGCCGTGGGCTCCCACGCTGTAGAGCAGCGCGAGCAATAAAGTCGGCGTCGGAGGGACGACCGCGCCGTACATGATCGCGGCACCAGTCACCCACGCCAGCCCTTCATAAGTGAATCCAACGGCCGCGTTCCCCAGCCAACCGTTCTGCTTGAGCCGAAACGGCGGTGCGCTGTACGCCCACGAAAAGGCGAGCGCGAGCGAAACCGCAGCGATGCCAAGCGGACCGAGGGGAATCGCCGCCAGCACGCAGAGCAGCGTCCAGAAGATCGCGATGTACAGGCCCCACGAGCCGGGAATGCGCCCCGAGGGAATTGGCCGATCCGGTTCGTTGATGGCGTCGACAAACCGATCGAACCAATCGTTCACCGCCTGACTCGACGCGCACACCAACGGTCCAGTGAGCGCGATGCCGAGAGCCAAGGTCCACAGATTGTCGCGGTTGAACGCGACCCCACTCGATATCACGCCGCAGGTGAAGGCCCACATGGGTGGGAACCAGGTCACCGGCTTGAGGAGCGTGAGCACCGCGCGCGGATCGGGGCGCGAAATGCTTGAGTGTACGTGGTAGCTGACGGTCATGACTGTCTAGAAAAGTTGACAGTGGGGGTGCGGCAAAGCCGAGGGAGTCCGCAGCATCATGGTCTAGGTCTACTCCTCGTCCTCTTCGCGCTCGGTGCCGAGCGACGCGAGTCGGTGGCGACGCATCTTCACGTACAAGCTCTGTCGGCTCACGCCAAGGACTTCGGCCGCCGACGTACGATTGTCATTCGTGAGTTCCAGCGCGGCTTCAATGAAGTGCCGCTCGAGCAGGTCGGCGGTATCGCGCACCAGATCGCGCAGCTGCACGCGACCCACGAGCCCCGTGAGGTCTTCAACCGCACGCGTGAGGTCACGCGCGCCCTGTGGACCCGCAGCCAGCCGACGTCCAATATCGCGAATGCTGAAGCCAATGCACGGCTCTTCGCCTTCGGGCACCCACACCGCGGAGACTTCCACTTCGCTCTGATGGCCGAGAGCGCCACGCGCCGACGTGGCCATAAGGCGCACCACGCCGTGCTTGCGCAACACGCTCGTGAACACCGCGAAGTCCGCTCCCGGTCGGCCGATGAACGTGCTCAACGACTCGCCGCGGATTTGCTCTTCACTCGCCAGTTCCGCCATGTCGAGGAACGCGCGATTGGCGGTGAGAATTTCGCCGTCGAGGTCCGTAACCACGAAGCCATCGGGCGAGCGCTCCACCAGATCGGCCAGGCGTGACGGTGAGCTCGCGCCCTGCGACGGCGACTCACTCGGCGAGAAACGCACCAACAGCAGCGTGGAGCTTTCCTGACGGAAACAGGACGCGGTCACGGAGAAGCGTCGACCATCAGGGAGCGCGAGCGGGACATCGCTGCCGCGGCCCGCACTGCGCGCTTGGGCAACGAGATCTTCAAGGACCCGACGAGCGCTCGCATCGATGTTGATCGGGAAGATGCGGCCAATCAGGCGGTCGGCATTGTCACCGAATATCTGTCCGGCGGCACCGTTCGCATCGAGCACCTTGAGCGACGTGGCATCGAGCACCAGGATGCCATCGCTTGCGAGCTGAAAGAGCAGGCGGAAGCGCGTTTCGACATGACGCAAACGCCAGTAATCGCGCTCCATCGCCTGCTGGGCCTCGACCAGCTTCTGCTGCAGCGCCGACACGTGCTTCATTGCGCGTCCGACCGCCACGAGGTTGCCGTCGCGACCGAGGCGCATGGCGGTGTACGCGACCGGCACATCCTGCGCTTCGCCAAGGAGATGATTCACCTGGCGGCGCTTGGAGATGCCCTGGCTGATCGCTTCCTTGACGAGCGATTGAATCTTGGGGCGCGAGTCGGTGGACACGGTGTCGCTCCACGCACGTCCAACCCACGAATTCATCGCATCGAACTGCGTGTCACCGCTGCCACCCAGCGCGACCTGCTGGATGATCCCGGCGTCGTCCATGATCAATGCGAGATCACCGGCGACCGCCAGAAGCGCCGCCGCCGTCTGAGCGTCGAGCTCATTGAAAGCCGGCTTAGGTGCCTGACTGCGGGTCACTGAAGTGCTCATGCTCGCTCGCCTGCGGCGGCATGCCGTTCGGTGCGAAAACGCGAGACTCGGGCAACAACGCTCGAGCAATGAGTGGCGCCTCGGCGGCAGTGCGTGCCACGCCGTGCGCGCCGACGCTCTCCGCCAGCGACGCGTTCCCGTAAAAGAGTGGGCCGCCGACCATCACGCGGATGTTCGGATTCTTGGACGCGCTGCGCACGCGACGAATCTCCCGACGCAGGGAGGACAGCTTCGATTCGCTCCCTGCCGAAAAGCCGACCACGTCGTACCACTCAGCCCCCACCATCGCGAGAAGGTCGCCCTCGGTCCACGGCGCGCCAATCATGACACGCCACCCATCACGGAGAAGAAACTCTCCAACCATGATAATGCCAAGGGTGTGCTGCTCATCGGGCACACAGGTGAGGAGGACACTTCCGACCGTTGGATCCTGCTGGGCGTCGGTGACAAAGACCTGCGAGATCTCGCGCATGACCCGCTGCATGCGTCCCACGGCGACCGTGACCTCGACAAAGTCGCAATCATCGTTCTCCCACATCGTGCCGAGGTGGCGAGCCGACGACCCCATCAGGTCGAGGTAAATCGCATCGATCGAGGCGCCTTCAGAGAGCACCCGTCGAATGAACTCGCCCGCCGCCTGATCATCGTTCCCTCGTACCGCCTCGAGAAAGGCGGTCGCGTCATCAGCCGAGAGCGTTCGGGCAACAGCACTGGCGAGCGCGGGGGAAACCGGGCCCACCCGATGGCCGGTCAGCAGCCTCGGGATCAGCTCGTTTTCGATCGTACGCTCAAGGCGCGCGAGTCGCTCGTTGGACCGCGGGGAGGGGGCGGTGTCCATGCCAAAGGGGCTGAGTCCCGTCGGTACAGGCGTCGCAGGGTCGACCAGGAAGAGGCCGACCGGCGTCGAAGTCCCACGGGGAGTCGCCGTAACAGTAACGTTACGCACAGGCGGGGGTAACCGGTGATCGGTGATCACACGCGCTCTGGACGTGGCGGCGACCCTGCGAAAGGGACCGGAACGGATCCGCGCGAGCCGATTATGCGATTCTTGGGTGAGGTTGTCAAGAAAAGTGTACGTCAACAAAACTTGACAACTCCAAACCCCGATCGTACCGTCGCTTCCATCAGGCTCGTGAACCGCCGCCGGACGAGATGGTGCGATGACCGCAGTAGCTCCCCACCCCACAATCGCGCGAACTGGGCTTTACACGCCTGACGAGCGCCGTCGGCGCGACGCCTCCCCGTGGACCCGGGTGCAGGGCGTGCTCGCGCCCATTCAGTTCCTCGTCATGGCCGTCTCGGTCGTGCTGGTGCTGCGCTATCTGCGCACCGGTGACGGCCTCGAAGCCGCGCACCTGTCCATCATCCTCAAGACCCTGGTGCTCTACGCCATCATGGTCACGGGGGCGATCTGGGAGCACGACGTCTTCGGCCAGTACCTGTTTCATGAGTCCTTCTTCTGGGAGGACGTGGTCAGCTTCTTCGTCATCGGGCAGCACACCGCCTACCTGATCGGGCTCTACCTCGGTTGGGACCCGCGTTTCCTGATGGGTATGGCGCTGGTGGCCTACGCCGCCTACGCTGTGAACGCCGTCCAATTCCTGCTCAAGCTGCGGGCGGCTCGTCTGCAGGAAGCGGCGGCGCGTGCTTGAGCTCCCCGTGATACGCGAGCGCGGACAACGCGAAGTGTTTTGCGGTCTCACGGGCATCGTGTGGCTGCATCGAAAAATGCAGGACGCGTTCTTCCTCGTGGTCGGCTCGCGAACGTGCGCGCACCTCGTGCAGTCGGCCGCCGGCGTCATGATCTTCGCCGAGCCACGCTTCGCCACGGCCATTCTCGGCGAGCGCGATCTGGCCGGCCTCGCCGATGCGAACGACGAACTCGATCGCGTCGTGACCCAGCTGCTCGAACGGCGCCCCGACATCGCGACCCTCTTTCTGGTCGGCTCGTGTCCATCAGAAGTCATCAAGCTTGATCTGTCGCGCGCCGCCGAGCGACTGAATGCGCGCTTCATGCCGCGCGTACAGATCCTCAACTACTCGGGGAGCGGCATCGAAACGACCTTCACGCAAGGCGAAGACGCCTGTCTCAAGGCGCTGGTGCCGCACTTGCCGGCCAGTCAGTCTGTTGCTCCAGAGCTGCTCGTCGTGGGTACGGTCGCCGATGTCGTGGAAGATCAATTTCTGCGTCACTTCGAACAGCTCGGCGTGGGGCCGGTGCGCTTCTTCCCGCCACGACGGGCGCGCGCGCTGCCGCCGATCGGTCCGAACACGCGCATACTGCTCGCGCAGCCGTTCCTCGGTGACACGGCGCGTGCGTTGTTGGCCCGCGGGGCGACTCTGATCAACGCGCCGTTTCCCTTTGGTGTCGCCGGAACCACCGCATGGCTCACGGCCGCGGCGGCAGCGTGGGGTGTCAGCGCAGCGCATGTGCAGGAGCGCACTGCGGCGGCGGCCGACCGTGCGCGCGCGGCGTTGTCTCGCTATCGGCCAGCGCTCGAAAACAAGCGGCTGTTCTTCTTCCCGGACTCGCAACTCGAAATTCCGCTGGCGCGCTTTCTCCACGAGGAGTGCGGCATGGAGCTGCTCGAGGTCGGCACGCCCTATCTCGATCGCCTCATGGTCGAAACGGAGCTCGCGCGTCTGCCGGCCACTGTGCAGGTGAGCGAAGGTCAGGACGTGGAACGTCAACTCGATCGTTGCCGCTCGGCTCGGCCGGACCTCACGGTCTGCGGACTCGGTTTGGCTAATCCGCTCGAAGCGGAAGGGCTACGCACCAAGTGGTCGATCGAACTCGTCTTCTCGCCGGTGCATGGCTATGAGCAGGCGGGCGATCTGGCAGAACTTTTTGCGCGCCCGCTCGATCGCGCGCGTCGGTTGGCGGTGTAGCGCATGGAGCTCACACTCTGGACTTATGAAGGCCCGCCGCATGTCGGCGCGATGCGCATCGCCACCTCGATGCGAGGCGTGCACTACGTGCTGCACGCACCGCAGGGCGACACCTACGCCGATCTGCTGTTCACCATGATCGAACGTCGTGATCAGCGTCCGCCGGTCACCTACACCACGTTTCAGGCGCGCGATCTCGGTGGAGATACGGCGGAGTTGGTCAAGAAGTCCGTGCGCGAGGCCTTCGATCGCTTCAAGCCCGATGCGTTGCTGGTTGGGGAATCGTGCACGGCGGAGCTCATTCAGGATCAGCCGGGCTCACTGGCGCAGGGGATGCAGCTGCCAGTGCCGGTCGTGCCGCTCGAGCTGCCGGCATACTCCAAGAAGGAGAACTGGGGCGCGAGCGAAACGTTCTATCATCTCGTGCGCACGCTGCTGCTCCCGAAGCAGCTCTCGCCCAGCGCCGCGACGCGCGAGTCCATCGCCACGGTCATTGCACGCGAACAGCGCCGTCCCCGCGTGAATCTCCTGGGCGCGACCGCGCTGGGATTTCGCAATCGCGACGACATTCGCGAGATCACCCACTTGCTTAACGAGCTCGGTGTCGATGTGCATGTCAGTGCGCCGCTCAACGCGACCGTGGCTGATTTGCGTCGACTGCCCGACGCCGATGCGAATGTGGTGCTTTATCCCGAAGTCGCCGACACCACCGCACGGTGGTTGCAGAAGGCGTTTGGCATGCCGGTCATCAAGACGGTGCCGATTGGCGTGTTGGCGACGCGCGAGTTCATCGAAGAGGTTGGGCGCGTCACCGGGGTTTCAGTGGATGCGATGCTCGAGCGCGAGCGTGCAGGCACTGCGCAGGCGGATGCCAGCCGGTCAATGCTGCCGTGGTATTCGCGTTCGGTGGACTCGACCTATCTCACCGGAAAACGCGTGTTTGTCTTTGGTGACGCCACGCATGTCATCGCCGCCGCACGCATTGCGAAAGACGAGTTGGGGTTCACCGTCGTGGGCCTCGGTACCTACTCCCGCGAGTTCGCACGTCCCGTGCGCGACTACGCGGCGAGCATCGGCGTTGAGGCGCTGATCTCCGACGACTACCTGGCTGTGGAGCAGCGAGTCTCCGAGCTGGCGCCCGAACTCGTGCTTGGCACACAGATGGAACGTCACATTGCCAAGCGCCTCGGCGTACCATGCGCGGTGATTTCGGCGCCTATTCATGTGCAGGACGTGCCCGCACGGCACTCCCCGCAAATGGGATTCGAAGGCGCCAACGTGATCTTCGATACGTGGGTCCATCCGCTCATGATGGGCCTTGAAGAGCATCTGCTGCACATGTTCCGCGACGACTTCGAGTTCAGTGACGGTGCGGCACCGTCGCACTTGCCACCGGCGGCGGCTCCGGTGTTGCCCGCTCCGATAACCGAGGTGCCCGTGACCGAAGTGTCCTGGCTCGGCGCCGCCGAAGCGGAGCTCAAGAAGATTCCGTTCTTTGTGCGCAGCAAGGCACGTCGCAACACGGAGCGCTACGCGCTCGATCGCGGCATTCAGCAGATCACCGTTGACACGTTGTACGACGCAAAGGCGTACTATGGCCGCTGATCTTCGCTCGGCGCCGCGCCTCTCCGTCGTTATCACGACGCTCGACGCGCATCTCGCGGGTGCCTTTGCGCGCGCGGTGTCGGGGCTTACCGATGCGCCGAATGTCGACGTCCGGATGCACATTGCCGCGGACTTCTGCGATCCGGCTGCGGCGGAGCGTGCGCGAACGGACATTGCGGCGGCGCATATCATCGTCTGCACCCAGCTCTTTCAGGAAGAGTACGCGAACGCCGTGCTGCCAGCGGTGCTCGCGCGACGCGATGCCGCCGACGCCGTGATGTGCGCGATGTGCACGCCCGAACTGGTGAAGTGCACGAAGCTGGGGAAGTTCGACATGGCGGCCGGAGAATCACGCTCGCCACTTTCGCCGATTGCGTTGCTCAAGAAGCTCCGCGGTGCGCGCAACGATGGGAAGAGCAGCGGCGAGCGACAGATGTCGGCGCTCCGCACGCTGCCGAATATCCTGCGCTTCATTCCCGGCACCGCGCAGGACATACGCGCGTACCTGCTGCTCATGCAGTACTGGCTCGCCGGAAGCGACGACAACATCGCGCAGATGATTCGCTTTGCGATTGATCGCTACGCGGCCGGCCCGCGCAAAGTGTATCGCGGTGCCTTGCCGGCGGGTCAGCCGGTCACGTATCCCGATGTTGGACTCTGGCACCCCGCGCTTCCCGATCGTGGCATCACCGAGCGACTCGGGGAATTGCCGGGCCGCGTGCGCGAAGGTCGCGAGTCTCGCGGTACCGTTGGGGTGATCGTTGGCCGTTCCTATTTGCTGGCCGGTAACACGGCGCACTATGCGGCCGTGGTGTCCGCGCTCGAGGCGCGTGGCCTTCGCGTGGTCCCGGCCTTCGCGAGCGCGCTCGACGCGCGACCGGCGATCACGCGTTACTTCCTGCACGCCAATGGTGTCTCGGCGATCGACGCGCTCATCAACCTGACGGGCTTTTCGTTGGTTGGTGGCCCCGCGTACAACGATGCCGCCGCCGCGCAGGCCGTGCTCAAAACGCTCGACGTGCCGTACCTCACGCTCCAGTCGCTCGAGTTTCAGACCATCGAAGAATGGCAGCGTGACACGCGCGGCCTCAATCCGCTTCAGGCCACGCTGCAGATTGCGATACCGGAGCTCGATGGCGCCATCGCGCCAACGGTGTTTGGTGGCAAGGGTGCGCCCGCGGCAAATCAGCCTGCTGCATCGCAGCCAATCGCCGAACGCGTGGAACGCGTCGCCGAACGGGTGAGCAAACTTGTCGCGGTGCGTCGAAAGGCACGGGCCGATCGCAAACTCGCCATCATCCTCTTCAATTTCCCACCGAACGCTGGCAATACGGGCTCGGCGGCCTATCTCGCGGTGTTCCCCTCGTTGCAGCGGGTGCTCGCGGCACTCAAGGAGCAAGGGTACACCGTCGATCTTCCGTCGGGCGTCGAAGAGCTGCGAGAACGGATCACGCAGGGGAATCGGGAGCGATTCGGGTCGCCGGCCAATGTGCACGCGCGCATTCCGGTGGATGACCACGTGCGTCGCGAGAAGTATCTCGCGGAAATCGAACGGACGTGGGGATCAGCGCCTGGCAAGCAACTTACCGATGGGCAGTCGTTGCACGTGCTCGGCGTCCAGCTGGGCAATGTGTTTGTGGGTGTGCAGCCGAGCTTCGGCTGGGAAGGCGACCCGATGCGACTCCTCTTCGAAGGTGGCTTTGCACCCACGCATGCATTCAGCGCGTTCTACCGGTGGCTACGTGAGGACTACGGCGCGGATGCGGTGCTGCACTTTGGAACGCACGGCGCGCTCGAGTTCATGCCCGGCAAGCAGAGCGGATTGGATAGCCGCTGCTGGCCCGATCGCCTCATTGGCGATCTGCCGAACGTGTATCTGTATGCATCGAACAACTCGTCCGAAGGCACGCTCGCGAAACGCCGCGGCAATGCAACGCTGGTCTCGTATCTCACGCCGCCGGTCTCGAGCGCTGGACTCTATCGCGGACTGGCCGATCTCAAAGCGTCGCTTGATCGCTGGCGCCAACTCGACGCCAGTCGTGCGGCCGACACGGACTTGCTGGAGCTGTTGCAGCAGCAGGCGGTAGCCGTCGAGCTGGCGGCTGCTGAGCCCTCCTGGAGCATGGAAATCGCCAGCGAACAGGTCGATGCGCTGCGTGCGCGCCTGCTCGAACTGGAGTACACCCTCATTCCCACCGGTCTGCACGTGGTGGGCGAAGGTATGTCTGCCGACGCCCGGGTGGATGTCCTCACTGAGATTGCGCGTGCGGGTCGCCCTGAGCTCGAGCTCCCGCCGATCGGTGAAACGATCGTGAGTGGCTATGGCGACGTGCGACGCGACGATGGGCAGGGGCAGGCTGTTGAAGCCGTGATTCGGCGCAGCATTGAAACGCTGGTGAACACGGCGGATGCTCGACGCGCGCAAGCCGCAGCACGTGCGCAAGCCAAAGACGGTGGACTGCGCGTGCACGACGATCGTCGACTCGATCAGCATCTCGAGCGACTCGCCGAGTTCGACGCGGCGCTCCGTGACGATCATGAGCTGAGCGGCATCATGCGCGCGCTTGATATGCGCTATGTCGCACCCGCGCCCGGTGGCGACCTGCTGCGCAATCCGCAGGTCCTTCCGACTGGTCGCAATTTGTACGGGTTCGATCCGTATCGTGTGCCAAGTGCCGCCGCGATGCTGGAAGGGCGTGCCCGTGCCGAGCAGCTGCTCGAGCGCCATCGTCGCGACACCGGCGCCGCTCCCGACACGATTGCGGTCGTGCTCTGGGGCACCGACAACATGAAGAGCGAAGGCACTCCGCTGGCGCAGGTGCTTGCGCTCATGGGTGTGGCGCCCCGATTCGATAGCGTAGGGCGCTTGAGCGGTGCGCGGCTGATTCCGCTCGAGCAGCTCGGACGCCCGCGTGTGGACTGCGTGGTTACGCTCTCGGGAATCTTCCGTGATCTGCTGCCACTTCAGGTGCGCCTGCTGGCCGAAGCGGCCACGCTGTGTGCGACCGCCGATGAGCCGGTGGAGATGAACGCCATTCGGCGGCACGCGCTCGAAACCATGCGCGACACCGGATGTTCACTCGCCGACGCCGCGCTTCGTGTGTTCTCGAATGCCGATGGCGCGTACGGATCGAACGTCAACCTGCTCATCGAGTCCGGCAAGTGGAACGACGAGCAGGAACTCGCCGACCTCTTTGTGCAGCGTAAAGGCTTTGCGTACGGCCCGGATGGACGCCCGCACGCCCAACCGATGCTGATGAAGCGCGCGCTCGGCGCGGCAACGGTGAGCTTCCAAGGGCTCGACTCGGTCGAGATGGGCGCCACCGATATCGATCAATACGTCGAATCGCTCGGCGGTATGACGCGGGTGATCGCGCAACAGAATGCTGGTCGTGCGCCGGCGGTGTACCTCGGTGACTACAGCCAGGGGCAGGGGCGCGTGCGCACGCTCAGCGAGCAGGTTGAGCTCGAGTCGCGCACGAAGTTGCTCAATCCGAAGTGGTATGACGCTCAGCTGCAATACGGCTATGAAGGCGTTCGCAATCTCGCCGGACATCTCACCGCCACGCTCGGATGGTCGGCGACCGGTGGCGCCAACGCTGTTCCCGGTTGGGTCTACACCGAAGCGACGCGCACCTTCGTGCTCGACGAGGAAATGCGGCGCAAGCTTGCGGCCGCCAATCCCGATGCGGCGCTTGGGCTCGCGCAACGCTTGCTCGAAGCCAATGATCGCGGGTTCTGGCAACCCGACGATGCAACTCTCGACGCGCTGCGCGATGCAGCCGCCGATCTCGAAGATCGACTGGAAGGTGTGTATGCACCGTAACCGGACGATCTCGCTCTGGACTCAATTATGACTTCACTTCGGCTCCCGATCGTGGACGCCCTCGGCGATGGTGACGGCTCACTCCAGGTACATCTGGACGAAGGCCAGAAGATCGATGGTGCTCTCGTAATCGCCGTGTATGGAAAGGGCGGTATCGGCAAGAGTACCACCTCGTCGAATTTGTCGGCTGCCTTCTCCAAGCTCGGGAAGCGCGTCCTGCAGATTGGCTGCGATCCGAAGCACGACAGCACGTTCACGCTGACGAAGCGCATGGTGCCTACCGTGATCGATGTGCTCGAAGGTGTGGACTTCCACGCCGAAGAGCTGCGTCCGGAAGACTTCATGTTCGAAGGCTTCAACGGAGTGCAGTGCATCGAAGCGGGCGGCCCTCCCGCTGGTACCGGCTGTGGCGGATATGTGACCGGGCAGACGGTCAAGCTCCTCAAGGAGCACCATCTGCTCGAGGACACCGATGTGGTGATCTTCGATGTGCTTGGTGACGTGGTGTGCGGCGGGTTCGCGGCACCGCTGCAGCATGCGCACTACTGCCTGATCGTCACGGCGAACGATTTCGATTCGATCTTTGCGATGAATCGCATCATTGCGGCCATTCAGGCAAAGTCCAAGAACTACAAGGTGCGTCTGGGCGGCGTGATCGCGAATCGTTCGCGGGAGACAAACGAAATCGATCGCTTCAACGCGGCGGTGGGCCTCAAGACCATGGCGCACTTCAGGGATGTGGACGCCATTCGCCGGAGCCGCCTCAAGAAGTGCACCATCTTCGAGATGGAAGCCACGGAAGAAGTCGCTGCCGTGCAGAACGAGTACCTCGCGCTCGCGCAGCGCATGCTCGATGATGTGGTGCCGCTGCCGGCGAGCCCGCTCAAGGATCGCGAGATCTTCGACCTGCTGGGATTCGACTGATGGCGAGCATTCCCACTTCGGCGAGTTACCACGAACGTCGCGCGTGGATCGGGTCGTATTTCGATCGCACGGCGGCCGATGCGTGGAAGGCCCTGACGTCGGACGCACCCGTGTCGCGGGTACGGGCGAGCGTTCGTGCCGGCCGTGATCGGATGCGACAGACGCTGCTGGCGTGGCTTCCGCCCGACCTGCGCGGTGCGCGAGTACTCGACGCGGGCTGTGGCACCGGGACGCTGTCGATGGACCTCGCGCGTCGTGGCGCCGATGTCGTGGCGATCGACTTGTCGGCGACGCTCGTGGCGCACGCGCGTTCGAGCGCGCTCGCGAACGGCTTGATCGATATCGATTTCCGCGCTGGCGACATGCTTGATCCGGCGCTTGGCGCCTTCGACTATGTGGTGGCGATGGACTCCATCATTCACTACGACGTGGAAGACATGGTGGCCGCTTTGGCGTCTCTTGCACCGCGCGTGCGCGAACGCATGGTCATCACCGTTGCGCCGCGTACCCCCCTGCTCACCGTGATGCGCGCGGTTGGCAAGCTGTTTCCCAAGGGCGATCGATCGCCCTCCATCGTGCCCGTGGCGGAACGTGAGTTCCGCGAAGTGTTCGCCGCCAATCCGGCACTCGATTCGTGGGGCATGGTGAGTACCCGTCTCATTTCCAGCGGATTCTATCGCTCGATGGCGATCGCATTGCAGAACGCTCGCCCGGTCAACCAACAGTGAACCAGATCATGGACCACTCGGAGGATGCGGGATGTCTCTAGTACTCTGGCCGGCCGCCGTTGTCACGCTGCTGGCGCTTGGCGCGTGGTACGTGCTCAACCGACGCACTGAAGTGCCGTGCACCCTCGATCTCGAGTCCACGCACGATCACTTCCATGCCCACGTCTCGCTCGATGGCGTCGAAGTCGATCCCGGCGACGAAGTGCTCGTGCGCAATGCGCCAAGCCGCATTGCATTTGGGACGCAGCAGACGTTCGAGTCGAGTGCCGAGGTGCGCCGCGCGAGCTGGCTCAAGCGCCAGATCGTGAAGCTCACGGGTGGCACCGATATCGACGAACTCTACGAAGTTGGCTTCGAAGGCTGACCGCGCACGCCGAGACGATCGCTATGTACGCAACCACGACTGATCTGCCGGTCCGCCCGATTGAACCGGTGAACGAAACCACGCGAGTCGCGCAGGAAGAGGCGATCCTCAGCCCGCGCTTCTACACGACGAACTTCGCGGAAATCGACGCGCTGCAGATCACGCCCGAGAATCGCCGGATGTGGGATGACATCCTGGCGGAATTTCGGCGTGATCCGAACAAGGATCACTTCAAGCGCAACGCCGAATTCGATGCCGACTTCTCCGGGATGGACCCCGAGCTGCGAAAGCAGTTCATCGAGTTCCTCACCTCGTCGGTGACCGCCGAATTCTCGGGGTGCATTCTCTACGCCGAGATCAAGAAGCGGATCAAGAACAAGGATGTGCGCGACCTGTTCGGATTCATGAGTCGCGACGAGGGCCGTCATGCCGGCTTCATCAATCACACGTTGAATGACTTCAACGTGGCGGTCGATCTGAGCTTCCTCACGCGGGCCAAGAAGTACACGTACTTCCAACCCAAGTTCATTTACTACGCGACCTATCTGTCCGAGAAGATCGGGTACGCGCGATACGTGACGATCTATCGCAACTTCGAGAAGCAGCCGGAGAAGCGCTTCCATCCGATCTTCAAGTGGTTCGAGAACTGGTGCCTCGACGAGTTCCGTCATGGCGAAGCGTTTGCGGTGTTGATGCGCTCGAATCCGGAGTTGCTCAGCGGTGTCAACAAGCTGTGGATTCGCTTCTTCCTGCTCGCGGTGTTCTGCACGATGTACGTACGCGATCACAGCCGGCAGCCGTTCTTTGATTTCATGGGGATCGATGTGGACGACTACGATCGCCAGGTCATCAAGCTGACGAATCTCATCAGCCGCCAGGTCTTTCCCGAAACGATCGATACCGATCAGCCAGAGTTCTGGGCGTTGCTGCACACGATGTGGCGCAACACCGATGAGATGCGGCAGGTCGAAGCGCGTGGTGGCCTGTTCGCCGGGGCGCGCGTAGCCATGCTGAAGGCGGCGAATGCGTTCACATTCCTCCGCTTGTTCGTCCGTCGTCCGCATCGTCAGGCCCTGCCGGCTGATGTGCGCATGCAGCCCGTCTGGTGACCAGCCCCGCGCAGGGCACTCGCATGCCGTCTCGCACGGATCGTCTCGTCAGCATGTGGCGGGGCGTCGGTACGCAATGGCTGCCGTTTGCCGACGTCGCGAGCGACGATGTGCCACTCTCTCGCCTCTTTCGGCTGGCGCTCTTTCAGCTGTCGGTCGGCATGGTGCAGACGCTCTTTGTCGGCACACTGAATCGCGTCATGATTCTCGAGCTCCGCGTTCCGGCGTCGCTCGTGGCGATCATGCTGGCGATCCCGCTGCTCGTGGCGCCATTCCGCGCGCTCGTGGGGTTCAAGTCGGATACACACCGAAGCATTCTGGGGTGGAAGCGCGTGCCGTTCCTGTGGATTGGCACGCAGATGCAGTTCGGCGGTCTCGCCATCATGCCGTTTGCGCTGCTCGTGCTGTCTGAGCACGGCGATCGCGCGCCACTATGGGTGGGCTACGCGGGCTCCGCGCTCGCCTTCCTGCTGGTCGGCGCGGGTGCGCACACCACGCAGACGGCCGGACTCGCGCTCGCCACCGATATCGTGAAGGACGACAAACGTCCGCGCGTGATCGCGCTGATGTACCTGATGATGCTGGTTGGTACGCTGGTGAGTGCGCTCGTCCTCGAGCGTCTGCTGCAGAACTTCACGCCGTTCAAGCTCATTCAGGTGATTCAGGGCACCGCCGTGTTCACCGTGGTGGTGAATGCGATCTCGCTCTGGAAGCAGGAAGCGCGCGTGCGGGGCGTGATTGAGTACAAGAAGGGAGAACGACGTCCACTCTTCCGCGAGGCCTGGGGCACGTTTGCGCAGGGCGGGCAAGCGGTGCGTCTGTTGGTTGCCGTCGGCCTTGGTTTCTTTGCGTTCAATCTGCAGGACGTTCTGCTCGAGCCGTACGGTGGGGAGATCCTCCACTTCACCGTTGCAGAAACCACAGCGCTGACCGCCATCATGGCGTTCGGTGCCGTGATGTCCTTCATGGTGGCCGCTACGATGCTCGGCCTGAACAACGATCCCATTCGTCTGGCGCGACAGGGAGTGGTTTGGGGCGTCGTCGGGTTTGCTCTGGTCACGATCGCCAGCACGTACCACTCGGCGTTCTTCTTCCGGGTGGGTGTCATGCTCATCGGATTCGGCGAAGGACTGTTTGGCGTTGGGACGCTGTCCTTTGCGATGGGACTTCGCGATGCGTCGCAACACGGCATCGCCCTCGGTGCGTGGGGCGCGGTGTTTGCGACCGCGGAAGGGCTCGCGTTCGCTGTGAGCGGCGTCGCGAAGGATTGGCTTTCGCATCTTGTGGCGCGAAACGCCCTGCCGCTTCAGCTCAACAATGCGTCGGTGCCATACACCGCCGTGTATGTCGTGGAGATCGTGGTGCTGCTCGCCACGCTGCTCCCGTTGTGGCTCCTGCTGGCGGGGAAATCCCGCTCGCCGGATGTCGTGGATTCGCCTCGTGTCTTTGGTCTCGCGGACATTCCCGCATGATCACTACTCTTACGCTCCGGAGCCGCCTCCATGATGGAGAAACTCGATGGTGCACAGATCGCGCTGTACGCGTTCTGGATCTTCTTTGCCGGGTTGATCATCTACCTGCGTCGCGAAGACAAGCGCGAAGGCTATCCCCTCGACTCGCCGCAGGGGCCCCGTGATGGGTGGCCGAAGTCGGCCGGTAAGAAGTCGTTCATTCATCGCCCGCACAACAACGAGGGCTCGCACTGATGACCAGCGTCAAGTTCGTACCAGCGGACCACTACAACGGTTCGCCGATTGTGCCCACTGGGAATCCCATGGTCGATGGGGTTGGACCGGCGGCCTATAACGCCGGTCGTCGTGACGAACCTGATCGCACCTTTCACGGCGCGGCGAAGATCGTACCGATGCGCGCCGATGCGACGTTCTTCGTCGCCAAAGGCGATCCCGATCCGCGCGGACTGCCGGTGATTGCGGCCGATAAGGCCGTTGCCGGCTCCGTGGTGGAAATCTGGGTGAATCGATCCGAACCGCAGGTCTGCTACTACGAAGTGCAACTCGCGGGGAGCGATGAACGTCGCCTGCTGCCGGTGGGATTTGTGCAGTGGCCGAACTTCGGTCTGTGGGGCAATGATCGCCTGCTCGTGAAGAGCATCACCGCCGCGCAGTTCCAGAACGTGCCCACCACGGCGAGTGCGGATCAGATCACGTTGCTCGAAGAGGACAAGATCGGCGCGTACTACGCCGGTGGTCACCTCTACGCGACGGCGTCGCGGAGTCAGCCCATCATATGAACTCGAACGTCGAGGGCGCGCCGCAATACATCCGCGGCTTGCCGCATCCGCTACCGGCCGGTGAGCGCCTGCTGTGGGAGGGCGCGCCCACCATGCGTGCCGTCGCGACTCACGTATTTCACTGGCGCTGGATTGCGGCGTACTTTGCCGTCATGCTCGGCGCGTGGTTGATCTCGACGCCCGAAACGCCAGGCTCTCCGATCTGGTGGTCGAGCGTGATGGTGCGTGTGGTGTCGAGCGCTTTCGTGCTCGCGACCGCCTTCGGATTGGCGAAGGCGGTGGCCTCGACCTCGTGGTACGCCATCACGACGCATCGCGTGGTGATGCGAGTCGGTATGGTCTTTTCGGTGTCGATCAACATTCCCTTCTCGCTGCTCAAGACGGCGGGGGTCGGGCAATTCCGCGACGGCACAGGTCAGCTGACGCTGGTGCTCAACAAGCCGGAGCGACTGGCATATAGCGCGCTCTGGCCACACTGCCGTGTATTCCGCATCAATCATCCAGAGCCGGTACTCCGCGGGCTGCCCGAGCCAGAACAGGTCGCGCGCCTGCTCGCCGATGCGGTGCTCGCATCGCCCGCCTCCGACGCCATGACGCGCGTCGAACGCAGCGAACCCAAGCGGGTCGCCGATCGCCGCGCCGTGCCGCAACCTGCAGGAGTCTGACGTATGCGCGAGATCGTGTTCGAGCAGGAGCCGGGCGCACGCGGAGAGGAGCACACGCTTCGCGTGCCAAAACCGGCGCTCTACATGGCCGGAGCACTGGTGCTCACGACGTTCGCGCTGGCGATCAGTGCCCGCGTATTCAATGTGGGCGCGTCACGTGAGCTCCCGACGACCGTGCTCGTCGAACGTTCACTCAGGTTTCAGGACGCCGCCGATCATGGTATCACGGTGATCGATGCCGGTTCCAACAAGGTCGCGGTGGAGTTGCCGCCCAACACGAATGGGTTCCTGCGTGGCGCGTTGCGCGCGCTGACGCGCAGTCGCCGCGCCGCTGGTGTAGGTGAGGAGGCCCCGTTTCGACTCGTGCGCTACACCGATGGGCGATTGGTGCTGCATGATCCGAGTACGACGCAGCACATCACGATCACCAGCTTCGGCCCCACACAGATCGAAAGCTTCGACAATCTGCTGAAGGTGCATCCCGGCCCGGGTCCCAGGAACGGCGCGCCATTCATTCCCATGCAGTAACCGACTTCAACACACAAGAAACGGGGGCGGCCAGACACGGCCGCCCCCGTTTCTCGTTCAGCGCGGCTGCGTTCCGCCCACGAGTGGAGTCGTGGAAGTGCGTAGCGCGCTGCTCTTCTTCACCGTCACCGGCGCGACGGCTGGAGGAGCAGGTGCCGTGCTGTCGGCTTTCACGCTATCAACCGCTGCCACGCTGTTGAGCCCTGGGAAAGCCTTTCCGTTCCATTCTGAACGACCCCAGAAGGCAGGGTAGTCCTTCGCCATCGGCGCGCCGTAGAGCGGCTTGTAGCGCCCGTTGTGGCAGGTCAGGCACTGTGCCTTGGGCGCATCGCCCATCGCGCCCAACCGCACCTGCGGGAACACGGGCTTGAGCGGCGAGAGATAGTGCGTGTTCACGTCGCGCAGCATCAGGATGCCGTGGTACGCCGTCACACGCGCCGGAGGCGCCTCGGTGAAGCTCGAAAAGGAGCGCGTGTTGTGGCAGTACGTGCAATTCACGCCCAGCGATTTGGCCTGGGAGATCATCAGCGCATACGTCCACTCCGCCTGCTTGACCGAACTGCGGTTGGCATTCGTTGGCGCAACCTGCTTGGTGATCACACGCGCCCCATCGCGATCAAGGTAGTGCCGCAGATAGTCGGTCTGCTTGGCGTAGAACCACAAGCCGTTCGGCAGTGGCTTCCCCTGATGGCAGGTGTAGCAGGTGACACCGGTATTCTTCACGTGCACCGAGTACTCGCTGTTGATATGGCGAGTCATCTGCAGCATGCGTCGCGCAACGACCTTGGTGTAAATCGGCTTACCGTTGGGCAGGGTGTCGTCCGCGAAGTTCGCCACATTGTGGCAGTACTGACAATTCCCGGTACCCGCCACCATCGTCGACATCGCGAGCATCGTACGCGTGAACTCCGTCGTACTGATGTCGGTGAGTACCTGCACGTTCTTCCAGGGCAGGGGCCCCGGTGGCGCGGCACCGGCTGGCGGCGGCGCGGCCGGAATCTTGAGCTGCGCCATGGCGTTCTTCACATCGCGATGCGTGTAGTTCTGTTCGAGCGCGGTGCCACGGTAGCCGTTCTGCACCGAGTCGGTCGCGTGATCACCAATACAACCGGTCAACGCGAGCACCGTGGGCGCACCAACCAGCAGGATACGAAGCGATCTCATGGCTTCTTCACTCCAGTGGTGGGTGCGCTCGCAGGAGCAACAGTCGCGGGAGCGACAGTCGCCGCCGTCGAGTCAACGCGCTTCGTGGTGTCTACCGCCGCCGAGTCGACTTTCATCGAATCCGGCATCGCCATGCGACTCGAGTCCATCGTCGGCGCCGCCGTCGCGGGCAGGTACACCGGGAACGAATCCGGCTGGACCCCCTGATAGCGACCACGCAGGAGTTCGCGCTGCTCAGGCGTGAGTGTGTTCTGCGCGGGATACTGCGAGACCAACCCGTGCTTCACACCCCAGAGGTACCAGTTGTCCACCACGGTGCCGGTGAGCAGGATGCCGATGCCGCCGGTGAAGGTAGTGAGCACGGCGAACCACCAGGCCCAGCGATGTACGGACTCCATCGTCGCATTGAATCCCATGCACCACCGCCAGAAGAGCATCACGCGTTCGGCAGCGGTACCGCGATCGGTGATCTGTTCGATTTCACGCTCACCACCCAACCGTGCCACGGCCAGAATCGTGGCGCCATGCATCGCGAACAACACCGCACTGCCGTACAGGAATGCGATCGAAAGCGCGTGGAACGGATTGTAGTAGAGATTCCCGTAGCGAATCGAAAACGCCGACGTCCAATCGAGGTGCGGGAAGATGCCGAACGGCACCATCTCGCTGAAGCTGCCCACGAGCAGCGGCTGGAAGAAGAACGTCGAGTACAGGAAGATCGCGCTGGCAAACGCCCACGGCAGATGGGTACCCATCTTGAGCGCGCGCGCACGGCGATAGGTGCGCACCCACCAGAGCACGATGCTCATGGTGAGAAAGAAGCCGGCCATCAGATACCACCCGCCCTGCGCGAGCGGCGGAATGTGCAGGCCGTACTGCGGTGGGGGTGGTTCGAGCGCGAGCCACGGCAGTCGACGGATGAACTCCAGCGTGTTCCATCCGACCGACGCGTACATGTTGAGCCCGATGATCTCGAACGCCACAAAACCGCACAGCAACGACAGCACACCGGTCCAGCCAAGATAGATCGGGCCGATCTGTGCATCGCCAAACTTTCCGGCAAGACTCGAGAAGAATCCCGCACCCAACCGTCCACCGGTTGACGTATCGATCGGCAACCCCGGATCGGGAGCCGTGCGGATCTGTACTCGCGTAAAGAGGCTCTGGTATTCAAGCATGGTGGCGAGTCCTCACTTCCAGATGGGGAGGTTAAGCCACCAGTTCCACCACTCGGGCCAGCCCTGCGTCCAGAAGGGGCCGGAGATCACGATGCAGATGGCACTCCAGACCGCCGCGCCCACAGCGAGGAACAGGCCCAGTCGGTGAATGCCCATCGCGCCGATCGAGTAGCCGAGCAGGTCGCGGAAGAAGACGTTCTCCTGTTCGCTTGTGCCGACTGCGGTGCCCTTGGGCGGGTTCGTGACGGACAGAATCAGCGACCCATGCAGTGCGAGTGCAAAGCAATTCGTGAAGAAGAACGTCACGGCGATCATGTGCGCCGGATTGTAGTGGAAGTGGAGGTATTGATACCCCACGTTCGACACCCAATCGAGGTGCGAGAAAATGCCGTACGGAAAGCCGTGTCCCCACGCGCCAAGCAACATTGGGCGAATGACGACAAGGGTGACGTAGGCCAGCACAGCGCCGCTGTACGCCCACGGAATGTGCATGCCCATGCCGAGCTTGCGACTGATCTCCGCTTGCCGCAGCGCCCAACTGCCAAAGGCCCCAACGGCACACACCGTGACCAGTTGCCACAGGCCCCCTTCGCGCAGTGGCGCGAGTCCCAAGCCGTACTTGAGATCAGGTGGGGCAATGGAGATCTGCCACAGATTCCAGGTCGGACCCATCGCCGCACCCCACACGATGAGCAGGGTGCCGAGTGTGGCAAAGAAAATGGTCGTGACGCCAAAGAAGCCCACGTAGAACGGACCGAACCAGAAATCAAAAAGATTCCCGCCGATCAGCGTGCCACCGCGGACTCGATACTTCTGTTCAAAGCTCAGCATCGCCATGGGCGATATCTCCGGACGCGCAGAGAAAACAGCGGAAGAGCGAGGAGGGAGGAGGCGCACGCGGTGTCATCGTCAGGGCGGACGGGGGGCCCATAAAGGCGACCCCCGCCAGCTCTGCGACGACGCGCGGCGTACTACCGGCCGGGCGGGAGTGGCGACATTTCAGCCGCCGCCGGAGGAGCCGAAGCCCCGACCGATGCCTGTTCAGCAGACAGCGTCCCGTTCTCGATCCACGAGTAGCGGTGTGAGCTGAGCAGGATGAAGTGAATGACCAGCGCCAGCACGCCCAGGAAGCCAAACAGCGCGACCATGACGCGACGCGGGTCAAACATCAACCAGATGCGGTGCATAAGACGAAGCCTCGAGTGAAGAGTTTGCCTTAGCGAACCGCAGTCGGCGCTGCGACCTGGCCGTTGTACTGCGCTCGCTTGTACTTCGGCCATCCAGTGATGCTGTACGCCCAGACGTGGATGATGAGCGCGAGACAGGCCAGGAACATGGCGAGCCCGCTCATGATCACGCTGGGATCGTTCCCAATCCAAATGCGGTGCATGTGGTTCTCCAGCTGAGGGTAGGGGTCAGTTGGTCAGAACCAGGGACGCCACGACCAAGCCATGAAGTGCGCCACGGCCGCGACACCGATGAAGGAAACCGCTCCCATCGTGAAGTACCGATGGAATCGACGCGCCTCCTCGTCGGTCATCCCGTCGTTGTTCATTGCTGCCTCCAGGGACTGCAGGTGCTGCCGCGCAGAGCCCCGCACGGCTGGGGTGCCGACCAAAGAGGACGGCGAAGGGGAAATTCGATGGTGTAAACTGGACCTTACGATCTAATGCGTCAAGAATTGTGTACAGTAGGGGTGTAAACGGTCAGCTTTGGGAACACTCATGAACTCAGATCACGCGCTCGAACGCACCGATGAATCGGTCGAACACGGTGACGTTCGCTGGCAGATTCAGCGCGCCGGCCAAGGGCCGACACTGCTGTTGCTGCACGGCACCGGTGGCAGCACGCATTGCTGGGCCGATGCGCGCGAGCGACTGTTGCCGCACTTCCGCGTCATCACAATCGATCTGCCCGGTCACGGTGGCAGCGTGATGATCAGCGAGCGTGAACGCGCCGAACGATTCACACTGCCCGGCATGGCGCGCGCGGTGGGCGCGCTGCTGCATGCACTCGGCGAGCGGCCCGCGCTGGCGGCCGGACACAGCGCCGGCGTCGCCATCCTGCTGCGCCTCGCCCTGGCTGGTGCGATTGCCCCGGAGCGCATCGTGGGTTTCGCACCGGCACTCATCGCGCCTCCACTCTGGCTGGTGGGACTCATCGCGCCAGTCGCCGCAACGATGGTGGATCAAGCGGTCGTCGCAACGAACGCGGCGCGACTCTCCCGACACACCACGATCGTCGAACGTCTGCTCGATTCCACCGGCTCGGTGCTCACGCGCGCGCAAATTGCAACCTATAACGCGCTCTTCACCAACCCTGCGCATGTACGTGCAACGCTCGCCATGATGACCCGCTGGGATGTCCCCTCGCTCTTGCGCGACTGGCAAGCCCACTCGCACACGCGTCCCATTCCCGTGCACCTGATTGCGGCGCGCGGTGATCGCTGGATCCCCCTCGACGCGTTGCAACGCGCCGTGGCGGGTATTCCCGGTGTGACTTGGCAGGTGGAGGAGGGAGGACACCTGGTGCCGGAAGAACGGGTGGATGTAGTGGTCGGCGCGTTAACTCACGCCCGCCAGCCCACGTCGTGAGGCGAGAACATGATCTCGCGTCACGATGCTATCGCCCAACTCCCGTGCATCGCTTTCCGCAGCGTCACGCAGTCGCTTCGCGGCCGAAATGCGAATGAGAATTGGGAACGACTCACACAACTCGTCGTACGCCTGCTTGGCATCGTCATCCCACGGTAGCTCGCGATGCAATCGCGACGGCGTGGCATCGATCTTGTCGAGCTCCGTGCCGAGCGGCAGGATGTGAAAGAGCGCGTCGAACAGCTGGTTGCACACTTCCTGCACGAGGTACGTCGCGCCGGAATAGCCCATGAACGGCGTGCCCGTGTGGCGTCGCACAATCGCCCCCGGAAATGATGCCGGGATGTACATCGCGCGCGCGCCGATCTCGGCGAGATACATGCGCTCGTTGTAGCTGCCGAACATGATCAGCGGCGGTTTGCTCTTGATCGCGTCACGCACCGCTTGATTGTCAGGCTTGACACCGGGCTTTCGTCCAATCGCGAACTGGCAGGGGAGGCCCAGCTCGGTCTCGAGAAAATTCCGCACCCCGCGCGCATACGTTTCGTTCGCGACGATCGCGAAGCTTGCGGTGCCAAAGAAGTCCTGTGTCACCGAACGCCACAGGTCCCATACCGGCTTGATCGTCGTGTGCTTCTCGCGCTCGATGAACGGCTCGGGGTCGAGCTGCAGCAGCTCGCCAAGGGAACGCAGGAACTTGGTCGTGCTGTGCAGGCCGATCGGTGCCTGGAGAAATGGCACGTCGAGATCCTCGCACAGCATGCGCCCGAACTCGCGATACATGCAGATGTTCACTTCTGCATCCACCAGGCGCGGAATGTCCTGCATGTGACTGCCGAGCGGAAAGACCATGTTGATCTCGGCACCGATCCCTTCGATCAGGCGACGGATCTCGTGGAGATCGCTCGCGCTGTTGAAGTAGCCATACATCGGGCCAATGATGTTCACGCGCGGCTTGCTGCCCGCCGCGCGTTCGGTCTTCTTGGGTCTGACGCCCTTCTTGAGGCCGTACTCGGTCCACAACCAGTACATCGCGCGATTCGCTGCTTGCCATTGATCTTCATCGATCGTGCGCGGCAGGAATCGCTGAATGTTGGTGCCCTCTGGCGTGACACCACCGCCAATCATCTCGGCGATTGAACCGGTGACCACGACCGCCGGCAGTTCCGGATCGAGCGTGGCGTGCGCGCGTTTCATGGCGCCTTCGGTACCGTGCTGTCCGAGTTCTTCTTCGCCGAGACCCGTGACCACGATCGGCAGCTCATGCGGCGGCAGCGCATCGGTGTAGTGCAGCACCGACGTCACCGGCAGGTTCTCACACCCTACGGGACCATCGATCACCACCTGCATGCCTTTGATCGCGGTGAATACATACACCGCGCCCCAGTAGCCGCCAGCGCGATCGAGATCGAGGATCAACGCCATCAGACCATCTCCTCGGCCTTACGCGCACGCGCCAGCTTGGCGATGTGGCGCTTGTAGTGCTCGCGAAACTCTGGACGATCCTGCGGCGTGTCTTTCCACACACCGGCCTTGTAGCCCTGGCCCACGTCGCCAAAAAACGCTTCCATCTCGTCGAAACGCGCCTTGTTGCCGATTGCCGCGTTCACCACCTGCGCGAGTGATCCAGCGCCGGCGGGACCCATCAACGGGCGCGCCGAAATCAGATTGGTGAAGTACAGTGCGGGAATCGTCAGTTCCTTCGCCTTCTGCACCACGGGGGTCGTACCGATGGCCAGATCGGGCTTGAACTCATGCATCGCCGCCAGATCCTGCTCGAGCGATGCACGGAACTGCACGTGGACGCCCTTCGCCTCGAGCCATTCGCGATCGGCGCTGCTGTACGGAGTTCGCGGGCAGGCCGTACCGACGTAACGCACGTCGGCGCCGCTTTCCACGAGCAACCGCGCCACGAGCAACTCGGAGCCTTCGTAGCCCGACATCGTAATGCGTCCCTTGATCGGCATCGCCGAGAGCGCACCCTTAATAGCCGGCAGAATGCGATTCTGTGCCGCATCGATCTTATCCTGCGTGACGCCGGCGGCGTGTCCGATCGATTCCAACCACGAAGCAGTGCCGTCGTATCCAACGGGCGCTGAACCCACGATGGAGCGACCGGCGGCTTCGAACTCGCGATAGCAGGACACGTAGAACGGATGTACGGCGGCCGCAACGGCGCAGTCGAGTGCCGCATAGAGCTCGCGCCATTCGCGTGTCGGTACGACCGGACCCGCCGCGAGTCCCAAGGGCTCGAGCATCATGCCGATGCCGACCGGATCGGCGGGAAACATCTCGCCAATCAATGTCACGGTGGGACGCTCACTTCGACCGGCACGCGGTGCCTGCACGGGACCTTGCTGCGCCTCGAGACGCGCGTAGCGCAACATGGCGCCGGCCAACACGTCCTTGGCTTCCGCGTGTGTGGGCACACCGAAGCCCGGCACATCGATCCCAATGATACGGACGCCGTTGATCTCCTTCGGCAGGATCTGCAACGGCACACCCGACGCGGTGGGCACACACAAGTTGGTGATCACGATCGCGTCGTAGTGCGTCGGATCGGCCATTGCATGCACCGCGTCGCGAATGTCTTCAAATAGCTGTCCCGTGACGAGCGTTTCCGAGTTGAACGGCACGTATCCAACCGTTCGACGCGCTCCGTAGAAGTGACTCGTGAACGTCAGTCCGTACACGCAGCACGCGGAGCCACTCAGAATGGTGCCCGTGCGGCGCATGCGCAGTCCAACACGCAGCGAGCCGAACGCCGGACACATGCTTTGTGGCTGATCGTGCGGTCCTTTCGGATAATCCGCGGCGTATTGATCGAGCAGCTCGCTTTTCCCGGCCGCACGCGCAGCCGCCAGCATCACGTCGGCGCCGGCGTGACAACCCATGCCGTCGGTGGAAATGACTGGCAGCGGAGCAGAGGTGGAGTGCGATGACATCGCCGTAGCCTCAGACGGTATCGTACACGACTTCGAGCGACGGCTTCACCAGCTCGTCCTTGCCGACCATGTCGAACATCGTCGCCGGTTCCATCACGAAGTCGCGACCCGTCGACTCGGCCGAGAAGAGACCGAGCAGCTGATCCTGCGTTTGCGGCTTGGGGCGAACGGGCGGTGCATCGGCCACGTTCGTGGCCAACAGCTCAAAGAGCGGTCCCCACTCGCCGTCGGGCTTGCCGATGATCTCGTAGCTCGCGCTCTTGCGACGGATGTCGTCGTGCGCGGGAATGGCGGCGAGCACGGGAATGCCGGCGTTCGACGCAAAGCGCTGCGCCTCACCCGTGCCGTCATCCTTGTTGATCACCATGCCGGCCACACCCACATTGCCGCCAAGTTTGCGGAAGTACTCCACCGCGCTGCACACGTTGTTGGCCACATAGAGCGATTGCAGGTCGTTCGAGCCGACCACGATGACCTTCTGGCACATGTCACGCGCGATCGGCAGGCCAAAACCGCCACACACGACGTCGCCCAAGAAGTCGAGCAGTACGAAGTCGAAACCCCAGTCGTGGAACCCCAGCTTCTCGAGTGTTTCGAAGCCGTGAATGATGCCGCGGCCGCCACAGCCACGACCCACTTCAGGACCACCAAGCTCCATGGCGTAGACGCCATCGCGCTTGAAGCAGACATCACCAATCGACACAGCCTCACCAGCGAGCTTCTTGCGACTACTCGTTTCGATGATCGTGGGGCATGCTTTGCCGCCAAAGAGCAGGGAGGTGGTGTCGGACTTGGGATCGCACCCGATGAGCAGCACTTTCTTTCCCTGCTGCGCCATCATGTACGACAGGTTCGCGAGCGTGAAGCTCTTGCCAATGCCGCCCTTGCCGTAGATCGCGATGATCTGCGTTTCCTTGGTCACGGGACCGGTGTGCACCTCCTCGGGCTCATCGCTGGCTTCGTCTCGGACGTTGCGATGCAGCTGATGCAGGCCATTGTCGCTCATGCCACCGATCTCCAGTCGAGGATCATCTTGACGCACGTCGGGTCAGTAAACGCCGTCGCATACGCATGCGCGGCACGTGTCGCCGGTTCGCGATGCGTGATCAGTCCATCCAGGTCGAGCCGCCCGTCATTCGCGAACGCGGTAATCGCGTCGAGATCGCGCGCGTGCCACTGCGCGGCGATGCGAAAGCGCGCTTCGCGCAAAAACGCCGGCGGGAAGTAGAAGTGCACCGGCTGGCTGTAGAAGCCGCCGAGAATGATCTCACCACCAGGGCGCAGCTTGGCGATGAGCGAATCGAGCACATCGTCCGCACCGCTCACATCGCAGATCGTGTGGTAGCTCTTGGCGTGATCATCGCGCGGATCGATCACCGCATAACCACGCGCTCCACTCATCCGCGTCGGATTGACTTCCCACACCGTCGGTGCGGGCGCGCCGTAAAGCACGACCAGTCGCGCGATCAACCGGCCCAGCGCGCCGTGGCCCACGATCAACTGCGGCAGCGACTCCAGATGCTGAGCGGGATCGACGCCGAGACAGCGATGCGCTGTGGCCGCGAGCGCAAACAGCGCACCTTTCTCTCCAACGTGATCGGCAAGTCGAACGGTCTTCTCGCCAGGCACCACCACTCGAGACGCCTGACCACCGAACAGTCCGCGCGCCTCCTGAAAGCCCTTCGAGCCCGCCACGTACACGATTTCACCGTTGCGGCGCCCCGACTCAGCACCCGCATCGATGATTTCGCCAACGCCTTCGTAACCCGGCACCAACGGATAGCCGAGACCAGGGAACGGCGGCATGCGACCGCTGAACAGAAGCTTCTCCGTGCCGGTCGAGATCCCCGACCACTGCATCGCGACGACCACATCCTGCGCGGTGGGTTCGACCAACGACAGCTCGCGCAGCGAGAGTCGCTCGGGCTCTTCGAACACCACGGCGTGCGTATTCACGTCACGCCTCGGCCACGATCAAACCCGTCTGAATCGGGAACCGCGTGCGCAACTCGCGGCTGCGACGGAATCCGGCCGCCTGCAGCATCTCATGGAGCTCACTCGCACGACGGGCGCGTCCTTTACCCATCGCCATCAGGTAGAACGAGAAGTACGCATCGCCCACGGTTTCTGCGCCGCGTGCTCCGGCCAGAGCCTCGGCGATGAGCAACGTGCCCCCACTCGGGAGCGCATTGTGCACGCGCCGGAGTAACCGCATCACACTCTGGTCATCGTGATCGAGCAGCACGCGTACCAGTGAGCAGACGTCGGCGCCGGTCGGCAGTTCATCCGCGTGGAAGTTTCCGCCGTGACAACGCACGCGCTCATCGAGTCCCTGTGTCTCGAGACGCGCACGCGCACGAGCGGCGACGGCCGGAAGATCAAACAGCTGGAGCTGCAACCCCGGGTGGCGCTGCGCGACCAGCGAGAGAAACACACCTTCTCCGCCGCCCACGTCGAGCAAACACTCGTGCTTCGAGAGGTCGTAGGCATCGAGCACATCATGCGCGAGCGGTGGCAGGGTGGCCGTCATGATTTCCGAGTACGCGGAAACGCGCACATCATCGATCGCCTGCGGACGCGGCGCATCGGCGTACGACCAGTAGCGCGACAGCTCGGTCCGGAAGTCCGCGCCCTGCCGAAGGAGCGAGACAGGATCTTCGAGATCGTGATACGCCATGCGATGATGGCGAATGAGCGCGAGCACGCCGGTGTTGTTCACGAGCGGCGCGCCGAGGGGGCCGAGTGCATAGCGCCCGTGACTCCGGCGCATCAGCAGGCGGAGCGATGCCGCCGCGTTGACCAAACGCTCCGTACTCGAAATCGAAAGTCCGGTGTGGCGGGCAATCTCATCGACCGAGCGTGCGCCGTCAGCCAAATAGCTGAACAGCTCCAGTTCGACGCACGCCAGCAAGGTCTGGGTATAGACGAACCCCGATACGATATCGAACAGCTTTCGCGACCGGTAACGCGTTATCGGCGCGGTCAGCGGGAATCGCGAGCTCCACCGCTGGAAGCTGTCGGTGGCTACGAGGGCATTCCATCGATCGCGCAGCAGCTCCCACCATGGTGCAGCTGGCAACTGCTCAGCTCGGCGCACCGGGGGCGTCACTGCCTGGGGGATTGGGGGCGACTGAAGCGCCCGCTCGGCGGGGGTCACGCGACGAGGATACCGGCCGATTTTCAAAGTGTCAAGAAAAATGTACAGTTTTCGATTTTTAAAGTGTCAGGATCTTGCGACACTTCGTTCCGAATCCTACCGTTGCTCCCATGCGACCGGTCTATCCCTTCAGTGCGATCGTCGGCCAGGACGAGATGAAGCTGGCCCTGCTCCTTGTCGCGATTGACCCGATGATTGGCGGTGTCATGGTCTTTGGAGACCGTGGCACCGGCAAGAGCACGGCGGTTCGAGCACTCGCCGGGCTGCTTCCGGCAATGAAAGTCGTGCAGGGGTGCAAGTACGGATGCGACCCAAGCGGTAACGGCACCCGCTGCGACGATTGTCAGCGGCGCGACCCGACCGGCAAGCAGTCGCGATCGCTCACGGCGGCGGTTCCGGTGGTGGACCTGCCGCTCGGTGCGACCGAAGATCGCGTGGTCGGTGCGCTTGATCTGGAGCGGGCGCTAACGACCGGCGAGAAGGCGTTCGAACCCGGGCTGCTTGCCCGGGCCCATCGCGGCTTTCTCTATGTCGATGAGGTGAACCTGCTCGAGGATCATCTTGTCGATCTGCTGCTTGATGCGGCCGCGACCGGCGAGAACGTCGTGGAGCGCGAAGGCGTCAGCGTGCGTCATCCGTCGCGTTTCGTTCTGGTGGGAAGCGGCAATCCCGAAGAGGGTGAGCTACGGCCGCAGCTCCTGGATCGCTTTGGTCTGGCGGTCGACGTCAAAACGCCCGGGATGATTGCGACGCGCATTGAGGTCATCAAGCGCCGCGACGCGTTTGACCGCGATCCGCATGCGTTCCTCTCGCAGTGGCAAAAGATCGACAACAAGATTCGTCGACAGATCGAGAAGGGGCGCGCGCGACTCGATGCGCTCACCGTGCCCGATGAGGTGCTCGAGCGCGCCGCGGCGCTGTGCGCGGCGCTCGGCACTGACGGTCTGCGTGGCGAGCTCACGCTCCTGCGCACGTCGCGCGCCCTTGCCGCGTTCGATGGCGACGAGTCCATCACGCTCGCCCACCTGCGACGCATTGCGGCGATGGCGCTGCGTCACCGGTTGCGTCGCAATGTGCTCGACGATGCGGGATCAACCACGCGGGTCGAACGCGCCATGGCAGAACTCTGGGGCGATGCCGGCGTCAGTGCCTGAGTTACCGCACTCACGAGAGGCGCTGTCCGCGCTACTGCTCGCGGTCGATCCGCGCGGACTTGGTGGTGCGGTGATCGACCATCCGCTGCACGAGGTTGCGCGCGCGTTCGCCGAGATCGTTCGGCAGCTGCTGCCAAATGGTGCGCGGCTACGGCGCGTGCCCACGAGTGTGACGGCCGATCGACTCTATGGAGGCGTCGATCTCGCTGCGACACTACGCACCGGAAAAGTGGTCGCCGAACGTGGCGTGCTTGCGGGTGCGGATGGCGGCGTGCTGATCGCGCCCATGGCGGAGCGACTTGGCGTGGCCGCGCGCACGGCGATCTGCGAAGCGCTGGATCACGCCGAGATCCGCGTCGCACGTGATGGCATCGGCGAACGACATGCGGCACAGGTGTGTGCGCTGCTGCTGGACGAATCGGTCGACGACGAAGTGTTGCATGACTCACTGCGTGATCGCGTGGCATTTTCGCTGACGCTCGAAGGGGCCGTGGCCGATGAGATCCTGGCGATGGCGCAGCCATTGCAGCGAGACGGGCTCGTGAGCCTGGTGCGCGAGGCGCGTCGTTGCGCGATTGGAATCAGCATGGACGAACAGTGGGTGACTGCGCTCTGCCAGACGGCCGATGCGTTTGGCGTCGATTCAGCACGTGCGGCGCTCTTTGCGGTGCGCACGGCGCGGGCGCTGGCAGCGCTGCGCGGCCGGTTGATGGTGACCGAAGCCGATGCCGAACTGGCGGCGGCGTTGGTGTTGGCACCGCGCGCCACGCGTTTGCCGCCGGCAGAGCCTGAGCCAGATCGCGAAGAGACAGCGCAGTCTGAACCGTCGTCGTCCGCGTCGCCGGAGCCGTCGCCATCACCGGCATCGCCAGAATCGCAAGACGACCGTTCTGGCGAGAACGACGCGACGTCCGCTGCGGACGATCGTGGCAGTTTGCTTCGAGACGCCGTTCAGGTCGCGCTTCCGCCCCAGCTCCTCGAGCAGCTCATGCATCGTTCGGCGAGTGGCGCGATGGCTGGTCGCGTTGGCTCCGAGAAAGTGAGCATGCTCCGAGGGCGTCCGCGCGGATCGCGCGGGGGCGTGCCGCGTGGTGGCGCGCGGTTGCATCTGCTGGAGACATTGCGTGCGGCCGCTCCGTGGCAAAAGGTGCGTGCGGCCGCCACGACGCCGTCCGTGGTGCCAACGACACGAGTGGCTGTGAGGCGCGAAGACTTTCGCATTCGGCGCTTTATCGAAAAGACCGGAACGACGGTGCTCTTTGTCGTCGATGCCTCCGGATCGTCGGCGCTGCATCGATTGGCTGAAGCGAAGGGGGCGGTGGAGCTGTTGCTCGCGGAGACGTACGCGCGACGCGATCGTGTGAGTCTTCTGGCCTTTCGGGGGCAGGGCACCGAGGTGCTGTTGCCGCCGACACGCGCATTGGCGCGCGCCAGGAGAGTGTTGGCCGCGTTGCCCGGCGGCGGGGGGACGCCACTCGCACATGCAATTGATGCCGCGATTGAGCAGGCGCTTGGCGTTCGTCGCGGTGGCAGCGCACCACTCGCGGTGTTCATGACCGACGGCCGTGCCAACATTGCGCGCGATGGACAACCGGGACGTAAGCAGGCGGAGCAGGACGCCCTGCTTGCCGGCGCGCGGTTCGCGGCGCTCCGCATCCCGGCGTTACTGATCGACACGAGTCCGCGAGGTGAACCCCTCGCCAAGCGCATCGCTCAAGCGATGAGTGCGCGCTACATCGTGCTGCCCGTCGCTGACGCACATGCGCTCAATGGATTGGTACGGACGGCGATGCACTCGAGCGACTCCGGGTCGCGCGGGTGAACGCCGCGGTGACTTCCTTCACGCGCATGGCGGCGTGGATCGTGCCGCGAGGCGATGCCGCACCGGAACTGCGCGAGATCGCCACCCGCGAGACGACGCTGCGTGTGGCGCTCCGCTCGATTCTGGTGGTGGTTCTCTTCTGGTGGGGCGCGACCGGCGTGGTGTTCGCACTGGAGCGCACGCTCGCGACGCGAGCGATGGGAATGCTGCTCGCTACTTCGCTCGCGATCTGGGGCGCATCCCTGATCTCGCTCGAGCGGTCGGTGGAAACCCCACGCGCTGCCCGACGAAGCTTTCTCGGCGGCGCCTTCCTGTGGACGTGGGTGCAGGTCGGCTTCTATGGCGGTTGGCTCGTTGGGCCCGCCTCGCTACAGCACGCGGTGCCTGCGGAACCCGTCAGTCTGTCGCTCGCGCTGCGAGCCGTGCAGTCCATGCAATGGTATGAACTCGGCATGCTCGCCGTGCTGTACCTTGCCTGGCGGCTCTCACGCGGCGGCACGAACCGGATTGGCTGGCACGCGGCGCTGCTCTTCTGGTTCGTACATCAACTGGCGAGTGTTGCGATCTTTCTCGGCGTCGAGAACCCGGGCCGTGGTTTCTTCCCGGAACCCGTCGCGTATCTCGAGAGCTTCTTCGGACCGCAGCAAAACAACTTGTTTCTGCCGGTCGCGATGGCGCTGGTGCTGGCGTTCACTCTGTTCATCGCCACGTTGGCGGTGCGGGAGCCGCAGCCGTTGCGTCGACAGTCACGTATGCTGCTGGCGATCATCGGCGTCCTCAGCGTGCTCGAACTTGCCGTGCTGGGGACACCAATGAATCTGCCGCTGTGGGAGGCGTTTCTCACCGTGCGCGGATACTGAACGAGCGCTTACTCGTAGCGCAGCGCCGCAATCGGATCGAGCCGTGCAGCACGTCGCGCCGGTACCATGCCGAACACAATGCCGATCGAGACCGACACAATCACGGCGACGACCGTGAATGCGAGTGGCACTGGCGCATTCACATCGAGCGCGATCGCGGCGAGTCGCCCCATGATCAGGCCGAGCACAATGCCAATCGCGCCGCCGATTCCTGTGAGCGTCGCCGCCTCCACCAGGAATTGAATCAGTATATCCTGACGGGTTGCTCCCAACGCCTTGCGCACACCGATCTCACGCGTGCGGCTGGTGACTGACACGGTCATGATGGCCATCACGCCAATGCCACCAACGAGCAACGACACACCGGAAAGCACCATCATCACAAGGAAGAACACACTGGTGATGCCATTGAAGGTGTCGAGGATCTGATCCTGTGTGATCAGGTCAAAGCTGTTTTTATCCGCCGGCCGCAGACGACGTCGCTCGCGCATGGCCATCGTGACGGCGCTTTGCGCAGCTGCGACGGAGATGCCGGCGCGCGGCTTCACCGGAATCCACAGCGCGTTCGTCTTGTCGATCGTGAACGCCCGATCCATCAGCAGATACGGAATGATTGCGCCAACAGATTGCCCCGGCGGTGCAAAGATGTTTGGCGGTTCTTCCCACAGCCCGATGACTTCGAGCGGACGCCCACCGATTTGCACCGTCCGGCCGAGCAAGCGCTCGCGACCGAACAGCGTATGGGCCGTTCCCGACTCGAGCACCACGACGGGTGCGCCGGCGAGCAGTTCCGATCGCGTGAACCAGCGTCCTTCGATCAGCTCGCCGCCCTGTATGCGCGTGAAACCGTCGTCGGCGCCGAAGATCGCCATCGGCTGCGAGCGAATGCCGGTGGCCTCGATGCGCGCAAGCGTTTGTGCCCACACGCTGGCGTAGGCGATCTCCGGCAGTCGCGCGATCGCCTCCGCTTCCGATGCATTCAGGTCCGGACGTATTCGCACATCCTTGGGCAAATTGTCCGGATTGAGCGGCACCTGCGAGAAGAACTTCATCACATAGAACGTGGTGGGGCCCGCAACTTCAATCGTGGTGACGATCTGATCGCGAATGCCTTGCACCATCGTCGCCATCGTCATGACGGTCGCCACCCCGATCACCACGCCAAGAATCGTGAGCGCAGATCGCAGCTTGCTCACGCGAAGCGCTTCGAGGGCGATCTGCACATTCTCGAACACCGCGCTGAACCGGGGGCGCGCCATGTCAGGTCTCGGCGCGCATGGCGGTGATCGGATCGAGCCGGGCAGCGCGCGCGGCGGGATACACACCGAACAGCACGCCGATGCCGGCGCCGAGCACGAGGGCGACGGCTACACTCCACCCGATTACGCGAGCGGGCAGGGGAGATACGGCTGCCACCAACATCGCGAGTCCGGCGCCGCCAATCACGCCGAGCAATCCGCCAAGCATCGCCAGCGCCACCGACTCGGCGAGAAACTGGCGTCGCACATCGGCTGACGTCGCACCGACCGCTTTGCGCAGGCCGATTTCGTGGGTGCGCTCGGTGACCGCCATGAGCATGATGTTCATGATGACGATGCCGCCAACCAGTACACCGATGGCAACCACGGCTGGCACCACCGCGAAGAGCACGCGGGTGAGCTGCTTCCAGAATTGCACGATCGCGTCGGCCGTGCCGACATCGAAATTGTTCGAGTCCGAAGGACGCAGGTGGCGTGACAGGCGCATCGCTTCTTCGGCGCGCGCCATCGCCGGCCCGACCTCGGCGGCCTCACGCATCTTCACGGAGATCGTGGTGGCTTGGCGTCGGCCGTAGATCCCTTCGAACGCGGTGATCGGCATCAGCGCAAAGCCGTCGAACGACTGTCCGAGCACACGACCCTTGGGCGCGGTCACGCCAACGATCGTGAAGCGCTGACCAGCGAGCCGAACCTCCTTGTCTACCGCGCTGGCTCCATCGAACAGCTTCTCGGCGATCTCTGGCCCCACCACAATCACGTTGCGACGTTCACGAACATCGACATCGGAGAGGGGCCGGCCGGCGCGGAATCGATAGTCCTGCACCACTTGGTAGTCGGCGGTGACACCGAATACGAGCACGCTGCCGAGTGTGCGGTCGCGGTAGGTGAGATCGGCCTGCGGCGTAGGCCATCCTGATTGCAGGCTGATCGCCAAAGCATCCGGCAGCGCACTTTCTACCGCCGCGACATCGTGCTCGTCAACGCGAGGCCGGCGCTGCAGCAGCCGGAACTCGTCATCGGTGAACAGTCCAAGACTGACCGGCAGTCGACGAACCTGAAAAGTGTTCACGCCGATCATTGCATCGGCGAAGTTCTCCTTCACGTATGCATTCATTCCCTGAATGATCGCCACGACGGCAACCAGAAAGCCCACCGACACCACAATCCCGAGCAGTGTGAACACCGTGCGCAACGGATTCACACGCAGCTGGCCGATGGCCATGCGCAGGATGTCGATGGGTCTCACTCGTAGCGGAGCGCTTCCACCGGATCGAGTTGCGATGCCTTGACGGCGGGGAGCATACCGAACGCGACGCCCGTGATCGCGCTGGCGGCCAGCGCGGTTACGACAATCGACGTGGGGAGCGATGCCGGAATCGAGGAGTTCGCGCGAATGACCCACGCGAGCAGCGCGCCCACCGCGAGGCCGATAATCGCGCCAATGCTCGTGAGCGTCGCTGCCTCCACGAGGAACTGCCAGCGAATGATACCGGCGGTCGCGCCGAGTGCCTTGCGCACGCCAATCTCACGCGTTCGCTCCGTCACTGAGATCATCATGATGGCCACCACGCCAACACCACCAACGAGCAACGCAACGGCGGACAGCGCCAACCCTACGGCGAAGATCGCGCCGAAGAGCTGGTTGAAGGTGTCCATGATGCGATCCTGCTCAACCAGATAGAAGTTGTTGCGATCGCCGGGGCGCAGCCCCCGACGTGCACGCATCGACGCGAGCACGTCGTCCATGACCTGATCCTGCGTCATGTTCGTGCGTGGACGCACAAAGAGCGTGAGGCTGCCGCGACCTGCATCGAGCTGTCGAATGGCCGTAGTGAGCGGCACAATCGCTCGCGGTGTTTCCGGCCCGCGACCTTCGAGCGAGCGCAGGAAGCCGGCCTTCGAGTTGAAGACACCGATGACGTTGAATTGCTGCCCGTTGATCGTGATCTGCTTGCCGATCGGCTCCGACTCACCAAACAGCTGCGCCTTGAGTGTGTCGTTTACCAGCACGACTGGAGCGCCGCCATCATGCTCGGTTCGCGTGAAGTTGCGTCCCGGTGCGATGTCCGACGCATTCACAGCGGGCCACTCGGTGCTGTACGCGTCAAATCCCACGTTGTCCACGCGGCTGTTGCGATAGGCAAAGTTCCCCTGGCCGCCCTGCACGCCCACCACTTCGTCAACGCCGGGCAGGGCCTTGATCATGTTCCATTCGGACACCGTGATCGGCGGATTGCGACGATCGGGGCACTTTTCGTCCGTGCCATCGCAGCTCGACAAGCCGGCGCTGCGCCGCTGTACGATGAATGTGGTTGCGCCGATCTCTTCGAGATCTTTCGTGAACGACTGCTTGATGCCGTTCACTACCGCACCCATCGCGACCACCACGAACACACCAATGGCAACGCCGGCGATCGTAAGCGCCGCGCGCACCTTGTTTCCGCGAATGGCTTCGAGCGCCATTCCAACCCCTTCGAGAACCAGCAACAGGTTGTTCATCGCGATTACTCCTGTCGCAGTGCGGCGATGGGGTCGAGCTGTGACGCCCGACTCGCCGGATAGAGTCCTGCACCAATACCCACACCGGCGCCGGTGATGAGCGCCGCCGCGATGGACCACGGCGCCACGGCCGCCGGCAACGGCGTGAAGGTCGCAATGAGTTCAGCGAGCCCGATGCCGAGGCCGATGCCGATCGCCGCGCCCATGGTGCTGAGGGTCGCTGCTTCCACAAGAAATTGCGCCATGATGTCGTTGCGCTTGGCGCCAAGCGCTTTGCGCACCCCGATCTCACGCGTTCGCTCGGCGACAGCCACCAGCATGATGTTCATGATAACCATCGCGCCGACCACCAGGCTGATCGCCGGCAGCGCCGTGCCGAAGAGCACGAGGCGCCCCTTGAGCTGCTTGATGAAGCCGAACGCCGCATCCTGCGTGACGATACCAAAGTTGTCTGGCTCACCCGCGCGCAGTCCGCGAACGCCGCGCAAAGCGCCGCGCGCCGCTTCAATGCCTTCTGCCAGGTCGGGCTGCGAAGGGGCCTGAACCACCAACGATCCGAAATCGCGCGACGGGCGAATGATCCGCTGCAGTGGCGACGTGTATGGCGCGATGGCGAGTCGATCGAGTGAGAAGCCAAACACCGAACCCTGCTTCTCGATCACGCCGATCACGGTGAAGGGCACACCGGCAATGCGCAGCGTGCGACCTTCCGGACTCAGGCCCGGAAAGAAGTGATCGGCCACTTCCACGCCGATCACCAGAACCGGTGAGCCGGCGCGGACTTCCTGATCGGTAAACGCGCGCCCCTGCGTGATCGCGAACTTCTTGATCGAGAAATAGTTCGCGTCGCTGGCGACGGCCTGCACCTGACGAGGGCGCGCGCCAACCGCGGTGGCGTACTTGAACGACTCGCTCGCGACCGAGGCACGCATGTTCGCCGGAATGACCGCGCGCACAGCATCGATGTCGGTCATGCGTATGAGCGGACGACGCGCCGCGGCGCGGGCGTCGAAATTCCGATTGCCACCGGGGCCGACGTTGTCGAAGCGCCGAATGGTGAAGGTGTTCGTGCCGATCAGGCGCGCCGCGAAATCTTCTTCGACGTAACGCCCCATGCCTTCGACGATCGATACGACGGCAATCAGAAACATCACCCCGATCATGACACCGAGCAGGGTGAAGAAACTCTTGAGCTTCTGGACGCGAAGCTGGGAGAGGGCCAGTACTACCGCATCACGGGTTTTCACCCCTCAACAATAACACCTGCGCCAGTCGGTTCCCGGCGCAGTACGCATCGTCGTCTTACCCGGCCTTACTCGTAGCGGAGTGCTTCGACCGGATCGAGTCGTGAAGCGCGCATGGCCGGGAGCATGCCGAAGACCACGCCGGTGCCAATACTGGCCAGAATGGCGGTGAGAATTGCCGATGGGGGCACCGCGGCCGGTACCGGGGTGTTGGCCCGAACGACCCAGGCCAAGAGGGCGCCAATGATCAGCCCCACCGCCGCTCCGATGGACGTCAGCGTTGCCGCCTCCACCAGGAACTGCCAGAGAATGGTCGCGCGGGTAGCGCCGAGCGCCTTTCTCACGCCGATCTCTCGGGTACGCTCGGTCACCGAGATCATCATGATTGCGACGACTCCGACGCCGCCGACCAGCAGACCAACCGCGCTCAACCCCAATCCGACCATGAAAATCGCGCCGAAGAGCTGATCGAAAATCTCCATCATGCGGTCGGAGGCAACCAGCGCAAAGTTGTTGGGTTGCCCGGGCTTGAGCCCGCGTCGGCCGCGCATCATCTCGGTGATGGCGTCCATGACGGCGTCCTGACGCATCCCGGTGCGCGGCTTGACCATGATCATAAGGCCGCGACGCCAGACGTCGAGATGACGATACGCCGTCATCATGGGAAGAATGGCGCGGGGCTTGTCGGGACCACGCCCATCCATCGACTTGAGGAACCCGGCCTTGGTGTGAAACACGCCAATCACCGTAAAGGCCTGACCATCCAGCGACACCTGCTTGCCAATCGGATCAGAGTCGCCGAACAGCTTGGCTTTGAGGGTATCGTTGATGATCACGACCGGCGCAGCGCCATCGTGCTCCGTGCGCGAAAAGGAACGCCCCGGAAAAATGTCCGCGACGTCAGTCTTGATCCAATCGGTGCTCTGCGCGTCGTAGCCGACATTCGTGACGTGCCGATCTTTGTAGTCGATCGTGGTCGATCCACTGAGCATCGCCGTGGCCGTTTCGACCTCCGGCATTTTCGCGATGATCGACCACTCATCGAGCGTTATGGCCGGATTGCGACGATCGGGGCAGGTATCATCGGTGCCGTCGCAATTGTTGATACCAACACCACGGCGGCGCACCTGGAAACTCGTTGCGCCGAACTCGTCGAGATCACTCTGGAAGCTGTTGCGGATCCCATTCACCGCCGCACCCATGGCAACCACGACGAATACACCAATTGCCACGCCGGCAATCGTGAGTGACGCGCGCACCTTGTTGGCGCGCATCGCCTCGAGCGCCATACCGATGCCTTCGAACGCCATCGAAACTCGATCAATGAATCGCATCGCCTTACTCCTGCCGCAGCGCGGCGATGGGATCGAGACGCGAGGCTCGGCTCGCGGGATAGATACCGGCGGCAATACCCACACCTGCACCCACCACCAGCGCGGCAATGATAGACCATGGCGCGACGGCCGCCGGTAGCGGCGTCGTGGCCGAAATGATCTTGGCGAGACCAATGCCCAGCGCGATGCCAACGGCGGCTCCCACGACACTGAGCGTGGCCGACTCGACGAGGAACTGCGACATGATGTCGCGGCGCCGGGCGCCGAGCGCCTTCCGCACCCCGATTTCGCGGGTGCGTTCGGCCACGGCGACCAGCATGATGTTCATGATCACCATCGCGCCAACCACCAGGCCGATGGCCGGGAGCGCGGTGCCGAACACCACCATCTTCGACTTGATGCCGTCGAAGAAGGCCAGCGCTTCATCACTGGTCTCGAGATCAAAGTTGTCCTTCTTCCCGGGCGGCACCTTGCGCGATGCGCGAAGCACTTCGCGCGCCGACTCGATGCCTTCGTCCACGAGCGGACGGGAGGGCATCTGCACGACCAGCGATTCGATATCGCCGCGAGGTCGTATCGCGCGCAGCAACGGACTCGTGTACGGCGCGATGGCCAACCGGTCCAGCGAGAATCCAAACACCGTGCCCTGCTTCTCGATCACCCCGATCACTTCGTACGGCACGCCGTTGATGCGAAGCTCGCGACCGATTGGATCGAGCCCCTTGAAGAAGTGCTCGGCCACTTCCACGCCAATCACGAGCACGCGGGCGCCAACATTGACTTCCGGCGTTCCAAAGGCGCGCCCCTTCTCGACGTTGAACTTTTTGATCGTGAAATAGCTGGCTTCAGTGGCCACTGCCTGCACCTGACGCGGGCGGTTCGATGTCGCCGTCGCGGTCAGAAACGTTTCGTTCGTCACCGCCGACATGCCACCGGGTGGCAGCGCCGAGCGCACCAGTTCCGCCTCACGGATATACAGTCGCGGACGGCGCATCATCTCGCGCCAGTCGGTGTTGTCGTCGGTATTGAAGTCCTTCCAGCGACGCAAGGTGAAGGTGTTGACGCCCAGGAGCTTGGCGGCAAAATCCTCCTCCACATACTTGCTCATCCCTTCGACGATGGACACCACGGCAATGAGAAACATCACGCCAATCGTGACGCCGATCAGCGTGAAGAAACTCTTGAGCTTTTGAACGCGGATGGTCGCGAGCGCGAGACGAACCGCTTCGAAAAAAGGCATGAGGGAGGAGTTATTCGTACCGCAATGCTTCAACCGGATCGAGTCGCGCCGCGCGACTGGCCGGTAGCATGCCAAAGAGAATGCCGGTCACCGCACTCGCGCCGAGCGCGACCACCACCGCGAGCGGTGGAATGCTCGCCTGAATGGGAGAGAAGCTGCGAATCGCCAGCGCGCCCAACCAACCAATGAAGAGGCCGATCGCGCCACCGATACCAGTGAGCGTTGCCGCTTCAACCAGGAACTGCCAGAGGATCGTCGCGCGCGTTGCGCCGAGCGCCTTGCGTACGCCGATCTCACGCGTGCGCTCAGTGACGGAGATCATCATGATTGCCACCACGCCGACGCCGCCCACGATCAGTCCAACACCCGACAACGCGATCATCACCAGGAAGAACATCCCGAAGATCTTGTTGTACGTTTCGAACAATTTGTCCTGTGTGAGTATCGCGAAGCTCGACTCTTCGTTCGGGCGCAGTCCACGAAGGCCGCGCATCATCGCCGTGACTTCATCGATCGCTTCATCACGCGCCGACGCGGCGTCGAGGCTTTCACGCGGCTTGACCGCGAGGCCGATGTTGCTGGCGCGCGCGCCGATATAGCGCGTCAGCGCCGTGATCGGCACGACCGCCTTCGGACGCTCGCCACCACTGAGGAAGCTGCTGTTGTCCTTGTAGACGCCGATGACTTCAAAGGGCACGTTGTTGAGCAGAATCTGACGTCCGATGGGATCGCCTTCGCCGAACAGGCGCTCCTTCATCAACGTCGAAATCACCGTCACGCGCGCCGCCGATCGCACCTCGGCACTCGTGAACGCACGGCCGGGGAAGACATCCGGTGCGCTGATCGACGTCCACTCGGCCGAGTAGCCTTCGACCGGTGCCTGCGACAGTTCGCGATCGCGGAACTTGACCTTGGCACCCCAGTCCAGCCGCTCACCGACCGCTTCAACGCTCTGCAACTGGCGGAGCATGTCGACTTCGCGCGTGCGAATGGGTGGATTGCGCAACCAGGCGCACGTACCATCGCTGCCATCGCAGTTTTCGAAGCTGATGGGGTAGCGCGTGACAAAGAACGTGGTGGGGCCAGTGCTCGCGAAGTCCTTCGCGACCGACTGATTGATGCCATGCACGGCGGCCGAAATGGCGACAACAACAAACACACCCACGGCGATGCCGAGAATGGTGAGTCCGGCGCGGACCTTGTTGGCGCGGCAGGCGTCGATCGCGATCGAAACGCCTTCGGAGACGGCGGACAGACGAGTACGAAATGAGCTCATCGTCTACTCCTGGCGAAGGGCTGCGATCGGGTCGAGACGCGACGCGCGACTCGCCGGGTACACGCCAGAAACGATGCCCACACCGGCACCCAGTGCGACGCCAACGACAATGGACCACGGCGCCACGCTCGCGGGGAGCGGCGAGACCGCTGAGATGAGTTTGGCGAGCCCAATGCCCAGTCCCACGCCGATCGCAGAACCCACCGTGCCGAGCGTGGACGCTTCGATAAGAAACTGCGCGAGGATATCACGACGCTTGGCGCCAAGCGCCTTACGAATGCCGATCTCGCGAGTGCGCTCGGATACGGCCACGAGCATGATGTTCATGATCACGATCGCACCCACGACCAGGCCAATCGCGGGCAGCGCGACACCGGCGAGCACGAGGTACTGCTTCATCTTGTTCCAGAACTCCAGCGCCGAATCGGCGGTCTGAAGCGAGAAGTCGTCTTTCTGCGCCGGGCGAAGTTTGTGCTGCGCACGCATCGCGGCGCGCACGATCTCCATCGTTTCCTTCATGGCCGCGTCACTCTGCGATTGAATCGCGATCGCATCGACGATGTTCGGTCGCGAATTCAGCAGGCGACGAATGGGCGCATGCCACGGCGCGACCATGAAGTTGTCGAACGAAACACCAAAGGCCGATCCCTGCGATTCGGCGATGCCCACCACGTGATAGGGAACGCCACCCAACTTCACTTCGCGGCCCAACGGATCGAGACCGGGGAAGAGGCGATCGGCGGCATCGGCGCCAAGCACGACCGACTTTTCACCACGCGCCAATTCCTGCGCGGTAAGCGGACGGCCGCGCGCGATGCCGAGCTTCTTGATCTCGAAGTATTCGCCGTCCACGGCGAACACCTGCACGGAGCGTGGCTTGCCGCTCACCGCGGTCGTTGCGCGAACGTTGTCTTCGCTGCTCAGGTACCAGCGCACTCCCTCGGGGAGCACGCGCGTGACGGGATCCGCATCGGTGATCTCGAGGCGCGGACGCTTGCGATACTCCTCCCACGTCGCGTCGTCGATATCGCCGATGTTGATGTTCGGACGGCTGCGGAGTTCGAACGTGTTCACGGCAATCAGCTTGCCGATCAGGTCGTTCTCCATGTAGCGCCCCATGCCTTCCACGATCGAAACGACCGAGATCAGGAACATCACCCCGATGCAGACGCCGAGCAGCGTAAACGCGCTCTTGAGCTTCTGCGTCCGGATGGTGCGAAGGGCGAGCGTGATGGCTTCAAATAGGGGCACGGTTCCAGGCAGACAGTGGTGCTGGCCCCTACGGTTGGGGAGGGGGATCGTTTCAGTGCTCACCTTGATCGGCTCGCACAGAGCGCACGGAGGATGTCGAGCTCACGGGGAACGGCTCGCACAGAGCGCACGGAGGGCCACAGAGGGCACTGGGAACAGCAATTTCATTGTAAAAAGAGCAAAGACCACGGATCTCGCCGTGGTCCCTGTGTGCTCTGTGGCCCTCCGTGGGCTCTGTGCGAGCTCTTCCCTGTGTGCTCGTTGGCCCACCGTGGGCTCTGTGCGAGCCGTTTTCAGCTCCCTATCAGTGCGTCGCGTGCCCCACACCCACACGGTCCACGAACTGGTCGCGCTTTTCGTCGCTGGCGATGACGCCGTCGCGGAGCACGACCACACGGCGCGCGTGCGCCGCGATGTCGGGCTCGTGCGTGACCATGATGACCGTCTGGCCCTGGGTCGCGAGCTCCTCGAAGACCTTCATGATTTCTTCGGAAGTCTGCGAGTCGAGGTTACCCGTCGGTTCGTCGGCGAGGAGCATGGACGGGCGGTTGACCAGCGCGCGCGCGATGGCGACACGCTGACGCTGACCGCCGGAAAGCTCGTTCGGACGGTGATGTACACGCTGACCGAGCTGCACGCGCTCGAGCGCTTCCATTGCACGGGCTTTGCGCTCATCGGCCGAGATACCGGCATACACGAGCGGCAATTCAACATTCTGCAGCGCCGTGGCGCGGGGCAGGAGGTTGAAGGTCTGGAAGACGAAGCCGATTTCCTTGTTGCGCACGCGAGCGAGCTGGTCGTCGGACATCGCCGACACGAGCATGCCGTTGAGCCAGTATTCGCCTTCGTTCGGCGTATCGAGGCAGCCCATGAGATTCATGAGCGTCGACTTGCCGGAACCCGACGGGCCCATGATGGCCACGTACTCGTTGCGACGGACGGCGAGGTCCACGCCCCGGAGGGCGCGGACGATTTCACCGCCCATGTCGTACTGTCGCTTCAGCTGACGCGTGACGATGACCCAGTCCTTCGACGGCGTGGTGCCGTGCGTCGCGGTAACCGCGGCGCGCTCTCCGGTTGTACTGAGGCCGATTTCGTCAGTGGCGCTCACGACTTCCCTCCGGTAGCCGGCTTCTTCTCGTCGGGCTTCGTCGACTTGATCAAAGCACCGTCCTTGAGCTCGCGGATGGCCTGGTAGGTGCCGGCCACGATCTGTTCGCCCACCTTGAGCCCCGAAAGTACTTCGAAGTGGCGCTCGCCGGTGATGCCCACTTTAACGGGACGGAACGTGACTTTGCTGTCCGTGCCCACAATGAACACGCCTTCGACGTCGCGCTTGCCCACTTCCTTGGTCGGCGTCTTGCCCACCGTGACGGCCGAATCCTTGTTCGGAATCGACTCGTTCTCACGCACCGACAGCGCGATGATCGGGATGCTGATCGCCTGCTGGCGCTGCGCCGTGATGATCTTGGCGGTGGCCGAGAAATCCGGACGCGTTTCCTTGGGCGGGTTGAGCAACTGCACACGCACTTCGTAGTCGATCGCCTGGTCGCCGGTGTTCGACGCCGCGGCCTTCGCGACCGAGCTGTTCGAGATTTCAACGACCTTGCCGATGAACGTCGTGTCGGGGAAGGCGTCGATCTGCACGACCGTGGAGTCACCCACCTTGATCCGTGCCACGTCCGTCTCGTCGACCTTCACCTTGGTCTCGAGGATGCTCATGTCGGAGATCGTGAGCAGCGTGGCGGCGTCCTTGTTGAGCGTACCCATGATCGCCGTTTCGCCCTCTTCCACCACGAGGCGCGTAATCTTGCCGCTCATCGGTGCGATGATCGTGGTCTTGCCGAGCGCCTGACGTGCATCACGTACCGAGGCGACCGACTGTTCGACGGCGAAGTTCGCCGCTTCGGCGAGCTGCTTGTTCACTTCCATCTGCGTGCGGAGCTGTTCGAGCTGCTCCTCACTCACCATGCCCGGCTGCGACTGCTTGAGCGCCGCCTGACGCTCGTAGTTGCGCGTCGCCTGCAGCAGGTTGGCCTTGGACTGGGCCGCATTGGCACGCGCCGACGCGAGCTGCGCTTCGGAGCGCTGCATCGCGGCCGTCGCCGCTTCGGGATCGATCTGGAGCAGGAACTGCCCCTTCTTGACGATGTCACCTTCGCGCACCGACAGCTTCACGATCTTGCCGGTGATATCGGACGACACGTTGACATTGGTGCGCGGCTGAATCTGTCCGCTCGCCTGAACCGACGACACGAGGTCGCGCTTCTCCACCGCCTCGACGCGCACTTCAACGGGTTTCGTGCCCTGCTTCTTGGCGGCAACAACGCCGAGGGCGCCGAGTCCGGCGACGGCGACGATGCCAATGCCCCACTTCACGGAAGTCTTCATATCGGAACTCGGTTAACGGAGGGGACGACCGACGGCATTTTCGAGCTGCGCGAACGCGCGCTGCACGTCGAACACGGCGGAGATGCGATCGGTCTCAGCGCGCTCGTAGTCACCGCGGGCCTGCACAAGGTCCACGATGCTGATAGCGCCGACACGATAGCGTTCCTGCGCGAGCTGGAGGGCCGTGCGCGCCGTACGCACGTTCTGCTCTTGCAGGGTCACCGTTTGCTGCGCGGTGCTCAGCGTCAGGTAGGCCGTGGTGACATCGGCCGAGATGCGAAGTTCCTGATTACGAAGGTCGTTCTGCAGGTTCTTGCGGTTGACCGTCGCGATCTCGATCTGCTGCTCGCGGCGGAAACCGTTGAAGATCGGCAGCGACAAGCTGGCGTTCAGGCTGTACGGGTTACGCGTCATGCTGAACGGATACTTGCCTTGCGCGTCGTTGATCGCCGCCACGTCGGCATCCGACCAGGCGATCGCGTTGCACGACGCCAACTGATTCGACAGGTTGAGCGCGGCGCGCACCTCTTCGCTGCGAACGCAGGACGCCTTCGACGAAGCGCGCGACGCCTGACCGCTGGCGATCAGGAGGTCGGTGTTGGTGTAGCGATTCGCGACACCGGAGACGCTCGCGTTCACATTCAACGACGGGAAGTAGCTGCGCTTGGCCGACGACACCTGACGGCTGGCCGCGGTTTCGCGGGCGCCGAGCGCGGCGAGCTGCGGATTCGACTTCTTGGCCTGATCGAGCACCGACGCGAGATCAATCGTCGGCGTAGCGGGCAGGTTGGCATCGAGCTTCGTATCGAGCACCGGCGGAATACCGATCTGCTGGAACAGGCGCACGATTTCGATCTGCGCCGTGTTTCTGGCGTTGAGCACGGCAACACGCTGCTGACCATCGGCCACTTCAGCGCGCTGAACGTCGAGCTGCGTACCCGATCCGACCTGCAGACGCGCACGCGCCAGCTGCAACTGCGCCGTGGTGGTGGCGAGCAGGGTATCCTGCAGCGTAGCGCGCGAGGCGGCCGCCAATGCCGCCAGATACTGAATGGTCACGCCGTTGCGGACGTTCTGCTCCTGCACGGTGATATCGGCTTCGGTCGCGTCGCGATTGGCCTTCACCGCCGCGAGATCCTGCATGAAGCCCGGCGAGACATTCAGCGAGAGGCTGGCGTTCGCGTTGGTCGACAGCTGGTCGTTCGTGGAGCCGATGCCCTGACCGGCAAAGAACTCAGCACGACCCTCGCGATAGCCGGTGCCGAAGCTCGTATTGAACTGCGGCATCAGCTGGCCGTTGGCGGCGCGCACGTTGGCGGCGGCGGTGCGGCGAGCGTTGATCGAGCTCGCGAGCGTCGGGTTGTTGCGCTTGGCCAGGGTAATGGCATCGGCCAAGGTCAGCACATTGCCCGCGGCCGGAGCGGCCTGCGCCGAGGCCACGGCGGTGGGCAGAACCCCCGGCACCGAAGCCAGCGCGATCGCAATTCCGAGGGCAGTCGCGGTAAGTCGCATGAGATGAATCATCGAAGGAAAGGGAGGCGAACTGCGGGGCCTACGGGGGGCCTCGCCGAATGGTTTCACAGGGATGGGAAGGGTCAATCAGCGAGGGACATCGTCGCGGAGCGCCTCGAGATTGCGGGCCGGAATGCTCAATCGAAGCAGGTGCCCCTCCCGGTCGGTCCAAATCAGCCGGACCTCTCCGTCGTTGGTGACGCATCGCCACCGGCGGGAGGGCAGGCGGACGCCGGCCACCGTCACCATGTCGGCGTCCGACTCGGGGACAATGCGCACCACGCCCTGCGTATTCGCGATCGGCGTCAGACTGGGCAGCGTGAGGCCAGTGGACGCGCTGCCACCCAGGACGCGGAGCAACAGGGCGTACTGCACGATGCCGTCGTCCTCCACCACCACGGCCCCGGGCCGTAGCAAGTATTCACGCGCCGCTTCGCCGGTCAGGCTGCGCGCCAACGTCGCAAATCGTCCGCGAACCCGTTGCCCGCCGAGTCGCAATGTGAGTTCGGCGCCACGACGCTCTTCCACTGAGTACCGAACCGGCGTGCCCGCGCTATCGGCCTCCAGTCGCATTGCTGCGCGGCGGTCGCCCACTGCGGACTCGGACCGAATCTCGAGCGTCGCTCCATCGGGGGCGACCAACTGCTGCATCGAGAACTGCTCGCGACCGGCGCGCTGCCCATCGATGGAGTAGGTGAAGCTGCCCTCGTCGAGTCGTGCCGGGGGCGCGTTCTGCGGCGGCGGCACGGGCGGGGGCGCGCCTTGTGCGCGCGCTTCCACTCCGCCGACGCAGCAGGCCCCACCGATCACGACGGCGAAGACGCGAAGCGAAACGCGAGGCCATACGCGGAGCCAGACGCGAAGGCAGACGCGAAGCGGCACCGATGAACGCAGGGCGGGGGCGGACATTTCTGAAAGATAATGTCTCGGCTCGACGACCCGTCGCCTGATTCTGGCCTTCGGGGTATTCTGGGCCATGGATTCCCCTCCGACCTCTACAACGCCGGAACGCTGGCCCATCTGGTGGGTGCTCGCGACATCCTCGGCGCTGCTGGCGTTGGCGTGGTGGCAGCAGGCTCCCGGTGGGACGCGCCTGATGGTGTGCGCAGCGGCAACGGTTGCAGCGGCGGCGTTGCTTCCGGGCGTGCGGCGGCCGAGGGCGCTGGCTGTCGCGGCGGTGCTATCGCTGGCCATTGGAGTGATGATCGGCGGCGTAGATACCGTGACGCTGTCATCGATGCGACGCGACTGGCCGCGCTGGTCGGCGAACGAACGAGAACAGCGCGCCGAGCAGGTCGCCGGCAGTCTGCGAGAAGTCGCGGATGCTCTCGTTGAAGCGGTCAGGCAACGGGCAAATGATTCGGCGTTTGTTGCCGAGGTGCTGGCCGATCGCATGCCGCCCATCGTGCCACCGCTGCCATCGGAAGTCGAATCGGCGTTGCTGGTCTTCCATCGCGGCCGTCTGGTCGTGCGCGTGGGGCAGCTGCACACGCCGGTTCAGGCGGCCGGCGCCGAAGGCGTGTCGCTCGTCGACGGTGTCTTTCACACGTCGGTGGTGGCGCGCGCGCGGGCCGGAAATGGCGCCGTTGAAGTCGTCGCGACGGCGCTGATTGCATCGGCACCTCCGGCTGACCGTTTCACGCGTCCGTTGTTGCGAACGCTACCGGGGCGGATCGACGCGGCGCACACGATCATTGAATCGCCGGATAGCACGCGTGTCGATCCCGGATCGACGGTGCAGGTGGTGAGCAGCTCGTACAGTCGCCTGGCGCGCATTCGTGCGACAACGTACACCGAAGGTGAAACGCGACTCGCCACCGAGCAGCGTGCGCGCTCGCGCACCGCCGTCGCGCTCTTCGCGGCGGTCATGTTGATGCTTGCCGTGGCGTGGCGCCGACCATCGGGTACGCTCGAGCGCTTCGCAAGCACGTCGCTCGCCTTGGCAACGGTCGCGATGTCGCCGCTGCCGGGGCTCTCCAACCTCTCGTCACTCTTCGATCCGTCCACGTTCTTTGCGCCAATGGGCGGACCGCTGACGTCAACCGCGGCGGCGCTGCTGCTGTCAGCGTCGTTGGTGTTGGCGGTGCTGCTCTTTCTGCTGCGTGCAACACGACAGCGGCCGACGCGTCGCGTGGCGATTCTGCTGCTCGCGATCGCCGCGGGTGGTGGCCCGTTCCTGCTGCGCGATCTGGCGCGCGGGATCGGACTGCCGGTATCGGGCCCGAGTGTCGGACTGTGGACCGCATGGCAGTTGGCGCTCGCACTGGTGGGCGCGGTGATTCTGCTGGCCGGCGCCGCTGCCGGCTCGGTCGCACTGGGCAAGCGTCGAGGGATGTCCGCCACCGTCGCGCCGTTACTTGCCGTGATCGCGGCGATGATGGCGCCGGTACTCATTCGCGCGTCGGGACAGTGGCCCGGTTGGTATCCGGTACCATGGATTCTGGCGATCGCCGCGTTTGCACTCACGAGGCGTGGACTCGCGCAGGTGGTTGCGGCTGCCGTCGTTGCCGGAAGCGGCGCCGTCACGCTCACCTGGGGCGCGACGGTGCGTGGTCGGGTGGCGTTGGTGGAGCATGACCTGGCGCGATTGTCCGCCGTTGACGAAAACGCGTTGCGACTGCTCGAGCGTTTTGCGATGTCGGTGCGCGATGAACCGCTGCGCGGTCGCGGCGCCGATGTGCTGCTGCGACGGTTCGCGTCGAGCGAGCTCGCATCGGCCGGATTTCCCGCTCGGTTGGCGCGATGGCCGGCGGACGCGTCGGACAGTGCGATGTCCGTGCTGGACCTCGCGCCGGTGAGCGATCCGGGTGGTGCGCAGGCCACACTCGCGGTGCTGGCACGTGCGAGTCGGGCAATCGAAATCCGCACCGTGACGGACGGACCGACGCGTCTGCTGCTCGCCGGTGTACCACTGGCCGACAGCACCGTACTCACGGTCGCTGTCCCTCCGCGCACGGCGTTACTGCCGGCCGATGCCTTCGCGGCGTTCACCGGTGTCGCCGGTCAACGCGAAAGTGTGACGCCCTACAAGCTGGAATTGAGTGCGCCACAACCGGGCGACGTCTTGACGCGCCGCATGTCGTGGAGAAGGCGCGCCGATGCGTTGCACGGAGACGGTGTCGTGGGTCCCACCGTGCTCGATGCCGGCGAAATGCGTCGTGTGCACGTCGAAGTGGAGCTGCGAGGACTCGACGCCCTGTTGCCGCGTGGCGCACTGCTGGTGATGCTCGATGTGTTTGTCGTGCTCTGCGTCTGGACCGCAACCGCGCTGGCCGACGGTGCGCTTGGGCGGCTGTTCCGTGTGCGTCGTGCGCGCTGGTCACGGAGCTATCGTGTGCGTCTCTCGGTGGCGCTGCTGGCGTTCTTCATCGTACCGGCCGGGCTGTTCGCGCTCTGGGCCTGGGTGCGATTGCAAGACGACGATCGCACCGCGCGCGAATTGCTGGTGCGAGAAACGCTCCGCGTGGCCGCCGCGGAACAGGAGACGCGTCCACTCGACACGCAGCGATCGAGCACGGGCGCACCACTCTTCCTGTATCGCAATGGACTGCTCGCCACGGCGAGCGATTCCGTGCTCGATGCGTTGGCGCCGCTCGGGCGATTGCTTCCGATCACGCTCGCCGAAACGGACTTCACGAGCGACGACCTTTTCACCACACGACGCCTTCGTATTGGTGGAGCTGACGCGCTCGTGGGGTATCGACGATTTGGGCGTACGATGCCGGCGACCGGTGGAGTGCCTGTCGCAACAGGCGGTAGTGAAGCGGTGCTTGTCACACCAGCACGCGGTGATGAATTCGCGCTCGACGCGCGCCGAGAAGACCTCGGTGTGCTGGTGCTCTTCGCGACATTCCTTGGTGCACTCGCCGCGGTCTGGTCGAGCGGTGTCGCGGCGCGGTCGCTTGCACGACCGGTTGGCGCGCTCCGGGAAGCGGCGCTCGAATTGGCGGCCGGTGGTGAATCACCGCAGCTGGGCGCTGCGCCGGCGAGTGAATTCGCGCCGGTGTATCGCGCCTTCGGTCGAATGGCCGAAGATCTGGCGGCCAGTCGACAGGCGCTGGAAGCGGCGCAACGACGCACGGCGGCAGTCCTGCAGAACGTCGCGAGCGGCGTGGTGGGACTGCTGCAGGGAGAAGCGGTGAGTCTCGCCAATCCTCGTGCGGATACCCTGCTGGGATTCGCGGTGCGTGATCGCACGCTCGCCGAGTGGCCGGCCGAGCATGCGGAGCTGGTAAGCCGCGCGCGCGCATTTCTCGCCAGTGCCGCCGACGAAGATACGTTCGAGTTTCGATTGGGTGCGCGCGAGTTGCGCGCGCATCTCACACGATTGCCGGCGGGCGCGGTGCTCACGCTCGATGATGTCACCGAGCTCGCGTCGGCGCAGCGCGTGCTGGCGTGGGGTGAGATGGCGCGCCAGATCGCGCACGAAATCAAGAATCCGCTCACGCCGATTCGACTTGGGGTGCAACATCTGCGGCGCGCGTATCGCGACGGTCGCGGTGACTTCGCGGATATTCTGGAAACCAATGTCGGTCGGGTGCTGCAAGAGATCGATCATCTCGATGAGATCGCGCGCGCCTTCAGTCGATACGGCACGGCACCGCAGGATCGCACGGCGCCGGTTCCGATCGATGTCGCGCAGGTCGTGCATGACGTGATGCAGCTCGAGCGGCTCGGCGACGCTGACCCCGGCGGTGCCGACATCCGCTGGGGCGCTGATGTACCTGACACGCCTCTGTTCGCGATTGCGCAGCGCGACGAACTGCGCGAAGTGCTGATCAACCTGCTCGAGAACGCACGCCTGGCCGGAGCGCACGATGTGCGGGTGGTGGCACGCGCGCAGAACGGTCAGGTCCGGCTGGATGTCCACGACGACGGCAGTGGCATCGCGGAGGATGTACTGCCCCGGATTTTCGAGCCGCACTTTTCGACCCGCACGAGCGGCAGCGGTCTCGGGCTGGCGATCAGCCGACGGCTGATCGAGGGGTGGGGCGGCACCATCGGCGTGACGAGTCGCGTCGGTACCGGCACGGTGGTGCAGCTGATGTTGCTCGGCGCACCGTCGATCACTGGCGATCGCTGAGCAACGAGTCTGACGGCGCGTTAAACTTGGGGCTATGCCGATCAGCTCCTCAACCGATCACGAGCCTACAGCGTCCCCGCCTCCGCACTTGGAGTCGTGGGTGTTGCCGCCGGGCTGGTCGTGGGGAGACGAGGCGGTGCAGCGCGAGCATCGGCACTATCAGGAAGTCGTCGACGCGCTGGGACGTTCGCTGAGTCTGGTCAGCAACCCTGATGAAGCGCACTGCGAGTGGCTGCGGCAGGAAGCGCGCGCGCTGGCGCATCGCAATCATCCGTCCATTCCGACGACGTACCACTACTGGGCGTCGTATCAGGAAAGCCGTCGAGGGCCGGGCTATCTGCGCCGCTGGATCAGCGGTGAAACGGTGTGGTCACGGGTCATGCGTTTGGGGCCCGAGGGTATTCCGTTCGCCTTGCAGGTCCTGCGTGAGGCCGGCAGCACACTCGCGTACCTGCACGATACGGGAGCGGCACATGGCGCCGTATCACCGAGCACGGTATGGCTCACGCCGGGCGGCCGACTGTGGTTGCTCGGCTGGGAGTGGGTGTTGCCCAGAGAGCATCGTCCACCACGGCTGATGCCAGACGTGAACTACACGCCCTGGGCGCCCGAGTGGGCACCCGGCGAGTGGAAGCCCACGACGGCGTCTGATCAGTGGCAGTTGGCGGCGATGTTGTTCGTGATGCTCACCGGCGAAACGGCGCCCAAGGAGAACGTGCCGCCGTTGTCGTTGCTGCGCGCGGAGTGCCCCCAGGCGCTCGGTGCGGTGATCGAGCGCGCACTGGATCCCGATCCGGAAGCGCGCTATCCGAGCATTGCGGCCATGCTCCGCGAGCTCGATCGCAACGTGTCGGTACGTCCGCTCCTGATTGCCCCCGAGGGCGATGAGTTGCCGGCGACGCTCGATTCGGCCGAGGATCGACTGCGTTGGGCGACGGCCGACGACTACGAGATTCTCTCACCGCTCGGTAGTGGCTTGTTCGGTAGTGTCTGGCGTGCACGCGATCTGTCGTTGTCTCGCGAAGTCGCGATCAAGGTGCTGCATCCGCACATCGCGAAAGATGATGTCGCCGTTGGACGCTTCCGTCGCGAAGCACGACTGGCGGCGCAGTTGGCGCACGCGTCCATCGTACCGATTTACGATACCGATGGGCGAGGCGGCATCGTGTGGTACACGATGGAGCTCGCTGAAGGTGGCTCGGTCGCGCAGCTCGTGTCGCGATCCGGTGCGCGTCCGTTCGAGGAGATTGCTCCACAAGTCGATGAGGTGCTGGAGGCGCTGCACGCCGCGCACATCAGCGGCGTGATTCACCGCGACCTCAAGCCGGAAAACATCCTCATCGATCGTTTCCGACGCTGGCGCATCGGCGACTTCGGTATCGCGTATGCGCTCGGTGACGACAAGAAGGCCGGCACCAGCGGTACGCCAAGCTTTGCGGCCCCTGAGCAATTGCTCGGCGAATCGCAGGGCCCCGCGACCGACTGCTATGCCCTCGCGAGCATCGTGTTCTTCGTGCTCACCGGTAAGCCGCCGTTTGGTGATGGCAAGGCGGAGATGATTCTCGCGCAGCAGCTCAGCGAAACGCTCCCCGAGCGGCTGCACGAAGCCGGCTTTTCGGCGGAGTTGGCACTCTGGCTCGCGCGGGGGCTCGCGCAGCGCGTGGATGATCGTTTTGCCGACGCGCAGGAAATGCGTGTCGCGTGGCGTGATGTGGTGCGCGCGATGCGTCGCGCTGAAGATCAGCGTCCGTGGTGGCGTCGATTGCTTGAAGGCGCCTCGGGAATCGACGAAGAAGGACCCGCGCCGGAGTGGTAAGCGCACGGCATGAGCGCTCACGAAAAACGCCCGACCATTGCTGGTCGGGCGTTTTTCGGTTCAATCATTTCAGTTACGAATTGACAGCAAGTCTGAGCGGCGGCGCCATCGGCAGCAGGTCCACTGGGTTCGCCGCCGCGGCTCGCGGTGGCAGATTGCGGGCGGTTGCTCTCGCCACCGCGGCGACTTCGGCCGGAACCGCGACCGTTCCTGCCGCGCCGCCGTGCAATCGAGTCAGCTGACGTCGACGCTTGCGAGCGTAGAGCAGCTGGTCGGCACGAGCGAGCAACTCCGACACGCCGGCATGATCCGTTGGTCGCACACGCGTGTAGCCAATCGTGAGCTGCAGCGGCGCCGGCAACTCGCCCGATGCGTTCGCAATCGCCAGTCGCTCATCAATGCGCTTCTGAATGACACGTGCGCCCACGCCATCGGCATCGCAGGCGAGAATCGTGAACTCGTCACCGCCAAGTCGGGCGACCACATCGCAGTCACGCACTGTTTCGCGAAGCACTTTGCCGACGAGGATCAGCGCGCGATCGCCAACGGCGTGTCCGTGCTCGTCGTTGAGCTGCTTGAACGCGTCCATGTCGGCGTAGAGCACCACCGAATCGCGACCCTGACGGCGCGCGGCGCGGAGCTGCTGCTCGGCTAGCGCCATGAAGCCACGACGATTGTAGAGGCCCGTGAGTTCGTCGGTGAGCGTGGCACGACGAAGCGTGCGCTCTTCACGTTTGCGCGCCGAAATGTCGCGCAGCGTGACCGCGAGCCCGTCGCTGGTTGGCATCGCCTGATGAAGCACCCAGCGTGCGGTCATGTGACGACGATCCGCTCGCACCTCTTCGACGATCGGCGAGCCGGTCGACAACGCCCACACATAGCGATCAAAGAGCGGTTCAGCGAGGGCGCCGGCCAAGTCGCGACGCAGGCGACGACCAGCGAGTTCGCCGACCGTCTGCCGTAGCAGCGATGCACCGTTGCTGTTCGTGTCGGTGATTTCAAAGTCGATCAGGTCACCGTCGTCGTTGCGCACGGCGCGGAGCAGGAAGAGCCCGTCCGCGCTGGCGTGCATGGCTTCATGCAGGCGCCGCACCTGTTCGCGCAACGAATCATCTTCGCGGCGCTGCCCATCGAGCTGCTGATGCAGCAAACGCCATCCCAGGACAGCCACCAGCATCGCCACCGCTGAAAGCAGAGGCGCCGCGTTGGCGAATCGGGATGGAGCAATGCCGCCGACGGTGGCCGCCGCCGCGCCCGCCGGTGCGGAAGCGAGGAGCGCCCAGATCATCAGTCGTTTTGCAAATCGGTCGCGCATGACGGGTTGAGGCATCGAGTCCGGACGTTGCAGAAACCGACATCGGCGTTGACGTCCGCCCCAGCATCAGCCGGGGAACAGGGACCAGTGGATGCAACCGGTATGCCAGAGCTCGCCATTGTTTACATTTGCCTGGAGTCACATTTGTGCTCATTCAACAAGTGCTTGTATTTCAAGATGTTCACATACAATGGAAAAGGCCGGCGATCGGGATCAGACCCGCCCGCCGGACCGGTCTTGCACAGCCGTCGATGGGACAAAACTGCCGCGTGCTGTCCCATCAGCGACGGCTCCTGGGGGTTCTGGCTAGTGATCTCCCAGCAGCATCTGGGCCTCGAGCGCCGCGTATCGGGCATCGGCCTCGCGATCGGGCGCCAGCAGTGACACCAGAATCCCAGTCAGGAAAGAGAGCGGAATGGTGACCAGCGCCGGGTTCTTGAGCGGAAAAATTGCCGTGGTGTGATGGAGCAGGTCGATCTGCACCGCCGGTGAGAGCGCGATCAGCAGCAGCGTCGCGGTGGTGCCAACCACCATGCTGGACGCGGCGCCGGCTGTACTCGTTCGGCGCCAGAACACACTGAGGACCAGGGCGGGGAAGTTGGCGCTCGCGGCGATTGCGAACGCGAGCCCCACCATGAACGCGACATTCTGACCCTTGAACGCCATGCCCAGCGCAATGGCTACCAGCGCCAGCACGATCGTGGCGATGCGTGCAACGCGTATCTCTTCGCCGGGCTTTGGATTGCCTTTGCGAAGAACGCTCGACCAGAGGTCGTGCGAAATCGCGGCGGCGCCAGAGAGTGCGAGTCCGGCGACAACGGCCAGGATGGTCGCGAAGGCGACGGCCGCAATGAAGCCCAGGAATGCGCGACCACCGAGCAGTTCGGCGAGCATCGGTGCGGCCATGTTGCCGCCGGCATCGATCCCCTTGATGGTGGCCGGACCCACGAGCACCATCGCACCGAAGCCAAGAATGAACGTCATCAGATAGAAGAGACCGATCAGGCCTGTGGCGATGAACACCGACTTTCGTGCCGCCTGCGCATCCGGCACGGTGTAGAAACGCATCAGGATGTGCGGCAGGCCGGCAGTGCCGAACATCAGCGCCAGCCCGAGTGAGATCGCGTCGGCCGGATTCGACACCAACTTGCCCGGTGCGAGCACGCCGGCCCCGTTGGCCTGTGCCGCGGCAGCAAAGAGTGCGCTCGGGTTGAAGCCAAACTTGGCCAGCACCATCAGCGCGAGCATCGCTGCCCCACCGAGAAGCAGCACGGCTTTGACGATCTGCACCCACGTGGTAGCCAGCATGCCGCCAAAGAGCACATACGCCATCATCGCAGCGCCGACGATCATCACGGCGGTTTCGTACGGAATGCCAAAGAGCAGACGAATCAGGCTACCTGCGCCAACCATCTGCGCGATGAGATAGAAGGCGATGGTGGCGAGCGTGCCGTACGCCGCGCTGATACGCACGGGTGCCGGATTGAGGCGCGCGGCGACAACATCGGCGAACGTGTAGCGACCGAGATTGCGAAGCGGCTCAGCGATCAGAAAGAGTACGATCGGCCAGCCGACCAACCATCCGGTCGAGTAGATCAATCCATCGAATCCGCTCGTCGACACCAGACCAGCGATACCGAGGAACGACGCCGCACTCATGTAGTCGCCGGCGAGCGCGAACCCATTCTGTCCAGCGGTAACGGAGCGCCCGGCGGCATAGAAGTGCTCTGCCGTGCGTGTCCGTCGCGCCGCCCAGTAGGTGATGCCGAGTGTGATGGTGATGAAGACGGCAAAGAATCCGATCGCGACCGGATCCGGTTTGCCAAAGCTGCTCGTTGTTGGCGTTGGCGCGGCTGACTGCGCGGCGGCCTGCAGGAGCGCGAGCATCACGCACGCTCCCGCGAATGACGGTCACGGAGCGCGGCGAGCGCGGGATCGTACACGTTGTTGGCCCACCGCACATAGATGAACGTCATCAACCAGGCCGCCACAATGACACATGCTCCCAGCACGATGCCCTCACTCAATCCATCGCTGACCAGCGAGCCGAGTGTGACGGGGGAAAAGGCGACGAGCGCGATGAATCCGAAGTAGACCAGCACCATGGCGATCGTCAGGGCGATCGCGATGCGCCACCGCTGGGCGGCAACGACTCTGGTGGCGGCGAGGGCGTCCGCGGAGGGGGAGGGGCGGGACGCGTCGGGAGAGTGTCCGTCGGCAGGCGTCATGGCGCGCGAAGCTACGCCCGGGTGATCTTATCCGATAGAGCCGGGTACGAGCCGGCGACCCTCAACCACCGATGCCGTGAGTATTCGCAAGTTCATCGCCGTGCTTGCCCTCGTGAACGCCCTCGTGGCGCTTTACCTCCACATGTGGAAACTCGGCATGGTCGGCTCGCTTGCCTGCACCGGCAGCAACGGCTGCGAGTATGTGCAGGGAAGTCGCTTCGGTTGGTTCTTTGGTGTTGATGTCGCACTGATTGGCACCGTGGGATACACGCTGCTCTTTCTGACCGCGATTGTTGGCTCGATGCCTGCACTCGAAGACGCGAAGTGGCCGGCGACGCTGCTGCAGCTGCTGGTCTGGCCGGCGTTCCTGTTCACGCTACGACTCAAGTACGGCGAGTTCATTGTGCTCAAGGGCTTCTGCCCGTGGTGCGCCATTTCAGCCGTCAGCATCACGATCTGCGCGGTGCTGGTGACGCTCGAACGCAAACGCGTGAACCGGCTGGCGTCGGCGGCTTAGGACGCCGTGGTCTCGCCGACCATCACGTTCCACAGGTGCCTGAGCTCTTCGCGAATTGGATAGCCGGGGATCACTCGAAAGACGCGACCGTTGCGATCGACACCGAGCAGCGTGGGAGTGCCCGGGAACCGAAAGGTCAGCAACACTTCGTCGTTGCCGGTGGCCGGGCCCACGAAGCGCGCGCCGGTGAGCCCTTCCTTCGTGAGCATCGGTACGCCTTCGTTCGCGCCTTCGAGTGTGAGCACGGTGAAGCGCGGAAGCGGCCGACCCTTGGACATCTCGCCCAGATCCTTGAGCGTCTGCTTGCACCAGCTGCAGGTACGCGAACTGATCATCAGCACGCCCGGCGTGCCGGACGGAATGAGCGGCACCAGCTTTCCGCTCAGATCTTTGACGCGCGTGGTGCCCAGTGTTTGCGCCAGCTTGGGCGCGGTGGACGGCGCTGTGTCAGTGCCCGGCACGAGTCCGGCCGATGCCATGATATTGCCGGGCTGGTCCTGCTCGGCGGTCGCGCGCTTGGCAACCAGCACCCCGCCGCCCAAGACTGTCAGGGCGAGCGCGAGTGTACCGAAGCTCACAGGAACCGGCGCGGGAGCAGCCATGTGTCGTAAACTAGCCAGGTCATGAGCGTCACGCGCCCCTCGAAATCGACGTCTCGCCTGGCCGACCTGGATCTGTCGGCGCATTTGTCCGATCCGTCCCGAAAGCAGGACTTCGTGACGCCGATGTTCGACATCATCGCGCCGCGCTACGACGCGTTCACTCGTTGGTTCTCGTTCGGAATGGATGCGGGCTGGAAGCGCGAGGCACTCGATGCGGCAGCGCAACAATTCGCCGGCGAAGACCGGCGTTCGGTGGTTGCGCTGGATCTCGCCAGTGGCACTGGTGACGTGGCCTGCGCGATCGCGCGACGGTGGCCCGCTGCGCAGGTGGACGCACTTGATGCGTCGCCGCGCATGATCGATGCGGCGCGCGAACGCTTGCAATCGCGCGATGCTGATGTCGCTGATCGTGTCACGCCGATGGTGGGTGACATGATGGCGCTTCCGCAGACAACGGCTTCCGTCGACCTGATCACCGCGAGCTATGGTGTGCGCAATGTTCCCGATGCGGCGACGAGTGTTCGTGAAATGGCGCGCGTCCTCAAGCCGGGCGGCGTGGTGGTGACCATCGACTTCTACCGACCCGAGGCGGCGTGGTGGCGTGCACTCTTTCTGTGGTATTTGCGTGCGGCCGGAAACTTCGTGGGCTGGCTGTGGCATCGCGACCCCATCGTGTACGGCTACATCGCGCAAAGCATCAACGCGTTCATGAGCGATCGCGCCTTTGCGCGGCTGCTCGAGCAGGAAGGGTTTTCGATCGTGAGCACGCGTCGCTATTTGCTTGGCGGTGTGGCGCGACACGTCGCCGTCCGTCGATCGTGACTACGGCGTGCGCTCGTGCGCAAACGCGGTGGCTACAATCCAATCGCCGTCCACATACCACTGCGCGCTGACGTGCAGGGCGTGCACCTGTGGTTCCGGTAGCAGTAGCGACACTTCCGCCGTGCCGAGCGCGTCAACGATGAGCTCCACCTCGGTGAAGCCGACGTAGCGTTGCACAACCGGGTCGATGGCTTTGTACACCGCTTCCTTCACGGCGAAGTGCACCAGCAGACGCTCGCGCTCTGCGAGGGCATCGAGTCGCTCAGCGGCCAACTCCGCTCGCTCATGCGCGGTCAGAATGCGAGACGCAATCGACGGCTTCTCGAGGTCGCGCTCAGATGGGCGCTGCTCGAGATCGACTCCGAGATGACGCAGTGTGCCGTCGGCGCGAATGACGGCGGCCAACGCCAGATCGCGCTTGTGGCTGATCGATCCCGTTACGCCTGGCGGCAGGACCGGCGCGCCTCGCGCGTTGCGAAACACGGGCGGGATATCATGCGGCGCCATCGTGGTGGCCAGCGCGGCGCGCATCGCCAGTCGTCCGCCAACGAAGGTTCCGCGGCGCGCGAGCGGCAGCAGATCGGCCATCTTGGCTTCGGCGGCGTGCAAGCGACCCGCGTCGATCAGTGCGACGCGCTGTGCACTCCACTCCTCGTCCGAGGCAACCGCCGGAACGGGAACCGGCACCAGCCGAAGCTCCGGCCGGTGTGCGTGCGCCGGGGTGTCCGCAGTCCGCGGTGCGACCAACGAAAGGTGAGGCGCATCGTACAGCGACCGCGAGGAATCTGACGACGGGGACATAGCTCGAATGTTACACGACCCGGTGCGGTTTCGGTGACCATCCCGCAGCTTTCAACGGTGCCGAACACTCACCCGTCGCTGACATGACGAATTCGACCAAGACGACATCGAGCGGATCCACTCACGGCTCCATTTCCCGGGCGTGGTACGCGGTGGCGATTCTGACCATCGCCAACGTTTCGGGATTTGTAGACCGGCAGATCCTGACGCTGTTAGTGGAGCCGATCAAGCGCGATCTGCATGTCACCGACACGCAGGTGAGTCTGCTGATGGGACTCAGCTTCGTGGTGTTCTATTCGTTGTTGGGGATACCGATTGGCCGATGGGTCGATCGTGGCCATCGTCTGCGTATCGTGGCGCTAGGCGCCGCCGTCTGGAGTTTAATGACGGCGTTCACTGGGATGGCGTCGAGCTATGCCCAGCTGTTTGCCGCGCGTATCGGCATTGGTGTGGGCGAAGCGACTTTGGGACCCGCGGCCGTCTCGATCATCGCTGATCGCTTTCCGCGCAACAAGCTCGGTCTTGCGATGAGCACGTACATGATGGGCACGTTCGCCGGAAGCGGTGTCGCCTATGCGCTGGGCGCCTATGTGGTGGATCGATTCAGTGGCGAAGGACGCATGACGGTCCCGCTGGTTGGCGAGGTGTTTCCGTGGCAGGTGGCGTTCTTCATCATCGGCCTGCCGGGCTTGCTGGTAGCGGCACTCGCGCTGACGATCGGAGAGCCGCGTGTGAATTCGCCAGCCGCCACGCGCGCGAACGCTGATGACCGTTCGTCGTTCGCTGAGCTGATGCGCTACCTGCGTGAGCACAAGCGTACGATTCTCGCACTGTCACTCGGCTTCGCCTGCTCGGCGAGCGTGAACTACGGCATGGGCGCGTGGCTGCCAGCGTTCTTCTTCCGTTCGCACGGATGGCCGGTTGCGAAAACTGGCGCGCTCATGGGAGTGCTCACGGCGACGCTCGGACCGATTGGAGTGATCGCCGGTGGGAAACTCACCGACTACTGGGCCGCGAAGGGGCACATCGACGCGCCAATCCGCGTGGGCATGCTTGGCGCATTCGGCATGCTGGTACTCGCTGGAACCTTCCCGCTCCTTGGCAACGCGAACATTGCCGCGGCGCTGCTGTTTCCGGTGAATGTGTTCGCGGCACTCCCGTGGGGCGCGGCAAATGCGGCGATTGCGGAAGCCATGCCGGCGCGCCTGCGCGGGCAGGGCAGCGCGATCTATCAGCTCGTGGTCAATCTGCTTTCGGGCGCCTTGGGGCCGACGGCCGTTGCCGTGCTGACCGACACAGTGTTTGGCGATCCGACGGCGGTGGGACGCAGCATCGCTTTGAACTCAGTGGTGGGCATGACGATCACACTGCTGTTGCTTGCGTGGGTTCGACCGGCGTATCGGCAGACCGTGGCGGCTGCGGGATCTTGAACTGCCTGGCGGCCTTCGGCCGCGACAACAAGGACAACTGCAACTGACGACTACCAACGAGGACCTGTGCATCGGCAAGTCTGCCCATCGACAGATCCTCGTTGGTTGTCAACAGAAACGTCGTGTGTTGTCGTCCGGACGCAGTCCGGACCCGTCAGTTGAGTGCACCCGAGCGCAGTTCAACGCAGTCTACGACGCCGCATTCCGCCGAGCGCGATTCATGGCGTGTGTCACGACGTTGCCAGCCAGCATGCCGGCGGCGAGTGAGATGCCGACGATCGCGAGACGAAACCCAGTGGCGATACCGGCTTCCACCTGTTGGTCGAGCAGGCTGCGCACGCTTCGGAAGCCGATGCTGCCGGGCACGAGAATCAGCAGACCGGGCACCTGCGTCACCATCGCAACGCGACGGCGGAAGCGTGCGAGCAGGTTGCTGCCAGCGGTTACGACCAACGCGCCGAGAAACGCGCCGAGTTCTTCGCCCATCGCTTCGCCGGCGTACTTCGACGTGAGATAGGCAACGGCGCACGCGAGGACGATCAGCGGCGCGTCTTTTGGTGGGCCATTGAGCAGCACGGTGAACGCCAGCGGCGCAACGATGAGGCCCACCCACTCGGCCCACGACGGAAGTTCAGCGCGGGAGAGCGTGCCTGCGAGCTGCGGAATCCAATCGCTTACATACACACCGACCCACGCACCCGCTTTCGCGCCAAGCGCGAGACCGAATCCGAGACCGAGAAAGGTGATGAACGCACCACTCAATCGTGCGGTACCGCTCGACAGATGGCGCGTGCTGAGTTCGGTGAGCGCGATAGTGAACGTGAGGCCGGGGAAGAGCACAACGAGTCCCGCAAGCGACGTCGCGTAACCGCTACGCGTGTGGAGCACCGCGTCGGCGAGAAACGCGCAGGCCGTGACCACGAACGCAGCGAGTGGCTCGGTGACGTGACGCGTGGAGTCACCGCGCCCGGCCCAGATGGCGATCGTTCCGGTGAACAGGCCAAGGACCGACGCCGTGAGGACGTCTCCCGTGCGCACACGAAGAAAGCACGCCACCGCAGCCGACGAGAACACGAATGCAAGCAGCGACAGCCAGAGTGGGTAGGTCGGCGGCTTGGCATCGAGCGCAATGATCTGGCGCAGCCCTTCTTCGGGTGTGATCAGCCCGTCCACGACATCGCGCGTAATCGTGCCGAGCGCGTTGAGATGGCCGAGGTTTGGTGCGCCGGGTTCCACGCGCAGCAGATGCACGCGCTGATCCTCGAGCGCGCCGATGCCGACCATGATGCTGGTGGGCGTCGAGAAGAAGTCGGCCTGGAGTCCGAGTCGCTTCGCGGCCGTGGACAGGGTGGCTTCGAGTCGGTGCGATGGCGTGCCGTGCTGGTGCAGCGCGCGCGCCAGTTTCAGGATGAACCGGCGGGCGGATCGGGCGTGCTCGCCGTCACCATCGAGCGACATGGCCGCCGTCGCGTCCACCACACGATGCAAATCATCGTCGGTGGGCGTCATGCTGAGCAAGTCAGCTTGGGTGCGTCGCGTGGCAGCCATACCGCAGCGTAGGCGGGACGAATGGAGGGCGCAACCGTATCAGCCGCATCCACGGCACGAAATGCGGTCGTCGGTGAGGGTAGGGAGGCGCTATCTTTCCCGGGTCATGTCCGCGAGTCCGGCCACTATAGCCGGTCGACGCGTCCCCAACCCCGCTCTGTCATGCGTTTTACGATGCGCCTCGCACTTTCCGCCGTTGCTCCACTGACCCGTCGCGTGCTGCCGTTTGCTGGCGCGCTGTTCGCGCTCACTGCCTGCATGGGCGGCGAGGTGACCGCAGTGCCGAACATTCCGTCGAACCCAGGGGTGGAGACGTATGCGTCGTCGACCGGTGTCGTCATCGCGAATATGACGAGGGTGAACGACAACCTTTACACGCAAGAGACGTTGGTGGGAACCGGCAAGGCAGCCGTTGCCGGCGACAGCGTGTTCATGCGTTACACGGGGCGTTTGGTGAACGGAAACGTGTTCGATACGAACGTGAACAACGGCCGGGCCGCTTTGGTGTTTGTGCTTGGCGCCGGCCAGGTCATCTCCGGATGGGACCTGGGCCTCGTGGGTCTCAAAGTCGGTGGCAAGCGCAAGCTTGTGATTGGTTCGACACTGGCCTACGCGAATCGCTCACCCGATCCCAGCGTCATTCCGCAAAACTCCACGCTCGTTTTTGATGTTGAACTGATCAACGCCAAAACGCCTTGAAGGCATTACTGCTGGTTTCGCTGGCGCTGCCGCTCGGACTGCTCTCGCACCGTATCGCGGCGCCCAACGCGCATCGCGCAGCTTCGGCGCGAGCGGTGCAACCGGCAGACAGTTTTGATCTCGTGATCCGCGGCGGCATGGTGCTCGATGGCACCGGTGCCGCCGCGCGTCGTTTGGATGTGGGGATTCGCGGCGATCGTGTTGTCGCGCTTGCCGCGTCGCTTCCCACGACGCGCGCCAGGCGCGTGATCAATGCAAACGGGCGTACGGTGTCGCCCGGGTTCATTGACCTGCACGCGCATCTCGAGCCGCTGCTGCAGCTGCCACTCATGGAGAGCGCGCTGCGTCAGGGTGTCACGCTTGCACTGGGCGGACCAGACGGCGGCTCCCCGTTGCCGCTCGCGCCGTACCTCGACTCGGTGCGGGCCGCGAAGCCGGGCATCAACGTCGCGTATCTCGTGGGACACAACGATGTACGTCGTGCGGTGCTTGGCATGGCCGATCGTGCGCCGAATGCTGCCGAACTCGCGCGCATGCGCATGCTGGTGGCCGAAGCGATGGGGCAGGGCGCGTTCGGGCTGTCGACTGGTCTGCTCTACTTGCCCGGTACGTACTCCAAGGTTGATGAAGTCATCGCACTCGCACAGGTCGCGAGCGATAGCGGTGGCATTTACACATCGCATCTGCGCAAGGAAGGGATTGGGCTGCTCGATGGCGTGGGCGAGGCTCTCGAGATCGGCAAGCAGGCGCGTATTCCCGTGGTGCTGACCCATCACAAGGCGGTGGGCCAGCAGATGTGGGGCAAAAGCGTGGTCACGCTCTCGATGGTGGACAGCGCGCGAAAGGCGGGCACTGATGTGATGATCGATCAGTATCCGTACACCGCCACGCACACGGGAATTGGCGTGCTGGTGCCGAGTTGGGCGATGGCCGGTGGTGACGCGGAATTCCGGAAGCGGGTCGCCAATCCCATCACGAAAGACAGCATTCTCGCGGGCATCGTCGACAACATTCTGAACGATCGCGGTGGTGGAGACCTGGCGCGCGTGCAATTCTCTCGCGTCTCGTGGGATAAGACACTCGAAGGGAAGACGCTCAAGGATTGGGCGATTCGCCGCAATCTCACGCCCACCCCGCAACACGGCGCCGATCTCGTGCTCGAGGCGATGCTCAATGGCGGTGGAAACGCGATCTACCATGTGCTCGACGAGCAGGACGTCCGTCGCATCATGGCGCATCCGTTCACCATGATTGCGAGTGATGGGCGCCTGTCACGTCCGGGCGATGGTCATCCGCACCCGCGCGCCTATGGCACGTTCCCTCGGGTGCTCGGCGAGTACGTGCGGGCGCAGAAGGTGCTGCCGCTGGCGACTGCGGTGCACAAGATGACGCAGATGCCGGCGCAGCGATTGGGGCTTACGGATCGCGGTGTGCTGCGCGTCGGCGCCTTCGCCGATGTCGTGGTGTTCGACCCGGCGACGGTGAAGGACATGAGCACCTTCACCGAGCCGCATCAGTATCCGGTGGGAATCGAAACGGTCATTGTGAACGGCGTGGTCGCCGTATCCGATGCGAAGCCGACGAATGCGCGCGCCGGAACCGTGCTGACCCGCGCGCATCGCACGCCATAACCGGCTGCTGTTTCGACGGTGGCATACGGCGCGGCAAACGTATGCTTGCCGCGCCGTCATGCTCAGCTGATGGTTTCCAGCACTTCGTCCAGCAGTGTGAACTGATCCGGCGCACCGGCCGTGCCTGAGCTTCCAGTCGCCAGCGCCTCATCGAGCGCTTCCTTCGACGGATAGAGCTCGGACAGCAGGAGGAGCGTCTTCCCGTTCTGTTCTTCGAGCGTCACAGTGGAGACCGGTCCGCTCGCCTCCTCCTCATTCGTCCACACGATAAGCCGGTTTGGCTGCACTTCGACATACTTGCCGAAGAACGCCATGGGCTGCTCAACGCTCGGGTGGCTGAACACGAAGTGATAGCCACCACCAGTGCGCAGGTCGATCTCGCACGACACGAAAGTGATGCCGAATGATTTGGGCGTCCACCAGCGCATGAACAGCTCGGGCGAACTCCACGTTTCGAAGACCAGATTGGCTGGCGCGTTGAAGGTGCGACGGACCACGATCTCGCGGTCGGACGTTCGCTCAACCGTCGTGGCGTGCTTGATGGCGTTGTTCATGGTGTTGGTCATGGGATGAGCCTCACGCTTCGTGGTGTGTAGTGTCGGAATGCTTCTTTCGCTTCAGTTCCTCAACAACGTCGTCCAGTGCGTCGAAGCGCGCGCTCCAGAGCCGTCGATAGCTCTCGATCCAGCCCGCCTCTTCATCAAGGCGACGCTCGCCCAGCCGGCAGGTCCGGATCCGGCCAACCTTTTCGGTCACCACGAGCCCGGCCTCTTCCAGCACGCCGACATGTTTCTTCATGCCGGTGAGCGTCATGCTGAACGTGTCGGCCAAGTCCGTGATCGACGCGTCCCGCCGGCCGAGCCGTTCGAGAATGCCTCGCCTGGTCGGGTCCGAGAGGGCGGCAAAAGCGGTATCGAGCTGCGCAGAGTTAAACTGAACCATGTGGTTCAGTGTATGACACACGCCGGTCTGGCGCAAGGGGGCGTGCGCGGCAGACAACCGACCATCGAAACCCGGGCGCATCAGATCGTGGCTCGCGCGCGTACAGGTGAGTGCGCCAATATTTCTGAGCTGGTCCGTCGAGCGCTGGTGCCGACCGGCCGAACTCCCGCCTCCTCCAGGACACACCCATGTCCAGTTTGTCGCGCTGCACGCCCCGCTTGATCGCAGCGGCCGTGCCTCTCCTCTGGTCAACCGCTGCGCACGCGCAGGCGCGTGGCCTCGATGAATCCGACGTGATGCGTCTCAAGGCCGTCGGCGGCATCGCGATGTCGCCCGATGGCAATCGCGTGCTCTACACCGTCAGCGCATGGGAACATCCCAACGCGCGCGGCGACACGGCACTTGGCGACACGCACGATCGTCGGTCGCATGTGTTCATCGTGCCGTCTGCGGGCGGCGCATCGCGCCAGCTGACCTTTGGTGAGCGCGGTGAAAGCCAGCCGACGTGGAGCCCCGACGGCAAGACGATCGCGTTCGTCGCGTCGCGCGGTGCGGGTACCGGCGACAACGCCCCTCGGCCGCAAATCTGGCTGCTTCCGGCTGATGGTGGCGAAGCGCGTCAGCTGACCACGATTCGTGATGGTGTGAGCGGCTACGTCTGGAGCCCGGACGGCTCGAAGTTCGCCATCCTCACCACGGACTCACTTTCGCGCGAGGCAGAAGCGAAGCTGCGTCGCCGCGATGATCCCAAGGTGTACGAAGGCGATTTCCGCCTGACGCACATCTGGGTGGTGGATGCCACGACGGGGGCGGCGACCAAAGTCACGAGTGGCAACTTCACCGTGAGTGCGGTGCCGAGCTGGGCGCCGGATGGCAAGTCGTTGGCGTTCTACGCGAGCCCCACGACACTCATTCGCGACGAGCGTCATGACGCGTATCTCGTGGATATCGGGAGCAAGCAGCTGACGCCGCTCACCACGAATCACGATGTCGAAACGGCGCCGGCCTTCTCGCCCGACGGCAAGACGCTCGCCTGGTCAAGCGTGCCGCATGAATTCGCGCCGCACAAAGACGGCATCATGGCGCGCACCCTTCGCAACGCGCGCATCATCACGATGGATGCGGCGTCGAAGGCGATGACGAGTCATCTCCAGCCGACGTTCGACGTGAGCGTTGGCGCGGTGCGCTGGTCGCCGAACGGTAAGGAACTCTGGTTTACGGCGAGCGACCGCGTCTATCAGTCGCTCTACAGCTACGACGTCGCGGCGAAGAAGTACACGCAGCGCACGCAGAAGATGCTGGTGGGTGGCATCTCGCCGAACGCCGATGGAACGAAGTTCGCGGTCGCGCTCAACAGCGCCGAGTGGCCGACCGAAGTGTTCGTGACCGATGCGTCGATGGCCTCACCCAAGCGCATCACCAACACGAACAGCTGGTTGTCGGAGCGTTCGATCGGCGCGTCGCAGGTGATCACCTGGAAGAGCTTCGACGGCAAGGACGCGGAAGGTGTGCTGCTGTTGCCGGTGGGTTATCGCGAAGGCGCGAAGGTGCCGCTCATCGTGTCGGCGCACGGCGGCCCGACGGGCGCGCACACCGCGGCGTTCAAGCTGGGTACCGATCCGGGACAGACCTGGGCGGCGCGCGGGTGGGCGGTGTTCTATCCGAATCCGCGCGGCTCGACGGGCTACGGCGAGTGGTGGATGCACGCCAACACCGGCGACTGGGGCGGCGGCGACTACAAGGACATCATGACGGGTGTCGATGCGCTGATCAAGCGTGGCGTGGCCGACTCCTCACGCATGGCGTTCGAAGGGTGGAGCTACGGCGGCTACATGACGAGCTGGGTCGTGTCACAGACGGGCCGCTTCAAGGCGGCGATGATGGGCGCGGGGCTGCCAAGCTTGTTGTCGATGGCTGGCACGACGGACATCCCGGGCTACATCAACACCTTCTTTGGCGATCCGCAGTACGACGGCTCGATCGTCAACCCGACCATCAAGAAATACCTCGAGCGTTCGGGTATTTCCTACAGCGACAAGGTCACGACGCCGCTGCTGATTCTGCATGGTGGCAGCGATGAGCGCGTACCGATCGGTCAGCCCATGGAGTTCTATCGCGCGCTCAAGGATCGCGGCAAGGCGGTGGAGCTGGTGTTCTATCCGCGTGAAGGGCACGGCTTCACCGAGTACTACCACCAGCTCGACCGCATGAAGCGCGAGTACGAGTGGATTTCGAAGCACACGCTTGGCACGGGGACCAAGGCGGCGATGAACTGACGGTGTGCGGCGCGTTATTTCGATACCGCGCGCAACACTTTGATGACACGTGGAAACAACGGCGGCACTAGCATGACTCCATGCTTGCCGCCGTTGCTTCTGCCGCCGTCCTTGGCATCGATGCGATCGATGTCCTTGTTGAAGTGCATGTGGCCAATGGGCTACCCCAATGGACGCTCGTCGGATTGGCAGCGACGGCAGTGAAGGAAAGCCGCGACCGCGTGCACGCGGCGTTGGCCAACTCCGGCTATACGGTTCCACCACGACGCGTAATCTGCTCCCTGACGCCTGGGGATCTGCCGAAAACAGGCACTGCCTTCGATCTCCCCATCGCACTCGCACTGCTCGCTGCGAGCGGCCAACTCCCAGTCGAGAGTGTGGCCAATGTCTGCGCGATAGGTGAACTCGGACTCGATGGACAACTCCGGTCGGTGCGCGGAGTGCTGGCTGTGGCGCGGCATGTGGCGGCGACCAGCGGTGCTCTGCTCATCGTTCCGCCGGAGAACCTTGCCGAAGCGCTGCGTGTGCCGAACGCACGCGCCATGGCGCCACGCACGCTCGAGCAGCTTGTGGGTGCGCTGCGCGATGGGAACGCGCAACCGGATCTGAAGCCGATCGCGCGCGAGCTCGCGCTCGACGATGTCCCCGACATGATTGACGTGGTGGGGCAGGAGAGTGCGCTTCGCGCGGTGGAGATTGCGGCGGCCGGCGGGCATAACATTTTGCTCGTAGGTCCGCCGGGTGCCGGAAAGACGATGCTCGCGCGACGACTGCCAGGCATTCTGCCACCGCTCGAAGAGCACGAAGCGCTCGAGGTGCTGGCAATACATTCGGTCGCTGGTGTGCTCGGTCCGGCGCATGCCTCCGTTGCGCAGCTTGCCCGTCCCTTCCGCGCACCGCATCACTCGATCTCCACCGCCGGCCTCATTGGCGGCGGCGGTTGGCCGCGCCCCGGCGAGGTCAGTCTCGCGCATCATGGTGTGCTCTTTCTCGACGAGTTGTCACTCTTTCCGCGACACACGCTTGAAGCCTTACGACAACCGCTCGAAGACGGACAAGTCGTCGTGGCTCGCGCGGCGCGCGCGGTGAGCTTTCCGTCGCGCTTTTCGCTCGTAGCCGCCAGCAACCCCTGTCCCTGCGGATACGCAGGGTGCGATGACAAACCGTGCCGATGCTCGCTGGTCGAACTCGAGCGCCACCGGTCACGCTTGTCGGGGCCACTGGCGGATCGCATCGATTTGCACGTTCCAGTACGACGCGTGCCGCCCGAATCGCTGGCGCAACAACCGGCTGGTGAGCGATCCGCTACGATACGCGCGCGGGTACTCGACGCGCGCGCTCGCCAGGCGTCGCGCTACGCGAGTACGGCGCGACACGCGACACCCTTCACGAATGCGTCAGCGCCGGTCCGGCTGATCGCGCCAACGGCCAAACTCGCACCCGATGCGCGTGCGCTCCTCGTACGCGCCGCGAACCGGTTGATGCTATCGGCGCGATCCTATCATCGCGTGCTGCGTGTGGCGCGCACAATCGCCGATCTTGCGGGAGAGGACGGCGTGAGTACGGCGCATATCGCCGAGTCGCTGCGATATAGGCCGGTGCAGGATGACGGCAATTCGGCGCCGGGATCCGCGCTGTTGACTACGGAAACGGCTTTGGCGCCTTCGGCGCCGACAACTAACGAAATAGGGGACAACAAACGATGATCGTCGCGGCGGCAGAGACTCGTGGGGCGGTGCCAAGCGACGATTTTCGCAAGCTGTCCCCTACTTCGTCCGTTGTCGGCGCCGCAGGCGCCAAAGCTGTTCAGGGCAGTGCCACCACACTCAGCGCCGTTCAACCGCTCGCTCCCGCTCTATAGCGCGAGCGCGCAAGTCGCGAAGCGTTGTGCCTTCGCGCACCGGCTTACCATTCTCGAGCGCCTGTTCCTGCGCCGACAGCTGCTCGTTGCGATGTGCTTCGCGCGCTGATTGCGCGTGTGCAGGAATTGACCCGTCCTCGTTTACGGGATACACGCGCGTCCATTGATGCGTCGAGATCCGCGAGAACGGCACGGGGAAATACTTGCACCCGTCGCCGCACCAGACCGCGACACCGTGTTCGCTGATCCGCGCGAAGTCTGCCGTCAGCGCACCGTCGGCACCGATCGCGAGTGCCAGTCGGTTCGCACGGGTCAGTCGACCGTCTGCCCCGATTGATGGATCACGGAACTCCGGCGGAAGCACGTCGGGCAGGTCGACCACCATGCGCCCCTCGCTGCAACGATACTGGCGATCGCGAGTCAGGCGCACCGTATCTCGCGCCGTGCCGTCAGACCACGCCACCAGCTCGAGCGACTGATCGGCATTCCCGGATAGCGAGAACGCCGAGATCGGACCGCGCGTGGAGTCCGTGGGCAGCGCGCGATCGACCACTGCCCAGCGCACGATGGCTTCGCCTACGTCGAAGCGTCCGGTCACCACAGGGCAATGCGTGCGCTGCCCCAGCTCCAGCGGACCGAAACCGGATGGTACGCGCTCCTTTCCACGAACAGCCCACAGGCCGACGCCTGCCAGGGCGACGAGGCCGACAATCACAAGTCTCATGGCCCACAGACGCGCAACCACCGCTCGAAATCACGGGTATCAGAGATGCGGGCGCAGGTGCCTGCCGCTCGCGCCCGCCGCTCGCGCCTGCCGCTCGCGCCTGCCGCTGGCCGCGCTCGCCCCGTAGCTTCTCCCGCTCACCCCAACCCACTCCTCTTGGGCTGTCTTACGCGAATTGGCTGTGCCACCGTGCTCGTTGTGGGCGCTGGCGTCGGCTATTGGCTCTATGGCGATCGACTGCCGTCGGTGCTCGGTCGCGCGGCGCGCGGCGCGGCCGACCGGGTCACCGATGTCGCGGCCCGTGGCAGTGAGCGACTCGACAGCCCCGAAGGCCGTCGCATTGCCGAAGAGGAGTCCGCGCGGCGCGAGTCCGCGCGAAAGGCGCGTGCTGTCGCGGTGGGCTGGGTGCGCGTCACCACCGGAACCGCCACACCAGAACTTGCCGCTCGCGTTGCCGCGCTCCGGAAGTCGAACGGCCCCGCCTATGTGAGCTTGTCGGCCGCACAGGTGGCGGGGTTGTTGGCGCCGTTGCTTCGTCAGCTGCCGCCCAGCGCGCAGACGGTCGAAGTCGCCTTCAATCGCGACCTATTGTTGCTGCGCGCCGATGTCGCGCTGCGCGACTTCGCTGGCGAAGGCGCGTTCGGCGCGGTGATTGGTGCCGCACTCGATGGTCGCGACACGTTGTTTCTGGCTGGCCCCATCGAACCGGTGCGGCCTGGGCTCGCGGAGTATCGCATCAGCGAACTGCGCATAAAAGGGATTGATGTGCCGTCGCGCGTGATTCCGGGACTTGTGAGCGCCATCCGGCGTCGGGCTGCAGCGCGTGTCAACTCACCAGCCGTGAACGCGGTGGCCCAACAGCTGCACGATGATGCGCTGCCGGTGCCGTTGCCAGCTTACATCAGTGATGCGCGTGTCGTGAATGGCGCGCTGACGTTGTACCGCGCCGTCGGCGCGACTTCCAAATCGACTCCATGAGCAGACGCATTCTCGTCATCGATGACGAACCCGGTATTCGTCAGGCGCTTGGACAGCTTCTCGAATACGAAGGATTCGAGGTAAAGACCGCGAGCGGCGGGGCGGAAGGGATTTCGACCTACGACACCTTCCGGCCGCAATTGGTCTTTCTGGATGTGAAGATGGCGGGGCTCGACGGACTCGAGGTGCTCAAGCGTCTCCGTCAGGCCGATCCCAACGCGACCGTGGTGATGATCAGCGGTCACGCGACGATTCAAACGGCCGTCGAAGCGACGCAGCTGGGCGCCTACGACATTCTCGAGAAGCCGCTCGATACCGATCGTGTCCTGGTGTTGCTGCGCAATGCCTTCACCAATCGGCAGCTCACGGAAGAGAACGCGCGTCTTCGCGAAACCATCGAAAGTCGCTACGAGATCGTGGGGCGCAGCTATGGTATCGGTGCGCTCGTCGATCGTATCGAAAAGGTCGCGTCGACGCCTGCTCGTGTACTGATCACGGGCGAGAACGGCACCGGCAAGGAGCTGGTCGCGCGCGCCATTCATCGCGGCTCACCGCGTACCAAGAAGCCGTTCGTCGAGGTGAATTGTGCGGCGATTCCGAGTGAGCTCATCGAAAGCGAACTCTTTGGTCACATGAAGGGCTCGTTCACCGGCGCGGTGAGTGATCGGGCGGGCAAGTTCGAACAGGCCGATGGGGGCACGTTGTTCCTCGACGAAATCGGCGACATGTCCACGAACGCGCAGGCCAAGGTGCTGCGTGTGTTGCAGGACGGCGTCGTGACGCGCATCGGGGGCAGCAAGCCAGTGCAGGTGGATGTGCGCGTGCTCGCGGCCACCAACAAGAATCTCGAAGACGAAATCAAGGAAGGACGTTTTCGCGAGGACCTGTTTTATCGCCTGAACGTCGTGCCCATCACGGTGCCGCCGCTCCGTGAACGTCGGGAAGACATTCCGTTGCTGGTCGTCCACTTCCTTCAGCAGTTTGCGGCGCGCGATGGGTTGCCTGCGCGCGGCATCTCCGAAGAGGCGCTCAAGCGACTCTCGGAACTGGAGTGGCCCGGCAACGTGCGCGAGCTGCGCAACACGGTGGAGCGACTGGTCATTCTTGCCAACGCCGCGACGATTCAGGCGAGCGATGTGGAGCGACTCGTCGGACGTCGGGCCGCCGAACCGGCGGGGCTCGGGAGCCTGCTCGAATGCGGCACGTTCGAGGAGTTCAAGCAGGCGGCCGAACGTGCATTCCTGTTGGGCAAGCTCCGCGCCTTTGACTGGAACGTTTCGGAAACGGCTCGGGCGCTCGATATGCCGAGGTCGAATCTCTACAAGAAGATCGAGCGTTATGCTTTGACGCGGGAAAGCTCGCCGTCGTAAGGACGGGGCTTCGCGCGTAGCCTTTAGCCAAGCGCCACATGTCCGACCGGAATTGGGAAGCCGAACTCGCCAAGATCGACAAGCAATTGGCGAGCATCTCCGATGACCAGCTGATGGCGACATCGGCGCCTGTCCCTGCGAAGGGCGCACCGGCGGCGAAGGCGTTGCCGGCGGGAAAGGGCGCACCGGCGGCGGCCATGGCGGCGCCGGCGGCGGCGTCGCGTCCGGCGCGGCAATGGGTGAGCTGGGTGAAGGTCATCATCGCGGTGGCGGCCGCCGCCGGATTGATGTTTTGGCCGTGGCCCGCCAAGTGTGGCGGGCCGCTTATCGGAGTCACGGCGGCCACCGGTGCGGTGTCGTTGCTGGGGCTCTGGAGCGCGATCGGCACCTGGAGGCATCGCCTGGGGTGGGCGCACATCGCGTCGCTGCTGGTGACGGTCTGGGGCCTCGGACTGGGTGCGCGCGAGGTACTGCCGCGCATTGGCTACGCGGTGCCGACGGTGGAACGTCCCGCCGGCTGGAGCTGCCCGGCCGGTTCGACGGAGGGTGGATTGTTCACGCCCACGCCAGGCACGTCACCAACTCCGGCGCCTGCTGGGGTGCCGGCAGGTGCGCCCTCGGGGACGCCGCCGTCTAAATTCCCCTGATGACCACGTTCAAGAATTTCATCGGCGGGCAGTGGGTCGCCCCGTCGACCGGTGAGTACTTCGAAAATCGCAATCCTGCCGACACGAATGATCTGATCGGCAAGTTCCCCGCCTCCGGCGCCGCTGATGTGGAAGCGGCCGTTGCCAGCGCCAAGCGCGGCTTCGCCAAGTGGAAGCGCACCCCGGCACCCGCGCGCGGCGATGTGCTGCGACGGGTCGGCGACCTGCTCGCGTCACGCAAGGAAGAACTCGCGGACATCATGACGCGCGAGATGGGCAAGCCGCTCGCGGAAACACGTGGCGATGTGCAGGAAGGGATCGACACCGCCTACTACGCCGCGACGGAAGGCCGGAGACTGTTCGGCCATACGGTGCCGAGTGAGCTCGCCAACAAGTGGGCGATGAGCATGCGTCGCCCGATTGGTATTTGCGGACTCATCACGCCGTTCAACTTTCCGTTGGCGATTCCCACGTGGAAGGGATTCCCGGCGTTACTCTGCGGCAATGCGGTGATTTTGAAGCCCGCCGAAGACGTGCCGCACACGGCCACGGTACTCGTGGAGGTGTTGCTCGAAGCGGGTTTGCCACCGGAAGTCATTCAGCTGGTGCATGGCCACGGCGAAGTCGTGGGCAAGGCCCTCGTGGAACATCCCGAGGTTCCCGTCATTTCGTTCACCGGCAGCACCGAAACGGGTCGCCTCGTTGGCGAAACGTGCGGTCGGATGCACAAGCGCCTGTCGCTCGAGATGGGCGGCAAGAATGCGCAGATCGTGCTCAACGACGCCGATCTCGATCTCGCGATCGATGGCGTCCTCTGGGGCGCCTTCGGCACGACCGGTCAACGTTGCACGGCAACCAGCCGACTGATCTTGCAGTCGGGCATTCACGATGAATTCGTGACGCGTCTCGAAGCCCGTGCACGTGCCCTCAAACTCGGCGATGGCCGTACGGCTGGAACCGACGTTGGCCCGCTCGTGCACGAGGCGTCACGCGAAAAGGTCGAGCGATACATCGAGATCGGAAAGGCGCAGGGTGCCACGCTCGTCTGTGGCGGTGCGCGTGCGACCGGAGGAGCGCTCGACAAGGGCTTCTTTTTCCAGCCCACGATTTTTACCGGCGTCACCGCCGGATCGCGTCTCGATCAGGAGGAGATCTTCGGCCCCGTGCTGTCGGTCATCAAGGTTGAAACGGTTGACGAGGCGTTCGCCGTGAACAACGGCGTGCGCTATGGCCTGTCGAGCAGCATCTACACGCGTGATGTGAACGTGTCCTTCCGCGCGCTGCAGGAACTCGACAATGGCATCACGTATGTGAACGCGCCCACGATTGGTGCCGAGGCGCACCTGCCATTTGGCGGCGTCAAGGAAACCGGCAACGGCCACCGCGAGGGCGGGTGGGAAGTCTACGAGTTCTATTCGGAGACGAAGGTCGGATACATCGACTACTCGGGCGCGCTGCAGCGTGCCCAGATTGACAACTACTAGTCGGTCGTCGTAGAACGTGATGCCGCCGGTGGGACCGGATCGGCGAGCAGAGGCACTGCGGGCCGCGAATCGCGGCCGCAGTCGTCTTGGGCGACGACGCACGAACGAACGCGGGCCGCAGCGCGGCAGTCGCGCCGACGGCGCGCGTTGGCAGGGGCTTCGCGGTTGGCGAAACGTGCTGCTGGCGGCGCTGGTCGTGTTTCTCGTCCTGCGCACATTCGTGATGGAAGCATATCGCATCCCGAGTGCGAGCATGGAGAAGTCGCTGCTGGCCGGTGACTTCCTGTTGGTGAACAAACTGCGCTACGGTGCCGCGCTGCCGTTCACTGATCGCCGATTGCCCGGCGTGCGCACGCCGCAGGTGGACGACGTGATCGTCTTTTCCTGGCCGGTGGACGAATCGAAGCCGTTCGTCAAACGCATTGTGGGTGTGTCGGGCGACACACTCGCGATGCACGATGGGCAGCTCGAACGCAACGGCACACGGGTGAACGAGCCGTGGGTCTTTCGCACGACGCCACCGGGGAATGATGCACGCGACACGTGGGGGCCGGTTGTGGTGCCGCCGCGACACTTCTTTGTGCTCGGCGATCATCGGGACAACTCTCTCGATAGCCGCTACTGGGGCTTTGTGCCCGAATCGCTCCTCATCGGCGCGGCGTGGCGCGTGTATTTCAGCGTTACACCCGATTCGACGTCAGTGATTCCCGGTTGGGATCACATGCGCTGGGCACGAATTGGCACGGCGGTGAAATAGTTCGCGAGAACGGTTTCACGATAAGAAATGCCGCACCGCAACACGTTCGCGCGGATGGGCGTTGACGAACGAGGGTGGACTAGATCACCCTTCATCCTTGCTCGACTCCGCGCACTCCCTCCCGCGCGGTGGATCGCAGGCCCTCAGCATCGAGTCACACCGCGCAATGGCTGTCACTCCGCCCAAAAAGAAGGCGTCGTTCGAGGAAGGCTCGCTCGATCAGTACCTGCGCGACATCAGTGCGTATCCGCTGATCTCCCGCGAAGAGGAGGCCGAACTTGCCCGACGCATCCGGGTAGGCGATCAGGACGCACTCGACAAACTGGTCCGATCGAATCTGCGATTCGTCGTCAGTGTCGCGAAGAAGTATCAGAATCAGGGCGTGTCATTGTCCGACCTGATCAATGAGGGCAACCTTGGCTTGATCCGCGCCGCCCACAAGTTCGACGAGACGAAGGGGATCAAGTTCATCTCGTACGCGGTGTGGTGGATTCGTCAGGCCATTCTGCAGGCGCTGGCCGAGCAGTCGCGCATTGTGCGTGTGCCGCTCAATCGCGCGGGCACGCTTCATCGCATTGGCAAGCGCGCGAACGCGCTGCTGCAGGAACTCGGTCGCGAGGCGACGCACGCGGAAATCGCCGACGGCATGGACATCACCGAGGAAGAAGTCGCCAAGACGATGTCCATTTCGCAGGTGCATCTCTCGCTTGATGCGCCGCTGACGCCCGGCGAAGACAACCGCCTGCTCGACTACCTCCCCGACACGAACCACGCGACGCCCGACGAGCAGACCTTCGAAAAGGCGCTCACTGAGGCGATCGAGGAGTCGCTGGGGAGCCTCAAGGAGCGCGAGTCGCGCATTCTGCGTCTCTATTTCGGCATCGACGGCGCCGAACCGATGACGCTCGAGGAAATCGGGTCGCTGCTGGGGATCACCCGTGAGCGGGTGCGTCAGATCAAGGAAAAGGCGCTCTCACGACTCCGTCACGTCTCGCGTTCCAAGGCGCTCGAAAGCTTCCTGGGCTGATCGCGCCGGAAGACCCACCATCGGATGACCGGTGAGCCGTGCCTGAGTAGTTTTCAGGCATGGCCAGCAACTATTCATTCGACGTCACCACCGGCTGCGACCTCCAGGAGGTCGACAACGCCGTCAATCAGGCGCAAAAGGAAGTCACCCAGCGCTTCGATTTCAAAGGGTCGCACGTCCTGATCGATTTTTCGCGCACCGATAACCTCATCAAGCTCGAGGCGGAAGGCGAAATGCGACACGACGCCCTCAAGGACGTGTTGCGCGGGAAGCTCATCAAGCGCGGCATCTCGGTGAAGAATCTCGAGTTCACCGATCCCAAGTCCGGCAGCCACGACATCCTGCGCTCCGAAGTGAAGCTCAAGATGGCGCTCGACAGCGAGACGGCGAAGAAGGTGAGCAGCGCCATTCGCGATGCGAAACTCAAGAAGGTTACCGCGAGCATTCAGGGTGAGCAGGTGCGTGTGCAAAGTCCGGACAAGGACGCGCTGCAGGATGCGATCGCATTGCTCCGCCAGGGCGACTATGGCGTCGAGCTTCAGTTCGGGAACTACCGGTAACAGCGAATGAGTCTCAAGTTCGGCCTGGTCACGCTGGGATGTGACAAGAACACCGTCGACTCCGAGCGCTATCTGGCCGACCTCGTCGCGCATGGCGCCGAGCCGGTTCAGGATCTGCGCGACGCCGATGTTGTGTTGGTGAACACCTGTGGGTTCATCGACGCGGCCAAGGCCGAATCGATCGAAGCGATAGTTGATGCCGCCCGCCTCAAGGATGAGGGGCGTGTGCAAGCCGTATTCGCGATCGGCTGCATGGTGGAGCGCCACAAGAGCGAGCTCGTCGACGCGCTACCCGAAGTCGATGTGTTCCTCGGCAATAGCGAAACCGATCGACTCGTGCCCGAGTTGGTCGAGCGCGGGTTGCTTGGAGGATCGCTCGTGGAGCATCCGGGGGTACGACTCTTCGGTGGTGAGCTGGCGCATGTGCGCTACCTCAAGATTTCCGAAGGGTGTGATCACGGCTGCGCCTTCTGCGCGATTCCGCTCATGCGGGGCAAGCATCGCAGTTTCGCCGTCGATGACCTGGTGCGCGAAGCGCAGCTGCTGGAAGTGCAGGGCGCGCGTGAAGTGAATCTCGTCGCGCAGGATCTCGCGCATTACGGCCGTGATCGCCGGGATGGCAACGGGCTCCCCGAGCTGCTCGAGGCGCTGGTGCGTGAAACGAGTATTCCGTGGATCCGCAACATGTACCTGTACAGCACCGGCATCACGCCGCGATTGCTCGAGGTCATTGCGGCCAACCCGCGCATTGTGCGTTATCTCGACACGCCCATGCAGCACGGCAGCGATGCGGTACTCGCGCGCATGCGTCGCCCCGAGCGACAGAAGACCATTCGGGAGCGACTCGCGCTCTATCGGGATATCGTGCCCGATCTCGCCGTTCGCACGAGCGTGATCGTAGGCTTCCCCGGCGAAACGGAAGGTGATTTCCTCGAGCTGTGTGACTTCCTCGAGGAGCTGCAATTCGATCGCGTCGGCGTGTTCACGTACTCGCCGCAGGAAGGCACCCGCGCCTTTGCGATGGACGATGATGTCGCCGAAAGCATCAAGCAGGAGCGCAAGGCGCACATTGAAGAATTGCAGCGCCGCATTACCGCTGAGCGCTATGAGCGCTTCCTCGGTCGCGAGGCGCGGGTGCTCGTCGAGCGTGTTGGCGAAACGGCTGGGTCGTGGATGGCCCGCGCGCCGTGGCAGGCAGATGATATCGATGGACTCGTGCAGGTGAACGTGCCGACGGCACTCTCCGCTTCACGGATCGTGCCTGGTGCGTTCGTCGACGTCCGCATTGAGGATGTCGTGGACGACTACGATTTCATGGCGACGCTCACTGGTGTCGCAGACGTACCGACTGCAGCCGTCGCGCCGCGCGCAGGGCGAACGTTGCCTTTGGTGTCGGACATTTCTTCGGTTGGGAGTTTCGGTCGATGAACACGTCGCGTTCCAGCGAGATCATGGCACGCTCGCGCACCCGTTTTCCGGGTGGTGTCAATTCACCGGTGCGTGCCTTTCGCGGCGTCGGTGGCGATCCCATCGTCGCGGCACGAGGGAAGGGCGCGCGCGTGTGGGATGTCGATGGCAACGAGTACATCGACTACGTGCTCTCGTGGGGGCCGCTCGTACTCGGTCACGCGCCCGACGTCGTGCTCGAGGAGGTCGGTCGTGTCATGCAGCTCGGCACGAGCTTTGGCATGCCCACCGAGCGCGAGGTGGAGCTCGCGGATCTGATCGCCGCGCGCATGCCGCATCTCGAAATGGTGCGCTTCACGAGCAGCGGTACCGAAGCGACGATGTCGATCGCGCGCTTGGCGCGCGCCATCACCAAGCGGGAACACATCCTCAAGTTTGAAGGGTGCTATCACGGGCACGCCGATGCCTTTCTGGTGAAGGCTGGCAGCGGTGTGGCTACCCTCGGCTTACCCGATTCGCCGGGCGTACCGGCAGCGTTGGCACAGCTGACAATCACCTGTCCGTACAACGACTTGGAAGCGGTGGCGAGGATCGCGCGCGAGGTGCCGCTGGCGGCGATCATGCTCGAGCCGATCGTGGGCAACAGCGGGTTTATCGAACCGACCCGCGAGTTCATTCCCGGGTTGCGCAAAATCGCTGACGAAACCGGCGCCTTGCTCGTCTTTGACGAAGTCATGACCGGCTTCCGCATCGCTTTCGGCGGCGCTCGCGAGCGCTTTGATGTCCTCCCCGATCTCACCGCCCTTGGTAAGGTGATCGGTGGTGGGCTGCCGGTGGCTGCATACGGCGGAAAGCGCGAGTTCATGGAGCACATCGCGCCCACAGGAAGCGTGTATCAGGCCGGCACGTTGTCGGGGAATCCGTTGGCCATGGCCGGTGGCATTGCCACGCTGCGTGCGCTCACGCGTGAAGTGCACGATGGCATCACCGCGCAGACGGCGAATCTTGTCCAAGGGCTTCGCGATATCGCCAAGCGACATGGTGTCCCCTTCGCAGCGAGTCATGCGGGCTCGATGTGGGGTTTCTTCTTTCGCGATGGCGTCGTGCGCACCTACGACGACGCCAAGCAAAGCGATGTCGCGCTCTTCAAGCGGTTCTTCCACGCCGCGCGTCGTCGCGGCGTGAATCTCGCGCCGAGTGCGTTCGAAGCAGCCTTCATGTCGTCGGCGCATGGCAACAACGAGATCGGCGAGACGCTCACGCGACTCGACGACGCGCTGGGCGCGGCCGTGGCGGAGCGCGAATAGCGTGAAGGCGCGATGACGCACCACTCACCGAGTCGCACATGGCAACGCCACGTGATGCCGGGACTATTTGGTGCGCTCGCGCTGGTCGCCGTGGCGTCGTGGGCGTGCGCGCCGGCGCTGACGCCGATAGCTGATGGCAATCCCACGCCGACACCGGTGCGCACGGCACCAGTGCGCGGCGAGGCGAGCGGCCGCCTTGCGCGCGACCGCATAGTGTACGTCGCGCTCGATGGGCGCGTGAACACCGCCGCGGTCACATCGAATGGCAAGTGGAAGATCGACGAAGACGGTGGACGTGCCTCGTTCGTGCGCGGCGCCGGCGGCGAGCCGTGGCGCGTGGAGCAGCGCGGTGCGTCGCTTCGTATTGCAGGCGAAGGCGACGACGCGACGCCCTGGCGTCCGGGGCCGTTTGTGGCGCGCACGACCGACGACAACGCCGTCCTGCGCTTCAATGGCAAGCGCTATCGCGGCGAGTTGATCTTTACGCCTACCGACACCGGCATTCTGGTGGTGAATCGATTGCCGGTTGAAGACTACCTGCGTGGTGTGGTGCCACTCGAGCTGGGAACGCGCAACCCGATTGATCGTGCGGCGCTCGAAGCGCAGGCCATCGCGGCGCGCAGCTACACGTATATCCGCGTACCGTCGGGCGACGCACCGGCGCCCGCCACCGGCTGGCATGTGACCGCCGGCGTCACCAGCCAGGTGTATGGCGGCGTCGATGCCGAACACCCGGTCGTCGATGCTGCGGTGGAGGCCACGGAGGGGCTGGTCATTCGGTTCGGCGGCCTGTTGGTCGATGCGCCGTACTTCTCGTCGTGCGGTGGAAAGACCGCCGGTCCGCGCGAAGCGTGGCGGGACGCGAAGGAGGAGCCGTACCTCCATCCGGAAGACGACACCGATCCACGCACCGGCAAACCGTACTGCGACATCTCACCGCGGAACACGTGGACCGCCGAATTCGATGCCGGCCTGCTCACGGAGGCGGCCCGTCGTGCCCTCCAGGCGAACGGCTCCCGAGACCCGCGCGCGGTGACGGTGACCGGTGTCCGCGTCCCCGATCGCACGCCGAGCGGCCGGGCCGCCGCCATGGTCATCGCGACCGATCGCGGCGATATCGCGGTAACGGCTCGGGACATTCGCTACGTCCTGCGTGATGCGCGTGGCGCGATGCTGCCCAGCACGTATTTTTCCGTCGAGCGCGAGACGCGCAGTCGTGGTGCCCTCACGGGTCTCACTCTGCGCGGTGTCGGCAACGGTCACGGAGTGGGGATGTGTCAGTGGGGGGCAATCGGTCGTGCGCGTGCCGGCGCCGATGCTCGCTCGATCCTGCGCCACTACTATCCGGGGACTGTCGTCGGCATCGCCGACTGACCTGATTCTCCCCGGAGGCCTGCATGAAAGACGACGTGCGCATTGCCGTCGTCGGTACGGGTGCCATCGCCCAACTGACACACATTCCCGTCCTCGCGAAGATGCGCGGGGCGAAGCTGGTCGCGCTGTGCGACAACGATGCGGCCAAGGCGCGTGCGCTGGCTGATCGCTTTGGTGTACCCGACATCTTCACCGACTTCGAGGAGCTGCTCGACAGCGATGAACTTGATGCGGTGGTGATCGCGACGCCGAATCACCTGCATGAGCCACATGTGCTGAGTGCGTTGCGCAAAAAGCTGCATGTGCTCTGCGAGCGGCCGTTGTCGCTGTCGGCGCGCGGGACCGAGCGGTGCCTGACCGCGGCCGAAAAAAGCGGACGCGTATTGGCGGTTGGCCACAACCATCGCTTCCGCACTGACGTGCAGGCTCTTGGGCAGTTCATCCGCAATGGTGAACTTGGTCAGGTCACCAGCATTCGGGCCGGTTCGCTCCATGTGCGCAAGAACGCTGACGGCTGGCGTACGCGACGTGCTGAATCGGGCGGCGGTGTGTTCCTCGAGCACGGCTTCCCGCTCATGGACCTTGCCATGTGGCTGACCGGTGAGCCGGAGCCGGTGCGCGTGGTGTCGAGCATGCGTCGCGCGCGCGGTGCGGGCTCGGTGGAAGACGCGATGCAGATCTTCCTCGAGTGTGCGAACGGGCTCATTGTGAACATCGATGTGTCGAGTGCGTACGTGAACGACGAAGACCGCTGGTGGTTCGAAGTCCACGCGACGCGTGGCTCGGCGCGCCTGTCGCCGCTGCGCGTGATCAAGGACTTGAATGGTCGCGCGATTGACGTGTCGCCAACCGGCGCCGCGTCGCGTGAAAGCGCGTTTCAGCAGAGCTATCGCGCGGAGCTCGCGCACTTCCTGGCGATGATCAGCGGTACGGTGGAGTACGACGCGCCGACCGATCAGGTGCAGCTACAGCGCGTAGTGGAAGCGATCTACAAGGCCGCGGACGACGGGAAAGAGATTCGGTTCTGATGCGGTCGTTTCTGTTGGCGTTGTGTCTGGCGACGTTCGGCATGGTGCGGAGCGTCGCCGCGCAGGCGCTGCCCGACAATGTCGCGCAAACACCGATGCCGCCCGCGCCAGGTGTGTCGGCATCGCTCGATAGCGCGCGCGCGGTGCGCGGGGCTTCGCTGCAAATGTCGATCTACACCTACGGGCCGGGTGACGAGGTGTTCGAGCGGTTCGGGCACATTGCAATTGGCATGTTCGACCCGGCTACGGGACAGGACGCGGTCTTCAACTGGGGAATGTTCGCATTCAACCCGCTGCAGACGTTTCTCTGGCGCTTCCTCACCGGCGACACACGCTATTGGATGGAAGGCTACAACACCAGACAGTTCAACGCCGCGTATCAAGGACAGAACCGTTCGATTCGCAAGCAACTCCTCGCGCTGACGCCGATGCAGAAAGGCGCCCTGCAGGATTTGCTGTTGTGGAATATGCGCGAAGAGAACAAGTACTACCGCTACGACTACTACAACGACAATTGTTCCACGCGCGTGCGTGACGCGATCAACTGGGCCATTGGCGGTGCACTCAAGCCAGTGCTCGACACCGCGGAAACGCATTTCACCTGGCGCGGTGAAACGGCGCGGATCACCGGCGACAACCTGCCGATCTACGCCGGGATCGAAATCGCACTCGGGCAGAATGCCGACAAACATCTGACGAAGTGGCAATCGGCGTTTCTGCCGCAGCGTCTGGCCGACGATATCGCGCAGGTCTCCGTCAACGGCACGAAGTTGGTGGAAAGCGATTCGGTTCTCTTTGCCGCGCAGACACGTGCGCCGTTGATGTCCGCGCCACCCTCTGGGCGTCAGTGGATCGGGTTCGCGCTCGGGATGCTGCTCTTCGGAGCGCTGTTGCTCTTCGCTCGCGCCGGTGGCGGCGTCCCGGTGATCACGGTGTTCGGGACGGTGTGGTACGTCGTATCCGGCCTACTCGGCCTCGCGTTGCTGCTCGCGGCAACTGTCACCAAGCACGAGCCATACATGGGGAGCAATCTCACGCTCTTCCAGGTGCAGCCGCTGCTGCTGCTCACCGGACTCGTGTGGTGGGCGCGCGCACGCGACACACGGGCCGGCCGCGCCGCGCGTGCGCTCGCCATGCTCTGTGCGCTGATCGCGGCGGTTGGCATGATTGCGCAACACATTCCCGCGCTTTTTCATCAGCACAACGAAGTCGTGTGGCTGTTCATGGCGCCGGTCACGATTGGTTTGGGGATCGTCGCGCGGAAGCGCCGCGCATGAACGCGCCGGTGTCCCATCGCGTCGCGATCGGCATTGATGTCGGCGGGACGTTTACCGACCTGGCGGCGCTGCACGACGACGGCACGATCACCACCTCGAAGGTGCTGAGTGTGCCCTCCGATCGGGCACAGGGCGTGCTGAATGCACTCGACGCGTCAGAGATCGAAGCGGTGACCGTTGCGCATATCGCGCACGGTACGACCGTGGTCACCAACCTGTTGCTCGAACGCCGTGGCGCGAAGGTGGTGGCTTGCGCGACGGCCGGCTTTACCGATGTGCTCGAGCTACGCCGACAGGAGCGTGCAGGGCTCTACGACCTCACCTTGCATCACCCGGCGCCGCTGGTTCCGCGTCAACGCATTGTGGCGGTTCCGGAACGCATCGTGCCCGAAGGCGTGCTGACGCCGCTCGCCGACGATGCGGCGGGCGCGGTGGTCGATGCGGTGCTCGCGCTCGAGCCCGACACGGTCGCCATCACGTTGCTGCACGCCTACGGCGAGCCAGTGCACGAGCAGCAGCTCGCCGCCGCGATGCGCAAGACCGTCGCCGAGCGCGGACTCGCCACCGACGTAATCACGTCGCATGAAGTACTCCCCGAGATTCGCGAGTACGAGCGTATGGCGACCACCGTGGCCGAAGCGTACGCGCGTCCGAGCGTCCGGCGCTATCTCGCGAGCCTGTCGGGACGTCTTGCGGAGTCGGGATATCCCACGCCGCGTGTGATGACATCGGCGGGTGGTACGCTGTCCGGCGAAGACGCTGCAACGCACGCAGCCGCGCTCGCGCTCTCCGGACCTGCGGGTGGCGTCACCGGCGCCGCTGCGATCGCACGCGCGCTGGGTATTCCGCGCGCACTGACGATCGACATTGGCGGTACGAGCGCAGACGTTGGGTTGATCGACGATGGTGAGCCACTCGTGGAGCGTGGTGGCGGAGTCGCCGGCATTCCGATCGCGCTGCCACGTGTGTTGGTGGAGGCCGTTGCCGCCGGTGGCGGGAGTCTCGCGTGGCTCGATGATGGCGGCGCGTTGCGCGCCGGTCCGGAGAGCGCTGGTGCGGTGCCAGGACCAGCGGCGTACGGTCGCGGTGGTGTGCAAGCCACCGTGACCGACGCGCATGTGGTGCTCGGCACCATTGCCGCGGGAGAGTGGAGTGGTGGCGTCACGATCAGTCGTGAATTGGCGCGCGAAGCGGTCGCACGCGTGGCGGAGCCGCTCGGCGTTTCGATCGAGCGGGCGGCTGAAGCGATCATCGCAACCGCCGACGCCACCATGGCGCGCGCGCTGCGACGAGTGAGTGTGGAGCGAGGTATCGATCCTCGCGGCATTCCGCTGATCGCCTTTGGCGGTGGTGGACCGCTGCACGCGTGTGGACTCGCCGAGCGACTCGGCATGCGAAGTGTCATCGTACCGCCGCATGCGGGCGTGCTGAGCGCGCTGGGACTTGCGTTGGCACCGGAACGTCGCGAGAAGCTGCAGAGCTGCGTGACCGCTGCTGATGCGATGAGCGACGCTGCTTTGGCGTCGATGCTTGAATCAGCAGCGGCCGATCTCGCGCGCGGTGAGCGGGGATTCGACGCGCGTTACTGGCTGCGCGCGCGCTACGTCGGACAGGGATATGAGCTCGATGTACCGGTCAAGCCGGGCGACCGGGTTGCTGATGTGGCGGCGCACTTTGTTTCGCGACATCACACGCGCGCCGGTTTCACACTCGATCGCCCGGTCGAGTTCATCAGCGCGCGCATCACGTTGAGCAGCGAGCCGTGGCCGGTGAAGTTGGCGCGACCTGAGCGTGCCGGCGAACTGCCGTTCGATGTCGACGATGGTCGCGCGATGGAACGCTCGGTGACGGGTGATGCCGTCGTGCGACTCCCCGATGCGACCATGCGTGTAGCTCCCGGCTGGCAGGCCCGCGCGTTGGCGATGGGCGGCTGGATGATGGAGCAGCTGTGATTGCTGGACGCGCTGTGCCATTGCTCGCGCCCGCGGATGGCTCGGTCGATGTGCTCGTGCTCGGCGAGGCACCCGGACCCCGCGGTGCCGACAAGAGCGGCTATCCGTTCTTTGGCGATGCGGCGGGCAAACATTTGTATCGCGCACTCGAAGGCGTCGGCGCGGCGACGCTCGCGTCGGCCGTATGGAGTGGCGCATGGGATGGGGCGCGATTCGCGGCGCATCACCTTGTTCCCGCAATGCATCGGGTGGCGCTCACGAACGCGTTCGATCGCTGCCCCACCGATGACGGCGAGCACTTTCGCGCGCCCTCACGTCGCGAGCTCACGGGCGATGACAATTTTGCCCGACTACACCGCGACCTGGGTGAACTGCGCACACGTGGCCTCAGGGGCGTGCTGACGCTGGGCAGAGTCGCCGCGAACACGATGGACGCGTTCTTTGAGGCGCACCCGATGTCCGAGCTGACGCGTCGGGCGATTCCACATCCGTCGGCGCAGGGCTTGTTGTCGATGGCGCCCAATCGCGGCAAGGGCGCCAAGATGAGCGATCTGCAGGCGATGTGGATGGAACAGTGTCAGCGACTGCTGCGCGAAGCCGGCTTTCAGGGAACGACATGAGCAAGACACATCACTTCGACGCCCTCGAACTCACCGTATTCTCGCAGGGCGTGGCGATGCTCGCCGAAGAGATGGGCGGATTGCTTGAGCGGAGCAGCATTTCGCCCAACATTCGGGAGCGTCGTGATGCGTCGTGCGCGATCTTCGACGCCGACGGGCGCATGGTTGCGCAGGCAGCGCACATTCCGGTGCATCTGGGTGCGATGCCCGAAAGCGTCGCCGCGGTGCGTGCGGTGGGAGTGCGCCCCGGGGATGTGTTCCTGCTCAACGATCCGGCGGCTGGTGGTTCGCACCTGCCCGACCTGACGATGGTGGAAGTGATTGCTCACCCCGACAACGCCGCTGAGATCATTGGCTACACGGCCGTGCGTGCGCATCACGCCGACGTGGGTGGCATGAGCCCTGGCTCGATGCCATTCGGTGCGACCGAGCTCTTTCAGGAAGGAATCATCGTACCACCGGTGCGTCTTGAAACCGCCGACGGTCCCAATGACGACGTGATGCGCCTCGTGCTGGCGAACGTGCGTACGCCAGGTGAGCGCGAAGGCGACCTGCGGGCGCAGCGCGCAGCGTGTGCGTCCGGCGCGCGTGGGTGGCAACAGTTGTACACGCGCATGGGCGCGGCGACACTTGGCGCCGCGGTCGACGCGCTTCTCGACTACACCGAGCGTCGTGTGCGCGCGCGTCTCGCGTTGCTGGAAGGCGCGCATGGCCGGGCCACTGACGCGCTCGAGGGTGATGGTGTCGTAGACGCACGCATTCCGGTGGTGGTGGATGCGCGGATTGCCAACCGCACGTTGCATCTCGATCTGACGGGAACGAGCGGCGCGGTCCGAGGCAATGTGAACGCGCCACCGGCGGTGGCGCGTGCCGCGGCCGTCTTCGTGCTGCGAGTGCTTTGCGACGACGATGTGCCGGTGAATGACGGAGTGGCGCGTGCACTCGACATGATCATTCCCGACGATTGCGTCGCGAACGCGAAGCGGCCCAGCGCTGTGGCGGCGGGCAATGTGGAGCTTTCGAATCGCATCACCGACACGGTGTTCGCGGCGTTGGCCGACGCAGCGCGCAACGCGGGGCACTCCGAGTTGGTGATTCCGGCGGCCGGGCAGGGGACGATGAACAACGTCACGCTTGGTGCGCCCGGATGGAGCTTCTACGAAACGCTTGGCGGCGGTCAGGGAGCGAGTGCACGGGGCCCGGGTCCCGATGCCGTACATGTTGGCATGAGCAACACGCGCAACACGCCGGTGGAAAGTCTCGAGCGTGCGTATCCGCTCCGCATCACCGAGTACAGCGTGCGTCGCGGCACCGGTGGCGCCGGCATGCACCGCGGCGGCGACGGTGTAGTGCGTCGCTATCAGGCGCTGGTGCCGTGCACGGCCACGCTGCTCACAGAACGACGCACCATGGCACCGCCAGGAGCCAACGGCGGTGGCGATGGTGCGTCGGGGCGGAACTCGCTCAACGGGGAGCCGTTGCCGGCGAAGACGCGGATTCCGATGGCGCCGGGAGATGTGCTGACGATCGAGACGCCCGGCGGCGGAGGATTTGGCGAACTGCAGTGCCACGCGAACTAAACGACGCAAGCTGAATCGCGTCAACTGGACGACGCTACCTGAACGGCGCGTGCAGTGGGGACTGCGGATTCACTGCCGCGTGCTTGTGCCGGCGCGCGTGCGTACTGGACGCTCGAGCGCTTCAACCGTGGTATGCTCCCACAAGCGATTGCCGAGCGGACGTACGCTGGCTACGAACGCGTTCGTCTTGCTGTCGAGCCACCAGATGTCCTGTTTGTTGCCGTAGTTCAACTCCATGCGGAACGTCGATACCGGTCCGAGCCGCGCTTGAATCGTGTCGATCCCGGTGATCTTGAGCCCCATCACGTCCGCGTCATAGCGGGGAGCGATATAGTCGAGCGCAGATGGAACGGCGACCGTTGCTTCCCAGCCAACATGGAGCGCCACACCGCGAAGAAGCATCGCCAGGTGCGCCTCGGATACAACTAACGTGTGTCGCCCGTTGAGCCGGCGTGTTGAGGTATTGGGCACCTCGGTCCACAGGCGTTCGCGATGTGCATAGTCACTGTCGTAGGCGTATCGAAGCAACAATGCCGAGTCGGCGACAAAGACAGTACGGTGACGTGGATCGAAGTGGAAATATCGGTCGTAATCACCCCGATGCAATCGACGCTGGGCCAGCTCTGGATAGAATGCGAAAAGCAGTGAGTCGACCTCAGTGGCTTCGCCCGTGGAGTCCGCCATTCGACGTGAGATCGACCACCAGTAGGGAGCGTTGCGCTCCGCGATGTGTCGCTCGATCTGCCAATCGACAAACGATTGACTGATCTTGTTTCCCTTGGAGTCGGTAACCAGTCGCTTGAGGGTGAATCGCTCCTCACTCAGAGTATTGGTGGTCTGAGCAACCAGCATTGCCCGCTGCGGAAAGCGGCGGTCCGCTGTCGACGGCAGCTGAGCGCCTGCTGTGGCGGGCCATGGAATCAACAACCGCGATAGCGGTTCATTGGCACCGGTAGTCGCGCTCACCCTCGGCAACCGCGCCACCTGATTCGCCGCCGCCACCCGCGGCGTCTTGGACACGTTCGCCCGCGACGGCGTGCGCGAGTCCACATACCGCCACACGCCAAATGCGCCGACCATCAGCAGCGCCGACGCGGCGATGCTGATGAGCGTGCGGTACTGCTGGCTGCGTTTCGCGAAGGGGTCGTCGGTGAGGAGCATTCGCTCAACGACCACAGCGATCTCGCGTGACGCGGTGATGCGCTCGAACAGTGCTGGCGGAGCGGGCGGTGGCGCCGCCCGGAGCATGCGCTCGATCTCCTGCAGATCCTCCGGCAGCAGCTGTTCCTGAGAGTCCATGGGATTCATGAATCGCTCCCGACGCTCGCGCGCAACTGCTTGATCGCGCGATGCAGGCGCACTTCCGACGTCCCCACACTGATGCCCAGCATCGTGGCTATCTCCGCGTGCGGCAGGTCGAGCATGACCCGCAGCACCAGTACGTGTCGCATCGCTTCCGGCAAGGCGGCCACGGCATCGTGCGCCGTGTGCAGCGCGACCACATCGCGCTCGGTCGGCTCCACTGAGACCTCACGCGCCTCGTCGAGCATGAGCATCCGTCCTTCACGACGACTCCGCATGAGTGCCGCGCGAATCGTCAATCGCGTGATCCATCCGCTGAACTGTCCGCGCTCGTCGTACTTCCGCACGAGCTCCGGGAGCTTCACAAACACATCGTGCACGACGTCTTCCGCGTCCGCACGTGAGTTGGTGAATCGCTCCAATACATTGAGCAGCCGCGCCGCATGCGCGTAATAGCACGCCGCCAGCGCCTCCCCCTCGCCGGCGCGCAGCGCCGCAAGGTCGAAGGTGGGTAAAGCACGCTCAGTCAGAGAAGGCAGCGTCATAGTCTCGCATTGAAGTACACAACATTGTCTGGGGAGCCGCAAACCTTACCGATCCCTAGAGCCCCACGCCCAGCCCCTCCCACGCGGCAATGACCCGCAGCTGCCCCCCCGCCGTCAAAACCTGCTCGCGGGCCTTCTCGACCGCCCGTTCCACCGCGTCGTCATCTCGGTCCGGATGATGGTGGAACAGCACCAGCGTCTCCGCCTCGCACTCGAGCGCAAAGCGCACCGCCTCGGTCGATGAGGAGTGTCCCCACCCACGGTGGCTCGGCAACTCGGCGTCAAGATAGGTCGCATCGTGAATGAGCATCGGCACGCCCCGCAGGAACGACACCAGCCCCTCTCGCCACGTGGCGACATCGGCGCCGGTCTCTGCATACCCCAGCTCATTGTCGGGCGCGTACGCCACCAATGGACCACCCGAATCGCTGACCATCAGCACGGCGGCGTCACCGGGATGTCGCGCCTCATGACGCGTCACAGCGAGGCCGCCCACATCGATCTTCTCGCCAGTTGGCCACTCGCAAATTTCGATCGACTGAATAAGGCCGTCGACATGCGGAAACATCGGCGGCGCCACCAGTGACGACACGAATTCCGGAAGGGAGTCCGGATCGCCTGAGCCGCAACAAATTTGAATCGCGCGCTCGCGCCCGAAGAGTGGCGCGAAATGCGCGAGACCCAGCACATGATCGCTGTGCCGGTGGGTCAGGAACATGTGCACGGGGCGCTGGGCTTCACCCTGCTGCATGAGATGTTGCCCAAGGAGTCGGATGCCCGAACCGGCATCGAGCACCACGATCGGGCTGTCTTCCGCGCCAAGCGTTTCGCGGACTTCCACGCATGGCGTGTTGCCGCCGTAACGGACCGTGCGCGGGCCCGGCGAGGGGCAGGTTCCCCGCGTGCCCCAAAAACGAATGCGGACCCGCGGGGTCAACCCCATAGGTGTCAATCAGGCATCAGAGTTTCGGACGGGCGCGCGCTTCCAGCGCCTGTCGATTGGTGATCGTCACGACGCGTCGTTGCACCGAGATCAATCCCTTCTCCTGAAATTCGGCCATCGCACGCGATACCGTTTCGCGGCTCGCGCCGATCATGTGCGCGATCGTTTGGTGCGTGAGCTGCTTGACCAGTGTGGCTGGCTCACCCGGCGTTGCATGTTCGAGCAACACCTTGGCGACACGTCCCGGCACATCGAGCAGCACGAGGCTGCCAATCGTGCCGTCGGCCTGACGCAAACGACGCGAAAGCTCCACCATCAGCATCCACGCGACCTGCGGATTGGTTTCCACCTGACGACGGAAATCTGCGCGGCGGAGCACAAGCAGAATGGACGGCTGCGTGGCCACAACATGCGCCGAGCGCGGACGACCATCGATCAGGGCGAGTTCGCCGAAGTGATCACCCACCGTGAGCACGTTGAGAATCACTTCGCGGCCATCATCACCAACAAGCACCACCTTCACTTCACCAGCGCGCACCACGAAGAGCGCATCACCCGCGTCGCCTTCGGTCACGATCATCGAATTCTTCGCGAAGCGCTGCTCTCGCGTTAACTCCGCGAAGCCGCGCACCGAGGGTCGGTCCAGCTCACGGAAGAGCGGAACCGTCTGAAGAAAATCAGTGATACGGTCGAGCGACACGCTCATCGTCGGGGGCGTGAAGCGGAGAGGGGGAGTGCCGAATGTCACCATAGGTCCCTCGGGTCGGCGGGTGTCCGGTTGAGGCCAGACACCCAGAAGGTACGTTGGAAGTAGGGGGCAAGCGAGCTTGCGGTCAGCCACCCGCGTCCCGGTCCCTGTGCTGGTCTGTCTCGGTTATCTTTCGGTGATACCCGGTACAGGCCTACAGGTCCGCGGCAGCGGTCAGTGATTTCCGACCCGCGATTATCCTATCGACGCAGGTCACGTGCCCGCAGTGACCAGTATCACCGAAATTCCCCGATGACATGTTGAACCACCTTCGCGACCGAATGGCCGAGGCGCTTACACGCGCCACAGAGGTGGAGCAGTTGCTGGCAGATCCTGAGACGACGAAGGATGCTCCGCGACTCGCCGATCTTGGTCGTGAACACCATCGGCTCGCCCAGGTGGTTGCCAAAGCAAACCGACTGCAAAAGGCAGAGCAGGAACTGGCCGAAGCCAAGGAACTTGCTGCGGGCGACGATGAGGATTTCGCCGCGGAAGCCAAAGCGGAGGTTGAACGACTCGAATCCGAGTGCGTGACCCTGGAGAAGGAGTTGATGCCGCTCCTTATTCCGCGCGACCCGCTCGACGATCGTCCTGCCATCGTGGAAATCCGTGCTGGCACAGGTGGCGATGAAGCGGGGCTCTTCGCCGGCGATCTTGCCCGTATGTACTCGCGCTTCATCGAGCGCCGCGGCTGGAAGATCGAGCCAATTTCCTACTCCGAGGGCAGCCTCGGCGGCATCAAGGAATCGGTCTTCAAAGTCTCCGGCGACGGTGTGTTCGGTGTGCTGCGCTGGGAATCGGGCGTGCATCGTGTGCAACGTGTGCCCGCGACCGAAACACAGGGTCGCATTCACACCTCCGCTGCCACCGTCGCGGTGTTGCCGGAAGCAGAGGAACTCGATCTCAAGATCGAAGACAAGGATCTGCGCATCGACGTCTTTCGTTCATCGGGCCCAGGTGGACAGAGCGTGAACACCACCGACTCGGCCGTACGTATCACGCACATTCCGAGTGGCATCGTGGTGTCGCAGCAGGATCAGAAGTCGCAGCTGCAGAACAAGATCAAGGCGATGCAGGTGTTGCGGGCGCGATTGCTCGACCTGCGACTGTCGGAGCAAGAAGCGGAGCGTTCACGCATGCGCAAATCGCAGGTCTCTACCGGCGATCGCTCGGCGAAGATTCGCACCTACAACTTCCCGCAGGGGCGCGTCACCGATCACCGCGTGGGCGTGACGCTGTACAACATCGACGCCGTGATGAACGGCGATCTTGCTGAGTTTCTCGATGCGCTCGCCCTGGCAAACGCTGAAGAGAGTCTCAGTGCCGGATGAGCCGACCGGGTACGTGGCGGCCGTCGCGGTAGATTCGCTGTCACTCAAGACGGCACTCCAGGAGATCACGGTGCAGATCGCCGCGGCGTCGAGACTCGAAGCAGACGTGCGATCGGACGCCGCGCGCGAAGCGGGATTGCTTGCGGCGGGCGTGCTCGATGTGGCGCCCGGTGACATTGTGCGGCGTGTTGCGCGTGGCGACGCGTTGCCGTTGGAGCAGCTGCAGCAGCTTCGCGGTGCCGCCGGGCGGCGCGTGTTGGGCGAACCGCTCGCTTACTGCGTGGGACGCATCGGTTTTCGCCATCTGGTACTGTCGGTAGATCGGCGCGTGCTGATTCCCCGACCGGAAACCGAGATCGTGGTCGAGGAGGCGCTGCGGGTCGCTGCCGGAACGCCCGGTGGCATCGCGATCGATATCGGTACGGGGTCGGGCGCGATCGCGCTGGCGCTCGCCACCGAAGGGCGCTTCGACCAAATGATCGCGACTGACCTTTCCGCGGACGCGCTCGCTGTGGCCACCGAAAATGCCGAGCGAGTTGCGCCCAGCACGCCGCTCGAGTTTCGGCACGGCGCCGACCTCGCACCGCTCGCCGATCTGAAACCTGCCGGCCGCTCGGCCCGTGTGATTGTTTCGAATCCACCGTACATTGCCTACAGCGAGGCGGCCGCCCTTCCAGCCAGTGTTCGGGAATGGGAACCGCCAGTGGCCCTGTTCGCGGACCACGACGGCATGGCGCGGTACGAGGCCCTGATCGCTGGCGCTCCCGCCATCCTGGAGCCCGGCGGCTGGCTGGTGTTGGAGCTTGATACCACCCGTGCCGTGCGCACTGCCGACTTGGCGCGCACCGCGGGGTATGACGAAGTGCGACTTGTGAAGGATCTGGCGGGTCGCGACCGGGTGCTGGTGGCCCGGTGGACATCCTGAGCAATTCCGCCTGACGCCGATCCATTCGGCTTCAAGCGAACCCTGAGCACGGCCGAGGAGGCCGACACGATGCTGGAAGACAAGGCGAAAGATCTCGGCCGTACCATTGGCCAGAGTGACGAATACAAGGCCGTGAAGCGCTCGAGTGAAGCGCTCAACAACGATCGCGAAGCGACGACAGTGCTGCGCCAGATGGAAGCGATCCGCACCACGGCGCAGCAGATGATCGATCGCGGTGAAGAGCCAACGCCGGACATGGAGCAGCAGCTCGACGCGCTCCTGCAGCAGGTGCAGGTGAATCCGGCCTATCAGTCCGCAATCGCGGCGCAGGAAAACTTCGACAAGCTCATGCTCCGCGTGAATCAGTGGATCGCCGACGGCATCCGCGCCGGCGCCACGAGCTCGATCATTCTCGCTTGACTGTCGCAACCAACGCGTGAATGTGGGAACGATCGTGGGAACGAACGCCGAAATGACCGCATCAGCAGAACGTCGTGGCCTCTTTCTCGTGCTCGAGGGCGGGGAAGGGGTTGGCAAGACGACGCAATGGGAAAAGCTCACGGCGATGCTGCACGCGCTCGGTCACGAAGTGGTGCCGGTGCGTGAGCCCGGTGGCACCACCGCCGGCGACGCGATTCGCAAGCTGCTGCTCGATCCGCAGTCGGAACTGACAGCGGAAGCGGAAGCGCTGCTCTTTGCCGCGTCGCGTGCGCAGCTGGTTCGCGAAGTCATCGCGCCGGCGCTAGCGAGCGGTGCGATCGTGCTGGTCGATCGATTCCTGCTGTCGACGTATGCGTATCAGGGTGCAGGTCGTGGACTCGATGTGCACGCGTTGCGCGCGGTGAACGATGTCGCCACGAGTGGTGTGGCACCCGATCTTACGCTGCTGTTGTCCGTTCCCCTCGATGTCGCCATGTCACGCATGAAGTCGCGCGGTGCGGTCGATCGAATGGAACGCGAAGCGCCGTCGTTTCACGAGCGTGTCCGCGAATCCTTCAGCGCGGCGTTGTCGCTCTCGTGGCAGCTGCAACATCCTGAAATTGGACCCGTCGTCGAGATCGCGGCGAACGTCGACCCCGATGCGGTCACGTCACGTTGTCTCGAAGCGCTGGTTCGGCGCTGGCCAGAGCGATTCGCGATGGCCGCCACGGCTTTGCTGGACGATCCCCATGGCTGAACTCCTTCCTGATGCACCGCGTCCACCGCGACGACGCGTGCGCGGCATCGTGGCCGCCGTCGTGTTTGTGGCACTACTCGCCCTTGGTGGCTGGTGGGCCGGTCGCGACCTGACCGCGGCCGCACAGCCATCACGTCCGCCGCTCGGCGGTGCTCGCCTGTTCGACCAGGTGGTCGCAGCCATCTCTCGCAAGTACGTCGACTCGATCGCTGCGGATACGATCTATCAGAAAGCCGTCGCGGGCATGCTGCACGAGCTCGAAGATCCGTACACGACCTTCCTCACCGAAGATCGGATGCGTCGCCTGAACGAGCAGATCAGCGGCACGTACGCGGGCATTGGTATTCAGGTCGACATCCGTGACGGCTGGCCAGTGGTCATCGAGACTGTGATGGGTGGTCCGTCGGAGGGCGCGGGTGTGCTCGCTGGCGATCGCATCGTCATGGTGGGAAAGGAAGGGACGCGCAATTGGACACGTGATGAAACGTCGCGCGCGTTGCGTGGCGCGCCCGGGAGTGCGGTGACTTTCACAGTGGAGCGTGGCGATCAGCGCCAGACGTTCACGCTGACTCGCGACAAGGTGCACCTACGGGCGGTGCAGCGAGTCGCGCTGTTGCCGAACGGCGTTGGCTATGTCGACGTGAACGTGTTCAGCGTGGAAACGGCGGCCGAAGTCGGGCGCGCAGTGGATTCGCTGGTCAAGATGGGCGCGCGCGCGCTTACGCTCGATCTCCGCGGAAACCCGGGCGGGTTGCTCGAGCAAGGTGTTGGCGTGGCCGAACTGTTCCTTGATCGTGGGCAGAGCATCGTGCAGTTGCGTGGCCGTCCGGGATCGACGCCGCAGGTGTTCACCGACTCACAACCACAGCGCTGGCCAACGTTGCCGCTCGCCGTGCTGGTTGATCGTGCGAGTGCAAGCGCGAGTGAGATTGTGGCTGGTGCGCTGCAGGATCACGATCGCGCCGTCGTGCTCGGCGTGACGAGCTTCGGCAAAGGCAGCGCGCAGAACGTCTATCCACTGTCATCGGGCGGCGGTTTGCGCCTTACCATCGCGCGCTGGTTCACACCGGTCGGTCGCAGCATCAATCGCCCACCGGCGCGTGATCGCGACGAAGACCCGGATACGGGCAAGCTCGCATTGCCGGACACGATCAAGCCGCGCTTTCGCACCGACGCCGGCCGTACCGTGTTTGGCGGCGGTGGCATTACTCCCGATGTCATCGTTGGCGATACGGTCACGCCGGCGCCGGTACAGTCGCTCGCGCGCGCCATGGGCAAGCATGTTGGCGAGTATCGCGACGCGATCTCGACGCAGGCGCAGAAGCTCAAGCGCACGCTCAAGAGCGCAGGTGATCCGGTGACGCCTGCGATGCTCAACGATGTCTTCGACGACCTTGTGAAGCGCAAAGTCGCGCCGCCACGCGCGGTTTTTGATGCCGCGGCACCGTGGATCTCGCGTTCGTTGGGTTACGAGATGACGCGCATCGCGTTTGGTGCCGACGCCGAGTTTCTGCGTCGCACGCAAGACGACATGGCGCTTCAGCGCGCCGCCCAGGTGCTGCAGACCGCGCGCACACCACGCGATGTATTCGGTGGACTCGAACGGCGCACCGTGAGCGTTCCGGCGACCCCGTAACGCGGCCGTCCCGGAACGCGGCCGTCGCCTCGATGGTCAACGCGTCGAGAGCGGGCGAGATTGCCCGTTCTCGAGCAAACGTGAGAACGTCCCATCGCGCACCATGACGCCCTCACTGAATCGGGGCGGGAACGAGGTGAGATAGTCCTTGCGATGCGGCACATCGATGGCAATTACTCGACCGTTGTGTCGCACATTGACGCGCCCCTGCAGCGTATGGCCCACGACCACGTGGCGAGCACCGACCAGCTGGAGTCCGCTGTCAACGGCCGCCGCCGTCAGCTTGTCCTTGAAGTATCCGCGGTACCAGGCAGGCCCGGTGTTGTTCGACCGAAGGAATGAGGCCGCGGTTTCGCGTCGCGGCGTGAACCATGGCTGTCGATACCCAGCGCGTACGATGTCGTTGAGGTCTTGCACCGACGAGGTCCATCGCGCGAGCGCCGGATGCAAGCCGCCGTGCACGAAGGCCACTTGATTGATCACTTCGACAACGTTCTTCGACGCGAGCCACTGACCAAGCACAGCGCTGTCGCTGAACAACTCATCCTGACGCTTGCCCAACATGCCGGCAATGTGGAAGTATTTCTCGTTCGCCGTCTGAAAGTTGCCCTGTAAGTTCTTGATCTCGTGATTGCCAATGACGAAGTGAACATGCCCCCCGGCTTCTCGGGCGGATCCTTCGAGCTTGTACGCTGCCCAGAGCACCTGCGTCGTGGACGCACCGCGATCGACGAAGTCTCCGACGAACACGAGGTGCCCTCGTCCGAATCGCCAGTTGAAGTCGCGGTCGGCGATCTGATGCGACACGAGAAAATCGCGGAGGGCGCCCAAACCACTCTCGATATCCGAGATTGCCACGATCGGTGCGCTATCGCTGTACACTGAAGGCGGGGGAACCGCCGCGGGGCGAATGAGCACATCGAACGCGCTGCTGTCGGCCGGAAAGTCGACGCGAATCACGCGTTGCGCGCTGTCCAGGACCACCGTGTCCACGGCGAAACCGTCGGAATTGGTCCCGCGGATCGTGAGCGATGCGAGTCGTCCGGCGACATCGAAGACGTGAACCTCGCCAGCGAGCGCGTACGCTTGCGGGCTCTCGAACAGGTGCGCATCGGCGCCGATGGCGAGTCCGAAGCCGACGAGTGCCACCGCCAGAACCAGTACGTATGCGACGAACCGCTTCAGATGCATCCCGACCAGCGACAGTACGCGACGAGCGGCGGAGGGCTTGGAATCGACCACGTGGCAGGGAGAAATCGTGAAAAGGTGCGGCCGCCTCGTCAGACACGAGCCAGCCGCACCTCTCTACGATCACCCACGCTATCGGTTTCTCTCGCGAAACCTCAGTCGTGCGCCATGCGCAACTGTTCTCGTCAGCTCCCCGGCAGCTTGGTCGACACCTTCGCTCCTTTGGGTACGCTGAACTTGAACGCGTTCGCCGGGAGCGATGCATCAGGCGACCACGAGGTCAGCGTAATCGTGCGATCGATCCCCTGACCATCGATCACCTGCACACGTACCGGACGTGCGCTCGCATCGTCGAGCCAGAGCACGGCCTTCGAGAATGGCGCCGAGCCATTCACCTTGGGCACAAGCTGCACGCGCTTGGTGGCCTTGCCGTCGATCGTGCTGCTCTCGCCACCGGAAATCGTGAAGTTCTTGCGAGGCGTATCGAGCAGCTGACCGAGCAAGTCGGCGACGATTGCACCGTCCGCAGTAGATGGCAGTTTGAGCACCTGTCCGGGCGTGCTGCTTGGCAGATACACCCACAGATTCGTGCCGTCGTCTACGATCTGATCGCCGGCAGGGTCAGTGAACGTGATCGATACCTTCCCGGGACGCTGCTGCAGGAAGCGACCACGCGACGTGGCCGTCTTGCCGATCATGGGGTTGGTGATCTTCTGCTCGAAGTTCGCATCGAGCGTCTTCGTAGCGGCCCACGCCTTTGCCACGCGCTCATAGGCCGCGTCGGCGCCTTGCTGCGCACTGGCGTACGCGGGAAGAACAACTGCCACGACCAATGCCGCGGCACGAAATGTCTTCATCGTGTTAATCATGACCTTTGGTACACCGAAGGTTCGGGTTGGCGTTCCCAACGGACTCCATCGCGTGCTCTGAGTCACTAAACAACAGTCACCAGGCATCCTGGGCATCCCGGGCATTCTGGAGAAGAATGAAAAGACAATCACCGGGATGCCCAGGATGCCTGGGATGCCCGGTGACTGTTTTTTACGATCTGTCCGCCGCGCGAAAGCCCGGTGACAGCTCGTGTTGTGATCTGTCCGCCAACCAGAAACTCAACTGAGCGTCGTCACCGAGCGCCCAATCGCATCCGCAATCGTCCGCAGCTGCTTCACGAGCTCAGTGAACTGTTCCGGGTACAAGCTCTGCGCGCCATCCGACAACGCCTTGTCAGGTGTGGGATGCACTTCAACGAGGATACCGTCGGCTCCAGCCGCAACCGCGGCGCGCGCCATCGGGGTGACCTTGTCGCGCAAACCCGTGCCGTGGCTCGGGTCGGCAACGATGGGCAAATGCGACAGCTTCTGCACCACCGGAATTGCGGTGAGGTCGAACAAGTTGCGGGTCGCGCTGTCGAACGTGCGCACTCCGCGCTCGCAGAGAATCACGTTTGGATTGCCTTCCGCGAGCACGTATTCCGCCGACAGCAGCAGATCGTTGATCGTCGCTGCCATGCCGCGCTTGAGCATCACCGGCTTGCCGAGCGTGCCGACATGACGGAGCAGGGAGTAGTTCTGCATGTTGCGCGCGCCGATCTGAATGCAGTCGGCGTATTCGGCCACGAGATCGGCGCCGCGTTCATCCATCGCTTCGGTGACGATTGCGAGTCCCGTTTCCTGACGGGCGAGCGCCAGCAGTTCGAGCCCCTTCTTGCCAAGGCCCTGAAACGCATACGGGCTCGAACGCGGCTTGAACGCGCCGCCACGGAGTGCGGCAGCGCCAGCGGCTCGCACCTGACGCGCTGCGGTGAGAATCTGCTCTTCGGTTTCCACCGAGCAGGGACCCGCCACGATCGGCACTTCGTTGGCACCGAATCGGACACCCGGCGCGATCTCCACAATCGTCTGTTCGGCCTTCCACTCGCGCGCAGCCTGGCGATACGGCTTCTGCACGATGAGCACACTGGCGACGCCCGGCAGTCCCTCGATGTACGACCAATCCACCTTGGCGTCATCACCAAGGAGACCGATCGCCGTGCGAACTTCGCCCGGCATGGGGAGGGGCTTGAAGCCCTGACGCGTGATCTCTTCGCAGACACGATCAATGTCCGGTTGAGCGGCGTTGGGCGACATCACGACCAGCATGGGACGTCCTCGGAGGTGAACTCAGAAATCGATGGACCAGCCGTCGTGCGAAAGCGCCACCGGGCCGGCATAGTGCTCCGCGACTTCACCGCGGATGTCCACGGATTCGACCGGCGGATAGAAGTGCGTAAGCACGAGCTGCTTTGCGCGAGCGCGTGCCGCCAGCGCACCCGCCTGCCGCGGAGTCAGATGTTCGCGGATGGCGAGCGTGTCGGGCAGGGAGCACTCGGCGAGCAACAGATCGCAGTCCGCTGCCCAATCGCCAAGAGCCTCGCTCACACCGGTGTCGCCGGTGTAGACAAGTCGAGTCGATCCCTCACTGATGGAATATGCCACGCTCTCAGCCGTATGTGGTACCGGCGTGGTCGCGATCTCGAGTCCTCCCAGCCGCACCACCTCCTCGGCCCCGATATCGCGCACGGTGAGCGGAAAGCCCGGTGCCAGCAGCCATGGGCCATAGACCGAGGCCATTCGCTCAAAGAGCGCACCGGTGCCAGGCGGCCCATAGATCGTGACCGGTTCACTTCTCGGCGGCAGCTGCCCCCATCGCCATCCCATCACCAACAGCGGAAGGTCCGCAATGTGATCGGTGTGAAAGTGCGTGAGCGCCACATGCGTGATGCCACTCCAGTTCGCGCCCAGCTGCGCCATGCGATGCACCGCGCCACTGCCGCAGTCGAGCAGCAACCGTACCGTGCCCGCTTCAACCAACTGTGCTGACGAAACGCGTGAAGGGTGCGGGGCCGCCGTGCCCGTGCCGATCGTGGTAAGACGCATGCGAGCTGCCCGGTGGAGACGGTTCGTTTATGGCTGCGTGTCTGCGACATCGTGAGCGAGCGCGCTATCGACCGCGAAACACGATGCGAAAGAATTTTGGCGCGCCGTTGTTCGCGCTGAATCGCGCCAGATAGACGCCCGGTGCTACGGTGCGACCGTCGTTTGCGGTGCCATCCCACACGTAGCGATTGTCGCAATTGCTTGTCGCGCCGGGCGCACCGCGCCCGTAGCGTCCCGCCTCGAACTTCACGATGCCATCGATCGCAGGAACGATGGTCCGTACGAGATTGCCGCGCAGGTCGCGCACTTCAAGACTGATCCGCGCACCGGGACTACCGACATCGAACCAAAAGCAGGTGGCAAACGCCGACGGCGACGGAAATGGATTCGGGAAGTTCTGATAAAACAACGTCGACGTGGGCAGGGCCGGATCGGTAATGACTACCGTTCCCTGGCTATACACACGGATAGACTCAGTGCCCCTGAGTGTGGCGCGCACATTCCACCGGTACGGGGTTTCTGCTCTGAGATCTACGGTCGGCCGAAACACCGTATCACGAAGCCCGGCGACGGAGACTTCGACGCCGTTCGCGGTGGTGCTGACGATTTCCAGGTCAAACACCCATGGACCAACCGCCGGTGAAACCGGTGCCGCACTCCACACAAACAGCGGCTGACGGATGTCGAAGCCATCGCCTCTCGGTGAGTTCGGCGAAATGAGCTTGAGCCACGCCGGCGTTGTCCGGGGTCCACCGATCGCGGAATTGATCAACTGCCCATTCTGACCGCGTGCACGCACGCGCCACCATACCTGCGTTTCGCTCGGAAGCGGACGCGAGGGAGTGATGCTGAATAGCGTATCGCTGGTGGTGAACGTGCTGTCGATCACCGCGTTGCTCAGATCCGCGGACGTGCCAACCTGCAGCGTCACCTGCAACGGCAGCTGACCGAGAAACCCCGCCGCGCGAACCTGCCACGTCGGCGTCGCCGAGCTGAACGCGCTTCCGCCCGGCGCGGTAACCGTCACCGATTGCGCGCGCACGACCCGCGCATCGGTGAACGCGAGCGTCATCGCAGCCAGAACCGCCGCGATGACGCGTCCCATTCGAATCAGGAGCTCGCCTCGGCGTCGGCCTCGGCGTCGGCCTCGGCGTCGGCCTCGGCGTCGGCCTCGG
>CBHWDN010000005.1:0-185931 GCA_966112585.1 uncultured Gemmatimonadaceae bacterium
CGCACTTCACCGGTCGAGAACGGCGGGAAGTTGTAGTGCAGCATGAACGAACGCGTGACTTCGCCCGCTTCCTTGATGGAATCGAGACGCTGCGCGTCCTTCGCGGTGCCGAGTGTCGCGGCGACGAGCGCCTGCGTCTGACCACGCGTGAAGAGCGACGAACCATGCGCGCGTGGCAGCACCGAGCTGTCGATGCTGATGGCACGCACTTCGTTCGGCTTGCGTCCGTCGACGCGGAGATTCGTGTCGAGCACCTGCGCACGAAGCTCGTTGTATTCGACGTCGCCGAGGATGTTGTGAATGTCCTTGGCGTTGTCGGGGAATTCGACGAGCAGCCCTTCGGCGAGTTCCTTCTTCGAGCGCTCCACGGCTTCAATGCGCGTATGCTTGTCCTTCTGGTTGAGCGCTTCGCGGATCTTGCCGCTCGCGAGATCCTTCACGCGCGCAACAACACCTTCCGGCGACTCGGCCTTCGTCCACGACATCTTGGGCTGCGTCACCTTCGCGAGCAGCTCATTCTGCATCCCGATCAGCTCACGGATGCCATCATGCGAAAGGCGCAACGCTTCGAGCACGTCTTCTTCAGACACTTCGAGCGCGCCGCCTTCCACCATCACGATCGAATCCTGCGAACCGGCGACCACGAGCTCGAGGTCGGAGAAACCAAGCTGCTGGAACGTCGGGTTGAGCACCCAGTGTCCCTGCACACGGCCGACGCGAACACCGGCGATTGGGCCCAGGAACGGGATCTTCGACGCGTTGAGCGCGAAGGATGCCGCGACGAGCGCGAGCACATCGGCGTCATTCTCCTGGTCGGCGGAGATGACGTAGATGAACACCTGCACTTCGTTCTTGAATCCTTCCGGGAACAACGGACGGATCGAGCGATCGATGATACGCGCCGCGAGGATCTCGTGATCGTGCGGGCGACCTTCGCGCTTGATGAAGCCGCCCGGAATCTTGCCGGCGGCGTACGTCTTTTCCTTGTACTCGACCGTGAGCGGGAAGAACGGCAGGGGGCTCTGGTTTTCGCTCACCGTCACGGCGGCGAGGACCATGGTCTCGCCAAAGGTGACGACGGCGGAGCCGGCAGCCTGCTTGGCCATACGCCCGGTCTCGATGACCAGGGGGCGGCCCGCGAAGGTCCGCTCGATTTTATGCATCATCTGCTGTTAAGCCTCATGAGAACGCAAATCGCGCGGGAGGCAACGATTGCCCCCGCGCGACGACGTGACGATTGCCCGCTTAGTAGCGGATTCCAAGGTCCTGGATGAGCGTGCGATACTGCTGCACGTCCGTACGCTTCAGGTAGTCGAGCAGACGGCGGCGCTTGCCGATCATCATGCGGAGACCGCGGCGACCATGATGGTCCTTCGCGTGCGTACGGAAATGACCCGTGAGGTAGTTGATCCGCTCCGTGAGGATCGCGATCTGCACGCGGGTCGAGCCGGTGTCCCCTTCGTGGGCCCGGAACTTGTCGATCGTGGATGCCTTGTCGAACGCCATCGTCGTAGTATTCTCAGCCGTCTTCAGCGCGTTGTGCACAGCGGTTGTGCTGAACGGTCATGCGCGCAATTGTAGGTAGCATGGGAACTTATCCGAGTCCAACCACGCTGTAAAGGACCCGGTCGAGCCCCCTATCACGCCGTTGACCCACCCCTAACCACCCCGCGTGCCCGAACGATACCTGGGACGGACTCTCGGTAAGTACAGGGTCACCCGCCTGCTGGGCGCGGGGGCGTTTTCATGGGTCTATGAAGCCGTCGACCTAGATCTCGAGATCCCGGTCGCGCTCAAGGTGCTCCGTCCGGAGTACAACGGACAGGATGCCGCCGAAACGCGCTTCAAGCGCGAGGCGTCCACGGCGGCCCGGCTTCGGCATCCGAACATCGTGACCGTCCGTGACGTCGGTCAGGTCGAAGGCGCCGCGTTCGTGGCGATGGATCTCCATCCGCTCACACTCGGTCGCCGACTGTCGCTCATGGGTCGACTTCCGGAAACGGAAGTGGTTCGGCTCGGTCTCGGTATCGCCGCCGCGCTCGCGACGGCCCACGCCGCTGGGGTCATCCATCGCGACATCAAGCCGGACAACATTCTGCTGGATGCCGACGGCGAAGCGGTCGTCGCCGATTTTGGTCTGGCTCGCGCATTGGCCGGCGCGGCGAGTGTCAGCGCGACCAATCAGGTGCTGGGCACGCCGCAGTACTTCAGCCCCGAACAGGCACGCGGTCTCGAGCTCGACGGGCGGAGCGACCTCTACGCGCTCGGCGTCACGCTCTTTCGCGCGGCGACGGGTCGCCTGCCCTTCGACGGTGACGATTGGTACGCCGTGGCCCGTCAGCACATCGAAGTGCCCGCGCCATCGCCGCGTGAAGTGGTACCGGAACTCACGCCGGAGTTCGATGCGCTGATTCTCAAGTTGATGGCGAAGGAGCCTGGTGAGCGCTTCGCGAACGCGGTGCAGGCCGTCGATGCGCTCGCGAACCTGCCGACGGCGCCGGAACGCAGTCTCAACTTGCCACGGCTCGCGTCGCACACAATCGAAGCGTTCCGCATCCCCCGCAAGCGTCGTGTCGGCTGGGGTGCTGGAGCGACGCTGATCGTGCTGCTTGGCATTCTGGGCTGGCTGGTGAGTCGCGGTGGTGTGGGCTTGCCGACGATCACGCAACGCGTCGACTCGTCGCTGGCCGATACCGTGGAAAAGCGGCCGGTGGTGCTCACGCCCGTCGACTCGACCAAAGGCCGCGACTCCACACCTGTCGTTGCGAACAAGCCCGCGCCCGCCCCATCGAAACCCACGCGCCCAGCGCTCAAGCGGGCCGCCCTCGAGCTCACGGCCACCGATAGTGCCGAGCTCTATCTCGACAATCGCTTACTGGGGACGGCCAAGTGGAGTGGCGACATCGACGCGAGTGATCGCATCGAGCTGCGGGCGATCGTTCCGGATGCTCCGACCAACTGTCGCACGGCGCTCCGCGACACCGTACTCACGAACGTGCGCGCCGGCGATCGGGTGACGTTGAATTTCAACGTGCGCGGATGTGTGCCGGTGCAGTACGACGTCGAGCCTCGCGATGCGCGCGTGTTGTTCAAATCACTCGACGGTGCGCTCAACGTGGAAACACGTGCCGACAGTGCGATCTCGGTGCTACTCCCCGTCGGTCGCTACCTGTTGCAGGTGACCGCGCCGCGGTGCGTGCCGTACAGCGATACCATCGTCGTGAAGCGTGGACAGGCGAGCGGTCCAAAGCCGATCAAAGCGACGATCTGCACGAAGTAGTGTAGGGCTGAGACTAACTACTTGGTCCGGACTTTGTCCGAACGACAACACACGATGTGCATTTTGACAACAAACGAGGATCTGTGTTTTGGTTCACTCGCCCTCACACAGATCCTCGTTCTTTGTCGTCTGTTGCAGTTGTCCTAGTTGTCGCGGCCGAAGGCCGCCGAGCAGTTGTGCGAATGACTATCGGGTGAGCGCCACTGCGCCGGCCCCGATCGCGGCGCCCAGGCCGGCGCCAGACCAGAATATGCTTCGTCGCCACCACGACGGTTGACGATGGACGACGAGCAACGCGTGCGTTGGTTTGACGCTGCTGACCTGACCCGTGACGAGCGCAACAGCGCGGACGCTGTCGCGCACCAAGATGCGCAGTTGCGCGATCACAGCATCTCGCTGGAGAGGATCAACTGCAAACGCCATATCGCCACGGCGCACCCATTGCGCCTCGCGCAAATGAAAAATCGCCGTCGAGTCGGTGACACTGTCGATCTCGAATCGCGGCGCATCGCGCGGAATGCGCTGCATCGGCGCCGACGCTTCTGCCGGAGACGGGGCCCGATGACATGCGGCAATCACTACCCCTGCCGTCATCGCACCGAGCACCCGTCGCCGCCAACTCATCGCGTGAAGAGCGAGCGCACGTCGTTGAACGTCACCAGCACGATGAGCGCCAGCACGGCGAGCACACCCACGCGGGCAAAGGCCTCACGTGTGCGCATGCTGAACTCACTCCCCTTCACGCGCTCGGCCAGCACCATGAGGATCTGACCGCCGTCGAGCACCGGAATCGGCACCAGATTGAGGATCGCGATGTTGATGCTGAGGAATGCGATCAGCGTCCACAGGATCTCGCCGCCACCGCGTGCTGCCTGAACGGAGCCACGGGCAATCGCGATCGGGCCGCCAAGATTCTTGGCCGACACTTCGCCCTGGAAGAGCCCCTTGAGCACCTTCCACACATCGCCGCCCATCGCCACACTGCGGCTCGCGCCGTCAGCGACCGCCGCGCTGACTGATAGATCTTCATGTACGGTTTCGCGACGCACGGAGACACCGATGCGCCCCATCTTCCTGGTCGCACCAGTCACGCGATCCACACCATCTTCCAGCTGCGGCGTGATCGCGCGCGTGATCACGCTGTCGCCGCGCGCAATGGTGAGCTGCACATCGCTCGTGGTCGTGGCCGAAATGCGATCCACCACCTGTTCCCAGGAACGTACCGAGTCGCCGTTCACCGTAGTGATCCGATCACCGGACACGAGCCCGGCGCGCGAGGCGGGCGACGCGGTGACCACCGAGTCCACCACTGGCGGCACGATCGTACGACCAACTTTGTACGACACGCCCGAGTTCACGAGCACAGTGAGCACGATGTTCATCAGCACACCGGCCGACAGAATGAACACGCGTGCGGCGGTGGACTTGCTCTCGACCCAGCGGTCTGCCGGCACGGCCTTGGGGCCGAACGGCGCCATCGCATTGACATCCCACAAGTCGCGCGGCGTGTCCGCAGGTGGGGTGCTCGCCGAGTCCAACGATCCGCGTTCTGCCGATGCACCTTCGATGCCGGCGAGTGCTTCGTCATCGCGCGACGCCATGCGCACATAGCCGCCGATGGGAATCAGCGAGATGCGATAGTCGGTTTCGCCGCGACGCCTCCCCCAGATGCGGCGTCCCCACCCCAACGAAAAGACCGGCGCGTAGACGCCGGTGAGTTTGGCAGCAAGGAAGTGTCCCAGCTCGTGCACGAACACCACGAGGCCGAACACGAGCAACGGCGCGATATAAACGCTCAAACCACCCATCAGCTCAGTACCCCACCCTGCGTCAAAACGTGTGCACGGGCCGCTGCGTCGGCCACGAGAAGGTCGTCCAGCGTATCACCGGGAAGGCCACTCAGCGCCTGAAGCGCTGCAGCCACCCGTTCCGCGATACCCTGAAAGTGCAGTGTGCCGTCAAGAAACGCTGCCACTGCGGCCTCGTTGGCGGCATTGAATACCGCCGGGGCTGCTCCACCCGTACGACCGGCCCTCATACCGAGTTGCAACATCGGAAAGTCATCGTGACGAACAGCTTCGAACGTCAGCCCGCCGAGCGCGACCGGATCGAACTGTGGTACGCCGCTGTCCGTTACGCGTTCCGGCCAGGTCAGCGCGTACAGAATGGGGAGCTCCATCGAGGGCACACCCATCTGCGCCAGCACACTGCCGTCAATGAACTCGACAAACGAATGGATGATGCTCTGCGGGTGCACGACGACATCGATGCGATCGTACGGCACACCGAACAGATGATGCGCCTCGATCACTTCGAGTGCCTTGTTCGCCAGCGTCGCGCTATCGATCGTGATCTTGCTCCCCATCTGCCAGGTCGGATGCTTGAGCGCATCCTCGCGCGTTGCCGAAGCAATGCGATCACTCGACCACGTGCGGAACGGACCGCCCGACGCGGTGAGCACCAGGCGCTTCACTTCGTGCGGCTGACGTCCGGCGAGGCACTGCAGAATGGCTGAGTGCTCGCTGTCCACCGGCACGAGTTCACCACCGTGGGCGTTGGCCACGTCGGTCACGATACGTCCGGCAACCACCAGCGTTTCCTTGTTCGCCAGGGCCACGCGCTTGCCCAGTGTCAGCGCCGCCAGGGTGGCTGGCAGCCCCGCTGCGCCCACCACGGCATTGATGACGATATCGGCGTCCGGATGCGTGGCCGCTTCGATCAGGCAGGCACTGCCGCGCCCCCAGGAGGCCGGCGCGTCGTCGCAAGGCTGCACGAGCCCGGCGTACGCCGGCTGAAAACGTGCGACCTGTTCGGCAAGCGCCTGCCACTTGCCGTTCGCGGTGAGCGCCACCGGTCGAAAGCGATCGCGCTGACGCTCGAGCACACGAAGGGCACTGGTGCCGATCGATCCCGTCGCGCCGAGCAGCGCGACGCCAATGGGCTTCATCGGCTCACGCGCGTTCACTGGGTAATGCCACCAAGCGCACTCGGCGCCGGAATCAGGAGCAAGTCATACAGCGCGTAGGCCGCAGGCAAGACGAAATACAACGAGTCGAGCCGGTCGAGTACGCCGCCATGGCCCGGTAGCAGCGAACCGCTGTCTTTAACACCGGCTTCACGCTTGAGCAGCGACTCGGCGAGATCGCCGATCTGTGCGGTGACGCTGATCGCGACGCCAAACAGGACAAGCCCCCACGACGTGAACGCGAGCTGCGCGTATGGCATGAGCAGCTGATGTACCAGCACCCACGCAACGATCACGGTGGCCACTACGGCGCCAACCGCGCCGGCCACTGTCTTTCCGGGGCTCACCGAGGGAATCAGCTTGCGACCGCCAATCAATCGCCCGGTGAAGTACGCACCGGTATCGCTCGCCCACGTGAGCAACACTGGCACAATCACAATGAGTGCGCCGGCCGTGCTACCGACGGCGTAGTTGTGGTAGCGCAGCGCATACACGAACGAGAGTGTCGCCGACGTGTACAGCACCCCGAACAATGTCGTCGACGCCGAACCCAACGGCTTCCCGTCGACACCGCGCATCCAGATCGACAGCGCGAGGAGGCCGACAACCAGCAGCACGCCGATCACCGGATGCACATGCACGAGTCCCAGAAACTGTGCATGCACCACCAACGGCAGGATCGCCGCCATCGCAACGCCCACGCTGGTCATGGGCGTTGTGCCACCCGTGGTGGCGATGCGATAGAACTCCCACGCACCAATCGCCGCGAGCGCCGACACCAGCGTGGCCAGCGCGTAGTCACCGAGCCAGATCACCCCCAGCACGATCGGCGCACCAATGAGCGCCACGATGACGCGACGACTGAGTTCGCTCACGCGAGCTTGGGGTTCGGGAAGGTCGTCATCGACGGCAGGGTCACGTGGTCACTTTACCGAAACGTCGATCGCGTCGCTGAAAGTCCGCAATCGCGTCGAAGAGGGCGCGCTGATCGAAGTCCGGCCACAGGGCGTCCGCGATGTAGATCTCTGCATACGCGACTTGCCAGAGCAAGAAGTTCGACAGGCGCTGCTCGCCCGACGTACGGATCAACAAGTCGGGATCGGGGCAGTCGGCGGTGTACAGGCGACTGCGAATCGCCTGTTCGTCGATCTGCTCCGGATCCAGACGACCGGCCTGCACGTCGCTCGCCAACATCCGCGCGGCACGCACGAGCTCAGCGCGTCCGCCGTACGAGATGAACAGATTGAGGCCGAGTTTCGTGCCACCGGCGGTTTCCTTCTTCACGCGCTCGACCGCACTGGCGGCGGCCGGACTCAATCGCGTGAGATCGCCGTGCACGTGTACGCACACGCCCTGCGCGCGCAATTCCGCGGCCTCACGCGCGATGTACTCCTCCAGGAGCAGCATGAGCGCGGAGACTTCATTCTCGGGGCGCTGCCAATTCTCCTGTGAGAACGCGAACAGCGATAACCACTCTACGCCGGCTTCAAGGCAGCCTTCGACGACGGCGCGAACGGCCTTCATACCAGCACGATGGCCGAAGGGCCGCGGCATGTGTCGCGCGCGAGCCCATCGGCCATTGCCATCCATGATGATGGCGATGTGGCGCGGAACCGGTCCGTCCACGGGGAGGCTCACACCTCCATGATCTCGGCTTCCTTCACCTTCAGGAGGCCGTCCAGCTTGGCGATGAACTCGTCATGCGCCTTTTGCAGGTCCTTCTCCGCGTGCTTCTTGTCGTCTTCCGACACGCCGTCGAGCTTCTTCACCTTGTCGCGCGCATCGGTGCGCGAGTGGCGAATGGCAATGCGGCCGTCTTCGGCCAACTTGTGCAACACCTTCACCAGTTCCTTGCGGCGCTGCTCGTTCATGCTCGGCAGCGGCACGCGAATGACGCCACCCTGATGCGCGGGATCGAGACCGAGGTCCGATTCGCGAATCGCCTTTTCGATGGCCTTTGCCTGTCCCTTGTCGAACGGCGTCACCAACAGAATGCGCGGCTCGGGAGCCGACACCTGGGCGACCTGATTCAGCGGAACATATGAGCCGTACGCCTCGACCTTGACGACGTCGAGCATGTTCGGCGACGCCTTGCCGGAGCGAATACCGGAGAACTCGCGCTTCGAGCTCTCGAGTCCCTTCTCCATGTTCGAGCGGGCGTCCTTCACGATCTGCGCAATGGTGCTCATGAAACCAGTGTCCCTACGCGTTCGCCACGAACCGCACGTTCGATGGCGCCCGGGCTGTGGAGGTTGAGGACAATCAGCGGCAGCTGATTTTCCTTGCACAACGTGATCGCCGTCTGATCCATCACGCGCAGCTCTTCGAGCATGACATCGCGATAGCTGATCGACTCATACATCGTCGCGTTCGGGTCCTTCTTCGGATCGGCCGAATACACCCCATCAACGCTGGTCGCCTTGATGATGACGTCCGACTTGATCTGAATCGCCCGAAGCACGGCTGCCGTGTCCGTCGAAAAGTACGGGTTGCCCGTACCGGCGGCAAAGATGACCGTGCGCCCCTTCTCGAAGTGACGCAACGCGCGACGGCGAATGTACGGCTCCGCCAATTCTTCCATGCGGATGGCCGTCATCACACGGGTGTCGAGCCCCTTCTTTTCGAGCACATCCTGTAGCGCCATCGCATTGATGACGGTGCCGAGCATGCCCATGTAGTCGGCGCCCACGCGATCCATGCCCATCTGCGACAGCTGTGTGCCGCGCACGATGTTGCCGCCGCCGATCACCAGGCCCAACTCCACCCCCATCGCCGCAACGGAGACGATCTGGTCGGCGAAGAACCCAATGCGATCGAAGTCAAAACCGACCCCACGATCTCCGGCGAGTGCTTCGCCGGAGATCTTGAGGAGAATGCGCCGGAACTTGAGCGGGGTGCCCTCGCTGGCGCTCATCGTGCTCACTCGGCGCCGAGCTGAATGCGCGCGAACTTGTCGACCGTGATCGTGCCGCCCGCCTTCTTGCCATGGTCGGCGACGAGCTGCGCGATCGTCTGGCCCGGGTCACGCACCCACGCCTGCGGGAGGAGCGTCACGTCCTTGAGGAACGCTTCGACCTTACCCGTCGCGATCTTCTCGAGCATCGCTTCCGGCTTGCCCTGCTCGCGCGCCTGCTCGAGACCGATGCGACGCTCGCTTTCGATCTTTTCCGCCGGTACGCCATTGCGATCCACCGCGAGCGGTGCTGCCGCGGCGATGTGCTCCGCGATGTACTTCACGAGTTCCTGCGTTGCTTCGTGCTTCGCGACTTCCGGCGACGAGGCGGTGACCTGCACCAACGTGGCAAGCTTGCCATTGTGGTGGCGGTACATGCCCACCGTGCCGTTCGCGCCGGCATCGAAACGCTCGGTACGCTTGACGTTCACCGCTTCGCCCGTCTTTGCGGCCGCGACCTTCACAAACTCTTCGACGCTTTCGTTGTTGCCGCCCGTCATCGGCTCCGCGAGGAAGGCGCTGATGTCGCCCGCAGTCGACGCGACGCGATGCGCCACGAGCATCGACACGATCTTGCCGAAGTCTTCGTTGCGCGCGACGAAGTCCGTTTCGCACGCGACCTCGACGAGGCCGGCCGACTGGCCGTTGTTGAACACTTCGCCGCCCACGATGCCTTCGCTCGTGGAACGATCGGCGCGCTTCTCAGCCTTGGCGATGCCCTTCTTGCGGAGGTATTCAATCGCCGCATCCATATCGCCGTTGTTCTCTTCGAGCGCCTTCTTGCAATCCATCATGCCGGCGCCGGTGCGCTGGCGGAGTTCCGCGACGGCCTTCGCCGTGATCGGGGTGCTCATCGTCAAATCCTGTTTATAAAGACGTGTCGTAGATACGAACGAAAGATGCTGCGGAGCCTACACGAACGCCGCCGGAAATATCCCCGGCGGCGTCACGTTCCTGCGATGGGAGCACACCCGACGGATGTGCTCGCCCACTGCGTGCATGCGGAAACGGATGCCGCTGATCGTTACTCGGCGCTCGGCTCGCCAGCTTCTTCGCCCGCAGGCGCATCAGCGCCGGGCTTGAGGCGGGCGGCAATCGCTTCGGGCTTCGCGCGACGACGACGCGGACGGCCACCGCTGTTGCCGCCGTCACGATTGCCACCGCGATCACCACCACCTTGGTTGCCGCCGCGATCGCGACGGTCACCACGGTCGGCGCGCTCAGCGCCACGATCGCTCGAGAACGTGTACGTCTCCTGCTCTTCTTCAACCGAGCGAACCGGCGCTTCACGACGCGCTTCGTCGATCGTGTCGGCCACGACCTTCGCGATCAGCTCAACCGAGCGGATGGCGTCGTCGTTACCGGCGATCGGCACCGTGATCAGATCGGGATCGGCATTCGTGTCGACGATGGCGACGATCGGTACTCCGAGCTTGTTGGCTTCGGAGACCGCGATGCGCTCCTTCTTCGAGTCGATGATGAACAGCAGCCCCGGGAGGCGGTTCATCGTCTTGATGCCCGAGAGGTACTTCGAGAGCTTCTCGCGCTGACGCGACATGAGAAGCTGTTCCTTCTTCGTGTAGTTCTGGAGGCTGCCGTCTTCGGTGCCGGCCTCAAGCTCCTTGAGCTTCTTGACCTGCTTCTTGACCGTCTGGTAGTTGGTCAGCATGCCGCCGAGCCAACGCTCCGTGACGAACATGGCGCCGCAGCGGGCGGCCTCGTCACGAACGATTGCGGCGAGCTGGCGCTTCGTGCAGACGAAGAGGACGTTCTCGCCGCGCAGGACGACCTCGCGGACGAGCTTCTGCGCCAGTTCGATCTGGCGGAGCGTCTTCTGCAGGTCGATGATGTGAATGCCATTGCGCTCGGCGAAGATGAACCGGCGCATCTTGGGGTTCCAACGACGGGTCTGGTGCCCGAAGTGAACGCCCGCGGCGAGCAGCTGCTCGAGGGACGGACTCGACATGATGGGAAAAGCGGAGTGTTGTGGTTTCGTCCGCCGTCGTCAGCGCCCTTGGCGACCGGCTCAGAGAGCTCGGCACCCGCAAAGGGCTCAGACGGCGTGTGAGATATGCTGGTCGAACAGACCGGCGCCGAGGCGCCGGTCCGATTCGGATTAACGCTTCGAGAACTGGAAGCGCTTACGGGCGCCAGCGCGGCCCGGCTTCTTGCGCTCGACCTCACGCGCATCGCGCGTGAGCAGGCCGAACTCACGGAGCTTCTTCTTGTTCGTTTCGTCGAGCTTGACGAGCGCACGTGCCACCGCGAGGCGCACCGCACCGGCCTGACCCGACATGCCACCACCATCAAGCACGGCCTTCACATCGAAGCGGCCGAGCGTGTCGGTGAGCGTGAACGGCTGCTGAATGGCCGACACGAGCGTCGGACGCGGGAAGTAGTCACCCAGCGTACGGCCGTTGACATCCCACTTGCCCGAACCAGGCGTGAGGTAGAGGCGGCACACCGCCTCCTTGCGACGGCCGACGGCCTGAATCTGTTCCGACATTACTTGGCCTCGGCGGTTTCGAAGGTGAGCTTGGCCGGGTTCTGCGCGATGTGCGGATGTTCCGCACCGGCGAACACACGGAGCTTGCGGCGGAGCACCTGGCGGCCGAGGGCCGTCTTCGGCAGCATGCCGTAGACCGCCTTCTCGATCACGCGCTCGGGGTGCTTCGCGAGCACCGACGCAAAGGGCGTGTGCTTCTCATGGCCCATGTAGCCGGTGTGGCTGAAGTAGGTCTTCTGTTCCGCCTTGCGGCCAGTGACCTGCACCTTCGACGCATTGATCACGATGACGAAGTCACCCGTGTCCATGTGCGGAGTGAACATGGGCTTGTGCTTGCCGCGGATGATCTTCGCGACTTCCGAAGCGAGACGGCCAAGGACCATCCCTTCTGCGTCGACGATGTACCACCGACGGTCGATATCCTTCGGGGTCGCGCTGTAGGTCTTCATGCTGACGTGATCCGTACGAATTACGCCGCCCCAAATGGGTTCCCGAGTGGGGTGGCGGTGCGTGATGAAAAGGGCGCCCGTTACGCTCTGAAAGGGATCTCTCAGAATACAGGCAAAAATCCCGGGAAAACGGGACAGACTCGTAGCTTACTCAGCATTGAAGTCGCTGTCAATCCAAGGGTTGCCTCTATTTCGGCCATTCCGCGGGCGTGATCTGCTTCCTTGCGCGGTCGCGGTCCCAGCCGCACTCTGCCGTCGGGGACGGATTCGTGGAGGAATTCGTCCCTCACCCCACCTCAGACCGGGACCGGCCATGTCGATGATGTCGGAGTTCAAGGAATTCGCGATGAAGGGGAGCGTGATGGATCTCGCCATCGGCGTGGTCATCGGCGGCGCCTTCCAGAAAATCGTCGATAGCATGGTGAATGACATCATCATGCCGGTCGTCGGTCTCCTGAGCGGCGGCATCGACTTCACCAATCGCTTTGTCGCGCTCTCCGGCGGTCCGTTCAACACGCTCGAAGAAGCGAAAAAGGCCGGTGCGCCAACCCTGGCGTACGGCCTTTTCATCAATCAGGTGCTCACCTTCATCATCATTGCCTTCGTGCTGTTCATGGTGATCAAGGGCGTGAACCGCATGCGGAAGAACGCACCGGCCGCCTGACCCCGGCCGATCGTCCCACGATCGAATCAGCTGTCCAGGGGGCCGAGCTCGATGAGCACGGCCCCTTTTTCAACCGGCTGCCCCGCGATCGCCTTGATCGCCGTGACCTTGCCGGCCGATTGGCTCCGCAGCTCGTTCTCCATCTTCATGGCCTCGATGACCACGAGCCCCTGACCGGCGGCCACCTCGTCGCCCACGTTGACGGCGATGCGAACCACCAGCCCCGGCATCGGCGCGACGAGCGGTGCCGGCCCTGACGCGGCCTCGGAGGCCGCCGTGAGGTCGCGGATCGCACGCATACGCTCGTCGAGCGCCTCGGCGGTGACGCGCGCGCCGTCTACATCGAGCAGCCACTGTCCGCGAGCGCTGCCGCGGCGAGCAGTCACGCGATGGACCTGTTCACCGAGGCGCACGAGTCGCACCGGCGTCCCCGGAATGGCCGCCAGACCCACCTCATGGCGCACGCCATTCACCTCAGCGTGGGTGCCATCCAGGTCCACGGTGATACGCTCACCGTTCACGTCCACGATGTACTTCATGCGGCCTCTTGGTCGGTCGTACGCTGCAGCACACACACCGTTTCGACGTGTGCCGTCTGCGGAAACATGTCAAAGCACTCCACGTGGGCGATCGTCCAGCTCTTCATGCGCGCGAGATCACGTGCCAACGTGGCGGGATTGCAACTGATGTAGACCACACCACGCACTGTGCGCGGTGCGGCGTCGAGCCATGACGTCACACGCGCATCCACTCCGCGGCGCGGCGGGTTCACCACCACCACGTCGGGGAGTTTGCTGCTGCTCGTTGGCAGCGCGCGCTCGACGAGATCACACACGACGCGCACACGCTTCCGCGCTGCTTCATCGTGCTGCGCCATGCGTGCGATTGCGGCGTTCGCTCCAGCGCGGTCGGATTCAATGGCAACCACCTCCACACCGGCGAGCGCAAGCTGCTCGGTGAGTGGTCCCGTGCCGGCGTAGGCGTCGAGCACACGCGCTGGTCGAAACTCCGTCACCGCCCCGAACACGCGGGCACGCAGTGCATCGGCGACTGCTTCATTGACCTGGGCAAACGCCAGCGCTTCAGTGGCGCTCGGCGCGAAATCGACCTGCTGCGCCGTGGACGAGTCGTCCGCAGTTTCGAGATCAGCGGTTGGCGTCACGGACGACGTATCGCCACCGCACCAGGTGGTCACGCCCTGATCGTTCGTCCACCACACACTGCTGATGCGCGACGGGCCGGCGTTCGCGGTCGCGTTCGCGGTCGCATTCGCGGGTGCATTCGCGCTTCCGTTCGCGTTGGCGTTTGCGACGCGCGATGCCTTGAGTACGGACGCCGCGAACTCACTGGATGCGTCCCAGCTCATGCCGCCCTGCACCACGACGGCGACATCAGTGCCGCTACTCGTGCTGTTCGCGTGCGGATCGAGCCGCAAGCTCAGTCGAAGCGGGCTCGCTGCGGGCATGGCGTGCTGCTTGATCTGCGACCGCACAATGTGCCAGACGGCGACGAGCGCCGGATGCGCAATCGGGCACGCGTCGAGCGAAAAGATGCGTCGGGCGTCGTCATGCGGATGCAATCCGCCGATCCATCGCCCGCCCTTCTGCTGCAGCGTGAGCGTCAAGCGACCGCGATAGCCCCAGTCGACGCCGCTCGTCAGCGACGGCAGCGCAATCTCCCGCCGGGCAATGCGTGCGAGCGACTCCTGCACGATGTGCTGTCGCGCCACGCGTTGCGAATCGCTGTTGAGATGCTGCAGCTGACAGCCGCCGCACTGATCGGCATCGTAGTGTGCGCACGCGGCGTCCACGCGCTCCGCCGATGACGTCAGTCGCTGCAGAACGCGACCGCGTCCCAAACGACCCTGCACACGATACGCGATCTGCGCTACGTCTCCCGGCGCCGTGCGCGGAACGAAGACCGCCAACCCGTCCAGGCGACCTACGCCATCACCACCGGCCGCAATGCGATCGATGGTGATGGTAGCGACCGCTTCGGCACTCGGCGCGCGCTGCTTCACGACGAGCGAAGCCCCTCACGGCGTGCCACAGCGGCCCACGTGGGTCCGGTGGGTGCGGCGACAGCCGGCGCGGGGCCGGTAGGCGGGCCCGCGGGGCGAACCCTCGTTACGTGTTCGTGCGCCACCAGCGCTGCGGCCAAGGGCGCGGGTTCAAGAGTGCGCGGGGCGTGCACCGGCGCCGTGAGCTCAGCGAGATTTTGCTCCAACCACTGAATGCTGATATCGCCGCTCTGAAAGTCGGCGTTGTCCATCACGCGAAGGTGGAATCCCCGCGAGGTTTCGATGCCATCGATGGTCAGCTCGAGCAGAGCGCGCTTCATGCGCGCAATCGCCAATGCGCGATTGGGGGCGTGCACGATGAGCTTCGCGAGCATCGGGTCGTAGTGGAGCCCCACGACGCTTCCCGATTCGACTCCGCCGTCCCAGCGCACACCGGGTCCGCTCGGCAGATGCAAATACTCGATGCGACCTGTACTCGGCAGGAATCCGTTGGTGGGATCTTCACTCGTGATGCGGCACTCCATCGCCCAACCACGCGGGGTGAAATCCTTCTGCGCAAAGGGCAGCTTCTCGCCGGCAGCGATGCGAATCTGCCACTGCACGAGATCGAGTCCCATCACCAGCTCGGTGACCGGATGCTCGACCTGGATGCGCGTGTTCATCTCGAGGAAGTAGTACTGCCCATCCTTGTCGAGCAGGAACTCGCAGGTACCGGCGTTCACATATCCCGCCGCCCTGGCCGCGGCCACGGCGGTCGCGCCCATGCGCGCACGAAGTTCTGGCGACACCGCAACGCTCGGCGCCTCTTCGATCATCTTCTGATGACGGCGCTGCACCGAACATTCCCGCTCGCCCAGATGCACGCATGTGCCGTGCGAATCGGCGAGCACCTGGATTTCCACGTGACGCGGTCCCTCGATGTACTTCTCGAGATACACGGCGTCATCACCAAACGCATTCTTCGCTTCGCGACGCGCACTATCGAGGGCCGCCGCCAACTCCTCGCGTGTACGCACTACGCGCATGCCTTTACCACCGCCACCGGCCGCGGCTTTCAGCAACACCGGGAACCCGTACGTCTCGGCAATCCCGAGCGCTTCGTCGGCGTCCTTCACGCCCTCCGTGTTGCCGGGAACCACCGGCACACCAGCGGCAATCGCCAATTGACGGGCAGCCGTTTTGGATCCCATTGCTTCGATCGCCTCGGCCGGCGGACCGATGAACACGAGACCCGCTTCGCGCACGGCGCGCGCGAACCATGCGCGCTCAGAAAGGAAACCGTAGCCCGGATGGATCGCTTCTGCGCCGACGCGCTTGGCGACGGCAATGAGGTTCTCGCCGAGCAAGTAGCTCTGGCTCGATGGCGGCGGTCCGACCAGCACGGCTTCGTCGGCTTCACGCACATGCGGCGCATGTGCGTCGGCTTCCGAGTACACCGCGACCGTCTTCACACCGAGTTCCTGACAGGCGCGAATCACGCGCAGCGCAATCTCGCCGCGATTCGCCACCAGCACCTTCTTGAACATGGGCAGGCTCAGAGCGGAAGGTTGCCGTGCTTCTTCGCGGGATTGCGATCACGCTTACCGCGCAATGACTCGAGCGCTTCGATCAACCGCGGCCGCGTGTCGCGCGGGTCGATGACATCGTCGACGTAGCCGTAGGCGGCGGCGATATACGGGTTCGCGAACTTCTCCGTGTACTCCGCCACGCGTGCATCGAGCGCGGCCTGCGGATCGCTGGAGTCGGCGATTTCCTTGCGATAGAGTATTTCCACCGCGCCCTTCGATCCCATCACGGCGATTTCAGCGGTCGGCCACGCGACGTTGTAGTCACCGCGAATGTGCTTCGAGCTCATGACGTCGTAGGCGCCGCCGTAGGCTTTGCGCGTGATGACCGTGAGCTTGGGCACCGTGGCTTCACAGTAAGCGTACAGCAGCTTGGCACCGTGCTTGATGATGCCATTGTGTTCCTGCGCCACGCCCGGAAGGAAGCCCGGAACGTCTTCGAGCGTCAGCAGCGGAATGTTGAAGCAGTCGCAGAAGCGTACAAAGCGCGCGGCCTTCATCGAGGCATTGATATCGAGCACTCCGGCGAGCACCGCCGGCTGGTTCGCCACAATACCCACACTGAAGCCACCGAGGTGCGCGAATCCGACGAGAATGTTCGGCGCGTAGTCCGGCTGCACTTCGTAGAAGTGTCCATCGTCGACGATGCGCGAAATCACTTCATGCATGTCGTACGGCTTGTTCGGATTGTCCGGCACGACCGTCAGCAGCGATTCTTCGCGACGATCCCGCGGATCGGTGCCGGCGCCACGGGGCGCGTCCTCGACATTGTTGCTCGGCACAAAGCGGAACAGTTCGCGGATCTGCTGGAGACAGGCGAGTTCCGAATCGCAGGCGAAGTGCGCCACGCCGCTCGTGCCCGCGTGTGTGTCCGCGCCACCCAACTGCTCCATCGTGACGTCTTCGTGCGTCACCGTTTTCACGACGTTCGGGCCGGTCACGAACATGTAGCTCGTGCCCCGCACCATGTAGATGAAATCCGTGATCGCCGGCGAATACACGGCGCCGCCGGCGCACGGACCGAGGATCGCCGAGATCTGCGGAATCACCCCCGAGGCGAGCGTGTTGCGCAGGAAGATGTCGGCGTAACCACCGAGTGAAACCACGCCTTCCTGAATACGCGCGCCACCCGAGTCATTCAGGCCAATGACCGGTGCTCCGTTCTTCACCGCCAGATCCATGATCTTGCAGATCTTCGCCGCATGCGATTCGGAGAGCGATCCGCCGAACACCGTGAAGTCTTGCGAGAAGACATACACAATGCGCCCCTCGATCCGCCCGTGGCCGGTCACCACACCGTCGCCGTAGATCGGGGCTTCACCCGGCGCGAGGGATCGCGAGGTCACGAAGCGATCGATCTCGACAAACGATCCTTCATCGAGCAGCACGTCGAGGCGTTCGCGCGCGGACAGTTTGCCCTTCGCATGTTGTTGGGCGACGCGTGCAGCGCCGCCGCCTTGCTCGGCGGCCTCTCGGGCCTGTGACAAGCGATCGAGCTTGTCGCGCATGGTGGATGACTGGCTCATGGCGCAACAAGCTAGCGCAGCGACCGGCAAATTGGACGCTCACGCCAGGCGGAAAACGGCGAACGCCGACCCATTGAGGTCGGCGTTCGAAATCTCCGTGGGAGAATCCTCCCGGGAGTGATTACTGCAACTGTTACGGCTTGTAGATGATCGGCAGCACAACCTTCGTCTTCACCGCCGAGCCATTCACCTTGCCGGGCTGGAAGTCGAGCTTGGTCACGACCTTCTTGGCCGCTTCGCCGAGCGCAGTCTGCGTCGCATCAACGACTTCGACCGAGGCCGGATCAACCTTGCCCTTCGAGTCCACGACGAACTGCAATTCAACCATGCCGCCGACACCGCGCGACTTGAGATCAGCGGGATAGGACTGCTGAATCATTTCAGCAGCGCGCACCGACGACGAGAACTTCGGCTTGTCGGTGACTTCAGCGATGGGGTACACCTTATCGTCCTGGGCCTGAGCCGTGCGAACGAAGGGACCAGTGACACAGAGCGCGATGGCGAGCAGGGTCAGACGGCTCGACTTGATCATATGGAGTTCAATCCTCGGACAACGAACTGGGTAGAGTGGCCAGGTCCTCCAGCTTCGGAGGTCCTTCGCCGTAGGCGAATTCGTACGCCGCCGGGCGAAACACGGGACAAAGGCCTGTATCGGCGCATCGTGGCGGGGACTGAAGCGTTCCTCACGCCGGGCTGCTACATTGTCACGCAGCCGGCACACTGAGCCGAAAGACGAGCTTGTTTCGGCTGAGGTCGCTGGAACGTCGTTTGCATGTTTGGCGGTTCATTGAGCTCGCATTCTCCTTCCGACGCCTTCCCCTCGTCTCCATGTCCGATTTTCTCGATCTGCACGACGACCCCTCCCTGCGCCGTGTGCTCTTCCTCGGCGCCATCCTTCTGATCGTTGTGCCGTTCGTTCAGGCCGGATCCCAGCTGTATCCGATGTCGTTCGGCAACATCCAATGGCGCTTCGGCGCGGCGAACGCGATGTCGGCCGTCCTGCTCCTCCCCTACCTCGGTCTCGGACTGCTGTTGATCATCGCCCGCTCCATGGAGAGCGGTTCGATGGCCAAGTCGGTCGGCGTGATCTCGGGGCTCTTCGCAGCCGGACTGGCGGCGTCATTTGTGGTGTTCATTCTCGACGCCCTGCAGCTCAAGACCATTGTGAGCACGCAGCAGGAAGGGGCGTTCAAGGCCTCCGCCGCCCGCATCGCCATTGTGACGGTGCTCTTTGCCGTGGCGTTTGTGGTGCTCGCGCTGGCCGGTTTCAACTCACCCCGTGGCTCGGTCATGCGGAGCGCACCTGCGCGACGCTCGCGCGCCGACGAAGCCGACTCGGATAATGCGTCAGGGTTGATCGTCGGCCGTTAACGCACTGTTCTTGAAGGAGATGGCGCCCCGGTCCTGCGACCGGGGCGCTTTCGTTTTGGCGCCTGCACAGAAACGGGCTCATCGGTGACTCCGTAGCGAGCTCAGCCTATAGCGAACATCCAACAGATGATGTTGAATTCATGCAACATTCCGGAAAACATCCATTTGTCCTATTCCGGAATTGTGATACCGCTATAGGGAAAAGCTCGTGAGTTGTGCCATTAGGATTTCTTAACATCTGGCACGATGGCTGCCTTGCATCGGGGTCGACAGTACGATCCCTCCCCTCCCGCGCTCGGCGCAAGGACATCATGAAGCTTTCCCACGTTCTGCTCGCCGCCGCCGCGGCCTCCGCGCTGCTGGCCACGTCAGCTCACGCTCAAAGTCTGACCTGGTACGGTACGTCGGCCTGCTTCGCGAATGCTGTCGCCTCGACTGGCTCGGGCAACGGCGCGACGCTCAATCCGGGCAACTGTGGATTCAGCAACTCCCAAACGTCATCCAGCATCAGCTGGGACAATGGCGAAAGTCGTCAGTCCGAAATGTCGGTGAGCATCAGCGAAGACGATCTCGCGAACTTGCCCGGCGGTATGGCCAGCAACGCGAACAGCAATCGCACCCTTTCCTTTGGCGCGACCGGTCAGACGTTCGCGGTCTACCTCTCGTACTTCCAGTTCGACAAGGCGAGCTCGAGCAGCTCCTACTCCGCCGGCGAAAGCCTCTCATCGGTCGACCTCAACTACAAACTCGCCTTCAACGGTGGCTCCGTCGACTACTCTGGAATGTTCAACATCACGGCGTACGAGCAGAGTGGTCCCGACGGCATCTCGATGAAGGCCGGACTCTGGAAGAACTTCGATGTGAACGGTCAGTCCTACAGCTTCCGCATTTTCGCGCTCGACAACTACAGCAACAACGACAGCCCGCAGCAGTGGATCAATCCGAACAAGACGTGGCTTGGTAAGGAGGATATCTACACGGCGGAGCAGATGTACTGTGCCGACGGCTTCCGGGACGAGGTCCTTTCGTCGACGGCCACCAACTTCTCGAGCGATTTCAGCCGGAAGATCTGCGGTGAGGTTCGTTGGAACGGCTCATCGCAGCCGAGCACGAGCACGGTGGCTCCGGAGCCGTCGACCTACGCCCTCATGACCGCTGGATTGGTTGGCATCTTCGGCGTCGCTCGCCGCCGCCGGAACAAGCAGGGCTGATTTCGCCGAACTCAGTTGCAGAAGGGCCCCGTCGACTTGACGGGGCCTTTCTGCGTTCCTGGAAGAACCCTCGGCGCGGCAGCTTCGTCGATCGTGGAGTATGAAAATTGTGCAACAAATTCTGTGGCATGTGCTCAACAGTCATGACAAGCTGAACCGTGTTGCTGTCAGTTTTGGTGATACTCGCCTATAGAATTTCTGATTTTCATGCCATGATGATAACTTCATGTTTGGCACAGGTACTGCTGTAACCGATGAGCAGCAGTTCACCCCTCCAACCGCAAACGGTTCATATGAAGCTCTCGCACATCTCGGCTGGCCTCCTCGCCTTGGGTCTGTCCGTCTCCTCCGCCGGCGCCCAGACCTCTTGGTCGCTTGGCTCCTTCGGCGCGCCAGGCGCGTCGGCGCCCGCTGATGGTGCCTGCCGCTACAACAACACGTCGGTTGGCAACGTCGGTACCTGCGACGCCACCGGCTCGGCGAGCGACAAGCTCTACATCCGCGGCTACAGCTTCGCGAGTTCGTCGTCGAGCTCGGTCGTCAACGCCGGCACGTTGAACGAGTGGGGTTCGAGCGGCATCGGCATGTGCAACGTTGGCGAGGCCAGCGCCTGTGACAGCCCGAATCACGCCGTCGACAACTACAACACGTACAAGGATTTCATCGTCCTGCAGACATCGTCTGCTCTCACGCTCAAGAGCGTGAGCTTCGGATGGTCGAACGGGGACGCCGACTTCTCGGTGCTTCGCTACACCGGAGCCCTCGACCCGTTTATCGCTCTGAACGGCGGCGCAGCAACGGCTTCCAGCATGCTCAGCGGCGGCTGGTCGATGGTGGCGACTGTCGATGGATCGGGAGCGGGCACCTACAACGCGTTCAACGCGGGCAACCTGGCCTCGCAGTACTGGATCATCGCAACGCACAATCCGACGGCGTTCGGTGGCAGCTGCCCGACCACGAACTACTGGAACCAGGACCCGGCGCTCGATTGTGGTGATGACGCGTTCAAGATCAACGGCATCTCCGGTACGCTCGGCAGCCCGAACACGCAGACGGTCACTCCCGAGCCGTCGACCTACGTGCTGATGGCGGCCGGTCTGGGTGGACTCTTTGGTGTGGCGCGTCGCCGCCGCAACAACGCGTAATTCGAACACTGCGACATAACGAAGGGCCTCGCCGAACGGCGGGGCCTTTTCGTTTGAGGCTGAATCCCCCGCCCTCTCGCTGTCACATCAGAACGACAAAGGCCCCGGCGAGATCGCCGGGGCCTTTGTGTATCGCGGACTGCTCGTCTCGCTCAGAGACCGAGTTCGTCTTCCGAGCTGTGCACCTTGCTCGGGGTGTCCGGCTTGGGCGGCTGTTCGGCCGGCACCGACGTCACCGTGAGTACGATGCGACGGTGGATCGGATCGACTTCGAGCACGCGGGTGTTGAGGTTCATCGTTTCCCACGCGAAGTCGGCGGGATTCGTGACCGTGCCTTCCGGGTTCAGCTGGCTGACCGGAACGAAGCCTTCGATGTCGTTGCCGAGATCGACGACCACACCCTTATCCATCAGGCGGACAACCTTGCTCGGGAGCTCGGTGCCAACCGGATAGGTCTCACCGATGCGAAGCCACGGATCTTCCTCGGCCTGCTTGAGACCAAGCGAGATGCGCTTGTTTTCGCTGTCGATGTTGAGGATCACGACATCCACGGCGTCGCCCTTCTTCACGACTTCCGACGGGTGCTGGACACGCTTCGTCCAGGACATGTCGGAGATGTGAATGAGGCCGTCGATGCCCGGCTCGATTTCGACGAAGGCGCCGAACGAGGTCAGGTTGCGAACCTTGCCGTTGATACGCGTGCCGACCGGGTACTTGAGCGGCAGGATCACCCACGGATCCTGCTCGGTCTGCTTCATACCCAGTGAAATCTTCTCCTCGGTCTCGTCGACCTTGAGCACCACCGCTTCGATCGCTTCGCCAATCGACACGATCTTGGAGGGATGACGGACGTTGCGCGTCCAGCTCATCTCGGAGATGTGCACGAGGCCTTCGATGCCCGGCTCGAGCTCGATGAACGCACCGTAGTTCGTGATCGAGACGACCTTGCCGTTGACGCGCGTACCGACCGGGTACTTCGCCGCAACGTCCTTCCACGGATAGCTCTGGAGCTGCTTGAGACCGAGCGAGATGCGCTCGCGCTCCCAATCGATATCGAGGACCTTGATCTCGAGCTCCATGCCGATCTGGACCATCTCGCTCGGATGCGAGATACGGCCCCACGACATGTCGGTGATGTGCAGCAGGCCGTCCACGCCGCCGAGGTCGATGAACGCACCGAAGTCGGTGATGTTCTTGACCACGCCCTTCCGCACCTGATCCTTCGCGAGCTCCTTCATGAGCTTCTCGCGCTTGCCCGCGCGTTCAGTCTCGAGGATCACGCGACGCGACACCACGATGTTGCGGCGACGCTTGTTCAGCTTGATGATCTTGAACTCGTACTTCTGGCCAAGCAGTTCGTCGATGTTCGGTACGCGACGGAGCGCGATCTGCGAACCCGGGAGGAATGCGTCGACGCCCATGAGGTCAACGACGACACCACCCTTGATCTTCTTGACGAGCGTGCCTTCAACCGGCTGATCGTTCTCATACGCGACGCGGATACGCTCCCACACGCGCATGAAGTCGGCCTTCTTCTTCGACAGGACGACCGAGCCTTCCTGGTCTTCGAGGTGCTCGAGGAGCACTTCGACTTCGTCGCCCGCCTTGAGGTCGGGCATGTCCTTGAATTCTTCGAGCGGGATCGTGCCTTCGCTCTTGAAGCCGATATCGAGGACGACGAGGTTTTCGCGAATCTCGAGGACGCGCGACTTGACGATCTCTCCCTCTTCGATCGACGCCAGCGTCCCGTTGTACAACTCCATCATGCGCTCGTACTCGTCAGACGAGAATTCGTCTTCCTCGTAGAGCTCGGGGCGGCGGTTCGCGAGGGGGCGGAGCTGGCTCTTCTGCAGGTCGCGCTTTTCGCGCGCGGTCAACTTGCCGTAGATGGGCGCATCATCGTTGTCCATCTCTTCCTGCGCCGCGGCAATTTCAGCAGCGAGCTCGGGGCTCAGTTCAGTGCTCATGTCGTGTGGGTTCTCCAACTCGCGGTACGTCTCCCGCCGCGAACGGGAAAGAGGGTAATGGGTTTGCCGGTGTAAATGGCGAGAACCCAATAACATAGGCAGGGAGAGGGGGCAGTTCAACCCAAGACCCAGAAACTCGAACCCCGAACTCAGAACTGATCAGTTTCTGGGTTCGGGGTTCGAGTTGGTGAGTTTTGGGTGCTACCGGCTTCGCAGCCGGTCCCGCGTCGCCTTCGCCAACGCCACGATCCGCTCCACCTGCTCTTCCTGTGTCACCGTGGTGGTATCGATCGTCACGGCGTCACGCGCGGGGGCGCTTTGGGTGGCGTCCTGGGCGTCGCGGGCGACGAGGGCCTCGGTTTCCTCGGCGATTTCGGCGTCCGTGGGGCGGCGGCCGATTCGCTGGATGAGACGACGGCGGGCGCGTTCCCAGCTGTCGGCGATCAGGAAGACCTTGAGGGCGGCGTTCGGGAAGACCGCGGTACCGATATCGCGGCCGTCTACCACCACGTCCACGGCGGCGCCGGCGGCGCGAACCTGGTCGTTCACCCAGGCTCGCACTTCGGGCATTTGCGCGACCCGCGAGACCTGCCGCGTGACCGGGGCATCCCGAAGCTCCTCGTCCTGAGCCTGTCCGTCAATCTGCGGCAGCACCGACCGGTCGGTCAGGCGCCATGAGATGCGATCGGCGTGCGCGAGCAATCCGGCGGCGGTCCACGCTTCAGGATCAACGCCGCTGCCAAGCCCCAGCCATGTAACGGCGCGATAGAAGGCGCCGGAGTCCACGTGGCGCACATCGAGGCGCTGCGCGACCCACTGCGCCGTCGAACTCTTCCCCGACGCTGCCGGGCCATCGATCGCAATCACCAACGGCGCTGGTGGCGCGGCAGGCATGCTGCGCGGCGCATCGATCACCGCCGGGCCGACGGCGGCAGCGAGATCGCTCCAGAATGTCGGATACGACACGCTCACACATCCCGGATCATCGATCGTGATGTGATTGCCTGGCAGCGCTCCAAGAATGCCGAATGCCATCGCGAGGCGATGATCCCCATGCGTGATCACGTGTCCTGACAACGCGCGTGTGCTGCCGACGATGCGCATGCCGTCCGGAAACTCTTCGGCATCGACCCCGATCGTGCGGAGGTTCTCGACCACTGCACGAATGCGATCGCTCTCCTTGACGCGCAGTTCGTGCGCATCGCGAATGAGCGTCTCCCCCTGGGCGCGCGACGCGAGACAGGCGATCATTGGCAACTCGTCGATGCACCGCGGAATCTCGGCGCCGCCGATCGTCGTGCCGCGCAGAGCGCTCGGTCTGACGACAATCGTGCCGATCCGCTCACCGCCAATCTCGGCGACGTCCACTTCGATCAACTCGGCGCCCATGCGCAGCAGCACATCGAACGCGCCGGTGCGCGTCGGGTTGAGGCACACGTTGTCGAGCGCCAGCTCCCCTGCGGTTGCCATGGCGGCCAGGGCGGCGAAGAACGTCGCCGATGACGGATCAGACGGCACGATGACATCGGCCGGCGCGACCTGTTGATTGGCCGCGAGCTCCACACGTCCGCTCGCAACGTGCAGATCCACGCCTCGCGCGCGCAGCATGCGCTCGGAGTGATCACGCGATGGCGTGGGCTCGTCGATCGTGACCGACACCCCCGATGCCAATCCGGCGAGGAGGAGCGCGCCCTTCACCTGTGCGCTCGCGGTTTCGTTTACAAAGTGCAACGACGTGAGCGTCGCGCCGCGTACGATCATCGGCAGCCCATCATGCCCGGGCGCGCCAACGAACTCGATCTGCGCACCCATCTCGCCCAATGGCTTCGCGACGCGACGCATCGGGCGGCGACTCAGGCTCGCATCGCCCTCGAAGCGCGCGGTCACGCCATCAAGCCCCGACACGAGTCCAGTGAGCAATCGCGTGGTGGTGCCGCTGTTCGCGCAATCCAACGCGTGCCCGGGTGTGCGCAATGCGCGCACGCCGTGGCCCTCGACCACCATATCCGCGCTGAGCGGCGGAACGTGCACGCCCATCGCGCGCAGCGCACCGGCGGTCGCCTGCACGTCGGCCGACGGCAGGATATCACGAATGCGCGAACGGCCGTTCGCCATCGCGGCAAAAATCAGTGAGCGATGGCTGATCGATTTATCACCGGGCGCGCGAATGCGCCCGCGGACTTCCAGCGACTGCGAAGGACTCAACGCAGCCAGGCCTCGAGTGCCGTAGCCGCATCTGTTTTGTCGTCGCGGTACTTCACGATCACCGGTGTCTGCAACGACAACCCTTGCGCCTCGCCAAATGCGGAGGAGACACGTCTCGCGCCCGGCACCACGACGGCGCCTTCGGGAATCACGAGTGGTGAATCGGCAGTCGCACGATGCACCGTTTCCTTGACGAGGTCGTACACCGGAGTCGCGCGCGTCAAAATGACGCCGGCGCCCAACACGGCCTTGGCTTTCACTACGGTGCCTTCGTACACGCCGCAGTTGCCACCCACCACCACATCGTCTTCGATGACGACTGGGGACGCGTTGACCGGCTCCAGCACACCGCCGATCTGCGCCGCGGCACTGAGATGCACGCGCTCACCAATCTGCGCACAGCTGCCGACGAGCGCGTGCGAGTCCACCATCGTGCCACGACCGATATACGCTCCGGCGTTCACATACGCCGGCGGCATGACCACGACGGTTGGCGCGAGATAGGTACCACGACGCACGGTGGTGCCACCCGGCACAATGCGTACCTGATGGTCCACGCGAAACTCACGCGTGGGGAACGTGTGCTTGTCGAGGAAGCTGAATGCGCCGGCGTTTCCCATCTCGACGACCTTGCCGAGGCGGAAACCAAGCAGAATCGCGCGCTTGACCCATGGCACCGCATGCCAGTGGCCGTCGGCGTCTTTGCGTGCGGCGCGAATTTCACCGCGCTCGAGGAGCGACACCGCGTGGTCGAACAGATGCTGCGCGTCGTGCACCAACGGCGCCCCGCTATCGAGCAGCAGTGGGTCGTTGAAGCGGGATTCGAGTTCGGCGAGTGTGAATGCCATGGCGACGAAATCGTGGAGAGACGTGAAAACTCAGACGAGCGGAATGCCGGCTGCGAGCAGCGCATCGCGCACGGCGGGACGGAACGCGTCGGCCAGCGGCACGAGCGGCATACGAAGACGTTCCTTCATGCGACCCATCATGGCAAGCATCGCCTTGGCCGGAATCGGATTGCTTTCCACAAAGCAGGCATCGACAACAGGGGCCAGCGAGGCGTCCAGAAGTCGTGCCGCCGCGAGTTCGCCGCGGAACATCGCTTCGCACAGCTGAGACATAGCCTTCGGCATCACATTGGATACGACCGAGATGATGCCGTCACCACCGTGGGCCATCACCGACATGGTGAGTCCATCATCACCTGAGAGCACACTGAAGTGTTCCGGGCGATCGCGCAGGATGGCGGCGATCTGCGACATGTTTCCGGACGCTTCCTTCACCGCCACGAAACGCGGATCGCTGGCGAGTTCGAGGCACGTCTTTGCTTCCAGATTGACCGCGGTCCGCCCCGGCACGTTGTAGAGCACGATCGGCAAATCGCACACATCGGCAATTGCGCGGAAGTGCGCGAGCAGCGCGCGCTGCGGCGGCTTGTTGTACATCGGCGTGACGTGCAGCAGGTGCGTCGCACCAATCGCCTTGAGCTCGCGCGACAGGTGAATGGCCTTGCGCGTATCGTTCGAACCGGCGCCGGCCACAACCGGAATGCGTCCCGCCACCTGCTCCACTGTGATCTCCACCGCCCGCAGATGCTCGGCGACGGTGAGCGTCACCGCTTCACCAGTGGATCCGCACGGAATGACCATGTGCACACCCTGCTCCACCTGCCAGTCGACAAATGCACGCAACGCGGGCTCGTCGAGTGCTCCGGTGGACGTGAATGGCGTGCACAACGCGGTACCGCATCCGCGCAGGCGAGAAGTGGACTGCTGGCTCATGAGGCGACTCCGGAAAGCACGTCACGCATCGTGTATACGGCCGGCGCACGCGAAGCAGCCAGCCATCGGGCGGCCGTCAGCGCACCATCGGCAAAGACACGACGATCACGCGCTTCATGCACCAACCGGATCTGCTCGAACGGTGCGTCGAGGATGATTTCATGGGTGCCCGGCACCGACCCGACACGCACACTGGAAATGGCAACATCGTGTCCGAGCCCGGCAGCCACGCGTTCCCCAATGGCAATGCCCGTGCCCGACGGCGCGTCCTTCTTGGCGGTGTGATGCGTCTCAACGATATGGGCGTCGAAACCCTGAACATCACGCAACCGTCGCGCAGCATCCTCGGCGATCTGGAGGAACAGCTGCACGCCCACCGAGTAGTTTGGCGACCAGAGTGCGGCACACTGATGCGTCGCCACGGCGGCCTCGAGCGTCGGCAGATGGGCATTCCATCCGGTCGTGCCGATCACCACCGGGCACCCGAGCGCCATCACTGCGGCCGCGTTGCGGAGGGCTGACTCAGGCGTGGTGAACTCGATCGCGACCTGGGCGTCATTGAGATCGGCTGCGGCGAGTCCGCGCTCCATCTCGGCGACATCGAGCCGCGCGACCACCTCGCATCCACGTTCACCGGCCAGCACATCGAGCGCACGCCCCATCTTGCCCATGCCCACAAGGGCAATGCGAACCGCGCTCACGAAGGCTGCTCGAAAAAGGCGGCGTGCAACCGCTGCATTGCCGGCACGACATGTTCGTCGTCAATGACCAGCGTGAAGTTGATACCGGTGGCAGACAGCGACGCCATGTGCACGGGAATCGCGCCGATGGCGCCGAGGGCCTGCGCCATCGCGCTGCTGGCATCCGCAATACCTGCACCGACAATCGCGAGCACACCCGCGCGACGATTCACGGCGACATCGCCGAAGGCTGCGAGGTCTTGCAGGATCTCGCCGAGATTCGATTCATCGTCGAGGGTAACCGACACCGAGACTTCGGATGTCGTGACGACGTCAACCGACGTGCGATGATTCTCGAACACTTCAAAAACGCGCCGCAGGAAGCCCGGCGCGAGGAGCATGCGCGTTGAGCGCAATTTCACGAGCGTCGTGCTGCGCTTGCCCGCCAACGCGCGCACCGGAAGGCGCGGTGCATCGAAGGCGATCATGGTGCCGGTGCCCGACGGCTTGCGCGAGTTGTACACGTACACCGGGATGCCGCGCTGCACTGCTGGTGCAATCGTAGCCGGATGCAGCACCTTCGCGCCAAATGCCGCCAGCTCCGCCGCTTCCTCGAAGCTGATGCGCTCGATCAGCTGCGCGGCGGGAATGACACGCGGATCGGCGGTGAGCATGCCGTCCACGTCGGTCCAGATCTCGATTGCGGTGGCATCGATCGCCGCACCGACGAGCGACGCGGAGTAATCCGAGCCACCGCGACCCAGTGTGGTGGTCACGCGCTGTGTCGTCGCGCCAACAAAGCCACCGAGCACCGGTATCGTGCCCTCCTGCAACAGCGGCACGATGTGCGTACGACAAGCGTCGGCAATCGCATCGGTGTCCGGCTCGGCGCGAGTGAATGCGTCGTTGGTGATCATCACGTGCCGCGCGTCGACCCAGGCGGCGTTGAAGCCGCGACGGCGGAAGGCCGCGGCCACGATCTGCGACGACAACAGTTCGCCGATCGCCGCTACGGTATCGAGCGAACGCGGCGTGAGATACCCAAGCGTGCGGAACGCTTCGGCGAGATGCGCAAGCTCATCGAACGCCGTGCCAATCTCGCTGGCGAGGCTGTCGGCATCGGTCGTTCCCGCGAGCAGATCGTGCGCAACACGCAGGTGACGATCGCGCAGCTGCTCGATGATCTGAAGCGCGGTCAGCAGCTCACCAGCCGACGCTTTGTGCGCGAGATCGAGCAGCTGATTGGTGGCACCGCCAAGCGCCGACACCACGCACACCGGGCGGTCGGCCGCCTTGCTGGTGACGATCTCCACGACGCGACCGATGGCATCGGCATCGGCGACCGATGTCCCACCGAACTTGCAGACGATCACCGGGCGAGTCCTTCCAGTAGCCCCTGCTTGACGAGGAGCTCGGCGTTGAGCACCGAGCCACCCGCCGCACCACGCACCACGTTGTGCGACATCGCCACGATGCGCAGATCGAACAGATTGTCGGCGCGTACGCGACCAATCGTCGTGGACATCCCGCGTCCCATGTTCACGTCGCGACGCGGCTGCGGACGATCGTTCTCATCGCGCACGATGATCGCCGGATCGGGCGCCGACGGCAGTCCGCGCACCGGTTCGTAGCCACGATAGGCGCGCAGCACCTCGAGCGCCTGCTCCGGTGTGGGCTTGGTCTCGAACGAGACCGACATGCACACCGTGTGTCCGTTCTCCACCGCGACACGATTGGCGTGCGCGCTGGTGACAATCGGCGCGGGCGTGATCGACGTGCCGGCATAGGTGCCGAGCAACTTCACGATTTCCGTTTCGATCTTTGGTTCTTCGTCGCCGATGTACGGAATGACATTGCCCAGAATATCGAGCGACGGCACACCCGGATATCCGGCACCCGAAATCGCTTGCATCGTGGTCGCAAAGATCTTGCGCACGCCGAACTTTTCGTGCAGCGGCGCCAGCGCGGCCGCCATGACGGTGGTCGCGCAGTTCGCATTCGTCACGATACCGCCGGGCCAGCCGCGCACTTTGCGCTGATGCTCGAGGAGCGCGAGGTGATCACCGTTCACTTCCGGAATCACCAACGGCACGTCGGCGGCCATGCGGTAATTCTTGGCATTGGACAGCACGAGCCGTCCAGCCTTGGCAAACGCGGCCTCCACATCGCCGGCCACGCCGGAGTCGAGCGCCGAGAACACAATCGGTGCCGTGACTTCGTCGGGCGTGCACGCTTTGACCGTGAGTTTCGCTACGTTCCCGGGCAGTACCCCTTCCAGCCAACGCGACGCGTCACGGTACGATTTCCCCGTGCTGCGCTCGGAGGCGGCGACTTCGATGAGATCGAACCAGGGATGTCCGTCGAGGCAGCGAATGAACGCCTGGCCGACGGCACCGGTCGCGCCAAGAACGGCGACCGGCCAGCGAGTGGCAGTGTTGGTCATGCGAGAAGGGTGCGAACGATGCGTGCGTAGGCGTCAACCGACGCCTCGAGTTCCGCCACGTCGATGTATTCGAGCGGCGTGTGGGCCACGTGAATGGATCCGGGGCCAAACAGCAACGGCGATCCCCACCGGTCGAGCAATGGGATGTCGCTGGTATACGCTACGGGCTCGACCTCGAAGCCGCTGAGCACATCGAAGCGCTGCGCGGGAATGTGGGAGCCCCACACCAATTCGGCCTTGTCGCCCGCCCACGCCGAGAACGCGGCTTTCACCGGTGCGACGTCGCCGACGAGACGAATCATCAGCTCCGCTTCGGCGAGTCCCGGAACGATGTTGGCTTCGGTGCCGGCGCGAAGCACTCCGACGTTGTAGGTCGTTGCGCCCAGGACCTCGTCGACCGGGAGTTCAACGTGCCTGAGCTGCGGCAGCAATTCGAGCAGCGGATCGAGTGCGTTTTCGCCCAGATGCGGATAGGCCGAATGCGCCTCGCGTCCGCGCACCCGCACGATCACGCGCTGGGCGCCCTTGCACCCCGACGCGAGCTTGCTTTCGGTGGGTTCGCCGTTAACCAGAAACTTGCTGGTGGCGGGCAATCGATTGGCCGCGCGGGCGCCGGGCGATCCCTTCTCTTCGCCCACCACGAACAGCAGGTCCACGCGCTCCTCACCCTGCTCGGCAAGTCGCTGCGCGGCCATCATCATCGCGGCGGCAATACCTTTGGCGTCACACGCGCCGCGGCCGTACAGGCGATTGCCTTCGAGGCGGGGCGGAATGAACGGGGGCACCGTGTCGAGGTGCGTGGAGAGCGTGACGCCACCGCCCTTTCGCGTGGCCCACACATTCGAGCGTCCGGGCTCGACCTCCTGCAACGACACATTCCACCCGCGCGCCACCAACCAGCGGGAAGCGAAGTCCACCGCGTCGCGTTCGCGACCGGTGGTGGACTCAATAGCGAGAAGTTCGGTGGCGAGGGCGACGACGTCGGACATGCCCTACAAGATACACGGGGCGGATGGTCAACGGGACGTCGGCATCACAAAGCTGGCGCCTTCATCGAGGTCGTCCGGCCAACGCTGCATGACCGACTTCTGCCGCGTGTAAAAACGCACCCCTTCCTCACCGTACACATGGTGATCCGCGAAGATACTGGACTTCCAGCCGCCGAAGCCGTGCCAGGCCATTGGCACCGGAATCGGAATGTTGATGCCGACCATCCCGGCTTCCACTCGACGCGAGAACTCGCGCGCCGCACGCCCACTCCGTGTATAGCAGGCCACGCCGTTTCCGAATGGATGCGCGTTGACCAGCGCGAGGGCCGACTCGAAATCCGGAACGCGAACACACACCAGCACCGGACCGAAGATCTCGTCCTGATAGATCGACATGTCTGGCGTGACATGGTCGAAGAGCGAGCCGCCGAGGAAGAAACCGTTTCCGCTTACGCGCTCATGCGCCCGACCGTCTACGCGTAGCGTCGCGCCAGCCGCGACGCCCTGCTCGATGTACCCGGTGATACGCGTCCGTGCTTCGGCCGTGACCAGCGGGCCCATTTCGACGGCGCTGTCCATCCCGTCGCCAACTACGAGCGCCTTGGTGCGCGATTCGAGTTCGGGCATCAGCGCATCGCCCGCACTGCCCACGAGCACCGCGACACTGATGGCCATGCACCGTTCGCCAGCCGAACCAAAGGCCGCGCCAATCAGACCGTCCACGGCCTGCGTCGGATCGGCGTCGGGGAGTACGACGAGGTGATTCTTGGCACCACCGAGCGCTTGCACACGCTTGCCATGTGCGCTCGCGGTCTGCTGGACGTAGCGGGCAATCGGCGTGGAGCCTACAAAGCTCACCGCTCTCACCTCCGGGTGCGCAAGCAACGCATCGACGGCGACCTTGTCGCCCTGCACCACATTGAACACACCGGATGGCAAGCCCGCGTCTTCGAGCCAGGCCGCCAGGCGCAATGACGGCGAAGGGTCGCGCTCACTTGGCTTGAGGACAAAGGTATTGCCGCACGCGATCGCCACCGGGATCATCCAGAGCGGCACCATCACCGGAAAGTTGAATGGTGTGATGCCGACGCAAACACCGAGTGGCTGGCGCAATGTCCAATTGTCGATGCCGGTGCTTGCCTGGTCACTATGACGACCACTCAGCAACGCCGGCATCCCGCAGGCGAACTCCACGATCTCGATGCCGCGGGTTACTTCACCCTGTGCGTCGGCGAACACCTTGCCATGTTCCGCCGTGATCATCGCGGCGAGTTCATCGCGATGCGCGTGCAGCTTCTCGAGAAACTTCTGGAGAATACGCGCACGACGAACGACCGGAACATCGCGCCACGAGTGCCACGCGGCATGCGCGGCGCGGACGGCGCTGTCAACCTCAGTGGTCGTTGCGAGAATCACCTCGCGGGCCGCGCTTCCTTCGAGCGGTGCGTACACGGTCGACCGCCGATCCCCGGTGTTGACTCGCGCACCGTTGATGTGATGACCGACTGGCGCAGGGTCGGTGAAGCGGGTCGGCGTCATGCAGTGCGTCCTGGTCGGAAAAAGTCGGTGATACCCGGAGCGGGACTCGAACCCGCACACCCTTGCGGATGCGGGATTTTAAGTCCCGCGCGTCTACCGGTTTCGCCATCCGGGTTTGCTGCCGACCAGCTTACGTCGTCGCCTGCATCAACGCAAAACGGGAGCGCCTGAGCGCTCCCGTTTGCGATATGCCCTACAGAGAGCGGGAAACGGGACTCGAACCCGCGACCCCAACCTTGGCAAGGTTGTGCTCTACCAACTGAGCTATTCCCGCAGTCGTTGCTACACCGGGCATTCTAGCGACCCGGCGGCGGGGCGACAAGCGGACTGGCGGACCCATTCACACGGCGACCGCACACGTCGCGCACGCGCTACTCTCGCACTCCCAGCGCGTGTGCCGCGTACCACACGGTGTAGGCCAGGAGACCAGCCAGCGCAGCGTCGGCGCCGTTGGCCACGGCCCGACCCTCACCATCGACCATCTCGGCCGCGATTCCATTATCGAGCGGCGCCCGACGTAGCCAGGCGAGGACCTCGGAGCCTTCGGGACCCAACAGGCGCGCCAACTGCGGAAGCAGCGGTTGGGCCGCGTCGTTTGGCAAGTCGCCCGCGCGTACCGCGCGAGCGGTTCGCCGGAAGAGCGTGTCGTCGCGATCGATCGCTTCATGCATGGGGAGCCACAGCAACGAGCCGACTGGATCATCGTCCAAACTCGATCCGCCGGCGAGATCGACCGACGTCGCAAGCCGCGCCTTCTCGCCGCGATCAATCGCAAAGTGACGACGAATCGCGGCGCGAACGGCCGCCGGATCTTCGATGCTCGCGGCCGCTTCTTCGTCGAGGGTTCGCCGGAAGACATCGAGCGCCAGCGCGACCACGGCGTTGCCGTGCAACGTGAAAGGGTACGGCGTCGGGTCACCCGCCAGCGTCACTTCCGTTGCGTACAGTGGTACATGCTCATCGCGTCGCGCCGCGATGTCATCCGACGCCAGATACAGCGTGTCCGCCACGATCGGATCTTCGACGATCTGTTCGTCGTGCGTGTCGCGAATGTAGCGATCGGTCGCAATTGCAAACGCCGCTGGACCTTCGAGACAGAAGCCGGGCTGAAAAAGGGTGCCGTCGAAGTAGTGCACTCCCTGCCCTGGCGCGTAGCCGTGCAACTCACAGGCCCGCATCAACAATTCACGAGCGAGCCCACCATCGGCGAGCTGCACGGCGGGAAGCGTCCACATGAGCGCTTCCCAATCGCGCACGGTGCATCCCGCCGCGTGCCATGGTGCGCGCGAGCGTACGAGATAGTACTGCGCGTCGTCGAGTCCACGACCGACCGCGTAGAAATACGCGAAGAGGATGTTGCGATGAATCAGTCGATCCATCCACTCGACACCGGTGGACTGTTCGAGCGAGAGCAACGCTTCGCGCGTCGCCGTCAGCAAGGCGCGCCAGCCGCGGCGGCGGAGCACCGACACGGTGGCCTGCGCGCCATCGCGCTCGGGGCCGACGGCGATGTAGAACGCCACCTGAATGCTTGTGCGCGCCGGAACTGTGAGCGCACGACGAATCGCAAACGGTGCGGCGCCGCGACTCGGTCCTGCTGGCACCTCGATCGTGGCGGGACCATCAGCGCTCACTGCGATCGCGGCCATGCCCGGAATCGCTGCGCCCTCCAGGAGCAGCACGTCATCAGCACCTCGCGTAACGAGATGCTCATCATCGAACGGACGCGGCGTCCGGACTCGCTGTTGGCGATGGCCGAGGGTGCCTTCGAGAGCCAGCTCGATCGCGAGATCCGCATCGCTGCGATTCTCGACGGCGATCGTGTACACGGCCCCTGCCATATCCGCGTCACGTCCGTACGGGGCGAAGATGGTGCCGCGGACGAGCAGCGGCCCCACCGAACAGGTGAAGGTCGGCAGCCACCCGGCCGCGCGCTCCCACGCGATCCCTTCGGCGGCGAGCGCCTGAACCTCTCCGGCCACACGCAACACTGGACCCAGCAACGGGGTACCGCGACCCGAGCCAAAGTCCGGCGACCCGGCGAATTCGATCGCCGCTCGGGCGCCGCGATGCATGACCCCCACGGCGTGAATCGCGCCATCGGCCGGGTTGATGCACGGCAACGTCAGCCAATGATTCCCGGTGAGTTGCCAGGGGACGGAGAGGATGTGCACGTCGGCGCGAGAGCTTTGAGTCAGGAAAGCAGAGAGAACCGGGGTTCGTTGACCCCGCTCTGTAGGACGGCTAATCTAGCCGGTTCGACGGTTCCCCGATCCCTATCGCTGTGATCATTCGCCTTTCGCAAACAAGTCGCCTCGTTCGCGCCGCCGGTCTGCTGCTCGCCTTGAGCCATCTCGCCGGTCGCGAGCTCGCCGCGCAAACGGTCACGGGCGTGGGTGATGATGCGATTCCGCTCCCCAAGTCGGGATGGCGATTCACCATTGCGGGGCTGTGGAACGACTACACCAGTGCCTATACGCCGAACGCTGCCGGCGGCTTGACGCGCCGGCCGTTGTACGGTGCGTACAGCACCGACGCGGCCGGTGTTGCCCAGTTCCCCACGCTGAGCGGAGCGGAGACCGCCATTCGCGCGCTGACCGGCGACAGCAAGTATTCGCTCACCCTTGGCGCTCTCGAAGCGCGCGGCGCGGTACGCCAGAGCATTGCGCCATTCGCGTTCGAATACGGGATCAGCAAGCGACTCTCCCTGCGCGTGCTCGTGCCATACGCGGAGTCGCGCGATGCCACGCAGTTTCTGCTCAATCGCACCGGCGCCGCGACGGCGCTGGGTGTGAATCCGGCCTACACATCATCGAGCGCGGCGGCACGCAGTACCAATGGTGCGCTGCTGTCGCAGATCGACGCCGCGCGCACGGCGCTCTCGGCCGAGATCACGCGGTGCGCCACGCCTACCGCCACCGGCTGCGATGCGATTCGCGCCAATCCGGCTGGCGCGGCCTCGTTGCTCACACGTGCGCTCGATGTGCGCAACGCCATCGCGCAACTGTACGGTACGGCGACGGGCGGAGGTGCGGCCGTCGTTCCGGTCGCGACGACCGCGCTCAACACGGCGGTGACTGGCACGCTCACCTCGCTCCGCACCGACTTCAATGCGCTGGGCGTGTCGGCAATGGTGGCTGGAGCCGCACCAGCTCCGGCGACGTTGATCATGGGTCCGGGCGGCGGCATCGAGCGCATCGCATCAGACACGTCGTTCGGCGTCGGCTACCAACGTCGCGGGAATACGCGTCGCGCCGGTATCGGTGACATCGACCTGACCGCGACATTCCTGCTGTTCGACACATTCGGCGCCGATCAGTCGCGACGTCTGTTCGAGAATCAGCGCGCGATTCGAAGCACCATCACCGGTGGTTGGCGATTCGGTGTGGCGGGTGCGGATCGCACCGAAGACGCCTTCGATGTGCCGATCGGTGAGGGCGCGAATGCATTGCTGGTGCGCAGCACCACCGACTTTGTCTGGTCGCGCATGTTGTGGTTGAGCGCGACGATTCGCGCGGCAAAGCCACTCAGCGACGAAGTGGCTGTAATTCTTCCCTATCGAGACGCGGTGGGATTGTTCGCTCCCGTGTCGACCGGACAGGCGACACGATCACTCGGCGTACGCTACGATCTCGAGCTCGCACCGCGCGTCGCCATCGGACAGTTCTTTGGCTTATCGGGCGCACTGCTGCTCCGCCACTGGGGCGAGGACAGCTATCGCACGATTGGCGGTTCTGGTGATGCCGTCGGAATGTTGACCAGCGCCATTCCTTCGCGCTCGCTTCGCGCCGCGTCAATTGGCGCCACCTTCTCCACGCTCTCGAGTTATGCGCGAGGACGTTCGCGCTTTCCCGCGGAAGTGATCTTCACACACACCGAACCACTCGGTGCGAGTGGTGGAACGGTGCCCGCTATCGCGACCGAGCGCCTCGAGCTCCGCCTTTACCGCGGGTTTCCACGCCGCTAGGCGTTCCCGCGCCAAGCGCAGCGGCGCTCGCCGGTTCTTCGCCGCCGCGATCCAGGAGTTCGCGAGCGTGGGCTCGACTGATCTCACGATCGGCATCACCGCCGAGCATACGCGCCACTTCCACCACGCGCGCGTCGTCGATCACCACACGCGTGTCTGACGTCGTCACCGTGCCCACCGCGCTCTTCTGCACCACAACGTGGTGATGCGCGCGGGCCGCGATCTGCGCGAGATGCGAAATCGCGAGCACCTGATGATGCGACGCGACGCGACGCATCAGCGCGCCCACCTGCCAGGCGACGGCGCCACCAACACCGGCATCCACTTCGTCGAAGACGAGCGTGGGAACCTGTTGCAGCTGCGCGAGCACCGTGCTCAGCGCGAGCATGACGCGCGCCAGCTCGCCGCCTGAGGCGACGCGACCGAGCGGACGCAGTTCGGCACCGGCGTTGAGCTGCGCCAGGAAGCTGACCGTTTCGGCGCCGTCGGCAGCGATGGCATCACGCGCAATGAGCGTCACTTTGAGAGCGCCGTGCTCCATCCCGAGGTCGGGCAACAGCGCAGTCACCGCGTCGCCCAGTCGCTTCGCGTGACTCTTGCGCAGGCGCGACAATTCGGCCGCCGCTTCTGCCAGTGCGCCTTCGGCCGCCGCACGCTTTTCCGCGATGGCTGAAAGATCGAGTGCACCGCCATCCACCAGTTCGAGTTCGCGACGCGCCTCATCGAGCGAGCGTCTCACGTCGTCGATCGTTGGACCATGCTTGCGCATGATGCCTATCAGGGCGTCGCGACGCCGTTCTAGCGTGCGCAATCGCGAGGGATCCGACTCAATCTCCTCGGCGTAGCCTTCAAGCTCGCTCGCCAACTCTTCGAGCGCATACACCGCGGCGTCGAACCCGGCTTCGAGCCGCTCGAGCGACGGATCGATGCGCGTCAGCGACGAGAGTGCACGACGCACCTGCGCCAGGCGCGAGAGCGCCGCGCGTTCGTCTCCAGTGATCGCTGACGCCGCCTGCGCGGCAAGCCCCTGCAACTCCTCGGCGTGCGAGAGTCGCCGAATATCGCCGTCCAACGCATCATCTTCACCAGCGACGGGATTGATCTCCTCGATCTCGCGCACCACAAAGCGCAGATAGTCCGCCCGCTTGGCCGCGTCGGTACGCTGCTGCTCGAGCTCTCGCTCACGCGCACGCAGTGCGAGGAGTTCGGCATGCGCGCTCGCGACGTGCTCACGCACCGTCTGTGCCTGGGCGTACGCGTCGAGCACATCGCGTTGCGCGTCACTTTCGAGGAGCTGACGAGATTCGTGCTGCCCATGCACACTGACCAGCAGCGCGCCAATCTCCGCGAGCACGCCCGCGCTGACGGGCGCGCCGTTGATCCAGGCGCGTGAACGTCCGGCGGCGACCACTTCGCGTTTGAGAATCAGCACGTCGTCGTCGCAGTCGATACCGCGCTCGTCGAGCTGCACGCGCAGCGCCTTTCGATTGGCGATATCGAACACCCCTTCGACGGTCGCGCGTTCAGCGCCAGGCCGAATACGATCGGTCGCGGTACGCTCGCCGAGCAGCATCCCGAGCGAGCCGATGATGAGCGACTTACCCGCCCCCGTCTCTCCCGTCAGCACGTTGAGCCCAGCCGACAGCGGCAGCGCCACCGTGTCGATCACGGCGACGTTCCGGATGCGGAGCTCAAGAAGCATCGGCGACGCTCGCGGTTCGGTTGATCAGCGCTGCGGCATCAAACGGCGTCGCCGTCACGCTCCGACAGTCCGCCCCAGCCAAGCTTGCGCCGCAATCGCGTGAAGAACGTCGTGCCTGGGAAGCGCACGATCTGCACCGGCGCTTTCGAGCGTCGCACGACGAGCGTTTCGCCGCCGGTGAAGGTGGTACCGACCTGCCCATCGATCGTCACGAGCAATTCCTCAGGACCGTCGTCGGCGCGCACTTTCACTTCCACTTCAGCAGGCAGCACCAGTGGACGCATCGCCAGCGTGTGCGGCGATACGGGCGTGAGCACAATGCTTTCCATGCTCGGCACCACAATCGGGCCACCTGCCGAAAGTGAGTATCCGGTCGATCCGGTCGGCGTCGAAATCACGAGACCGTCAGCCGAGTACGCGCCGATCGGCTCGTCATCCACGAATACCGAGAAGCGTACGACGCGCGCGAATCCACCCTTGTGCAGCACGACGTCATTCAGCGCTCGCCACTGGCATCGTTCAGCGCCATCACGATTGAGTGCGCACGAATCCAGCGTCATGCGCGCTTCCACTTCGTACTGGCCCTGCGCAAATCGACGAACACCTTCTTCGAACTCGGCGCCGCTGCAACTGGTCAGAAAGCCCAGTCGACCGAGATTGATCCCCAGAATGGGTACCGCGTGACCGTCGAGATAGCGCGCTCCACGCAGCAGCGTGCCGTCACCACCCAACGTGATGAGCGCATCGCAGGTTGCGGGGTCGCCGAGACGCTCACCGTCTTCGGCGATCTCCCACAGATCGTTCTCGAACGCGAGTGTGAGTCCATACTCGGGTGCGAGGTCAAGCAGCGTGCCCAGGATCGCCGGCAGACCGACGTATCCGCGATGGCCAATGACGCCGACGCGCATCAGCCGGCGAGTGCTTCCGACTCGTGCAGCGCACGCACGCGGGCAGCGATCCCGGTAGCGTCGAGCCCGAGTGAGGCCAGCTGCTTCTTGCGTGGCGCCGAATAGATGATGCGATCGGGAACGCCATGCACGGCCACGCGCACACCGGGCGCCTGACGGTTGATGATCGTGCTCATGTACGCGCCAAAGCCATTCACCACGATCCCCTCTTCGACAGTGAGCACGTGCGTGTGATCAGCAAGAATCGCTGCCAATGTGACCTGATCGTACGGCTTGAGGTAGCGGCAATTCACCACCGTCACGTCGAGCCCTTCGGCGGCGAGCGTCTCGGCGGCCGCGAGCGACGGCAGCACCATCGTTCCCACCGAAAGAATGGCGACATCGCGACCGCGACGGAGCACATCCCACGTCGCATACGGCGTCGCTGGAATGTCCTTGATATCGGCCGGCACGTCGGGCGACACATCGCGCGGATAGCGAAGGCAGAACGGCCCTTCATTCTGTTCGATACCGGCGCGCAACAGACCGAGCATTTCGGTGCCGTCCTTTGGCGCCGTGACGGTCATGTTGGGCACCGTGAGCATGTACGCGATGTCGTACAAGCCCATGTGCGTTTCGCCGTCTTCGCCCACCAAACCGGCGCGATCCATGGCGAACACCACGGGCAGCCTCTGCAACGCGACATCGTGAATCACGTTGTCATATCCGCGCTGCAAGAACGTCGAGTAGATGGTGACGATCGGACGCACACCGCGCGTGGCGAGACCGGCGGCAAACGTGACACCGTGTCCCTCGGCAATCCCCACGTCGAAGAAGCGATTGGGATAGAGCTTGCCGAACTGCGTGGTGCCCGTGCCGCTTGGCATCGCGGCGGTGATTACCGCAACGTCGTTCCGCTCAGCGCCAAGTTCAACCAGTCCCTTTCCGTAGGCCGCCGTGTATGCCGGATTTGCCGCGGCCGCGGCCACGAGCTGTTTACCGGTGGCGGGGTCGTGTCCAGGCGGCAGCGCGTGCCACTTCTCACCATGTTCGCCGGCCGGGAAGCCTTTGCCTTTCTGCGTGATCACATGCACCAGACGCGGCGTCTTGAGATCGCGCACCGTGGTGAACGTGTCGATCAGCGCGTCGATATCATGGCCGTCGATCGGGCCGATGTAACGGAAGCCCAATTCCTCGAAGAGCACACCGGGCGTGAGGAACGACTTGACGCTCTCTTCCCACTTTCGCAGGAGCGTGCCAGCGGATTGGAACGGACCTGGTGCCTGATCCACCAACTCGCCAATACGCGAACGCAGGCGATTGTACAGCGGATTGCGCTGAATGCTGGTGAGATACTTGTGCATCGCGCCCACGTTCGGTGCGATCGACATCTCATTGTCGTTGAGCACGACGATGAAGTCGCGCTCTGAATGTCCGGCGTTGTTGAGTCCTTCGTACGCGAGGCCGGAGCCAAGTGAACCATCGCCGATCACTGCGGCCACCTTGAACGACTGCCCCAGCACATCGCGACCGGCCGCCATACCGAGCGCCGCTGAGATCGCCGTCGCGGCGTGTCCCGCACCAAAGGTGTCGTACTCACTTTCGGTGCGCTTGAGAAAGCCGGAAAGACCGCCTTCCTGGCGCAGCGTTTCGAGTCGATCCTTGCGACCGGTGAGCAGCTTGTGAGGATACGCCTGGTGGCCAACGTCCCACACGATCTGGTCGTTCGGCGTGTCGAACACGAAGTGCATGGCGATGGTGAGTTCCACCACGCCCAATCCCGCGCCGATATGTCCGCCCGTGCGCGAGCAGACATCGATCAGCGTGTCGCGCACCTCTTGCGCAAGAGTGCGCAATTCATCGCGCGAGAGCCGACGAATGTCAGCGGGATATTGAATGCCGTCGAGAAGTGACATGGGAGGGCGGGTCAGGACCGGCGCTCGACGCTGTAGCGTGCGAGCTGTTCGAGAGTCGGTGTCAGCAGCCCTTCGGCTGCAAGTGACGCACACGCGCTGTCGACCAACGCGAGTGCACGCTCAATGGCACCATCGATGCCGAGCAGTGCGGGATACGTACTCTTGTGCAGATCGAGATCGCGACCGGCGGTCTTGCCGAGTTCGTCGGTGGTGGCGGTCAGGTCGAGCACATCGTCGGCGATCTGAAATGCGAGTCCAATCGCGGCACCGTAGCGCGCCAACGCGTCGCGTTGCGACTCCGATGCGCGCGCGGCCCGCGCACCAATGGTGACTGCGGACATGATCAGCGCGCCCGTCTTGAGGCGATGTACGCGCTCCATCCCTTCAAGCGACAGGCGCACATTCTCCGCTTCAAGATCCAGCAGCTGTCCGCCGATCATGCCGCCGGCGCCAGACGCGTCCATCAGGTCGCAGACGATATCGCCAGCCACCGCGTCGTCGAGCCCCAGATTCTTTGCCGCGTGCCACGCGCTTCGTGCGGCGAGTGGGACCATCGCGAGACCCGCGGCCGTCGCGACCGGCACGCCGTAGACGCGATGCACCGTGGGGCGCCCACGACGGACATCGTCGTCATCCATGCACGGCAGGTCATCGTGCACGAGCGAATAGGCGTGCACGACTTCGATTGATGCCGCGAGTTCGAGCACATCCTCGGCCCCACCGCACGCGCGATACGCTTCCATCACGAGAATGGCGCGCAGTCGCTTTCCTTCGCCAAGGAGCGAATAACGAATGGCTTCTGCCGTGATCGGCGTGAGTTCACCCAACCACCGCGCACAAAAGCCGTCCAGCGCGCGCTGAACCGCGAGTCGTTCGTTCGTGAACGAGAATGGCGTTGGCGTGAGCATCATGGCGCTCATGCGATCAGCCCCCGAACTCCACAACGGAGAACGAACCGTCAGCAGCTTCGACGAGCTGCTGCACGCGGGCATCGACGGTCTTGAGCGCCTCGCCGGCGGTACGCAGATGGCCGATCCCCTCTTCGAAGAGGCGAAGTGCCTGATCAAGGTCGAGATCACTGCGCTCGAGATCGCGAACGATCTCCTCCAGTCGGGCGAGCGATTGTTCGAAAGTCATGGACGCTCCTCCGCGACGGGACCAGACATACCTTCGGGCAATGGGCGCTGTTCGCCCGCGACCGCTTCTATCACCCCGTCCTGCAGCCACAGTTCAAACGGGGTCCCCGGGGCAAAGGCACTCCGTACGCTCAAAGTAGCACCGCTGGGCGTTCTTGCCACGGCGAAGCCTCTCCCCAAGGTCTGCAGCGGAGAGAGGGCGTTGAGGCGGCCGGCCACGCCTTCGAGCTTGGCCCGGCGACGCTCGGCGAGTCGGGAGCCGGCCATAGCCATACGTTGCTGCGCCTGCCGAAGGCCGTTCACCGCCCGTTCCTCACGACGCTTCGCCGCGTTTGCCAGGCGAGTCGCCAGCGCCCCAACGCGTGCGACGACTTCGCGGCGCGACGGCACCGCCATTTCAGCGGCCGCCGAAGGCGTGGCCGCGCGGACGTCGGCCACGAGGTCACAGATCGAGATGTCGGTTTCGTGGCCAACCGCCGAGATGGTCGGAATGGGACACTGCGCGAGTGCGCGAGCGACGCGCTCGTCGTTGAAGGCCCACAGATCTTCACGGCTGCCGCCACCGCGACCAATGATGAGGAGGTCCGCATCACGCCACCGGCACAGCTGCTCGATCGCCGCGACCAGCGAGTCCGGCGCGGCCTCACCCTGCACCGCCGCTGGAATGATCACGAGCTCGACATCGGCGCTACGGCTCCGCGTCACCGTGATGATGTCGTGCATCGCGGCACCATCCGGGCTCGTGATCACGGCAATGCGGCGCGGAAACGCCGGCAAGGTGCGCTTGCGCGACGGATCAAGCAGGCCGTCGGCTTCAAGCTTGAGGCGCGTTTGCTCGAGCGCCTTGCGCCAAAGGCCATCACCCTCGGCTTCAATCGCTTTCACCGAGAACTGCAGATCGCCTCGTACCGGCCACACGGTCATCTGGCCGAGTGCGACGACTTGCATGCCGTCGTCGGGCGACGCGGGAATGCGACGCGCTGCGCTGCTCCACACCACACACTTCACCTGGGCTTCCGCGTCTTTCAGCGTGAAGTACCAGTGTCCGTTGCGATGATTGATGAAGTTGCTGACCTCACCGCGCACCCAGATGGGCGGAAAGGCGCCTTCGATCACGTCCTTCGCCGCGGACGTGAGCGTGTGCACCCGAATCGCCGATTCCGGTGCACTGCCTGGCGGTGCGTCGGTTTGCACCGACGGCCCGTAGCCGCTGGTGCGACGCGGCGGCATGGCTAGATGAGCGCGGTGTGATTGAGCGCGCGCTCTGCGGCACGCACCGTATTTCTGAGCAACATCGCGATCGTCATCGGGCCAACTCCACCCGGGACCGGCGTGATCTTCGACGCGACTTCGACAGCGCTTTCGAAGTGCACGTCGCCGCACAGGCGCGTGCCCTTCGCTTTGGTCGCATCGGGCTTCGTGTTCATGCCGACATCGATCACCACTGCGCCTGGCTTGATCATGTCGCCGGTGATCATCTCTGCCCGCCCAATCGCGGCAATGAGAATATCCGCGCGACGAATTTCTTCGGCGAGATTCTTCGTCCGGCTGTGGCACACGGTGACCGTGGCATCACCACCGGCTCGCGGCTGCACGAGCAGCGCCGCCATCGGCTTGCCCACGATGTTGCTCCGACCAACCACTACGGCATGCGCACCGCGCGTGTCGACGCCGCTGCGGAGCAGCAACTCGATCACACCGGCCGGTGTGCACGACACGAAGCCGTCCGTGTGACCAATGAGCAACTTGCCCACGTTCACTGGATGAAAGCCATCCACATCCTTCTCGGGAAGAATGTGGCGAATCACCGTGTCGGGATCGATGTGCCTGGGCAACGGCATCTGCACGAGAATTCCATGCACCGCGTCATCGGCGTTGAGCTGCTCCACGAGCGCCAGCAGCTCGTCCTGCGTGGTGGAGGCAGGCAACCGAATCGTTTCGCCGTTCATACCAGCGGCCTTTGACGCCTTCTCCTTCGCACCGACATACGTCGCGCTGGCGCTGTCGTCACCAACAAGCACCACCATGAGTCCCGGAACCACGCCGCGTGCCGCCAGACGAGCCACATCTTCGGCCACTTCGCCGCGAATCGTCGCGGCAATGGCCTTTCCATCGATCAACTCAGCGCGCAAAATCCACCGCCCGGCTTTCACGAATGACGACCACCTTGATCTGACCCGGATACTGCAACTCGGATTCAATGCGACGCGCGATCTCCTCGGAGAGCGCCGTCATACGCGCATCGTCCACCTGTTCCGGCGTCACGACGACGCGGACCTCTCGACCCGCCTGAATGGCAAACACGCGCTCCACACCGCGATAGCTCGACGCAATTTTTTCGAGACCTTCGAGGCGCTTCACGTACGTTTCGAACGCTTCGCGCCGTGCACCTGGACGCGAACCTGAAATGGCGTCGGCGGCCTGCACCAGCACGGACACTTCGCTTTCGTGCGGTACATCGTCGTGGTGCGCAGCAATGCAGTTCACGACCAAGGGATTTTCACCGTACTTGGTCGCGACCTCGACACCGAGCTGCACGTGGGTGCCTTCATGTTCGTGCGTGAGCACCTTGCCGATGTCATGCAGCAGCGCCCCGCGCTTGGCGAGCGCGACATCGAGGCCAAGCTCGGCGGCCATCATGCTCGCCAGCCACGCGACTTCCTTGCTGTGGGCGAGGATATTCTGACCGTAGCTCGTACGCCAGCGCATACGACCAATGAGCTTGATCAGCTCCGGATGCAGTCCGGCAACGCCAACGTCGTACGCGGCCTGTTCACCGGTCTCGACGATCGCGACATCGACTTCCTTACGCGCTTTGGCGACGACTTCTTCGATACGCCCCGGATGGATGCGACCGTCGCTCACCAGCTTTTCGAGTGCCAGTCGCGCCGTTTCGCGGCGTACCGGATCAAAGCACGACACCACCACGGTATCCGGCGTGTCATCGATGATCACGTCCACGCCGGTCGCGAGTTCGAACGCGCGGATGTTGCGTCCTTCGCGTCCGATAATGCGACCCTTCATTTCATCGTTCGGCAACGACACGGCCGACACGGTGGTCTCAGCAGTCGTTTCGGCGGCCACCCGCTGAACGGCAAGCGCGACGATCTTCTTCGCTTCGCGCTCGGCGTTGCGCTTGGCCGACTCCCGAATCTCCCGCAATCGGCTCGATGCATCGGCCAACGCTTCGTCCTCGAGGCGGCGGACCAGTTCGTTCTTGGCCTGCTCGGCGCTCAAACCCGCCAACTGCTCGAGGCGACGTCGCTCTTCGAGCACGAGCTTGTCGAGCTCCTGTTCCTTCGACGTTGCCGTTAGTTCACGCTTGCCCAACTCGCCCTGGCGACGCTGGACTTCCGATTCGCGGCTTTCGAGGGATTCGCGGGCGCGGTCCAACTGCGCTTCGCGTTCCATGACGCGCTTCTCTTCCTTCTCCACTTCGCCACGACGCTGCCGAACTTCGACTTCATGCGATTCGCGAAGCTGGAGCACTTCTTCTTTGCCGGAAACGATTGCGGCTTTGCGCAGCGTTTCGGCCTCGCGCTTCGCTTCGTCGACGATCCGGCCAGCTGTGTCTTCAGCCGTGGCTTTTGCGCGCTGCTGTTCGGCGATTTCGACCTGACGCCCGGACTTCCGTCCGAACACGAAGGCGATCACAGCCGAGAGTACGCCCAAGGCGCCAATCAGCGCCGCGAGGGGAAGCTCTCCCATGATGATCTATACTCCACCGCGTCAAAGCGCGGGTCCTTGATCGTTGAGCAGCCGGATCTATGAGAAATGCCGCGGTGCGATCAGCGCTGACGGCCGCGCGCTCGGATCTGGTCGGATCACGATGCGCTGGCGGCTGAGGTCGTCGATGGTCACCCCGGGCGACATCCGCAACGTACGGATGAACGCCAAGGCCCGCAACACTTTGCCCTACGCGGCCGAGCTGTCGTCGCCGCGGCGACCGGGCGGGAGCAACGGTCGGATATCGGACGCGAGTTGGCGCAGATCGTCGGTCAGGCTGTCGGCCGCGGCGCGCTCCCGAAACAGGTCGTCGGTGATCTGCAGCGCGGCCAGAATCGCCGCCTTATGCGTTTCCACCGTACCGCCCGGTCCCGCAATCGCGCGAATGGTTTTGTCCACGTGCTCGGCCACAGCCCGCGTGTGCTCGGGGGACGCCTCGGTGCGCAGGGTGTACTCCTCGCCCATGATCCGTACCTTCACCACCGTTCGGATATCCATCAGCGCTCCGCCCCGAGCGTGACCTGCTGACGCAGAAACCGGATGCGCTCGCCCAACTGGATGGTCCGCTCCTTCGCTTCGGCGAGGCGCAGGCGTAGCCGCTCATTCTCGCGCGCAAGCTCCCGGTCACGGGCCTCGGGGGTGGACCGGGCAGCCACCTCGGCGAAGGAGCTTTGGACCCGGCTCACTTCGGCACGCGCCTGTTCGAGCTGCTCCTGCATCTGTCGAGCCTTGAGTGTGGCGTCGTCACGCGCCACCTGGAGCTGATCGGTATTGGCGCGAAGTTCGATCAACTGCCCTTCGGAGCCGGCGACCTGCTGCTCGAGTTCACGGGCGCGCTGTTCCGCGGCCAGCGCTCGGCGGCGATAGCCAGCGAGCTGCTCGGTCAGGTTGCGAACTAGCGTATCGAGTTCGCGAAAAGCGGCGACTTCCGGACGAGTGGACATACGAAGCTGACTCACGTGGCCCGAGGGCGAACTCCCAGGTCTTTCTCCAACTGCTCAAGGAGCCTGGCGCGGCGCCCCTCGATTTCCTTGTCCCTGAGCGTGCGCTCCGGATGGCGGAACGTCAACCGCCAAGCCAACGACCGCGTTCCGGCCGCAATGCCAGCCCCTCGGAATTCGTCGAACAGCTGAACACGCTCGAGCAGCTCGCCGCCCGCCTGCTTGAGTGCCGCTTCCACTGCCGCGGCGTTGATCGCGTCGGGCACGATCAACGCGAGGTCGAGCTCGGCGGCCGGTGTCGTGGGTAATGCCACCATCCGTACGGCGTTCGCAGCACCCGACGCGCGTTCTGCCGGCGCATGCGCGTGCGTGTGTGCGGCGGCGACATCATCACTGGGCATCTCGCCCAACGTGATTTCCACCCCCCACGCTTCTGACGCCCACACCGGTCGATCGAGTGCAACGCGCTCGACGCGGCCGACGGTCCCACGACCCGTCACCTCGAGCGTCCACACCGTATCCGCTGTTCCGGCCCCCAGCTGCGAGGAGACGCCGGGGAACGCAACGGCGAGCAGTCGCTCAGCGAGTTCCTTGGCATCCCACACGTCGAACGCTGGCGGATCGGGCTCAGTGAAGTGCGCCGGACGACGCGCACCCATGATCAGGGCGCCGACGCGCACTTCTTCCAACGGCAATCGACTGCGACGCGGCGTGAACGTGTTGCCGATCTCGAAGAGACGCAGGTTGCCCTGCATGCGCGACAAGTTGTACTCCGCGCGGCGCGCGAGTGTATCGAGCACCGATGCGCGCAGGAATGGTTCGTCTTCCGCCAGCGGGTTGCGCACGCGCGGCGACTCGTCGCCACCCGTGGCCGTGAACGGCATCGGGCGCGTTTCCGCAAGCCCCAGTCCAACCAGTGCGTCTCGCACGCGACGTCCAGCGAGATGCAACGGATGATCCGGCGCCGCACCGGCACGGAACGGACGCAATTCGTCGGGCAACGCATCGAAACCGATCAGGCGCGCGACCTCTTCGATCAGATCGACTTCGAGCCCCAGATCGTGACGCCAGGACGGCGCCGTGACCGAAAGCGAATCACCGGCGCCGCTTACCGCGCAGCCGAGTGAAACGAGACGGCGAGTGATTTCTTCAGTGCTCACCGGTACACCGAGCAAGCGTGCAAGACGGGACGGCCGCAGCGTGACCGCGCTCTTCGCGACCGGTGCGCTTCCCGCATCGAGCACTTCCACCACGTCACCGCCAGCGACCTGCACAATGAGCGCCGCGGCGAGGCGCGCAACCTCAAGCGTGTTACCGGCATCAACCCCGCGCTCGTAGCGATAGCTCGCGTCGGTGTTGAGTCCAACGGCCTTGCGCACGCGACGTACGAACTTGGGTTCGAAGACGGCGACTTCGAGCAACACGTCAGTCGTGCTGTCGGTGACTTCGCTGTCGCGGCCACCCATCACTCCGGCGAGCGCGACCGGCGCATTGCCATCGCAAATGCACGTGGTGCCTTCGGCGACGGCTCGCGCCTGACCATCGAGCGTGACAATCGATTCGCCCGCGCGCGTCGGACGCACCACGATCGCATGCCCGGCAAGCTTCGAGAGATCGAACGCGTGCACGGGCTGTCCGAATCCATGCAACACATAGTTCGTCGCATCGACGACGTTACTGATGCTGCGCGATCCAATGGCATCCAGGCGATCGACGAGCCACTTGGGGCTCGGACCGACCTTGAGGCCCTTGATCACGATGGCGACGTATCGCGGGCAGCTTGTCGTGTCGCTCAGCGTCACGCTCGCGTGCGTTCCCTTGACGCTTTCAGCGCCAGTCTGGGGTGCTCGCGTGGAGACTGCCGTGGTGATGTCAGCCGACGAGGTTGTCCACGTCGCGCCCGTAATTGCGGCGACTTCGCGTGCCAGCCCCAGGTGCGAGAAGAGATCGGGGCGATTGGGCAGCACATCGAGGTCGAGCCGCGCATCCGCGACCTTGATGACATCGGTGATCGGCGCGCCCGGCGCCGCATCCGTGTCGAGCGTCAGGATGCCGTCGTGCTCGTCGCCCAACCCGAGTTCGCGCGCCGAACAGAGCATGCCGTTCGAGGTCTCGCCGCGAATCTTGCGCTTCTCGATCTTGAGGCCGCCGGGCATGATCGTGCCGGTGCGCGCGAACGGATACTTCGCCCCCGCGACCACATTCGGCGCGCCGCACACAACATCGAGCAGCGTGCCGCTGCCGTCATCCACCTTTGTCACCCACAGGTGATCGGAGTTGGGATGACGACCGGCCTCGACGACCTGCGCGACGACGAACGGCGCGAGCTGTCCACCGAGCGCCTCGAGACTATCGAGCGTGACGCAATGACGGCTGAGCGCTTCGCCGACTTCGGCAGCGCTCAGCGTGTGTGGCACGAACTGCTTCAACCACTCGTGGGAAACGATCATCGCGCGAACTGCTCCAGGAAGCGCACATCCGAATCGTACAGGATGCGAATATCGTTGATGCCGTATCGCGACATGGCGATACGGGCCGGGCCCATTCCGAAGGCCCATCCAGTGTACTTCTCGCTATCGAGCCCCGCCGCTTCGATCACGTTGGGATGCACCATGCCGCAGCCGAGGATTTCGACCCAGCGCAACCCCTTGCCGTCGTTGAGATCGACTTCGACGTCCATCTGCGCACCGGGCTCGACGAACGGGAAGTAGGATGGACCGAAGCGCACGCGACGCGACGCACCGTAGAAGCGGCGCGCAAACTCCGCGAGGGTGGCCTTGAGATCGACAAAGCTGATCCCTTCGTCAATGGCGAGTCCTTCGAGCTGCATGAATGCTGGTGCGTGCGTGGCGTCGAAGAAGTCGCGACGATACACCTGGCCGGGTGCGAGCACGCGGACGGGTGGCGCATAGCGCTGCATGGTGCGCACCTGCACCGGAGAGGTGTGTGTGCGCAGCAAGGTGTCTTCGCCGAGATAGAGCGTGTCGTGCAACTCCATCGCCGGATGATCACTCGGAAAGTTGAGCGCCCCGAAGTTGTAGAACTCCGTTTCCGCTTCCGGACCGAGTGCAATGGTGAATCCGAGCTCGCGAAAGATTTCGCCGATCTCGTCGATCACCATCGTGACCGGATGGAGCGAGCCGCGCCATGTGCGGCGTGCGGGCATGGTGGGATCGAACGCCTGCGTGCCTGTGGCAGCGGCCTGGCGCGCCGCAAACGCATCCACGGCGTCCTGAATGGCGTTCTTGAGCGTGTTGAAGGCGAGACCGGCGGCGCGACGATCTTCCGGCGGCAGCGCGCGCAATCCGCCTTGCAACGCATTCAGGCGCTCATCCTTGAGCGCGTTGAGCTGCCCCTTGGCCACATCGAGACGCGTGGCAGGGTCGAGTCCGTCGAGGAGTGCCCGGCATTCAGCGGCCAGGCCGTCGGCCTGCGCGAGGTATTCGGAGAGCAGCACGGAAATGTCGTTGACGGGTGCGCGAAGGGCCGGACATCGCGTCGATGCCGGCCCTTCTAACTTAAACTGCGCTAACTGGAACTACGCTAACTGCGGCTACGCTAACTGCGGCTACGCTAACTGCGGCTACGCTAACTGCGAAAACGCTAACTGAACTGCGCGCTTACGCGGCGTTCTGCTTCGCGATGGCGGCCTTCACCTGTTCGGCGATGGCGGCGAAGGCTTCCGGCTCACGAATGGCGATGTCGGAGAGAACCTTGCGGTCGATCTCGATCCCAGCGGCGTGGAGGCCGTTGATGAAGACCGAGTACGACATGTCATGCAGACGCGCAGCGGCGTTGATACGCACGATCCAGAGGCGGCGGAACTCGCGCTTCTTGTTCTTGCGGTCGCGGTACGCGTAGCGCCAGCCGCGCTCCACGGTTTCCTTGGCGGCCTTCCACAGCTTCGAGCGGCCACCGAAGGCGCCCTTGGCGTGCTTGAGGATCTGCTTTTTGCGCTTGAGACGAACGACGTTGGACTTGACGCGTGGCATAGTAGAAGATCCTCAGGCGAGAATGAGACGCTTGATACGCTTGGCTTCGCCGTTGGTCTCGACGATCGCCGGGCGACGGAGATTACGCTTCCGCTTGGACGTCTTCTTGGTGAGGATGTGGCTCTTGTAGGCCTTCAAGCGCCGCACCTTCCCCGTACCCGTCACGGAGAAGCGCTTCTTGGCGCCGCTGTGGGTCTTCATCTTCGGCATGGTTCGCTCACGAATGCGTTCAACCGTTCCAATGTGGAGCGGCCCTTCAACAGATCACGCGCCGATCACCAGCTGGTGATCACTTGGGCGCGAGGATCATCGTCATCGACTTCCCTTCCATGGTGGGCGCGCTCTCGACTTTCGCGAGATCGGCCAGCTCCTGTCCCACTCGCTCGACCACCGCCCGACCCAACTCGGGGTGGGCGATCTGACGGCCGCGGAACATGAGCGTCACCTTCACCTTGTTGCCTTCTTCGAGGAATTTCCGCGCGTGGCGGGTCTTCGTGTCGAAGTCGTGATCATCGATCCCCGGGCGGTACTTGACCTCCTTCAGATGGATCACGTGCTGCTTCTTCTTCGCGATTCGCGCCTGCTTGGCCTGTTCAAACTTGAATTTGCCGTAGTCCATGATGCGGACCACGGGAGGCCGAGCCGCAGCTGCCACCTCGACGAGATCGAGACCCTGCTCCGTCGCCATCGACAACGCTGCATCGACTTCGAGGATGCCCAACTGACTGCCGTCGGCACCGATCACGCGAACGGGGCTGATCCGGATCTGCCGGTTCACCCGAGGCGGACGCTTCGTCGAATCCTGAATAGGACGTACTCCGGTAGAAGAAACACAAAAAACGCGAACCCCAGTGAAGGAGTCCGCGTCGCAAACGGCGTTGCGCCCAGATGCGCGTCTCGCATGAATACATGCGGACAGCCACGGGGCGTGCCGATTCGATGGACTCCAGCAGCACACCTCCGTCGGGCAACGCCGATCGTGAGGGCCGAAGGGTGGGATCGGCGTCGCTGCCGATCCACTTCTCGATTTTTAGACTACGGTACAGCTAGCAGGAGTAAACTAGAGGGTCTTGGCCACGGGTCAAGTGGCCAAGCCATAGGACTTTCCATCGTGGGCAGCCCGTCCGAACCCGACATGGGCGTCGTGCTCAAAGACCAGCAGCCAGTCCTCCCGCACCGCGTCGGCCAGCAGCGCCCGCTTGGACTCGAGGGTCACCAGCGGCTCCACGTCGTAGCCCATGATCCAGGGGAGCGGCAGGTGATGGCTGGTGGGGACGACATCGCCAAGAAAACAGCAGGTCTCGCCACCGGAACGGATGAGAACGCTCTGATGGAAGGGCGTGTGACCCGGCGTCTGTCGCACGCTGATCCCCGGAACGATCTCCCGGTCGCCGGTGATCAGTTCGAACCGTCCTCCGGCAAAAATCGAGTCCCAGTTGAGCGGGAAATAGCTCGCCGCCGTCCGCTCGTTTGTATGCGTCGCATAGGCGTGCTCGCCGCCCTGCACCACGTAGCGGGCGTTGGGAAAACTCGGCTGGATCTCCCCCGACGGCGCGCGCCAGGTGTTGCCGCCCGCGTGATCGAAGTGGAGATGCGTATTGATCACCAACGCGACATCGTCGGGCGTAAACCCGGCGGCGCGAATGCCGTCCTCGAGCGCCGTGCGTCCGTTCTCGCCGCCGTTTTCGATCCCGTAAATGTCGTGGAACTTGGTGGTTTCCTTGTTCCCCGAGCCGGTATCGAGCAGCACGAGTCCGTCATCGTGTTCGATCAACAGGCAGCGCATCCCCATCGGAATACGGTTCTTCGGGTCGGCCGGCAGGCGACGCTCCCAGAGAGTCTTGGGAACGACGCCGAACATCGCGCCACCGTCGAGCTGCTGGCCACCAGCCTGAATGGCGTGAATGCGCCAACGACCCAACGTGCGTGTCTCGAGAAGCGGATGCGGAAAACTCACGCGATGTAGTCCTCAACTGCAGGTAGAGGGAAAGCCCGGCGACGTTTGTCCGATGCAGTCAGGCGACCGCGACGCATCGGTGTCCTGACCAACGCATCGAGCGCGTCCCACGTGTGCACACCGTCGCGCTCGGCCAACGTGAGCATACGGCACAACGCGTGGGCCGTTGCAACCGCGTCGCCGGCGGCGCGATGTCGCGCTTCGATATCGATACCAAAGTGTCGCGTCACATGATCGAGCGACCGGCGCGCGAGTTCCGGCAACAGCACGCGCGCGAGACGCACGGTGCACAACCGTGGACCGGCGAGTTCTCGTCCGGTGCCGCGCCGTACCTCCTCGCTGACGAATCGCCAATCGAAGGCGGCATTGTGTGCCACGAAGACCGTGCCAGCAAGGCGATCGACAATCGTGTCCGCGATGTGCCGGAAACTGGGCTGGTCCTTGACCATATCCCAGTTGATCTGCGTCAGCTGCGTGATGTACGCCGGGATCGGACGTTCTGGATTGACGAGTTGGGTGTACACCTCCGTGACGGCACCACCACGCACCGAGGCGATCGCGATTTCTGTGATGCGATCGCCACCACTGGCGCGGGTGCCAGTGGTTTCGACGTCCACGACGGAGAAGGCGATGTCACTCAGACGCGGCGTCGCGATGGTCCCCGCACCCCGATCCTGTTTCGCGGGGTCAGAGTCGCGTTTCACGGGGTCAGAGTCGTTGGTCGGCGCGGAGGCGGGCTCGGCGGCGAGGGCCCAGTGACCGCTTGGCAGACGAACGAACTCGGGATGACTCGACAGGAGCGCGAGCGCCATGCGCTCGGCCGCGTCAGCCTGGAGTCGATCAACCTGGCAGACCTCCCGCATGAGCGTCTGGGCATCGAGGGGCCCATTGGTCAGGCAGCGGACGGCGCGGGCGGACAGCGTGGTGGGGCGCGGGGTCGCGCGGGTGCCGAAATGGGGGTGGTGCACGCTCAAGAAGATAGCCAAGGCGCTGGTGAAACGCGGCGCATTTCACTACCCTTTGTGAAGAATTTCACAAGCCAGAAGTTTCGCGTTCAGCCAGCCCTGTGAAGTCTCCGTGAAGCGTATCGCCGATTCCACCGTCCGCCGCCTGTCGATGTACCTCCGTTATCTGGAGGACCTCGGAACGCGCGGACAGCAAACTGCCTCGAGCGACGAGCTCGCCCAGCTGTGCGGCACGACGCCGGCGCAGGTGCGCAAGGATCTGTCATTCTTTGGCTCGTTCGGTAAGCGCGGGCTGGGATATCCAGTCGGCGAGCTGACGACGCACCTTCGCGAAATCCTTGGGCTCGGTCAGGAGTGGAAGGTCATCATCGTTGGCGCCGGTAAGATCGGCGCAGCGCTCGCGAACTATCGCGGCTTCCGCCAGCGCGGCTTTACGGTGGTGGGTGTGTACGACAACGATCCGGCCAAGGTCGGCACGACATGGGGCGCCTCCGTGATTCGCCCGATGGCCGAGGTGTCTCGCGACGTCGAACGCGAGGGTGCACGCATCGCTGTGCTCGCGATTCCCAGCGAAGGCGCTCAGGCGGTGGTGGATTCGCTCATCGAAGCCGGCATCCGCGCGATCCTCAACTTTGCTCCGGCCCAGATCACGGTGCCGCCGCATGTCTCACTCAAGTCGGTGAACATGGCAATGGAGCTCGAGGGACTGTCGTTCGCGCTCACGAACAGCGAGTTGCTGGACCAGGGCGCTGCCTGAAGATTGCTGGGACTGCTGGACTGCTGGGGAAAACTGCTAGCTGCATTCGGCGCGACGCAGTCGCGCCCAAATTGCGGTTTGCTGTTTTCCTGGGATCTGGCCGCCTTACGATAGCTCGTTCAACACGCGCACCAATGAAGCAAAATTCTGCGGCGAGAGTACTTCCGGCCGCACATCAGGCTTGAGTCCCGCCTGCTCCACCACGGCGTGTGCGCGTTCGGCGTCGAGATTCGCGACGGTGCGCACCACGCGTACGAGTTGTTTGCGGCGAAGACCGAATGCTTGCAACACGAAGCGACGGTAGCGCACCTCGAGTTCAGGCTCAATCACGGAATCGGCGCGCGGCGTAACGCGCACCACCGCAGAATCGACCGCTGGCGGTGGATTGAACGAACCCGGCGGCACTTTGCGGATGAACTCGACGTTCACGACCGACTGCAGGTTCACGCTCAACGCGCCGTAGGTCTTGTCACCCGGCGGTGCGGCCATGCGCTCGGCGACTTCCTTTTGCACCAGATAGACCGCGCGTTCGGGGCGCGGTGTTTCGAGCGCGTGGAAGATGATCGGTGTCGTGATGTAATATGGCACGTTGCCAGCGAGCACGTACGGACCGCCCGCGAGCGCCGCGAGATTCTGATCGAGTACATCGCCTTCGACGATCTGCACGTTCGGCCGGTCGGCATAGCGTGCGCGCAGATGCGCGACGAGATCACGATCGAGCTCGATGGCCACTACTCGAGCGGCGCGCGCGACCAACTTGTCGGTGAGCGCACCCCGCCCCGGACCAATCTCCAGCACCGTGTGCTCGCGGATATCGCCAAGGGCGTCGGCGATGGAGTCGAGGACACGGTCATCTTTGAGGAAGTGCTGACCGAAGCGCTTACGTGGCGCCGGCAGCTCACCAGGCTTGCCAGGACGGCGCGCGCTCAAGGGCGGTCCACCACGACCACCGTGCAGTCGTCCTTGAGTGGTGTGCGCCCCACATGTGCATCGAGCAGTGCGAACATCGCCGCCAGAATTGCGTCGGGGGTGCTGTCGGCGGGAGTCGCCTCGAGTGCGCGAATCACCGCAGGTTCACCCAAACGGACGTTCGCGACATCGCGTGCATCGATCACGCCATCCGTGAGAAAGACCAGGCGATCGCCGTTCCGCCAGCTCATCACGCTCTCATCAACGGTGATGTGTCCGAAGCCCAGTGGCGGCGCGACGGCTCCCATGCGAACGCACTGACCGTCGGTGGACAGCTTGAAGCAGTGCGGATGTCCCGCGTTGGCGTACCGCACTTCATTGGCGCGCGAGTCGATGACGGCGTAGCACATCGACACCGACATCTCTGTCGATTCGAGTTCGTCCTGCAACGAACGCTGCACCGATTCGAGCGCGATCGCGGGATCGAACGCCGCCTGCACGTGAATCGCCGCCGCACTGAGCGCGAGTGCCATGATCAGCGCCGACTGGTAGCCATGACCGGACACATCGCCAATCAGGACTCCGGTGCGGTGCTGATCGAGTCGCGCCAGCAAGTAGAAGTCGCCACCGACACGCTCGGCCGCCTCCACCCGTGCCGCGGCGCGCGCTTCCGGACGCACCACCGACGGCTTGGGCATGAGCTTGAGTTGCAGCTCCTGCGCGAGCAGCAGCTCACGTGCGAGCTGCTGTCGCTCAACGGCGGCGCGCACGAGCGTCGCATTGTGCATCGCCGTGCCCACCTGTGTACTCACGGCAAGTACCAGCTTGCGATCGCCAGCGGTGAACGGCTGCCCACCCCGACGGCCTGCCAGTACCAGCACACCGAGAGGCGCGCTGCTCATTGGTACGGTGAGCGGCACATTGATCGCAGGCATTGGATCCGCACCGCGTCGCGTACCCACGGCCGGATAGCTCCCCGTGATGTGCAAACTCGACGTCGGTCGCGTGATCGCAACGGCCAACAATGGTTCGCCATTCGGCGCGAGAGTCGGATCGGCCGACACACCGGCAACACCGTCTTCGGTACTCGTACCACCGCGACGAAATGCGCGCACGGCGATATGTCCGGTCGTATCGAAGTGCACCGTGTCGTATTCGTCGATATCAATGCCGAGTGTCGCGATCGGACGCAGGTGACCTTGCGAGCGATTCGTCTGCAGAAACACGGCGCGTGTGGCACCAACGGTCGCGGCGAGCTCGGTGAGCAGCGTGTCGGCGACACCTTCAACCGACGTCGAGCTGCCGAGCAGCTCGCCGATCGCATAGAGGAGATTGATTTCCTCGTAGCGTTCCACCAGTTCGTGTGTCGCACCATCGCGCTCTTTGGTCAGGCGGCGAATCACCGGCACCAGCTTGCCGAGCAAACGATCCGCGTCGGTCCCCGCGCCCGGCTCGACAATGAGCCACCCTACGCTGTCGCCCGTGGTCACCAGCTGCGCCTGGAGCTGCTGCGTGCGCGCCCAGTTCGCGATATCCCACGCGCGAACCCCGGCTTCGGTGCGCTCACGGAATGCATCAGAGGAACTGCCAAGCAGCGTTGGTGCGACGCTTCCTTCACGACGCTCCCAGATGGCCGCCTCTCGCCCGGTGGCCTCCTGAAACGCGGCCAACAGGGCGGCGACTTCCATCACGTGCGCTGCAGCGTCAGACGGATGCGGTGACCACCCTGTGGGGCCAGGTGCTCATTCTCCACGTGATCCATCAGCGAACGCATGAGAAAGACGCCACGACCGCGCTCACGCTCGAACCAGTCGTCGTCTTCGGGTGACTGCGTCACCGATGCCAGGTCAAAGCCCTGACCTTCATCGGTGACTTCGACCAACAACCGCTGATCGCTCACGAGAGCGAGCAGCTGCACACGCTTGTCAGACGCATTGCCGTTGCCGCGCAGCATTGCGTTCGCCAACGCTTCGGTGATCGCGACGGGAATGTTCAACTGACAGTGACGCGCCGAGAAACCCGCGCCGCGACACAGGCCGACGATGACCTCGACCACAGCCGAAATGCCTTGCACATCGGTGGCGAGCGTCCACTCGCGTACCTGTTCCAACGGCGATTCCAGCATGCCTACCGGTACTCGTGCTGCCTGAGAAGCGAGTGCACGCGAAGAGGCCACGGGGACCAACTGGAAGTGGTCGCTCAGCGCCCGGCCACCGCGTCGTCGCGCGTGGCAAAGAGCGGAAAGAGCTGATCGAGCCGCGTCAGTTCGAACAGGGAACGCAGGTCGTCATTCAGGCCAACCAGACGCAAATCGCCACCGGCGTCGCGCAGCCGACGGCTGAGGGAGACGAGCGCGCCAAGGCCAGAGCTGTCGATGTACGGCGATCCCGAGAAATCGACGACCACCAAACGTGCGCCCTGCTCCATCGCATCGAGAATCGCCTGCTTGAACTCCTGGCGATTGGCGACCACCAGCTGCCCTTCGACAATGACCAGCAGGAGGTCGTCGGTGCGCGTGCAGGTAAAGCTCATGGCAGTCTCTCGTGAGGCCGAAAGGGTGTTAGCGGGCGGCAGCGATCGGCGGGGCGTGCGGACCGGAGGCCTGCAGCGCCGTGATCGCAGCGACATGAACAATGTCGTCGGCGGTTGCCCCGCGGGACAAGTCACTGCACGGACGCGCCAAACCCTGCAGAATCGGGCCGATGGCCGTTCCGTGGGCGACCCGCTGCACCAGCTTGTACGCAATGTTGCCGGCATCGAGCGACGGGAAGACGAGCACGTTGGCGTGGCCAGCCGCAGCCTCGCCGGGCGCCTTGCGGGCGGCGATCTCGGGAATGAGGGCCGCGTCCGCCTGCAACTCACCAGACACCATGAGATCGGGCGCTTCCTGCCGCACCAGGGCCACGGCTTCGCGCACCTTGCTTACCGATGGCGAATCGGCGCTCCCCATCGTGCTGAAGGACAGGAACGCGACGCGCGGTTCGTCGCCAACGATGCGACGCCGGTCGGCGGCGGCGGCAAGCGCGATGTCCGCGAGCTGACGCGCGTTGGGATCGGGAAGGACCGCGCAGTCGGTGAAGGTCAGGACCTCGGCGTTGTCGCCGCGGAAGGCCGGTACGGTGAGGTAGAAGCTCGACGACACCGTGCGGACGCCAGGCGCCGCGCCAATGGTCCAGAGGGCCGCCCGCAGCACATCGGCGGTGGTGTGCACGGCACCAGCGACGCAGCCGTCAGCGATACCCATCGCCACCAGCGAATCCGCGAAATAGAGCGGATCGACTGCGAGCCGTTCGGCGTCGTCGCGGCTCAGCCCCTTCTCACCGCGTCGCTTGAGGAGGTGCTCGACCACCGCGTCGGTTCGGGGATCATCAAGCGGGTCGAGCATCTGCACGCCCACGGGCACCGCGCCCGTGGGCGCATCGCTGCGGCGCACGAGGACCGGATTGACCGAGCGGCGCTTCTGCAGCGCAAGCACCGCCTGCGCGGTGCGCATATCCGTCGCTTCGGGGAAGAGTATCGTGCGCGGCGCGTGCCCGGCCCGCTCGTGCAGGGACTCGAGAAACGCGCTGGCGGCCGGTGAGGGACTCACGAGCGACTCGCGCGCAGCATCACATCGCGCGCCACGGAAGCGCGTGAATCGGCGTACTTCTCAGTGAGCGCGTCGGCGACCATGGGGTGTACGAGTCCCGTCACATCACCACCGAATTTCGCGACCTCGCGCACCATGCTCGAGCTGATGTAGGTCGTATCGAGCGACGGCGTCATGAACACCGTTTCGAGCTCGGGGTGCAGGTGGCGATTCATGAGCGCGATCTGAAACTCGTACTCGAAATCGCTCACTGCGCGGAGGCCGCGAACGTTCACCCGCGCGCCGACCTCCTTCGAAAAATTCACCAACAGCCCGCTGAAGGCGCGCACTTCGATGCGCGAGTCGCCGGCCACCACTTCGTTGATGAACTCGATGCGCTCTTCGACCGAAAACAGCGGCTGCTTGTTCATGTTGTTCGCCACCGCGACGATCAGTCGATCGGCGAACGTCAGCGTGCGCGTGATCAGGTCCACGTGCCCGTTGGTGATCGGGTCGAAGGAACCGGCGTACAGCGCGAGCAGTGGCGTGGACATTGGAGCGGGCGCGTTCAGGGATGGGCGCGAAAGATGGTCAGGGACGTCGACCCGTAGCGACGGGTTTCCCCACCGCCGGGCAGTACGACCTCAGACGAATGTTCCACGATGAACAGCGTGGCGAAAGGGACCGCTGACCACTGTTCCGCCAGACGGAGCGCTGTATCCGAGGCGTAGGGCGGATCGGCGAAGGCCACGTCGTACGACTCCGCCCCGAGCGCCGTGACAAAGCGTACCGCTTCGTCACGACGGATGTGGGCGCCTTCGTGACCTCCCAACGCCGCCAGATTGGCCTCGAGCGTGCGCATCACCTTGGGTGACTGCTCGATGAAATCGCAGCGGCCTGCCCCTCTCGAGAGGCTTTCCAGTCCGAGTGCGCCACTGCCGGCGCACAAGTCCAACACCCGCGCATCGGGCAACAGCGGATGCACGATGCTCATCCAGGCTTCCCGGACACGGTCCCCGGTGGGGCGGACGATGTCGCCCAGCGGTGCCGTAATGCGACGACCCTTCCAGCGACCGGCAATGATCCGCATGACCTATCTCCCGGAGGGTCGCGCGTCGGCGACACGCAGTTGTAATCGTGAGACGCCACGATACTCATCGCGCTCGAGACGGAAGGCCACGTCGACCGCGCGCGACACATCGAACAGACTGGCGCGTGGTGCGAGCCCCCAACCAATGCCATCGATCGATCCGCGCGCCATGTCGAACGACAACCGCAGTCCGTCGCTGCCAATTCGCTTGGGTGGCGCCGACAGACGGACCCCCGCGGTTCTGAACATCGGCGCCGGATTGCCGATGCCGAACGGTTCAAAATGCTTCAGCAGCTTTTCAAGGTCGTCACCGATCGCGTCGATCGGCACGTCCAGATCGACGCGCAACTCCGGCGTGAGATCGTCGGCTGACATTCGTGACTGCGCGACGGCATCAAAGCGCTCCACAAAGTTCGGCAGCTGCTCGGCGCTCATGGTGAGCCCGGCCGCCGCGCGATGACCGCCATAGCGCACGAACAGGTCGCGACATTCGCCGAGCGCGCTATGCAGGTCGAAGGCGCTGATGGAACGTCCAGAGCCCTTACCGATGCCCTGGTCGACCGCAACGAGTACTGCGGGCCGCGCCGTCTGCTCAACGATGCGCGACGCGACGATGCCAATCACCCCGGCGTGCCACCCGTCGTGGTGCAAGACGTGCGCGAAGCGATCGCGCATGTGAGGCGACTCAACCTGCCGCATCGCCTCATCGAGGACGCGACGATCCAGCTCCTGTCGAGCGCGATTCAACTCCTCGAGTTCGCGCGCGATCACATTGGCTTCGTCCTCGCGTTCAGCGAGCAGCAAGCGCAAGCCCAGTTTCGCGTCGGCGATGCGACCAGCGGCGTTGAGGCGCGGCGCCAGCACGAATCCCACGCGTCCGGCCGTGAGCGGCTTCGCATCGAGCCCCGAAGAGCGCAACAGCGCGCGCAAGCCCGGATGCGTCGTCTCGGCGAGCAACTTGAGACCGTAGCGAACCAACACGCGATTCTCGCCACGTAGCGGCGCGACGTCGGCGATCGTGGCCAACGCGACCAGATCGAGTTGACGATGTGCCAACGCCGGAGACACACCCATCGCATCGCACAGCGAAAGCGCGAGCTTGTAGGCGACACCCACCGCGGCGAGATCCTTGTCGGTCGACGCGCACGACGGATGACGCGGGTTGCAGATCGCATACGCCGCCGGCAATTCGCTGCCCGGCAGATGGTGATCGGTGATGATCACATCCACGCCAGCCGCAATGAGCTCGGCAACCGGTGCCACCGCGCTGGTGCCGCAGTCGCAGGTGACGACGAGCGTTGCGCCGGCTTCACGCGCGGCGAGCACACCAGCGGCTCCGAGATCGTATCCGTCGGTCAGTCGGTTGGGCACAAATGGCACGACATGCTGTGCCCCGAGGCCACGCAACACCCGCGTGAGCAGGGCGGTCGACGACATGCCGTCGACGTCGTAGTCGCCGTGCACGAAGATCGTCTCCTGTGCACGAATTGCGTCGGCAATGCGTGAGACCGCGCGTGGCGCGTCGTGAAGGGTGCCGGCACCCTCCACCTGCTCGAGACGCGGTCGGAGAAACCGCTTGGCGGCGTCGGGATCGCCGTAGCCGCGACTCGCCAGCAATCGACAGACCGCCTCCGGCAGCATCAACGTGTCCTGCAACCTTGCCACCACCGCGTTGTCGGGCAGCGGCATGGGCACCCAGCGCGTCGCCGGGCGCAACGGGCGCCCAAGATCGGCTGGTGAGTTCTCAGGAACGATGACAGTCACTCAACCAATCTAGGCCGTGCGTGACGGCAGGTGCAGCAGGATTACGCGCTTTCGATCAATTCGACGCGGGAGCCTGGAAGAAGAGCAGTACGCCACATCCTTCGCAGGGCTCCACGATCGCCCCCGATGACATGGCTGGCCGTCGCTGCAAGGGAATGGCCGTTTCGCAGGCGCCGCACGAGTAGTCGTCATGAAGCGCCACGACAACGCGTGTGCGACGTCGCGTGTGGACGCGATCATACTTGGCCAGCAGTCCGGCGCCCACATGGCGGGCTGACTCGGCACGCTTGGAGCGCGCCGTCGCCAGCTCGGCCTCGAGCGCGACCCGTTCGGCCGACAGCGTGGCGCGCGTGCTCTCCTGCTCCGCCGCAATCGACGCAACAGCGTCCCGATGCGCCGCGACCGCCGTGCGAAGGTCCGTGATCCGGCGGGTCAACGCGAGCGACTCGCTCTCCTCTTCCGCGAGCGCCCGTCGAGCGGCTTCCACCTGGGCGGCTGCGGCGGTCGCTTCCTTGAGCTTCGCGGCGCTGTTGAGAATCTCGACGTTCTTCTCGTGTCGCGCGCGATGCCCCGCGATTCGCTCTTCCAGCTCGCGATGACGCACCAGCTCCTTTTCGAGAGCGGCCTCACTGCGCGTGAGGTTGTCATTGGCGCCGCGATGCGCCGCATCGAGCGCTGCCAGTCGCGGCGTAATAGCGGCGACCTTTGACTCGATGCCACGAATCACCACGTCGTCTTCCTGCACCACCAACAATGCCTGCAGTTCCTGATTCACTACGCCTCCGAGGGAAGTCATGCTACGCTGACCTCCCTTAGGGTTTAGTACGGGGACTGCGTACGGGCAAGATGGCGTTCCGTTCCCGCGTCAATTCGAGCTTCTCCCTCAGCAGCTGATCCTTGGCGTCACGTGAGTCGGTATTGGTCATTTCGTGCATCACCTGCTCGAGCCGCTCATCAATGCTCCGAACCGCGAGTTTGCGCAGGTTGAGGTCCAGGTCGGCCGCGCTTGACTCAATGGGCTCGGTTTCGGTGAGCTCGCGCAGCGCCGAGATCGCCCCACCGGAGAGCCCCTCGGCGATCTGCTCGAGATCGTTGTCGAGCGGAGCTACCAGTAACGCATCGAAGAGCTCGCGATAGCGACTATCGCGAAACGAATCCGGGGGATGGCGCTCGGCGACACGTTCGGCGACGCCGCGGTCAAAGAGCATCGCGCGCACCAGTGCGCGCTCAACTGGCTCGTCGGTGCCGGCGCGAGGCGGAACAGCCGACGTTTTCCACTCAGGGACCTGCTTGTACTTCTTGCCCCGCCATGGCTGTCGTTGTTCGCCCGGCGGGGGCGGCAGTGGACGTGGCTCGGCTTCTTCCGGCCCCCCATCTGGCGGCGGACTGTCAAAGTCAGGCGGTGCATCATGTGTCACGACACCGATGGTGCGTCGACGATCCGCCGCCGGTAGCGAGTCCGCCTCCGTGGCCAACGTCTGCTTGTCGAGGCCGGTCGCTTCGGACAATCGCGTGAGATACAGATCGCGCGTGAGCGGATCGGTGGCAGCGCGAATGGTGGGTAGCAAGCGATCAACCGCGCGACGCCGCCGCGTGAGATCGGCGAACATTCCACGACGCTCGACCATCTGCACCTGACGATCGAAGAGATCGATGGCGTGCCCCAACTCGGTTTCCATCGCGGCGCGTCCCTGAGCGCGCACAAACGAGTCCGGATCTTCTCCGGCGGGCAGCGAGACGACTCGAACCGTGGCCTTCACGCGCAGCAGTTCGAGCCCGGAACGAAACGTCGCGTTCTGTCCGGCTTCGTCGCTGTCGTACAGCAGGTAGATGTCGGTGGCGTAGCGCGTGAGCAGTGCGCACTGCTCTTCGGTGAGTGCCGTGCCGAGCGGCGCGACCGCTTCTTCAATTCCGGCGAGGTTGAGGCGCAGCGCATCGAGGTAACCCTCTACGATGATCGCGCGTTGTGCGCGTCGCATGGCCTGCTTGGCGGTGTGCAAGCCGTACAGGGTGCGACGCTTCTGAAAGACCACCGATTCCGGACTGTTCAGGTACTTGGGCACATCGTCGCCCATGGCGCGACCACCGAACGCCACCGGGCGTCCGAGTTCGTCGTGAATGGGAAACATGACGCGGCCGCGGAATCGTGCACGCGGCTCCTGCCCTTCACGATCGGCCAACAGTCCACACTCGAGCTGCCGGCTGTCATCGATACCGAGCGCATGCAGGTATCGACGCAACGCCTGCGCATCGCGTGGTGCGAATCCCAGGCCAAACCGCTCCTGCGCCGCCGTGTCAAAGCCACGCCCTTCGAAATACGCTCGCGCTTCACGACCCACCTGCTCATCACGCAACTGTTGCTGGAACCATTCAGCGGCAGCGGTCAGCGCTTCATGATTCGGCGCGTTGGGATCGGGCGCCTGCGCTTTGCGTCGTGCATCGATCACTTCAATGCCGACCTTCTCGCCGATGTACTTCACGGCGGCGGGCCAATCGAGGCCGAGCCGCTTGCGGATGAAGGTGAACACGTCGCCGCTTTCGTGACAGACAAAGCAGTGATAGGTGCCGGTCGCTGGCGTGACGGAAAAGTTGGGATTCTTGCCCTGATGAAATGGGCACGGCCCGCGCCAGCTGCCGCCCGAGCGCTTGAGCGGCACGAACTCGCCAATGATCGCGACGGCGTCGGCCGCGGCGCGTACGCGCTCAACGGTTTCGTCGGCGATCATCCGCGCGTGTCTCGCATCGGCGCACTCAAGGGCATGTCGGAATCAACCGCTCCGGTGGCGATTACGACAGTTCGGCGACGGTGACGCCGGCTCCGCCTTCGTTCCACGCGCCGAGCCGAAAGCCGGAAACGCGTGTGTCCTTCTTGAGCATCTCGCCAACCCGCGCGCGAAGAGCGCCGGTGCCCTTGCCATGGATGATGCGAAGCTCGCGCAGATCATTGCGCACGGCAGCGTCGAGGGCCTGGAGCACCTGGTCGTCCACTTCGTCGACACGAAGGCCGCGCACATCCACTTCACGCACCGGTTCGACGTCGGGCACGTCGCCCGAGAGGGCCACTCGCATCATCGGTGCCGGTGCCGACGCGGTTCTCGACAACTTCGCGACGGGAACGGAGAGCGTCAGCGATCCAACGGTCACCCGTGCTTCGTCGCCCCGAAGTTGCACAATGCGACCGACCTTGTCGTCGAGTGTCCCGACGAGCACCGCGTCACCAACCGCGAGGGGCGCGATGACTGGCTTGGCCACCACGCGCGGCGCGACCGGTCCGCTGCGTTTGGCCTCCGCCCGTGCCTTGTCGCGCGCTCCACGTTCGATGACGGCTTCGGCTGCCCCCTGTTGCACGGCGGCCGCTTCCTCGATCGAGCGACGAGCCGCGCGCGCCGCGTCGTCGAATTCGGTTGAGGCCTCGGCGGCTTTCGATCGCACATCGGCAATGGCGCGCTCGACCTGCCCGCGCGCCTCGAGCAAAAAGCGTCGCGCTTCCTGTCGCGCGTTGCGCTCCGATTCTCGCTCGCGTTCGCGCACCTTGAGTTCACGATCGCTCACCGTGGCCAGACGCGCGCGGAGCTTCTCCTGCTCGCGCTCCATCAGACGTTCGCGATCGGTGAGCGCTGCTTCGCGTGCTTCGACATCGGCGAGCAGTACCGCGAGGTCGCGTTCGCCCGCAGGCAGTCGTTCCTCGCCACGCGCAATAACTGCTTCAGGCAACTGCAACCGGCGCGCGATGCTCAATCCGTAGCTGCGACCTGGCACACCCTTGAGCAGTCGATACGTTGGCGCGAGTTGCACTGCGTCGAATTGCAGCGACGCGTTCACGACACCCACGACTTCGGTGGCCAGCAACTTGAGTTGCCCCAAGTGCGTCGTGGAGAGCGTCAGTGTTCCACGCGCCGTGAGCGTTTCGAGAATCGCGCCACCCAGTGCCGCGCCTTCGGCCGGATCGGTACCTGAGCCGAGTTCGTCGATCAGCACGAGGGAATCAGCCGTCGCGCTGCGCAAAATCTCGGCGAGGTTTTTGAGATGCGCGCTGAAGGTGGACAAGCTCGCTTCGATGCTCTGCTCGTCGCCAACGTCGGCGTACATGTCATCGAACACCGGCAACCGACTCGTTGCACCGACCGGCGCGGGAACTCCCGCCTGCGCCATCGCGGCCAGCAGCCCGATGGCTTTGAGCAGCACCGTTTTGCCACCGGTATTCGGGCCGGAAACGAGCATCGTGCGCTCGTCTGGCGTGAGCGTGAGATCGAACGGCACGACGGACGTGCCGCCGGCGAGCAGGAGCGGGTGACGGCCGTCGACAATCGAAAAGCCTTCACTCGGCGCGCCAAAGGCGATGAGGGCGCAGTTGGCTTCGATGCTGTATCGAGCCCGCGCGTACAGCGCGTCGAGTGCGACGAGCGCATCGAACGCCGCCAACATGCTGTCGTGGTACGGACGAATTTCGTCGGTAAGCTCGAGCAACACGCGCTGCACCTCGCGCTGCTCGTCAATTTCGAGCTCGCGCACTCGATTGCCGAACTCCACCGCCGCTGGTGGTTCGACAAAGATCGTGGCACCGGTACCGGAGCTGTCATGCACGATGCCCCCCACGTAACCGCGCGCTTCACGACGCATCGGCATGACCCACCGCCCGTTGCGCATCGTGACCGACAGGTCGCTCACCTGATGATGCGGCTCCAGCTTGGCCATCTCGCGTTCAAGCAGGCGAACGAGCTCGCCTTCGGCCTGACGGAGATCTTTGCGGACGCGACGCAGCGCGGGCGACGCATCGTCGCGCACGGTACCGTCGTCGCTGATCGCGCGACCGATCGCCTCTTCACGCGGGCGGAGATCAACCAGCGCCTGCGCGTAGGCTACGAGATAGGCCAACGGAATGGCGGGACGACGCGGATCACGCAGCGCCTCGCGCATGCGGCGCGACGAACGGAGTAGGGTGGCGCCGGCGAGCAACTCGAGCGCACTCCATGTGAGGCCCTCGATGCGCAGTCGCTTGAGCGCCTCGCCGAGCTCGGGAATCGGCTCCGTGGGCCACCCGACTTCGCTTTGCACAAGGACACGCACGGCATTCACACGTGCGTGTTCAGCCTCGATCCATTCGCGATCGCTGCTGGGGCGCAGCGCCCGCACAGCCGCGGCGCCAGGCGCCGACGAAGCCCGTCCGGCCACATGGGCCATCATCCGGGGAAACTCGAGAATACCGAGTGCGTGCGCGTTCATGGCCCTACCCTACTCCTGCTAGCCCGCTGCGAGTTCCTCGCGCGCGATGGCGTTGATGACGCCGCCATCTACGCGGCCTTTGAATGCGGGCATCACTTTGCCCATGACGGCGCCCACGTTGCTGGCGCCACCCGCGATCGCCGCTTTGACCGCGGCGCGAATTTCGGCGGGATCGACCTGAGCCGGGAGGTACGTCTCGAGGGCGCTGATCTCGTCCTGTTCTTTCTGCTGCAGGTCGGAGCGCCCGGCCTTGCCATACATCTCGACGGACTCGCGGCGCTTTTTGACACCCTTGCGGAGTACGTCGAGCACATCGTCGTCGGTCAACGCCCGGCGCAGTTCTATTTCGCGATTCTTTGCTTCGGCGATGATCATGCCGAGTAGCATCACGCGCTCTTTCTGCTGCTCCCGCCGGGCTGCAACCTGATCACCCTGCAAACGCGCCAGCAGCGCAGCCCCAGGCGACGCAGTGCCGGCGTTTGCGGAATCGCTCACCCGTTGCGCGTACGACGGTTCTTGCGAACGGCCGCGTTCATCTTGCGCTTGCGACGCTCGGACGGCTTCTCGTAGTGACGATGCTTGCGCAGGTCGGAGAGAATGCCGGCCTTCTCGCACTTCTTCTTGAAGCGCTTGAGTGCACGCTCGAAATTCTCGTCCTCGTGAATGATGACTTCGGACAAACTGAGCCTCGGAGTGGTCGCGATAATGGGTTTCGGGTTCGCCGACGGGAATGCGGCGAGTGCACCCCTTTCGGGGCAGCCTAGAATCCTACCGGCATTGGGGGCGCTGGTCAAGGTCTGATCGATCGCTTTTCAACGGCTAATCGACGGATGCGCCAAGAGTTAGCGGACCAGCTCCGGAGGCGTCTGAACCAGTTCTGATTCGCCTTGGCGGTCGGCTCGACGATCAGCCCGGCGGCCAGTGGAGCTGACGCCCGCCAAGCACATGGAAATGCAGGTGCGGCACTGTTTGCCCGCCATCGGCACCGACGTTGGTCACGACCCGGTAGCCGCCGGCGGAGAGCCCCTCAGCGGCCGCCACTTCGCGGCACAGCTCGATCGACGCCGCGGCCACCTCGGCCCCGAGCGGTTCGGCGAGCGACGCGACGTGTGACTTGGGGACGACGAGCAGATGAGTCGGCGCCTGCGGATGCAGATCGCGAAAGGCGATCGCGTGCGCATTGGACCCGACAATGGTGGCAGGAATGGTCCCCGCGACGATCCGACAGAAGATACAGTCAGCCTGGTCCATCAAGACTCCGGAGAACGACCTCAGTTCGTGGGCGAGAGCGATGTCCGCGCCATCGCGAGGGCGGCGAGCGCCGCCGTTTCGAATCGCAGAATCGTGGGGCCAAGACTCGCCCGCCGAAAGCCAGCCTGTTCAAGCGCCTCGAGCTCATCGCGCTCCAACCCGCCCTCGGGTCCAACCGCGATCACCACCGGCTCCCTGAGCGGCGCGGCGTCCGGACCGACCAGCGGTGGCCCGTCAGGATCGAGCACGATCCGATCGCCGGCCGGCGCGGCGAGCATCGCGCGCTCGAGATTGGCCTCGGGGAACGGCTGCGGAAGCCATGCGCCCTCCGACTGCGCCAATGCGCCCTCCATTCGCGCCCGCACCTTGGCCTGGAACGCCACGCCTTCGCCGCGCGGCGACACCGAGCGCGAGCGACGCCACAGCACGGGGCGCCAGCTGGTCGCACCCATCTCGGCGGCCTTTTCGGCGAGCCAGAGCATGCGATCGCGATCGGCCACCGGCACCAGCAGATGCACGTCCGGAAGCGGCGCGATCTCCGCGACGGCAGTGATCTCGACATGCGCCTGCGACTTGGAGAGTTGCACCACCTGCGCTTCGCCGATGTGCCCCTGCCCGTCGCGGACGCCCACGATCGCGCCAGCCGCAAGTCGAAGGACGCGCATGTGTCGCGCGGCCGTTTCGTCGAGCACGCAGGTCCCACCGACCGTAAACGAGTCGGCGGTGATGAACTGCGGACGACCGGCGGCTACGCCCTCGCGATCGACACCGACCACCAGATCTCCTCGCTGTCCTCTTCAAGAATGCGCCAGCCGTGTGCCGACAGCACCTCTCGCATCGTCTCGCGCTCTTCGAGCAGAATGCCGCTCAGGATTGCCGTGCCGCCGTCATCGAGCCCCATGGCTATGATCGGCAACAGTTCGATCAACACTGACGAAATGATGTTCGCGAGCACGAGCTGCACCGGAGCCACCAGGGGCATCAATGACGCCGCATCTCCCTGGAAGACATGGACACGGTCGGTGACGCCGTTCCGAGCGACATTCTCCTCCGCATCGGGAATGGCGTCTTCGTCGAGTTCGATCGCGTAGACGCGCGCGGCACCGAGCTTGGCGGCGGCAATCGCGAGCACCGCGCTGCCAGCGCCGAGGTCAGCGACGATGGCATTGGGTCGCAATTGCGCCGGCAGCAAACGCACCACACCGCGTGTCGTAGCGTGCTCGCCGGTGCCGAACGCCATGCCGGGATTGATGACGATCGTCATCGCCGGATCGCGTCCTTCGGCAAGCCACGGCGGTGTGACGGTCAGTGAACCAAGCGTATGCGCGCCAATGCGCGACTTCCACGCTTCAGTCCAATCGATGTCCGGCACCGGCGCCGTTTCGATCATCACGTTCTCATCGGCTTCGGTGAGCGCGAGATGCACACGTTCGAGATCTGTGCCCGGTGGGAAGTGTGTCACCAGTGCGCGACCGTCTTCGTGCACGCCCTGCGCGCCGACGGCGAACAGCGCGGCCATGCAGGCATCACGCGCTACCGGCGACGCCGCGTCCGACTGCACGCGGACGCTGATCCAGCGGTTTGCTGCGTTTGTCTCTCCCGCGGAATCAGGCACCGAGTGCTTCCTTCATCTTTGACCAGAAGCCCTTCTCGCGCTGCGGCGGAGCGGCCCCCTGCAGCTTGCCGAGTTGCTCGATCACGGTCTTCTGTTCGCCGTCGACATCCTGCGGTGTCCAGAGCTGTACTTTGACGTGCAGGTCGCCCACACCGGTGGCATTTACGCGTGGCAAACCGCGGCCGCGCAGGTGGAAGACGGTACCACTCTGCGTACCGGAGGGTACGCGCAGCGACAGGTCGCCAGTCAGTCCCGGCACGCGAATGTCGGCACCGAATACGAGTTGCGGATACGTCACCAGCGCTTCGCAGAAGAGATCTTCGCCGTCGCGATCGAAGCGCTCGTCGTCTTCGACCTCGAAGACGACGAGCACATCGCCACGGGTACCACCACGCGGCCCGATATTGCCCGCGCCACGCAGCGTCATGTACTGACCGGTCGCGACACCTGCAGGCACCTGGATCTTGAGCGTTCGCTCGGCGCGGACGCGCCCTTCGCCGCGGCACTTCTTGCACGGGCTCGCGACCACGACGCCCTCGCCAGCGCACGTCGGGCACGGTGCCACCGACACGAACTGCCCAAAGAACGAACGCTGCGCACGACGCACTTCACCGGCACCACCGCAGGTGTTGCACGTCTGGGGCTTGGTACCGGGTTCGGCACCACTCCCTTCGCACTTGTCGCACGCCTCGAGCACCTTGAGCACGACGGTTTTTTCAACACCGGTCGCGACTTCGGTGAGCGTGAGCGACAGCGGCAGCTTCACATCGGCGCCGGTACGCGGACCGCGACGTCCACCGCCGCCGCCGCCGCCAAACACATCGCCAAAGCCGAAGTCGCGCATGAAGATGTTCAGCGCTTCGGACAGGTCGACGTGCTGATATTGCTGCTGCGATGCACCCCGCAGTCCAGCCTCACCGTAGCGATCATACGCGGCGCGTTTCTGTGGATCACGCAGCACATCGTACGCTTCGGTGATTTCCTTGAACTTCTCTTCGGCTTCCTTCGAACCGCCATTGCGGTCGGGATGCCACTGCGTCGCCAAACGACGATACGCCTTCTTGATGTCGTCTTCCGACGCGTCGCGCGGTACGCTCAGGACCGCGTAAAAATCAGCCATGTACAGATCCGGGTTTGCCGGGCAAACAGAGATGTCCAGCTCGACGCCCGCCTGGTCGGGCCGGGCGGGCTTAACCGTACAAATATCGACGGTTGGGGTGCGCTTTACGAGTGGCGCTGGACGGAAATCACCCGCTTGGACAGGTTCCTGCCCACGCTCTGACGCTCCTGCGGTGGACGGTTGGGCAAACAACAGTCACCGGGCATCCTGGGCGTCCGAGGCATCCCGGGAACAGCTAGCACTCTCTACTGACCACTTCCAAGCCATCAGAGACGATCAAGGCATCCGAGACGTCGATGACTCTTGGATGCCCTGGATTTCTTGAATGCCCCGGATGTGGTCAGTTGGAGTTGGTTGCAGTTCCGGGATGCCTGAGATGTCCGGGATGCCCGGTGACTGCAGTTTACGATTTCGACGCTGCGCCAGCGTCAGAAGCGCGCCAACTCAGCAAAGCAGATCGGTGACCAGTCGCGACGTGTGCTCGACCAGCGAGATGACCTTGTCGTACGGCATGCGCGTCGGCCCGATGACGCCGATCACGCCGCTGAGTGATCCGGCGCTGTATTCCGAGGTCACGACGGTGAACGGCTCGAGACGTGGGTCGCCATGCTCGTTGCCGATCGTGATTGAAATGCCGGGGCCGCTCGAGCGGCCGGCCAGAAGCGTGGCGAGCTGCTGTCGCGTTTCGGTGAGCTCCATGAGCTGACGCATCCGGTCGCCGCTGGCGAACTCGGGTTGCTCGGCGAGCACCGACGCTGGGCTGATGACCACGCTTTCAAGTGGGACGGGCTCGGCGGCCCGGCCGAACATCTGGTCGCCTTCCTGCACGAAGATGTTGAGCAGCTCGGCGGCTTCGGCTGTGGTCTGGACGTCGCGCATTCGCTCCGTGAGCGAGGTACGGACTTCGTTGAGCGTCAGACCGGCGAGGCGCTCGTTGAGCACGATGGTCACACCGATCAGCGCTTCGTCGGCGATGATGCCCGGCACCTCCACGAAGATCGTGCGCACGGCACCGCCCGTGAGGCTCAGCACCATGAGCAGTCGATCGCTCGAGACGCGTACCAATTCGATCTGTCGGAGCGTGGACTTCTCGAGGCGCGGACCGAGGGCCACGCCCAGCTCCTGCGTCAAAATGCCCAGCGACTGCGCGGCGCGACGCAGGATGGCCTCGATGGCGGAGCCACCGGCCGAGAGTTGCTCGCGCAGATGGCGGCGCTGCTCACCTGACAACGGATCGACGCGCATGAGCGAATCGACATAGGTGCGATACGCCTTGTCGGTGGGGATGCGACCGGCCGACGTGTGGGGATGAAAGAGGAAGCCCTTGGCTTCCAGCTCACTCATCGTGTTGCGGATCGTCGCCGGCGAAATGCCGAGGCCAAAACGCCGCGACAATGTCCCTGACCCGGCAGGCTCCGCCGTCGCCACGTAACTGTGAATTACTGCTTCGAGTACCTGTCGCTCCCGCTCGGAGAGCTCTCCACCATGCGCCATAACGGAAGCCTACGAACCGCTTCGAAATGCTGTCAAGTCGGCGGCGAGTGCATCGAGCCTGAGCCACCCCAGCGGCGTGCAGGCAAGCCGCGACTGCGTAGCGCCCGGACGCACTTCGACCCAACCAGCGTCGATCCAGCGCGCGACGTGCGCAATGTCACGCGACTCCACAGCGAGTCCGTCGATTGTGCGCAAGCCGAGATACACCGCTTCCGCGACGCGGTTCTCGGAGGACAGCTGCTCGGCGTCGCCGATCGGATCCACACCGACATCGAGTTGGCGGGCCCACTCGGCGAAGGCGTCGGTATTGGCGCGACGCACAGCACCATCGAATCCGTGCGCTGACGGTCCGAGCCCGATGTAGGGCACGCCGCGCCAATAGGCGCTATTGTGCACCGCGCGCTTCCCTGCCCGCGCATAGTTCGAGACTTCGTAGTGCTCGAAGCCCGCGGCGGCGAGTCGTTCGTGACCGCGCAGAAACTCGCGCTCGTAGCGGGATTCAACCGCCTCCGTCACGTCGCCGCGCGCGTGCCACCGTCCGAGCGGTGTATGCGCTTCGATGGTGAGCCCGTACATCGAGATATGATCGGGTTCGAGCGCAATGACTTCCCCGAGATCGCGATCCCAATCACGCGCAATCTCTTCCGGCGTCGCGAATATCAGGTCGAGCGAGATCGCGTCGATGCCACCACTCCGGATCATATCCACCGCACGTCGTGCCGCGTCGGCGTCGTGGACGCGATGCATCCACGTCAGCACCGCATTGTCGAAGCTTTGGGTGCCAAGACTGATGCGGTTGATGCCGGCCGACTTCCACGCGCGCACGTTCTCCGGAGAGACATCCTCGGGGTTGGCTTCGAGCGTGATTTCGCCGTCGGCGCGCCAGCTGACATGCGCGCGAAGCGTCTCGAGCAGCGCTTCGGTGCCAGCGCCGCCGAGTCGCGATGGCGTGCCGCCACCGAAGTAGAGCGTCTCGAGCGTTGCGGCCTGCGAACGCACATCACGCCGCTCGCACTCCTGCGCAATGCTGCGTGCGAACTGCCGCCACGGCACTTCGCGCCGAACGGCAATCGAGAAGTCGCAGTAACTGCAGCGCCGCGCGCAGAACGGCACGTGCACGTACAGGTGTTGCGCGGTCGGCAGCCGGCTCACAGCAGCGCGGATCGCACTCGGCCACCGCCGTCGAACACCAGGAGACCGTCGACCTCGAGCAGCCCCAGCGCGCTCTGCACAGCGACCAGCGATAGCGACGTGAACTCCGCGATGACGGCCGGGGAGTCGGCACCACGCAGGATGGCGTCCCACACACTCGCCGCATCGCCGTTGAGCGCGGGGACGAACGGTGGGCGCGCGTCCAGATTGAGCAGTGCCAGCAAGTCGTCGGCGTCGAGCAGCGGCGTGGCGTCGTACTGCTTGTAGAGCGCGTTACTCCCCTTCGCGTTCGGCACGTCGATCGCGTTCGGTACAAACGCGACCGTGCGATTCATCTTGGCCGCGAATTCCGCGGTGTAGAGCGCGCCGCTTTTTGCGGGCGCCTCAACGATCACCGTGACATCGGCAAGCGCCGCGATGAGGCGATTGCGCAGTGGGAATGCACCGGCGTGGCCGGTGCTCCCCGGAGGAAACTCGCTCAGGAGCAATCCCTTCTGCGCAATGTCCTCCTGAATGCGACGGTTGCGCGGCGGATAGAACAGGTCTGGGCCCGTTCCGAGCACCGCTACCGTGCGGCCGTCGGCCGCAAGCGCGGCTTCATGCGCGGCGGCGTCGATTCCACGGGCGAGACCGCTCACGACGCAGACGCCTGCGCTGGCACACGCGGTAGAGAGTGCACGAGCCATGCGAATGCCGTACGGCGTCGCGTTTCGCGTGCCAACAATCGCCACGGCCGGCGGATTGGCAATCGCAAACGTTCCACGGGTGTATATGACCGCCGGCGGACGTTCCGCGTCGCGCAGTCGCTCCGGAAACGCTGCGTCGTCGCACCGGACTGCCATGACCGGCGCCGACGCGACGCCTGCAGCGTCGATCGCCCGCTCAGGGGAGGAGCGAGGCATCCTTTGCGACTTGCTCTTTCGCGGTGCGCATCGCGAGCAGCTCACGCCACCAGGCGTCGAGCAGCACGTCGAGCCCCATACGACCGGCGGCACTGATCGAGAACTTTCCGAACGCGTCCGGTGCTTCCACCTCGGGCACGTAGTGCTCGCCCAGCAAGTCGAGCTTGGAAAACACGACGCAGTAGGGTTTCCTGGCGAGTTCCGGCGAATACGCTGCGACTTCGTGGCGCAGCTGATCGAGCTCCGCCTGCCAATCCAACGCGTCGATGGGAATCAGAAAGGCGAGGAGACGCGTACGCTCGATGTGACGAAGAAACTGGAGTCCCAGTCCCTTCCCCTCATGGGCGCCTTCGATGATGCCCGGAATATCGGCGACCACGAACGTGCGATGATCGCTGAGCGGCACGACGCCGAGATTCGGCGAGAGCGTCGTGAACGGATAGTCGGCGATCTTGGGGCGCGCTGCTGAAATCACCGAAAGCAGTGTGCTCTTGCCGGCGTTCGGCTGACCGACGAATCCGACGTCGGCGATGAGCTTGAGTTCGAGTTCAAGCGTGCGCAACTCGCCTTCTTCACCAGGCTGCCATTCGCGCGGCGACTGATGCGTCGCGGTGACGAAGAACGCGTTGCCCTTGCCACCACGGCCACCCTTCGCGACCAGCACACTGTCGCCGTCTTCAAGCACTTCGCCCAGCAGTTCGTTGGTGTCGGCGTCGCGAATGACCGTGCCCGGCGGAACCGGCAGGACGACATCGGCGCCCGATTTCCCGGTGCGATTGGAGCCCTCGCCGTGCTGTCCGCGTTCGGCGGCCCACTTGTCCCGATAGGTGTAGTCGAGCAGCGTCGCCAGGTTGCGATCGGCGCGCACCAGCACGTCGCCACCGCGACCGCCATCGCCACCATCGGGACCGCCGAGCGGCACGAACTTTTCCCGGCGGAAGGACGTCTGTCCCGAACCACCGGTGCCTGCTTCGACTTTTACGAGGACGCGATCAACGAACATGGATTCGTGGAGTTGAAATCAGAAAACGAGAACGACGCGGGAGCAGCGCTCGTCGCGGACTACTTGCCCAACACGCGCGCCCAGAGTCCCTGAGTGCGCCGGACGTCGTCCGCGTCGAGAAATGGTGCGACGGCAGCGAGCGCCGATGACACGGCCGCCGATGACGCGCCCGCATGCAAGGCGCCATGCAAATGCGAATGCAGCTGACGATCCTGTCGTGCGATCGCGCAGGCGGCCACGATGCACAGTTCCCGACGCGCCAGATCGAGCGGCGCGCGCGACAACACTTTGCCGTAGCCTTCCTCGATCATCCACTGATCGAGTGCCGGATGCAGGTCGCGAATATTGACCCGCAGCCGATCATAAAAACGTCCGTACACAGTGGCGCAGGTCGCCTCGCCACGCGCACGCCGAAGCTCTGGTGCGTCGATCGCATCGGTGTCGAGCGCTGGTGCGGGGCGTCCAGAGATGCGACGCCACTCGCGCGAAGCGTTGAGCGCCCGCGGGAATCCGGCGAAGAGATAGGTCTGGAGAATGACTTCCTCGACCCACTCCGGACGAACCTCGCGCGCCACCACCGCCAGCTGCTCTCGAACCTGCGCCTCACTGCCTCCGGCCAGCAACGCCGCCACGGTCACCAGCGCCGTCGTTTCCGCATCCAACGATTCAAGGATAACCGCACCCGGCGCGGCGTGTTGCATCATTTCGTCGGGGGCGGTGTTCTTTTCACGCGACGATGCGTGAGCCGCGTCCGCTGCCTGGTCGGGGCTCACGAGGCGTGCTCCCAGAGATCCCCCACATCCTGATCGCCGACCGCAATCAGTCCGATCGACTCGCCGCGCGTATTGCGCACGCTGCGTTGCATGTAGTCGCGCAGCGCGTCGGGCAGAGGATCTGGCAAGGCCCCGTACGCATCGAGTAGCGCGAGTACCGCCGGATACTGGGCGCGGGGGGCGCCGTCCTCGACCTTGATGGCGAAACCGATAGCACGATCGACGATCGCGAAGGTGTGCACGCCTTCCGCGCCGATCTTGCACACCACGTTGCCACCGCAGGCGTCCATCAACACCGTGTCGAAGCGGTCGGTACCGCCCACCAGGAATGGATGGGTCGTCATCGCACTCACCACACGACGACTCGCGGAGTCACCTTGCGCCGCAGCGTGCACGAGCCTCGCGTACGAGAACGCCATATTGGCGAGCGGCAGGCGAAACACCGACACGCCGCATCCATCAACGCTCACGCCAATTTCGTCTTCCGGAAGCGCACACCACTCGGCGACCGCACGCAGACAATCGCGCTGCACCACGTGCGCCGGTGTCTCGTAGCCTTCAGTGGCCAATCCAAGCTGGCGAGCGCGGGCGAGCATGGCCGCGTGCTTTCCTGAGCAGTTGTTGTGGAGTCGTGAAGGCCGATCACCGGCCTGCGCGAGCAGTCTCGCGCCGCGCGCCGCCAGCGGTTCATGTGGGCCACAGGCGAGATCGCCCTCCTCGAGTCCCAGCGAGGCGAGCATCGACGACGCGATGGCGACGTGCTCCGGTTCGCCGCCATGTGATGCACAGGCGAGGGCGAGCTGCTGCACGTCCCACCCTTGGGCGTCGAATCCGCCACTCCGAAGCAGCGGCATGACTTGAAATGGCTTCGCGCACGAACGCCACCACACGCCAAGCTCCGGATCGCGGGACGCCTGCAGCAACGTGCCGTCAGCATCCACGACCGCGGCGTGCACGCGGTGACGCGATTCGATGGCGTTGCCGCGAGTCACCACCACATCGACCGCGCGCGTATCGACCGGCGCGCCAAATCCGTGGCCTATCGGCGCACTGGATTCGGCGGTATCAGCGCCAGGGGTCGAGAAAAAGTCTGGGATCCACACCTTGGGAAGGTAATCCCTCCCAAAAGTGGAACCGGCCGATCAGTCGCTCAACGGCGTCCATTCAGCGACCGTTCAGCGTCTGGCCGCGAGAAGGACGCCGCCGAGGACGAGTGCACCGCCGCCCAGGGTCAGCGGCCCCGGCACCTCGTGAATCCCCGGGAGAATGGCGGCCAGGAAGGTGGCGCCGACGGGCTCCCCGAGTGTCGTGAGATTCACGACAAAGGCCGGCAGATGTCCGAGTGCCCAGTTCATGCCGGTGTGCCCGAGGAGCATGGGACCGATTGCGAGCCCCGCGAAAATGGCGAGCTCGCGCGGCGGCTGTGGCGCAAGCGCGCGGCCCGTCATGAGTGTGAGCACCACACAGCTCACGAACGCCGCGCCATACACCAGCGCAACGTAGGGCCAGAGCCCCAACCGCTGCCGGAGCCGACGGCCTATTAGGTAGTACCCAGCCGCCGTGACCGCGCCAACGACCGCCAGCAGATCGCCGAAGAGCGCGCGCGAGCCGCCGCTTTGGAGCGCGGTCGCGAGCCCCCCAATGCCACCGGGCACGTCCGCCGCGCCGACCACCAGGGCACCGATCACCGCGATGCTCACGCCGCCCCACTGTCGGGTCGACGGAGGCTCGTTGAGCCAGATCGCCGACGCCGCCGCGATGATCACGGGTTGCAGATTCACCAGCGCCACCGACGCGGCGACGCTGGTGTAGCGGAGCGATGCATTCCACGACCAGAAGTGAAGCGCGAGCAGAATGCCGGCGCCGATTGCCAACGCATACTCGCCGCGCGACAGGCCCACGTATTCGCGCCAGCCACGCGTGATCATCAATGCGGCGCCTACGATGATCATCGAAAAACCGAGTCGCCAGGTGGCAATGACGAGCGGATCGGCCGCCGACAGCCTGATGAGCGGCGCGGCGAATGAAATGCCGACCAACGACAGCGCGAGCACGAGCATCGGCGATGCGGTGATCGCCGCCGCTGGCGTGACGCCACTGGTGGTCGTATCGGGATTCGGCGAAGCGGAGCGGTTCACGAGCCCAAGGTAATGCGCGGAACCGAGGGCCGGGTGTAGCTTCCGCGCATGACTTCCTGGATTTCCCGGGCCCGACTCGAGACACTGCTCTCGGCGGCCCGTGCACAGCATGTGGTGATCGTGGGCGACGCCATGCTCGACGTGTACCTCCGTGGCGATGTCGATCGTATTTCGCCGGAAGCCCCGGTGCCGGTCGTGCGTGTGCGTGATCGCAAGCTCGCGTTGGGCGGCGCAGCCAATGTGGCGCAGAATGTGGCCGCGCTCGGCGCCGGGTGCGATCTCGTGGCGGTCATCGGCGAGGATATGCCGGGACAGACGTTGCGCGAGCATCTGACCGAAGCGGGAATGCAGGCGCGCTCGCTGGTCACGGTGTCGCGTCCAACGACCACGAAAACGCGCGTGATGGCGCGCTCGCAGCAACTGGTGCGTTTTGACGAAGAGGATGATGCGGATCTCTCCGTCACGGATGTCGCGCGCGTGTTGGCGGCGATCGAACAGGCGCTGCCCGACGCGACGGCGCTGGTGTTCGAAGACTACAACAAGGGAGTGCTGGTTCCGGCGGTCATCGAGGGCGCGATCGAGATGGCGCGCACACGGCAACTGCCGATCGTTGTGGATCCGAAATTCCGCAACTTCTTTGCGTATCGTGGCGCCACGGTGTTCAAGCCCAATCGCCGGGAACTCGAGAGCGCCTTGGGCGCAGCCGTTGATCTCGATTCACCAGCCGCACTCCCGGAAACCTTCCGACGTTTAGGCGTCGAGCATCTACTGCTCACGCTTGGTGAGCGCGGCATGGCGCTGGTCTCGGCTGATGGCGCCGTCCATCGCGTTCCCACGACGGCGCGCGAGGTGTACGACGTGGTTGGCGCCGGCGATACGGTCACTGCATACCTCGCGACAATGCTCGCGGCGGGAGCGACGGCGCTGGAGGCGGCGGTGATAGCGAATTACGCGGCGGGCGTCGAAGTCGGTAAGCTGGGCGCGGCAACGGTGACCGCCGATGAAGTGCTTGAAGCGTTCGAGTTGCATCAAGCGTCGTGACGCGTGATACTCGTGTTGCTGTGCGAACGCCGTTGTTACGGTCCGGTAGCTTAGTCGGTTAAAGCAGTCGACTCATAATCGATCGATCGTGGGTTCAAGTCCCACCCGGACCACTCACCCCGGCCAACGGCCCATCGCCGATGGCCGGGGTTTTCATTCGAGGGCGATGTTCGGGGGGTTCCCCCACCTGCACCACTCCGTTACGTTTTCGATCCGCCCGCCACTCAGGCGGGTGTACGACGGGCGCGTAGCTCAGCTGGTTAGAGCGCTGCTTTCACACAGCAGAGGTCCGGGGTTCGAGTCCCTGCGCGCCCATAGAAAACGGCCGATATCCATGCGGATATCGGCCGTTTTTCGTTGCGACACCGCGCCACGACGAGTTACGGCAGCGGGACCTCGGCGACGGCCGATCGTGCGCGAGTCACCGCCTTGGTCACCGTGACACGCGCGCCTTGCTGACGAAGCCGACCGATCGCACGCTCATCGAGGCGCGCCCGAAGTACGATCACATCGTCTTCGTTGTCCTGATCGAGTACCTCACCGTCCCGATGCACTTCGGCGATCAGCTTGCCGTTCGCCACCGGAATGCGCACCTCGAGCACTGGCCGCTCGTTGCGCAAGCTCTCACGCAACGACGCCTTGAGCGGCTCCAGTCCGCCCGGTTCGAGCGCCGAGACGAAGAGTGAGTTTGGCATAAGGTTGGCCACACGCTCGCGCACCGAGTGCACGATGTCTGCCGGCACCGCATCCATCTTGTTCATCACGTAGGTCATCGTGCGATCACTCAAGCCAAGCTCCGTGAGAACACCGTCGACGACATCGCGATGTTCTTCCCATGCCGGGTGACTCGAGTCGATCACATGGAGAAGCAGATCCGCCTCGCGCGCTTCCGACAGTGTTGCACGGAACGACGCCACCAGATGATGCGGCAATTTGCGAATGAACCCGACGGTGTCGGTCACAAGCGCGGTGTATCCCTCACCGATATCGACCTCGCGTGTGAGCGGATCGAGCGTCGCGAACAGACGATCTTCCACGAATACGGCGCTGTCGTTCGCGAGCGCCCGCAGCACCGACGACTTGCCGGCGTTGGTATATCCCACCAACGCCACGCGGAAATGCGTGCGACGTCCCTGACGCTGAATCTCTCGCGCGCGCTCGACATCGACCAATCGCTCCTTGAGCACGCGAATGCGATGCTGAATGAGTCGACGGTCGGTCTCGAGCTGCGTTTCACCTGGACCGCGCATACCGATACCACCACGCATCTTCTCCAAGTGAGTCCACATCCGGGTGAGGCGCGGCAGCATGTACTCGAGCTGCGCGAGCTCCACCTGCATGCGCGCTTCACTCGAACGAGCGCGCGTGGCGAAGATGTCGAGAATGAGTTCAGCGCGGTCCATGACGCGCGTGCCCACGATCAGTTCGACATTCTTGCCCTGCGCCGGCGTGAGCTCGTCGTCAAAAATGACGAGCGTGGCGCCAAGTTCCTGAATACGCTGCTTGAGTTCCTCGACCTTGCCACTTCCCAGATATGTCGCGGGGTTGGGTCGATCGAGTTGCTGCGTCAGATGACCAACCACGATGGCGCCGGCCGTATCAGTGAGGCGCCCGAGCTCTTCGAGGTGTTCATCGACGAAGTGCTTTGCGGAGCTGCGCTTGAAGGGCGCACTCACCAGAATGGCCCGCTCAACCGGCGGGGTCAGCGAAATGATGTCTCTGCTAATGGGATGTTTCCCTGTTGATGCCAGCGGCGGGTCGGCGCAACTCCTTAGCGCCCGTTGCCCGCCACCGAAGAGTAGCGCCCCGTGCGATCGTAGGGACGCGTGAAGTTGCCGATGGGCGTAGCGACGGTGAAATCACCGCGGACGCGATAGTTCACCGTGCCTTTCTGCAGCAACGAGCGACCGGCCTGGCCGATCCCTGCATAGGTGAAGGTCACGGGTAAGCGCACCGTCGACGAATCCTTGTCTTGCACAACGAAACGCTCATCGAGCGCGCCGCTTCCAAGCTTGATCGAATCGACATCAACGTTGTAGGTCATCTTCACCGCATCGAGCTTGTAGCCGTTCGGATTGTAGACCGACAGGATGACGTCAACGCTGCCGCCGGTGAGTCCGAGTCCCGTGATCTTGAATTCCTTCAAGTTCACTACGGGCTCCTTGAAGGATCCGCGACCGAGGGCGGCGCAGCCGGCAAGGGCAGCGGCAATGGCGACCGTAGCGCCCGTGATCATCCAACGGCGGCGCGTCGTGCGGGTGACTGACGAGGCAGATGTCATGAATCCTCTCCCGGTAATTCGCGCGAGACGTCGCGCGTTGATGTAGTCGAAGTCGCTTCCGATGACGCGTCGTCGTCATCGTGTCCCAGAGCCTTCGCCCGCAGCGATGCCCACCAGGCAAGTCGACGGCCGACGTCCTTTTCAAACCCGAAAGGCCCGGGCTCATAAAACGTCGCGTCGCCCACGACCGAAGGCAAATACGACTGCGGGATATAGGCGTCTGGAACCGCGTGCGCATACTGGTACCCGTCGCCATAGCCGAGTTCCTTCATGAGCGACGTGGGGGCGTTGCGCAGATGCATCGGAACGGGTGCGGCCGGTGTGTCGCGCGCCACATCCATGGCGGCTTTCCACGCCTCGTACACGCGCGCCGACTTGGGTGCCGTGGCGAGATAGACCGCCGCTTCCGCCAACGCGAGCTCGCCCTCCGGCGAGCCGAGGCGTTCGTAGATCTGTGCCGCCGTCATCGCGATGGTCAGCGCCTGCGGATCGGCAAGACCAATGTCTTCGGTCGCCATGCGGATCATCCGACGCGCGATGTAGCGCGGATCCTCACCGCCCTGAATCATGCGCGCAAGCCAGTAGAGCGATCCCTGTGGGTCGCTGCCACGCAGCGCCTTGTGCAGCGCAGAGATGAGGTTGTAGTGCTCTTCGCCCGACTTGTCGTAGCGCGGCGCGCGATACTGCATCGCAGCTTCAACTTGCGCGCGCGTCAACTCCGTACCGTCATCAACGAGTGCCGCCGCTGCTTCCAACACGCCGAGCAGGCGACGCGCATCACCATCCACACTTTCGGCGAGGAGGTGCTTCGCTTCGTCGGTGATGGTGAGCGACCGGGCTCCCAGGCCGCGATCCCGTTCGGTCAGCGCGCGCTCGATCAGCGCTTCGAGCTGTTCCGTCGGAATGGATTCGAGCACCATCACCCGAAGGCGCGACAGCAGCGCGCCGGTGAGGGCGAAACTCGGATTCTCAGTCGTGGCACCAATCAGAACAACGGTGCCCGCCTCCACATGCGGGAGAAACGCGTCCTGCTGCGCCCGGTTGAAGCGATGGATCTCGTCGACGAAGAGAATCGTTCCCCGGCCGCGATCACGGCGCTCCTCGGCCTCGGCGACCACTTCGCGTACGCGCGCGACGCCATCGCTCACGGCCGAAAAGCTGACAAACTGTGCCTCGACACTCTGTGCGAGTAATCGCGCGAGTGTGGTCTTGCCAACGCCGGGCGGGCCCCAGAAGACCATCGAGTCGACAATTCCACGCGACAACGCTTCGCGCAGCGGCATACCCGGCGCGAGGAGATGCTGCTGACCCAGGTATTCATCGAGGGTGCGCGGGCGAAGTCGCGCCGCCAGAGGTTCCGGCACCCGCGACGAAAAGAGCGACGGACCGCCGGCACGATTGGGCTTGCTCACGCGCCGAACTCCTGCAACCCAAATCGCTCGACAAGCCCATTCATCGCCGTCGCGACAGCCGGAACGGACTGCGGCGCGGCTGGTGAGTGCCATGAAGGCGGAGGAACGACTGCACGCTGCACAAATCCGTTCGCCTCGAGCAGGAATGTCCAACGGGGTGTGCGCGAGTAGATGACGAGCAAGAGGTCGGGTGTCAGCACGAGCTGATCGGTCGGCGTCGCAAGGCTGAGTTCAACCCCACCAAAGGCGGACAGCGGCAGTCGAATCTTGCTGATCGCGTCGCGTACGTCGCCGAGTTCAAGGCGCGCTGCCTCGAGTCGACGCTCGTGGTGATGATCATGCACGAAGAGATCCACCGTGCGATCGTTCGAGCTCGCCAAATGCTGCGCAAGGAGATGAAACTGTCCGGTGAGTCGCTCGGCAGGCGCCCAGGCACGAATGCAATGCACGCCGTCGCGCCAATCGGCTACGAACCAGTCGTCATGCGAAGCGAAACGGTCGAGCTCCGCGAACTCCGGCGCCGTCGAACTCATTCACCGCTACCCGGCGGCGACGCGATGGCTGCCAGCAGACGCTCACGCGTGTTCTGCGATGGGTCGACCACCACCAGTTCGACCAGGCGCGACAGGGTGCGGCCGAGTGCGGGGCCCGCCGCAATTCCCGCCTGCCGCAGGTCGTCGCCGTCCACCGCGAGATCAGCGATTTCAATCGGATCGCGGAAGGCAATGGTCACCAGCGATCGATAGAATCGACGCACATCCTGCGCGCGAATCCTTTCGTCGTGCGACCAGCGCGCTGCGGCCAATCGCGCGAATGCTGATACGCGCAGTCGGCCCACCGCTGCTGCCAATCGGCGAAGTTCTGCGCCGTCCGGCACGCGGTGATTGTGCAGGGCGGCGGTGAGCGCCGCACCGTGCGTGTGCCAGCGATCCACCAAGCTGCTCACCACCGCGATCTGCTGATTCGAAAACCGCAACGCACGTAGCGCTTGCTCTGCCTCGCGCCCATTCAGCCCACTGAACAGCGTCGCGAGCCGCAACGGCAGCCGAAGCGGCCGCGCTGCCAGCGTGGGGCGCGGCAGCGCATCAACGGATCTCAACACTTCGTCAGACACATCGTTCAGTGCTGGAATCAGCGCGCGGAACGCACCAGCGTCACGCCACCGTGCAAAGGCGTTCGACGGCGTACGCGACTGCTCCATGGTCTTCTCGACTTCCTGCTTCACGCGCTCTGGCGACAGTCGCGTCAGGTGCGAGGCGCTCGAGACGATCGCCTTCCATGTTGTTGGCTCGATCTCAAAATCGAACCGCGACGAGAATCGAATCGCACGCAAGGCGCGCAACCGGTCCTCTTGCATGCGTTCATCGGCGACTCCGACCGCGCGCACAATGCCGGCGGCCAGGTCACCCTGCCCGTTGAAGGGATCACGCAGTTCGCGCTTGATGGGATCGTACGCGATCGCATTGATGGTGAAGTCACGACGCGCGAGATCTTCGGTCAACGATGCACCGAACTTCACCACGGCATGGCGGCCGTCGGTTTGGACGTCATGCCGAAACGTCGTGACCTCGTGCATGCGACCATCCTTGTCGAGTACGCCCACGGTGCCGAACTCGATCCCAACGGGTATGGTGCGGCGAAAGAGCTTGCGCACCTCGTTTGGGGTGGCCGATGTCGCGAGATCCCAGTCGAGATGCGGATGGTCCAGGAGCGCATCGCGCACGGCTCCGCCGACACACCAGGCTTCGAAGCCCGCGTCCTGCAAAGTGCGGGCGATTTCGATGACGGTGCCAGGCGGCCGCAGCGCGCGAGTCTGCTCGTCGGTCAGCCGCAGAGCACGCTCCCACCGTTCACGTTGAGGATCTCGCCAGTGACATGGCGCGCGAGCGAACTCGCCAGAAACAGCACGGGGCCGGCGATATCCTCGGGCGATGCCACGCGTCCAAGTGGAATGTTGCCGGAGATACGCTCCAGTCCTTCGTTCGCAAAGGGACGCGTCACGGCTTCGGTGTTCACCCAGCCTGGCGCAACACTGTTTACCGTGATGTCGCGCGGGCCAACCTCAACGGCCATCGACTTCACGAATGAGATCATCGCACCCTTGGACGCGGCATAGTCGGCGTGCCCTGCCTCACCCCGCTGGCCGGCGGTACTCGAGATGAAGATCATCCGCCCGCCGTTCGACATGTGTCGAATGGCGGCGCGTGCACCGTAGAACATGCCGTCGAGATTGGTGGTGAGCGTCTCGCGCCACCGGGTATCATCGAGATCGCTCACGGGCACCGGTACGTCAGGCCAGATCCCCGAATTGCCAACAAAGATGTCGACGCGACCGAACTGCGCCACTGCCGCTTGCACGAACGCCTCGTTCGCTGCACGCGTGCCCAGGTCACCCTGGTAGGCAATTGCCTTGCGCCCCATCGCAGTAGCCCTAGCTACGAGGCGATCGGCATCGTCCGTGCGCGAGCGATAGGCGATTGCGACATCGCAGCCAGCCTGCGCAAGCAACGTGGCGCAAGCGGCACCGATGCCCCGTGCGCCGCCGGTGACCAACGCCACCTTTCCGGAGAGGTCGATCACAGGGTGGCCTCGATGGCGTCGCAGATCGCGTGCTGAATGCACAAGTGCAGTTCCTGCGCGCGATCGGTGCGGGTGGTGGGAATGATCACGCACAAATCGGCGCGCGTGCGCAACTCGCCACCATCCTTGGCCGCGAGAGCAAGCACCGCAACCCCTTTGGCCTTTGCCGCGTCGGCTGCCAACAACACGTTGGGCGAGTTGCCACTCGTCGAGTGAATCACCAGCAGATCGCCGGGTTTCGCCAGCGCCTGCACCTGACGTTCGAACACGTGGTCGAAACCAAAGTCGTTACCCGCTGCGGTGAGCAGCGAACTGTCCGTGGTAAGGGCGATTGCCGGATAGGGCCGACGATTGCGCATATAGCGCACCACATACTCCGTTGCCAAATGCTGCGCATCCGCCGCAGAACCGCCGTTGCCGCAGAAGAAGATCGTGCCGCCCTTGGCCACGACGCCCTGCACAAGCGCCAGCGCCCCCGCGAGGTCCCGCTCGAGTTGAGTCGCCGTGCGCTCGGCCGTTGCCGCGAGCTCGCGAAGAGCAGCAAGGATGGGAGCGGCGCCGGATGGCTGCGAATCGGTCATCGGTGTTCGACTGGCAAAGGGTGTGTCGGCAGAGAACGCTTTTGGCGGCCTAGCTGCGTCCGAACAACTTCTTGAGTGAGCCCATCAATCCGCGCTTGAGCGGCGGCACCGGCAGTGGATCTTCATCGTTCAAGACACACTCGGCATTGGCGTGCGTGAGCAAGTCGACCTGCTCGTCGGCGCCGCGCTCCAACAGCCACTCGCGCGCCGCACCAAGCGAGCGATGATCGCCGTGATTGTCAGACGCGAGAATGTCGATCAGCCCCTCGGCGAGCATGTCACGCGCCAGCTCTGACGGCACGCCTCGGCCCATGAGCACGGAGGCATCGGTCTGAATCACCACGCCGATCTTTCGCCACTCACGCACGTGGTCGAGTGTGCAGCCGAAATATCGTTCGGGATGCGCGAGCATCGGCGTCCGCCCCAAACGCGTAATGCGGCGAAGCTCGCTCGTTGCGCCTGGTGGCAGGCCACCACGCGTGAACTCGACCAGCAACGTTCGCGAGCCATCGATCGACAGGTACGGTGCCGTCAGATCAACGCCTGGCGAATCAAGCATGATCTCCCACCCAAGTCGAAGCGTGATTCCCTTGGGCGCCTGCTGTTGCAGCTGCTCAAAGAGTGCCCGATGACTCTCCCACGGCGCCGTTACGACTTGGCTGGCGTTCAGGTGCGGTGTGCATACAAGCGTCTCAACGCCTTGTGCCACAAAGCGTTCAAGCACCGGTAGCGAGACGTCGAATGAAGGCGATCCGTCGTCAACGCCGGGGAGCAGGTGCGTGTGCACATCGATCATGTCAGCACCCTCGCTGCTGGTGAATCACCCCTGCATTGTACCCGGAATGGCAGCAATGCGAGACATAGCCCGAGCTGTACGTTCTTCCATTCGCGCCGGGTCATACGCTGCGGCCTGAAAGGCGTACGTCACGAGCGAATCGGCAGCCAGCAGATCGAGTGCCGTTTCCCGCGAGGTCGAACCGCCGGTGAGCAGCGCATCCAACAGCTGCTCTCCGGCCTCGAGACACGCCTCTGGCACGTCACTCGCGGGTCGCGAGGCCGACGAGGCGAGCAAGTCGCGCAATCGCTGATGCAGTGCCGGTGGAGGGGTGGGTTCGATCTTGTCGATCCACTCCCCCACCGTTGCTGCGGAGCGCCACGGCATTAGGTCAGGCGCCCGCGAGCTTGGTGACGACACCGGGTGTGGATGCGAGCGCCGCATCGATCTGCGACGCTTCCACTCCGGCCTGCGCCATGTGCGGCTTGCCGCCGCCACGCCCGCCGACAGTGGCCGCGACATCGCGCACAACGGCATCGGCACGGAGTCCACGCTCGCGCACGTCGTCCGTCGCGACCGCCAGCAGCGCGCCCTTGCCATCGGCGAGCGAAGCGCCGAGGACGGCGACACCACTGCCGAGCGCATCGCGCACCGCGTCGCCCAGTGCCTGCAGTGACTTGACGTCGGCCACATCGACCTTCGAGACGACGAGGCGCACGCCACCCGCATCCGACGCCGAGGCGACGAGCTGCTGCGCGAGTCCGCCGCCCGTTGCACCGCCACGCATCGCCTCATCGAGTCGCTTCTCGAGCTGCTTTCGCTCCTCGATGAGTCCGTCGAGCTTCTTTTCGATCTGCTCAGCGCCGTTCGTGTACCCGGTCATCGGAACCTTGAGGCGGCCCGCAACCGACAGCAGTGCCTTCTCACGTTCAGCGAGGAACTGGAAGGCACGAGGACCGGTCACCGCTTCAATACGGCGCACGCCAGCGGCAACGCCACCTTCTGAAACGATACGCATCAATCCGATCTCCGCCGTGTTCCGCACATGCGTACCACCGCAGAGTTCAACGGACAGCGCAGGAATTTCCACCACGCGCACGACATCGCCGTACTTCTCACCAAAGAGTGCCATCGCACCACGCGCGACGGCGTCGTTGTACGACTCCTCCTTGGTGTTCACCGGCGCCGCCGTCCAGACACCAGCGTTCACTTCGGCTTCGATGGCCGCGAGCTGTTCGCCCGTGACCGGACCATGATGCGTGAAGTCGAAACGCAGCCGATCTGGCGCGACGAGTGAACCGGCCTGATGGACATGCTCGCCAAGGTGCTTGCGAAGCGCGGCGTGCAGCAGGTGCGTAGCGGTGTGATTGCGCTCGGTGTCATGACGACGGTCGCGCGGAACGACTGCACTCGCCTTACCGAATGTGATCTCACCGGATGGCGTGCCGATGGCGGCAATACGACCATCCAGCTTGCGCACTTCGTTGACGGCCACGCTCCAGCTCTCGCCGGTGATCGTGCCCTGATCGCTCACCTGGCCACCCGACTCTGCGTAGAACGGCGTGTCGCGCAACATCACGGCCACGCGCCCGTCCGGAAGCTGACGCACGGCGGTCACTACGGTCTCCGCGCTGGTCACGTCGTACCCCACGAACCGACCAAGCGCTTCCGCATGCTGCTGATCGTGCGTCCACTGCGTCGGATCGGCGAGTTCGTCGGCGGCAACGGCAATCTGACGCGACTTGCGATCGTCCTGCGACTGCTTGCGCTGTGCCGCGAGCGCCTGCTCGAAGCCGGCGATATCGACAAGATACCCGCGCTCGCGCGCCATCAACTCGGTCAAGTCGATCGGGAAGCCGAACGTGTCGTACAAACGGAAGGCATCGTCGCCGCTGATCGAACCGCGCAAATGCGTCGATCCCTGCGTCGAGCCCTCCGGCGCGAGTTCGTCGAAACGGGTCATGCCCGCGTCGATCGTCGCCAGGAACCGCTCTTCTTCCGCCCGCGTCGTTTCAAGGATGTGCTTGCGACGCACGTGCAACTCGGGATAGAGGTCGCGCATCGAATCGAGCAACACCTCCACGACGTGCACCAGCGTCGGCTCGCGGCGACCAAGCAACCACGCATGGCGCACCGCGCGACGGAGAATGCGACGCAGCACGTAGCCACGGCCGTCGTTGCTCGGGAAGACGCCATCGGCCAACAGGAAACCGACGGCACGCGCATGATCCGCGAGCACGCGGAACGACGCGGGATCGATCTCCTTTCCATCCTTGCCGAATGCCGTGCCGAGTCCAACCCCCGGACGATAGGGATACTTGATGCCGACGATCTCTTCGACCTTTTCGATGAGCGGCTTGAAGAGATCGGTGTGGAAGTTGTTCGTCACACCCTGGAGCACCGCCGCAATTCGCTCGAGACCCGCACCGGTATCGACACTCGGCTTGGGGAGCGGTACCAGCGTGCCATCGGCCTGACGATCGAACTGCATGAAGACGAGGTTCCAGATCTCGAGGAATCGTCCCGCTTCGGCGCCTTCAACAAACGCGTCGAGCGAATACTCCTCGAGCTCCATGTTCGTCCACTCGCCACTCGCGTCGTTGGGAAACGCCCAATCCTTCGCGAGGCGCGCGAGGTCGACATAGATCTCGGTGCACGGTCCGCACGGACCGGTGTCGGCCATCTGCCAGAAGTTGTCTTTTGCGCCGAGTCCGTAAATCCGATTCTCGGGAACGTTCGCGACCTCCTTCCACAGCTGACGCGCTTCATCATCTTCGTGGAAGACGGAGACGCGCAGATGCTCGCGCGGAATCTTCAGGTCTTCGGTGATGAACTCCCACGCGAAGCGAATCGCATCGCGTTTGAAGTAGTCACCAAACGAGAAGTTGCCGAGCATCTCGAAGAAGGTGTGATGGCGCGCGGTGTGTCCGACCTGTTCAAGGTCGTTGTGCTTGCCGCCGGCGCGCACGCACTTTTGCGACGTGGTCGCCCGCCGCTTGCCTTCTGGCGGGTCCTCCATGCCGAGAAAGACCTTCTTGAACTGCACCATGCCTGCGTTCGTAAACAGCAGGGTTGGGTCATCGGCAGGCACGAGCGAAGAGCTCGGGCGGATGGCGTGGCCATTCTTTTCGAAGTAGGCCAGGAAACGGGCGCGGATTTCGGACGCAAGCATTCGCGCAATATAACCGGGCCCGGGCTATGGCTCCTCAGCAAGTGCCAGACGCACTGCGTCCCTCGCCACGCCCCCGGAATATCCGCGGCGTAACAGGAATCCCAGGAGCTTTCGGCGCGCCGCATCCGGCTCGTCGTTGCGCAGGGTTCGTGCACGCTTTCGCGCAGCCTCGAGACAGGCGGCACGTTCGTCGAAGCCATCGTCCTCGATGGCGTTGGTCAGGGCCTCGTTCGCTGCCTTGCCGGCCACGCCCTTCTTACGCAACTGCTGACGGACGCGGGCCGGCGCCTCGCCCCTGCGAAGCCGCGCCGATGCCTCGGCCTGCGCGACGGCTTCGTCGGAGAGGACCCCCGATTGCTCGAGTCGATCGAGCGCAGCCGCGATCTGCGCGGGCGTGGCTTCACGCTTTCGGAGCCGCAGTTCCAGCTCGCGTCGCGTGCGACGTCCGCGCGCGAGGTAGTCGAGCGCGCGATCGGCGAGGTCGGTGATCGTGTGCTCCTCGGCGAGGCGCTCCAGCGCCTGATCGGAGAGCTCGACGCCTTCACGTGTGGCGCCGGTGTCGGAAAGCACCTGAACGGAGACCAGCAGTTCGCGACCGTCACTCAAGGACAGGAGGTAGCGACCGGGGCGCCTGGGCGACTCGCGGAGGGATTTAACCGAGATGGGCATGGGAGGGGCGGCTTGGGGGGCCTCTAACGCTCTTAAAAGCGGAAGCCTGCACTTCGGAAGCCTGTACTACGGGAGCCTGAACTACGGAAGCCTGCACTACGGGAGCCCGCACTACAGGAGCCCGCACTACGGGAAACAAAACCGAGGGGGCGCCTACTGTGAGCCGTGGTGATCCGGGCACCACTTCCCACTGCAGACAACCCCCTCGGTAGACCTTCGCAGAGCGCGTTAGTCCTCGGCTTCCTCTCCCACGTTCACTTCTGCGCCCCGAACGCCAAGGACGATCTTCACCTTCTCCTCGATCTCCGCCATCAACGTCGGGTTGTCCTTGAGAAACATCTTTGCATTCTCACGACCCTGACCAATGCGCTGGCTGCCGTAGCTGTACCAGGCGCCGGCCTTGTCGATGATTCCCGATTCGGCACCGATGTCGACCAAAAGCGACGTGTGGCTGATGCCTTCGGCGTACATGATGTCGAACTCTGCCTGCTTGAACGGCGGCGCCACCTTGTTCTTCACGACCTTCACGCGGACGTGCGAACCAATGACGTCTTCCTTCTCCTTCACCGGGCCAATGCGACGGATGTCGAGGCGGAGCGACGCGTAGAACTTGAGCGCCTTACCACCAGTGGTGGTCTCCGGGTTGCCGAACATCACGCCGATCTTCTCGCGGAGCTGGTTGATGAAGACCACCGACACCTTCGAGCGGGCGATGGCACCCGTGAGCTTGCGGAGCGCCTGACTCATGAGGCGCGCCTGCAGGCCAACGTGCGAATCACCCATATCGCCTTCGATTTCCGCCTTCGGTACGAGGGCGGCCACCGAGTCGATCACGATCACATCCACCGCGCCCGAACGGACGAGGATTTCGCAGATCTCGAGCGCCTGCTCACCCGTGTCCGGCTGGGAGATGAGCATGTTCTCGACATCCACACCCAACTTCTTCGCGTACTCCGTATCGAGCGCATGTTCCGCGTCGATGTAGGCTGCCACGCCGCCGTTCTTCTGGGCGTTGGCGACTACATGCAAGCAGAGCGTCGTCTTGCCGCTCGATTCCGGTCCGTAGATCTCGGTGATACGACCGCGCGGAATTCCACCCACACCGATCGCTGCATCGAGATTGATCGCACCCGTTGGAATCGATTCGACACGAACCTTCGAATCCGTACCGAGTCGCATGATCGAGCCTTTGCCACAGCTCTTCTCGATCTGCGCGACTGCGAGCGCCAGGGCCTTGCGCTTGTCGTCTGTCATCACTGAACCCGCCATGAAAACCGCCGCGTCTGGGGTGAAGCCTGCCATGCCCTGGCCCGCGAAAATTGAAGAAGAGTGCGGACAGGAAGAAGACCCGAATAAAGTACGAAGGAAACGCGATGTGGACAACTGGGGATTTTGTCCACCTGAGCTCGCCTCATTGGAGCGGAAATGCGTCCGGAACGTGCCGAATTCGGACGGATTGACCGACTATGAGGATGCCAAGAACGTCGAACCGGTAGTGCATCTCGGTCGACCCGTGCCGATCGACCCAGACCCGGGCCGACTTTCCCAGCTCCCGCTGCTTGCGGTGGTGCACCGCTTCGACCGGCGACCCGAAGGATTCACCGCGTCGTGCCTTCACTTCGACGAACGCGACATCATCGCCGCGTCGCACGATGAGATCGATGTCGCGATGTCCGGTGCGGAATCGATGCGCAACGATTTCCCATCCATCGCGCTTGAGCCATCGCGCCGCGATGCGCTCACCCTGCAGCCCGAGTGCCTGTCGTTGTTTCGTCATGGACCGATGCTACAACGACGGGGCGCAGCGTGTGTCATCGAATCATTGCACGGTGGATCAATCGAACGAGATCAGATTCCCTTTCGTGCCGCAATCATCAGCCCCGGGTCGTCACTGATGATGCCATTCACGCCTTTGCGCCAGAGTCGTTGTGCGTGGGCGGGATCATTCACAGTCCACACATGCGTGACATTGCCGAAGGGTTTTGTGGCCCTCGCGAGCGCGGCGATGGGTACGGGGATGCCGTTGTACATCGGCGGAATGCAGAGCGCCTGAAACCACGGACGCTCGATCGATCGACCGAAAAGCGCGGGCAGTAGCAACGACGCGACATCCGGCGTGCTCGCGCCAAGCCAGAAGCCCTGATTGCGCAGCGGGCGTGTGGCGGCGGGATCGAAGCCGGCCACGATGATGCGATCGGCGAGGTTGTGTTTCCGCACGGCGTCGAGGAGGAACGGCGCGGCGGCTGGCGTCTTGAGCTCGATGATCAGCGGCAGCGCGCGCGGCAGTGCCTCGATCACCTCGTCGAAGGTCGGGATGCTCACACCGCGACCTTGCCACGGAAACGTGCTGCCGTCCTTGGTGAAGCGCGCGCCCGCGTCGAAGGTGCGTAGCTCGCTCAGCGTATAGCCGGCGACCGGTCCGCGTCCATTCGTGGTTCGATCTAGTGTGACATCGTGCATCAGCACGAGCACGCCGTCCTTCGATATGTGCAGATCGAACTCGAGCCCGTCGACACCGAGTGCCACCGCTTCCAGCAGCGACGGCAGCGTGTTTTCCGGCGCGTGTGCGCGGTTGCCACGGTGGCCGATGACCGGCCGAGCGTTTGGATCGCGAAGAATAACGGGCATGAAAAGTGTGAGGTCGAAGCACAACGGGGCGGCACCGTAAGGTACCGCCCCGTGGCTCAGAGATGATCGGTCGCGTGACGTACTACGGGGTCACGATTGCCTGATGATCGACACTTAGAAGCTGTACGACAGGCGCGTCGTGAGCATGCGGCCGATTTCCGCTACGCCTGGGAAGGTACGGACGCGGTTATCGAACATGTTCTGCGCGTTGAGCGACCAGAGCAGCTTCTGCTTGCCGCCGATCTCGAAGGTCTTGGAGACCTGCGCGTCGAAGATCACGGCCTCCGGGACATTCTCGTAGCAGAACGTTCCGGTGGGAGCCACCGGGCACTTGCCGGCGCCGCCCGAGGCTCCCACGGTGTAGCCGGTCTGACCGAGCGCGAGCGGGAACGCGAAGTTGGTGGCGTACACACCCGAGTTCACCGGATACGCTTCGTTGTAGCGGCCACGGAGCTCGAAGCCCATCGCGCGGGCTTCGTCGCGCCAGCGAAGGCCGAGCGAGCCGCGCGAGCGCGGCGAGTTCGACATGAGCGGGAGGCCGTTGCCACCGTTCACACCCGGGAAGACGCCCTTGTTCTGCCAGCTGAACGCGGCGTCAACCGTGAGACGGTCGCTCACGCTGGCATCGGCGGCGAGGTCGAGACCGGTCACCCAGATCTCGCCCTTCGACGTCAGATAGGTCGCGTAGACCGCGTTCGGGAGTGTCGTGCCGTTGTTGAAGGTCACGACGCCGACGGGGAGTGACGCGACGCTCGGAGTTAGCGCGGTGGCGAGGCCCGTTGCCAACTGCTGCGCGACGGTCGGCGATTGCCCCCCCTGCGTGATCAGGTAGGTCGCGATCTGCGTGCCGAGGTAGCCACCCAACTGCGTCGGATTGCCGAAGAATACGTTCGGTGTCGACAGCGCGGCTGACGTACCCACATCTCCGCGACGCTGACGCCATACGGCGACGTCATAGCGAACTTTGCTCTCGTTGATCAGGCCCTTCCACCCAAGTTCATACGTATCGTTGAACGACGCCGACAGCGGCGCGATGTCCGCGACCTGATCGGTGGTGAGCGCGGTCGTGGCGCTCGAGATGTACGACACGCGAGTCGCCAGATCGGCGTTGGTCGGTGCACGCGTGCCAAGATATTGCACGATGCCGGCAGCCACGGCGGCAGCCTGTGCTGCCGGCATACCCGCACTCGCCTGCAGAGCACCAGCAATGCTCGGCGTCAGGCGCGAACTGAGCGCCTGAATCGCCCCCGGGAACGCCGATGCCGCCGAAGCACCCGTAAACGCGCCGTTCTGCGTGTACACCGACTTCATGCAGTAGCTGCCGAACGCGCTGCCAGTGCCGCAGCTGCGGTTGAACTGGAAGCCTTCCTTGGGCGGGTTGCCGCGGGCGCGCACATCGAAGCCGGAGCCACCAACGTTCGGCGACTGAATGAGGTCGAGGAAGAACGAGAAGTTGGCCGGCGTCGAGAAGGCGCGGTTGTACGTCGCGCGGATGTTCTGGTTCTTTGTCGGCTTGAAGAGGATCGCCGCGCGGGGCGAGAAGAACTGGCCCTTGATCACGTTGTTCGCGTCGGCGCGAGCCGACCACAGGAACTCGAGCTTGTCGTTCGGCTTGGTCGAGCTCTGCAGGTACGCGCCGTACTCGGTCACGTTGTCAACGTCTTCGTTCTGGCCGTTGATCGTGTTGCCCGTGCGCGGGTTGGTCCAGATGTAGTCGGCGCCATATGTGAAGCTCTGCTTCTTGTTCATCATGTCGAAGCCGTGCTGCAACTGCGCCGAGGCCACGCGCGACTGATCGACAATGGGCTGACCCGAACGCAGCAGATACGTACCCTTGTCGTCGCTCGCATCCTTGTTGCCGGCGTCGCTCGAATTGAGGAACACCTGCGCGAAGAGTCGATTGTAGCGGAAGCGCTGCTGCGCGCTCAGATACGTCCAGTTCTTGATCTGCGCCGAGCCGTTCGCGCCGGTGAGCTCGATGCCCTTGCCGACCTTCGAGAAGCCGAATGTGGTGATGGACTCGACGCCTTCCTTCGGGCGCACGTCGACGCGCGCTTCGCCGGTCATCTTCTCGAGGTCGAAGTCACGCTGATTGACCTGCCCGCGACGGGACTCCGGCACGTTGGTCGTGGTCGGGAACGTCGTTGGTTCGGTCTTGTCGTTGAACTCCCAGTCGCGGGCGCTGAAGTACTCGCCCGAGAGCTTGTACGCGACCTTGTCGTTCAGCTTCTGCGCCGTGCGGATACCGGTGCGCATCAGCGAGCGCTCACCGCCGTCGACGCTGATCGTCGTGCCCTGCGAGCTGAACGGCGACTTGGTGATCACGTGGAGCACACCGTTCGAGCTGTTCGGGCCATAGAGCGCCGACGCGGGGCCGAGCAGCACTTCCATGCGATCGATGTCTTCGTTCGTGCCTGTGAACAGGAACGGCACGTTTACGCGAAGCGATGGCACGCCGGAGAAGCGATAGTCTTGCAGCATCAGCATCGAACCGCTGAACGCGTTGTTGAAACCGCGCGCGACAACGTTCGACTGTGCGAGACCGCCACGGTTGATGTCGATGCCCGGCACGCCGCGCAGGTGATCGGTGACCGTCACTGCCGGACGCTCGGCGATCTGCTCGCTCGAGATGACCGAGATCTTGGCCGGCGCATCGAGCGCCTTTTCCGGGCGACTACGGCTCGCGGTCGTCACCGTCTGCTCGAGCTGAACCGTGCGCGCCACCAGCGAGAAATTCACGACGTCACCGGACTTTTTGCCGGTGATCGTTTGCTGCTCGTAGCCAAGGCGACGAACCTGTACGCCGAACGTGCCGCCCGGGACGTTGGCGATGCGATAGGTGCCATCGGCACCAGTCGAGGCCGAGAGCTGCGATCCCGCAATGCTCACCGTCGCATCGGACAGCGGCGCACCAGAAGCCTGATCCGTGACCTTACCACTGATGGCACCACCTTGCGCGCCGAGCGATCCGGCCAGGGGCGCAAACCCCAGGACGAGCGCAGCAGAGGTCAACCAGCGGCGGACGTGAAACAGGGACATCACACACCTCGGGAGGGAGGGAAGAACGTCGAGGTCATGCACCCCGGGAGAGACACCCGGGCAACGTCGGTGGGATGCAGTTCCAGAAACAGATGGATCTGCGCTAATGCGATATTGTCGCGGAACGCGACGGTATCGTCAATATGGCGCGAATTGCCTTAATGCCGAGGCGATTCACGCGGCGAGGGGGGATTTCCGATGGACTTTACCGGCGCGTTACGCCTGCCGCGCGCCGGTTTTTACGTGTCGTTCCCGCAGATCCGGTCGAGATCCTGCACGCCAACCAGCACCTCACGCGGGCGCGCGGCGCCTTCTGACGGCGACAACACGCCGGCCGCCTCGAGCTGATCGATGATGCGCGCCGCCCGCCCGTAACCGACCTTGAGGCGACGCTGCAGCAGCGACGTCGACCCCTGACGATGCTGAATCACGACCTCCGCGGCCTCGCGGAATCGGGAGTCACGCTCGTCAGAGCTGCTGCCGTCGCCGTCGTCATCGCCGCCGGACTCCTTGGCTTCGATCGACCGCACGTACTCGAGGATATCGGGTTCGTCGGTGCCCGCCGCCACAGCGCCAGCGGCCTCAGCGCGCTCACGAGCGGCGCCGTACCACCCGAGCAATCCCTCGGTGTCTTCACTCGACAGATAGGCACCCTGCAGACGAGCCGCTTCCGACTTGCCAGGGGGAATGAAAAGCATGTCGCCGTTGCCCAGCAGCATTTCCGCGCCAGCGCCGTCGATGATGGTGCGACTGTCCACCTGCGACGCCACGCGGAATGCAATGCGGCAGGGAAAGTTTGCCTTGATCAAACCCGTGATGACATTCACCGATGGACGCTGCGTTGCCAGGATGAGATGGATACCGATCGCACGCGCCTTCTGCGCGAGCATGGCGATTGGCGTTTCCACTTCACCCTGCACCGTCATCATCAGGTCCGCCATTTCGTCGATGACCACGACGATGTACGGCAGGATGCCACCACTGTACGTGCGATCCTCGAAGGCAACTTCCGCATTGCGGGGTTTGAGCACGGCGGGGCCCTGCCCCTCTTCGTGCTGCGTCACGCGGCGATTGAACTCCTGCAGATTACGGCAGCCATTCGCCTCGAGCAGGCGATAGCGCGTCTGCATTTCCATCACCGCGTACTTGAGCACCGCCGCGGCATCACGGTTGTCGGTGATGACCTTGTGACGCAGATGTGGCAGCGTGTTGTACACGCTGAGCTCGACCATTTTGGGATCGACCATCAGGAAGCGCAGCGTCCGCGGCGTGTGCCGATAGACGAGGCTCGTGATGATCGTGTTCACGCACACCGACTTGCCCGAGCCGGTTGAACCGGCAATCAGCAAGTGCGGCATCTTGGCCAGGTCGGCAATGACCGGACGCCCCTCGAGATCCTTGCCAAGGGCAACCGGCAACGCCGCTCGCGCCTGCTTGAAGTCCACGCTTTCGAGTACCTCGCGCAGCACAACCATCTCGGGCGTGGGGTTCGGCACTTCCACGCCAACCGCGCCACGACCAGGAATCGGTGCGACGATGCGAATGCTGGGCGCGCGCATGGCGAGCGCGAGATCGTCGGCGAGTGCGGCGATCTGTCGCACCTTCACACCAGCCGCCGGCTCGATCTCGAACTGGGTGACCGTGGGGCCCGACGTGCGCCCCACCAACTCGCCTTCGACTTTGAAAGTGCGCAACGTGGCCAGCAACTTCTGACCAGCGACGTCGAGTTCCTTCTGCCCCGCCTCCGTGTTTCGCGGTGGGGGCGATGAGAGCAACGTGGTGGGTGGCAAATCATCCGCGAACGCGAGCGGTTCGGCGGATGCATCGAGCGCCGCCTCCACCTGCGCCTCACGCGACTCCGGCTTTTTCCTGGCCTTGCTGCGCGGCCCTTCGTCGTCGACTTCCTTCACCGGCTGCGGCGCGGGACGCTCACGACCACGCTTGGTAGTCGCGGCGGTCAACCCGCCAATCACATCGCGCACGAGCGACGGATCGATCGCGGGCAGCTCTTCCGGATCGGGCTCGAGCTCTTCGGCGAGTGTACGCTTTCCACCCGTCGCAGGCTCCGGACGTGACGTACCCGGACCCAGAAGCATGCGAATGGGATTCCAGCGCAGCGTGGCAACCGTGAGCACACTGGTCGCGAGTACGAAGAAGATCCACGCGCCAGCCGAGCCGAGAAACTTGCGAAGGTACTCCGCGACAAAGCTGCCCCAGAGGCCGGCGTAGTCCACGTCGGCCGACATGCCGCCAAGCGCGAGACCGATCGCCACCGGCACCAGGGCGACCGTTCCGCCGAAGAGCACACTCCAGTCGCTCGCATCATTCGCGCGCTGAATGCGACCGAAGAGCGCGAGCGCGACAACGAGCGCCCCCAGTGCAATGAGGATCAGACCGGGAATGCCGACGGCGGTAACGAGACTGCAGCGCACCACCGTGCCAAAGGGGCCAAAGGGGCCCGTGGCATCAAAGCAATTGCTGGTGGTGCTGTGTTGAAAGACGAGCGCGCCCAGCAGAAACACCGCAAGCAGGCTCAATGCCACCGCGGACAGCTCGCGCTGCAACAGTTTTCGATCCATGAATCCCTCCCGCGCCGGGTGACGGGCCCGACGTCAGCGGGTCGAGGCGAGCGGTGTGTTCAACTGCAGGTGGCGGTCATGATAGCGCACTGCCACGTCGAATTCATCGAGCGTGAGGCACGAGATCACATCGGCCCCGAATCCGGCGCCTGTGAGCGCCCGCGCGTGTTCGGCTTCGTGCGCCAGCGACGCGATGCCCCCTACGAACGGCCGTTCGACAAGTTCCGCCACGCGGGCGCCATCGCCACGCGTCGAACCAGAGATGCGTTCCAGCAACCCACGAACCAGTCGGCCGGCGCAGACCACGTCTTCGAGTCCGATCGAGCGATTCGATCCCGCACAGATGATCAGGATATCGTGCTCGGCACCTGCGGCATCGACAACCGCTGCCACTGTGGCCGCCGCGTTCACGAAGGCAGCAAAGAAGCAGGCATGCGCGCCGTGGGTGGCCGCCAGTGCCGCCGTGCCATTGGTGGTGGTGTAGAGAATCGGAAATCCACTCACCGCGTCGTGCGTGTGCTCCGCGGGCGAGTTCCCGAGATCGAAGCCGTCGATGCGCTTCATACGGCGTTCGCCGGCAAGCTTCACTTCACCACGCGCGAAGGCCTTTGCGCGCGTGGCCGTTTCGTCGACCGTTTCGAAAGGGATGACTTCACGTGCGCCGTGATGGAGTGCGGTGGCCACGGTGGTGGCCGCCCGCAGCACATCGATCACCACGACGACACGATCGGCTACATCGGCGGGCGTGACCGCCGCCTCGCCGAGCAGCACGTCAATGCGCACTACGTGGGTTCCCTGAGAAGATCGGCGCCTTCGAACTCCAACCACTTCGTGTGCACCTTGCCGGCCTGAAAGCCCGGGTGCTGCATCACGCGCGCGAGGAACGGCATCGTGGTCTTCACGCCTTCGATGACAAAGCTTTCGAGCGCGATCTGCATGCGCTTGAGCGCCTCTTCGCGCGTCGATCCCTGCACGATGAGCTTGGCGATCATCGAGTCGTAGTACGGCGGCACGGTGTAGCCCGCATACGCATGCGTATCGATGCGTACGCCCGGACCGCCGGGCTGGTGGAAGACATCGAGCTTGCCCGGCGACGGCTGGAAGTTTCGCGATGGATCTTCGGCGTTGACGCGGCACTCGATGACATGGCCACGGAACGGCGGCAATTCCCTGACGGAGAGCGGCAAACCGGCCGCGACGCGAATCTGCTCCTTCACGAGGTCCACGCCAGTGAGCTGCTCCGTCACCGGATGCTCCACCTGAATTCGCGTGTTCATCTCCATGAAGTAGAACGATCCATCCTCGTCGAGCAGCATTTCGATCGTGCCGGCGCCAACGTAATTGATCGCCTTCGCGCCGCGAATGGCCGCCTCACCCATGCGCTCGCGCAGCTCGGGTGTCATGACCGGGCACGGTGCCTCTTCGATCAGCTTCTGGTGACGGCGCTGCACGGAGCAATCGCGTTCACCGAGGTGAATCACGTTGCCGTGCGTATCCCCCATGATCTGAAATTCGACGTGACGCGGACGCTCGAGAAATTTCTCGACGTACACATCGCCATTGCCGAAGGCGGAGAGGGCTTCCGATCTCGCGAGTTGGAAGGAGCGAAGGAAATCATCCGGATCGCGCGCGACGCGCATGCCCTTGCCACCACCGCCGGCGGCGGCCTTGATGATCACCGGAAATCCGATCGAGCGCGCAAACTCGAGCGCTTCCTCAGGATCTTCCACCGGCCCCGGCGAGCCGGGCACGATGGGCACGCCGACTTCCTGCATGGCGCGACGCGCGGATGCCTTGTCGCCCATCACGCGAATCTGTTCCGGCGTGGGGCCGATGAACGTGATGCCGGACGCGCGGCATGTTTCGGCAAACTCCGCATTCTCGGCGAGGAAGCCGTAACCGGGATGGATCGCGTCGGCGCCGGTGATTTCGGCGGCCGCGATCAGACGCGGAATCTTGAGGTACGAATCGCGTCCCGACGGGGGACCGATGCACACGTCATCGTCGGCGAAGCGCACATGGAGTGACTCGCGATCGGCGTCGGAATACACCGCGACCGTTTGGATATCGAGTTCACGACATGCGCGAATGACGCGAAGAGCGATTTCTCCGCGATTGGCGATCAGGACCTTTTTGAACATCCCGTATGGTGGCGAGGCTCCTGCGTCCCCGCCAGTCCTTTACGGTGTTACGTGGCTTCGCTTCCCTGCTGGAAGTCATCCCACGACGTGTCGCTGGCGCCACCGACCCCTTGCGAACGCAATGCAAATTCGGCGGGGCTGGTTGCGTTGAAGAGGGCGTTCTCGTACGAAATCACGCCGCGCGAGAACCACTCCATGAGCGACTGATCGAATCCCTGCATGCCGTACGCCACCGAGCCTTCACGAATGAGGTCGGGGATGTTGAGCGCGGCATGCACGTCGCGGATCTGGTCGCGAACGGCTTCCGTGTTCACCAGCACTTCGCAGGCGGGCACGCGACCCGGGCGATCGGCGCGGGGCACCAGGCGCAGCGAGATCACGGCATTGAGCGCACTCGCGAGCATAAAGCGCACTTCGCCCTGTTTGTCGGGCGGATAGAACGACAGCACGCGATTGATGGTTTGCGTGGCGTCGGTCGTGTGCAACGTGGAAAGCACCAGGTGACCGGTGTTTGCCGCCTTGAGTGCAACCTCGAGCGTTTCGAGGTCGCGAATTTCGCCGATCATGATGACGTCGGGGTCCTGACGGAGCACTCGACGCAGCGCTTGCGCAAAGGTCGCGGTGTCGGTGCCGACTTCACGCTGATTGATATGGCACTTCATGTCGCGATGCACGAACTCGATCGGATCCTCGATCGTGATGATGTTCGCGCTGCGACGTTCGTTCATGTACTGCAGCATGGCCGCGAGCGCCGTGCTCTTGCCCGATCCCGTCACGCCTGTCACGAGCACAAGGCCACGCGGCTTGACCGCGATCTGCTCGAGCACGGGGGGCAAATTGAGATCGCGAATATTCGCGGCCGCATGCGCGATCGAACGCAACGCGAACGCGACGGTACCCTTCTGCTGATAGACGTTGACGCGGAAGCGTCCGATGCCCGGCACGTTGATCGCGAAGTCAGCCTCTCGGACTTCGACGAACTCGCGGAGCTGCGCCGGGGGCAGCAGGTGCTCAGCGAGGGTGCGCAACTCTTCCGGACGGAGGATCGGCAAGTCGAGCGGTTGCAGATCGCCGTGCAGACGGAGCGTGGGCGGGCGACCGACCTTGAGGTGCAAGTCCGAGGCGCCCTCACGAACCATCTTCTGGAGGGCGCTCTTCAGGTCGAACGTTGGCGCTGGAGCGGTTGCCTTGGGGGCAGTCTTCTCAACGCCGGTCGCCGTCGTCATCAGATCATATCTCAGCCGGTCGGATCGATGCGATAGAGCACCTGGCCGTACTCGACGGGATGGGCATCGGTGACGTTCACCTCGCGCACCACACCATCGAACTCGGACTCGAGCTCGTTCATGATCTTCATCGCCTCGATGATGCAGACGATCTGACCCTTGCTGACGCGATCACCGACGGAGATGTACGGCTTCGCGCCTGGCTCTGGGGCAGAATAGAACGTCCCGACCATGGGCGACTTGATCTCGAGGGCCGCAGACTTCGATGCCTCGGCCTTCGGCGCCGGAGCCCCTCCCTCCTCGACTGGACGCGCCGCGGGGGCCGGTGGCAACACGGCCGGCATGGCCACCGGCGCCATGGCGGGCATACCCTGGGCGACGGTCATCGCTGCGCGCTGTGGACTCTTCGAGATGCGGAGCTTCATCCCCTTGTCGGATGAAATCTCGATGGAATCCACCGTGGAGCCGTCGAGCATCTCGATCAGCTTCTTCACGTAGCGCAAGTCGATCATCGTAGGGTGCAGGCTGGAGAAAAGCGCGGCGCCCAGAGGGGCGCCGGCGCGGTCAGGCGATTTCGAGTAGCGCCCGGTCAAACCGAGTGAGCACTCGGGTACCGGTCGCCGTGATCAGCACATCGTCCTCGATTCTGACACCGCCGAAGCCCGGGAGGTAGATCCCCGGCTCCACCGTCACCACCATGCCGGCGGCGAGCGGTGTCTCGATCGAGCGGGCCAAGCGAGGGCCTTCGTGCACTTCGAGGCCGATGCCATGGCCGAGCGAATGTCCGAATGCCTCACCGTGTCCGCGGGCGTCAATGTACTCTCTCGCCACCGCATCTGCAGCCATCCCCTTCATTCCCACCCGAAGCGCACCCGAAGCGCGTGCATTTGCTTCCAAAACGATGTGGTATACGTCCCTCTGCTCGTTCGACGCGCCCCCCAAAACCACCGTTCGGGTAATGTCGGAGCAGTATCCGTCGGCTACCGCACCAAAATCGAGCAACACGAAGTCGCCCGGCGCCAACCGGCGCTCAGACGCCCGAGCGTGCGGCAGCGCTGAACGGGGTCCGGAGGCTACAATGCTCGCAAATGGGAACGCTTCGCTGCCTTCTTCGCGTAAAAACCGCTCCAACTGTCCCGCCAGCGCTGTTTCCGTCATTCCCGGACGAATGACTTCAAGCGTGCGCGCCAAGGCCCGTTCGGCCATCCCGACGGCGCGTTCGATCGCGGCGACCTCCTGGTCGTCCTTGATCTCGCGAAGGGTTTCCACGAGATCGGTCGTCGGTCGCCACTGCCAGCGGCCGCCGTGTTCGAGCAGCCGCGTGAAGTCGCGATGCAACAGGTGCGCTGACTCGAATCCCACGCGATCGACGCCCGGCGCGCCCGTGAGAGCCGTCCAGAGACCGTTCCAGAGGCTCGTGGGCTCGATGCGCACCGTGGCGGCCGCCCCCACTTCGTCGGCGACCTGCGCCTCGTAGCGAAAGTCCGTGAGCAGCAGGCACTCGAGTGCGCTCACCAGCAGGAGCGCATTGCTCCCGGAAAAGCCGGTCAAATAGCGAACGCTTGGCAGCGACGTGACGAGCAGCGCGTCGAGATCTGCGCGCCCCAGCGCATCACGAAGCGCCGCAAGACGCGCGGGTCGCGCGTCGATGGCTGTGGTCATGCTTTGGCCCGGATGTGGGGCTCAGCCCCGCGCACGCAACGACGAAACGAGTCCGCGTAGCGCGAACTCGTATCCGTCAGCTCCCAATCCGCAAATGAGGCCAATCGCCGCACCGGCCAGCATCGAATGCCGACGCTCCGGTTCGCGTGCGTAGATGTTGCTGAGATGGACTTCCACGAACGGGAGCGACGTTGCGCTGAATCCGTCGCGCAGTGCAATGCTGGTGTGCGTGTAGGCGCCGGCATTGACCACCACGCCCTGCACCACTCCGCGCCACGCATGCAGCTGGTCAATCAGCTGTCCTTCGCCGTTCGCCTGAAAGGACCGAATCTCCACCCCCAACGTGCTCCCCACCGATTCCAGTCGCGACATGATGTCGGCCAATGTCGTGGTGCCGTAGATCGCCGGTTCGCGAGTGCCGAGGAGGTTGAGATTGGGTCCGTTCAGGATGCCGATGATCACGGGTTACCGAGTCCCTTGAGCCACGCCGAGAATTGCGCCAGATCGTCGGCGGCTTTGCCTTCCGCGGCCGGTGACGAGGTGGGCGTCCCGGACACGACGGGAGTCGACGCATCGCTGGCAACATGAGGTGACGCCGGCTGCGCCGACGTCGCTGGATCCGGGAAGAATCGATCGAAGGAGAAGCCAGCGCCAGTTGCGGCCGCTGGTTGTACGGCCGCACTCGATGCCACCGGTGTCGGCTCACGCACGGCGGCCATGGCGCCACTCGCGAACAGGTTCTCGCGCGCACCCTCCACCTGCGCGCCCGAGAACGCCGTCGCGAACTGCTGCGCCGCAGTGTCGTCGGTCGTCGACGTGTCGGCGCCAAAGAGCGACGCCAGCGATTCTTCAGCGGGAATCGAGCCCACCGGCGTTTCGTGCACCGGGGTCACGTGCACCGGAGTCACGTGCACCGGCGTGACGCTGCGCGGCGTCGGCACCGCAGCGGTTGTCGTTGGGGTGCGACGTGCCACACGACGTGCCGCGAGCTCGGCGAACCAAGCGCCGGCCGTGCGAACAGCCGCGGCGCTCCGACGCGCATGCTCGGCGCGAAGCTCTGCCAATCGACCAAGCGGTCCTGAATCCGACGGACGACGACGCACCAGCTCTTCGTAGACCGCGATCGCGCGATCGAGAAAGCCCTGCGAGACGAGCAGCTCGCCCATCGTTTCCGTGACGAACGTCGCGCCAGCAGCTTCCGCCGTGCGCTCGAGCTCGCTCTCGCTCTCGCCCACGCTCTCGCTTTCGCTCACAACGTCATCATCGAGCACATCGGCGAAGCTCGACTCGACGGCGTCGTGTGCGTCAACGACCAGCGGCGCGGGCATCGCCACAACGGCCACATCATCGGCTTCGCCCTTGGCGCGCGCGTCTTCGGCGAAGGCTTCGACGATTTCTTCCACTTCGTCAGTTGGCGTCACCGGCTCGGCCAACCACGGCAGCTCCGTCGTCGGCTCGTCGCCGTCGACATCCGATCTCGCCTCGACTTCCGCTTCTGCTTCTGCTTCAGCTGTCGCCTCGACCTCCACTTCAGCTGCGGCTTCCGCGACGACTTCCACTTCGACTTCAGGATCCGATTCGGCTTCCGCGCCGGCGATCACCTGGTGGTCGTCATCGATCGACTCATCCTCGAAGTCGAGAATCGAGTTGCCGACCTGAATGTCGTGATGCGAAAACGCGACCGGCGCGACCAACACTTCCTCGTCGGGAAGTGCGACGTCGACCTCAGGTTCCGGAAGCTCGGCGATCACGGGATCGGTCGGCTCATGCCCGAACGCTTCCACCACGTCGGCGGGAATGTCCACGCTCAGCGGAGTCGACGCGCGCGGCGTGGCCGAGCGAGCAGCGATGTCCGACGTGTCCGGCCATTCCGCCGCGACAAATCCCTCTTCAAAGGCCGCCTCCGCCTCGGCGGCTTCGGCCTCGGCTTCGGCAGCGGCGATCACGTCGTCGCTCGGCTCATCGGCGACGCGATCGAAGAACGGATCAGCGGCAGCCACCGACGCTTCAGCCGGCGTTGCCGTCATCGCGTCAAAGTCGATGAACATGCCGGCATCGTGCGCGCTCGTCTCCAACGCGTCGGCCGACTGAAGCGGCGACAACGGTGGGAGCTCGTCGAGGAGCGACTCACCGCGGTCTTCGTGCGCTGAGACGACCGGCGTCACATCGACTGGAGTCACAACGACCGGAGTGGGTGAGACCGTCGCGGAATCGATCGGCGTCAGCGAGATCGGCGTGAGAGATGGAGCGGGAATCGTGAAGGGCACCCCAGCCTGCGGGGTGGGCGTGGGCGTGGCCGCCAAGGTCGCCAACTGTGCGGCGATGTCGTCGTTGCGCGGGTCGGCCTCGAGCACCCGCTCGTACCAGCGACGCGCGGACGGCGCATCCCCTTGCTTGCGCGCGATATCGCCGAGATGCCGCAGCGCAATCAGGTTCTCCGGGTCGAGCGCCAGCGCCTGCTCGAAGACACCACGGGCCTCCTCGAGGTCGCCGTGCTCAAAGAGCGCCTGGCCAAACACGATATGGCCACTCATGTGGCCCGGCTGCTTTGGAAGATGCTCGCGGCACAGCGCTATCGCCTGCTCCAAATCGCCCGCTTTGCGGAGCTCATTGGCCAGCGGCGCAAAGTAGCGGCGCGGGTTTTCGTCGAACTTCTTCCGGAGCTCGTCGATCCGGGGAGCGGTACTCATCCGTGCGGTGCCCTCATGTGGTGTCCCGGTACGACGTCACAGGTGGTCAAGAGGAAACGTCATTGGCTGGCCAAACCTGTCACACCTCGTGAACTAATTGCCACGACGCGCTGGGAAGTCAATCACAGAAAATCACGCGAAGTCCTGAGCTGTCTTGCCTTTAGGTGATGGCGACCGCTAGGTTTCCGGACTCTGCGGCACACGCCCTTCTTTAGGGGAGGTCGTGTGCCTTTCCGTTTGTGCTGTTCATCCCTGCCTTTTAGGAGTACCGCCCCGTGCTGCAATCGATGCGGAGCGCCGCGAAATACATCTGGATCATCCTGATCGTGGCGTTCGTCGGCAGCTTCCTGCTGTACGAAACCTCGGGTCTTGCTGGCCGTCAGCCGGTGACGACGACAACGACCATCGGCTCGGTGAACGGTGAGGATATCCTCCTCACGTCGTGGCAGAGTGCGGTCAACTCCCTCGAGCAGCAGCAGCAACAGCAGTCGGGTCGCTCCATCACGCTCGATGAACGGAAGACGCTCGAAGATCGTGCTTTTAACGAATTGGTGAACGACCTGCTCCTGCAGCAGGAGTACAAGCGCCGCGGCATCACCGTTTCCGACGACGAGATCCTGCAGGCCGCTCGTGTGGCGCCGCCGCCAACGGCGATGCAGTCCACCGACCTGCAGACGAACGGGCAGTTCGACATCCAGAAGTACCAGCGCCTGCTCGCGAGCCCCATGGCGCGTCAGTCGGGCATGCTCGCGGGTCTCGAGGCGTATTATCGCGCCGAGATTCCGAAGCAGAAGCTATTCGATCAGGTCGCGAGTGGTGCGTACTTCTCGGACGAGCGCCTCTGGCAGATCTATCGCGATCGTCATGACAGCGCGACGGTGAGCTATGTCGTGCTCCGCCCCGAGCTGCTTGGTGCCGACACTGCGGTGAAGGTCTCGGACAACGAGATCTCGGAGTACTACAACCGCAACAAGAAGAAATTCGAAAAGCCGGGTCGAGCGGTCGTGTCGCTGCTCGTGGTGCCGCGCCTGGTGACGGCTACGGACTCGGCCGAAGCCAAGGCGAAGGCCGAGCGCCTGCGCGCCGAAATCGCGGGTGGCGCCAAGTTCGAAGACGTCGCGAAGCGCGAGTCGGTGGACTCGGTGACAGCGGTTGCCGGCGGCGAACTCGGAAAGAAGGGTAAGAACTCGTACGTGCCGGCGTTCGAGGCCGCGGCGTACACGCTCAAGGTTGGTGAAGTCTCGCAGCCGGTGCTCACGCCGTTCGGCTATCACATCATCAAGCTGAACTCGAAGGGCAACGCCGATACGCTCGACCTGAGCCACATCCTTGTAGCCGTTGGCCAGAGCGACTCGAGCGCGACGCGCACCGATCGTCGCGCCGACTCGCTCGCCACGAAGGCTGCGAATCTCGAAGACGGCAAGAAGTTCGATGAAGCGGCGAAGTCGCTCGGACTGACGCCCGTCAGCGTGGTAACCACCGAGAATGAGCCGCTTTCGTTCGCCGGCCGCTATGTGCCGAGCGTGAGCGCGTGGGCCTTCTCCGGCGTTCGCGTCGGCGAGACGAGCGATCTGTTCGACGCGCCTGATGCGTACTACCTGGCACGGGTGGACTCGATCGCCAAGGGCGGCCAGCAGCCACTCAGCGAAGTGAAGAGCGAAATCGAGCGTCGTCTCGCGCGCGAGAAGCGCCTCGAGAATCTTCGCCCGATGGGCGAGAAGCTGGTCGCTGCAGCCAAGTCGGGTACACTCGAAGCCGCAGCGGCAGCGAGCAACCTCACGGTTGAAAAGAGCCCATCGTTCGCGCGCATCAACGCCGCCCCGGGACTTGGTCAGTTCACGCCGGCCATTGGCGGCGCGTTTGCGGTGCCGGTTGGTCAGGTGGGCGGCCCGTTCAAGGGTCAGGATGCGATGATCGTGCTGCGCGTGGACAGCCGCACGGACGCACAGAAGGCCGCGTTTGACACCGAGAAGTCGCTCCTGCGTCAGCAGATGATGTCGTCGCTTCGTCAGCAGAAGGTCGAGGAGTTCCTCACCAACCTTCGTGAAAGCGTGAACGTCGTCGACAAGCGTTCGACGGTGTTGGCCCAACTGCGCCGTCAGTCGGGCACCTGATCCAGGACGGCAGAAAGCCCCCGCGATGCCAGGCATCGCGGGGGCTTTTTGTTTTGCGGGTGTTGCTGATTACTGCAGCAGGCGCTTCGGCTCGGGGCGCTCTTCTTCGCGCGCATCCACCGGCGTGCCCTGCGAGATACGCTGCTCGCGTGGCGGATCGGTGATCTGTTTCTGCGCGTCGTTGATGTTGCGCTTGAATTCGTTGATACCCTTGCCGAGCGACCCTGCGATCTCGGGAATGCGCTTGGCTCCGAAGAGGAGCAGCACAATCACGAGGATGATGAGAATCTCGCCGAAACCGAAGTTGCCTAAGTTCATGAGATGTTCCTAGAAGAGGGACCGCGCGATCAGGTAGGCGATCAATACTCCCAAGAGGCTCAACAGCGAGACATCCAGGGCGACAGGTCCAACCGCAAACTTCAATATAATCAGGTCGACGTGCAGGGGACCGAGGGACGGGGTAACCCCGGTTGTTAGAAATTCCTTAACGGCCCCGGCCGGAAGAAACCGTCGAGAGACCTGCGCGAGCAGGCCACCGGCGATGAAGCCACTCGCCAGGACCAGCACGTGAAAGAGCGGGCGATGCTTGGACGGTCCGCGAGCCATCACCAGCGCCTCTCAACGACATACGCAATGGAGTCCAGCAACGATGCGCGCGCCGGCGTGTCCGGGAGGTCCGCGAGTGCTTCTTCGGCCTCGTGGGAGAACTGGTCGGCGCGACGACGGGCGTAGTCGAGCCCTCCCGAATCGCGAACAAGCGCGACCACCTCAGCGATCTGGTCGTCCTCCGGCTCCTTCGAGGCAAACAAGGCTTCCACGAGCTTGAGCGACGCCGGCGACATCTCGCGCATGGCCGCGATCAGGGGGAGCGTCACCTTGTGTTCCTTCAGATCGAGACCGCTCGGCTTGCCGGTCATCTCCTGCCCTTCGGTGTAGTCGAGCAGGTCGTCGGCCACCTGGAAGGCCATGCCAAGACGCTCACCATAGCGCGCGAGCGCCTGTCGGTGACGTGGCGCACCGATCAGGGCCCCGACGTCGCACGCCGCCATGAAGAGCGCCGCGGTTTTGGCGCGAATCAGGGTGTCGTAGTCGTCTTCGGAGAAGGCGAGCGCATCGTACGCGGAAAGCTGGCGAATTTCGCCGAGCGTCATCTCGTTCGATGCGAACGTAATCGCGCGCATCGCCTCGAGATCGCCAATGGTGACGAGCTCGCGCAGCGCGCGAAGGTAGAGGTAATCGCCCATGATCACCGATACCTGATGACTGAAGAGCGAATTCACTGTGGGCTGGCCGCGACGGAGGGCCGAATGATCGACCGAGTCGTCGTGCACCAGCGTCGCGACGTGCATCAATTCGACGACGGCCGCGAAGGTGGTGGCAACGGGCGGAGCGGCGCCCTCCACGCTCGCTGACAACAGCAGCAGCGTGGGGCGAAAGAGCTTGCCCTTCATGCCCATGAGATGCTGCTGCACGTCGTGCACGAGCGGCACGTCAGCAGCGACAATGCGCCACAACTCCTGCGAGACGAGTGTGAGTTCGTCGCGTACAGGAGCCTGAATGTCACGCAGTGCCGCCGCCAACGCGGACGGCGTCCGCGTGGAAAGCGTCATCGCGAGATATGCTCCAGGGCCGCCAGGCGGGCGGAGGCGTCTCGGAATTGAATGTCGGTAGCGTACACGCGCTGATAATAGCTTCGGGCTTCGTCGATTCGCTGCAGGGCCTCGCAGGAAAACGCGAGAAGGTAGAGTACCCCGACCCGCTGCTCATCGCCAAGTCCGGGCTCGTGCAATGCCCGGGAAAGGACGGTGGCGGCGACCTGGTGTCTCCCCTGCTCCACGAAACATTGCCCCAAAGCCTCGTACGCCGGTAGTCGGTTGCCATTACTCCGGAGGGCCTTCTGGAACTCCGCGATGGCGTCATCGAGGAGCCCCATCTCTTTATAGGCGACACCGAGATCGTAATGACTCTCGAAATCGTCCTCGCCGAGCGAACGCGCGACGCCCTCCTTGAAATGGCGCAGGAGTTCATCGAAGTCGGCCTGCTCATCACCGCTGATGACGGGTTCGCGCATGCGCAGGCGGGTATCGCCGCCCTGCCCATCGTCATCCTTGAGCCATGTGGTGAGGTCGACGAAATCATCGTCCGGGCGCGGCGATGAGGGCGGCGGCGGCGGCGGCGGCGCGGCAGCACCGAGCGCCTCACGGGCCCGATCGTCCAGTGGATCGATCTCGAGCACGCGTGCGTAGACCGCGCGGGCCCGGCCTTCTTCGCCGAGGCGCACCAGCGAGTCGGCGAGATCGAGGTAGGCCACTCGCAGGCGCTGCAGGTCGTGCATGGTGACCGACAGCTCGACGCGACGCTGATGATAGGCTACGCGCTCGGGCGCGACATGCACCATCTCATCGCCGATATCCGCCGCGCTCGACAGATCGCCGTTGTCGATGAAGCCCTGTCGAGCCGTTTCGAGCTCGGTGAGCGCCTCCTCGCGTTCGCCGGATTCCAGCAGCGCTTCGGCAAGCCGGCGACGAAGCATCCAGTTGTTCGGCAACCGCGTGACCGCCGCGCGTAGCGCATCGCGACGCGAGGTGGCAACGATCGTGGCCTCCGCCGCGATCGCCGCGATTGGCAGCGCTGGCGTGGGCACCACGGCGCGCGACGCCAGCGGCGTTGCCGACGTCGTCGTGGCCGGTGAGAGGCTGTCGGCCGCGGCGTTGAACTCATCGGCGCTCGGCAACTCTTCATCGTCGCTTTCGCTGACGGACTCACTCGCCGGGATCGCGTCGACGTCGCCGGACGTAGCGAGCGATTCGCTCTCGGCTGCCTCGATGACGTCGCCGTCGGCGACGGTGGCACCCATGTCGACCGGTGTCGTGCCCGTTGCGAGTGCAGCGAGATCGGCTTCAACATCGAGCAGGTCGTCCGCGTCGTCGAGAGCGGTGCGCTGCTCTGGCGTGATCTCGGCGAGATCGATCGGCACCGTGGGGGACTCGACGGCGATGTCGAGCGCCGTGTCGGCAATGACATCAACGCTCGGCGCCGTGACAACGCGCGCAGCGATCACCGGTGTCACCGAACGCGGCGTACCACGCGGGGCGATTGCGGCCGCAAGTCCGGCTTCGACGCGCGTGTCGTCTAGCAGGAGCGGTGGCAGCTCCCCCGGCAGAATGAAATCGTGCGGATCGATACGGAACGGCGGACGCGTATCGAGCGCCTGCTCTTCGACCTGATCGAGATCGAAGTCGAGCATCATGGGGGTGATGCGCGCGACCTCGATGAGCGGTGCGTCAAGGACCGGGGTGTCGAGGAACGCCTGCGCGGTCGACTCACCCTGGGCGATGGCGTCGTCGAGCTCGGGGATCGCTTCCGTGGCGATCGGCGTGGGGTCGACCACGATCACATCAACGAACAACGGCGTTTCGGTCGCGATGATCGCCGCGACGCCCGGGTCGTCCGTCGCCTGATCGAAATCTTCGACGACGACGTCGGGCATTAGCTCGACCTGACCGAACGCTGTCGCTTCGAGGTCAGCGGGCACGAGCGGCATGCCTTCGAGGCGCGACGAGTCCACGTTGGTGGGTTCGTCGACGGCTGGCTCGTCGACCGTCAGTCCTTCGAGGGTGGCGACCTTCGAGTCGTACTCGCCATTTGCTTCGAGGCCATCGAGTGGCACCACGGCGAGCGTGTCGAGCACGATCGCATCGATCGCCGTTTCGTCCAGACTGGTCGACGCGACCGTTGTGTCGATCATGGGCAGATCGACCACCGGCGACACCACCGCCGGAAGATCCTCCACGAGCACCGCCGCAACCGGCACCGTTTCCGCTTCGGTCGCCATGCTACGCAGCAGCTCGAGGCCGGGGCCCGGTACGAGGATCGCGGCCGCGAGCGGATCGACGGCAGCCGCAGCCGCTACCGGGGTTCGACTGCGCACCGGCGTGCGGCTCCGGATGGGCGTGCGCACGTGGCGCGAGAGCGGTGCCGGCTCGTCGGTTTCGTAGTCGACCTGGATGAAGACCAGGTCCTGCGACTTTTCTTCGCGCGGCGGGCGCGGCGCGTTGTCAGCGACGACCTGTGCTGGAATCGGCGGTGTCATGCGCCGCGGCAGCGTGATGCCAGCACGCTGCGCGTATTCGTCGACGAGGCGGCGGACCTCCGTCAGCTCCGGTGAGAGATCGGCGATCTCGGCCAGCGCCCGCATGCCTTCCTCGACGCGATTCTCCTCGCGCATACGCGTGGCGTACTCGAGGAAATTGCGCGTCGCGTCGCCCTTGAGTCCTTTGCGCGCGCAGATGCGACCCAACGTGAAATACACGTTGGCTCGACCCGGAGCACTGCGAAGGATTTTGTTGCACAGGGCGATCGCGTTGTTGAACAGACCGGACGTCGCGTAGTGCTCAACGGCGCGTTCGTAGTACGTGATCGCGTCGGGGACACGCCCCTGACGCAGCGCGAGGTCGCCGACCTTGTTGAACACGGCGACGTCGACTTCCTCGCCGGCCGTCTCACTTTCTTCGATCGACTTGATGTACGAGGCAATGGCCCGGTCGATCTGCTTCAGCTGCTCGAACTCAGCCGCCTTCTTTCGGTGCTTCGCGGCGTTGGACATTGCGTTCGAGGCTGACTCCGAGAGGCGGTAGGCCCATGCCGGCGACCACCGGACATGGTGCGCGTCCGGCAACGATCGTTCCTGGTCGGGAAGCCATCGTCACGCAGCCGCGCATGGATCAGGAACCGACGCGATCGCTCCTGATCAACCTTGATGACACGGCCGACCGGCAGCCCACGATCCGGTACACAGACGCTCGCCGAACCAGTAAGGCAACGCCCGGAAGTCGTCGACGGCGTGGATGGCAATGTCCGCACGAAAGCCGGGGACAAGCTGTCCGGTTTCACTCGCAAGGCCCAGTGCAGCCGCCCCGTTCACCGTGGCGGCTATCCAGGCTTCCGACGCCGACAAGCGAAGCTCGGAAACGCCAAGCGTGAGCACCAGCGGGAAACTCTGGAGCGGCGATGTTCCGGGATTGAGGTCGGTGGCCAGGGCGACGGCGGCGCCGGCCTCAATGAGCTTTCTGGCAGGCGCCTGACGGCCGGTGCCGAGGAAGAGCATGGTGGCCGGCAGGAGCGTGGCGACGGTGTCGCTGGCGGCCAACGCGGCGATGCCCGCAGACGAAATCGCCGCGAGGTGGTCGGCACTCACCGCGCCCAGTTCAGCACCAAGCACTGCCGCACCACCATCGTGCAGTTCGTCGGCGTGCAACTTGGGACGCATACCGTAGGGCGCTGCCGCGGTCAGAATTCGCCGCGCTTCGGAGACGGTGAAGACGCCGGGCTCGCAAAAGATGTCGGCGAATTGGGCGAGCTGCTCTGCGCCAACGGCCGGATAGAGCTCGGTGCAGATGGCTTCAATCCACGCCGTGCGACCATCGGGCAACTCGCGATACTCGAGCGGAACCTCGTGCGCGCCGAGGCAGGTGGCGACGATGTTGAGAGGCGCCGTCGCGGCAAGCGTCTTGACCACGCGGAGTGTCCGGAGCTCATCGTGCACCGTGAGACCGTAGCCCGACTTGATCTCGACGGTTGTGACACCACCCGCAGCAAGTCGCGCAAGTCGTGGACGTGCAAGCGCTTCGAGCTCGTCATTCGTGCGAGTTCTCAGATCACGCACGGAGCTGTGAATGCCACCACCGCGCTTGGCGATCTCGAGATAGGGCACACCGGTCGCTCGCAATTCGTGTTCGGCGAAGCGCGCGGCGCCGAAGACCGTGTGCGTGTGGCTGTCGACAAAACCAGGAGCGAGGAGGCCGCGATTGCAGTCGATCTCGACCGCGTTGGGATGTTGCGCACGCAGCGCGTCGTCGGTATCGACGCCGATGATGCGGTCACCGCGCATCGCCACACCGACACCCGAACGCACCGCTGCGTCGGCCATCTCTCCACCCTTGCGAGCCCGTGCGGGTCCGGCGGCGGTAAGTGTTTGGGTGGCGTTGACGAAGAGTGTCGTGAGGTCGGACATAGCGAGCGCTTGGAGGTCAGGCAGCGTCAATCTGGATCAGTGCGCGGCAGGCTCGACGGTGGCGAAGACATCGCGCACGCGAGACATCAGGCGTAGCGGCGCCTGCGCCTCGCCGCGGCAGGCGTAGTAGCACGCATTGCAGTCGATCGGTTCGTAGCCCTTGTACGACTGCCACGGGCCATCGGGCTTGAAGTCGGGGCACCGACGTACCTGCCCCTGCGGATCGATGTGAATGGTGGTCGTGCCGCTCCGACACGGCTCGGTCATTTCGCCGCGGATATAGCGCGGGATCTGCTCGAGGTAATAGTCGGAGTTGGTGATGACCCCTCGACGGCGGCGCTTGTAGGCCAAAAGCTCGTCCACGACGCGCTGCAGCGCGATGGGGTCGTGCTGCTGCAGGGTGTACGCTTCATTGCCGTTCTTGAGCGCGGTATAGACCGAGAAATTGACCCCACCGCCCAGCTCCGCCGCCTTGTGCACGAGGGGGCGGATCTGGTCGAGGTTGTCATTCTTGATGACCGTGTTGAACCGCACGCCGCCAATCCCGGCTGCACGCATCTGCGGTACAACATCCAGGATTTTCTGCGTCAGCCCCGGAATCCCGCGCGCGTCATCATGCCGCCCGTCGAGGTAATCGAGCGAAATATTGAACTGATCGACGCCGGCGTCCCACAAGCTTTGCGCGCGATCGAGCGTGAGCATGGCCCCGTGCGTGATGAGCTGCACGTAGGTGTAGCGCACCGACGATCGCACCGCGCGCACGACCTCCTCGAGGTCACGCCGCAGGAGCGGCTCACCACCGGTGAAGGTGACGAGCATGGGTGAGAACTCCCGGGAGATCGCGGCAAAGTCAGCCCACTCGCGGGCCTTTTCACTCGCCGGAGTCTGCCAGTAGTCACAGAAGCCACAGCGCGCGTTGCAGCGCATCGTGACTTCAAAGTTGAGCAGCACCGGACGACGGCGCGCCCTGAGCCAGGCGTACTTCGACAGGAAGATCGGGATGTGCCAGGGCCGATACCGGCTCGACAGCATCAGCCTTCTCGCATTGGCAGCCGAATGCCTTCGCGCTTGGCGGTTTCGATGGCGATGTCGTATCCCGCTTCGGCGTGGCGCGCCACACCGATACCCGGATCGTTCGTGAGCACACGCTCGAGACGACGCGCCATGCGTTCGCTGCCGTCGGCGACGATCACCTGGCCGGCGTGCAGTGAGTTACCGATACCCACACCGCCGCCATGATGGAAGGACACCCAGCTCGAACCGCTGGCCGTGTTGAGCAGCGCATTCAGGATTGCCCAGTCGGCGATGGCGTCGCTGCCATCTTTCATGGCCTCGGTTTCGCGAAATGGCGATGCGACGCTGCCCGTGTCGAGATGATCGCGACCAATCACGATGGGCGCCGAGACTTCGCCACGCGCGACCAGGTCGTTGAGGGCGAGCGCGAATTTGGCACGCTCGCCCTGCCCCAACCAGCAAATGCGCGCCGGCAAGCCCTGAAACGCGATGCGTTCCTGCGCGAGTTCAATCCATCGGCGTAACGCCTTGTCGTGCGGGAACAGCTCGAGCACGAGTTCGTCGGTGCGCGCGATATCCTTCGGGTCGCCACTCAGCGCCACCCAGCGGAATGGGCCTTTGCCTTCGCAAAAAAGCGGGCGAATGTACTCGGGTACGAAACCCGGGATACGGAACGCGTCGTCGACGCCGGCATCGAATGCGACGGTGCGAATGTTGTTCCCGTAGTCGAAGGCAATCGCGCCGCGATCCTGCATGATGCGCATCGCCTTCACGTGATCGACCACGCTTTGCGTCGCGCGTTCGAGATAGACCGCTTCGTTGTCGGCGCGCATTGCCTTCGCCTCGGCAAGCGTCATCCCGGCCGGGATGTAGCCGACAAGCATGTCATGCGCGCTCGTCTGGTCCGTGACCACATCGGGGGTGATGCCGCGCTTCACCAACTCGGGGAGTACATCAGCGGCGTTGGCCAGCAAACCGACCGACAATCCCACACGCTGCTCCTGCGCTTCACGCAACCACGCCAGCGCTTCATCGAGCGATGCGGTTTTGCGATCGCAGTAGCGGGTGCGAATGCGCATATCGATGCGTGACTCGTCGACTTCCACCCCAAGCACTGCCGCACCATTCATGGCCGCGGCGAGGGGTTGCGCGCCGCCCATGCCACCGAGGCCCGCCGTGACGACGAGACGACCGGCGAGTGTGCCACCAAAGTGGCGTTGCGCCACGGCGGCAAAGGTTTCGTACGTGCCCTGCACGATTCCCTGCGAACCGATGTAGATCCACGAGCCGGCCGTCATCTGGCCGTACATCGTGAGCCCCAACTGCTCGAGCCGGCGAAACTCCTTCCAGTTGGCCCATCGGCCCACGAGGTTGCCGTTCGCAATGAGTACACGCGGTGCTTCGTTGTGCGTCTTGAACACCGCCACCGGCTTTCCGCTCTGCACCAGCAGCGTTTCGTCGTCAGCCAGTGTTTCGAGCGTGCGCACGATGGCATCGAACGCTTCCCAGGATCGGGCTGCGCGACCGGTGCCGCCGTACACGACCAGATCGTCCGGGCGCTCGGCGACTTCGGCGTCGAGATTGTTCATGAGCATGCGCAGCACCGCTTCCTGCTCCCAGCCGCGGCAGCGAAGCGTGGTGCCGCGCGGTGCGCTGACTGGACGCGGGCCAGACTGCGTGTCGATGGCGGTCATACGGTGATGCTCTCGGTGATGGCGTCGAACGCACCGGCGGCGATGGCGTTGCCGAGGCGAATGATGTCGGGTGACGGCGGACGATCGCCGGCGGCCTTCGCGACGTACTGACGCACGATGGCATGCGCCTGCTCCACCGCGGCGCTGCTCTTGAGCGGGCGCCGATGTTCGAGCGCTTCCGCTGCGGTGAGCAATTCGATGGCGAGCACGTGACGCAGATTGCGCACGGAGCGCCGCAGCTTGGTGGCCGCGCCCATCGCCATCGGAACGATGTCTTCCTTGTTGCCGTCGGTCGGAATCGAATCCACACTCGCGGGATGCGCGAGCTGCTTGTTCTCGCTCGCCAATGCGGCGGCGGTGACCTGTGACATCATGTGGCCGGACTCGAGCCCTGGTTCAGCGGCCAGGAACGGCGGCAGCCCCTGATTGAGATCGGGGTGAACCAATCGATCGATGCGGCGTTCGGCGACCACCGCGAGATTCGCACTGATGATGGCCAGGAAGTCGCTCGACATGCCCACGGCCTGCCCGTGGAAATTGCCGCCGCTCAAGAGTTCGCCGCTTTCCAGCACGAGCGGATTGTCGGTGGCCGCGTTGAGTTCGCGCGTGATGATGCCGTTCACAAAGCGCAACGTATCAAGCGCCGGTCCGTGCACCTGCGGCACGCAACGCAACGCGTAGGCATCCTGCACGCGCGGGTCGCCGAAGCGATGCGATTCGCGCACTTCGCTGTTCGCGAGCAGTGTTCGCAAGAGTGCGGCCGATTCAGCCTGTCCGTTCTGGCCTCGCGCTTCCTGAATCCGCTCGTCAAACGCGTCGGGTGTACCGAGTAGCGCGTCGAGACTCATCGCCGTCGCGATGTGCGCGGCGCGCCACAGGCGACTCAATTCCGCAGCCGCCAATGAGGCGATGGCCGTGTGCGCCTGCGTGCCGTTGATGAGCGCCAGTCCTTCCTTGGCCGCCAACGTGACTGGCGTCAAACCGGCGCGCTTGAGCATCTCGGCGGAATCACCGTGCGAGCCATTGTAGTTCGCGGTGCCTTCACCGATCAGTGCCAGCGCGAGATGGGCGAGCGGAGCAAGATCGCCACTGGCTCCAACGCTTCCCTGCTCCGGCACATGCGCCCATACACCCGCGTTGAGCATGGCGAGTATCGCATCGACGACTTCCGGTCGTGCACCCGCATAGCCCGTCGCCAGAACGTTGGCGCGGAGCAGCATCATCGCTCGGACTTCGCGCTCCGGCAGTGGGTCACCCACACCCGCGGCATGACTGCGCACCAGGTTGCGCTGCAGCGCCGCCAGTCGATCGTTCGGAATCGTGAATTCTGAGAGCTTGCCGAAGCCGGTGTTGATGCCGTACACCGGTTCACCTTTCGCGACGGCATCGTCAACGACCTGCCGCGTGCGCTGCATACGGGCGCGCGCGCTGTCGGATAACGCTACGGGAACGCGTTCGTCGGCCACTGCCACGACGTCGGCAATGCGGAGGGAACGACCGTCGAGCTGGAGCACTGGAGGGGGTGTCCTATCGCCGGGAGGGGCGGGAAAACGACTGGCGGAGGGAACCGGTTAGTACGAAGAGCCGCGGTACGTTTGCCGGTCGTAGTTGAACTTGAGTTCGGGCTGCGCCTTCAGCGCAATGTAGAAGTTGAAGGCGAAGTTGCCATTGGGCGTCTGTGAGAAGGCAAAGACCGCATTCCAGTCATGGAGTGCGCGTTGCAGACCCACCTGTTGACTCGAGAAGCGCGAGCGGACCACGTCGTACTGCGTGCTCCACTGCGCCGCCCAATTGGGAGTGATGTTGAAGGACAGATTGGCCGACACGTTCTGTGTGGGCGGCGAGATATAGACGGGCGCACCGGGCTGACTCTGCCCGGTGGATAGCCCCGTGGCCGGTGCGCTGATCGCGCGTTGCACGCACGTGTCGTAGGCCAGGAGGCCGAGCACCTTCTGTGACTCACAGAGTTTGGCCGGATCGTTGACGATCTGCGTTCCGCCTCGTGGTCGGCGTTGTCGTGCCGCGTTGTACGTAATGCCCAGACGCCACCCACCACCGGAAGGCAGCGACAGCTGCGTCCCTCGCATGTTGGCGCCACCGGCGACGTTCATGCTGCGCGACTGACGTGCGACGTTCTGGTCGCCCAGCGGGCGCTCACCGCGCGTCGTGCTGAGGCTGTCAACGGCGCTGTCGACGGGAATCGCCGTCTTCTTGCCGAGCATGCGGCCGATGAACGCGAACACCGCGGATTTGCTATCGAGCGAAAACGTGGCGCCAAAGTCAGTGCGATACGGGCTGAACGTCGCCGTATCGGACATCGGGTCGCCCTGGAACAGATCGTACGTCGTGCGGAAATCGAAGCCCGGCAAGAGATCGGTGCGACCAGCGATGTTGAACATCTTGTCGGTGAAACCATTCGCCGTGTCGGCGCGCACGAAGTCGTACGTGAGCGACGAGAAATTGAGCGACAGCAGCTTGATCTTCTTGCCGCTTTCAGGCGCGGAGTCCGCCGGGGCGCGCAGCTTTGCCTCGAGGTTCGTGGCCAGCGAGAGGCTTACCCGATTCTGCGCGAGCGCACCGAGGTAACCGACGCGTGAACGGTTGAGTGCCTGCAGGAACTCATCGCTCACCGTCGCCTTCGGAGAATACGACCAGCTGATACCTGGACTGATGGAGTGTCGCAGCTTGGCGACCGGGCCGAGGCCCGGAAGCATCGCGTAGAGCGTGGGCGACACACCAACGCTGTAGCTCAGGCGCTTGGGCTGGCTGACGAACTTTCCGCCGCTGAACTGCGAACGCACAAACAGGCCACCTTCGCCGTCAACGTTGGCCACGCTGATGGTGGGCGCGACGTTCCACGTCCCCTGGAAGAAGCGCGGCAGGTTGAATGAGGTGGTCCAGTCGACGTTCGTCTGATAGATCCGGTCGTACACGCGGGTCACATGCTGCGACGAATCACGCACGCCGTACACGATGCGCTGCTCGGGATAGTCCGACAGGCGATCGGTAATGGCGAACGAATTCTGCCACTGGAAGTCCCAGATCTTGATCGGCGTATCGAAGTTGAACGTCATCGACCGCTTGCTGGCATTGATGCGCGTACTGTCGATCCCCCCGGTGCTGCTCGTCTTGTAAACGAACGGGAACTGGAGGTTCTGGTCCATCTTGCTGTTCGTTTGCAGCCCGAAGCGAAGACTCGGTGTCCACGACACCGGTCCGGCCTCGAGCGTTCCCGTAGTCACGCTGACGGACGGGAAATCCTGGTCGACCTGCGTGCGGCCGGGATACTGCACTCGCGAGCCGCCGACGCCAATCTGCGCAGGGCCGATCTTGGTTTGGTAGTTGAGTTGCGAGCGAATCGTCCCGAGCGCCTGCGCGGCATTGATCGCCGTGTTGCGCTGCACCTGCGTGTTCTGCACCCAGTTCAGCTGCGCCGTGAGGCGTGTGTTCCGGGAGAAGTCCTGGTTGTGATTGAGTGTCCAGGACGAGTTGGTGGTGCCGTTGCGCAAGTTCTGATACGAGTACGCGAGCTCACCATTCACAAAACGGTCGAGCACCTTGTATCGGATTTCCGCGTTACCGCGGAGATAGCCCGGGTCGGTCGCCGTGGCGCGTGCACCGCTTCGCCAATCGAACGACGCTTCCGCGTTCATGTAGTCGTTGATCGCGAAGAAGTATCCGATGTTCGAGATACTGCGGCGATACGACGGGCTATTTCGGAACAGCTCGGCCACACCAAAATTCGGTGTGAGCATGCCCGAGCGACGACCGCTGCGAACGTCCTGGAAGAAGAACGGAATCCAGAAAACGGGTACTTCGCCGATGTACAGGATGCCCGGGCGCGCCACCATCACGTTTTCGGACACGAACTTCATGTCCCTGGTGGTGAAGTGGAAGTGCGGCTCGGTGTGATCGCAGTAGGTGAACGACCCGTTCTTGGCGTACACCAAATGACGGCCGCTCACCAGCGTATCGGCGAGAATGGTGCTGCGCTTGGCGGTCAGATAGAGACGCTGCCCTGACACGACGGAGGTCGAGAAGGGCCCGGTGATGCCTTGCTTCGCCTCGAGGTCGTACTCGATCTTGCCGCCGGCCACGAAGTCGTCGGCGTCCTGCTGCGTGGGGTCACGCAACAGCACGGTGTCGCCCATCGCCACGACCTTTTTGGTCGAGTCGTTGTAGATGATCGAATCACCTACCAGCATTGTTTCGTCGCGCTGCACGCCGGACGGCTTACCCTTGAGCGTCAGCACCTTGGCCAGCGCATCGAAGCGTACCGTGTCGCCCTGATAGAGCACACGACGATAGCCTTCCTTGTCGAGCAGCTCGCGCGTTGTGGAATCGGGCGCGGTGAACGCGAAGACCGGGCGGTCCTTGCTCAGTTGCCGCGTGCTATCCTGCGGATTCTTGCCGTCCGGCTGCGCGCCGCCACGACCACCGGCGGGCGGCTGCGTGGTGGGACGCACCGTGGGACGCTGTGCGGCAACGGGCTGGGTCATCGCGACCGACAAGAGGCCGCCAATCAGCAGCCGCCCTGCACCGCTGAGCGCGCGTCGGACACGACGCGAGGCGGTCCAGCCAGCGATCACGCGGCCTCGGCGGAGAGGCGATGGTCTCGGCGACGCGAGATCACGCGAGACACTGTAATCGACGCCTCGTACAACAGATACAGCGGAATCGTCAGGAGAATCAGCGACGTCGGATCAGAGCCCGGCGTGATGATCGCGGCCGCCACCAGGCAACCCACGAGCGCGTGACGACGAAAGCGTGAGAGATACTGAGGCTGCACGATGCCGAGCGCCGACAGCAGTGCAATAACCACCGGCAACTCGAACACCGCGCCAAACGCGAGGCACATCGGAATCACGAGCGAGAAGATGTATCCTTCAACAGTCTGCAAGACCTGGAAGGACTCACCCTGAAAGCTCATGTAGAACGCGATCGTGACCGGCAGCACGTAGTAGAAGCTCAGCGCCATGCCCGCCAGAAACAGCAGCGCCGCCGACACGAGTGCCGGAATCACCACCTTCTTTTCGTGGCCATACAACGCCGGCGACAAGAACCCCCAGATCTGCCAGACGATCACCGGCGATGCCGCGATGAGGCCCAACGTGATTGCCGCGTCCATCACGATGTCGAACAGGTCGCCGACATGCGTTACAACCAACGGTTGCTTGAGATACGGCTTGATCGGCTGTTCGAGAAACGCGTAAAGATCGAGCTTCTTCGAGTACAGCAGCGCGAACGACACACCCACGCCGAGCGCAATCGCCACAGCGCATTTGAAGAGTCGCCACCGCAGCTCCTCGAGGTGCTCGAGGAACGGCATTTCTGAAGTCGTGCTGCCAGACATACGAGGATCGGAGGGCGCTTAAATCAGCGCAGCGTCTTCAGGGTTTCGGCGGCCAGTTCGGCTTCATCGCTGCGCGGAAAGCGCGCGATGACGTCTTCGAAGTACTTACGCGCCTGTGCGGTGTTCCCGAGCTGCACGGCGACCTGGCCACGCTTGTACAGCGCGGCCTTCACTCGTGTATGACTCGGATAGCTCGAGATAACTGCCGCGTACGCCGGATCGGCGGCCGCCCAGTTCTTTTCCTTGAACAGCGACTCGGCGAGGTAATACTGCGCATCCGGCGCCTGATCGGACGTCGGATAGTTCGTCAGCAGCTCTTGAAGCACCGCGCGGCCAGTCGCGTACGAACCGCGATTGATGTGATCGAGGCCTCGTTGGTACAGCTGACTCGGTCCCGGCTGTGCAACCACGGGCGTCGTCGAGTCCGGCCTGATCGCAGGTGAACCCGTGGGCGGAGTGAGCGGCGGCGTGGTACCGGGGGGCGTCACCGCACCAGGTGCGGGCGTCGCATTGCGAACCGCTTCGAGCTCGCTCCTGAGGCGGGCGATTGTTGCCTGACTCTGACCGAGCAACGATTGAATCTGGATGAGCTGATCTCGAATCGCGCGCGTTTCACCGCGTACATCGCCCTGGATCCCCACCGTACGCGCACTGACGCGCGCCAGGGAATCGCTGGCGACCTGAAGATTGCGCGCAACCTGATTGAGCGCCTCGCGCTGCTCCAACTGATTCTTGAGCACGTCGGTGCGCATCGCGGCGATATCGCCCTGCAGAATGCGCACGTCGCCGCGCGTTGCAAAACAGCCCCCCGTGGCCGCGAGGGCCACGAGGGGAATCAACCGAACAACGCGCCACAGTCGGGTGGGCATCATCATCATGGTCTCCGGTGTGGCGCGGGAACTCACTTGGCCGGCTTGAGCGACTCGCCGCCCGTCAGGATTTCGAACTCATCGCGGCGATTCTTCTGCCAGGCCTCTTCGCTGTTGCCCGACACCGCCGGACGTTCGCGACCAAAGCTCTGGGTTTCGATGCGCGATTCCGAAATACCGCGGTCGGTCAGATACTGCTTCGCGGCGACGGCACGACGACGGCCGAGGGCGATGTTGTATTCGTCGCTACCGCGCTCGTCGCAGTGACCGGCGATACGAACCTTGAGATTCGGGTTCGCGTTCAGAATCGCGATCTTCTCATCGAGGACGGCCTTCGAGTCGTCGCGAAGCTCATCGGCGTCGTATTCGAAGTAGATCGTCTCGAGCAGCTTGGCGCGCGCCGAGGCGACTTTGCTGTTGTACTCACCCATCGTGTCACGTGGCGCAGCAGCCGGCGGCGTGTTGCGGGTCGGCGTTGCCTCGACGGGTTTCGACTCAACCGGCTTGGGCGGCTCGGCCACGGGCTTCTTCTTGCAAGCACCGAGCGCAAGCGCAGCGGACACCATCAACAGCATCGGACGAGCAACACGCATCATGACTTCAACTCCGTGTCGGGAGGGGAGTAAAAAACTGCGCGAACACCAACGACTGCACCTGCTCAGTTGCGACAACCACTACTGCGTGATCAAACGCGGTGACCACGCCGCCAATCGCGCTTCCGGTCCGAAGGTCAGCTGACGCGACGCTCCGGTTTCTGTGTCCACGATCCACAACTGACGTGTGCCGGTCTTGGTCGACGTGAACACCAGATGTCGCGAATCGGGTGCCCACGAAGGATCTTCGTTGCGTCCGTCGTTCGTGACGATCCGCGTCGTCTGATCGCGGGTATTGATCGTCATGATCTGGAAGGCTTTGTTGTTTCGCGACGAGAACGCCACGAGTCGACCATCGGGCGACCAATCGGGGCCCGATCGATAGTCGTTGTCACCGAACGATCCCGACGTCAACAGGTCCACGTTGGTCCCGTCCAGATCAGAAATATAAACCTCGGGGTGCCCCGAGCGGTCGCTCATATAGGCGATTCGCTGACCATCGGGGCTGAACGTGGGCTGCGATGACGCGCGGCCATGCCCGACTGTGATGCGACGCTGGTTTCCCCCTTCGAGCGGCTGCGCATAGAGGTCGGTCCCGGCCTCGGTGGTACGCGCGAACACGACGGTGCGACCATCGGGCGACAGTGCCGGCGAGGTGTGCTGCACGCCAGCGCCGCTCGCAATCGTGCGCTGCGCCCCGGTCACCAGGTCAGTGTACATGATGGGGTCGCGCACGCCATCGAGGACGTTGTACACAATGCCGCGTCCGGTTGGCAGCCACTGTGGCGACATGCCGCTCGGCGTCACGGCGGTCACGTTGGCGCCATCACTGTCGACGGTGTACACCCGCCCGCCACGCGTATACGCGATACGAGTCTGAGCAATACCACGCTGTCCCGTGACCCACTCCTCGGTGGCATCGGCGATGCCGTGAACGGCCATGCGCCACGCGGGCGACAAGGCCGGAGTGGGCAGCGGAAAATCCTTGGTGTTCTTGACGACCTTCATACCGACGTCATGCAATGCGACGCGCGCCCATCCCGAGGGAAGCAGGGTCACCTGCACGATGCCATCAACCCCGAGCTTGCTAAAGACGGGATAATTGACGGGTCCATTGATCATCGGCGCCGCCGACGATGTCACGACGGTGAACCGATCGCTGTTGGTGAAGTCACGACTCAGCATCAGGCTGATGCTGTCGCCATTCGCAGCACGAACGGGGAGCACGATCAACGACTTCTTTTCACCCGCCGTGTACTGCAGTCCGAGACGGACGCCGGCCGGATCCTGCGCCGCGACCGATGCGACCGGAGCAAACACTCCGCCGAGCATCGCGCTGAAGAGGAAGCGACGCGGCGTGAGGAATCGAGACTTCGTTGGCGGGAGACAAGCCATCAGCGCGGGCGGAATGAGTAATCGAACGTGAAGTACACCACGAGCACATCGCTGCCCCACCCCGACGGAAGCGGATTGAAGCTGCGCGTGAGCCCCACGGCCTCGATGGCGCCTCGCGCATCGGCGTCGTAGAGCACATCGCCCGAACGCTTGACGACCTGAATATCCATTACCGATCCATCACGGCGGATCGTGAACTTCACTTCGGCCACCAGCGCTGCGGACACCTTGCTCGGGCTCCAGTTGAGCGCGATCTGCCGGGTGATGTTGTTCAGGTACCCAGGATAGGGGAACTCGATCCCGTCGGTTTTGATGTTCGCGACATCGGCGCCCTTGGTGCCGCCATTCGCACCGGCACCCGCCTGTGGCGCCGCAGCCTTGGTCGAGGTCTTCGGTGCCGTCTTGTCGCCAGCCTGCTTGCTCTTGGCCGGAGACGGTGTCGCCTTGGCAGTTGCCGCGGCAGGCTTCTTGACCGGCTTCGTGGTCGGTGCGGCCTTTTCCTCCGGCACGCGCTCGGCGGCCGCAGCGGCCGGTGCCGGCGTGGCGGTCGCTGTGGACTTCTCGACACCGGCGCGTCGCGTGCCGATCTGCCCGACAAGCTCAACGCGATAGACCGGAGGCCGGACAGGAGCCGGCCGTCCGCTCCACCAGAACACGAGGGCGACAAGCGCGGCATGCACCACGATCGACGCGGCAATACCACTCCCAAGTCGCGAGCTGTCCGCACGATCGGTCGAATGCACGTTCGAGCCGAGCGCGAGGTCCGTCACCGGTTCTCCTCGGGTTCAGCCATCAGGCCAACCTCGGTGATGCCCTGCGCCTTCATGGCTCCGATGACGCGAATGATCACGCCGTACTGGGCGTTTTCGTCTCCACGAACGATGACACCTCCGCCGCCCTTCTTTTCGTGCATCGCCTTGATCGCGCCGGCGAACTCGTTGAACGAAAAGCGCACGTCATCGATGAAGATGCGCCCACTGCGATCGATCGTGACCACGAGCCCGTTCTTGGGTTCGAGTGGCGTGACATCGGCCTTTGGCAACGACACGTCGACGCCGCCGGTCATGATCGGCGCCGTGATCATGAAGATCACCATGAGCAGCATCATCACGTCGATCAGCGAGACCACGTTGATCTCGCCGTTGACGCCCATGCGCTCACCGCGTCGTCCACGACGCATCTGCTAGATCCGCCCTTCGCGCACCATCAGCGCGATCAGTTCGGAACCGAAGCCTTCGAGTGAGCTGTCGAAGCGATTGAGTCGCGCAGCGAACACGTTGTAGGCAAAGGCGGCGGGAATGGCCACGGCGAGTGCCGCGGCGGTCGCGAGGAGTGCTGTGGAGATACCCGGCGCCACGGCCCCGATGTTCCCTGATCCCTTGGTCGCGATGCCCTGAAACGCTTCGATGACGCCCAGCACGGTGCCGAATAGTCCGATCAGCGGGCTCACGCTGCCGATCGTCGCAAGCCACGGAATGAAGCGACCCAGCTCCTCGCGTTCACGCCCGGTTTCGGAGTCGAGCACAAGACGGAGCGCTTCAACCTGCGAACCGGAGAGGCGCGCCGTGCGATCGTTCGTCGCGCCAAGCGCCGGCTTGGTGTCGTTCAGGAATTGCACCGCACGCGCAAACACCGCGGTGAACGCGCTCGACTTCGAGCGCTGCGCAATACGCGCCGCCTCATCCATGCTCGGGGATTTTTCAAACTCACGCACGAAGCGATGGCCGTTCGACTCCGCAGCCGAGAATGCGCGCCACTTGGCGAACATGAGCCCCCACGAGAGGAGCGACAGCAAGGCGAGCAACACCAGCACGGCCTTGGTGACCACATCGCTGTTCGCCACCAACGACACGATCGAGGTGGAAGCGGCCCCGCCAGTGGTGGAAAGCTGCAGCAGCGCCACCACGCTGGCACCGCTCACTTGGCAGCTCCCTTCCGGCGATCGGCGAAGAAGGCAAAGGTGCGTTCGAGTCCCTCACGCAGGCTCACCTGCGGCGTCCATCCCAGGACATCGCGCGCCTTGGCGGTGTTGAGTGCCGAGCGCGCAAGCTCGCCGGCGCGCGCCGGTGCATAGTCGATGGGCGCTGTGCCACCAGAAACCGAGCGCAACGTTTCGGCGAGCGTATTGACCGACGTTTCAATACCCGTGCCGATGTTGAAGGCGCGCGCATCAAGTCGTCCGCGCGGCGGCAGCGTCGCGGTGGCGGCGGCGAAGTTTGCACCAGCCACATCACCGGAGAAGACGTAGTCGCGGGTCTGCTCGCCGTTGCCGAACACGGTCAGCGCGCGATTGTCGAGCAGGCGATTGCAGAAGATCGCCACGACACCCGCTTCGCCGTGCGGATCCTGACGCGGTCCGTACACATTGCCGTAGCGCAACGCGACCGTATCGAGGTTGTGCACGCGGCCGTAGTAGGCCAGGTAGTACTCGCACGAGAGCTTGGCGATGCCGTACGGTGCTTCCGGATTCTTTTCCGTCGTCTCAGCGCTTGGCGGCGGCTCGAAGTCGCCGTATAACGCGCCACCAGTCGACGAGAAGATCGTGCGTGTCGGATAACCGCTCGCGCGTACGGCTTCCATGATGTTGAGCGTGCCAAGGATATTCTTGGTCGCGTCGTACGCGGGATCTTCGACACTCCGGCGCACATCGATTTGCGCGGCAAGGTGACAGATCACATCGAAGCGCCCTTCACGAATCAGTGTGGCTGCTTCAGGCGTGGTGATATCGCCGCGCACGAAGCGCGCGTTCGGCGAGATGTTTTCTTCGCGACCACTCGACAGGTCGTCGAGAATGGTGACTGTCCATCCTTCGGCCAGGAATCGGTCAGCTACCGTGGAACCGATGAAGCCTGCGCCGCCCGTCACCAAAATCGATTTCGCCATGCTGTAAATCACTCCGTGATTTGCGTTTCCCCAATGTAAACGCGTGCCGCGGCCCTGTGGGCCACGGCACGCGTTTCCTGGAACCGCGCTAACTGCAACTGCGCTAACTGGCGGACGCTAACTGGCGGACGCTAACTCACCCGCGCTGACTGAACTGCGGGACTACGGCGCCTTGGCGATCCGCCTTGCGGTCATGCCGGGCGCAATGTCCGCCCCACTCTGCTTGACGATCACGGCCGCTGCATGGTCGGCGCCGACGCGTACGACACGGGCGACGGCCTGTTGGGCTTCGTTGCCACCCTTGGGCTGGTAGTACAGCGCGAATTCGTCACCGGCCTTGACGCCCTTCGCGCTGCCGGCGCCGATGAGCATGTAGCTCTGCAGCGTCGGAATCGTCTGCGCGGGATCGAGCCACACGACCTGCGAAGCGACGTCAGGCGTAGCGAGCTTTTCCGCCACGACACGCGGCGCAGGTGCACCGGTGTTCACGACGAGGTGCTGCCCCTGTTCAATGCGCGCCGACTGCTCGCGGACGACCGCGACCGCAGTGCCGTTCGACTTGACCGAGGTGACCTCGACCACACCCGTGGGGATAACGACGACCTTGCCCTTCACCGAGGACGGCGCGCTCGCGAATGACTGCAGCCGATCGCCGACGGCGTAGCTGCGCTTGGGGGCCGCCTGGAGTTCGATCTCGTCGCTGCGCACCGCGCGTTCCGCATGCGCTTCGAGCGTCGACGGAAGTGCCCCAACTCGACCCGTGATCGTGCCGACCACCAACAGATCGGATTCGTTCAGGAGATATGGCGCAGCATCCAGTTCGCCCTGACGCGCAACGGGCGTGTTCGGACGCAGGGCCGCATTCGTGCGTCGCTGCGCCTCCGCGGCATCAGGAATGTCGCGATGGAAGACCGTGAGGATTTCCCTGGAGGTGCGCGACGCCGACTGCTCGTCGGAGCTGACCAGCCCGATCTTCACCTGACCGTCGCGGGTAAGCAGCGTCTGCTGGCGCTGCTGCAGCGCGAGTGTTTCCGGTTGCGACGACGCCGGTGTGGTGCTGGCGACCGGCGCGGCGGCTTCCTTGCTGCTCTTGGGCGCTGTTCGCGCGTTGCCGCGACCTGCAGCATTGCCCTTGCCCGACGTCTGCGCGGCGAGTGAACCCGCCGGCGCCTTGGTTTCGCCCTTCGCTTCCGGCCGCGGTTCTGTGGCCGACTTGGGCGCCGAGCCCTCGCCCGCCTTGAGGAGCGCGACCTTGGGGACCGACGAATCGGCGGGGGCCGCAGCGACGGCAGCCGCCTTCGCGGTGGCGACCTTCTTGGCCACCGGCACCGAGAGCGTCATTCCGATTTCGAGTGGTGGCTTGGCGCCGTCCGTCGGAATCTTGTTGGCGCGAGCGAGCTGCTGCCACGAATGACCGTCGCCGTAATAGCGTGCCGCGAGCGCCCAAAGCGTTTCGCCGGGCTTCACTACATGCGTGCGCGTCTGCGTGGCCGCGGGCTTCGCTTCCGCTGGCTTTTCAGCCGGCTTGGCTTCGGCCTTCGCGTCCGTCTTCGCTGCTGCCGGCGGCTGTGCCGGTGCTTCCTGCGCGTGAACCATCGCGGGGCGCCACAGGGTAAGCAGCGCCGCGGTGGCGATCGCAGCAACAATCAGCTTGACGAGAGCGCCCGAAGCGCTCGCGTCAGCAGTGGTTTCGGTCGAGTGCGCCTGATCGGCAGCGCGCATCAGGATGCCTCACGAGCAAGAGGTCGCGCGCCAGCAAGGCGCGATTGAATCCCGATGCGAATGCACCGGGGAGTCCATTCAGCAGACGCGCTGCCGCTCGACAGGCAACGCTCATGGTGTCACGCGGGTGGATCGCGGTATTTCAACGCCGTCGATTGCTTTCAATCACATTGGGCGCCACACATGTTCGCGGCGCTTGGCCCCGGAGCCGGTCATTTTCACGACCGGCTCCGGGCATTCGCCGATCAGAACGGCAGATCGTCGTCTTCGTCTTCCAGGGCGCCGGGGAAGTCGTTGAAGTCGTCGCCACCGGCGGCCGGCTTGGCCGCCGCGGAACGGCTGGGGGCCGCCGAACGACGCGACGCCGCATCGGATTCATCGCCACCAAAGCTGCCGCGTCCGCCTCCGCCGCCACCAAGGAGCATGAGCTCCTTCACCTTGATCTCGGTGGTGTAACGCGTCTGCCCGTCCTTATCCTGCCACTGGCGGTACTCGATCTCACCTTCCACGTAGATCTTCTCGCCCTTCTTCACGTACTTCTCCACCACGTCGACCAGTCCCGGGCCACGCGCGTTGTTCCACACGACGCAGCGATGCCATTCGGTCTTCTCCTGCTTGTTGCCACTCTGGTCGTTCCAGTTGCGGCTGGTGGCCAACGAGAACTGCGCGACACGCGAGCCGGTGCCCACGGTGCGGATTTCGGGATCGCCTCCGACGTTGCCGATCAGAATGGCCTTGTTCAGGCTGCGGCTCACAGTGCCTCCGTGAAAGTGCTATAGGGTTGGGGGACGCCGCGAACATACGAGCGCAGCTGAACAAGCTGGTAACCCAAACGTTTCACGTCGTGTTTTTCGAACGAGTGTGATCAGACGGCGGGCGCGAACGAGGGCGCGTGCGGCCCCGTGCGCCGGAGTACCAGCGCGTCTTCATCAGGACGTTGATAATAACCTCGGCGACGCCCCACCTGCGAGAATCCGCGAGCGGAATACAGTGCCCGGGCCGCGTCATTCGAGACGCGAACTTCGAGGAACAGCGAGCTGATGCCGTGGGCGTCGGCGTAGGCCAGTGCGTCGTCGAGCAACGCGCCGCCGACCCCTTGACCGCGTGCCTCGAGGCTGGTGGCAATGTTGGCAATTTCGCCTTCATCGAGCGCTCGAATCAACACGCAATAGCCGCGGATCTCACCGACGCGATCGACGGCCACCTGCAGGCGTGCGTGTGAACGACCGATCAGCGAATCGAATGCTTCAGCGGGCCACGGGTCGGAAAACGCCGACTTCTCAATCGCTGCAACGGCGCGAACATCGCTCGCATGCATCGCGCGGATGTTCACGAACGGCGACGAGGCGTTGCGACTTGCGGCCATTACGACGCGTCCGCGTCAGGCAATGGCCGACCGTGCGATTCCTCCCACTTGACCTGCGCTTCCGCGAGCCGACCGTACATCGGCTCCCAACTGGCGAGCGTCACCGGTGCCTCGCGCCAGATGCCCAGAGCGCGCACGACCATCGATGCATCGGGTTGCACCTCGAATGCCGACGGCAACAACGCCGGCGCCGGTCCAATCGACACCAGCGAATCGGCAGCCTGACGCACATCGTCAATAGACCGGCGCAGGGTGGTGCCGTCCCAGGACACGTCGCCGTCGGCGTCTCGCGTCACCGACAAGACGTAGCGCTCACCTCGCAGCGCATCGGTGTGCACGAGAAAGCGCCCGGCCGGTGCATGGCTCGGTAATGACGCTGCGGCGATCGCGAGCGAGGGAACAGCGTAGAGCGGACAACCGAGTCCGTGCGCGAGCCCCTTCGCGAGCGCGGCCGCAATGCGAAGCGATGTAAAGCTGCCCGGCCCCGCCCCGCACACGATTGCACCAACGTCCGACACATCGAGGGCCCGCTCGCGCAGCAGTTCAATCACAGCCGGAAAGAGTCCATCGGCCGCGCCAGCACCCATCGCTACCGCAATCGAACGCGCGGTGCCATCGGGCATGAGCAGCGACACGCTGCCCGACGCGGTGGCAGCTTCGATTGCCAGGACCGGCCGTGTGAACTCGAGGGGATGCATGCGAGGATTTTACCGCCCTCGACCCTCCCAACGCACCCCCGAATGACGCGAAAATGCCCTAGGCGACGCGCTGGATCAGGCCGCGCGGGACCGGAAGCGCGAGCTGCTCGAAGCCCAGGTCCACGCCCTGTGACAGGTTCGCAAAGACACCCTCTTCCGCGAGCGAAAACGCACAGTCGAGCACGGTGGCGTCGAAGGCGGTCCCGCGATCACGAATCATGATCTCCCGCACCTTTTCCACAGGGAGACCAGCGCGATATGGACGGTCAGCAGTGAGCGCTTCGTAGACATCCGACACCGCCAGCACGCGCGCGATCGGTGACAGACGCGTCGCCGGCAAATTCCATGGATACCCACGTCCGTCCAATCGCTCGTGATGATGCGCCGCCTCCGTTGCAAACTCCTCGAAGGCTGCGACGCGCTCGAGAATCTGCAGCGTCCAACGCGGATGCTTGCGGATCTCGGCAAACTCCTCGTCCGTCAGCTTTCCGGGTTTGTCGAGAATGCGATTCGAGACGCCCAACTTGCCGATGTCGTGCAGCAGTCCCGCGCGCAGCAGCGTGCGCGTGCTGTGAGGCGCCTCACCCATCGCCTGCGCGATCGCCACCGAATAGCGCGCGACGTTCGTGGAGTGACGAGCCGTGAACGGCGTCTTCGCGTCAATCACTGCCGCGAACGCGTGAGAAATACGGTCCAGCCGTTCGTCGGTGGCGACCATGGGCTCGCGACCCGGCTCGAGTGCGATCACGCGATTCTCGAGATTCACCACATCGGCCAACTCACCCCACCACGGCTGATCGCGACGCCAACTGACCACACGATCGACCAGACTCGGGTCGAACCAGGTGCCGCGGCGCTTGGTAGCCATCTCGAGGGCTGCCTTGAGGCCGTTCTCGCTCAAATACGCTTCGACCGTCTGACTGATCAGCAGAATGCGCGAAATGATCGGGATCTCCTGCCCCGCGAGCCCCACTGGATGCCCCATGCCGCACCAGTGTTCATCGACGTGCAGGATGCCCTCACTGGTGGCGCTCGGAAACTGCAGCACATGCGCGATCTGCGCGCCGCGTTCGCAGCGCACCTTGATGATTTCACGGGTGAAATCCGGTGAACGCGCAATCGCCAGGAAGTGTTTGATGCGACTGATCGGTCCGAGTCCAATACCGCAGCTCCCAGCGGTGCGCATGGCAAGTTTCCAGCGATCGTGCCAGTCCACCAAGCGCATGTTCCGCTTGAGTTCCTGATCGGGACTGCCGAATACGGCGGCCATGCGTGCCGCGTTGCTCGAACAGCCAGAGTCCTTGAGCAGCGCGGCATAGTACAACGCCTCCATCGCCTCGCGATCCAAACCGTGCTCAGCGCCCAAACGCATGGCGATGAGCGTGCTCCGCAACGTGTGTCCAGGGCGCTGGCCTTCAGTCAAATCGAGCGCGAACGTCAGCGCGGAGATGACCTCGGCCAGCCGCACGGTACGACCTGCCACGGCTCGCGAGCCGATGGCTGGGGTGGGAGTGCGTGGTGGAAACGGCAGGGACACAGGCGAACCAGGGCGAATGGATTCAGGCGCCCGCGCACGGGCTCCCTGAAAACGATTCGGATCGTGTGGCGTTTCGGAAACACCCCCTCGTTCGGTTCTTCTAGCGCGGCCCCGGACGCTGAACGCGCAGCAATCGACGGTCCAGATTGCCTGGATCGTGCTCGAGTGTCACGGTGATGGTATCAGCCGGCAACGTACCGAAGGCGCGATCCGGCCATTCCACCAGCAACACCGGTGAGCGATCGACGATCTCCTCCCAACCCAACGCCTCGAGTTCGGCCGGGCTTCTCAAGCGATAGAGATCGACATGCACGATCGGTCCGCGCGGAGCGTCGTATTCCTGCACCAGCGAGAAGGTCGGGCTCGTGACATTCGCGAGATCGCGCACCCCCAGTCCGGCGGCGATCGCACGGACGAGGGTGGTTTTCCCCGCACCGAGGTCACCCTCGAAGGCAATGCACGCCGGCCGCGGCAGCACCGCGCCCAGTTCGCGCCCCCACGCTTCAAGCGAGTCGCGATCGGGCGAACGCGGCGCGCCACGGGTGAGCAAGTGGTCGAGTGGTGGTGGCGCCTGCGTTCGCTTACCGGCCACCACGACGTCCTCCTCCACGCTTGAATGGCGCGCCGCCACCGCCCGGTGCGCTGCCCGGCGGACGCTTGGGCGCCTGTGCATTACCGCGCGCTTCGGCCGGCTTCTGGCCCAGCGCTGTACGCACTTCGAAGAGCTGATCGCGCAATCGCGCAGCCGCTTCGAAGTCGAGCGCGGTGGCAGCCTCGCGCATCGCAATTTCGAGTTCGCCAACGAGCGTTTCCAGCTCCGCACGGCTGCGCGGCGCCGACTCGCTCGGCAACTTCCTGGGCGCCGGACCACGCTCCTCGCGCTCCTCGCGCGCATCGGCAACACGCGTGATGAATCGGACTTCGTCCACGCTCTTGGTCACGCCCTTCGGGACGATGCCGTGCTCGGTGTTGAAGTCGCGTTGCATCGCACGACGACGATCGGTTTCCTCGATCGCGCGCTGCATCGATCCGGTCATGCGATCGGCGTAGAGAATCGCCATGCCGTTCAGATTGCGCGCGGCACGGCCGATGGTCTGAATGAGCGAACGATCGCTGCGCAGGAAGCCTTCCTGGTCGGCATCGAGAATCGCGACCAGCGACACTTCGGGCATATCGAGTCCTTCGCGCAGCAGGTTGATGCCCACCAGCACATCGAACTCGCCGAGCCGAAGACCGCGCACGATTTCCATGCGCTCAATGGCATCGATATCGGAGTGCATGTAGCGCACGCGAACGCCCATCTGCTGCAGATAGTCGGTGAGATCTTCCGACATGCGCTTGGTGAGCGTCGTGACGAGCACGCGCTCTCCCTTGCGCTCTCGCTGGCGAATCTCATGCAACAGATCGTCCACCTGCCCCTTCACCGGACGAATCTCGATCGTCGGGTCGAGGAGCCCGGTGGGGCGAATGACCTGCTCCACCACCACGCCTTCGGACAGCTGCAGCTCGAGCTCACCGGGCGTCGCCGATACGCTGATCAATTTCGGCACAAGCTGCATGAACTCTTCGAAGACGAGCGGGCGATTGTCGAGCGCACTCGGCAGGCGGAAGCCGTAGTCCACCAGCGTGAGCTTCCGTGCCCGATCGCCATTGTACATGCCGCGCACCTGCGGCAGCGTCACGTGCGATTCGTCGACCACCACGAGATACTCGTCGGGGAAATAGTCGAGCAGACAGGCCGGACGCTCACCGGCTTCGCGGCCACTGATGTGTCGCGAGTAATTCTCGATGCCAGCGCAGGTCCCGATCTCGAGCAGCATTTCGAGATCGAAGTTCGTGCGCTGCTCGAGTCGCTGCGCTTCGAGCAGTTTGCCTTGCATGCGGAGTTCGGCGAGCCGTGTGGCCAGCTCATCGCGAATTGCCATGCTGGCGCGCTCGATCGTGGGGCGATTGGTGATGAAGTGCTTCGCCGGATAGATCGCCATGCGTTCAAGCACCGCGATCGTATCGCCCGTGAGGGGATCGATCTTGGAGATGCGCTCGATCTCGTCGCCCCACAGCTCCAGGCGAACTGCCTGCTCCTCGTACGCGGGATAGATCTCGACGGTGTCGCCCCGCACGCGGAAGGTGCCGCGATCGAAGCCAACATCGTTGCGCATGTACTGAATGCCAACGAGTTCGCGCAGAATATCATCGCGCGCGATCGTTTGACCTTTCGACAGCGCCACCATACGCTCGCGGTACTGCACCGGATCGCCAAGGCCGTAGATCGCCGAGACGGTGGAGACGATCACCACATCGTCGCGCTCCATGAGCGACGATGTGGCACGCAGCCGCAGACGATCAATGTCTTCGTTGATGCTCGCGTCCTTCTCGATGTAGGTGTCGCTCGAGGGGACGTACGCCTCCGGCTGGTAATAGTCGTAGTACGAGATGAAGTACTCGACCGCGTTGTTCGGAAAGAACGATTTGAGCTCGCCGTAGAGCTGCGCCGCCAGCGTTTTGTTGTGCGACAGCACCAACGTCGGACGCCCCCATTCGGCGACCACATTGGCGATGGTCATCGTCTTGCCCGAGCCGGTGACGCCAAGCAGGGTTTGATGACGCTCGCCTCGGCGAAGACCCGCTGAGAGCTCGGCGATGGCGCGCGGCTGGTCGCCCGCGGGGGCGAATGGGGACTGTAGTCGAAAGTCAGACATGAAGCCTTCAATATAGCCAAAAACCGGCGCTCTGCCGGTTTTTGTTCGGACGTTGTTCAGAATAGGCTCTGTCACATCTTGCGGCAGAGCTCGCTAGAGGAAGCGTCAGTCGTCTGCGGTGATCCGTTCGCGACGGCTGATCGCCGACAATCCCTTCACGCGTCGCGCCGCCTTCATGATGCGCTCGAGATGCGCCAGGTTCTCGACCTCAACCATGGCCGACCCGCTGACGCGCCCGTCGATGGTCTTGAGCTCCAGGCTCCGGATATCCGTTCCGGTCGCACTCACGGCGGCCGCGACATCGGCGTAGAGACCGCGCCGATCGATCCCTTCGAGCGCCAGTCGCACGACAAAGCGCTCGCCGGCCATCTCCTGCCAGTCGATGTCGAGCCGACGCTCGGGTTCGTGCGTCAGCAGCAGCAGATTCGGGCAATCGCCGCGATGGATACTCACGCCGCGACCACGCGTGGCGTAGCCCACCACTTTGTCGCCGGGCACCGGCTGGCAGCACTGCGCATAGCGCACCAGCAGTCCATCCGCGCCCTGAATGCGAATGCCCTTCCCGGTCCCGCGTACACGATCAACAATGCGTTCGAAGGTGCTCGGCTTCTCCGGCTCTGGAGGTGCCGTCTCGAGATCCGGAAAGATCGCCTTGAGCACCTGCATGACATGGATGTCGCCCGCACCGATCGACGCGATGAGGTGCGGCGTATCCTTGAGCTTGAGCTGCTTCGCAACCGGCAAGAGCTTGTCGTCGTCGACCTTGGAGAGGCGACGTTTCTTGACTTCACGCTCGAGAATTTCGCGACCAAGGCGCATCGCACTCGAGCGCTCCTCGAGACGCAAGAGCTGTCGAATCTTGTGACGCGCCTTGCCGGTGCGCACGTGCGCGAGCCAGTCGCGACTGGGCTTCGCATTCGGATTGGTGAGGATCTCCACCGTTTCCGAATTCTTGAGCTCACGCGACAACGGCGCGATGCGTCCATTGACTTTCGCGCCCGAACATCGCGCACCGACCTGCGAGTGAACAGCGAATGCGAAGTCGAGCGGCGTCGCTCCCTTGGGAAGCTGAATGACGTCGCCAGTCGGCGTGAAGACGAAGATTTCGTCCTGATACAGGTCGAGCTTCAGGAACTCGAGAAATTCGCCTGGCGTCTCGGCATCGAGCTGGAGCTCGAGCACCTGACGGAACCAGGCGAGATGACGATCGAGTTCGTCAGCGCTGCGCGCGTGCTCCTTGTACAGCCAGTGCGCCGCGATACCATAGTCGGCCGTGCGATGCATATCGCGCGTCCGAATCTGGATTTCGAAGAGCTGACGCCCGGGCCCGAACACGGTGGTGTGCAGCGACTGATAGCCGTTGCTCTTTGGCTGCGCGATGTAGTCCTTGATGCGCTCCTGCACCGGCGTCCAGCCATCGTGAATCACGCCGAGCGCGTGGTAGCACTCGAGCACGTTGGGCACGATGACGCGGATGGCCAGCAGGTCATAGATGTCCTCATAGGGACGATCACGCTGCTGCATCTTCTTGTAGATCGACCACAGATGCTTCGGCCGACCGGTGACTTCGACGTCGACGATACCGGCTTCGGTCAGACGCTTCTGGAGTGGCTCCCGCATCTGCGCGATAAGCGCTTCGCGCTCACCACGCTTGGCCGCGACGAGCTTGGCGAGCGACTTGTAGGCGTCCGGCTCGAGGTGCTTGAAGGCCAGATCCTCGAGCTCCCAGCGCACTTTCGCCATACCAAAACGGTGCGCGAGTGGCGCGTACAGATCGCGGGTTTCCTGCGCGATGCGCCGGCGCTTTTCGGGCGCAAGCCAATCGAGCGTCCGCATATTGTGCAGACGGTCGGCGAGCTTGATGAGAATGACGCGCGCATCCTTCGCGATGGACAGGAGCAGCTTGCGATAGTTCTCGACCTGCCGTTCCTCACGCGAGGACATCGGCAGGTTGGCGATCTTAGTGAGACCGTCCACGATCTGCGCGATCTCGGGACCGAACTCACGCGAGATGTCGTCAATCGTGATGTCGGTGTCTTCGACGATGTCGTGCAGCAACCCGCACGCCACCGTGGTGGTGTCGAGGTGCAGGTCGGCGAGAATCCGCGCGACTTCCACACAGTGCGAGACATACGGCTCGCCGGAATGACGCACCTGACCGGCGTGTGCGACATCGGAATACTTGTAGGCGCGCACGAGCAAGTCGTGGTCGAGCCGATCGTAGGCACCATCGGTGCCCGGCCCGAACCCCGGAATCATCTCGTGCAGCGCGATCATCGTCACAACAGTCCAGCCTCCGCAAAACTCATGTAGCGCCCTCGTCCCACGATCACATGATCGTGCACCGGTATATCCAGCAAGCGCCCCGCCGCCACCAACTGCTCCGTCACCGCACGATCCTCCGCACTCGGTGAGGGATCACCACTCGGATGGTTGTGCACCAGGATCACCGCCGCCGCACGTTCAGCGATGGCTTCCCGGAACACTTCGCGCGGATGCACCAGTGAAGAGTTGAGCAGTCCCCGCGTGATCAGTACATCGCGTTCGAGTCGATGCTGCGCGTCGAGAATGGCCACGTGGAATTCCTCCACCGGCGCATCCTGCAGGCGAGGCGCAAAGACCGCCGCCACATCCCGCGGACCACGCAGCGGGACGCCCGATTCGCGCGCCTCCCCTGCCATTCGTCGACCCAACTCGAGCGCGGCCTGAACTGCGGTCGCCCTCGCCTCTCCTACGCCCGGCACCCGCGTGAGACTGGCCACCGGCATCCCCGCCAGCCGCCCCAGCGACCCTCCGCATCGCTCATACACCAGATGAGCACAAGCGAGCGCGGAATGGTCCCTGCTACCCGATCCGAACAACGTAGCGAGCAACTCGGGTGTGCTGAGAGCCTGTGGTCCCAATGCACGCAGTCGCTCACGCGGTCGTTCCGCGTGCGGTAGCTCTTTGATCTTACGACGGGGCTGGTCGAACTGGCTAGTCGTAGAGGTCACGTAGCTGCTCCCGATTTGATATCCACATGCGCACGCGCACGTATGGCGCGGGGCCGGCGGCGCCGGACCGTTCGCACTATGGGTCTAGTTGTAGCGATGAGCGGTATCGAATCGTTGCGCTCGGTGTTCTTCGAACGACGGCCCGTGTTGTGGGGTCGTTTCAAGCACTGAGCGTTTCGATGACTCAGCGTTTCAATGACTCAGAGTCATCGAAATGGGCGAGCGATCGACGGGGACCGGTAACTGAAAAACTGCAGGCACCGGGCATCCTGGGCATCCCGGGCATCCCAGGATTCGCTGCGATTTCAATGACTCAGAGTCATTGAAACCCAGAGTCATTGAACGGGATTCGCTGCGGTATCAATCACTCAGAGTCATTTTGCGGCGCGAATTGCCTGTGAGAGGCACTGCCTGCAAAACAACGACGGGCGACCTGTGGGTCGCCCGTCGTGCACATTCAGCGCGTGTGGTCAGAGTCCGCCGCCGCGTGGTTTGGCGGTACGGCCGGCGTCACCGCCGCCACTGCTGGCACCGCCGCCGCTTGGCGCGGCTCCGCCACCGCCGCCTGAGACGCCACCGCCGCTGGACGGGGACACGGTCCGGCTCGTGCCCGAGCTCCCGGTGCCGCCTGAACCGTTGGAGCGGGTGTAGCCGCCGCCATTGACGGCGCGGCCCGGGATCGATCCGCCCGCACCGCCAGCGCCACCGTCGCCAGTGCTCGGACGATTCACGATGATGATCGGGCCGTTGCCATAGTAGATCGGTGAACCATAGCCGTAGCCGTATCCATACCCGTAGCCATAGCCGTACGGATAGCCGTAGCGGCCGTAGCCATACGGGTAGAATCGGCTACCGTAACGCGCTGCACCGTAGCCGTAGGGGAAGCCCCACGGATCCAGGTCGTACCCGTAGCCCCAGCCAAGACCCCACGCGCCCATACCGCGCGCGCCGTAGCAGAACTCGTCGTAGCTGCCACATCCGCTGCGACGCGGAATTTCACGCATGGCGGTGGCGATGACCGGAGAGTTTGGATCGTTGGCCTGCGCACCACGCGGACGCGCCGCGCCCACTTGGAACGTTTCCGGATGCGCCATCGCGACCATGAGATCGATCACGCGCGGTGGCATCCCCATGTCCGAAAGCTTCGCCAGCGCCTTCCCGTCGAGCGGGAACTCGAGACCCAACTCCGCGACGTACGCTTCCGCGAGTGGCACCGGTACGGCCTTGGCGACGGCAAGCACCTGCATGGACGTCACCGTCCCACCCACCGCGAGTCGCAAGGCGGCGTTCGAGGTGGACACCCCCGTCAACAGCGGTGACTTGTTCGTGTTGTCGGTGTCGAAGCGGAGATGCGCAACAGTCGTTGCGGCGTTCTCCCCGACCTGCTGGTGCTGAAGCTGCATCCACTCGCCTTGCGGCGTGATGGTCATGAGCCCCGTTTCAACACGCTTGATGCCGCGTGCGCAGGTCAGATTGGCGTGCAAAATCAGTCGCGAATCGTTCGCGACGAATTCGGCCGACTCCGTACCCGTGCAATCATCGATTTGCCGTGCTGATGCAACGCCCGGCATCGGTATGGGGGTGCGCGACAGCATCGAGTCGCGCGAATAGAGCTGCAGATCCACGCCGCCGCTCACCGTGCTTGACGGCACGACGCAGGCGCGTGTGGGACGCGCGTCGGACGGAGCGGCGGGCGACTGCACCACCGCGCCCTGCTCTCCCGTCACCGCGGCCCAGCAGCCCACCCATGGTTGAAAACGCGGATCAATCGCGGTGCGCGATTGCGCGCTCGCCGATGAGGAGGTCAGCGCCAGCAGAACGAACGCGGCGCTCAGAGTTGTCGAAGTACGAGGCATCGTCATGATGAGTTCCTCAGTAGGCCGCGTTCAGTAACGGAGCTGCACACCGGCGGACACCCCGACGCCGGACAAACTGATCTTGTCGAATCCCGAGAAGTCACCGCGCAGCTTCGCGCTCGCCGCGTCGTAACGCGCTTCGCTGGTAATGGCGACCGCCGGATTGACGTTCCACGACAGGCCGGCCGCCGCATACGCCATCGGCGTCCACCCCTTGTCCTGCAACTTGCTCTTGAAGACGTCGAGCGTGTTGCTCTGGAAGTCCACGAAATCGCCTTCCTGTCGAAACTTCCAATACATCGCGCCGCCACCGGCGGCCACATACGGCACGAAACGGTTGGGCACCCACACCAGTTTGCTCACCGCGCGACCCGGCGTGTTGAGATTCCACTTGAGGCCAACCGAGACAGGGACGCGCGCAAGTCGCGTCATCTGCTCGATGGGCTTGTCGTTGTTGTCGACCCAGGCTCTGTACTCCGAGTCGATGCGACGCTGGCTCACGGCGGCACCCACCACCACTTCCGAACGCGCACTCAAGCCGAAATTCGCTTCGACGCTGCCTGAGAAGGAGGTGTAGTCTCCGGGACGCAAACCGGTCTTGGTGTCCGAGGACCCGCGGGGCATCAGCAGGCCGGAGACAAAGTCGTAGACACCACCGCTGGCGTTGGGCCGTGCGGCGCCGGCGCGGATGGAGAGCGACCCGACCGGTCGACGGAACAGATAGCCATCACCGCCCCGCGCCTGGGCGTGAAGGACTGTGGGCAACGCAACCAGCAGCGCGAGCGACCAACGCTTCAGCATGGGGGCTCCGGTAGGACTCACTGAATATACCCGGGCACCGGTCCGATCGTTCACGCTCAGCTGGCCGTGTTCAGTTGCCGAGTCGCCGGTGCCATACACCGATGCTGACAGGGTGACCGGATGAAGCGTTGCCGGCGAACCGTCGAGTCGCCAGGCGTCGCTCGGGTGGGATCGCCGACCTCCCGGCGAGGCGCTTCCTGCCCCGCTCCGCTCCGCCACACCGGGAGGTTATCCGTGGCGCGTCGGAGGGAAACGGTAGTGGCAGGCGTCAGCGGAGCGTCATCTGTGACACTCTGATCGGAGCGCTCAAAGATGCGCGCCGTGGCACTTCTTGAACTTCTTTCCGGATCCGCACGGACAGACGTTGTTGCGCGGCGTGTTTTCCCAGCCCGGCGGCAGCGCGCCGCCACCGGCGTCGAGCGACCGGATGTTCCCTGCGCCCACAATCGACGGCGCCGATCGTGCTACCGTGCGCGTGGCCTCGGCTGACGGCTCGCCAGCGCTGACGTCCACCGCTTCGGCGTCTTCGATCTCATCCTCGATCTCGTCGGCCGGCACGTCCTCCAGAATACCCAGGGCGTTGTATCGCTTGGACGGACGCGCCCCCTCAACCCGCGCCTCGACCTCGGGCATTGGCGCCAGGAATTCTTCGGTTGGCGCCTGCTCGAACACGAGTTGAGCCTTGAGGAAGCGTTCGGTGAACGTGTTCGCGACATCATGCATCAGGTCCACGAACATCGTGTACGCGTCCTGCTTGTACTCGACGAGCGGGTCCTTCTGCCCCCACGAGCGATAGTGAATTGACGCGCGCAGCTGATCGAGATCGTAGAGATGATCCTTCCACTTCTCGTCGATCACGTTGAGTGTCACGAGTGACAGCAGGCGATCCGCAAAGCCGTTGCCCTGATCGTCGGTCACCGAGTTGAGGCTCGCCAGCTTCGCCTCGAACGCGTCGCGCACGGCGTTGACCGCCAGCTGCTGTGCGTCTTCGACCGTGAGCGGACGATCGCCGCTCCAATCCGCCGCGAACTCCGGCACCTGGAGCATGTAGTGCATGAGCAGGTCCTGCTGCACGTACTCGAAGTCCCACTCCTCGGGCTTCTCGAACGTGGAGAGCGCCTGTTCGACACGGCGCTGCACACCGCGATCAAGCATCTTCACAGCTTCGCCCTTGAGCTCTTCACCGCCCTCGAGTGCGAACGCGCGCAGCGAGTAGATCACTTCGCGCTGCTGATTCATCACGTCATCGTACTCGAGCAGCCGCTTACGCGACTGGAAGTTCTGGAGTTCGACGCGCTTTTGCGCCTGTTCAATGGAGCGCGTGATCAGCGCGTGCGTCAGCACCTCGCCATCCTGCGCCCCCATGCGATCCATGAGTCGCGCGATGCGCTCCGATCCAAAGAGTCGCATCAGGTCGTCTTCGAGCGACAGGAAGAACTGCGACGCGCCCGGGTCGCCCTGACGACCGGAACGACCGCGCAACTGACGATCGATACGACGCGACTCGTGACGTTCCGAACCGACGATGTGCAAGCCACCGATTTCGGTCACGTCGATGTCCTTGCCGTCCGGATCCTTCACCACCGATGGCTGCGCATCGGTTGTGCCCGCGCCGAGTTTGATGTCGGTACCACGACCGGCCATGTTCGTCGCGATCGTGATCGCCCCGGGCTGACCGGCCATCGCCACGATTTCGGCTTCGCGCTGGTGATACTTCGCGTTGAGCACGTTGTGCTTGAGCCCCGCGCGTGTGAACAGGCGCGAGAGCGTTTCCGACGCTTCGACGCTCGCAGTACCAACCAACACCGGGAAGCCCAGGCCGTTGAGGCGACGCGTTTCATCGACGATGGCGTTGTACTTCTCGCGACGGGTCTTGTAGACGAGATCCTGACGGTCTTCGCGCGCGATCGGACGATTCGTCGGAATGACCGAGACCTCGAGTCCGTAGATCGTGTGAAATTCCGTCTCTTCCGTTTCGGCGGTACCGGTCATGCCGGCCAGCTTCTCGTACATACGGAAGTAGTTCTGAATGGTGATCGTGGCGAGCGTCTGCGTCTCACCCTTCACCTGCACGCGCTCCTTCGCCTCCACCGCCTGATGCAAGCCTTCGCTCCAGCGACGGCCCGGCATCGTACGACCGGTGTACTCATCGACGATGAGCACCTGCCCTTCCTGCACGACGTAATTCACATCGCGCTCGTACAGCGCATGCGCGCGCAGGAGCTGATGGATGATGTTCAGGCGTTCGCTCTTTTCGGCGTACTCGCGCTCGATGGTGCTGCGGCGCTCGAGTCGCTGCGGCGCCGTCAGATCATGATCGCGATCGAGCTGCCCAATGAGCACGGCGATGTCCGGGAGAACGAACGTATCCGGATGATCGGGCGACAGGTAGTCGAGCCCCTGCTCGGTGAGATGCACCGTGTGCCCCTTTTCATCGAGCACGAACAACAGATCGTCCTCGATCTCGCGGAACTGCCGCTTGCCCATTGGCAACTTCTTGTCGGCGATCACTTCGAGTTCGACCTTCTGCACGAGCTGCTTGATGCCGGGCTCGTTGAGCGCCTTGATCAGGCGCTTGTTCTTGGGGCCACCCATCTGCGCCTTGTAGAGCTGCAGTCCGGCGGTGTCCTGATCGTTTTGTTCGAGGGCGCGCTCCCCTTCACCAACGAGCTGATTGACCAGCTCATTCTGGCGACGCACGAGGCGTTCGACCGCGTTGTTGAAGTCGGCATACTGCACATCACCTTCATTGCCCACCGGGCCCGAGATGATGAGCGGCGTACGCGCTTCGTCGATGAGCACCGAGTCCACTTCGTCAACCAGCGCGAACACGTGTGGTCGCTGCACGCGCTGGTCACTCGTGGTGACCATGTTGTCGCGCAGGTAGTCGAAGCCGAATTCGTTGTTGGTGCCGTACGTGATATCGTTCGCGTAGATCTGCTTGCGCTCCCACGAGCCGGGTTCGGTGTCGTCGAGACAGCCGACCGTCAGGCCGAGGTAGTTGTAGAGGTGACCCATCCACTGCGAGTCACGTCGCGCGAGATAGTTGTTGACGGTGACGAGATGCGCACCACGGCCCGGCAACGCGTTGAGATAGAGTGGCAGCGTGGCCACCAGCGTCTTGCCTTCACCGGTCGCCATTTCGGCGATGCGCCCGAGATGCAATTGGATACCGCCAATGAGCTGCACGTCGTAGGGCACCATGTCCCACGTGAGCTCATGTCCGGTGACCATCACCGACGTGCCCTTGAGGCGACGCGACGCCTCACGCACCGTGGCGAAGGCTTCCGGAAGAATGTCATCGAGCACCTGGGCGATCGCCGCGCGCAATTCCCCTTCAGCGCCGCCGCGACCATCCGCGCCCTGCAGTTCGACGTCGAGCTTCTCGCGCTCCGACGCTTCAGCCGTATCGTGCTTCGCCGCCTTGAGCGAGGCAATTCGCGATTCGATATCGCCAGTACGCTCGGCAATGATGGCGCGAAACTTGGCCGTCTGCCCCTGAATCTCTTCGTTGGACAGCGACGCGAGACGCGCCTCGATTTCGTGAATTTCGTTCAGGATCGGCTGAACACGCTTCCGTTCACGCTCATGGCGCGTGCCGAACACCTTACTGATCAAGCCCTTCAGCATAGAAACCTCTACGACCTCATGAGGGGCCCGGCGAGGACCCGCTGCGCCGTGAGGCGCTGAGAGCCGCTATGCCGATGCCCGGGAATTCTCCAGATACAACCCGGTGGATGCGATGTACGTCGCCACGGATTCCGGCACAAAACCGCCGAGGGACTTGTGGTCCCGAACCCGCGCCCTGATTTCGGTTGACGACACGTCCACCCGACGGGTGGCCAGACGGATCGCGTTGACGATCTGCCCCTCCTGCGCCTCAGCCGACGACTGACCAGAATCCCGCGTCAGAATCACCAGCTGAACCATGGCAAGGAGCCGCTCTGGCTCGCGCCAGCGCGGCAACGTGGGAACCACGTCCTCGCCCATCAGGAGATGGAGCTGTGCGACAGGGAATTTCCGCCGCACCGCCTCCACGGTGTCAACCATGAAAGATAACCCGCCCCGGTCGATTTCAATGGAATCGACCTCGACACCCGCGACACCGGCGAACGCCGCTCGCGTCATGGCGAGCCGATGTTCTGCGGGCGTCTGCTGCCCCTGCTTGAGCGGCTGAGTAGCCGCTGGAATCACCAGCAGGTGATCAAGGCGCAGCGCTTCACGAGCGTCCTGTGCGACCAACACATGCCCGATGTGCGGCGGATCGAAGCTGCCGCCTAAGAGGCCCAGTCGCACGGGTGCGGATCAGCGACTGGCTGGAGCAGGTCGGGCGTACAGCGCGGGAGACGGCACGGCGAGCGCCACGGGCGCCGCGCCATCGCCAACCTTCTTGACCGCTGCTGTGTCTTTGGGCGTCGCGCCGCAGGCGAGCGTGACGTCCGCGTCGCCGGGATACGCCTTCCACATGGCCGTGCACGTTTCCGCGGCGTCCTCCTTCCAGCGGATCTTCGTGTACAGCTCATGCAGGCGAAGCCACGACAGGCGCGCGGCCTTCGTGGTCGGATACGTCTGAACGACGTCCTTGAAGTAGATGATCGCCGGGTCGACAGCCTTGCGAACCTTGATGTAGTGAACGCCGGTGTTGTAGTCCTTTTCGGCGAACCACTCGTCGAGCTGCGTGATGCGGCGTTTCGCTTCGTCGACCTGCTTGGAATCCGGATACGATGACAGCAACGCCCGCATGATCGAGGCGGCTTTTTGGCCGTACTCCGGGTCAAGTGCCGGACGACGCCATATCAGCTGGTAGGAGCGCCCCGAGCCGAGCATCGCCACCGGGGCGAGCGTGTCGTCCGGGAAGCCGTCGGTAATACGCTCATACGCCTGCGCGGCGAGCAGGTACTCCTGCTTTCGCTCATGTGTGAGCGCCAGGTAGTAGTACGCCGGCGCCAACAGCGGATCGCGCGACGACAGGTCCGTCGTGAGCTTTTCAAAGCCGGCCTGCGCGTTATCCCACGCCTTGCGCTCGAATTCGAGCAGCGAGGCGCGGAAGAGCGCTTCCGGCGTCGTAAAGTCGCGGGGCTGGAAGCCACGGCTACACCCGGCCAAGGCAGCTGCCAGGCCGAGGAGCATCAAGAGGCGCCAGTCGACGCGATAGGAACGGGAACTCATGCGGTGGTTTGGTACCCGGGTCAAACGGAGCGGGTCCGGGAGAGCGGAACGATGCGCGCCCGGCCCGGGGTAAGTCCAGCGGTGACGTTGCGAGTATCGACGACGACCGCCGCCTGATCCACGACCCGCTGGTAGTCAACCGTCTTGTGATCGGTCACGATCACCACGGCGTCCGCCCAGCGCAACATCTCATCACTCATTTCCACACCCGTCCGGCTGTGGCCTTCCTCGCGGAACTCCACCACGAACGGATCGTGGAACTCGACATGGGCGCCACGCTCCTCGAGCAGGCGAATCACGTCGAGTGCGGGGCTTTCGCGCACATCATCGATGTCGCGCTTGTACGCCACGCCCAGCACCAGAATGCGCGACCCGCGCACGGCCTTCCGCGCCTCGTTGAGGGCGTCGGAGACCTTCTGCACGACCCACTCAGGCATGTGCGAATTGATCTCGCTCGCGAGGTCGATGAAGCGCGTCTTGTAGTTCAACGTGCGCATCTTCCAGGCGAGATAGTGCGGGTCGAGCGGAATGCAGTGGCCGCCGATACCGGGGCCCGGGGTGAACTTCATGAACCCGAACGGCTTCGTCGCGGCAGCGTTGATGACTTCCCAGACGTCCACGCCGAGTTTGTCACACATGATCGCGATTTCGTTCACCAGACCGATGTTCACGGCGCGGAACGTGTTCTCGAGCAGCTTGACCAACTCCGCCGCTTCCGGGGAGCTCACCGGCACCACGGTGTCGATGCAGCTGGCATACAACGCCGTCGCCACTTCGACGCACGCCGGCGTGACGCCACCGACGACCTTGGGGGTGTTCTTGGTCTGATAAACCGGGTTGCCCGGATCGACGCGCTCGGGGCTGAACGCCACGAAGATGTCGGTGCCGACTGTGAGTCCCATGGCCTCGAGACGCGGCTGCAGCAACTCGCGCGTCGTGCCAGGATACGTGGTGCTTTCCAGCACGACGCAGAGGCCGGGATGCGCCTGGCGTGCGATCGCGTCGGCCGCGCTCAGCACGTATTCCATGTCCGGGTCCCGCGTCTTTGACAACGGGGTCGGCACCGCGATTGAAATCGCGTCGCACTCCTTCAAGCGCGCTTCGAGTGTGGTGGCGACGAACGCGCCGCTCGACACGGCCTGCTGCACGTGCGCCGCCGGAATATCCTGAATGTGCGAGTCGCCGCTCATGAGCAGATCGACCACGCGCTGGCTCACGTCGTACCCCACGACGCGGAAGCCAGCGTGCACGAACTCCATCGCGAGGGGCAACCCCACGTACCCGAGACCGATGACGCCAATGACGGCGGTGCGATCCTGAATACGTCCGAGCAGCTGCGTCTTCATTGCATCACTGGCCATGCGTTCCTCAGCGCCCAAAGAACTGGCGCACTGCAGCGATGACTTCGTCACGCTGCGCGTCGGTGAGTTCCGGATAAACCGGGAGGGAAATCACTTCCTTTGCCGCACGCTCGGACTCCGGGAACTGTCCTTCCTGGTAGCCCAGGTACGCGAAGCACGGCTGCAAATGGAGCGGCAACGGATAGTACACGGCAGATCCGATGCCACGGTCCTTGAGATGCGCCTGCAACGCGTCGCGCTGCTGCACGCGAATCGTGTACTGATTGTAGATCGACACGTTCGCCGGATCGATGTACGGCGTCGTGAGTTCGCCGATGTCGGCAAAGGCCGAGTTGTAGCGCGCGGCGTTCGCTCGGCGCGCGGCACTCCAACCTTCGAGGTGCGGCAGCTTGGCGAGCAACACCGCCGCCTGCAGCGTATCGAGGCGGCTGTTGTAGCCGACGATCTCGTGGTAGTACGTCTTCCGGCCGCCATGCACACGCAACTTCATCAGCGCGTCGGCATACGCGTCGTTCTGTGTGACCATCATGCCGCCATCGCCGTAGCCACCCAGATTCTTCGACGGGAAGAAGCTGTAGGTGCCGATGGCGGAGGCTTCACCCGCCATGACCGACTTGCCGCCGATGGTGCGGCTCGCGCCGATCGACTGCGCGGCGTCTTCGATAACGGGTACGCCCTTCGCCGCCGCGGTGACCTGCTCGATGGCGGCCATCTGTCCGAAGAGATCCACGGCAATCACCGCCTTCGTGCGCTCGGTGATGGCAGCGCCAACCAGTGCGGGATTGATGTTGAACGTCTGGGGATCGATATCGACGAACACCGGACGTGCGCCCTGATTGTGGATCGCGCCGGCGGTGGCAAAGAACGTGAACGGTGTCGTCACCACGTCATCGCCGTGACCAGCACCAAGCGCCCGCAGCGCGAGCAGCAGCGCATCGGTGCCGTTCGCGCAACCAATCGCGTGCGTCACCTGCGACAGCGCGGCGACGTGCTGTTCCAACTGCGCGACCGGGTCGCCCAGAATGAAGGTCTGCTGATCAACGACGTCCATAAGCGCGGCTACCACCTCCTCGCGGATGGTGGCGTGCTGCGCCTTCAGATCAAGAAGCGGTACGGCCATATGTCGAACGCCCTCGGGCGTGAGTCGAAATCGATGCGGGAGACTGAACAGCCAGTTGGAGCGCTAGATATTGACGCGTAGCGGCAGGGGAACGTCGCGCCCGGTCTTCGCCGATTCGTAGATCCCCAGAATGAGCTCGAGGGACTTTCGACCGGCCCGGCCATCGGTATCCGGACGCGCCTGCCCACGAAGCACCGGGACGACGTTCCGATAATACCCCTCGTGTCCGAACCCGTACACGCTGGCAGGGTTTGTGTTCGACTGCTCGACTTGCTTGTCATCGTCGTCGTAGTCGGCGAACTGCCAGGTCTCGACTTTGTTCACCGCCGTGCCGCCGATCTTCACGGTCCCCTTCTCGCCGAGGATCGTGATCGAGCCCTCGAGGTTCTTCGGGTACGTGAGCATCGTGACTTCGATCGTCCCGATCGCGCCCGAGCGGAACTTGAGCACCGCAACGCCGCTATCCTCGGCCTCGATGCGTCGCGCCATCGTGGCCGTCTTCGCCACCACGCTTTCGACCGGCCCCACGAGCCACTGAATCAGGTCCACATAGTGCGAGGCCTGATTCATGAATGCCCCACCGTCGAACTCCCACGTGCCACGCCACGGCGCCTGATCATAGTACTCCTGCGGTCGCGTCCATCGCACCGTGCAATTCGCCATGTAGATGCGACCAAACCGTCCGCGATCGATGGCGCGCTTGAGCAGCACAATGGGCGGATTGAGCCGGTTCTGCTTGACGACAAACAAGTGCACGTGATTGTCGTCGCAGGCCTGCACCAATGCATCAGCCGAGGCCAGCGAAATGGCCATCGGCTTCTCGCTGATCACATGGCGACCCGCCTTGGCGGCGAGCATGCCATGCTGCGGATGCAGACCACTCGGCGTGGCCACCACGACCGCATCGCTCGGCACATCGGCCAACATCTGCTCGTAGCTCGTGAACCAAGGCACGCCCTGCTCTTCGCCGGCGGCGCGCGCCCGCGACTCGTCGGTGTCGCACACCGCTACGAGCTGCAGATCCGGAACCTTCGCGATGGCATCGAAATGATTACGGCTGATGCGCCCACAGCCGACCAGCGCCAAACGAATGCGCTGTCCTTCCGGAATGATCCGTTCCGTCATGATCGCTTCACCCGTTCGCGCGCGGCGACACGAGGTCCCCACGGCGCTCGTAGAGATGGCCCGTCGCCGGGCATCGCAGCACTTCCACTGACGCGTCGCTCGCGTCGGGACCAATGACTTCCAATCGCTCGCCGTGCTCGGACATCCAGCCGATGCGCCTGGCGGGTACGCCGGCCATCAGTGCGTAGTCCGGCACATCGCGATTCACGACGGCGCCAGCGCCCACAAAGGCGTAGCGGCCGATCGTCGCGCCGCACACGATCGTGGCATTTGCCCCGATACTCGCGCCCCGCTTCACCAGCGTGCGGCGATACTCGTTCTTGCGCGATACCGCACTGCGCGGATTGTACACGTTCGTGAACACCATCGACGGTCCACAGAAGACATCGTCTTCGAGCTCGACGCCTTCGTAAATCGACACGTTGTTCTGGACCTTCACGTTGTCACCAATGATCACCCCGGGCATCACGACAACATTCTGTCCGAGCGAGCAGCGCGCGCCAATCGTGGCGCGCGGATTCACATGGCAGAAATGCCAGACGCGCGTTCCAGCGCCGATCGATGCACCGTCGCCGACGTACGACGACTCATGCACCAATGCGCCTTCCGCCAACTGCGCGCCGGCGCCGACATGCCCTTCGCCGGCCCGCGCAATCATGCCCGGAATCGGGCCTACCGACTGACTCACGCGCCTCGCAAAATGGCGTGCCACTCCTGCAGCGAACGCACCACCGGTTCACGCGTACGACGTGCGGCAATCGCTTCGACCGCCGCACTCGCCGCTGTGAGCGTCGTGGTGTACGGCACCCGGTTGGCAATGGCGGCCTGACGCAGTCGCTCATCATCGACCTGCGCGGCCTTGCCCAACGGCGTGTTGACGAGCAGCTGCACTTCGCCGTTCAGAATCATGTCCACACCATGCGGACGGCCTTCGTGCACCTTGAGGACGCTCTCCGACGGAATGCCCTGATCGTTGAAGTACTTCGCCGTACCACTCGTGGCGCGCACCGAGAACCCGAGTTCGTGCAGGCGCCGGGCAAGCTTCGCGGCGATGGGCTTGTCGAGATCGTTCACTGTGAAGAACACGGTGCCGGTTTGCGGCAACGCGTTGTCGGCGGCGATCTGCGACTTGAGGAATGCGGCGCCAAAGTCGTCGTCGATCCCCATGACTTCGCCCGTTGAACGCATCTCCGGGCTCAGCACCGGATCGAACTCACGGAACTTGTTGAACGGGAAGACCGCTTCTTTCACGCTGATGTACGGCGGCACGATCTCCTTCGTGAAACCGACTTCGGCGAGCGTCTCACCCATCATGAGTCGCGCCGCAACCGACGGCAGCGACACCCCAATCGCCTTCGACACGAACGGTGCGGTGCGCGACGCGCGGGGATTCACTTCGATCACGTACACCACGCCGTCCTTGTAGGCGTACTGCACGTTGATCAGTCCCACCACGCCGAGCTTCCTGGCAAAGGCGATGGTGTGCTGCTTCATCTGCTCGACCGCAGCCGGCGGAATGAGATACGGCGGAAGAATGCACGCCGAGTCGCCGGAGTGAATGCCGGCGCTTTCGATGTGCTCCATTACCGCGCCAATCACCACTTCCTTGCCATCGCTCAACGCGTCGACATCAGCTTCGAATGCGTCTTCGAGGAAGCGATCAACCAGCACCGGACGATCCTCGCTCACCCGTGCCGCGCGCTCGAAGTAATCGCGCAACGACGTTTCGTCGTGCACGATTTCCATCGCGCGGCCGCCCAGCACGTACGACGGACGTACGAGCACCGGGAAGCCGATGCTCTGCGCAATCGTGACAGCTTCATCGACGCTGGTGGCCGTACCGTTCGCCGGCTGCTCGATGCCGAGTTCACGCACAATCGCTTCGAAGCGACGGCGATCTTCGGCCGTATCGATCGCATCAGGTGACGTCCCCAGAATCCTGACGCCAAGCTTTTCCAGCGGGCGTGTCAGCTTGAGCGGCGTCTGACCACCCAACTGCACGATCACGCCTTCTGGCCGCTCGCGCTGCACGATCTCGAGCACGTCTTCCAGCGTGAGCGGCTCGAAGTACAGCTTGTCCGAAATATCGAAGTCGGTGGAGACCGTTTCCGGATTCGAGTTGACCATGATGGTCTCGTATCCCCGCTCTCGCAGCGCGAGTACGGCGCGCACACAGCAGTAGTCGAACTCCACGCCCTGGCCAATGCGATTCGGGCCCGAGCCCAGAATCACGACCTTTTTGCGCCCTTCGGTGGCCGCCTCGCTCTCTTCGTCGTAGTTGCCGTAGAGATACGGCGTGCTCGACGGAAACTCACCGGCGCAGGTGTCGATCATCTTGTACGACGGACGCACACCGAGCGACCAGCGCAGTTCACGCGCCGCCGTTTCGTCGGTGCCACGCAGCGACGCGAGCTGACGATCGCTGAAGCCCATGCGCTTCATGCGACGCATGTCGTCCGCGCCGACGCTCGAGAGCCCGGTGTACGAGGCTTCCGCGTCGAGCAGTTCGCGCATCTGATCGAGGAACCACGGATCGATCCCCGTGATCGCGTACAGTTCAGCGGTGCCAAGACCCGCCTGCATGGCGCGCTTGAGCTGGAAGATGCGCTCTGGCGTGGGACGACGAACGGCGCCCTTGAGCTCCGAGAGCGAGCCGTCGGTCAATCGATCATCCTGCAACCGTTCGCCGATCGACCACCCGGTACGACCGGTTTCGAGCGCACGCAGTGCCTTCTGAAACGCTTCCTTGAACGTGCGGCCAATCGCCATCGACTCACCGACCGACTTCATCTGCGTCGTGAGACCGGGATCGGCCGCCGCGAACTTTTCAAACGCAAAGCGCGGGCACTTCACGATCACATAGTCGAGCACCGGCTCGAAGCTCGCCGGCGTGGTCTTCGTGATGTCGTTCGGCACTTCGTCGAGCGTGTAGCCAACGGCCAGCTTGGCGCCGATACGAGCAATCGGGAAGCCGGTCGCCTTGGAGGCGAGCGCCGACGAACGCGACACACGCGGATTCATTTCGATGACAATCAGCTCGCCGTTGGTCGGATTGACCGCGAACTGAATGTTGCAACCGCCGGCATCCACGCCGATCTCGCGAATGATCGCGACGGCGGCATCACGCATCACCTGATACTCGCGATCGGTGAGCGTCATCGCCGGTGCGACGGTGATCGAGTCACCGGTATGCACGCCCATCGGATCGAGATTCTCGATCGAGCAGACGATCACCACATTGTCCGCGCAGTCACGCATCACTTCGAGCTCGTACTCCTTCCAGCCGAGGAGCGAGCGTTCGATGAGTACCGAGTGCACTGGCGAGAGATCGAGACCGCGACGCACGATCGTTTCGAACTCTTCGCGGTTGTAGGCGATACCGCCGCCAGTACCACCAAGCGTGAACGACGGACGGATGATCGCCGGGAAGCCGGTCTGTTCAACCGCCACCAGCGCTTCGTCGAATGTCGTGACGGTGCGACCGGTCGGACAACGCAGTCCGATCTTCTCCATCGCTTCGGCGAAGAGTTTGCGATCCTCGGCGACACGAATGGCGCGCGCGTTGGCGCCGATCAGCTCGCAGCCATACTGCTCGAGCGTTCCGTTTTCGTGGAGCGCGAGCGCGACATTGAGCGCCGTCTGCCCACCCATCGTGGGGAGCACCGCATCGGGTCGCTCCTTGGCGATGACACGTGCGACGAATTCCGGCGTCACCGGTTCGACATACGTGCGATCGGCGAATTCCGGATCCGTCATGATCGTGGCCGGATTCGAATTCACCAGAATGACTTCGTACCCTTCTTCGCGCAGGGCCTTGGTGGCCTGCGTTCCGGAGTAATCGAACTCAGCGGCCTGCCCGATGATGATCGGTCCAGAGCCGATCACGAGAATCCGGTGCAGGTCTTTACGTCGCGGCATGGAGAAGATCGTCGATAATGTCATCGAGTGAGCGCGTCGCGCGCCACTCGGTTGCGTGCTGCAGCTTTTGGGAGTTCCCCACCAACGCGGGGACGTCAACCGGTCGGACCAACGACGGATCCTCGGTGGGCACTGCGCGAGAACCTGTTCGCGCCATAACCCGATCCAGGACCTGCTGCACCGAGTAACCGATGCCGCTGGCCACATTGTACGCCTCGCCGGGCGTACCCCGCTGACAGAGCGAAATATAGGCAGCCACCACGTCACTTACATGCAGGAAGTCACGTACCGGCGTGCGATTGCCAACTGGCATCGGCGTGCCCGCCGGCGCGTCCCGCAGCGAATGCGCCCGCGCCACGAGCGCCGGTAACAAAAAGCGCGCGGGCTGGCCGGCACCACTGTGGTTGAAGCTCCGTGCGACCACCACCTGAAGCCCGGACGACCGCCAGTGCTGCATGGCGAGCACTTCCTGCGCCGCCTTGGTGGCCGCATACACGGTCCGTGGCGCCTGCACGGCGTCCTCGCTCAACGCCCCTTCATGCGAGTCGTGGCGCCCGTACTGCTCGGCGCTGCCCACGATCAGCACTCGCGGCTCGCCCGGCGTGCGATTCCGGCGCGCTTCCAGATGATGCAGCAATCGCGCGGTGGCCGTGACATTCACATCCCACGCCAGAGCGGGATCCGCTGCGGCCGTCGGGAGATGCGAGATCGCCGCGAGGTGGATGACCAGATCAGGCGCTGCCGTCTCGACCACCGACTGCACATACGCATCGTCGCGAAGGTCGCCGATAAGCCACGTCGTTGGAACCGCGGCCGGCACGCCCTTGAGCGTGCGCGGCTCGACGGGATCCGTCGCGAGGCCAAAGAGCGTCGCATCGGGAAACGCCGCAGCGCTCGCGGGCAGCAACCACTGCCCCACGAACCCTGCGGCGCCGGTCACGAGAATGCGCGTCACTTCGCGCGTGCGTACCGATCGAGGTCGGCCTGCACCATCATCTCGACGAGCTCGCGGAAGGTAACCTTGGGCTCCCAGCCGAGTTGCGCCCTGGCCTTTGCCGGCGAACCCACCAGCAGATCGACTTCCGCCGGGCGGAAGAAGCGTTCGTCCTGCACGACAAACTCGCGGTAGTCGAGATCTGCGTAGCCGAACGCGGCTTCGCAGAACTGTCGGACACTATATGTCTCTCCGGTGGAGATCACGTAGTCATCCGGTTGATCCTGCTGCAGCATGCGCCACATCGCGTCGACGTAGTCGCCCGCAAAGCCCCAATCGCGACGCGCGTCGAGATTGCCGAGCCGCAGCTCCTTCGAGTGCCCTGTCTTGATGCGGGCGACGCCGTCGGAAATCTTGCGCGTCACGAATTCGAGACCGCGACGCGGCGATTCGTGATTGAAGAGGATGCCCGAGACCGCGAAGAGATTGAAGCTTTCGCGATAGTTCACGGTGATCCAATGGCCGTACACCTTGGCCACGCCGTACGGCGAGCGCGGATAGAACGGTGTTTCCTCGCGCTGTGGTGTCTCGACCACCTTGCCGAACTGTTCGCTCGACGACGCCTGGTAGAAGCGGGCATTGGGCGCCGCCTTGCGCAGCGCTTCGAGCATGCGCGTCACACCGAGCGCCGTGAACTCGCCGGTGAGTACCGGCTGATTCCACGATGTCTGCACAAAGCTCTGCGCCGCGAGATTGTAGATCTCATGCGGCTGCGACTCATGCACGACATCGGTGAGCGATGTCTGGTCGAGCAGGTCGGCCGAGACCAGTTCGATGCGATCGACGAGATGCGCGATGCGCTCGTAGGGGGTCGTGCTGGAGCGACGCACGACGCCGACCACTCGATAGCCCTTGGCGAGCAGGAGTTCAGCGAGATATGAGCCGTCCTGCCCGGTGATACCAGTTATCAGCGCGGTCTTTTGCATCAACTGATCGGTGTTGAGTTTCGGGTTTTTGGTGATGGGCATCGGGTGAACTGCGCTACCGAAACCACGCCACCATACACGACGCGGGGAGACCCGCTGTTGGCGAGCTCCCCGCGTGTGTCACCTGCAATTGCGAACTACGCGACGGCGACCTGACCGCGCGGCGCGCGCTGCACTTTGCCGGCCGCGAGGCAGCGCGTGCAGACCTTCACCTTGATGACCTTGCCCTCGGCGAGGGTGCGCACGACCTGGAGGTTCGGCTTCCAGGTGCGGCGGGTCTTGTTGTTCGCGTGCGAGACGTTGTTGCCGAAAGCAACACCCTTGTCGCAGCTGTAGCAGCGGTTGCGATTGATAGCCATGGGTGTGTGCCTCAGCTGGTGATCAGTTCGATCCGCGCCATCTCAGCACCGTCACCCTTGCGGTGGCCGGTCTTGAGAATGCGCGTGTAGCCGCCCGGGCGCGTGGCGAAGGCCGGTCCGATTTCCTGGAACAGCTTGTCGGCCGCCTCACGCTTGTGGACGTGCTTACCGGCCAGACGACGCGCGTGGAGCGTGCCGGTGCGGGCCTTGGTGATGAGCTTTTCGACGAACGGGCGCAATTCCTTGGCCTTGGCCTCGGTCGTCTCGATCGCTCCCTGCTCGATGAGCGAGGTAGCGAGGTTGCGAAGCAGCGCGAGGCGCTGCTCACTGGTCCGCCGGAGCTGGCGGTTGGCCTTACGATGGCGCATGGAAGTTCAGTCCTCGTCGTCTTCGTCGTCGGGCGCATTTTCAGCAGCGCGGCTGGGCGGGGTGCCCATGTCGAGGATGCGCACACCATCTGTGCTTTCCTCGTAACGCATGCCGAAGTTGAGCCCTTCCTTCTCGAGCAGCGCGGCGATTTCCTGCAGGGACTTCTTACCGAAGTTCTTGACCTGGAGGATTTGCGCCTCGGTCTGGCGAACCAGATCGCCGAGCGAGCGGATGTTTGAGTTCTTCAGGGAATTGACCGAGCGAACGGAAAGTTCGAGGTCATCGATGGGCGTACGGAACAACTCAGCGAGGCGGATGGCGTCGGAGTTGGAGCCGTCGCCGGACGTGCCGGGCTGCGCGGAGGCCGACGAACCAAAGCCCACGAAATACTGGAAGTGGGTCTGGGCGAGGGCTGCCGCATAGCTCACCGCTTCCTCGGGCGACATCGTGCCGTTGGTTTCGACGGTGAGCGTGAGCCGATCGTAGTCGGTGCGCTGGCCGACGCGGGTTTCCGCGACGGTGAAGTTCGCACGACGGACCGGGGAATAGATGGCATCGATACGCACGACATCAACCGGAAGGTTCTTGTCCGACGGATGCGCATCGCTCTCGACGTAGCCGCGTCCCTTGTTCACGTAGAGTTCGACGGTGAAGTCGCGCTCGTCGGTGATCGTGAACAGGTGATGCGACGGCTCCACGACGCGGATGCCGCCCGTGGCCTGAATGTCAGCCGCGGTGACCGTACCCGGACCCGACTTGGCGATGCGGAGCACGGTCTGCTCCACTTCGTCCGGCAGGGAGAGGGTAAGCGTCTTGAGATTGCCGATGATCTGGTGCACGTCTTCCACGACGCCGGCGATCGTCTGGTGCTCATGCACCACGCCATCGATACGGAACGCCCACACGGCGGAGCCACGGAGCGACGACAGGAGCAGTCGGCGCATCGCGTTGCCCAACGTGTGTCCGAAGCCACGTTCAAGCGGCTGCAGACGGAATTCGGCCAGATTTGGCGAGTCCTCGCGCTTGGTTGCTTCAACCAGCTGCGGACGAACCAGCCCAGAGAGATCGATCGTTGCCATGAGTCTCGTGAAATGATGGTCTCACCACTCGGCTGAGTGGCGACGCTCTACCCCGCCCCGAACGCGCGGTAGACTCGTAGAGGGGTTCGGGCCCCGACCCGCTGCAACTGCGAGGAAAGGATCAGTCTCTGGGTCATGGGTTGGAGTTGTGAGTATCGGGTGACCCAGCACCCAGAACCCGAACCCCAAACCCAGCGACTGATCAGTTCTTCGCTGTTCCTTACTTCGAGTACAGTTCCACCACGAGCTGCTCCTGCGCGGCGAGCGGGATGCTCTGGCGCTGGGGCTTCTCGAGGACGCGGCCGCTGAACGACTCCTTGTCGACGGCGATCCACGAGAGCGAGGCGCCACGGGCCGCCTGCTCCATCGCGCCCTGCACGAGCACGAGCTCGCGCGAGGACTGCTTCACGCGCACTTCCTCACCCGGACGCACCTGGTACGACGGGATGTCGAGGAGGCGACCCTTCACTTCGATGTGGCGGTGACGGATGAGCTGACGCGCGGCCTTACGGCTCGGCGCGAAGCCCATGCGGTACACGACATTGTCGAGACGGGTCTCGAGGGCGGCGAGCAGGTTGTGGCCAGTGATGCCGGCCTGCGTCGCGACACGCTCGAACGTGTTGCGGAACTGCTTCTCCGAGATGCCATAGATGCGCTTGATCTTTTGCTTCTCGCGCAGCTGCTTGGCGAATTCGGACATCTTCTTGCGACGCGCCGTGGCCTGACCGTGCTGACCCGGGGCGTACGGACGACGCTCAACGGGGCACTTTTCGGTGAAGCACTTGGTGCCCTTCAGGAAGAGCTTCGCGCCCTCACGACGGCACTGACGGCAGCTGGGACCAGTATAACGGGCCATGGATCAGACCCTCCGGCGCTTGGGGGGACGGCAACCGTTGTGCGGAATCGGGGTGACGTCACGAATGGACTTCACCTGGAGACCGGCAGCGGCGAGCGCCTGGATGGCCGACTCGCGACCCGAGCCGGGACCCTGCACGCGGACGTGCACGCGACGAACGCCGGCGGTGAGCGCTTCGCGCGCGCACTGCTCGGACGCCACGGTCGCGGCGAACGGCGTGGACTTCTTCGATCCCTTGAACCCCGCCTTGCCGGCAGAGCCCCATGACACGGCGTTGCCATGCATGTCGGTGATCGTGATGGTCGTGTTGTTGAACGTGGCGCTGACGTGGGCGATGCCTTCCGCCTCGACGACGCGCTTGGTCTTCTTCGCGGTAGCCATGGCTTACTTGGTCACCTTCTTCTTGCCCGCGATGGCGCGGCGCGGCCCCTTCTTGGTGCGCGCGTTGGTGTGCGTGCGCTGACCGCGCACGGGGAGGCCACGACGATGGCGGGTGCCACGGTACGAGCCGATGTCCATCAGGCGCTTGATGTTCATCGCGACTTCAGTGCGGAGAGCACCTTCGACGCGGAAATTGCGCTCGATTTCCTGACGGAGCTTGTTGAGATCGGAGTCATTGAGGTCGCGAACGCGCTGCGCGCTCGACACTCCCGACGCCTCGAGGATCTTCTGGGCAGTCTTGCGACCGATACCGAAGATGTAGGTCAGTCCGATCTCGATCTTCTTTTCACGCGGAAGATCGACGCCTGCGATACGTGCCATAGTGTGCGCTTACCCTCAGCCCTGACGCTGCTTGTGCTTCGGGTTGCGCTTGCAGATGATGCGAGTCACGCCCTGTCGCTTCACGACCTTGCAGTGCTCACAAATCGGCTTCACGCTGCTGCGAACTTTCACGGGTCACCTCAGCGCTCACGCGCTGACGGAGTCTCCCGCACCACCAAACGGTGGCCGGCCGGACTCCCCATGCTGTTCATCGTCCGGGATGCATCACCAAGGGTGATTCCGCGCTCGGACGAAGCGAATGTGGCCAGCGGATTGGCCTGGGAACCTCGCACAACTCGGGGGCGCAAAACGCCCCAAAAATGGGCAAGACCTGAACTGTAGCGGAGTTAGGCCGGGCTCGCAACCCCGCCCAGATCGGCGTGAACGGCCGACATTGCCGCCGCCGGATGAGCCGCGCCGGTCACCGCGCGCCCGAGAATCAGCCACCGCGCACCAGCCGCCGCGGCGGCCGATGGCGTCATGATCCGCGCCTGATCGTGGGCGTCGCCGCCAGGCAGGCGTATTCCAGGAATCAGCAAACCCAATCGGTCGCCAAACGCGTGGTGAACGGCCGCGGCCTCGTGGCCTGAGCAGACAATCCCGGCGGCCTTCGCCTCGGCCACGAAGCCGGCCAAGCGTACCACTTCGGTCGGGACCTCGATGGCCTCGCGTCCCCAGGCGGTCGCCACGGCGGCCGCGTCCAGACTGGTCAGGACCGTGACCCCAAGAATTCCGCAGCTGCCGTCGGGCGCCCCTTCACGCGCGCCGGCGACCGCGGCCGCGACCATCTCGGTCCCGCCACCGGCGTGCACGGTCAGCAAGGCGGCGCCATGCCGCGCCACGCTCCGCGCCGCGCTTCGCACCGTGTTCGGAATGTCGTGGAGCTTGAGGTCCACGAACACCTGCTTTCCCTGATCCCGGAGCCATACAACGATCGACGGACCTTCGGCGGCGAAGAGCTCGAGGCCGACTTTGTAGAAATCGCAGGCATCGCCGAGCTGCCTCACCATCGATTGCGCGCTCGAGGCGCAGGGGAAATCGAGCGCGACGATCGGCGTCACGGAGCGGTTCGCGATTACGACGGCCATTGCAGGGTGCCGATGATAGTAGAGAGATCGCGCACGCCCTCTCGCTCTGCCCACCGTGCGATCGATCTGGCGATGCGTTCAGGGGCGCGCGGGTCGCGCAGCATGGCGGTGCCAACACCAACGAGTGAGGCACCGGCGAGGAGATATTGCAGCGCATCGTCGCCGGAGCTCACGCCACCGAGCCCGATGAGTGGCACGCCTGGCAGCGCACGACTCACCCGCCAGGTCGCGAGCAAGCCAATCGGCAAGAGCGCGGGGCCGCTCACGCCGCCCGATCCAAATCCGATGCGCGTCTTTCGCTTGACCGCATCGATCAACAACCCGGGCATCGTATTCACCAGCGTCAGCCCAGTGGCACCCGCTTCCACTGCCGTGGTCGCGGCACTCACGATGTTCGGCCCGAGTGCCGGCGACAGCTTCACAAAGATCGGGCGCGATGTGATGCCACGCGCGGTGCGTACCAGGGTCGCGAGTGCGACCGGATCGGCACCGAACTCCATCCCCCCCGCTTTCACGTTCGGGCAGCTCACATTGAGCTCGAAGGCATCGACACCGCGTTCGTTGTCGAGCCCGGCGATGACGGTGGCGAAATCGTCCACGCTATTGCCAACGACGTTCACGAACACGCGCAGATCGGGGTGCGTCGCCGGGAGCCACGGCAAGTACTCGGCGCGCACCGCCTCGAGGCCGGGATTGGCGAGACCGATGGCGTTGATCATGCCGCCGGGAAATTCGCCCACACGCAGCGGCTTGTTACCGGTCCGCGGCTCGACACTCACCGCCTTGGTCGACAGCCCGCCCACGGTACGCAGATCCACCACATCTTCGAGCTCACGACCGAAACCGGCCGTACCCGACGCCAGCACGATGCGATTGCGAAAGGCGAGACCGGCTACCGTCGTCGCCTCGTGGGTCATCTCAGCCGCCGCCAACTTTGCGCTCATACTGCGCAAGATAGCGCACGACGCCGTCGGCGATGGTATCGGCCAAGGTTTGCTGCTGCGCGGGGTCCGTCATGTAGTCCGCTTCCGCCCGATTGGTGCCGAACCCGATTTCGACCAGCACCGCCGGCATGAAGGCCGTCACCAGTACCCGGAAGCCAGCCTGCTTGACGCCGCGATTGGGACCAGGATGCACCGCCTTCATGCCGCCGTTGATCAGCGTTGCCAGCTGCAACGACTCGCGCAGGTGCTCGTTCTGCGCCATGTCGCGGATGATGAAGCCCAGCGGATCATCGCGTGAGGCATCCACGGTGGTTTCGAAGCGAATGGCTTCGTTTTCCATCGCGGCCACGCGGCGCTCATCTTCGGTCTTCGCTTCGGCCAGGAAGTAGGTTTCGAACCCGCGTGCGCTGCCAGGATTCGTCCACCGCGGATTCGCGGCGTTGACGTGGATGGAGACGAACAAGTCCGCGTGCGCGTTGTTCGCGATCTTGCCGCGATCGGAGAGCGCGATCAGCGTGTCGGTCGATCGTGTCATCACGACCGTGACGCCGCGCGCCTCGAGTGCTTTGCGCAGCTCCTTCGACATCGCGAGCGTGACGTTCTTTTCGTAGATCTTCCGCGGCGAGCCAATGGGTCCGCTCATACCGTTGTCGGGACCGCCGTGCCCGGCATCGACCACCACGATGCGCTGACCCTTCACCGACGCTCGCGCCTCATTGCGACTCGTGGCCGCGGTACTCGACGGCGACGGAGACGGCGGCGTCTGCACCGTTGGCGCTGACGGACGGCGTGACGGTGGCGCGCTGCGCGAAGCGACCACCGGGGCAAAGCGGCGCACTTCTCGCTTGTCATCGTCGAAGAGCACGCCCGAGCCAAGGCGCGGCAGCACGTCCGAGGCGAGCGTGAAGGGTACGTACCACTGACCGCCCTGCCGAATCACCTCCGACGTCAGCGGAATCGTATCGTCGGCGACGACCGCGAACGCGGATCCACTTTCGATGTCGATACCCAACGTGCCGACTTCGAGTCGCAAGCGGCGCGGCTGGCGTGAATCGACGACCGCCTGACCACCCAACGCCTCGACCAGTGCGTCGGCACGTAACGCGGTGCTGCCGTCAGGATGACGAATCGCATTGACCGTACGAACGCGATCACCAACTCGTACGGTGAGCGGCGCGGGCGCGGCCGGCTGCGCCTGCGCTTCCACATGCCCTTCCGCATGCGCAACGACAGCGCCTGCCAGCACCGTGCGTACGAGTCGGAGCGTGTGCATCACGCGTTCATCACTCGTTCATCGCGCGCGCATCACGCGGGCGATTTCGCGCTCTGCGTCGCGTTTCTTGAGATCTTCACGCTTGTCATGCTGCTGCTTACCGCGCACGAGGGCGAGGCGCACCTTGACCTTGCCGCCCTTGAAGTAGAGATCGAGCGGCACCATGGTCAGCCCCTGGCGCTCGACCGATCCGATCATGCGACGGATCTCACGCTTGTGCAGCAGCAGCTTGCGCGTGCGCGTGGGCTCGTGGTTGAAGTTGTTGCCATGGCCATAGGCGCCGATGTGGAGATTCAGCACGAAAATCTCCCCTTCTTTCACGATTCCGAACGCATCAGTGAGATTGGCGCGGCCATCACGCAACGCCTTCACCTCGGTTCCGGTGAGCACAATGCCCGCCTCCCAGGTATCGAGGATCTCGTAGTCGTGACGGGCGCGCTTGTTCCGCGCGATCAGCTCGGTGGACTCTTCAGCGTCCTTATCGTTGCTCGCAGCCATACGTGGCGTAACGTAATCAGGGGCATGGCCGGCGTTGACTTCCGGGCCGTCGGTGGCCTATTCTTCCCGACCCTGCCACTGGCTCGTCGGTAGGGAATCTGCCGGAGTGGTGGAATTGGTAGACGCGCTGCGTTCAGGGCGCAGTGTCCGCAAGGACGTGCCGGTTCGAGTCCGGCCTTCGGCACCTGGAAGTCAATATCCTGACGATTTGCTACTCAAAAGGGGCACCGGTTTCCGGTGCCCCTTTTTTGTGCGAACTGACCGCGACGACATGGCGGCGCTCCGCATGGCGGCGCTCCGCTACGAACGCATCGCTGAGGGGCGCACATCCTCCGGGAGCGACGCGGCGCCGAACACGGCGCGCAGGGCTTCGTTGAGCGCCGTTCGGTTCTCCTGAACGAAGCGCGTCCCCTGTGCGACCTGCTCCGCCGACGGCGTGTGAATCCCTGCCCCTTCCAGCAGGACGCGAGCCAACCGCACAGCGGGCGACTCGGGGCTGCCACGAAGCGCCATCGCTGCGGTGTAGGCACGCCAGCGATCAGGCCAGAGCTTCCCCACGTCCGGATCGCGACGCGCTTCAGCCGCCAGTTCGGGCTGCAGGTAGTGACTCACATCCGCAGCGGTCTGATCGTCAAGCGCATCACGCTCGGCCACGATCAGTCCGATGGCGAGCAGAGCAAACCGAAGCTCGCGACGAGCGACGCTGCCACCGGCCACCGATTCGAGCATGGCGACGGTGCCTTGGTCGGGCTCGCGCAGCATACGCCCCACGTAGCTCTCGACCCGGCGGCGGCGTTCGCGCGCGGCCTGCCATTCGGTCCAGAGTCCCATACGGCCGCGTCAGTCCTGCAGAATGGGAAGCGCTCCGGGGATATCCAGCGCCCCGAATCGCGGCAGCCCGACCTTGCTGCGCACTGATGGCTCGTCGTCCACCAACAAGTCGCTCAGCTTGACGCCTTCGAGCACCTCGTCGATGCGCTGCTGCAACAGCATCCAGACGGGACGAATGCTGCAGCTTTCCGAGTCCGCGCAGCGCGTCGAATCCACCGGATGTGACACGCAATGCAGATCGAAGGTCGTCAGCTCCGACGCCTGAATGACGTCGCGCACCGAGATCTCTTCCGGTGATCGTGCAAGCGAATATCCGCCGCGCGCTCCACGCGTGCTATTCACGATGCCGGCGCGGCGCATGCGAAGCAGAATCTGCTCGACATAGTCACCCGGCAACTTCTCGCGCGCGGCGACATCGCGACCCGTCACCGGACCCGTGCCCACACGTCGCGCCAGGTGCAACGCGCAGATCAGTCCGTACTCCGCCCAGGTGGTAATGCGCATGCGTCGAGTCTAGGGCCCACCCGGAGGGATGACAAGAGTGGTTTCCCTCACCCGCCACCCGAGACGGCGTGATCGCCAGTGGGAACGCCAATATCGGTCATCTTGCGCAAATCGAGCACACTGTCGACCTGCTCATCGGGGATGACATGCTCTCGCTTTACCAGGTCGCGAATCAGCACACCTTCGCGCACGGAACGCTTGGCCAGCTCGGCGGCCGCCGCGTATCCGATCTGGGGCATCAACGCCGTGGCCAGCGCCGCGGAACGCTCTACCCAATACTCGCACATCGCCGCATTGGCTTCGATGCCGTTCACGCAGCGCGATGCGAAGACCTGAAGCGCATTGGTCAGAATGCGCATGGAGAAGAGCACGTTGTGCGCGATGACGGGCATCATCACGTTGAGCTCGAGCTGCCCGTGCTCCGCCGCCAGCGTCACCGTCGTATCGCAGCCGATGACCTGGAAGCACACCTGATTCACCATCTCCGGAATTGACGGATTGATCTTCCCAGGCATGATGCTCGATCCAGGTTGCACTGCCGGGAGCACAATTTCGTCGAGCCCTGTTCGCGGGCCTGAGGCCAGCAAACGCAAATCACTCGCGATCTTCGAGAGGTCGATGGCGACACCACGCAGTGATGCGCTGAAAGCCGCTGCATCACCCAGACTTTGCATCAGCTGAATGCGATCATCACCGACGCGAAGACGGTCGATGCCACTGATGGTGCGCAGGTGCTGAACGACTCGCGTCGGATATTCCGGCTCCACCGTGACGCCGGTACCCACCGCTGATCCACCGATGCCGAGATCGTACAGATACTCCGCACTCTCAACCACACGTCGTGACGCGCGAGACAGCGACCCTGCGTAGGCCGCAAACTCCTGTCCCAGTCGAATAGGCATGGCGTCCTGCAGATGCGTGCGCCCCGCCTTCACGATGCCGTCGAACTCCTGCCCTTTGGCGGCGAGTGCGTTGATCACGGCCGACAGCGCGGCCTGCAACGCGGGAAGCTCCTTCAACACGGCCAGGCGAATGGCGGTGGGGATCGTGTCGTTGGTGCTCTGCGCCATGTTCACATGGTCATTCGGGTGCACCGGTGCATAACTGCCACGCGGCTTGCCGAGCAATTCGTTCGCGCGATTCGCCAACACTTCGTTGACGTTCATGTTGTGCGAGGTACCCGCACCCGCCTGGTACGGATCGACGACGAACTGGTCCCGGTGTTTACCGGCGAGCACTTCATCGGCGGCCTGGACGATCGCGTCGGCTCGCGCAACGTCGAGCCTTCCCGTTTGCTGGTGCGTCTGCGCCGCGGCCTTTTTGATCCAGACTTGCGCCAGCACGAACGGCTCGAGCGGCCGCAATCCGCTAATCGGGAAGTTTTGAAGGGCGCGCATCGTCTGCACGCCGAACAGCGCCTCGGCGGGCACGTCCACTGGGCCGAGCGGGTCACGCTCCTGACGAGTGCTCATGACAGCTTCCTCAACAAGTGACCCGAGTATTGGGTGGGCGGCGTTCTGCGCTCTCACGTCGAGCGCCGCCCACCGTTCTGTCGGATCAGAAAGTGATCACGGTGTCGATCGTACTGGCGAGATGGAGCAGCGTGTTCGCATCAACGACCCGCTCGTTCGTGCGCCAACGCATGAGGCGCATCGAGCGCAGGCCGTTCGGGCTCGCCAGGAAGGTCGCAAGGTACTGTGACGGGATTGCCTGCGTCCCATCATCCTTGAACACGCAGTAGACCTGTTCGTTCGGTTTGGTGGCTGTTGAACTGTTCGCGTAGAAGAGCTGCACCTGAATGGATGAGACGTCGTCGTTGGTACCGTTCCATCGCACCAGCCAGTCGTTGCCGGCAGTCGGCAGCGTGATGGCGTTGGGAATGAGTGGCTCCGCCAACTTGAGTGAGAGCGTCGTTGCGGGAAAAACCGTGCCGGCGTCGGGAATCGTGAGCGTTGCGGTCTCACCCGAGTTGTACGTCACCTGTCCAGCCGCCGCTTCGTAGCGCGACAAGGTGGTGTTGTACGTCAGCGCCGTGCTGCGTCCGCTGACCGAAAACGCAATGCCATTGCCAGCGTTGTTCATGCCGGTCGTGACAACGGTTGAGGTGTCGACGCCTGAAATGATGCACTGATCGGTCTGCTGATTGGCGCTATTCGGTACCGTGACGTTGACACCCTTGAAGAAGATCAACGTCGCCAATCCGCTCGCAGCGGTTGTGCTCGTGCTCTTGGCCTGAATGTTCAGCGCGGCATAGCGATTCGCGGGCACATCCGAGCCGGTGAGATTGCTGCACGCGGCGAGCGCGGCAGCGAGTACGACAGAGCCGGCCAATCCTGCCAACGACGAGAGGCGAAAACGCATGAGGGAAACCTGAGCAGAAGAAGCGGCGCCCCGACTGGGTTTCACTGACCCGAGTTCGTCAGGCGCCGATTGGGCGTGCCGCTCCCCGCAGAAACGGATTCGAGGCGAGTTCGCGGCCGATCGTGGTAGTAACACCGTGCCCGGGCAATACCCGAGTTCCCTCGTCGAGCGTCACCAAACGCTGCAGCGAGCTGTGCATGGCCACCGGATCGGAGAGTGGCAAGTCGGTCCGCCCAATCGATCCTGCGAACAACAGATCACCGGCTATGCACAGCCCGTGGCCGATCAGCGCCACCTGCCCCGGCGAGTGACCGGGCACATGCCAGACGTCGAAGCTGTACGCGCCAAGGGTAAGCCGATCACCCTCGCCGAGCGTGTCGGTTGATGGTGGCGGATTCTCGACGACCAATCCCCAGCGTGACCCGTGCGTGGCGGCATTCTGGTAGAACTCCTGATCGGCAGGATGGACCCAGATGGGAACCGGCGTCCGCCGAATCACCCCGGCAATGCCGCCAACGTGATCGAAGTGCGCGTGCGTCAGCCAAATCGCGCGGAGCGTCGCACCTTCGGCGGCGACCGCCTCGAGCAAACGATCGGGTTCGTCGCCCGGATCGATAAGCACCGCATCCTTTGTGTCCGGATCGACGAGGAGAAAGCAATTCTCTTCGAGCGGGCCAACGGTGAGCTGTCGTATGCGAAGGGCCATGATGTCGATTCGCGACCGAGCTCAGTCCGTTTCTTCAGCGTCGGGCTGCGACATGCTGCTGTCGCCCGTTTCGAGCACCGGCGATTCGCCGATGCCGTGATGCGCGAGCCACCGCTCGGCCTCGAGCGCCGCCATGCATCCTGTGCCGGCCGAGGTGATCGCCTGGCGATAGTAGTCATCGATCACGTCGCCCGCGGCAAAGACGCCGTCGATGTTTGTGGACGTACGCCACGGCGCGACCTTGATGTAGCCATGATCGGTCGTGGAGATCTGTCCGCCGAGGAACTTCGTGTTCGGTGTGTGGCCGATCGCCACGAACAGGCCGCCCACTTCGAGTTCGCTTTCCGCACCGTTCACCGTGTCACGCAGCTTGACGCCGGTGATGAACTCCTGCCCAAGGACTTCGGCAACTTCGGCATTCCAGATCACTCGCACCTTGGGGTGATTGAGCACACGACTCGCCATCACCTTGGACGCGCGGAAACTGTCGCGGCGATGAATCACCACAACTTCACTCGCGAACTTCGTGAGATACATCGCCTCTTCCATGGCGGTGTCGCCACCGCCCACGACCGCGAGTCGCTTGTTGCGATAGAACGGAATGGCGCCATCGCACACCGCACAGGCCGATACGCCGCCGCCATGCTGTGCGAGACGGATTTCGCTCTCGAGTCCGATCCACTTGGCCGCAGCGCCAGTCGCGATGATCACCGTGTGCGCCGTGAACTCGCCCGACCAATCTGTCTTGAGTACGAACGGACGCTGCGAAAAGTCGACCGACGACACCATGTCCTGCACCACGCGCGTTCCGTGATGCACCGCCTGCGCCTTGATGCGATCCATGAGCTCCGGTCCGCTCACCGCTTCGGGGAAGCCCGGAAAATTCTCGATGTCGGTGGTCAACATGAGCTGTCCGCCGGGCAGCTGTGTACCCATGGGCACACCCTCGATCACGAGCGGACTCAGATTCGCGCGCGCCGCGTAGATGCCCGCCGTCCATGCCGCCGGGCCAGAGCCGATAATGATGACGTTTTCGGCGTTCGAGGAGCTCATAGGAAATTTCCGGAAAGAGTCAGTCGACAGCGAGCACGCCCAGCGCGCCATGACAATGCGACACGGTACCGACCAGGACCCGCACCGCTGAATCGCTCGCCCAGAGTTCGAGCGTGCGATCAGCATTCGCAATCGTCGCGGCGTCGATCATGCCCACGCCGTACGTGCGATGTTCACAATGAAAGATAAGCGATCGGTCGAGGGTCGGATCGGCCGCGGCGAACTCGGACATCGCCGTGGGCATGCTCCAATTCCGCGGTCCTCTCGTTGCCGGACATTTGGCCGGCTCGATGCAGTTCACCGGGCACGTCCATGTCGCGAAGCTCACGTAGTGGCGCGCATCGGGCGCGGCGCGTTCCCACGGTGTTGGTGGTGCGTTCACCAGCGGCTCTACACGCACCTGCCGTGAGGGCCATCGATCGTTCGCCCGCGCCACCAGCCAGTCGAGACACAGATGCGGCATGAGCGGCGACGGCACCATGGCATCGTCACGCAACGTTTCTGGCCCTTCGGACATCCATGCGGCGAGATAGTTGGCCCACGTCTCGGTTACGACGCGGATCGGTACCGGCGCGTCTGGGTGCGCGGCGAGTTCAGACCTCACCCGACAGTTTGGATTGCGATCAACCACCACGACCTCGCGGGCGCGCAACGCACCGCGCGAAGCGGCTCGCATGATCTGCTGCGTGTACCAACTGCCGTAGCACCCACCGCCAATCACCACGATGCGACCGAATTCGAGCATCGTTGACCTGGACGTCGCCAGTTCAGCGCGCGCAGTACTCACCGACGCAGGTGACGTCCGCCGTCCACCTGCAGCACGGAGCCCGTGACGTACTCGGCTTCGACGAGATAGTGAATGGCCTGCACCACATCCGCCGGCATCCCGCTTCGCGCCATGGGCACATCGCGTAGAAAGGCCGCGATGACGCTTTCGCTCAAACCCTCGGGCGCGAGCACGAGCCCCGGCGCCACACCATTCACGCGAATCTCCGGACCGAGAGCGACGGCCATCGTGGCAATCAGCTGTGGCAGCGCGCTCTTCGTAACCTGATGCGGAATGAGATGCGGAAACCCGGTTTCCTGCGCGAGGTGATCGGCGAGCTGGATGATCACGCCGCCCTCGCTCATGGCCTTTGCCGCGGCCTGCATGAGAAAGAAGGGCGCGCGCAGGTTGATCGCTTCCGTGGCCATCCAATCATCAACGGTGACGTCGGCGAATGGCTTGTTGATCATCACCGACGCGCTGCTCACCACCACATCGAGCTCACCAAACGTCGCAATCGCCGCCTGCACGACGCGCGCGGGCGCCGTGGCATCGGCCAGGTCTTCGCGCACGACATGCACCCTCACGCCGTGCAGTCGCTGCAACTCCAGCTTCAGTCGCTCGGCGTCGGCATCAGAGTTCCCATGATGCAGCAGAATATCGTAACCGCGTGCCGCAAAGCTGCGCGTGATCTCCGCACCCAATCGTCGCGCGCCACCGGTGATCAGCGCAACGCGACGCGCACTGGCGTGCGGAGTCGACGTCATACCGAAAGGGCCGCCGCGCGATTCGCTACTTTCGCGTCTTGCCATTCGAGCCAGATCAGCGGAACCATCTGACCGCCCAGTCGACGCGGGCCGTCACTGTTGCCATGCCAGTCCGATCCACCACTCGGAAGCAAACCCGCCTGTTCGGTGTAGCCAACCAAACGCTGTACGAGATACGGCGGATGACTGGGATGCAGCACTTCGACGCAGTCGAGTCCCATCGCTGCGAGTCGCGCGATGCGCGTTGGCGTCGCGGCCTCGCCCGGATGCGCCCACACCGCGAGTCCGCCAGCGCGGTGCACCAGCGCGATGGCATCGGCGACATCAAACTTGTCCTTCCCCATGTAGGCCGGACGCCCCCAGCCGATCCACTTGTCGAACGCTTCGCGGAACTCGCGCACGTAGCCACCGGCGAGCATCGCCCGGGCGATATGCGGACGTCCCACCGCGCCGGTGCCCGCTTCCTTCAACACCGATTCCATCGTGATCGGGATGTTGTTGGCATTGAGCGTTTCGACAATGCGTTCGGCGCGCGAGACACGCTGCATGCGCAGATCGATCAGCGCCGCGCGCATGGCGTCGCGATTCGACAGATGCAAACCAAGCAGGTGAAGCTCTTCGTCTTCAAACCATGCACTGAGTTCGACACCCGGCACGATACGCACACCGATGTCCCGACCGACCGCGTCGGCCTCGTCGAAACCTTCAACGGAGTCATGATCGGTGAGCGCGACCGCCGTGAGTCCGGCAGCGCGTGCGGCCTGCACCGTGGCCGCTGGCGACAGGGCGCCATCACTTGCCGTGGTGTGAACCTGCAGATCAACAAAAGCCGGTGTGTCGCTCACGCCTGATACCCGGCTTCAGGTGCGCGCGCACTGCTCTGCGACACGCGGAAGTAGTCAATGAGCTGCGCATCGGACATGTCGGCGAGCGCCTGCTCACGCGATCGCGCACCCATGGGCGAGTAGCGCGTCAAACGCAGCTCGCGCTTGCCACCATCGTGCGAGACGAAGATCAGTCCGAACTCGTCGCCGACGGATTGTGTAAGAAATCCCGACGGATACACCTGCCACCGACGACCGTCGATGTCCACCTGACGTGAAGGCACGTCACTCTCCTTGAATCTCACGCCAGCGATCGTGTGCAGCGTCCGGACCCACGAGCGAAACGAGGTCATCCTCGTGCTTCGCTTCGGTGAACTCCAGAAACCGACCCGACTCGCCGGCGTGCTCGAATACCCAGAAATGCGCTTGAATGGCGGCCGCCCGCTCGCGGCGTTCGGCTACCGATTCAAGATATGCTGCGCGCGCGTCAACCTGTATGTGACATTCCCGCATGTGGAGCGCGCGCGCCATGGCGCGTTACGCGACCACGTCGGACACGGACTCCAGCGCGCGCTTGAGATCACCCATGAAGCGATCGGCGTCCGCACCGTCCACGATTCGGTGGTCGAACGACAGCGCGAAGTAGGCACAGGTACGAATGGCGATCGTATCCTCGCCGTCCGGACCGGTGATCACCTTGGGGCGCTTTTCGATCGTGCCAAGGCAGAGGATAGCGGTCGTGCCAACCGGAATGATCGGCGTACCGAAGAGCGAGCCGAACGTGCCCGGGTTCGTCACGGTGAACGTGGCGTCCTGCACATCAGTCGGGCTCAGCTTCTTGCTGCGCGCGCGACCGGCGAGGTCGTTCGCACCACGCGAGAGACCGGTGAGCGAGAGCTCATCGGCGTTCTTGAGCACCGGGACGATAAGGCCGGTCGGCTCGAGCGCCACTGCAATGCCGAGATTGATCGGCCTGCGATAGATGATGTCGGTGCCAGCGACAGCCGTGTTCAGGATCGGGTGACGCTTGAGCTGCCGCGTGACCGCCTGCAGGATGAAGGGCATGTAGGTGAGCTTCTGCCCCGACTGCGCCTCGAAATCCTTGCGCATCGTGTTGCGAATGCGCGCGACCCGGGTGAGGTCAACTTCCCACACCGTCGTAACATGCGCGGCGACCTTCTTGGCGATGCTCATGTGATCCGCGGTGAGCTTGCGGATCTTGTTCATCGGCTCGACGGTGTCGCCCGCCCACGGCGTCGGCTGCGGGCCGTGGCTTTCGGCACCGGCGGGTGCGTGCATTGACGCACCGACGGCGGGCGCGACGCCACCGGCCGGACGGCCGGCGAGGAAGGCGTCCAGGTCCTTCTTGGTTACGCGACCGGCGATGCCTGAACCGGAAAGCGAACCGATGTCTACGCCGGCTTCCTTAGCAATCTTTCGGACGAGCGGGCTGGACTTTGTGCGCAGACGCTCCTCTAGCGAGCCGCTCGTCGAGGACGCGGAGGCTGAGGAATTCGCGACTGGCGTCGCGGCTGTGACTTTCGCGGAGGACGCGGAGGGGGAGGACGCGGAGGGGCTCGCTGGCGCTTCGCTCGCGGAGGGCGCCTGCGGCGCGGCGCTCGCGGAGGCGGCGACGGCGGCGTCGGTTTCCAGACGCGCAACGACCGTATTCACGCCGACCGTCTTCCCTTCGCCCACGATGATCTCGACGAGAATGCCGGCCGACGGCGACGGGATCTCGGCGTCCACCTTGTCCGTGGAAATCTCGAAGATGGCCTCGTCGCGCTTTACGGCGTCGCCAACCTTCTTGAGCCAGCGGGACACAGTGCCTTCCGCAATGGATTCGCCCATCTGCGGCATGATCACGTCTACACGAGCCACTCGGTCATCCTCGATCGGTTGGTTCAGCGTCGGCCGCGCGATCCGCGCGGCGCAGACGCCACAAGGCAAAGACAGGGAGAGTCAGGGCACCAACGGCAGCACCCCACCCAGCGAAGACCCACCAGTCGCATGCCGGCAACCCCGGTTCGGGGGTGCAGCGACTGAAGAATCCCGCGAACTTCCCGATGCCCACTCCGGACATCGCTCCGCTCACGGCGCCTATCAAGAAAGTAAAGCACCCTACACCGATGTTACGCCCAACCCGGTCTTCGGGTTGTGCCATCGGGGTTTCCGAACCAGCCATCAGTAGCCGGCCTCGATCTGATGACGCGGGTCCGCTTCGCGGTGCACCACGTTGAAGAAGCGTTTGACACCCTTATCCAAACGGCTTTCACCCACCTGATCGGTGAACGCTTCGATCAGGGTGTAGTGCCCGCCTTCCATGCGAACAGTGAGTCGCATGGTGCCCAGCGCGCCCGCGAAGGCGCGCGAACGCGCATCGGCGCCCCCGCGTGTGAGGCCGAGGGCGCCGAAGTGACGATCCGCCGCCTCGAGAACCTGAACAGGGGTCAGCGAGGTCCGGTGAAAGTGCCGCATGTCTGACTGGGTTACGGAGTCTTTTTCTTGGCGGTGTCTTTGTGGGCCGCTTGCACATCGCCAGGACGTGAAGACTGCGGCACACTGAAGTCGCCCGGCTCGTCGGCCGTGAGGATGTCCTGCGTCCAATCCTGCGTCTTCTGCAGCGACTTCGTCGAGTCGCGGCGGAACTGGACAGCCATGGCCCACATGCCGGCCGTGACAAACATCAAGTTACTGCGATACGTACCCAACTCCTCGGTCGCTTCGAGGCCGTTGGCTACGGTTTTCATGTCGCGATTGGTGGCGAAGATACGCCCCTGCCCGCCCTGAATGGGCGTACCGGTTTTCGCATCGTGCACCGTCACGCGCCAATAGATCGGTTCGAGCGCTCGTGTTGGCTTGGTCTCCGGTGTGACGCGGATGGTGAAGTCCTCCGTACCGAGTCGGAGTTCGTTCTTCGGCGGCGTTCCCGCGTCGCAGCCGGCCAGCGTCAGGCCGGCTGCGAGGAGGAGCGCCGCGCCAAGCTGACGCGAGCGCGCGATGATCATTGATAGTATTCCAGCCCGAGGTGAGTGATCTGCTCCTCACCCATAAGGTGACGGAGCGTGTTCTTCAGCTTCGTCTGCTGGATGAAAAGGTCATGCTCGGGCTGAAGTCCCGCAGCCACCGTAGGCGCCTTGTAATAGAAGCTTAACCATTCCTGAATCCCCTTCATGCCCGCGCGCTGCGCGAAGTCCGAGAAGAGGGCGAGGTCAAGCACGAGCGGCGCGGCCAGGATCGAATCGCGGCAGAGGAAGTTGACCTTGATCTGCATCGGATAGCCAAGCCATCCCTTGATGTCGATGTTGTCCCAGCCTTCCTTGTTGTCGCCGCGCGGCGGGTAGTAGTTGATGCGCACGACGTGCGAGAAGTCCTTGTACAGCTCGGGATACTTCTCGGGCTGCAGGATGGTGTGCAGCACGGAAAGCTTCGACTCTTCCTTCGTCTTGAACGACGCCGGATCGTCGAGCACTTCGCCGTCGCGATTGCCGAGGATGTTCGTGGAGTACCAGCCTTCGAGGCCAAGCATTCGCGCCTTCATGCCCGGCGCGATGACGGTCTTCATCCACGTCTGACCCGTCTTGAAATCCTTGCCGGAGATCACGACGCCCTGACGGTTCGCAAGCTCCACCATCGCGGGGAAGTCGGCCGACAGATTCGGCGCGCCATTGCAGTATGCGACGCCCTCCATGATGGCCGCGTATGCGTACAACATGGACGGCGCGATGGCATCGTCGTTCTCATCCATCGCCTTTTCGAACGCTTCGATGGACTGATGCTGTGGGCCCGGCTTGATGTACGTCTCGGTCGAGCCAGTCCACACCATCGCGCCGCGCGTCGCACCATTCGCCTGCATGAAGTTGCGAATGTCCGCGCGCAGCTGGTCAGCGAGATCGCGCTTTGTTTTGCCCGTCTTGACGTTCGTCGCGCCCGTGATGCGCGTGACATAGCGGCTTTCGAAGACGGCCGGCATCGGCTTGATGCTCTTGAGGAAATCGGCCACCGGTTCGAGATCGTCCTTCTCCAGCACACCCGCCTTCTTCGCCGCCGTGTAGGCGTCATCCGGGATCGGATCCCAGGCGCCGAACACGATGTCGTTCAGGTTCGCGAGCGGAACGAACTCCTTGATCAGCGGGCTGCGATTGTCGGTGCGCTTCCCGAGGCGAATCGTCGCCATCTGGGTCAGCGAACCGATGGGCACGGACAGGCCGCGGCGCACGCGCTCGACACCGGCAATGAACGTGGTCGCCACCGCGCCGAGACCCGGCGTGAAGATGGCGAGCTTCCCGGTAGCCGGGGCGATAGTCGCGGGGGTGCCGCGGGTCGAGTCGGACACTGCGTTTATTCTCCAGGAGAGGTAGAAGACGGAGCTGCCGTGGTGATGCGATGCACGTACGCCATGCGCTGGAAGAACGTGATCCAAGCGGTGACCGTCAGTAGCGTGACGATGCCCGCCAACACCCAACCGTGCAGCGCGAGGCCAAAGAACGCCTGCGGCGCCGACAGCAGAGTGATGCGCTCGGGTCGTTGCAGCACACCCACGCGCGCCGAGAAGCCAAGCCCTTCGGCACGGGCGTTTGTGTACGAGGTGAGGAAGGTCGCGATCAATCCGAGCAGCGCGACCAACATCATCAAATCGTTCTCGTGCACTGGATGAGTGGCGTAGAACACCACCAATCCGCCCATCAGGAATCCGTCGGCCACACGATCCAGCGTCGAATCGTAGAACGCGCCAAACGTCGAACTCTGTCCCGTGCGACGCGCCACCGTGCCGTCGAGCACGTCGAAGAGCGCCGTCAACCCCAGAAACCATCCACCCGTGCGGATGTGCCCCGTCGCGAAGATGCCTCCCGCGGCGCAGGTACAGATCGTTCCGATGGTAGTGATGGTGTTCGGACGCACCCGGCGCGCGACCAGCCAGTCCGCCACAGGGGCGATAACGGCCAGATACCCGCGCACGATGGCGCTCCAGAGTGCTTGCATCTCGACGACGTTGACGGAACCGGCCAGACGGGGCCGGTGATACGCGGATTCCTGAATCAGCCCGTAAAAACTAGGCCCCGCCCACCTTCAACGGTAGAGATAGAAGCGGCGCGCGTCCTTCTCGAACGCGACCACTTGCGGAAGGAGTCGATCCAGCACTGCGTCGGGATCGGCACCGCCAAGCAGCGATTCACGCATCTTCGCGCTGCCCATCCGCAGATCGAATCCCGGGATCGTGAGCTTGAGTGAGTCCCTGTGCACGCGATTCAGCGCCCACAGGATAGCCGCGCCAATGCGGGCCGGCTGCACTCGTTCGCGATCGGTCAGCTCGATGCGCACGCCTGGAATGGCGCGACCCGCGTATTTGCCGTCGCCCGGCGCGTTCGGCGTGAAGCGTTCTGCATGGAACTTGACGCCACTCAGCGTGAGATCTTCCAGCAGCTGCACCACCGAGTCGGCTTTGAGCCACGGCGCGCCAAATCGCTGGAACGGCTCACCGGTGCCGCGACCTACTGATACGTTGCTCGATTCGAATGGCACGAGCGACGGATAAAAGGTGGCCGAGGTGAGATTTGGCATGTTCGGCGACGGACGAATCCATGGCAGGTCCGTCTGATCAAACCACATCTGCCGGCGCCAGTTGCGCATCGGAATGACGGTGAGTCGCGCACCCATCTTGAGCTGCGCCTGAAAGAGGCGCGCCATCTCACCCATCGTGAGCCCGTGACGAAGCGGCATTGGATAGAGCGCGAAGCCGTTCGTGCTGCCGCTGCCGGGCCCCGGATAGGCGGCATTGGCGAGCGTCGAGTCGAGGAGCGGGCCTTCGCTTGTACCGGAGAGCGGATTGGGGCGATCGAGCACGAGCACCGGGATGCCGCGCTTCTCTGCCGCCTGCATGCTGTACAGCATGACGCCGACATACGTCCACGTACGTGTGCCGATGTCCTGCAGATCGACGATCAGCACATCGACATCCTGCAGCAGCGAATCGGGAGGGGGCATCGTGCGCTGCTGATACAGCGAGTACACCTTGAGCCCCGTCTTCGCGTCCGTCTCGTCGGAGAGATTGGTGCGATCAGCGGTGCCAAGCGCGCCATGCTCTGGCGCAAACAGCTTCACCAGTTTGACATTCGCCGCGAGTGCGCGCTTGTCACTGTAGAGCAAGTCCACCGAGCGGCGCTCGCGTTCGTCAACACCGGTCTGATTCGTAAACAGCGCAACGCGCTTGCCGCGAATCAGCTTGATGCTATCATCGAGCAGCACGGTGATCCCGGGGCGAACTTTACGATCACGCAGGCGTCCCACCATGGGACCCACCTGATCGCCGTCGTCGGGAACCGGTCCCTGATTGGGCCGCTGTCCACATGCCGTCAGCACCAGCAGGGCCAGCGTTGCCAGTCTCCAAGTCCCGTTCACGCGTTTTCTCCGTAGGTTTCGGGCGCGACCACTCGCGCACTCCTTCCGCGAACACATGAGCTTCACGTTCCCCCACGCCCGGCGGGCCCGCCTTCACAACAACGCACCCGACCACCGCTTTCTCAAGCGGGCCGAGTCGACTCGCGTCCTGCGCGGTGCCGGACTCGTCGCGGCCATCGCGATCGCGTGCGTTTCCGGCTGTGCTGCCGCGAGTGGTAGCAGCGCATCCCCTGGCGGCGTCACTCCAGCCACTGCACGAGCCGTGCGCGATAGCATGCGTGCGGTGCTCGATCGTGCGATCGCCGACAGCGCCTTTCCCGGTGCCTACGCTGTTGTTGGCACCGCCGACGGTGTGATTGCCGAGTATGGCGTTGGCCGACTCGACAGCGCCGACGCCACGCGCCCAACCAACCGCACGGTGTGGGACCTCGCATCACTCACCAAGGTCATCGGCACGACGAGCGCGATGATTCAACTGGTGGGCAGCGGTCGCGTCGTGCTCGACTCGCCGGTCGTGCGCTACCTCCCCGAGTGGAAGGCGCCCGGCGCGAGTCGCATCACCGTGCGCAACCTGCTGTCGCACAACTCAGGACTGCCGGCGTGGCGCGCCCTCTACAAGGAATCGTCCACCCCTGAGGAGGCGGCGACGCAGCTCTTCGCAACCTCTCCCGACACGACACCCGGCGTCCGGTTCGTCTACAGCGATCTGGGGTTCATTCTGCTCGGGAAATTGGTTGAGCGTGTCTCCGGCGAACCGCTCGCGCAGTACGACACCACGCACGTCTTCGCACCGCTCGGCATGAGCGACACGCGCTACCTGCCGCCCGCCTCCTGGCTCTCGCACATCGCGCCCACCGAGCAGGATTCGTGGCGCGGTCGCAAGCTCCGGGGCGAGGTGCACGACGAGAACGCCTCGCGATTGGGCGGCGTTTCGGGGCATGCGGGGCTGTTTTCGAGCGCCCGCGACCTGACGCGATTCGCCCGGATGTACCTGCACTACGGCACGCTGGACGGCGTGCGTGTCTTCGACTCGGCCACCGTGGCGCGGTTCATCCATGTGCAGGACACGGTGGTCAGCCGGCGTGCGCTCGGATGGGAAACGCCCACCGGACGCAATTCGGCCGGCCGGAAGATGCCCTCAGTGGCCTTCGGGCATACCGGATTCACTGGGACCTCCCTCTGGATGGATCCCGCTCACAAAACGTTCGTCCTGCTTTTGACCAATCGCGTGAACCCCACCCGAAACAACACCAAGATCAACGGTGTCCGGATTTCCCTTGCTGACGCTGTGGTGTCGGCGATGGAGGATATGGGGGTCGGAGTCAACCGCGGAGCGTCTCGCGGTGCGGGTCGATAGACCGACCGGGAAACCGGGGTCGGATCCCTCGGGTTCGACTGGTGTTTCTTGCAAGGGGAGCGATCCACTCGCTATTTTTCGTTCAGCTCGACCCGGGATCATCCGGCGTTCCGTTCGCGAGGGCGACGGAGGCGCGATGATCGGGTCCTACAGGCTGGTCTTTGGACCGGCCGTCTCGGAGGAGCACGATGAGCACGATGCAGCAGCCGGACGTCGCGGTGGTTCTGACCGCTGTGGCGGCAACCGAAGTTCGCAAGTTCATGGAAGCCGAGGGCGTGACTGCCGAGCAGGGTGGCCTGCGCGTGTCGGTGATGCCGGGCGGCTGCAGCGGCTTCAAGTACGGCCTTGTGATCGAGGACAAGAGCGCGGACGACGATATGACGCTCGAGGTCGAGGGCATCAAGGTGTTCGTGGATCCGTTCTCGGCTCAGTACCTGAGCGGCACGACGATCGACTACGTCACGTCGATGCAGGGCTCGGGCTTCACGTTCAAGAATCCGAACAGCACCGGCGGCTGCGGCTGCGGCAGCTCGTTCTCGGCGTAATTCCGTTTGCAGCATCTGGCGCCCGCGCGGGCGCCTGTACTTTCAACACACTCCAGTCTCATGTCATTGGCCTCGGTCACTCCGGCGGCCACTGACGCCATCCAGGCCCGCGCGCTCTCCGAGAGTGGCGGGCCTGCGCGCGTCAGTCGGTCGCCGTTCGCACATCCCGGAGTCACGGGAACTGCCCGCGAACGCATTCCCACTGTCATTGTCTCCGATCACGGCGAACTCGCGTCGGTGGTTGCGCAACGCATCGCCACACTCATTCGCGAACGCGCCGCGGCCAACCGCACCCTGGTGCTTGGGCTGGCGACGGGATCGACCCCAATCGGTGTGTATCGCGAACTGATTCGTCTGCACAAGGACGAAGGCCTGAGTTTCCGAAACGTGGTCTCGTTCAATCTCGACGAGTACTACCCGATGCGTCCGGACAGCATTCACTCGTATCACCGCTTCATGTGGGAGAATCTCTTCTCACACGTGGACATTGATGCGGCGAATGTGCACATCCCCGATGGCGCGCTTGCCCGCGCCGACGTCGATGCCGCGTGCGCGGCGTACGAAGCCGCGATCGTTGCGGCGGGTGGTATCGACTTCCAGCTGCTTGGTATCGGCAAGACGGGCCATATTGGCTTCAACGAGCCGGGTTCAGGTGAAGCGAGTCGTACGCGCCTGGTGCATCTCGATTCGATCACGCGCCGCGACGCGGCCGCCGATTTCTTTGGCGAAGAGAATGTGCCGCGCGAAGCGATCACGATGGGCATTGCGACCATCATGGGCGCGCGAGAGATCGCGATTCTCGCAACGGGCGAGCACAAGTCGGCGATTGTGAAGCGCTCACTGGAAGGGGAGATCGATCGTGCGGTGGCGGCGACGTTCCTGCAACGCCACTCGAACACGACGTTCTACGTTGACGATGCAGCCGCGGCGGATCTGACGCGTGTGGCCGCGCCGTGGCTGATCGATGAAGTCGTGTGGGAGGAAGGACTCGCAGTGCGCGCCGTCACGTGGCTCGCCGCGAAGACCGGGAAGGCGATCCTCAAGCTCACGCAGCACGACTACGCCGAGAACTCGCTGTCGAGTCTTGTCGCGCAGCATGGAACGCCGGGCGCCGTGAACGGACTCGTGTTCAACATCCTGGGACACAAGATTCGCGGCAAGAGCAAACTGCCACGCAATCTCAAGACGATCTGCTTCTCACCGCATCCCGATGACGATGTCATCTCGATGGGTGGTATTTTGCGCAAGTTCGTCGAGAACGCGAATGACATGACCGTGGCGTACATGACAAGCGGCAACATCGCCGTGTTCGATCATGATGTGCGTCGCTACATGGACTTCCTGGTGCGACTCGACTCCGAGCGTCTGGGTGGCGAAGGCGTGCAGTCCAGCGTGCGCACACTGGCGGATACGGTCGATGCGTTCCTTGCACGCAAGCAGGCTGGCGAAGTGGACATCGCCGAGGTGCAGGACTTGAAGCGCATCATCCGCGAATCGGAAGCGGTAAGCGGCATTGAAGTCATGGGACTCTCGCGTGCGAACGCGCGCTTCCTCAACCTGCCCTTCTATCAGACCGGCAAGGTGCGCAAGGATCCGATCGGACCGGCCGACGTTGCCATTGTTGCCGATTTGCTGCGCGAACTGCAGCCCGACTTGATCTTCGTGGCCGGCGACCTGTCCGATCCGCATGGCACACACCGCATGTGCAAGGAAGCGATCGATCTCGCGGTGGAGGAGGTGTACAGCGGTTCGAACGCCGCCTCGCGTCCGGAGATCTGGCTCTATCGCGGTGCCTGGCAGGAGTGGCCCGTGACTGAAGCGACCGTACTGGTGCCGCTGTCACAGGAAGAACTGACGCTCAAGATCCAGGCGATCTTCAAGCATCAGTCGCAGAAGGACTCGGCGCCCTTCCCCGGCCAGGACGAACGTGAGTTCTGGCAGCGCGTCGAACAGCGCAACAAAACCACCGCGCGTCAGCTCGATGATCTGGGCCTGGCGGAATACTTCGCGATGGAGGCGTACGTCATTGCATGACGGGACGCTTTAATCTCCTCGACCTGCTGGTGCTGCTGATCTATCTCGGCAGCACCACCGCACTTGGGATGTACATCGGTCGCACGCAGAAGAACGCGACCGATTATTTCGTGGCCGAGCGCAACATTCCGTGGTGGGCCGTCCTCTTTTCGATCGTTGCGAGCGAGACCTCAGCGCTCACGTTCATTTCGATTCCCGGGCTCGCGTACCTCGGCAATCTCGGCTTTCTCGAGGTGGTGGCCGGCTACATCCTCGGACGCATCGTGGTGGCCCAGACGTTGTTGCCGCGCTATTTCGCCGGCAATCTGGTGACGGCGTATGCGCTACTCGAGACGCGATTCGGATTGGGCGCACGACGCTTTACGAGCATCGTGTTCATGATCACGCGCGCGATGGCCGATGCGGTTCGTGTATTTGCCACGGCCATTCCGGTCGCGTTGATCATTGGCCCGGTGTTGCCGAAGGAATACGCGATGCCCACGGCCATTCTGGTGCTCGGGTTGCTGACGGTGATCTACACATACCGCGGTGGTATGAAGGCGGTGGTGTGGACCGAGCTGCTGCAAGCGAGCATCTACCTGTTTGGCGGAATCTCGGCGCTGGTGCTGATTGGCAAGTCGGTCGATGGTGGTTGGAGCGCAATTGTCAGCCAGGCGTCGGCGGCGGGCAAACTGCAGGTGATCGACTGGTACACCGGCTTCGATCGTCCGCACACGATGTTCGCCGGCTTGATTGGCGGTGGTTTCCTGGCGATGGCGTCCCATGGCGCCGATCAGCTCATCGTGCAGCGCCTGCTGTCGAGCAAGTCGTTGCGTGATGCCCAGCGTGCGATCATCGGCAGCGGGTTTGCCGTGTTTGCGCAGATGACGCTGTTCCTGTTCGTCGGACTTGGCCTCTGGGTGTTGTACGGCGGCAAGCCCTTCAGCGCCGCGGATGCCATTTTTCCGACGTTCATCATCGAGCGAATGCCGCATGGCCTGCTGGGTCTCATTGTCGCGGCGATCGTGGCGGCCACGATGAGCACGCACTCGGGCGCGATCAATGCGCTCGCGGCCGCATCCACGCACGACATCTATCTGCCGCTGACCAAGCGCGCGCCAGACGATCCGCGCACGCTCAAGGTGGGGAAGCTGTTCGCGCTCGGTTGGGGGCTGGTGCTCACCTTTGGCGCATTGCTCTTCAAGGAGCAGGGTACGCCCGTGGTGGTGATCGCGCTGTCGATCGCGTCGTTCACGCAGGGCGGTTTGCTGGGTGGATTCTTTCTCGGCCTGTTCTGGGATCGCGCGAATCAGCGTGATGCCATCACGGGCATGAGCGTGGGCATCTTTGCGATGGCGTTCATCGTTTTTGCGAAGCCGCTTATTGCCGCCTTCCCCGCCCTGTCCCCCACACTGAGTGGAGTGGCGTCGATCGCCTGGCCGTGGTACGTGTTGATCGGCACCACGCTTACCTTTGTGACCGGAATGTTGTCGTCGTTTACTCACGCGCCGCTTGCGGCGCCCCAGGAGAGCCGGAGATGAGCGCAGGTCCCCTCGACCCAACACCCCTTGTCGTTGGAGTGGACGGCGGTGGGAGCCGCACCCGCGTGGTATTGGCGGATGCGAACGGAACCGTACTCGCCCGCGTGGAAGGCGGCGCCAGCGCGCTCCGCCCCGGTCAGGAAGGCGTTGCGGCCGACATCATCAAGGCGCTGATCGGCGAAGCGTTGGCGCAGGCCGAACGCACGGAAACGCGTCCGGCAGTGTGCGTGGTCGGCGTGGCTGGTGCCGGTCAGGAACGCGCCGCGCAGGCGTTGTGGGCCGCGCTCGCGCAGCGTCGCATCGCTGACGATGTCTCGGTGCAAGCCGACGCCACCATCGCGATGGACGATGCGTTCGGCGATTCCGCTGGCGTGCTGCTGATCGCGGGTACGGGATCCGTCGCATTCTCACGCGGTCCCGACGGAAAGCTCGAGCGCTGCGGTGGCTGGGGCCCGAACGTGGGCGACGAAGGCAGCGCCGCGTGGCTTGGCAAGCGCGCACTGAGCGTGATCACTGCCGCGCATGATGGTCGCGAACCGGAGACAGCACTGACCGGTGCAGTTCTCACCGCACTCGAACTCGAGTCGCTCGAAGATCTGATTCCGTGGGCCGCGAACGCGACGCCAGGTGCGCTCGCACAACTCGCACCGGTGGTGATGCAGGTCGCCGCGGGTGGAGACTTGCGTGCGAATGCGTTGATCTCGTTCTGCGTGGAAGATCTCGCCCTGCATGTGCGCACGTTGGCGCGGCGGTGCTTTACCGATGAACGCGCAGCGATTCCGGTGGCGTTTGCAGGTGGGCTGCTATCGCGCGGATCGTTGGTGCGAAAGCGCCTCGAACAGCGATTGAAAAGTGCGGTGCCGGGAGCGGCGGTGAAGAGCGAAGAGGTGGATGCTGCGAGAGGGGCGATCCGAAGAGCTCGTCGGCTCCTTGGGGTTGAAGCGTAGTAACTGCGCTAACTGCGACTACGCTAACTGCAACGACGCTAACTCGACGACGCTAACTCAACGGCGCTCTGAGACGACTGCTGACTTGAGATGTGAGACTACAGAAAAGCGGGGGACAAACCATTGTTGTTGCCCCCATGGTTAATATTACAGATAAACGCTGTTGTTGGGTCATAGCGCGGTTGGGTTTTGG